>NZ_JACGVC010000045.1 GCF_014077005.1 Colwellia sp. MB3u-45 | reverse complement strand
CTGTGTGTTATTAGCGCCACTTTTGATATGAGAAAGCGCCATCAAACGAACCCGCATTCGCCCATTAGTTTCTTTTGCTATAAGAGATTTAAAATCAATGGATTCAAGTGTGATCATAACGACTGTTATCAATGTATGAAAAATGAAACCAATTAGATCACAAATTTAATCAAAATGGTATTAAATAACTAATCACTTAACGAGTATCTGGTTTGATTTATTTACTAACTTTAAGCAAAAAATTATTCACGGCCACTTTGCTCGCATTGATATTTTTTACCCTAAATGCCGATGCTGAAGAAACCACTGTTGCGCCACAAGCACCGGCTTGGCAACTTAAAACACAATCTGGTGACACTATTTCTTCCGCGCAATTTGACGGACAAGCGACTATTTTACATTTTTGGGCTACCTGGTGTCCCTATTGCAAAGTACTACAGCCAAAACTAGTCGAGCTTGAAAAAAAATATCAACAGCAAGGTGTTAAGCTTGTTGCTATTAGCTTTAATGAAGATGACGGCGTACTACCACAAGATGAGTTAGCCGCTCGAGGCTATAGCTTTCCTACTGCCGTTCATGGCGATGAAGTCGCAAGTCTTTATGGCGTAAACGGCACACCAACAACTTTTTTCATTAACAAGCACAAGCAAGTGATATTTAAATATACCAGCGCTGATACCTCAGACCCACGGCTTGAGCTTGCGGTTCAAGCGATAGTTAAATAAGCCATTAACGCAATTTAATCATACACTTTCTTTGACACTTTCGTTTTTGCTTTGGCTTGTGAGTCAAAATAAAAATTGTTAAAAATAGCAATGACTTACTAGTTTAATCTTATAGCATCTACCTTTAGCTAACGCCAAATCGGCTTTATTTATATCAGACGACCTTGATGACTTCAAAATGAAAACGCTCTGAAATCACTTTATCTGCGGCTAATTATTTAGTAGAGCATTTAGCCTTTTTAAATTAAGCCCTAAAAGTATATTTGACCGCCAATAACGCACCACTCATCGAATTTTTCTCTGATGGCCTTGTACCTATGGCGAGTGCAACATAGAATCGATACTAGCTTCATTGTGATATAAAATAACTCATACCATGCTATCGCTCTGAATAAACCTTATTAGCCCTCTGGATATAAACTTAAAAGGTCATTTAATGAAAACTCGTTATCTCGCACCATTGGCCATTGCAATCGCATTAGCCGGTTGTCAGCCAAACACAACGCCCCCTGACGTTGTGAAAATAGAGCAAGCAGAAAATACAGCAAACAATCCATTTTTTTCTGAGTACGCGACACCGCATGGTATTCCACCCTTTGATAAAATTAAAAAGAGTGATTACTTACCCGCATTTAATCATGGCATTGCAAAGAAAAAGCTTGAAATAGAGGCTATTACAAAAGATAAATCGCTGCCAACATTTGAAAATACTATTGTTGCGATGGAAAAGTCAGGCAATTTTTTAACTAAAGTAAGTAATACCTTCTACGGTTTAATCGGCTCAATGTCAGATGAAGAAATGCGCGCCATTGCCAAAGAAATGTCACCTAAACTATCAGCCTTAGCTGATGATATAGCGCTGAACCATGCTTTATTTGTACGGGTAAAAGAAGTTTATGATAATCAAATAATATTTGATTTACGTACAGATCAAAAGCGTCTACTAGAAACAACCTATAAGAGCTTTGTTCGAGGTGGTGCAAACCTTAACGATGTTGACAAGTTAACCTTACGTGACTTAAATGAAAAATTAAGTGCTTTAAGCCTAAATTTTGGTGAGAATCTACTAGCAGAAACTAACAATTTTGAAATGGTCATTGATAATAAAGCCGATCTTGATGGTTTACCTGCTGATATTATTGCTGCCGCTAGCGAAACCGCAACAGCGCGTGGCCACGAAGGCAAGTGGGTATTTACCACCCATCGCCCAAGTAAAAATCCATTTTTAACCTATTCAAACAACCGTGAACTACGTGAAACTATCTATAAAGGATATACCCTGCGTGGTAATAACGACAACGCCAATAACAACCAAGCCATTGCTAGTGAAATTGCTAGCTTGCGTTATCAAAAGGCGCAGTTATTAGGTTATAAAACTCATGCCCATTTTGTCCTTGAAAATGCCACGGCAAAAACCCCTGAAAATGTTTTTGAATTATTAAATAAAGTTTGGCCTGCCGCATTAGAACGTGCGAAAGAAGAAACCGCTGATATCCAAAAAATGATTGACGCACAAGGTGATAACTTTACAGTGGCGGCATGGGATTGGTGGTACTACGCTGAAAAAATCCGTAAACAACGCTTTGATATTGACGCCGCAGAAACCAAACCTTACTTCTCATTAGAAGCAACGCTACAAGGGGTTTTCTTTACGGCAGAAAAACTTTGGGGTGTTACCTTTAAAGAGCGTGATGATTTACCTAAATACCACCCAGAAGTGCGTACCTTTGAAGTGCATGATCGTGACGGCAGCTATGTCGGCGTCTACATGACAGATCACTACGTACGAGAAAGCAAACGTGGCGGTGCTTGGATGAGCAGTTTCCGTAAGCAATATCGTATGAATGGCGAAGAAGTCACACCCATTATTTACAATGTATTAAATTACCCTCGCCCCATTGGTGATAAACCAACACTATTAACCTTTGATCAAGCATCAACTTTATTCCATGAATTTGGTCATGCGATTCAAGGTTTATTATCTGATGGTTATTACCGCTCTCAAACCGGTACTGCACTACCAAGAGATTATGTTGAATACCCTTCACAGGTTATGGAAAACTGGATGACAGAGCCGGAAGTATTAGCAAATTTTGCTAAACACTACCAAACAGGTGAAGTGATCCCTCAAGCCCTTGTTGAAAAAATTCAAGCTTCAGGCAAGTTTAATCAGGGTTTTGGTACCACTGAATATTTAGCCGCCGCATTATTAGATATGAGCTGGCATTCATTAGAAACAGCTGAGATACAAGATGCTAATAGTTTTGAAAAAAACGTTTTAAAAGAAATGGGTTTAATTGAACAAATCGCGCCAAGATATAAAACAGGTTATTATTCACATATCTTCGCCGGTGGTTATTCAGCCGGTTATTACGGTTATATCTGGTCAAATATCTATGATGCTGACACTTGGTTAGCCTTTAAAGAAAATGGCATATTCGATCAAGAAACGGCTGAATTATATCGCAAGCACGTACTAGAAAGTGGTGGAACAGACGATCCAACAGTCATGTACCGTCGTTTTAGAGGTAAAGACCCAACAGTAGAACCTTTACTTGAACGTCGCGGTTTAAGCAGTAAAGAACCAACCGTAGAACTTTTACATGAACATAGTGGTTTAATCAGTAAGTAACTTCTCTGAGTAAAGGATTTTACTGAGTAAACAAAAAAGGGTCGCTATTTAGCGACCCTTTTTATTTACTTAACTTATCAACTAACTAAGCATGATTACACTTGGTATTATTGCAAATACAAGCTGCCTTCGAAAAAGCCAAAAACAGTTTCAAAAGCACCTTCTTGATACTGTTTTAAACCCGTATCACGAAAATCAATATCCACTTGGCTACGTGTTAGTGCCTTTTTGATAAAACTACTTGGCAGTATTTCAACCGGTAAATCTTTAATAAGTTGAATCGCTGCTTCTAATTTAAAACCAACCGGTCCGCCAGCAAACTTGCCTTTTAAACCACGGCCTTTAATCACCACTTTTTCAACTTTGTAGTCTTCCATCAGTTTGGCAAAAGCAAACTGAAACTCTTGTACTTGCGCAGCATCGCCTGCGTCAACAAGACTAATTTTTTGTACGCGCGTATTTGGTATGTCGTACAACCCATTTTCCCGCGACATGATACAAATAATTGCATCGTTACCTTTTAACTCAACACCACATATCTTCATAAATTAACCTCGTTACTATAATGTGCATTATTATAAAATAGTTTTGCTTTAGCTGCAGTGTTTTCATGCATTTAAAGTTAAGCTTTTAAAAGTAGTTATACATCTTTTGCCAAAGTGATGCCATTAAGCTGAGCGAACTCGGTGTAATCTGAGACCGCATTAGGATTCGCTTTATTGACTTGGCAAACACCGCGCTGGTATTGATAACTAAAAACATCAAACCAGAGATCAAGTAAATCTGCATTGGTTTGCTCCCCGACTAAAGACAAAACCTGGGCGGCAACTTCAGCGGTTGCTAATTCAGTATTATTGGCCGCTAAGCGAATTTGATAACGAGAACTTAACTCTGTTGAGTTTTCAGGTGTTTTTGGTGTAAATGACACTACCGGTAGATGTTGTAAATAAGGACTGCGGCGAAACATTTTTTTAGCTTCTCGCCAACAGCCATCTAGCATAATAAATAAGGGCCTTTTACCCGATGTAACCGTGATTTTATTATCAAAAATTTCACGATCTTCGCCGACATATGCTTTAGGAAAAACGATCATAGGTTGCCACATAGGATCATTTAACAAGGTAATAATATCTGGGTTTACTTGTGTTCTTGACCAAAGAAATGCAAAACTGTCGGGGATCAAATCAGCAATTAACTTACCGGTATTACTCGGTTTTAAAACCTCAGTGTCATACATCAACAACAAAAATCCAGCCTGAGAACTTACCTTAGGCGACAAGTCACAAATACAAAATGGTTTGGCTAATCGACATAACTCACAACGAATAACTCGCTGACCTCGTGATTTATAAGTGGTGGTACTTAGGCTTTTACGATATTGATGAAGTTGCTGTACAGCGTGCATAAAGAATATATCAGGACTATTTAGGCCGCTACTTTAACGTGCATGTAGGATATTGGCAATAAAAAAGCGCAGCTCAAATTGAGCAGCGCTTTATGTCCACAAGTTGACTAATTTTACAGGCTACATGAGTTTAGCATTCGCTACGCTGTGTTTTGCGCTAGCGGTGATCAAATCAAAGTCGGCAATTTCGTCGATACTTTCTTTCAATTGCTCTTCCATTTTATCTATCACTATAATGGATCGGCATAAAGCTTCACCGCGCTTTTCTAGCCCTGCACTACGCGTTTTCATTTCATGCTCTATTAGCTCGCCAAAATTCTCCATTTTGCTTTCAAAAGCCTTCATATCGCCACCTGAAAACAGCATTTCTTGGCCAACCGCAATCATTAAACTGCCTAAAGCGCTTTTAATCGTACTTTCTACGGCTGATTCAATTCTTTGCTCAAAATTTTCACCAAAAAAATCTTTTCCGGAGAAGCCTTCTTCGTCGATATAGAAATTTTCATGTTGAGTAAATTCAGCATCAACTTCACCACGAATGGTGGTTAATTGGCTAGTTAACTCAGCGCTAGCCTGGTTTCCTTCACCTAACAATTCGTTAAAGGCTAGATTAACGCCATCAATGGCTAAATCAATAGCATCTAAGGCGATGCTTCTCACTTCTGGTACAAGATTGCGTATATGAGTTGAGTAATCGCGTAATAAAGACTCTTGGTGAGCTGTTAAAGCAATTTTTTCGCCGTTTATCAGTAAAGTGTCATTTTCAGTGATGCTATACAGTGGCGATTTATCTTTAGAAAAAGTAATTTCTTGAGCATTGATATTAATGCCACCATTTAAGTCAAGATTACATGATTCACTAGAAAAAGAATTATCGTGTCCATAACTTGCTGAGCTTGCCATAATGAGAGCGGTAGCAATCAATGTTTTCATATTAATCTTCCTTTAAAAATTAAGTTTCTAGAGCGATAGTCGTGTCAGAAAACCACTTGTTAACGCTATTGATTACAAGACTGATGCCAACATTAAAACTTGTTTAATATCAAATAATAAGAAGAGACTCTTTATTTTAATAAAAAGATAATAAACTATAATTTAGTGAAAAAAATAATTTTTTGGTTAATTTAACAAGCTTTAAACTCACCAGAAAAAACACTCTAGGCGTAACTTAGACGCTGCATTTCAAACAGTCTTGATCTACAGCGGGCAAATTCAAAGTTAAGTTGAGTGCCCTGATAAAGTTCAGCAATATCGACCTCAGCGGCAATAATTAAGCGCACACCTCTGTCGTAGAATTCATCGACTAGTGCGATAAAACGTCGCGCTTCGTCATCTAGACCTCTGAGTTGCCCCATCAGCACACCACTTCGTTGGTAACCGTCTTCAACACCGGAAAAAACGGCAGGAATTAATGCGCCATTAAATTGTGGCACATTACTGATCAGCACGGTGTCATAGTTATCGGCTAACTTAATATAATCTCTTTGGCTTCTTGGGGTTGAGCAAAGTGCCATAAAATCAAACCAAATGATATCTGCAGTACAAGCTAAAAAATTAACTGCCCTGCTATGAATAATAATACTGTCATTATAGCGAATATTGCTTTTAGCGAGCGCTGCAAAGTGGTGAGTTAAGAAGTTACTCTCAGTTTCAGTGCCAATATAAAAGTCTCGATAGTTAAGTGTGGCTATATTAGTGTCTAACATTCGATGATCTTTTGGTCCATCAATAGAGATAACCTGGCAATACTGGTGAATAATATCAATAGTTGGTAGAAATCTAGCGCGTTGTAGGCCATTTTTGTATAACTGATCGGGTGGGCAATTTGACGTTGCCACTAGGATAATACCCTGCGATAGCATAGCTTCTAGTAAGCCCGCCAATAGCATGGCATCCGCAATATCATTAACAAAGAACTCGTCAAAACAAAGCACATCAACTTCTTCAGACCAAGTTTTTGCAATCAATGCTAGCGGATTGTCTTTACCACTAAAATCATTCAACAGCTGGTGCACACTTTCCATAAAATGATGAAAGTGAATACGCCTTTTGCGTGTTAGATTAAGTTGTTGATAAAATAAGTCCATCAACATAGTTTTTCCACGACCAACTCGGCCATGAAAATAGATCCCCTGAATGGGTTCATTCTTGGTAAATAAGTTTTTTATGACGGCAAGTAGTGGTGTTTGAGCTTGGGCAGATATTAATTTTTGCGAAAGTTTATCCAAAGCAAGGGCGGCTTTGTATTGTTCAACATCGAGGTTAAGTGCTTCATGCTCAACAAGTTGTTGATATTGCTTTATTACTGACATAAATTTACTTACAGGCACAAAAAAGGGCAGACATATGTCTCCCCTTTTTCAACACTATTAATATTTCAGCTAGCGTAGCCAGCTAAAGAGTATTAATTAAAGTGCTACGATGTTCTCAGCTTGAGGACCTTTCTGACCTTGAGTAACAGTAAACTGTACTTTTTGGCCTTCAGCAAGAGTTTTAAAACCGTCGCCAGAGATTGCAGAAAAATGTGCGAAAACGTCTGGACCAGACTCTTGCTCGATGAAACCAAAGCCTTTAGACTCGTTAAACCATTTTACTGTACCAGTAGTTGTATTAGACATTGTATTATCCTATTTATTCGTAATTGATGCCTTAAAATAAGGCGGTGTTGCAGGAAGTGTTGCTATTAATTATTAAACAGGACGAGCTACTTACTAATATAACTTCGAAACTTTGTACATAAATATAGGTCTTACTTTCTAGCTGGGCGTATTCTAACTGTTTCCCGACAAGAGTCAACCTCTTTTAGATAAAAAATCATTTAATTTATAAAAACTCATAAAAAACACTTTTATTCGATGATTAAACAACATGCGGTGATATAGAAACTAAACTTTTTTCTGTCTGCAGCATCAATTAACTGGCACTTTTACTGTGTTATTGGTGTCTCGGCTGCTTTTAATTAACTCATCACCCGTAATCATGTGTTTTGATTTTGCTAATCGGTCGTAAAGCAAAACATTAACACTGGCGGCTAAGTTCATGCACCCGATTGTTGGTACATATACTACTGCATAGGCGCTATTAATAACTTCTTGCGCTATCGTGCCATCTTCTGGGCCGAAAATATAAAGCGCATTGTCTGGATGCTCAAATTCAGGTAATGCTATCGCGCCTTCAACTAAATCAACACAAACGATACGTTGTCCTGGCGTTAAATTATCAATTAAAGATTCAACCGCATTTAAAGGGATTTTGCGTGATGCATCTTTTGTATCTGTATGAAACTTTGCAGCCTTTGCATATCTTACACCGGTATAACGCACTTCATTAGCTTGATAACAACCTGCGGCACGCATCACAGCACCAACATTTGACGGACTTTTAGGGTCTGTTAGTCCAATAACAACATTTTCAGTTTTTAACTTCATTTATACAGCACTCAACATTTCACACGCTTATTAAGACAATTTTGCGCTGCAAGCGATAAGACTACAAGAAAATTTTTTACCATTTTTTTACCATATGAGTGCCTTAGTTTTTGTATTACAGCACTTTTACAGCTACCTATTAGCCATTTATCTGATAGCATCACATGTTAATATTTAAAACTCAGTCAATTTAGGTGTATTTAATGAAAGCAAAAATAAATATTGTAAAACTAATACTTTCTAGCAGTCTTTTTTACTTTGCCCATTCAGCCGCAGCGCTTGAAGCCCCCTTGGTTTCTATCGAAACACATGATAACTTTTTTAACAGTATTAAAGCTCATTGTGGCAAAGCTTTTCAAGGTCAGGTAACAATAGATAATGCTAGCGGTGATGGCTTTGCCAACAAAGATCTTATTATGCATGTCAGAAATTGCTCAGACGAAAAGCTAGAAATTCCTTTCCACGTGGGTGAAGATGCCTCACGGACTTGGATTATCACTAAAACAGGTTCGGGTTTATCATTAAAACATGATCACCGTCACCAAGATGGTAGTTATGACGAAAGCACTATGTATGGTGGCCAAACAGTAGACGCTGGTTGGTCACAAGTGCAGTCGTTTCCCGCTGATGAATATTCAAAGCAGTTATTTGTCAAAACAGGTATCCCACAGTCAGTCGGTAATACTTGGCAAATGTTTATCTACCCTGAAAAGTTCAGCTACCGGTTAATTCGTCAGGGTCGTGAGTTTCGTGTTGATTTTGACCTAAGCACACCGATAACTCCACCTGATGCACCTTGGGGTTATAGTGACGATTAGCTGATAAAACCCAAGCTAAAGTAAATAGACATAAAGAATTACATTTTATAAAGCTTATACCTAGCTTTACTCAGGAACTTTAAAATAACGATTTAGTCGAAAGATAAATCGTTATTTTTATGCCTGATTTTGAGGCCTAGGAATAAGCTAAATAGCCACATAATAACCAGCTATTAATTCTAAGGAAAGATCATGAAAAAAAGTATTTCTCACCTCTGGAAAGAAAATAAATCTTTATTATTGTTTGTCAGTTTAATGCTAGTTTTTCGCAGTGCGGTTGCTGACTGGAATGATGTGCCAACAGGTTCAATGAAACCGACCATTGTCGAAGGTGATCGCATTTTAATTAACAAAATGGCCTATGACTTAAGACTACCCTTTAGCCAATACTCGCTAATAACGTTAGCCGAGCCATTACGTAATGACATTGTCATTTTTGAGTCCGATGTCGCTGACAAACGTCTTGTAAAACGTATTATTGGCATTCCAGGCGACACAGTAGCGCTGCATAACAATCAATTGGTTATTAATCAAAAATCAGCTCAATACACACTGATAGCTAACAACCGTGATTTTACCTTAAGTGAAGAATATATCGCGGGTAATAGTCATCTAATACGCACTCAGCTTAAGCCTGGGCATTCTAAAAATTATCCGTTAGAAAGTTTTCAAACGATAACTATTCCTAAAGACTATTACCTTGTTATGGGCGACAACCGTGATAACAGCGCAGACTCTCGTGTGATAGGTTTAGTGCCACGTAATGAAATTATTGGCCGTTCAACTATGGTGGTTTTTTCATTAAATTACAAAAATTATTTAATGCCGCGCAATGAACGCTTTTTTAAGGTCATTTAGTACCATCAGCTTAATTTCGTTAGCTTAATTTCGTTAGCTTAATTTCGTTAGCTTAATACCGCTAGATTAGTACCGCTAACTTAGTACCGGCAATGACGAGACTAATCATAAATGCTGAGGAATAAGAAAAATACTACTCAGCCTATTTTCATCCTGACTATATAACAACTTAAATTCACTAAGCAGTGTCTGTCAACATAAGCGAAACGCTGCTTTATCTTGTTGTTTTCTTTAAAGCCTATTATTATCGCTACACTTTGTAACATGTTAAGCAGTAAGTAGTTAATCTATGTCTTTTTCAAACCTATCAAAAATAGCAATCGCATCGCTGATGATTGCTAGTGCTTCAACCTCTGCAACCATAGTGGAATTTACCACTTCACAAGGTAGCTCTAAAAGTAGTTTTAAAGTTAACCTGCACGATGAAACAACGCCAGAAACAGTGGCTAACTTCCTAAAGTATGTCAATGATGGTGACTACGACAACACAGTTGTGCATCGTGTTAAGCCTGGGTTTGTTATGCAAACTGGCGGTTTTGCGTTTACTGGCACCCTGCCATTGAGTCCGATTGCTACAGATGGTGCGATTAAGAATGAGCCACTTTATTCAAATGTACGTGGCACTATTGCCATGGCCAAAGTGCCGGGCGACAAAGATAGTGCGACTAGTCAATGGTTTGTAAATTTATCTAATAATAGTGCCGGCTCTGCAGCATTAGATACTCAAAATGGTGGTTTTACTGTTTTCGGTGAAGTCATTGCCGGTATGGAAAAAATTGATGTTATTGCTGGTATATCTAGATGTAACTCAACCCCAATGCCAGACTATAGTGCTGATAACTGCGCAAATAACTTTGTTCCGGGTGTCGAAAATTTCGTTACCATCGAAAGAGTGATAATTTCTGATCCAACCGTCAATACTGCTGGTAACTTAGCCGCAATTAAAAACACCTCATTAACTGTTACAGCGCCTGCACCAACAAATTCAAGTAGCGGCGGAGGCTCTATTGCGTGGTTTAGTGTACTTTTTACCGGCTTAATCGCCTTAAGAAGACGCTTTAAATAATCACAGCAATAATAGGGAAATCGCATTGAAAATTAACGAGGACATACTACATACATAGTTAATCCTTTAATTTTCAATAGCTTTATTTAGCTAAATCTTATTGCGTCTTTGAACTCATGACAGCACTCGTGGTGATTTTGAATTAGCTTTAAGATAGCAAAACGTATTAGTTATCTTTCTTTCTCATTGTTTTCTCCCTGTAAAAAACAAAAAATAACAAGGAGAAAAGCAGGAGAACTACAGGAGGAGAAGCACGGAAAAAATTAACTTAACACTTCTTTTAACTTACTGACAGCTGACAGCTAAAAGCTTGTCTTTAAACGCCCCTAAATCCCCCTCATTCTGTTCTCATTGTCTCCTCCCTGTAAAAAATAATTCACAGAAAGAAAAGCAGGAAGTTACTGATGGTCTACTTTTCCACGCAACACTTTATTAGAACCCGTTTTTTTCTTTGCATCTAATCGTCTGAGCTTTGAGCCTTTTGTGGGTTTAGTCGGCCGTCTAGTTTTTTTCACCACCATGGCAGATAAAATCAGCTCTTTCAGACGTTTTAACGCATCGTCTTTATTCATTGGTTGTGTTCTAAATGATTGCGCTTTAATAATGATAATGCCATCACTTGATATGCGACTATCTGATAGTTTCAGCAGTCTTGCTTTGTATATGGCAGGTAATGTTGAACGCTTAATATCGAAACGCAAGTGTATCGCTGTTTCGACCTTATTGACTCTTTGGCCTCCGTTCCCAGTCGCCCTTATACCGGTCAGTTCAATCTCCCAGTCGGCAATGATTACTGCACTTGATATTTCTAGCATGATTTACCTTGGAAAATTAGCGATGAGGTGCATCGTTTGTTAACCCTTTCGCTATCGCTGTCTTGAGCGCGAATAACATTACCCTCAACGTCACAGTCTGCCACGACAACATAGTTAAAAACTTCTAGCATATAGCCTCTAATAGCCGGTTATAAAGTTGCTATTTTAAGTGTATTTCTGTGGGATGCCAAACTAAATGTCTGCTTATTGGCGTTGAACCAGCTAGCGCAAGCATTAAAAAAGGAGGCTACAGCCTCCTTAACGATAAGATGATTAAATTCACACCTTATTAACTGAGGTTCATTTCTTGAACTTTTTCATGGGCAATTTCGGGTGCTGTTACTTCAGGTTTACTATGCAAATTAGCTTTTAATAAACCTTTTCGGTGTTTTAAAGCGGCATCCAATTTTTTAGCTGCTGTTGCAATAGCTGGGTACATAACGCCGTCATTTGCTGATGCTGAAATACGACCTCCTTCATAGGTTGTGCGAAGTTCTACATTATGTTTGTTATGTTCGTGCGATAAAATAACATCGAGTGAAATTAAGGTTGGGAAGTGTGTCGATATTTTTGAAAACTTTTCATTAATATGTTCTTTGATTGAATCTGAAATGTCAACATGATGACCTGAAAGATTTATTTTCATAGTTGTTCCTTTTTATTATCTACTCACTAATAATACTTGGGCCTAAAAGTTAAAAACGCAAGTCAATTGCTGTAAATTTTACAATTATTTTTACTAAAGATAATTTTTTGAGTTAAAGAACGCTTCTTATGATATTTTATAACCCTTATATCGCGTTAAGGAAAATCAACATAACCTTTGGTATAAATAAAAATAACCCTTTGTTTTTATTTTATAAAAAATAACATCTCGATAGAGAATTGGTGGTTTTATTTTCTGTATTAGCTATAAGGTATCGGTGTGCAAGTGTAAATTGATTATTAGCCTAGCTAAATACTGTTTGTATTGATTCAACGCCATAACCTTGTCAACACTGCTGTTATTAAATGACTCTTGATTAAATAACACAAAAAATCTCTGCATTACTCTCGATAGCACTCTCAATATCACTATCACGAATGAGCCCTAATTTAATCTAGTTGCTGCTAATACCATATATAGCCTGAAAATTTTATTGCTGTTTTAGCTAATCTAAGAAATTAGGTTAGCCATACTAAAGCTGAGTTTAAGTTCGTCATACTTTAAGGGTGTCAGTGCATAATGTGGTTTAAATAATGGTTGCTTTGTCCTCCATACAATTTAATATAATTTAATATAATTTACCGACATTAAATCAACAAAACTCAGCAACTAAACTATTAAACAAAAAGCGCATTTTTCAAGATGATTCGGTTATAATCCCCACTCATTTATTATTTATTTTCGACCATATAAGAGATTTTTGAATGTTTGATGATATACGTCCTTATCGTGATGATGAGGTAGTTGCAGTAATCAAAAAATTAATTAACCAAACAGGCTTACAAGCTTCGATTGCTAGTTTAAAAATGCCACGCTTATATCAAGCCCTGCCGCAACTTGCCTGCAAAATTGTAAAATGGTCATTGAAGTTTCGAGTGAAAAAATTTCATAATATCGAACAAATCCAAATTGAAGTGGCTAAATATTTACATCATTTGATCAAAAACAGTACTGCCGGTTTTAACTATAGCGGCCTAGAAAACTTTGATACCACCAAGCCAGCGCTATTTATCAGTAATCATCGTGATATTGTTTTAGACGTTGCCTTAGTGAACTTAGCGCTATATAAAAGCGGTATCAATACCGTGGAAGCTGCTGTGGGTGATAATTTACTACATCAGCCTTGGGTCGCTGATTTAATGCGTATTAACAAGAGTTTTATTGTTAAACGGAACGAAGAAAACAAACGCGCTATGCTCAATGCGTCAAAGCAATTGTCTGCCTACATTCATGATACGGTAGCGAACCGAAAGCAAAATATTTGGATCGCACAACGCGAAGGTCGTGCCAAAGATGGTGTAGACAAAACCAATTCAGCCTTAATATCTATGCTATTACTCAATAAAGATAAGCAAATGCCTATGGCTGATTACTTAGCAGAACTTAACATAGTACCGGTATCAATTTCCTATGAGTTTGACCCTTGTGATATCGACAAGGCAATAGAGCTTGCTGAAAAAGCAGCGACTGGTAGTTATCAAAAGCACGAAGATGAAGACTTAAAAAGTATCACCCAAGGATTAGTCGGGCAAAAAGGTCAAGTCCATCTCCAGTTTTGTCAGCCAATACAGGGAGACTTTGCCAATAGTAAGGCCATCGCCGCCGCAATTGATAAAGAAATTATCAGCAACTATAAATTATACGACAGTAACTTAGTTGCATACGCAAAACTTAATCAACAAGATACTGACAGCACAGTGCTTGAAAAACTGAATAAGCGCATGGAAAACCTCACCGCTGAACAGCAACACTGGTTATTAACTATGTATGCTAACCCCGTCTCTGCAAAACAACAGTTACCATTATAGTTGTAGTTATAGTTATAGTTATAGTTATAGTTATCAATATAAAAAAGCCGTATCTATTCAATACGGCTTGCTCTTTTTTAGCTTATTATAAAAAATACGCTTTAATTTTTTATAATAAGCACTAGCTCGAGGCTATTTTTCTTGGTAAAACGCTGACATTGCTTTGTACAATGAATACAAATCAACTTTTGAGCCCACTGCATAAGGCGAATGTATTGATAAAATTGGAATACCAAAATCAATTACTTCCATATTATCCTTAGATAAGTCACTACCAATAGTACCACCTGACGCCTTACCTTTATAAGTCGAGGTTTGCCATTTAATATCGGCATTATCTAAATAATTTCGCGTCCACGCCATGTATTCAGAATTAGCATTAAAACCACCACCATAGAGCTTTAAATTAACGCCGTTACCCAAGCGAGGTGCATTACCTAGTTCCCAGACATTTGACCATGTTGGGTTCACTCCTGGATTTACGTCCGCAGAAATAACTTTGGTATTACGTAACACTTGACGCAATTGATAGTCATTATAGCTATCACCCTTTTGGTTGTAGAGTAAGCTACTGATTAAATCAACTAAGTAGGTAGAACTCGCCCCCGTGTTATTAATGTTACCCACTTCTTCGTTATCCACTAGATAAGCGATAGCGGTATATTCAGGTGTTTTCTGCTCGGTTAATGCTTTAACCGCTGCTATTGATGAAGCTTTATCATCTTGGCCATACGCGGCGATCATACTACGGTCAAAACCGACATCTCGCGGTTTAGTGGCTGGCACTAAGGCCAGTTCAGCAGAAACTAAGTCTTCAACTGAAATATCATAAGTTGACTTTAAATAACTGCTGACCTGATCTTTAATTTTTTTATCTAATTCAGGCTTAGCCGCAATAATAATATCGAGTTCTTCTTTACCGATAACGTCTCGACTGGTGCGTTTACGGTTGGGTGAGTCAACATGAGGAGCAAGATCTGTCACCAGAAAAATAGGATCATTGTCATCAAAGCCAACGGAAATATTAACCCTAGTACCATCTTTCTTATCAACTCTGCCAACTAAAGCCAGCGGAATATTTACCCATTGATAGGTTTTAATACCGCCGTGAATATAAGTTTGAAACATGGCAAAATTTTCTTTTTCAAATAATGGCCGTCCTTTAAGCTCAAGTCGCGGAGAGTCAATATGTGCGCCAACAATACGCGTACCTTGCTCTAACGATTTTTTCCCAATAACCATCAAGGCAATAGTACGGTCACGATTGACATCATAAAAGCGCGCGCCTGGCTTTAATTCACTTTGCTCGGTTAGTTTTGTGAAACCTTGTTTTTCAACGCGTTTAATCGTTTCAGTAACAAAGGTTAATTCCGTGGGTACTTTATAAATATAATCTTTATATTCAGTCGCATAGCGCTCTACTGCTTTGAGTTCTTTCGCGGTTAAGCTTAACCAGCTAGACGGTGATTCCGGCTTAGCTTTGGCGTCTGCCGCGTGGACAAAAGTACTTTGTGAAAACGTCAGTGCACTGACAATGGCGAGGGTGGTTATTGATTTTGTTAAATTCATAGCAATATTTATAATTTAATCTCAGATAAAAGGCATACTCCATCATAAAAGCTACCAATATCAGCTGACAAGCTTTATTCGATAAACAGCACTTTTTCAGCTATAAACAGCCTATAAACACCCTAAAAACAAAAATCACCTGCAGAATATAACTAGGTTCAAGACACTCAATAAATTACAAGGTTAAGCGATTACAGCGGTAAAATATTACAGAGATAAAATATACCGACTCAAAACAAAAGTAATAAGCCCCACAAACATGGTTAAATAAATACTTTTACTTTTTGCCGCCGCAACTATCGCCAACGTCGCGGCAATTAAATAAGGATTATGCAGCGAAATACTCAACTGGCCTTGTTGAATAAAAATAATAGGTACCCAAATAGCCGTTAACACCGCTGGTGCGCTAAAACTTAATAGCTTAGCCATTTTTGCCCCTAAGCGCACAGGCAAGCGCGGGTGGATAAATAAATAGCGCGTGCTAAAGGTGATGACCGCCATCAGGAGAATGGTAAGTAATGTCACTTGCTGTCCTTAACTGACGGGGATATTTTATGATTGTCTGCATTATTGACATCATTTTTTTTATGCAAAAAACGGTCAGTCAAATAACCTGAGTACATTGCAATCAAAGCGGCTGCGACCAAATCTAATTCGAACTGCATTAGCTTAAACACTACGGATAATAGCGCGGCAACAAGCACAGTGACTAAAATAGGTATGTTAATAATGGTGGGAATCACTAAGGCAATAAAGGTGACGGCAATCGCAAAATCTAAGCCTAAATGGGTTAAGTCGGGTAAATAACTGCCGGCGATAACGCCTGCCACATTCCATACCAACCAAAAAACATAAAAACTGCCGCCAGCGACAACCGCATAAACTAATCTTAACTGCCCAACAAAGGACTTGTGATGACTCGACAAAGCAAATAGCTCATCAGTTAACAAAAAACCTAAAGAATAACGCCACTTGGTTGGTAAAACTTTTAACTTATCTCGTAATGCTAAGCCATATAGAAAATGCCGCGAGCTAATAATAAAGGTGGTAAATAAGATCGTCGCCAGTGATGCATTGTTGGCAATTAATTCAATCGCAACAAGCTGAGCAGAGCCAGCAAATACGATAAGCGGCATTAAAATAGCTTCAAGTGCAGAAAAGTCACGTTGAACAGCCAAAGAACCACAGAGTATACCCCATGGCAAAACAGCTAAATTAAGCGGTAACATGTCTAAAAAGCCTTTTCTTGCCATTAACCAGCGAGCTTTTTTCTTGGTGAGTGCCATCAAATATTTACCTAAATAATCTAGCGTTATGTGATACCAAAGCCATAATTACGTTCAAAGGTTTGAGTGGTTAAATCGGCTCAACTCTCAATTAACATAACTAAGCAAAGTAACAAAATAAAAGTAACAAAAAAGAGGCGATTAAGCCTCTTTTTTGTTGGAGAAAACAGGTTATTGGCTCAAGTTATTTTATAAAGACTTTGCGTAAACTCGGGCTTTTTCTAGATCTTCAGGCGTATCAACCCCTTCAACCGCTAAGCGTACTTTCGCAACAGCGACATGAATCTTCTCACCTTGCCAAAGTACTCGCAGTTGCTCTAATGACTCAACTTGCTCTAACTGGCTGGTTGGCCACTGCACGTAGTCTTTAATAAAACCGGCTCGGTAAGCGTAAATACCAATGTGGCGCAGATAAAAGTCGCCAATGGCATCAATGTTATCATTGTTAAGAAAACGCTCTCGATCGTAAGGAATAGTCGCGCGACTAAAATACAAGGCATAACCATTTTTATCACATAGCACTTTCACCGCATTAGGGTTTAATGCTTCAGCAACATCGTCAATTTTCATCGCTAATGTCGCCATGCGCGCTTGGCTCTGGCTAGATAAGTTATCTGCAACTTGTGCAATGTTTTCAACCGGAATAAAAGGTTCATCCCCTTGAACATTCACAATAACTTGCTCATCAGCAAACTGATACCTTTGCATTACTTCAGCAAGACGTTCAGTGCCTGATTGATGATCAGCACGAGTTTTACATACTTCACCACCAAAACTTTTTACCACACGAGCAACTTCGTCACTGTCGGTCGCCACAATAACTTGCTCAGCGCCACTAGCTAAGGCTCTTTCAACAACCCATTGGACCATGGGTTTACCGGCAATATCAGCGAGCACTTTACCAGGTAAACGTGATGACTCAAACCGTGCAGGGATCACTACCACAAACGACATAAAAACCTCATTAATCTGATTATTCCAATCATGCTATAACTCATACTACTCTCGGCGATAACCTTATGCATTATCTTCAGTAATGCGACGCGCTTCACTTTCAAGTAACACTGGAATATCTTTTTCTATCGCATAAGCCAAACGGTCGAATTTACAAATCAACTCTTGCTGCTCTTTGTTGTAGTCTAATTTTCCTTTGCATACTGGGCATGCAAGGATTTCCATTAATTTAATATCAAACGCCATTATTTTCTCTCTTAAATGTAAACTTGATCTATGTGCATCAAGCGTTAAAATCCTGTCAGTTCTTATTAACTCTTTCAGTTCTGTTAGCTCTGTCAGTTCTGTTAGCTCTAGCAGCTTTTAGTTGATAACTCATGCGGCTTGCTAGCAAGTGCAGCAATGTTAGCGATTTCGCTCGCCATAGCGGCACTATCATTATTTGTTGCAAATACGGCGTCAACCGGTAAATACCAGTAATGTTCTTGGGCAAAGTCAGCACATTTAACGGCATCTTTTTCGGTCATTAATAACGGCATATCACTAGAGAACTGCTGTAAATCTTGCGCTGAAAAGGCTTGATGATCAATAAAGCCTTTAGTCATGGCTAACGTAAAGCCTACTTGCTCAAGGGTGTTGAAAAAGCGTTTAGGGTCGCCAATACCTGCTAGCGCATTAATAGGTTTATCGCTAGCAAGGTTTTGCGCTAAAAAAGTATCGATTTCAACACACTTACCGGTTTTAATATTGATGACATACCTTGCCTGTAACTGCATAGTTAATACCGGTAACGCTAGATTACTCGCTTGTTTTTGCCATACACTCATGCCATTAACAATAACACAATCGGCACGTTTTATTCTGCGTTTTGTCTCGCGTAATGGCCCTGCTGGTAATAATAAACCGTTACCAAATAAACGTTTACCATCAACGACCACAAACTCGTAATCTCGCGCCAAACGATAATGTTGTAGTCCATCATCGGCAATAATCAATTCACAGCCTTGCTCAATTAAGCACTGGCAAGCTTGAATTCTATTTGCGCCGATAACCACAGGAACGCCGCTGCGTTGAAAGATTAATAACGGCTCATCTCCTGCTTGCTCAGCGCTGCTTTCATCGCTAACTTGATACGGATAATAAGGCGATTTTGAGCCATAACCGCGACTTACCACGCCCACTTTTATACCTTGCTCGGTAAGTTTTTCAACTAAATATAAGCTAACCGGTGTTTTGCCATTACCACCAATACCGATATTACCCACAACAACCACGGGCACTGACATTTTGATCTGTTTACATAGCCCGACCTGATAAGCTAAACGGCGAAAAAAACTCACTAGCGCAAAAATAAAGCTCAATGGCAGCAAAAGCGGCACCATTAGCCATTTTGCTGGATGCCCTTGAAACCAAACCTTTTCAATTAGGCGCATAATGTATAGCCAAAATAATGGATTAAATACATAGTGAACTAGGCACCAAATTGAAATTTATGTAACTGAGCATAAGCGCCGTCTTTCGCTAATAAAGCTTGATGATCGCCTTGCTCTTTTATTTGCCCTTGTTCCATAACAATAATTTTATCCGCACTTTCTATGGTTGATAAACGATGAGCAATAACGATACAAGTGCGGTTTTTTTGTAATGCGCTTAACGCGTCTTGAATATGACGTTCAGATTCAGTGTCTAAAGCACTGGTGGCTTCATCTAAAATTAAGAAAGGGGCATCACATAATAATGCGCGCGCAATCGCTACACGTTGGCGTTGACCACCCGATAACATCGCACCATTGTCGCCAATATTAGTATCTAGTCCTTCAGGTAAGTCTTCGACAAACTCCATCACATGGGCTTTACGTGCCGCGTCTTCAACTTCTTCGCGTGTCGCATGGGGTTTGCCATAAGCAATATTATTAGCGATTGAATCGTTAAACAACACCACT
Organism: Colwellia sp. MB3u-45; assembly: GCF_014077005.1. Lineage (GTDB taxonomy): Bacteria > Pseudomonadota > Gammaproteobacteria > Enterobacterales > Alteromonadaceae > Cognaticolwellia. The sequence continues at coordinate 112,733 of NZ_JACGVC010000045.1, read as the reverse complement.
TGTTGAGAAACATAGGCAAATTGCTTGCGTAAGTCTTTCAGTTTGTAATCTTTAATGTCTTTACCATCGATTAACACCTTGCCGGTTGTCGCCGTGTAAAATCTTAATAATAAGGCGCTCGCGGTAGATTTACCACTACCAGAGCGACCCACTAAAGCCACAGTTTCACCCACATTAGCGGTAAAACTTAAGTCGGTTAGTGCCTGTTTTTCTTTGTCTTTATTATAAAGAAAATTAACGTGTTCAAACGCTAAAGTGCCTTTTGCACGTGCTATTGCGATAGTACCAGTGTCATGTTCTTTTTCTTGATCAAGTACCGCGAAAATACTGACACAGGCCGCCATGCCTTTTTGAAATTCACTATTCACCGTTGTCAACAGTTTTAAAGGTCTAAGCAGGGTTACCATACACATTAATACCGTCATAAAAACCCCGGCTGAAATATCTGCTCGCATCGAATCAAGGTTGGCAACATATAAAACAAACGCTAAGGCAAACGAAGCAATAATTTGAATAATAGGGACACTGGCCGCTTGTGTCGCCACCATTTTCATCCGTTGTTGGCGATTATGTTTATTAATTTTGGCAAAACGGTCAAACTCTCGTTGTTGACCATCAAAGGTTAAGACCACTTTATGACCATTAAAGGTTTGCTCTGCCGCCGTTGTTACCTCGCCCATGGCATTTTGAATACCTTTACTTATTTGACGAAAACGACCTGAAATCACGGTAACTATGCCCGCAATAACCGGGGTGATCAGTAAAAATATCGACGCTAACTGCCAACTGTTATAAAACATAACAATCAGTAAGCCCAGCACAAAGGCGCCTTGCTGCACTAAAGTCAATAACGCTTTAGAAACAGCACTGAGCACTTGTTCGGTATCAAACGTTAATTTTGAGATCAAACTGCCGGTAGATTCTTTATCGTGATAAGCCACGGGCATAGACATCACATGTTCAAACAACTCCTGACGAATATTGGCCACCACATTATTACCTAACCAAGCTAAGGTGTAGTTACCCGCAAAGTGGCAAATTCCGCGCAGAATAAACATCAGCACAATAACAAATGGCGCCCATTTCATAAATGCGGGATCTTGCCCATCAAGGCCTTTGTCGATAAGTGGTTGCAGTTGGGAAAATACAAAGCTGTCAATCGCGGCATAACCTAACATGCCTAAAATAGAAACAACGGCTGCGGCCTTATAGGCTTTAGCATAAGCCAATAAACGCTTAAAATTTTGTTTTGTGGTATTTTCTGTAGTCGGTGCTGATAGTGTTGTCGACATTCATGCTCTCATGCGTTATCAAAAAATCTTATCCCTGCGGGGATTGTTTTATTCTGTTTTATTCTGTCTTATTAGTAAATCGTCGGTATTTTAGCGTTATTTTGCCCATCAACCAACTGATAAACTTTTATCGGCGATATAAATCCACTCATTAGCGTAGAAATAGCTGAATAAAGTGATCAATTTACAAACCAATAAGGCCGAATATCGTCTCGATAACTTATCACTTCAACGCTAGCATCAATAACAGTATCTGCAATATTGCCTTTATTATCATTAGCACTAGAGTCAATATTTGCACCACCCGTGGTTTGACTAAACTTAAAGGTCACCATCCCTTCATCGACGGTATTAAAAGTCGTAATATCAAAACTGTTATATCGGCCCATTATTTCATCAGATGGCATCTGCCAACGGTTTAAATAACCGGTACTAAATACTACATAACGTGGCATAACCGCTGTTAAAAAACCACGACTAGACGATGATTTTGAGCCATGGTGTGGGGCAATCAAAATGTCACTGCTGAGTTTCTTAGCCATGCCCGCCATATTTAATAGCCGTTTTTCTTGTTTTATCGAAATATCGCCCGGTAATAATACACGATGAAAACCATCGCTAATGGTTACTACGCACGAGTCATCATTTTTATCACCATCGGCCTGCATTGGCGACAGCACTTCAAAAACCAAGCCTTGCCAAGTAAAGCGCTGTCCCGAGATACAATGGCGGTCAGGTTTTAACGCTAGATCGTTAGCAATAACACGCTTAATAGCCATTTTAGCGCGTAAGTGACGTAAGCCTCCAGCATGATCATTGTCGTTATGGCTGATGATCACTCCATCAATCGCTTGATAACCTTGATGCTTTAAATAGGGTAATATAGCCGCATCAGCCATATTAAAACCACTGGGATAACTGGCACCGGTATCGTAGAGAAAAACATGATGATTTTTTTCAATAACAACGGCAAGACCATGACCCACATCAAGCACTGACAAACGCCACTCTTGCTGCTGTTCAGCACTAAAAAAATCGATACCAACCGCCGTTATAAATAAACTCAGCGCGGCAATAAACTTAGCCTTAGTGAGTCGAAAAAACACCGCCAATGCAATCATGACAAAAAATACCATCATGGCTTGTATTTGCTGATATGAAATAGCAAAAACTGCCCACTCTGCGCTAGCCAAATAAAGCAACCATTGCCAAACATATGACAAACTGAGTAAGGCTAAATCAGTAAAAAAATGTGCTAACCAAAGACTAAATGGCAAAGCAATAACCGCCAGCAGCGTTAAAGGAATAACCGTCACACTCATCAAAGGTACAGCGACTATATTGGCAAAAAAAGCGGCTAACGGTAGTTGATAGTTTAGCGATGCGGCTATGGGCAACATCGCTATCGTCAGTGCTAGTTGCATAACAAGCAAGGTTTTAAGCCAAAGTAACACCCGCGTTTTAACGCCATGCCATTGCTTTTTAAGCCTAGTTTCAGGCAAGGGTTCAAGTGTTAATAATGATATTTTATCTCTCGTTAAGACTGGTGCTATCGTGCGCATGGAAAAACGTGAAAATGTCGAAAAAATAATGACGAGTGCTGATATGGATAACCAAAAACTCGCACTGAGTAAGCTAAGCGGCCAAACCAGTAAAATAATTAAAACGGCCAGTAATAACCAAGGTAACAGTGTTACCTTTAAGTGCATCATTTTAAGTGACCAAAACAATAACAACATCACCAAAGCACGTAAGGTAGGAATAGAAAAACCCGCCAGATAGGCGTAATACCATGCCATAACACCACTACACAGAATCGGAGCATAGCTTAAGTTTATTTGCATCAGTTTCAGTTGCCAAGGCGTCGACAACAGTGAACTCAAGGGCAATAAACGAATAACCGTGCGTATAAAAATCAAGCTTGCAAAAGCTACTATGCCGATATGCAAGCCAGAAATAGCAATAAGGTGTTGAGTTGCCGTTGCAGAAAGCACTCGCCAATGCTCGCGCGTTAACTCTCCCCGCTCACCAAAACCCAAAGCTAAAATTAGCGCCCCCAGGGGTTTATCAGCTAACACAACAGATAATTTTTGATACAAATATTGACGCCAGCTAATTTGCTGATGCAATAAAATATTTTGCTTTTTAGTCTGTGTTTCGGCTTTGATTTTAGTTTTAGTTTTAGTCTTAACATAGCCAGTGGCGACTATTTGTTGCTGCCGCAACCAGACTTGGTAATTAAAACCACCGATATTAGCCAAGCCATGCGCAGGTTTAAGTTTTACCGCTAATTGCCACTTTTGTCCCTGCAGCAGAGGTTTGTCTGGCGCCTTCCAAGTTAAGCGAACCTTAAATTTTTCATTAATCTTTCGACCTTGCCAATGGCTAACTAAAAAGTTAAAACGACTACTACCAGATTTTATATGAACAATATTACTCACTTCACCTTGAATTAGATGAACTTTTTTATGTAACTGATCAAGCTTGATGTTATTTTGCGCTAAGGTATCTTGATATTGGCTGCCAGCAATTAAAATCCAAACAACGGCGAATAGCGCAATAGCCATAAAGCGAAATTTACCTATAAAGATAAATATTAATGAAACCAATAATATAATGAGCAGTAAAGAAAACTCTGGCACTATAGGTATAAATAATGACAAAATAGCGCTGAAAAAAAATGTGAGTAGCCACCATTCCATAGTGATTAGTTTCCATTTAGCCAAGTAACGTTAAGTAAAGTAATTTATGCCCAAAAAAATAATTCAACGCTTTATGCCTGATCACCAAAAAATAAAAGATAACAAACATTTAAAAATGTTTGGTGCTTTACTACATAACGCTAATTTGTGGCACTTGAACCGCCGTTCGGTGAGTAAAGCATTTGCTGTCGGCTTATTTTTTGCCTTTATGCCCGTGCCATTTCAAATGGTTTTAGCGGCAGGCTTTGCCATTATAGTACATGCAAATCTACCTTTATCTATTACCCTTGTTTGGATCACTAACCCTTTGACTATGCCGGCAATTTTTTATTTTTGTTATGTTGTTGGCACCTGGATTGTCGATGTACCAACAAGAAACTTCACTTTTGAAGCAAATTGGCAGTGGCTAATTGATAGTGTTTCAACTATCGGGCCCGCCTTTATTGTCGGCTGTGGTGTACTTGCGGCTGTTTTTGCTCTCTTAGGTTATTTAACTATAAATATCATCTGGCGCTTTTCAGTCGCAAAAGAGTGGAAAAAACGCAAAGCACGAAGAGGCTAAGCTAACCCTTCATCATAAAAAAATCAGACGCTATGTCTGATTTTTTTATCTTATTACTTTATCTTTAACTTAAGGTTTACGCTTGCCCTAACACTTGCGCCGGCTCTACTTTGGTTGCACGCCAAGCCGGATAAATGGTCGCTAACAAACTCATCATTAAGGCCGTAATAACGGTGTTAATAACATCTTGTTGGCGTAATAATGTTGGTAAAAAATCAATAAAATATACCTCTGAAGATAAAAACTCTACCGATAAAGCCGCTTCTATAGCACGGATAATATCAGTTAAATTCAACGAAATTAAAATCCCTAAGCTAGCACCCAGTAAGCAACCGACAATGCCATTCATTAATCCTTGAAACATAAAGCTAGCCATAATAGTGCTCGATTTTGCCCCCATGGTTTTTAATATGGCAATGTCTGACTTCTTCTCATTTACCGCCATAATTAAGGTCGACACTATGTTAAAACTGGCCACGGCAATCACCAGCACTAAAACAATAAACATCACTAAACGTACCAACTGAATATCATTAAATAAATGACCATGGCTGCGTGTCCAGTCCAGCATGTAAACATAAAAATCAAAATCGTAAGCCACCTCACGAACAATTTGTGGCGCGGCAAAAACATCATCAACCTTTAGGCGAATGCCCTGCACTTCATCCGCTTGATAACCCAGTAATTCACTCGCTTTCGCTAAGTTAATAAAAACTTGTGTGTCATCTATCGTGCCACCAAATTTGAACACCCCCACAATAATGGCCTGTTGTGTCATAGGCACAGGAAATTGCTGTTTTTTACTGTCTTTTTGGTTGTTCAAATTAGCTGGGGGTAGTAATAACTGAACCTTGTCGCCCACTTGCACCGAAAGCTTACGAGCAATGCCGGCGCCAATAATAACGCCATTTTCAAGTATTAGGTCTTGCCACTTGCCAGCGATCATATAACGCGAAATAGCGGAAACCTGCGGCTCTAACATCACGTCTACACCGCGGATCTCAACACCTTTAAGTGCTGCAGACTTTTGCATCATACCCTGGGTTTTGACAAATGGAGCAGCGGCAATCACATGGGGATTTTGCTCAATACGCGCCACGCTTTTTGGCCATTGCGTAATAGGTGAGTTCACCGCTACTACTTCAGCATGAGGTACAATTGACAATAAATGTGTCGCCAACGCCCGTTCAAAACCATTCATGGCTGAAAGCACAACAATCAGCACCATCACACCAATGGCAATACCAATAGTTGAGGACGCCGATATAAATGACGAAAACCCTTTGCTATGACGGCTACGCACATAACGTAAGCCAATAAAAACACTTAACGGTTTTAGCACCTAAGCGTCCTCATTTTTTTTCATACGACTATCGCTATTAACGTCAAGTGGCTTTAGGTGTCCGTGATCTAAAAGCAGTTGACGATCCATTTTTGCCGCCAAGGTTAAATCATGGGTAACAATGACAAAACTGGTATTTACGGTCCGGTTTAACTCCTGCAACAACTGAAAAATTTGTTCAGCGGTATCAAAATCTAAATTACCCGTTGGCTCATCGGCTAAAACAAGTGACGGCTTGGTCACTAATGCGCGAGCAATGGCAACACGTTGACGCTCGCCACCCGAAAGCTCAGAAGGTCGATGATGACTGCGATGAGTTAACCCCACTAGTTCAAGCATAGCTTTAGCCTGAGTCATGGCAGCTTTGGGCTTATCACCACGTATCAACAACGGCATGGCGACATTTTCTTCCGCCGTAAATTCCATCATTAAATGATGAAACTGATAAATAAAACCAATATGTTGATTACGAAATTTTGCCCGTTGCTTTTCAGACAATTGATGAATGTTAACCCCATTAATAAACACCTCGCCTGCACTTGGCGTGTCTAACGCGCCAGCTAAGTGCAAAAAGGTACTTTTTCCGCAGCCCGAACGGCCAACAATAGCCACTAACTCTCCGGCTTCAATGGCCAAATCAAGCTTGGATAATACGGCTGTGGTCACCGGACCTTGTTGATAAGATTTACTTAGCTGGCGACATTCTAAGCCTAAAGGAAGCTTAGGTGTTACCGCATTTTCATCGCTACTTCTATCGCCACTTTCATCGCTACTTTGGTTGATATTATGTTCCAAATCTCTGTCCATTTTGCTCTTCATTTTATTATTCATGTCATTAAGTATTAGGCTACTCATTTCTGAGTACCTCTGCTGGCTGAGTTTGCGCAGCACGATAGGCCGGGTAAAGGGTCGCTAAAAAGCTCATGACGAGTGCAGAAGCAACAATCACTAAAATATTGACCACATCAAGTGCAATAGGTAATTTTTGCCCTGCGCCTAATAAATTAACCCCGAGTAAGCTAAACAAATGATTTAAATTCAGCGTTAATATCACCCCAAGTGTAACGCCCAAAATAACGCCTAAAATACCATTGGTTAAGCCTTGAGTGATAAAAATTTTCACAATACCACTTCGGTCTAAACCCAGAGTTTGTAAGATGCTAATTTCACCCTGCTTATCAATAACCACCATCACTAACGCTGAGACAATATTAAAAGCGGCAACCGCAACAATTAAACTCAGCATGAGCCACATCATATTTTTTTCCATACTGACTGCAGCAAATAAGGCCCCCTGACTCTCTTGCCAGCTGACAAAGTTAAAGTCTGGATATTTTAATGATAGCTGTGAAATTACCCGCGGGGCTTTAAAAGCATCATCTAGATACAACCTTAATTGATTAACGCCATCACCTTTTTGTCGATGCAGTTTCGCGCCATCTTTAATGGCAATAAAGACCATCGCCTCATCAACTTGAGAGCCAACATTAAAAATGCCCACAATACTAAATGTACGCTGCACAGGCACGCGTCCCATGGGGGTAAATAAGGTTTTGTTCGGTAAGGTTAAACGTACAACATCGCCTAAGTTAACCTTTAATTTTCGCGCTAACGTTTGGCCTAAAACTAGGCTAAACGACGTGGTGTCTAAACTGGCTAATTGGCCATATTCCATGGCGCTATTGATAATATTGTGTTGTTCAAATTCAGGCATAATGCCATGCACTAAAACCCCTTGCAGTGCTGTTTTAGACTGAATTAACGCTTCACTTTGCTGAAACGGCGTTACTTGGGTAACGTCAGGCAAGGCGAGAATATCGCGCTGTAAATCGCGCCAATTATTGATATGACTTTGTTGGGGGGACATTAATACATGCGGCACTAAGCCTAGTACCCGACGTTTTTGCTCTCGCTCTAAACCATCCATAACAGACACAACGGTAATTAAAGAGGCAACACCGAGCACAATACCGATAATAGAGAAAAATGTGATAAAGGAGACAAAACCTTTGCCATTACTACTGCGACTATACCTTAAGCCGATGTAAACACTAACTGGTTGAAACATGAACTCTTTCTTTATTGATAATGCTAATAGCACCAAGATTATTGAGCCTAAAATCATAGCACAGCTCATCAATATATATCTTCAGACTTTATTCACTTTTATACATTTTATTAAGCTGTGTCGGTAAATTAGTGCTAACTCATTAAATTTAGCTAGTTTTGGACTATTCACCGGCATACTTCTGCCCAACTTAACTACATGAATACCTAAATACCTAAATACATGAATAGACCAAACATACCTAATACCATTAATGAAATTGCACTCAACAGAATTAACATAATAAAAAATGTTCTGCTTTTTCCTGTTGTGACTTACTTTTTGTAACCAGTCACAATCACCCATGTTGCAATAATAAAACTAAAGCGCTAGTACTAAACACTGGCTATGGTTGCCAAATAAAATTTTTCGAGTGAAATTTGTCGAGTAAAACTTTCGAGTAAAATATTAAAATCAACATTATCGCCTAACTTCAGTCGTCGTCATCGTCGATAATATCTGGCGTTACGGCATCAACAACATCAATAGCGCCGCCAACGACAGTGGTTGTTACACCTACAGCGGTAGTCACTACCACACAGCTGGGTAGGCTTAACACCATTAAACTAAAAAACAGAAAACACATTCTTTTTAATATCACTTTTGTTAGTCCTATTTATTTACACTTAGTATCAATCAATTTACTTTTGATTTTCTCTTGCCCGATCCCTAGCCCTTTGTAACACAAATTATGACTATGAAAATTATGAAGTCTACACAGACATACTTCAACTTTATTAACCTAAACTTAGCTGAACTCAACTAAACAGACAGTACGACACTTGCAATGAGTCGATGCTTTGGCTTAAGTTTGCTCACCGGCCAGCCTATTATTTTTATACTGATGGTAAACGATGTAAAGAAACTCAATGACTGAACTTTACATCATCACCAACGAGTGAATATGGCCTCACGCGATCCCTCACCGCTAATAAAAATTCTGTCAGGTTTATTTATGCGCTTCATTTATGCGCTTTAGATATGTCATCCATGATAACTATTATAGCACCCTAAGCTTTTGCTGATGGTCTTGAAGAAACGTTAGCGTACCAGCGTTTTAGATGTTGTTGCTCATCTGCTATTCGAATGTTATTAACTCGATTAAAGTCTATTGAGATGAGCGCTGTAATATCGGCAATAGAAAAGCTATCACCTGCGATGTATTCTGAAGACGCTAAGTGTTGGTCTAAAAATACCAAAAACTTTTTCACATTTTCACCACATTCTTTGCCCCAATCGGGAACGACGTTCATTCGGTCTTTAAAGTAACCACTGGTATGTTGAAAGCACATGCCGGTCGGCATTAACAAAGATAACTCCATACGACGTTGCCATTGCTCTATTATGGCTTTTTCAAGCGGGCTTGACCCCATTAATGGATGTTCTGTATTTATCTCTTCAAAATATCGGCAAATGGCCACACTTTCACTAATCACAGTGCCGTCATCTAATTCTAAAATGGGTATTTTAGCCAATGGGTTTTTCTGTTTGAACGCTTCAGTTAAGTTATCACCGCGTAGAATGTCCATTTGAACAAACTCGATGCCTGTAATGTTTTTCTCATGGAGAAATATTCTTACACGCCTTGCATTGGGTGCTGTTGCTGCTTCATATATTTTCATGGACATTACCTTTAATAAATTATCTACACCACTTATGATAACAATTATCTCTGCAGCCATGATAACTATTATCATATCCTAGGCTTTTGCTGATGGTCTTGAACAAACGGTATCTTACCCGCATGTTAGATTTTTTAGTGCTCTGCTATTCGAATATTATTAACTCGATTAAAGTCTATTTTGATAAGCGCGATAATATCGCCAAGAGAACAGCAATCACCTGCGATGGATTTTCAAGACGCTAAGTGCTTATCTAAAAATGCTAAAAACTCCAAAAATGTTAAAAAGGCCAAAAACTTTCACCCAATGAACCTTTATCCCAATCGGAAACAAGGCTCATTGAGTGCTAATGGCGCACCTTAGCCTTTTTGCTGTGCCTCAAGCAATTCAGCTTCAAGTTGATCACTTTCATCGGCTCTAGGTTTAGTAAAGGGTGCAATAAGCTGATATAAAACAGGTGTCAGTAATAAGGTAAATACCACCGCAATACCCAAACCACCAAATACCACCCAACCAATTGAATTACGTGACTCGGCACCGGCTCCAGTTGATAAAATAAGCGGTAACCCCCCTAGTATGGTTGATATCAAGGTCATCATAATGGGTCTAAAACGAACTTCGGCTGCCATAATGATGGCGGCTTTAACCGTCTTACCTTGATCTCTTAATTGATCAGCAAACTCGACTAATAAAATAGAGTTCTTGGCAATCAATCCAATTAACATCACCAAGCCAATTTGTGAATAAATATTAATAGACGTACCCGTTAAGTAAAGCGCGAAGATAGCTGACGCTATGCCAAAGGGTACGGTGATCATCACGATGATCGCACTATTAATACTTTCAAATTGAGCGGCTAATACCAACAACACGATCAGAAAAGCGAACAGGTAAGTCATGGCAATTTGATTAGACGTTTCTTCAAACGTCAAGGCTTCACCCAAAAACACTAAACCAATACCAGGCGGTAAGTTGTCATTGCCAATCTCACGCAATTGTTCAACCACATCAGCCATAGATATTTCATCTGGTAGTTCTAGGTCAATTTCAATTGCCCGTCTTTGCGCCTGCCTTTCTAACTCGGCAGCAACACCTTCTTCTGATATGTAGGCAAGACTGGATAATGGCACCAAATTGCCATCGCGAGATTTAACAAACAAATTAGTTAAATCAGAAGGATTACTGGTCGAGCGCCCGCTAGATTGTAAAATTAATGGCACGGCCTGATCACCAATATTTAAATCGGTTATATCATCACCATTGATAGCCGCACGCAAAGTGCTAGAGATATCATTAAAAGGCACCCCTAGCTCTTCGGCTCTGCGCCGATCAATATTAATTTTCAATTGTGGTTGAGTTGGCTGATAACCAATTCTGGGACGACCTAACTCGGGTAGCTTTTCTTCAACAATCTTGCTAAAGGCTTGCGCCGCTTCAAAGATGCGTTCGTAAGTATCACCCGTTAGTGCTAATTCTAAGCCACCGCCTTGTCCTCTAAGGTTTAAACTATTTGAGCCAAAAGCTCGAGCTGGAGCGCCCGGAATGGCCTGCAATTGAGGGCTCATTTCGCTAATAATTTCTTGCTGTGATTTACTTCTATTATCCCAGTGTTCTAATGGTACGGTTATAAAAACAATATTAGGATCCCAACGACCCACCACGGTGTAAATGGAATTAACATCTTCATCTTGCACGTAGGGTAATAATATTTCTTCCATTTTCCGTGCTTGTCTGTCCATATAGTTTAAGCCGGCCCCATCCGGGCCTCGAGCAAAAATACGCACTGAACCTCGATCTTCTGAGGGTAATAATTTATTTTCAATTTCGTTATACAGTGCAGCGGCTGACGCAGCAGCAATGACCGAAATTAATAAAGTTACCCATGCATAACCCAGCGCTAGGCTTAATAAGGCTTTATATTTAGTTAAAACCCAAGTACCGAAGGCACCTAACGTGCGATCGAACAGTACATTTTTTTTATTTTTAACGGGTAGCTTTGCTGTTAGTGCAGGTACCAAACTTAAGGCGACAAATGAAGATATGATAACGGCCCCCGCCAACACGCCACCAAATTCTCTGAATAAGCGTCCCGCTGTTGACGGTAAAAAAGCGATCGGAATAAACACCGCAGCCAATACCGCAGTCGTTGCCACAACCGCAAAAAACACTTCTCTAGTACCTAGTACCGCGGCAGCTCTAGAGCCTAATCCTTCTGCCCTTCTGCGTTGAATATTCTCTGATACCACAATGGCATCGTCGACGATTAAGCCAGTACCTAATACTAAGGCTAACAAAGTCAGAATATTGATCGAAAAGCCCAGTACCCACATGATCACTAATGCGCCAACTAACGACACAGGAATAGACAGGGCTGGCACTAAGGTGGCACGAAAAGAGCCTAAAAATAACCACAGTGTGCCTATCACTAATAATACCGTTAAACTTAGCGATAAAATCACTTCATCTACAGAGCCTCGAATAAACTCAGCGTCATCAGAGGTAACAACAATATTAAGATCCGCAAAGCGCTTATCAAGATTTTTCACCATAGCTAACACTTCGTCAGAGATTTCTATGGTATTAGAGCGCGCCTGACGCACGATACCTAAACCGACCACTGGCATGCCATCTAACCTGACAATACTTCTTGAGTCAGCCGGTCCAAAATAAACACTCGCCACGTCACCAATACGGGTATTACCCGACACGACAATACGCTCGATATCTTCAGGGCTAACTGAGTTAGCACTGGCCCGAACAATAAGCTCTTGGTCTGCTGATTTAACACTACCGGCTGGTACGTCAAAAGGTGCTAAACGTAAGGCGGCGGCGACATCTGACATAGATAAGTTAAAACTGGTCAGTCTCAATGCATCGACTGAAACCCGCATTACCCTTTGTCTTTCACCATTTAAAGACACGTCAGCGACGCCAGGAATGCTTAAAAACAAAGGCGCTAAATCAACCTCAACCCGCTCTGTGAGTGTTTCCATATCTAAGGTGTCGCTGCTAATCGCTAAGCTGACTACCGCTTGAGCGTCACTATCTGCTTTGATAATGGCCAGTCTTTCCACTTCGTCAGGCAAATTTCGCTGCACTCTACTGACCGACTCTCTGGTTTCATTGGCCGCGTCTTCAAGATTTGTGCCTGGCCTAAACTCAACCCGAATACGAGAAGAGCCCTCTTCACTTGAGGCTCGAATAGATTTAACGCCACTGACTCGCGCAACCGCACCTTCTATTCTGCTGGTGACTTCACTGTCTACGGTTTCTGGCGAGCCACCAGGATAACTGGCCGACACGGTCACCATAGGCCGGTCAACATCTGGTAATTCTCTTATTTCCAAATCATTTATCGCGGCAAATCCTGCTAAAATGATGAGTAAATTAAGCACCATAACCAATACTGGCCGGCGAATAGCTAAGGAAGGTAAATCATTTAATTGCGGCATAGACGGTAATTTCATTATTCGCCCTCAACCTCTTTGACAACATACTCATTGAAAGTGTTCTGTGCTTTTAATGCTTGTCCTTGACGTAATTGCTGCACGCCCTCTACCACCAAAGGTTCGGTTAGGTTAAATTCACCTTCGACTAAAATAGTGCCCCGTAAACGTTCACGAATTTTCACATTAACTCGTGCCGCTTTTTCATCAACCATTTGCCAAACATAAGCACCCGTGGCACTCCATAACAAAGCGGCTTCAGGCACAGCAATATAGTCTTGCCCTGGCACGGTTAAGTTAACGCGAAAGCTCATACCGGGTCGGTAAATGTCTTGGCTATTATCGAGTAGCGCTCTGACGCGAATAGTTCTATCTTGCTCGTTAATGCGTGAGTCAACTTGGGCGATACTTGCCTCAATAGTCACTAAACGATTTTGCCAAGGTACTAACTGCACTTGGGGTTGTTGCGACAACAAAGCCAAGGCTATTTCTGGTGCAGTGAAATTGATAAATAATGCTTGGCGATCGTCTATGGTGGTGATCACGCTTTGAAGGTTAACTCTGTCACCTACTTGGATGTCAGTTAGGCCTACCACACCAGCAAAGGGCGCTCGTATGATACGCTCTTCTAAGGCTATTTTCGCTTCTTTAACCGCTACGTTTGCCAACTCGAGTGTGGTGATAGAATCATCTAACTCACTTTGTGATGCCGCACCTTTTTTAATACTTTCTACTAGCAGGAGATTTTTTCTGGCCGCATCTTTGAACTCAATTTTGGCTCTTTCCAAGGTAACCGACTGACGTTCGCTATATAACATCATCAATACTTGTGATTTCTTAACTCGCTGACCAGGCTCAAAATTAACCGCAACCACTCTTTCATTGACCGCAGGAAAGAGGGTAACAGATTTAACGGCTTCCGCGGTGCCCACGGCTTCTAAACTATTTTTTTGAGTTTGATAAATGAGTTTTTCAACTATCACCGTTTTTTTATTAGTGTCTTTATCCCCCCAAGACTGGGCAAAAGTTTGGCTACTAATAACAAGTAAGGCAACCAGATAAAATAAACGATTTCGCATAGAATATATTTCTCAATTATCTTCAAGAGGTTAGAGTACGAACATAGACAGTACTCGGATCAATAAAGCTGACGGTAAACAGTAAAGGGTAAAAGGTAAAAATGTAACTGAATGATGACAACTTAAGCCACTAGGATTATTTAAAGGTCATTAAACTTTGTCCATTAACCCAAGCAAGGTTTGCGCACATAGCTTGCTTAAGTCAATCTGATCTGTATTACCCTGGCCACCCGCAGCAAATATTTAGTTAGCGGGTTATAAATAGCCATTAAGTTCAACCACATTACTGTTAAATAGGCGCTTAGCATAACAACACTCACTCATCATAAGCGAGCTATTGTAATTTTTCTACTTAGGCTGTTGCAGAATTTTTTAAATTGCTGCTTTTAACAGACAAGTTAACGGCATAATTTTTAACTAAACTAAACCATGAAAAAAATTACAAAGCTCAGCAGTAAAAGGTAAATAGCAAAAAGGGTTATTAATACGTTAACCAGAAAACATCTACATATTTTCTGGTGGGTAAACTTTAGCATACAAAGATAAGTTAATAATTTGTAGCCAATATTTTATTATCCTAGTAAATCAGCGTGATAGCCTTTAATATATTCTTACTTAAAATAAAAGTTAGTCTACTAAATAAATGGTGAGTATTGAATGAAGAAAATAATAACAACTGCTGTTTGCAGCTCTTTACTATTCATTGCAGCTTGTAATGATAATACCAGCACAAAAACCGCGACTGAAGTACCGGTTATGCAAAAAACGGCTTTGGCATCGGGTATTGATAAAGCCACTATGGACTTGTCTGTTCGTCCACAAGACAACTTCTACCGCTACGTTAACGGCGCATGGTTAAACACTCACGAAATTCCGGGTGACAAAACCGCCATTGGCTCATTTTATGACTTACGTGATGAAGCTGACGACAACGTAAAAGCGATTATCGAAGAATTAGCCGCGACTAAAAATCTAAAAATGGGCAGTGATGAGCAAAAAGTGGCTGACTTATTCCGTTCATTCATGGATCTAGATAGCCGTAACACTGCAGGCACAGCGCCAGTACAAACAATATTTGACGACATTAATGGCTTGAAAGATAAAAATGAACTTGCCACTTTCTTTGGTGAAAATCAAAAGATTGGTGTCGGTAGCCCGCTCGCTTTTTATATCAGTGTTGATGCAAAAGACTCAACACGATATGCCACACATATATGGCAAAGTGGTTTAGGTTTACCGGACAGAGACTACTACTTTAATGAAGCCGAACGTTTTGCAGCATTACGCGCAGGTTACCTTGCTCACATTGAAAGCATATTCGATTTAGCGGGTTTAAAAAACGGTAAGGCCGCCGCTCAAACCATTATGGCGCTTGAAACTAAGTTAGCCGGATTTCATTGGACCAAAGTTGAATCTCGAGACAGTACTAAGCGTTATAACAAATTTAATGTTGCCGATTTAAACACAATAACAGATGCTTTCAACTGGACCGCCTACCTTGCAGCACAAGGTGTAGCCACGCAGAAAGATATCATCATTAACCAACCTTCATTTATTAAAGGTTTTGGTGAAACATTCGCGGCAACATCCTTAGCTGATTGGCAGACTTACCTCACTTTTCACACTCTGAGTAATTTTTCCAGCTCACTTACCGCCGAGTTAACCAATGAAAACTTTTATTTTTATTCAAAACAGTTAAGTGGTCGTGAAGAACAGCGCCCACTGTGGAAACGTGGTGTTGCCGTAGTTAATGACAATTTAGGTGAAGTTATTGGTAAAGTTTATGTTGGCCGTCACTTTAAGCCTGAAGCTAAAACCCGTATGACAGAACTGGTTGAAAATTTACGTGATGCTTACGGCGCCAGCATCGACGAACTTGACTGGATGTCAGAGGCGACTAAAAAATCGGCACGTATAAAACTCGCCAGCTTTGATCCTAAAATAGGCTACCCAGATAAGTGGGAAGATTACACTGCACTAAGCATTAAAAGTGACGATTTAGTCGGCAATACAATACGCTCAGGTACGCTTGCTCACCAAAAAGAACTGGCTAAGCTTGGTGGTCCAATTGACCGACAAGAATGGGCGATGACACCTCAAACCGTTAATGCTTATTACAACCCAACTAAAAACGAAATTGTCTTTCCAGCGGCTATTTTACAGCCGCCATTTTTTAATTTAGCTGCAGACGATGCGGTAAACTACGGTGGCATTGGCGCCGTTATTGGTCATGAAATGGGCCACGGCTTTGACGACCAAGGCAGCAAATACGACAGTGAAGGCAACATGCGTAACTGGTGGACTGATGAAGATTTAGCGGCCTTTACCATGCGCGCGGATAACTTAGTGGCACAGTATGGCGACTATGAGGTATTTGATGACTTAAACGTTAATGGCGAGCTAACCTTAGGCGAAAACATTGGTGATTTATCCGGAGTTACTATCGCTTATAAAGCTTATAAAGCTTCATTAAATGGCAAAGAAGCCCCAGTGATCGACGGCTTAACCGGCGACCAACGCTTCTTTATGGGCTTTGCACAAATATGGCGTGGAAAAATGGTTGAAAAATCATTAAGAAATCGCGTAGCAACAGACCCACATTCGCCAGGTGAGTTCCGTGCACTAGGGGCATTATCAAATATGCCTGAGTTTTATAGCGCCTTTGACGTTAAAGCAGGTGACGCTATGTATATCGCTCCTGAGAAGCGCGTTAAAATTTGGTAATATTGGCTTTACTGATGACATAAGAAAAATCACCTTAGGTCTAATTAACGCTTAAAACAAATTGTCAAAATACAGTGACAAAATAAAAAAGGAGCATTAGCTCCTTTTTTTTACGCCGCTTATAGCGCGTCAAATGACGGTTTTTAGCGCGTCAAATGACGGTTTTTATTGTAAAGCAGCATACTAAGCCGTAAAATCTCATGCCTAATAATCGATACCTTTAGCCAGATGCTTTGTTATTGTCTTGGCTAATTGATAGGGAACACGGTTAAATTCCGTGACTGTACCCGCAACTGTAAATAGCTTTTAATAAAAGTTATAAGTCAGGACACCTAGTATCACCTATTGTACCAAGCTAATCATGTTAACACCGTGCGGGAATACACGTAAGTTACACTGTCTTTAAGGCATTCGTATCCTATTTTCTGCGCTGTAGTTAGTTTTATTATGCAACATAAGCTTTTGAATTAACCTCTAGGCCGCAATGAAAATATACTCCTTAGTTATTATCCAACACATGCCAGACGTGATTAGCACTAAGCTAGGCTGGCTTTAATGGCAAACTTACTCAGTGTTGAGTCAGTATCTTGGGCTGTTGATAAACAAAGTATTCTTAATAATATTTCATTTGATGTTGCCCGCGGCGATATTATTGGCATTATCGGGCCTAATGGTGCCGGCAAAACCTCACTGCTTAAGTGCATACTAAACCAGTACAAAAATTGGCAAGGCGGCATTAAGCTAAAAAATAAAAAAATCAGCGACTACAAACCACATGAATTAGCACAAACATTTGCTTTAGTGGTACAAAACTCGCCCCCCATATTTGATTTAAACGTTTATGATGTGGTTAGAATGGGCCTACTGCCCTATAAAAGCCTCTTTGCTCGTGATAATGATGTCGATAAAAAAGACATTATACTCGCGTTAGAAAAAGTGGGTTTAGCTAGCAGCCAAGCAAAATTTTTTAACACCTTATCTGGCGGCGAACAACAACGGGTATTAATTGCTAAAGCCCTAGTACAAAAAGCAAAAATATTGGTATTAGATGAACCCACTAATCACTTAGATATTTTCTACCAACATCAAATATTACAACTCGTGAAAGCGTTAAATATTACCGTTATTATGACCATACATGATCTCAATTTAGCCGCACATTACTGTAATCGTTTGCTGCTATTAGATAAAGGCAACTTAGTCAGCGACAATAGTGTTGATCAAGTGCTAAAGCCTGAGCTGTTAACCAAAGTTTTTGGTTTACCCTGTTATCGAGATGACGCACAACATTGTGGCGTACCTAGAGTTTATTTCTATCCTGCTGATGATACTATGATGGCTCATCAATCGGCGGTTAAACCAACGGGGGCAATGAGCTCAACTGAGTCAACTGAGTCAACTGAGTCAACTAGTAAAGGTCAACACTCGTGAGTATTCTTAGCGGCATCAAAGGTAAAAATATCTGGGTATTTTCAGGCCTTATTGCTTTTACCTTATTCTCCATTATTATGTCGATAACCTTTGGGCCAGCAAGCATTACTAGCCTAGATATATTTCAATGTGTGGTTAATCAATGCGCCTCCACTATGCACGACATGGTGATTTGGCAAATACGCATTCCACGTGTTTTGGTGGGTTTAGTGGCCGGCATGGGTTTAGCTTGTGCGGGGGCAATACTGCAAAATGTAACTCGTAACCCACTGGCCGATCCTTATTTATTTGGCATTATTTCTGGCGCAGGCTTAGGTGCTACCATCGCCACTTTAGTGCTCAGTGACCAACAAGCGCTAGCCTTGCCATTGGCGGCATTTCTTGGGGCATTATTTTCTGTGGTCATTGTCTTTGGTATCGCGACCTTACTGCGTAATATGAACCATTTATTATTAACCGGCATTGCGGTGTCGTTCATGCTTGGCTCTATTAGCCACTTTATTCTTTACCTTGGCGACCCTTTTGCCACCAGCCGAGTTATTTTTTGGTTAATGGGCAGTTTAACGCGCGTTGAAATGTTCCACTTTTATTTGATCAGTGCCATGGTATTACTGACTTTACTGATTATTTTTGCCTTACACCGACAAATAGATGCCCTGTTACTGGGCGATGAAAGTGCGGCAAGCCTTGGCGTTAACGTTAACAAACTGCGTTTAATTCTATTAGCTTTATGTGCAGCAGTGACCGCCGCCATAGTGGCTTATTGCGGTGGTATTGGTTTTGTTGGCCTGATGATCCCACATATTGTTAGGCAACTGGTTGGCGTTACCACCATGCCGTTAATTATTGGCTCCGCCTTGGTTGGCGGATGCTTTTTAGTTTGGGTTGATGTTGCCGCGCGCAGTTTGCTGAGTAATGTCGAAATCCCCATTGGCATCATTACTTCAGCCATTGGCAGTATTTTCTTTTTAGCGATCATGTATCGCACACGTAAAACAGGATAAATCACATGACAACAGATACAGATAAAACTCAAAATCATCAAGATCGTATGCAACGCCTTAAAGAAAAAGTTGATGCCCGCATTGATTCCGCTCAAGAAGAACGCGGTTTACTTATTGTTATCACAGGTAATGGTAAGGGTAAATCAACATCAGGCTTTGGCACGCTAGCCCGCGCGGTTGGGCATGGCTATAAAGCGGCGGCATTACAATTTATTAAAGGCGATTGGGCCTGTGGTGAACGTAATTTATTAGAAAACAATGGCGTTGAGTTTCATGTCATGGCGACCGGTTTCACTTGGGACACCCAAGACAAGTCAAAAGACATTGCCGCTGCCGTCATAGTCTGGGAAGAGGCAAAACGCTTACTAAAAGATGAAAGTGTCGACGTGATTTTACTTGATGAATTAACCTACATGCTGTCATTCAAATATTTAGATTTAGATGAAGTGATTGAAGCTATCGTTAATCGCCCCGCTAAACAGCATGTCATTATTACTGGTCGTGCATGTCATCGCAGTATCATTGAACTTGCCGATACCGTCAGTGAAGTTCAGCCGCTTAAGCATGCGTTTGATAATGGTATAAAAGCACAAAAAGGTATTGATTGGTAGCCAATATTGCTGTCATAAAACACAAATGGAACCGTCATGAAATTCAGCCAATACCTAGGGATTATATTACTGGGCTTTACTTATATTACGAGTACACAAGCCACAAGTAAAAGTATTGATCATACCGCGGTTATTGATGTGCCTAAACCACGCATCATTGCATTATCACCACACATTGTTGAGATGTTGTTTGATATTGGCGCCGGTGATCAAATAGTTGCAACTACTGATCACGCTGATTATCCGCTAGCGGCAAAGACAATACCCAGAATTGGCAGCGCTTTACGTATTCAGTTAGAGCGGGTCATTGAATTACAACCAGACTTAGTTATCGCTTGGAGAAGTGGTAACCCAAGTGATGATTTAGCCCGTATTAAGCAACTGGGCTTTCGTGTGGTTTACTCGCAGCCTAATAGCTTTAAAGATGTCGCTAAAGAGCTGCGCTTGTTTGGGGAGCTGTCAGGTCACAGCGCACAAGCTGAACGTGTTGCGGCTAAGTTTCTAGCCGATTTAGCCCATATCAAAAAGCAATATGGTCATAAAAAAACACTCACTGGTTTTTATGAGGTCTGGTCTAGACCCTTAACCACCATTGCCAAGGGGAGTTGGCCGCAACAGTTTTTAGACGCTTGCAGTATTAGTAATCCATTTATGGCAGCAAAAGCCCAATATCCACAAGTAAATATTGAGCAAATACTGCAAACAAATGTTGATGTTATTATTCAACCCTTCTCAAAAAAGCAAGCGGGTAATGATAGTTATGATTGGCAGCAATGGCCGATATTGTCGGCAATTAAACATCAACAAATAATCATCCTTGATGCTGATGTTGTGCATCGAATGAGCACGCGCAGTTTACACGCCCTGACCGATTTATGTCAGCAAGCAGACAAAAGCCGAGCCTACTATCAGCGCATGACAAGTGAATAGTATCTAGTGTTAGCTAGTGATTCTAAATACTTATGCTAGATACTTATTCTAAATATTGTGGTAAATATTGTGGTAAATGTTGGCTATAAATACGGGTTAAACTGACTTTATTAAACCCGTTTAAAACAAGTGATCTTGCTGGCGTGTTGCAAGCATATTCATAAATTACATGCTATTATTCTGTATCGCTACCTGTCTTTTTTTAGACTAAAAAGTTAAATAGCAAACAAGTTTCTTACCCATAAATTTTATTTAAAAGGATATAAATATGACTTTTACCAGCATGTTAATTCTTGTTGTTGCTGTTGGCTCTGTTATCGCCGGTATCTTATTGATCAAGCAATCAGCCAGTAAATTTGAGCTCTCAGACGAACAACAAAAAAAAGTAGATAGCCGAAAGGCAGAACAACTTAAAAAAGATCAAGAGCAGGAATAAGCGCTAAATTTATAGCCTTGATGCTTAACCTTAATAGCGCTTAAATTGGATAAATGCCAATTTTTAAGGGCTATCCACTTAGCCCAACCGACCACTACATCTTGTGTTTGCTAGACTTAACCTCTTCGATCACTTATGCCACATTGCGGTATTAGCTATAAAAAACAAACCATATTCGGATTATTTTTTGTATGGATTCTGTATGATAAGTTACAAGCAAGGTGTTGTCCTGAGCTATCTATTGAGCTAGCTTTAGTCTAAAGCTCAACGCTTGAATACGAGTGTAATCCTAGATAGCGATGAAGAAATGATGAATCTGGAAGAACTAATTCACAAATCACCTGCGACTAATGCAGCCCTTAGACTGCCTGATGTGAGCACATTGGAACATTTAATTGAACAATGTAACTTGATTGGAAAAACTTGTTATATAGATGTAACACAAGTTGATAGAGCCTCTTTTAGCCGACAGTTTTCTGAGTATGAAATCGTAGTGTTAACTAATGTCGAAAGCCTCAATGATGAAGATGCGTTGCTCTACCGTCTATCGACTTTACTCGATTATCAAGAACCTTTTGTGTTGTGCATTGTGAATGATACAAAAAAATTTAATCATATCCAATATGACAAATCAGGCGCGCTATACCTACGCTGGTACTGGATTGATAATTTTGAAAGATTTTTTCCAACGACGAATAGTTTGACGGACATTTAGGGAAATTCATTAACATGGTCACATTAGAATTAACGAGGCTTGCAAGCGGAATGCCTTACATTGCTATATCAGCGCTAGAAGCTCGACTTAGACTAGCTTATGAGCAAAGTGAAGCCGATAATTTTATTACCGAGTTCAACGCTATGATGTTTGGGAGTACTATCGCGGTGATAAATGATGAAACCGCAATATACCCACAGGATGTTGCTGCTATTTTTTTTCGACTTAAAATTCCAGTGAAGTTTGTTGATGCTAATAGAAAAGAGCTTGCTGTAGATGGCAGAGGCTCAGGTGTACAGTGGCATTGCCATTCGCTCGGTGGTGCGGCTGGCATTCTGAAAAATATTCCGACGAACAAGCAATATAGTGACGAGGAATCACTGCAATCAGGGGTCGATGATGATGAGGAAGAAAAGCTGGTGCCTTGTAGCCCTAGCTAAGCAGCCAGTCAATAAAGCGTAAAAAAAGTCAAGCGTTCAAGCTTGACTTTTAATACAAACAACCAAAAAATAACGTAGGAAAGCAATCCAAAAATACACCTTTCCTTTAGAACTTTAATAGTCTTTATTTTGCAATTTATTGCAGGTCCTTATTTGTCTGTTTTTAACTCCAAACTATTGATTATTAAACATATAATGCATATTATTACAACAACAAGTAAAGATAATAATGAGTCACTCTCGTTTAGAGTGCTAACCATTTGAACTAATATTAATTTGAATATGTCAGGCATATTTATTTTATTCCTAATAAAAAATGAATTAGAGTATGAAAAAAATAAAGGGACTTTTAAGTGGCTTTATTTTTTATTTTCTTTTAGGATTTTTGTGCCCATCCCTTTAAAGTGACTATTAATATCTCACAGTTAACACTACAAAATAGTGGGTACTTTAAATTTATTTATAGGCACAAAAAAGCGCCATAGGGGGGATGTTTCGTTTGTTTTTAACGTTTTTCCGGGTTACTAAGCCTGCTGTGGTCTAGGCAACCAATTAGTTTTAACCATGAAGAATCACAGCCAACTATCCGACCAGCTCTACTATTACTATTAAGAACGAAACCGTGTGACGTATTTGTTAAAAAATTCCTATCTAATGTGGAACTTAAACCAGATGAAATAGCTAAGGCTATGTCTATATCTGAAACGGACTTGGTTAATTTCATAGATGGGAATGTCGAGGTAACAATCGAATTTGCACGTAAGTTAGAGTTGGCTACGAAGGTGAGTGCTGTTTTTTGGCTTAATCTCCAAAAGTATCACGACGAATACCTTAGAGAACCTCACTAATATGAATACTGAAAAACTGATACGCTTAGGTCAAGAATTGCAAGCTAAACTAGGCTTTCATCCAGAAGTAGGCTTAACTCAAGAGTTGTACGAAGAAGTGCTTAAACTCGTACACATACTTGCTGATGACGATGTAAGTCATGATAAGAACTGGGCGTTACTTGACGTGCTTGTACCTGCTATTGTTTGTTATGACAACAAGCAAAACTAAACAAAAATGGAATCACTTGTGGGATTGGATTTAATTGTCACTTATGCCACAAAGCGGACCTAATTTCGCCTTGAGTTCACCACAATAATTAGTCCGCTTAGCCACCGGACTGTGTGAAAACTCCCAACTTAATTTTTTTTGCGAAGCTACGTAAATGAATAGATGGTTTGATAGCAAATGTACTAAAAAAATTAATCTACAGCGCCTTTTTTCGTTGATATTTTCCAATTACGCAAGTTAAAAATAGTTTTCACACGGGCTGCGACCATAGCGGTCATATATATTTTTTAGTGTTGTATTTTTAATCTCAATAACATCGCTAGTAAATGTTAAAATAAGATAATAATTATTTTTTTAAATCATTTATTTTTAACTTTAATTTATTGATATTTGTAGTTGAAGTACCTATTAATGACTGATATTTATTTGTTACCGCAAGCATATCAGTACTCAAGGCATCCTGGTAAATAGCTCCAGCTAAGTTATTGTTAGCACTGTAAGTGCGAGCCTTAAGCACATTTAATTCTCTTGCCATTTTCTTTTGGTATTTCTTAATATTAGCTTCAGAGCGTTTTATCTTATTGCGGATAATATGTGATTTAATAATGTAGTCATTATTACTGGTTGTAGATTGAGGTTGCTTTTGGGGTGACTTGATAGAATTAGTCATTACATCTAATATTATTACCTTCTCAGGTTCGCCATCGCCGCAAGGCATTTGACTATATTTAATTACCCCATCAACAGTACACTTATATACTGTTCCAGCTAACGTTTTATTAACCAATATCATTGATAATATAAATAAAACCACCCTGATCATGACTATATCCCTGTCAATTTTTAATATTAAACAAGATAGCACTTACAATATTAAACACAAATCATTTACACAAAAAATCACCGTTAGTAACTCAAAGGCTAACGTCTGCTTTGAGCTGTGAGTAAACCCGATTGAACATCACCTTGACTGGCTCTTGAGGCACCATTGCGGTCAATCGTCATTAAACGCACAGTGCGTAAGTGAGTAAATCGCTTCTTCTCTTGCCTGCTATTAATCTCAAAGATGGTATTAACAATTTCACCTATCCGGTAAGATCCTAACTAAAATAGGAGTTAACCCGTTGAACAAATAATAGTTGGATTATAAAAGTTAATTTCAGCATATAGTACGTTATAAACATCGGAACTAACCAAAACAGCTTTTTGACAATCTATTAAATTTTGTATTGTACTAGCGTATTTCACCCAAGCCTGCCTGTCTTGGGTGAACGTCACGTATATGCTTATAGGATGATTCTCAAAACAATTATATGCTTCTCCTGAAATACGAATAACATAATCATGGTAGCTTTCAGGAAATGTAATTACATTTCCTTCTCGTACGCTGTTGCTTTGTATTTTATTTTGTTCACAATTTAATGCTGTTAGGTAGCAACCTAATTTCATTTGGTGATATTCTCGATGCTCAGTAAGCACATCACTTAACTCTGTAATTTTTATTTTTTTATTAGTAATCAACATTATCTTTCTCATGAATTGAAGCAATAGCATCGTCGGCAACTTTTTTATTCACCCATTCAATAGCAATATCACGTTGCTTAATTTTAATTATGCCGTGGCAGTTTTCAAGTAATATGTTCTGACTTTTATATTCAATGAATGCACTTAATAAATGCTGCATGAGATTAAAAAAACCAGACTCTTTATACTTACTAAAATCATCATCAGGCGTTGACCAAGTGCTATAGTTAGCATCTTCCGCTATAGCGCCAAAGACAATAGTGAACTCAGCTTCCCCATAAAGAGTAAACTGCTCCAATAATTGCCGTATTCTACTGTATTCAATACTCATATCACTTTCGTTAGCCATAATTTTTAACTGATTGCCTACCATGAAAACATCTTAACTCGCTGTGCGACAAAGAGTGTCGCAATAAATTTCTTTTAAGCGACACCGGTTGTCGCGCGAGTCATTATTATGTGTTACGGTAAAATATATATTATCTAAGCTATTAAATTAAATGATTTTTTATTAATATTATAAAAAGGAGTTCACTATTAACGTTGGTATATTTTGGTTTTATAAAAACAACTTAATTGCTAAAAAAATAGCGATTGAAACCTTGGCCCCTGATGATATAGGCATGGTTGATAGTCCCTTTCAACATATAACAGAATGGGAAAAAAAACACATTTACTTACCCCATTTTAAAGAACTTATCGCTAGTGAATACCAAGAACTTCCACGAGGAAGAGTGGTGTATTCTCCGTTAGCAAACACAATAACCATTTATATGGATAATTCATTATTTACTAACGCATATAAAGAGCAATTAAAAAATTATTTTGATTTTACTGATTGTAAAATAATCTGGAAAAAAGACAGTCACTACAAAGTATATAGCCACTAAAATAATAAATTTATCTCTTAGGTAGCACCTTGTTATGTCTAATAGTACTACATTACGTCATTTAGAGATGTTAAGAAAAATCCCATTAGCACCAGGCAAACCCATAACGACCATTGCCTTACATCAACACCTTACAGATGAAGGGTTTGATGTGAGTAAACGCACTGTTGAAAGAGACTTGGTGAAATTAACCAATATAGGCGGGCTTTATTCAGAAAACACAGCAGAAGGTTACGGTTGGGGTTGTATTCAAAATAACGCGAGCAAATTTAAAGGTATTCAACCAACCGAAGCGCTGATGTTAATTTTATCAGAAAAGCTGCTACTCAAAGTAATGCCGATTGAATACACCCTTCGAGCAGAAGCACGAATAGCTGACGCTAAATGCACACTCAACTCAGACAATGCATTTAGCAAATGGCAAGAAAAATTACAGGTAATTTCAGAGGGCTATCCATTAATTAATAATAACAGTTTGATTTCTGAAGATGCGCGTAAAATTATTTACGATTGCGTATTAAAAGCAAATCAAATAAATATTACATATCAAGCAAAAGATAAAAACGCTTCGATAAATTATTGCTTAAACCCTTTAGGAATTATCATTCGAGGACAAAGCCATTATCTAGTGGCAACTAAAAAGGACAGCCCTGAGAAACCAAAGTTATTTTTATTTCATCGCATTAAAATTGCTGAAAAAAACCATACAAAAATGGATGCTCCACGTTCTTTTACTGTGCAAGAATATTTCGCCAAAAACCCTTCTGGTTGGTTATTAAAAGCAGGCAATAAAATAGAAATCGTTGAACTAAAAGTCAAGGGCTTTGCACTAGATACACTTACCAACAATCAATTAGCAGATGACCAACAACTTTTACAGACTTCAACTCAATGGACGCATGTACAATTTAGCTGTATCCCTACCTATGACTTGGTTGCTTGGATACTAAAATATGGTGCTGATGTGACGTGCGAGTCACCAACTTATCTTAAAGTTGAAGTCGTAAGAGCCTTAAAGAACTCATTAAATAATTATGAATACTAAAATAATGTAAAGAACCAAACAATGACTAAAAACTACAATAGGATTAAAGAATAAGATGAGAAAAGAGCCTAATATTTTTGATTACGCCACCGGTGAACTTTCACAAGATGCTTTTATTTGTTGGTTGCTTAATTGGCTAGATTATACAGAAGAGCATGAGTTAAAAAATGCAGCAAAAGAGTTCATTTTATTACTTTGTAAGAAAAATCATCCTTGTGCAGATAAAATAACTTTAGAATCTATTGGTAGGTTGCTATTAACAGGGAAAGGGAAAGTTTTACGGCAATATGGAAAAATGGATGTGTTTTTCGCTGTTGAAATTGATGGTAATCCCACAGAATTTATTATCGAAGATAAAACTAATACACCCCCTCATTCAGACCAGCTTAAAAAATACGTTGACTTTGTAATAAATAAGCAAAAAAAGATACACGGGTATGTCAAAAATGAAATAGTCAAAATTTATTATAAAACGGGTTATTTATTTGATGAAGATAAGAATGAATGTGCGTTTGTAAAGGGAGATGACTTAGTAAAAACAAAGTATCATTTTGGAATTATTGATCTTAATTCCATATATAAATTTCTTAAACGCATAACTACGGATAATTTAATTTTTACATCATATAGAGATTATATTTCGAAACTAAAATATGAGCACGACGACATTATTAGCCATTTAACTGAAAAAAAGGGTTATCAAAAGCTTACTTCTGCTCCCTTTCAATACGAATTAATGAAGTATATATCAAAATGGTGCCCTGAAACCATAGGTGAAATGGCAATAAGTCACGGGACAAGTAGTGGGCGACCTTGGACACAGTATCGATTTATTTTTCTAAAAGATTTTTATGACAAAAAGATAAATGAAAGTGTTTTTTATCGATTTGAAAAAAGAAAAAATAAATCTATAGGCGGATATGAGTACTGCTTATCTATTAGGCAATATGCTGTAATTCACAAAACTGGTATACCTAAAAAAATAGAGCGCCTGGGCATTTATAAAAAATTATTTTCTGAAGTAGAAAGTGAAATATCTGGTTTGTCATTTGGTAAGGCAGTGAAAGATAAATCAGGGTCTAACTCAAGTGAGATTGCGGTTTTATTCTTCGATGAACATCAGAATAATCTTCATTCTTTAAAAGGTGTCTTGCCAATAGTTCATAGTAAACTTTTAGCTTTGATAAACGAACATGAACAGTTAATTCCATAATCAATTAATCTTAAGCTGTGTTGTTCTTTCTATACGGAACGCACAGTAAACGAAAATAATGGTAAGGAGGGATATTTATTAAGATCAATTCATGCCTAAATTATGACTTTTAGTTGCAGCGAAAATAGCGTTCTGAGATAAAATATGAACGGCCGTTATGAGCTTAGTAGACGTTAGGATTCATGAGTTGCTAACGTCTTCACTGTGCACCAACCAGACCTAAATGACAAAAGAAAGGAACCACAAAATGTAGTGGTTGATCGGGCTAAGTGGATAGCCCTTCAATTTTCATAGCTATTGAAATGGATAAGTACTGAGCTTTATAACTACTGCGTTTTAAAAGTACTCCGCCTTACGAGGACTTAGTTTTGCTCTATGATTAGTTTCTATAAATGGTTTGAATAAGATGATAACCAAATTTGGTTTTAATTGGACCATGCACAGTTAATATCGCTTTTTTAAAAACCACATCATCAAAGGCTTTTACCATTTGGCCTGGCTTAAATTCGCCTAAATCCCCACCCTTCTTACCTGAAGGGCAAGTTGAGTTTTTCTTGGCTAACTGTCCAAAGTCAGCCCCTTTGGCGATTTTAGCCTTTAATTCTTGCGCAAGCTTTTCGCTTTTAACTAAAATATGACGGGCACATGCAGCGGCCACATTATTCTCCAATTTAGGGTTAATAGCGTTATTATAACGAATTATGGCCAAGGCAAAGTAAATACTTTTAATTAACGCTGTAATTAGTTAACGCGGTAATTAACGCTAAATCATCTTGAGCAAAATCCATCACTTTATCCATAGCTATGCGAATAGCCTCAGATATAAGACCAGTTTTTTCTTTACTTGTTAGCGTAACAACTTAGAATCACGGTATATTTTCCTTAGTTGTTCCCCCCATGAGTTCAATACAGCATTTATTTGACAATAATCAGCAATGGTCTGACAAGATAAAACAAGAAGATCCTAATTTTTTCAAACATTTATCAGAACAACAAAACCCTGAATATTTATGGATAGGTTGCTCAGACTCTCGCGTACCGGCTAATGAATTACTGGGTATGCAACCGGGTGAAGTTTTTGTGCACCGTAATATTGCTAATCAAGTTATCCATACTGACCTAAATTGCCTTTCTGTTATTCAGTTCGCGGTTGATGTTTTAAAAATAAAACACATCATTGTTTGTGGACATTATGGCTGTGGCGGCGTTATTGCTTCTGTAGACAATCAAAGCCATGGTTTAATTGATAACTGGTTACATCATATTAAAGATGTTTATCGCTTTCATAAAGCGCGTTTAGACGCTGTTGAAAATAAAACTGAACGACTAAAATTGCTCTGCGAATTAAATGTGATAGAACAAGTTGCCAACGTTTGTAACACAACTATCTTAAAAAAAGCTTGGGATATAAAGCAAGATGTTACCGTGCATGGCTTTGTTTATAATTTGCATGACGGTATTTTAAAAGACTTACAGGTCTCGGTTGATTGCAATAAATAATGGGGCTTAAAACTAGCCCTATAGCAAATGTTGTTACCGGGTCATAAGACACTAAAAAGAGTTAACTTTTATTGTCGTCAGCTTATACAATGGTGCACTCACCTTGTACAATAGTGAATTTTTCAGCACTAACATTGCAACTATTATGAACAAAATATTTATTATTGGCTTACCTAGAACCGGTACTACCAGTATTTGTGCGGCTATGCTTGAGTTAGGTTTTCATGTCGCACATACCGCGTATACCGATCGCTCATTCACTGAAGCGCAAGTGATCGCCGACACGCCGATATTTTGTGATTATCAATATTTAGATAAAGCTTATCCCAACGCTAAGTTTATCTACTTAGGGCGTGCTATGGATAAATGGCTACCTTCCATCCAGAAGTTACTCGCCCGTATGCATACCAACCTTATTCGCGACGATGGTGGCTTTAACCCAATAATTAAACGCTGTTATCAAACAATATTTACGCCCTATAATCTAGATAACATCAATGATTTTGAGTTTTTAGCACTATGCTACCAACAACATCAAAGTCAGGTTTATCAGTATTTTCAAGGCCGGGAAGATGACTTTTTATCGATAGATATTAGCGACAGTCAGAGCTATAAACACTTACTGAGCTTTTTAGCGTTAACTGGCGATATTAATGATTATAAAGCCGCTAGCTTAGGTTTTGAAAAACTTAATGTCGGCGGTAAGATCACCGCTTGGAAAGATATAAAGAACACCTTAAAGGTTAACTCTACCAATAAAGGTAGAGTAACTAAACTGCCCTATTTAACCTAAACAGCATCATCAAGTGTATCTCGCCTAATTAAGCGCGGTTGCTTGATTGCTTGGTCAAATCACTATTAGCGGGATTAATTAAGCCGGCAAATAGTACAGCGAAAGCAATAAAAACTGCTGATATATATAGACAGGCCACTAAGCCATAAAGCTGAAAAACCCAGCCTGAAAGTACAGTACCTAACAACCGGCCACAGGCATTAGCCATATAATAAAAACCCACATCAAGCGACACACCGTCTTTACCCGCCATATCAACAATCAAAAAACTATGTAATGACGAATTAATGGCAAATAAAACTGCGAACACCATTAAGCCAATAATAACCACCCATTTTGCTGAAAAATCGCTCTGTAAGGCAAGCGCCATTGCTGCAGGAACCACAACCAATATAGCCCCCCATATTGCGGCATCTCTGCCTGTGGGTGCTTTATTGTCAGGTTTTTTAGTTAATGTTGGCGCGAGCGTTTGCATTAGACCATAAAGCACGATCCAACCAGCCATAAAGCCACTGACCCCACTATGTGACCAAGCGAATTCTGTGGCTAAAAAAACAGGTAAAGCGATAACAAACCACACATCACGCGCGGCAAATAAAAATAACCTCGCGGCTGAAAGTAAGTTAATCGCTCGGCTTTTTGATAGTATCTCTTTAAATTTAGGTTGGTATTTAGCCTTACCTAAGTCTGCTTCCAACTTAAACAGACTGAACAGCCACACAATCGTTAACATGGCCGCCATCAGTGCAATAGCGCCGGTAAAACCTAGCCAGGTTAACAACACGCCACCGAGAAAAAAACCGATGCCTTTCAAGGTATTTTTAGAGCCAGTTAATAGTGCCACCCATTGATACAGTTTACCGCTCTGCTCTGCTGGTACTAAAAGTTTAATGGCACTTTTTGCGCTCATTTTATTTAGGTCTTTAGCGATACCAGACAAAGCTTGCGCCACCATGACATAAGCCACAGTGAGAAAACCACTCGGCACCAAAAGCATAACCAAAGCGATGATTTGTAAGGCTAAACCAATATTCATGGTTTTGTTTAGCCCGATACGAGCGCCCAACCAGCCCCCGACTAAATTGGTGATTACGCCAAAAATTTCGTAAAACAAAAATAGCAAGGCAATATTTAGCGGGCTATAACCGAGCTGATAAAAATACAGCACAACCAACATCCGCAGCGCACCGTCGGTTAGGGTAAATGCCCAATAATTACCGGTGATCATTAAATATTGTTTTACCTGAACTGATAGGCCACTGAGTGCTTTCATTTATGCAAATCTACTTTAGCTTTTAGCTTGGTGAGTTTTATGTCTAACTATTCAGATTAGAGTTCAGATCAGAGCGACCCACCATACGAGCGATTTCCGCTGTACGATTTGCATAGCCCCATTCGTTGTCATACCAAACATAAAGTTTAACTTGTGTGCCATTAACCACCATAGTGGAGGGTGCGTCGATAATGCACGAGCGTGGATCGGTTTTATAATCAATTGAAACTAGTGGCCGCTGTTCAAAACCTAAAATATCTTTTAGTTCGCCATTCGCCGCCGCTTGTAAATAGTCATTCACTTCTTGTTCTGTTGTAGCTCGTTCTAGCTCAAAAACACAATCGGTAATTGACGCATTAGCCAGTGGCACTCGTACCGCATGGCCATTAAGTTTACCTTTAAGTTCTGGGAAAATATGGGTAATAGCCGTTGCTGAGCCGGTAGTGGTTGGAATTAAGCTCATGCCACAAGCACGAGCGCGACGTAAATCTTTATGCGGTGCATCCAAGATGGTTTGCGTATTGGTAATATTATGAATGGTGGTCATTGAACCATGTTTAATGCCAATATTTTCGTGAATAACTTTTACCACTGGGGCAAGGCAGTTAGTGGTGCAAGATGCAGCAGTGACTATCGGGTGCTTGTCGCTGTCGTATTGGTCATCATTAACGCCCATAACAATATTTAATACGCCATCTTCTTTCACTGGCGCAGTAACGACCACACGTTTCACCCCTTGGTCTAAATAAGCTTGCAATAATGCTGTAGATTTCATCACACCCGTTGCTTCAATAACCACGTCACAACCTGACCAATCTGTGTCGGCAATAGTGCTGTTTTGGCTACAGGTAATTTCATGGTTGTTAATCACTATATTTTCAGCTTTATGCTGCGCCTGATGTTGCCAAATACCGTGTATTGAATCAAAATTAAGTAAATGTGCTAAGGTTTCTGCGTTACCAGCGGGGTCGTTAATTTTAATAATTTCAATATCATCCCAGCCATAGGCCACCCGCATCGATAAACGTCCAATACGGCCGAAACCGTTAATACCAATTTTAATTGTCATGATGATTTTCCTGTCAAAATTTATTTTATAATCACTTAGCCCGCTAAGTGATCTGGCTCATTTAAGCTTGGTGTCGCTTACTCACAACAATTTGCAATGCGTTCAGGCCTAGCGCCCATAAGATGTAACGCTTGCAAATGTGGAGTAATAAAGTTGATATTTTCTTTTAAGGTTAAACTGATAACCTGTTGTGCCCATGTGGCTACATCAGGATTAATGCTATAAAAAACCCACTGTTTTTGTTTACGTGTTAATAATAAGCCCGAGCTTTTTAATACCGCCAAATGTCGGGATATTTTTGGCTGACTAGACTCAGCAAGTGCCGCCATGAGTTCGCAAACACAAAGCTCGCCTTCTTGGGCAATCAGCAATATACTTTTAAGCCGTATATCATCAGCCAAATTTTTATAAAATTCAGTTGGATTCATTTGCTGCTCTTCTGGTTAATGCTCAGTTTAGGTGATAATAACCCAAGCCACTTAATAACGAAATAGTTATATAATAATTTTATTATAAAGCAATTATATTAAAATAAAAGTGTCTTACGAACCTGGGTATTAAAATGCGAACACGCTTTAATAATTTAAATTATTAGGTTTATCAGTGTACTAATAAAAAGCACAAATTAATTGTTGAAACGAAACTAAATAAGAACTATTATCAATCGTGTTATCAATCACCAGCGAATTTTTATCATGTTTGTTTGTATTTGCAAAGGCATCACAGATCATCAAATTAAACAATTAGTCACTGAATCCGGTGTCGGGTCTATCCGTGAACTAAAACAGCACTTACCATTAGGTTCACAGTGTGGTACTTGCGTTAAGGTTGCTCAAAATATTATTAATAACACTATTATCAATGAGAGCTTATTTAAAGAAGTCGGCTAAAGAGCCCACTTACGTTAATAACCTGACTGCAACTGATAACGATTAACATTCTCAAGTTGTTGTTTTTAAATATTTTTTTAATCTATCCTTTTCATTTACCTACTTTCTTTCTATAATTACAGCCAATATTTAATTAACTTAAATTTGAGATGCTAATGAAAGGCAACACCTCAGTACTCACCATACTTAATAAAGTACTCACCAGTGAACTAACATCGATTAATCAATATTTTCTACACGCTCGCATGTACAAAAATTGGGGTATTAATGCCTTAAACAACAAGTGCTATAAAAAATCAATCCTAGATATGAAGCAAGCTGACAAGGTTATCGAGCGGATATTATTTCTTGAAGGCCTACCTAACTTACAACAATTAGCACCACTGGCTATCGGTGAACATACCGAAGAAATGATCCGTTGTGATCTTGGTTTTCAAACCGCACAAATTGCGGTAGTGCGTAACGCCATTACTATTTGTGAACAACAACAAGATTATGTCAGCCGTGAAATGTTAGACACTATACTGAATGACGAAGAAGAACATTTAGATTGGCTGGAAACTCAGCAATACCAAATTAACGCTATGGGTATTGAGAAATTTATTCAGGCACAGCTGTAAACGGCTTAAGCTAGACCATTTAGAAGGAAAATAATATGAAAGGTAATACGCAAGTTATTGCAGCATTAAACGGCCTACTCTCCTATGAACTAGCCGCAATGGACCAATATTTCATTCATTCTCGGATGTATGAAGATTGGGGCATGAATAAGTTATTTGAACGTATCGATCACGAATTTGACGATGAAAAGTTACATGCCTCAATGCTCATTCAGCGTATTTTATTCTTAGAAGGTATACCTGATATGCATACGCGCCAAGGCTTAAATATTGGCAAGACGGTTCCTGAGATGCTGCAAAGTGATTTAGATGTGGAATATGCCGATGCAAAAGCGCTTAGAGCCGCTATTGCGCTGTGTGAACAGGAAAAAGATTACGTAACACGTGAGATTCTAGAAAAATTATTAGACGATACTGAAGTTGATCATGCCTTCTGGTTGGAACAACAATTAGGTCTCATTAAAACTATCGGTTTACAAAACTATATTCAATCGCAGTTATAACCAATATAGCCACTAAAATAGTCTATAGGTAGCCTTAATATCGTCATTCTTTCACATCGACGTGCATGTCCTTACATGCAGGTAAGTTATTAGGGCAATGCAGGAGCAATTACCGAGCTGTATTAATGCTGTACAGCGCTATGGATGGTTAAGAGCCACCATGGATAGTTAAGAGCGGCAGCGTGATCATGGCAGTACCTACATCCTAAACATAAAAAGCCAGTGAGTTTACTCGCTGGCTTTTTTAATGCGCCAACGCTATATCTTCACTAAATAAAAAGCAATCACCCTTTGTAACTTTGTCAGCACTCATCTGGGTTTAGATAAGCATTCAATGGATTATTTAATCATTAGCATAAACCGTGATTAAAATACACGCCTTACCTTGGTCGATGTCTCTTTGCATAGAATAGCTCAGTGAGTAAATCAAGACATGAGTTATAAAGTACCGATCAAAAAAAGGCCCGCATAATGCGAGCCTTAATGAAATCTAACCATAAGCGCTAAGAGCGTTTTACGGTTTCATTTCTTCTTGATCCGCACCTTCTTTTTCAATCACTTCAGGAATTAAGTCTTCTTTCGAAATACCTAATGCCAACGCAACCGAGCTGGCTACATAAACTGATGAGTAAGTACCGACAAAAACCCCTAATAATAATGCTGTCGCAAAACCATGTATTAGTGCTCCACCTTTAAAGAACAAAGCAGCAAGTACTAACAAGGTAGTAATTGAAGTAATAACGGTCCGTGATAAGGTTTGCGTTAAAGAAATGTTGATCACATCTTCAGGCGTACCAGAACGCACTTTTCTAAAGTTTTCTCGGATACGATCCGAGACCACTATGGTATCGTTGAGTGAGTAACCTATGACCGCCAGTACCGCTGCAAGTACCGTTAAATCAAACTGTAACTGTAAAACAGAGAACAAGCCTAACGTTAACAATACATCATGAAATAACGCGATAACTGAGCCTAAGGCAAAACGCCATTCAAAACGAAAGGCAACATAGACTAAAATACAGATCAGCGCCGTTAACATAGCTAAACCGCCCTGCTCTGCTAAATCATCGCCAACACTCGCCCCGACAAACTCGATGCGACGCATATCAATAGTTTGCCCAGTACCTGCTTGTAAAATATCAAGTACTTGGTTACCTAGCATTTCTGCTTTAACATCTTCACGTGGTGCTAAACGAATCACCACATCACGGCTTGAACCATATAACTGAACTACCGCATCATCAAAACCGTTTGAGTCCATAATAGCGCGAACTTTTGTCAAATCAGCCGATTCATCGAAACCAATTTCGATTAAAGTACCACCCGTAAAGTCTAAACCAAAGTTAAGCTTATTGGTCGCCAATGAAACAACCGAGGCTAGCATGAGTACAATGCTGAATATCAAGGCCACCTTGCGGTAGCGCATAAAGGCAACAGTTTCTTTTAATTGTAAAATTTGCATATAATTGAAGCCCTATATAGAAAGTTTATCGAGACGTTTACCACCCCAAACAGCGTTAACGATAGTACGAGTACCAATAACTGCGGTAAACATCGAAGTGATAATACCGATTGATAACGTGATCGCAAAACCTTTAACGGGTCCTGTGCCGATAGCAAATA
This sequence comes from Colwellia sp. MB3u-45, assembly GCF_014077005.1. Lineage (GTDB taxonomy): Bacteria > Pseudomonadota > Gammaproteobacteria > Enterobacterales > Alteromonadaceae > Cognaticolwellia. Next base: position 76,288 of record NZ_JACGVC010000045.1, on the reverse strand, counting down.
AAATCAAGGCAGCAATTAACGTGGTAATATTGGCATCAATGATAGTTGAAAAGGCCGCGTCATAACCCTGATGGATTGACTGCTGAATTGATTTACCTTCACGAATTTCTTCACGAATACGCTCAAAAATAAGTACGTTAGCATCAACCGCCATACCGACAGTTAACACAATGCCGGCCATACCTGGTAACGATAGTGTTGCACCTGGGATCAACGACATAATGCCAATAATTAAGATTAAGTTCGCCCCTAACGCTATGTTTGCCACCACACCAAAGGCACGGTAATAAATCAGCATAAAGATGAAGACTAAACCAAAGCCCATCATAATGGCTTGGAAACCCAGTCTTACGTTTTCAGCACCTAATGTTGGACCAACAGTACGTTCTTCTACAATTTGAATCGGCGCAACCAAAGCACCCGCTCGAAGCAGTAAGGCTAAGTTATGTGCTTCAGATTGGCTACCCGCACCCGTAATTCTAAAAGTTTTACCTAAGCGTGCTTGGATAGTAGCAACACTGATCACTTCTTCAACTTTCTCGAAGATAGTATTACCTTCAGCATCAACACGGTCGGTTGGTTTGAATTCAATAAATACCGTTGCCATTGGCTTACCAATATTACTTTTAGTGCTGCTTGACATTTTATTACCGCCAGCAGAATCTAAGGTAATATTAACTTGTGGGCGGCTATATTCGTCAAAACTTGAACCCGCATCAACAATATGATCACCTGTAAGCATCACACGTTTTTTCAACAATACCGGTTGGCCGTTACGTTCTTTTAGTAACTCTGAGCTACCTGGAACACGACCATTAAGCGCTGCACCTAAATCACCTTCAGTATCAACTAAACGAAATTCAATCGTCGCAGTTGCACTTAAAATTTCTTTTGCTTTCGCTGTATCTTGCACGCCCGGTAATTCAATAACAATGTGCTTTTGACCTTGACGTTGTACTAGCGGCTCAGCAACACCTAGCTCATTCACACGATTACGAATAATGGTAATGTTTTGTTGCAATGCATATTCACGGGTTTCTTTTAATTTTTGATCAGTCATTCTGGCGGATAAGGTTAAGCTATCCTCATCACTAACAAATACTACATCACGGTTTTGTTTTTCTAGATATGACTCTGCACTTGCTAAGTCTTCAGCATTACGAAATTGAATACTAATGGCATCATTAACTTCTTTAACTGAGCGATAACGAATTTTTTCGCCACGTAAACCCGTGCGAAAATCATCAATTAAACTTTTTTGTACTTTAACAATCGCTTCCTGCATGTTTACTTCCATTAGGAAGCTAACACCACCACTTAAATCTAAACCTAACTTCATTGGCGTACCGCCAATGCTTGCTAACCAAGAAGGTGTTGCAGGTGTTAAGTTTAAGGCAACTGAATACTCATCACCCATATTGTCATCAAGTAGATCACGCGCACGTAATTGTTGTTCTGTGTCATTGAAACGCGCCAATATTTGACCGTTTTCCATCACAAGACTTAAGTAGGAGATTTTCTTTTCATCTAAGTGTGACTTAACTACGTCTAACGTTGCTGCGTTTGTTTCAATACCGCGCAAGCCAGAAATTTGTACTGCGGGATCTTCACCATAAAGGTTAGGAGTCGCATACAAAGCACCAACAGCTACTATAAATAGCACCATCAATGTCTTCCATAATGGATATTTGTTTAACACAATATCACCCTATTTTCTTTTGAATCGCGCGCTAATACTAAACTAAGTTATCGCACGAAAGTTTGTTATAATTTTTGTTATCACTATTGCATAAGCTATTTAAGGCGTGCAATTGATCACTATCAATGCACACCTTCAAAACCGCTATAGCGAAAAAAGCCAACAAGATCTCATTATAGAGATTTCATTGTACCTTTAGGTAATACAGCATTAATTGCACTTTTTTGTACTGTAACTTCAGTACCTTCGGCGATGCTTACGACGATAAAATCTTTTTCATCTGAAACTTTAGCAATTTTACCAACAATGCCGCCTTGTGTTAGTACTTCGTCACCTTTTGATAATTCAGACATCAAACTTTTATGCTCTTTCACACGTTTAGCTTGTGGACGATAGATCATAAAATAAAATACTAAACCAAATACAGCTAGCATAATTAACATTGACATACCATCAGCCCCTTGAGCGGGACCTGCAGCAGCGTGGGCTTGACTAATAAATAAACTCATAAATACCTCTTTTTATTTTTCTGATTAATTTTATAAAATGGCGAAATTACAGCTGTTTATGCTGTTTCATTGTCCGCTAATGAACTAGCTAATGGCGGAACAGGTAAATCACGTAGCGCATAAAACTCAGCAACAAACGTATCTAGTTTGCCTTGCTCTATCGCGTCACGCAATCCTTGCATTACACGTTGGTAAAAACGTAAATTATGCATGGTATTTAATTGCGAACCTAAAATTTCATTACATTTGTCTAAATGATGTAAATAAGCACGCGAATAATTTTTACAAGTATAACAATCACATTCAGGATCTAATGGGCCAGTATCCGTTTTGTGACGAGCATTTCTAATTTTGATAACCCCGTTAGTGACAAATAAATGTCCGTTACGGGCATTACGTGTTGGCATCACACAATCGAACATGTCAATACCGCGGCGCACACCTTCAACTAAGTCTTCAGGTTTACCAACTCCCATAAGATATCGGGGTTTATTTTCTGGTATCAAGGGCGCGGTATGATCTAATATTCGAATCATATCTTCTTTGGGTTCACCAACTGATAAGCCACCAATAGCATAGCCATCAAAACCGATACTGGTTAAGCCATTAACAGAGACTTCACGTAGATCTTCATACATGCCGCCTTGTACAATACCAAATAAAGCATTGAGGTTACCCTCATGGGCATCTTTTGAACGCTGCGCCCAACGCAATGAAAGCTCCATTGACACTTTTGATTCTTCATGACTCGCGGGATAAGGGGTACATTCATCAAATATCATCACGATGTCAGAGCCTAAACTGCGCTGAACTTCCATTGAGCGTTCAGGTGTTAGCATAATTTTTTCACCGTTCACGGGCGAGCTAAATTTAACCCCTTCTTCGGTGATTTTACGCATTTTACCTAAGCTAAATACTTGGAAGCCGCCTGAATCGGTTAGAATGGGCTTATCCCAATTCATGAAGCCATGTAAGCCACCGTGTTGTTCGATAATTTCAGTACCTGGGCGTAACATCAAGTGAAAGGTATTGCCTAAAATAATTTCGGCACCTGTTTCTGCTACTTCTTCAGCTTTCATGCCTTTTACTGTGCCGTAAGTACCTACTGGCATAAACGCTGGGGTTTCTATTGTGCCACGGTCAAAGGTTAAACGACCACGTCGAGCTTTACCGTCTTTAGTGAGTAACTCGTACTGCATAGCGTTTTTTTCTGTTTTATCTGTCATATTTCATCCTTCGCCCACTAGCGAAACAGGCTAGCTGCTTTTGCGTTTAAGTGGCTATAACCTAGCCAACTTGTATTTTTTACGATTAAGTATTGTGATCTTTTTTCGTTAACAGCATGGCATCACCATAACTGAAAAAGCGATACTGCTGTGCAACCGCATGTTGATAAGCCGCGATAATATTGTCGTAACCGGCAAAGGCACTGACTAACATCAGCAAGGTTGATTCCGACAAGTGAAAATTAGTAATTAAACTATCAACAATTTGAAATTCATAACCTGGGGTAATAAAAATATCGGTATCACCATAAAATTCACTAAAGGCTTTACCTTGTTCTTTAGCCACTTTAGCGGCACTTTCTAGTGAACGAACTGACGTGGTGCCCACCGCAATAACTTTACCGCCATTGGCCTTAGTTTGCTCAATTTGAGTGACAACACTCGCGGGCACTTCAACATACTCAGCATGCATAATATGGTCAGCGATTTCCTCAACCTTTACGGGTTGAAAGGTACCTGCACCTACATGTAAAGTCACAAAAGCAAAATCTACACCTTTGGCTTTCAGTGCTGCCATGAGTGCATCGTCAAAATGCAAGCCGGCTGTTGGCGCGGCTACCGCACCGGGCTTTTCATTATAAACTGTTTGATAGCGTTCACGGTCACTGTCTTCATCAGGTCGATCAATATAAGGCGGCAACGGCATATGGCCAACGTCATCTAATATGGATAACACTGATTGTTCACCATGAAATTTAAGCTCAAACAAGGCGTCATGTCTTGCCACCATAGTGGCTTTAACTTTACCTTCTAATAGTATTTCACTACCCGGCTTTGGCGATTTACTGCAGCGGATGTGTGCTAACACCCGATGTTCATCGAGTAAACGTTCAACTAAAACCTCTAATTTACCACCACTGGCTTTTTGACCAAACATGCGTGCTGGAATCACTCGCGTATTGTTAAAAACTAACAAGTCTCCCGCTTTGACATGGGCAACAAGGTCAGTAAAATTCTCATCATTAAGCACGCCACTATTACCATTTAAGGTCATTAAACGGCTGGCTGAACGGTTGGCTTTTGGGTATCGAGCGATAAGCTCTTCGGGTAAATCAAATGAAAAATCAGCAACACGCATGGTAAATAAACTAGTTTAAAGGTTAAAAAACGCGTAATTTTAGTGCTGCACGTCACGAATAGCAAGTATTAACTTGTAAAACTCAGCATGGGTTATAACAGCGATATCACCTAAAGTACCTAACTGCTATCACGAGCATAAATAGCGACTATAGTTTAAAATTAATCACCTAAAACCTTCATTTTGACGTATGCTGAAATAAAATAACTTAGTCAGGTAAGCACATGAAAAATCTTGCTTTCGCTATCGCAAAAACTATTATCAACGGTTTTGAGCGACATATTTATCTTTACAGTGAAATAACAAAAACGGCAAAAGAACGTTTTGAGCAACAACGTTGGCATGACATACAATTAGCCGCTAAAGCCCGTACTGACTTTTATGATCAACGTATAGAAGAAACACTCACCACTATTAAACAAGATTTTCTGGTCACTGAGTTAAGTGATGAGCTTTGGCAATATGTTAAAAGTTGCTATATAGACATACTTAGTAAACATCCTCAACCAGAGTTAGCTGAGAGTTTTTATAATTCAATATTTTGCCATCTGTTTGAGCGTGAATATTATCATAATGCCTATATTTTCGTGCAATCAACCGCCACACGCTTAGATACGTTACCGACACCAAAAATATTTACCAGTTACTTTCCTGCCGAACAAGGATTGTTTCAAACCATCAACCACATTATGAATAAACAAAATTTTTCAGTGCCATTTACGCACTTGAAAAAAGATATCAATATTCTGATAGCAAAATTTCGTCAACACGCAGATAAAACGCTCTATCAGCTATCAGATTTACAATTCGATATTTTAGATTCTGTTTTCTACCGTAATAAAGGCGCTTATATTATTGGCCGAGTAATTTCCCCAGGTGGTGAAACACCCTTTATTATTTCGCTATTAAACACTGAAAAAGAAGGTTTTTATATTGACGCTTTGATCACCGAAGGTGAAGATATGGCGGTGGTTTTTGGTTTTGCTCGTGCTTATTTCTTTGTTGATTGTCAGCACCCACACGCGTTAATTGTTTTTCTTAATCGTTTAACCCCCCATAAAACTAGCGCAGATTTATATTCTGCCATCGGTTTTCACAAACAGGGAAAAACCCAGTTTTATCGTGACTTTTTAAACCACCTGAATAACAGTGATGACAAACTTGTACTCGCGCCGGGTATCAAAGGTATGGTGATGTCGGTATTTATGCTGCCATCATATCCCTATGTTTTTAAGGTTATTAAAGACAAGTTTTCCCCCAGTAAAAATATGACTCGGGAAGATGTTAAAGGCAAATATCGTTTAGTTAAATTGCATGATCGAGTGGGACGAATGGCTGATACGATGGAATATTCAGAAGTGGCCTTTCCAAAACAGCGCTTCTCAGCCGAGCTACTTGAAGAACTCAACACCGTTGCCCCTTCGTTGTTAAGATATGAAGATGATTTAGTGATCATTAAACATATGTATATCGAACGTAAAATGACGCCACTGAATTTGTACTTGGCAACAGCCAATGATGCCCAAGTAGACAATGCTATGTATGGTTACGGCGAAGCGATTAAACAGCTAATTGCCGCCAATATATTTCCAGGCGATATGTTGTTGAAAAATTTTGGTGTCACGCGCCATGGTCGAGTAATTTTTTATGACTACGATGAAATTACCTATATGAATGAGGTTAATTTTCGCGTTAAACCAGAAGCCGTCACAGAAGAGCAAATTTACGCTGCAGAGCCATGGTACTCAGTTGACCCTGGTGATGTATTTCCAGAAGAAATAGCCACTTTTGCATTAGCCAATAAGCGTTATCGACAAGCCTTTTTAGGTCATCATGCTAATTTACTGCAAGCTCAATATTGGCAAGACTGCCAAGCGAGTGTAGCTAAAGGCGTTTTTGCCGATGTTTACCCGTATCCTGAAGAATCACGTTTTTGTCATTGGAAAAGTAAATAAAACCACACGAAATAGTCAAACAACTTTAGTTGTCTGGCTATTTCGCCGCTCTACTTCAAGCAGAACCTTGAAGTAGAACGGCTATAAAACCAACAATAATTAATAAAAACCCGCACATCTGCTGTTTATTTAGCCGAACAGTCATTTTTTTTAAATTTACGCTTTACCTTTAGCTCGGCATCAGTATAATTCGAATCTGTTGCAGGGGTGTAGTTCCAATTGGTAGAACAGCGGTCTCCAAAACCGACGGTTGGGAGTTCGAATCTCTCCACCCCTGCCAATATCCTTTCTTATGTTAGATCATGTTAGTTCTTACTAATTTGATTAATTAACTAACAAATCGTATTTATAACAAATTCTAGTTCTTCCTATTTCAAAACTCTGTCATGATAACTGTGATTTCTAACTGTAGCTAAAATGATATGAGCATTAACAAAAGACAATTTGAATTATTACAAGCCATGGGCATCACCGTTTGGCAAAGGCGAGAATTATCCAGCCATAACGTATTGTCAGCTAATGCTACTGAGACTGCTCAAAATAACGCTACAAATAGCGACTCAAGCACCGCAGTTACCTCACCCGCATTATCACAATCAAGTCCGGATACAACTAAGCAAACAGCACAAAGTGACTATATTGCTGTCGATCTACAGTCATTACTTAAACAACCGCTATTTAAAGATATTATTCGTTGTTTAGGTGCGAATAGCGCCGATTTATCAATTAGCCATAATAAAATCGATTTAGGTATTATTAATTGGCAATTCACGCCAAATAAACGTATTGAATTTAAGCATAACTGCTTAAGTACACCCGATTTAACCACGCTTGCCAACTCGCCAGAATTAAAAAAATCATTGTGGCAATCAATAGGATCTTTAAGCTCAACATGAAACAAATAATAAACACTACTTTTACGCCTGTGCATCAGGATATAGTCGAACAGCTTATGGTGATTGAACTTGCCTGCCACCCACACCCGTGGAGTGAAAAAACCTTTAGAAGTTGTATCAGCGGGCGATATTTTGGTGATTATTTAACCATAGATAATAGTATTGTCGGTTTTTATGTTGGCGAGTTCATCTTAGGTGAAGCAACATTAATGGATATTTGTGTTAGCCCAGAGCAACAAGGTAAAGGTTACGGTAAAGCTCTGTTGTTACAGTTTTTCGCACACTGTAAAACACTCGCTACCGACAGTATTTTCCTCGAAGTACGGGCAAAAAATATTAGCGCACAAATGCTTTATATTAATCAGGGCTTTACTGAAATATCACGCAGAACCGGCTATTACCCAAGCAATACCGGCTTTGGTTATGAAGACGCTATAGTGATGTCAAAAAAACTAAAATAAACTAAGCTAAAGTTAGGTGAAGTTAGGTGAAGTTAAATTAAAGTCTGTGTGATTTTGCCATAATAATGCACAGTAAAACCCTGACCATTTCTCTCCTCAATACTTGGGATAATACTGACTTTATTATCGAGCCATTGTGTTTGGAAGATAGTGTCTGGAAAATAGTGTCAGGCAAATTCCGTCTGGCCAAAATTGTCTGGTTAAGCTGAGCAATTAACGCTTAACCTATCTCTAGCCGCCTCAGTAGAATTACATAGCCCTTAACAACTTATAACGATCACTAAATTTATAGCCAATAACTCAGCCATTAACTAAACCATTACTGCTTGCTATATTATCTTGAGTCATTACAATTATATTTTACCTATTATTTCTCATATTTTTAATAGTCGATTATTCAACACCTTGTCTAAAACATAATAATGTCTCGATTACTAGATTAATGCTAATTTTGGAGCTCTAATGAATAAAATAAATTACTTGCTAGCCATTATGCCACTGGCTTTATCACTCACTGTGCAGGCAAATTCAACGCACTTAAACACGGTTAGCGACGACCTTGTTAGCCAGCAAAGAGCCGCACTTGCTCACAACACAAAAAATAAAGGTTTTGGCCCACAATCTCCTAGAGATATAGATGCTGTTGTGGGCACAAACACTATTGATTTTGGCACAGCACCCGCCTACGAAACCATGAACTTATGTAACATTCATTTTCACAAAAATGCTGAGCATACCGGTGGACAATTTACCCAATATGCCGGTAATGGTGATGGTCAAGGATATCAAAGCGGCTATCTATATTCAGGCAAGTTAACTGCACAGCAACTACAACCAGTATCTAAAAATGTTTGTCCTAGTAAACATGGCGGCTTACAATCTGGCGATACCATTGAAGTACATTACGTTCATTCATCTGCGCAGATAAAACCTGGAGCGACCTTAGGTGCTTGTTTAAGTGAGTCGATTAAAAACCCCCAACTACGAGTGGAAACTCAAGTCTATGTCCTGGTTAACGATAATAACGCGTTGAACTTTACTCAGTTAACCTTAGTTGGCGAACAAAACGAACAGTATCAAGCATTAAACCTGCCCAACAATACCGGTAAACCCGTGATATATAGTGGCTCAACCACTGGCCCTAGTTATAATGAAGTAGGTTCACCTTTTCAAGTCACTTGGAGTGTTCGACCTGAAGTGGCTAAAGTCAATATTGATACAATAGCTCAGTGGTGTGAAAGCAATGAGTTTAACGAAGATCATGCCCATGGGGTCAGAAACTTAATCACTAATCATGAACTACTTTCACCGATCAAGTAGTCAGATGTTAATAATATCAATAACTCAGTAACACAAAAATAAAAGGCAAAAAGCAAGCCACAGAGTTCGCTTTCCCCCCCTTAGGCAAATTGCTTGCTAATTATTCCTGGGGGTTAGCAATCTCGGCAGGTATTTCCCTGACATTGATCTTATATTCATGTTAGATAAAATGTATATTTTTAATCTGATATACCACTGAATTAGCCGACTTTCAAATATCCACCAAACCATCAAATAAGTGTACTGTAAGCTTTGTCATCAATGTTCGGGAAAGTATCTAAGAATCGTTGTTTAGAGTGTTCTGATGCGGAAGGACTTAGTTAGCTGTCTAATTAAAGATAATAAAAATTCTAATCAAAGGTCAAATCTATACAATTTAGAGCTTGATATTATTCCGTGTGATGCCAAATTAATTGATATGGTATTTGCAAATAAGTTAGGTGAAAAGATTGTTTATCTTTGGACGTAGTAAATGGGGTAATTCAATTTTATCATTTAATATCAGGAAATGTTGATTTTCAAGAACACTTTACGGCCATACAACAGGCTCCTAAAACAAAATTATTATCTGAATATAAGTTTGATATTTATATTGATCATTCTTCTTTTGAAATATTTGTTAATAACGGTGAAACAGTTCTCACTTCAATTTTTTTCCCTAATATGCCTGACTCTACAATAAGTATTGAAGCTGATAGCACATTAATGTAGGTAATCTTACGATAAGTGAACTCAATACTATTTGGTAGTAATTAACTGTACTTTTTTGAGTTTAAAATTAACTAGGCGTAATAAGTAGGTGTTGTTACACCTACTCTATAGAGTTTTAGTCAGCTTATTCTTGTCTTGATCATTTTATTATTGAGACAATTAATTACCAATAAAAAACATCTCCCAAATAGAGCATCCGAATCATCGAAGCCCTAATGGGTGCATGCTTAATTTACTTGCTAGCTTAGTTGTTTACTGCCTCAAAGAAGAAAAGTTTAAGCTCAGAATAAGCGACGTCGAGTTAAACTCAATGGTAAAGCTTAAACCGTTCTCATGCTAACTAATATAAACAGCACACTATATTAAATTTAATATTCAGGAATACCAGATTTAATGTAGGCTCAATAATATAGATATCCAATAAATGAGTTGAAAAATACTTTAGTAAAGTCTAGTTGATCATTATCACCAGAAAATTATAAAAAATTGTAAAAAATTGTAAATTACTGACCATTTATACTATTCAGCTCTCTTAACCACACATTTCTAAAACTCACAAGATTACCATGATCTTGTAACTGTAAAGGCGCGCAGCCATGTTTTTTATAACTGGGTGCTCCAATCCATTCAGTTTTACCTTGAATTTCTACATGATTTTGCGCTAGTACACCATTATGTAGGAGCGTAACATATCCCGGTGTAATCAGTTTTTCTTCATTAAATCGAGGTGCGGTATATATTATGTCGTACGTTTGCCACTCGCCGGTAGGCTTCATCGCGTTAACTAAAGGAATCGTTTGCTTGTAAACGCTTCCCACTTGGCCATTTGCATAGGTTTCATTCTGGTACGAATCTAAAATTTGTATTTCATAACGTTGCTGAAAAAAAATTCCACTGTTATTTCTTTGCTGACCTTTCATGCCGCTAACATTCGTCGGTGTTTTCCATTCAAAGTGCAATTGCACATCACAAAAACTTTGCTTGGTTTTAATATCGCCCATTCCTGGATTAACAGTAAAATAATCATCTGTTACAGCCCAAGATACAGTTCCACCTTTTAATGTTTCCCATGAGCTTAAATCAGTACCATCAAATAATATTGTTGCATCTGAGGGAACATGATTTGCATTTACTGAAACAATTTTAGGTACTGGAGACCAAACTTCTGTTTTTTGTGCTTGCTGCCACGGCTCTAGTGCATTGTCTGCAACAGCTACATAACTTGCAATGCTACTTGCTATTAGGCCAAGTAAGCTTATATTTTTTTTCATATTCATTTATATTTCCTTTAAATATTATTTATAAAATTTGAGGTAATTAACTTCAGCTCGTAGACCAAGCTTTATCGCCTTTTTTATAAGGAAGTGCCCCGTCGTAATATCCAGGCACAGCAACATATCTCAAGACCTCAGTAGCTCCAATTTTTGAAGTGAAAAAACAAAACAATACAAGCTGCTTCATTAACGAAAAGTAATGAGGTATTTTTTTCGTCGTATTTTCTGATGCATGCACATTTTTTTCATTGTAGATGCGTGCCTCATTATCCAATGTCGTTAGTAATTTCATTTGCTGTTCAACAGTTAACGCTATAAAGTCTTTATTATAAACTTGGTGAGCGTATGCCTTTATCGTGCTAATACCTGAGATGAACGCTTCACGTTCAGGTTTTTCATAACAATCAGTAACCATAATAGTCATCATTAAACCAACGTTGGCATCTTTAGCCCCTGGGGTATCTGTTCGAGGTAAAATTCCTTCCCCTATTTCATTTAGCATTGCGACATCTTTGTCAGTAAAATCTGTGTTTTTTAGATCGGTCGCACTTAGTACACTTTTAGCGAATACATTAGTTCCTACAAATAATGTACCTGTAGCAACCGTAATCATTTTTAATAATTCACGCCTATTCATGACTATAAATTACCTTTTTTTAATTCGTCTACAGCAAAATGTGCTGCACGTGCTGTTAATGCCATGTAGGTTAGCGATGGGTTCACGCAAGAGCCTGATGTCATACAAGCACCGTCGGTTAAGAATACATTCAGTGCATCCCATACTTGATTATGGCTATTAAGCACAGAGGTTTTTGGATCTCTGCCCATTCGAGCGGTACCCATTTCATGAATGCCCATACCGGGGTGATAATCACTTTCATAACCGCGTACATTTTTTAAGCCGGCTGATTCAAAAATCTCTACCGCATCTTGCAGCATGTCTTTGCGCATATTAATTTCGTTTTGCTTAATTTCAACATTCATTTCAAGCACAGGTAATCCCCATTTATCTCTCTTTTTATGATTCAAATAAACATGATTACTATGATCTGGTAACATTTCACCAAACGCTGTCATACCAATGGTCCAGGAACCAGGCTCGGTTATCGTATCTTTAAGGTTTTTACCTATCCCCATTTCTGCAACATCTTGCCCCCAACCTTGTCGACTTGCTGAACCTTGATAACCAAAACCTCTAAGGTAATTTCGTTTATCAGATCCCCAATTACGAAAACGTGGAATATAAAATCCGCTCGGACGACGCCCATAGTGATACAAATCGTCAAAGCCTTCTACTTCAGCCTGAGCACCTACCTTAAAATGGTGATCCATTACATTATGCCCTAGCTCGCCACTACTACTCCCTAAGCCTCCTTCCCAAACATCTGTAGCAGAATTCATGAGCAACCAAGCAGAATTAAGTGTTGACGCATTTACAAAAATAATTTTACTTTTAAACTCGTACACCTCGTGAGTTTCAGCATCAATAACCGATACACCTGTCGCTCTTTTCTTGTCTTTATCATAAAGAATTTCTTTTACAATTGAGAATGGGCGAAGAGTTAAATTTCCTGTTTTTACTGCCGCTGGCAACGTACAAGATTGCGTACTAAAATATCCACCAAACGGACAACCTAACCAACATTTATTACGGTACTGACAATTCAACCTATTTTGTTCTGGCTTAGGTTGAGTCATATTTGCCGTGCGACCTGATATTAAATGGCGAGAGCTTTTGTAGGCTTTTTTTATACGTGCTGCGACTTCTTTCTCTACACAATTCAATAATATGGCTGGTTGATACTGACCGTCAGGTAAAACATCTAAGCCATCTCTATTTCCACTTATTCCGGCATAGCGTTCAACATAATCATACCAAGGTGAAATATCTTCATATCGAATAGGCCAATCAACCGCTATCCCTTCTTTGGCATTAGCCATAAAGTCTTCTGGATTCAATCTATAACTTTGACGACCCCATAATAAAGATCGGCCGCCTACGTGATAGCCTCTGTACCAATCAAATCGTTTTTTTTCTACGTACGGCGATTCTTGTTCATTGGCCCACATACCAAACGTTGGCTCATTCAGTGGAAAATCTCGTGATAGCACCGGATGATTTTTTACCATTTCTTGTGTGCGTTCGCCACGATGTGGGTAATCCCATGCTTCTTTATGCGCATTTTCATAACCTGTTATGTGATCTATGTTTCTTCCTCTTTCGAGCATTAAAACTTTAAGACCTTTTTCTGTAAGTTCTTTTGCGGCCCAGCCACCACTTATCCCCGAACCAACGACGATAGCATCGTAATAATTACTTTCCATTTTAAATCCCCTCGGACAGTATTTTAGTTAATCAGTAAATCAGGTATACACCCGTTTTTTTTGTTTGTTTAATTATGTATTGCGTTGAATATTAAATAATTGATGCAAAATTTAATGAGCAATTAGCGTAAAATTTTTCTAATTGATATTCTCGGTATAAGTCTCCAACCCCTGGCTGCTTTACCGCTAAAGAAGGAAAAACATTGTTACCGGCTAATAGGCAATGCCAAGACGACAATGAGAATTGTGAACCTGTTTGGCTCATCACCACTTCTTGCGTTAATTCCTTTCCTTTATACCAACAGTCTAATATATGCAAAAGAGCATCTGATAATATGAGGTTTTCTCTATTTTCCTTCCAGTAATCACTGTCATGCCGACTATTTAACTTATAATGCGCAACGATATAATCTCTGACGCTTTCAAACCGTTCATTGACTATTTTATTGTAGGTCGTTTGATATTTATTGGTAAAATCACCTTGTTCAAACAGTGTAATAAAACTATCAATACTGGTTTGTACTAAATGTAATGCCGTGGCTTCTAATGGTTCTATAAACCCTTGAGAAAGCCCTAGTGCCAAACAATTTTTACTCCAGTGGCTCTCTAATTGCCCAATATTCATTTTTAAATGTTTGGCATTTACGTCTTTATCTATAATGCCTAAATGATCCCTTAATTCTCTTTCTGCTTTGTCACTGTCTATAAATTGAGAACTATAAACATAGCCATTACCTTGTCGATTCGCTAGAGGTATTTCCCACGCCCAACCTGCACTAAGTGCCGTAGAAATGGTTTCAATACTGTTATCATACGGCGTGTTTGTAGGTATAACGACAGCTGAATCATTGAATAAATTATCGCTAAAAGAGGTAAACTTAACCTTTAGTTTTTGTCGCATAAGTACAGCTTCAAACCCAGAACAATCGATAAAAAAATCGCCCTCAAAAACGTTGTTTGCATCGGTTACTAAGTGTTTTATTGAACCATCAATATGCTGTTCAACAGAGGTTACTTTGCCTTGATAATGCGTTACACCTAAAGCAACGGCTTTCTCTTTTAAAAAAGTACCTAATAGCGCTGAATCAAAGTGATAACCATATTCTGTGTTAAACGGAAAATTTATAGCCGCTTCAGGCTTTAATTTTTTTTGAGCCAATACCCCATTTAAAAAAAACAGTTCTGGATCTGTTGTTACGTTTAATCCCATCCTACGTGTTAAACAATTTACAAAAAAAGATCGTTCGCTGTGAACATCTACCTGAGATTTAAAAGGGTGCGAATAACTATTTAGCGGACTTGATGGGCTCCAACCATTAAAACGAATATTTAATTTATAGGTTGCGTTGCATGCAGGCATCCATTCAGATTCTGCTATATTCATCTGATTAAAAAATGCTTTTAATGTGGGCGTTGACCCTTCCCCCACACCCACAATACCAATACAGGGAGATTCAATTAAATAAATCGCTATGGGTTTGTTTTTCCACTTTTTTGCCATTAGGTTTGCGGCCATCCAACCGGCCGTGCCGCCACCTAATATCACTATTTTCTTTAACGTCGACATATTAATAAGCCGTATATAATTTGAGAAAGTCTTCGCACTTCAACATATCTTTCAATGGCTTATGCTTTGCCGTTTTAATCTCATTCATTATATGTAAGATTTGTGTATCATCAAACGCATCTGCGCAAGGGTGATAATCATCAGGGGTTACGCCTTGTCCTAACATCACTTGTAACCATGACGAGTCTTTAAAAATGTCATTTTCATCATTTGAAATTATTGCACTTTCCTTAAAAGCACCAATCTTTTGTTTCAAACGTGAAGGGACATCCATATTTTTCATGTCGTTCCAAAAGTCATCGCCATTTCGCTCATTCACGTGATAATGAAGAATGATAAAATCTCGAATTTGCTCCAGTTCTTTTTTAGACTCACTGTTATATAAAGATACAACCTCTTCTTTAATTCCATGGTTAGGAAACATTTTTAACAACCTAACAATACTCGATTGAATTAAGTGAATACTAGTTGACTCTAAAGGCTCTAAAAAACCACTCGACATACCAATGGCAATAACATTTTTATGCCACTGCTTTTCAGAACGCCCCGTGTTAAATCGAATGGTCTTTGGTGTATCTAACATTTTTCCGTGTAAATTAGAGGTTAACGTTTGCAGTGCAATATCGTCACTCGTGTATTGAGAGCTATAAACAATGCCATTTCCGTTACGATGAGCTAAAGGAATTTGCCACTGCCAACCAATATCATGAGCGATACTTTTAGTATAAGGCAGAGGTGATTCAAGACGTTCGGTAGGCACTGCAATGGCACTATCTGCCGGTAAGTATTTACTCCAACTTTCGTAAGCAACCCCTAAAGCCTCTTTAATTAATAAGCCTCTTTGTCCAGTACAGTCAATAAATAAATCACCTTCAACTTCTACGCCTGTTTTTAATTTAAGTTTGTCTATAAAGCCGGTTATTGGGTCAATTTTTATATGATCAATAATCCCTTCAATTCTTCTAACGCCTGCCTGCTCAGATTTTCTACGTAATAATTTTCCGTATAATTCAGAGTCAAAATGATAAGCGTATTGAAGATCATACAAAGGATTTTTGGTATTTATTTTATTAAATTTGGCTGATGCACTGCACAAGTAATTTAAATCAAAATCCCAAATAGACGCGGATAATCCTGCTTTTTTTGCTCTAAAAAAATAATGTTGAAAGCTACAAAAACCTATATTTGCACCTGGTGCCCCGAAGGTATGAAAATAATGCTCACCTTGTTTTTTCCAGTGTTCAAATTTAATTGCTAGCTTTATTGTCGCTTTGGTTTCAATCAGAAATTCTTTTTCATCTAACCCGATGTAATTATTGAAAATATGTATGGGGGGTATCGTGGCTTCGCCAACACCTACTATCCCTATTTGTTCTGATTCAATCAGCGTAATATGAATAGATTCAGGGAGAACTTTACGCATCAGTGATGCTGTCATCCAACCAGCCGTTCCACCTCCTGCTATTACAACGTTTCTAATATCGTTTGACACAATATTTTCCTTTACTCTACTATTTTCGTTAATTTAAATATTTAAATATCAATCCATAAAATAAGGCCTCTATAAAGAGGCCTTAATACAATTTATTTAATAAAAAGAATAGTTAAAATTTACCATAAAGGCCGGACCAAATTGACGACGTGTTGTTACAATACCGTTATCGTCAATCGTTTCTTCATCTTCATCGGTTAAGTTTGTCCCTTGAAGTGACACTCTCAAACCTTGTAGAGAAGAATAACTGCTGTTAGCAAAGTCGTAGCTCACTTGAGCATCGATTAATGTAACACCTTGTCGAGTTGCGGTTGATATTTTATTAGAACCACCTCGTTCGTAAGTATCAAATTCAGAACGATTTGTTCCAGCAATTCTTACTTCAAAGCCTTCATTCTCGTAATAACCCGTAAATGAATACACATGATCAGATTGTCCTGGGATCTTTGTGCCATCTTCAAGTTTTGCATCGATTAGCGTACCTGAAGAAGAAATACCGAATCCATCTAATCCATCAAAAATAAGGCTCATTGGTATATTGGCTGTTAGCTCTATACCTTTAACCTTGCCCGTAAGCCCATCTTCAAAATACGAGTAATAACCTAAGTCAGGAGGAGTCGCTATGTCACCCGCAGAATATTGAATATCAGCAGGACCATAAACACCATCTTGATCAATTACACGATCATGAAAACCAGGAATGAAGTAATTAGCTCCGTCATTAGTACTATCGTTTGTAAAGTCAATCAGTGCGTTACCATCTCGAGTCCAATTCACTAAATCTTTATAAAAGCCAGCAATAGAGATATACCCTTCACCTTCAAAATAATTTTCAAATGAAATATCAAAATTATGCGCTTCTAAAGGACGTAACAATGGATTACCTGAAAATTTAGACCAAGGTGACCCATAAAGATCAACAGCAGCTTCTGTGTTAGGCACAGCAATAGAATCAATACTTTGACCAAACTTAACAAAACCAGATGCTTTCATTTGGTCTATTCGTGCGCGGCTAATTGTTTTATTTGCAGCCAATCTTAAAAATTGATTTTCACCGACTTCAATACTAACATTCACACTTGGTAAAAAGTGCGAATAGTCATCACCTTGCTCTGTTATACAATCAGTATCAATTTTATTGTCATTGTTTTCATCACAAACAGTAAAATTTGAACCTACAACACCAATAAAGCCTGAAGAAGATTGGTCAGTCGTAATATATTGAGCGCCAAAATTACCTCTGATAAAAAAACCACTAAGCTCAGTTTCAAAGTCAATTTTTGCAAATAATGTTGTTACTTGTTCTTCAACAATATAGGTATCGCCCAAACGGTCAGGCTCTAATAAACCTGCATCATTTAACGTATAGGTACCATCTTTATATGGAGCAAAACCATCATAAGCGACAACTTTTCCCAATCCAGCCCAAGTTAAATCTGCAAGTCCATAAACATAATCTGAAGGGATGGATGTTGATAATGGATAAGCGGTAGCTGTTGCAAATAACCCTTTATTTTCTTTATCTTTCGTTCTGTCGCTATAGTTTATGCCAACGAGTATCTTGGTAAAAAAATCACCGTCTAACATGCCGTTCACTTGAAACTTAGCTGTAGTTAATTCTTCATTAAAATTGGCGTAATTATAGAACCCATCTTGTGCGTTAAAATAACTATAAGGGTCTCCATTTGCTTGCGTTACAGATGTTGTAAATTGGTCGGCTAAATTCGCAAGCCCGCCTCCCCAGGTTTGTGGGCCTGTTAGTTGAAGGGCATCAGGATTAGAAAACGCATCAAGCCCTTCCGAATCAGTAAACATAATGCCGTCAGCCCCCATTACAAATTCTCTAGAACCTAATTGAGATGAGTCAAGTGCACCAGAGCGTGCAAGACCCGCATAAGATTCAGCTCTTGCATCGCGCTTTTTAGATTTACTATGAGCCACATCTAGCTCTACCGACCACATATCATCTACGTTATATTCTAGGTTTAAGCCATATACCCTTAACTCTCCATTCTTTTGTAGAGGATCGGTTCGAAGTACTGGGTTGGCAAGCACCTGTGTACCAGATGACGAAACACCAGTTCCTGTCACGTCTTCTGAAGAGAATGGTTCAATAAAACCTCGAAGCACACCTGAATCAGCATAATCAATATCTAGTACATCAAGTACAAGGTTAATGTCTTCAGTTGGCTGATACTGTAGAACAGCAGAAATGGTGTCTCTTTCCAATACGGTACTAATTGATTGTGAATCGATACCGGTGGGTAACATTTGCCCATCAGCATTTTCAGCATAACCCCAAACACCGTATTTTCTTTGATTGTTAGGCGACTCTGTACTTGCTAGCGCTACGGCTAAACCGATAGTGTCGTCTGCAAACTTTTCCACAAAAGATAAAGAAAAACGCTTACCCTTATTCGTAAATTCAGGGTTATCAGAATCTCTTCCACTGACTTCATAATTACCATTAAATGTTAATGTTTCGACTGATGATAAAGGTCTAACAGATTGTAAATCAACAGTTCCACCAATACCTTGAACCATAAGAGAAGCATCAGATGTTTTATATACGGTAGCACCTGTCATAATTTCTGACGGATATAAATCGTATTCAACACCTCTATTGTCACCAATACCTATAAGTTCGCGACCATTTAATGACGTACCCGTAAAATCTTCCTTAAAACCACGAACAGAAATACCCGAGGTACGTCCGCCAACTCTTTCACCCGATAAACCAGATAAACGCGCTAAAGATTCAGCAATAGACGAATCAGGCAATTTACCAATATCTTCACTCGATATCGCTTCAACTATCGATGTGCTATCCATTTTAATTGCTTGTGCTCTAACTAAAGCACCTCTAATACCTGTTACTGTAATTTCTTCTATCTCTTGTTCATTTTCTATTGTATTTAAACTTTGAGATAGTACTTGTGTTGATAAAATAGCTGAGGATACCGCAATAGACATTAGGGCAGGTTTGAATACTTTAGAGTAATTTTTTTGTTTGTATTTCACGTTTTTATTTCCCACTGTTTTATTATTATTGATATAAGTATATCGCCGTTTTTCAAGGCTGTAGCTCACTTCACTGCATTTTTAGAATAAAAACTAATGTTTCCTCAGACCAAAATTGAACATTGACCAAAATTGAACATTTATACTGAAGTGATTATTTACTATAAATTCATTCTTCAGTGTTGTGTTAATAGGAAATCGGTTTTTTATATGACAAAATCGGCGTTGTATATTTTATCATAACTTCATACACTGTTAACTTCCTAACTATTACTTTGCTTCGTTAGCCTATATTTAAGTGGACAATATGACCAAAAAAAACATGTCGACAGCCTGTGTAGATAAGTTTATTAATCAGTTTAGCGTTAAACAAATTATTGAAATGTTTGATTTGATGCCTGATGTGCTTTTTTGGGTAAAAGATGAGAAAAATTGTTTTGTTTATGCAAATCAGTTCTTTTTAGAGCACCTTGGGGTAACGTCGCTCGTTCAAGTAATAGGGTTAAGTGATTTTGACTTTTCTCCGGCACACATGGCTAAACAGTATAATGTTGACGATCAAAAAGTGATGCATGGCGAAACGGTCAATAACCGTTTAGAAATGAATCATACAAAATCAGGCGACATTGCTTGGTTTACTACTTCCAAAAGACCTTTATTTAATGAGCAAGGCAAACCCATCGGTTCTTATGGAATTACACGACATTTAGAAAAAACGTCATTGGTACTGGCTGGAATGGATGCTTTAAAAGAGCCTGTAGCTTATGTACGAAAAAACTATATGCAAAAAATCTGTTTGGAAGAACTCGCTGATATAACACACCTATCTATTAGCGCATTAGAACGTCGTTTCAAAAAATTTCTAGGTAAAACACCTAAACAATTCATTAATGAAGTACGGTTAGAAAATGCGAGACGCCTATTAATTGAAACCAATATAGCTATTGCCAATATAGCTAATGATACTGGCTTTGCCGATCACAGTTATTTTAGTCGCCAGTTTCAAAAGTTATTCGAACAAAGCCCTTCCGCATTTCGCCAAGAGTATTATTCGAATCAAACGTTAAGTAACAACACAAAAGGGAATACTGAATTAGGGTAAAACGGCAACACCATAGGTATCTACATACTTATATTTAATGTTTTTTTAAAAACAGTTAAAAAAACATTTAAAAAAGGAAGCCTTGTACATTAAGTTTGGTGGTATGAATATCGGCTTTTAAACAAGCCTTATCACCAGATTGACGGAGTTTATTCCCATCCATTGGTGCGGTTAGCCCTGTCACAAAGAGTGTTTTCGGACATCCCCGCCAAAAGACATATTAGTAACAATATGAATACCGGGTACTTTTAATATACCCACCTCCTTGTGTTGTTTATAAAATATAACAACCACTTGCCCACCTTTTATTTCTGGTATTTCTCGCTTGGTTGTTACATAAATATTTCCGCTACAGTCTTTACCCGCATTGTGTTGATAAATGAGGGGGTAGCTATATGCAAGGACATGTCAAACAGGTACTTTCGGCAGAAAATAAAGATATGGCTTCGATTGTCTTAAAGAGCGGAGAACAAATCGGCAGTTTCTAGCTAGAACATTGCAAAAATCAAGACGGATTTTTATCAATCGACGCTAACGTTCACCATAAAATCTGGTTAACCGTTTTAAAAAATCAATGAACATTAACCCATTTAGTACTAACTTTTTCGCAAATTTGAGGTTACTGTTTGGTGACATAGCACATCTATGAAGTTATTCCATTATTAGCAACTTCTAATGGGCTGCGTATCTATAATAACTCAGCGCAGCGTTTGTTATAAAGTATACAACGCCGATTTTGTTGCATAAAAAACCGATTTGTTCTTAACACAACACAGTGAAATATCCTTATAGTAAATAATCACTAATAGGAAGGTCGTTAACTTATGACTAAATGGCAGTGTTGGAACTTATATTTCAAAAAGAGTTAACTATTTATGCGAAAAATTAGAATGGGTATGGTTGGTGGTGGACAGGGCGCTTTTATTGGCGCTATTCATCGGATTGCTGCACAGTTAGATAATCAAATTGAATTAGTATGTGGTGCTTTTAGTTCAGATCCCGCTAACTCTATTGCCTCAGGCAAAGCATTATATTTAGATGAAAGTAGATGTTACGCGTCCTATCAAGAAATGTTCGAGCAAGAAGCACAACTTGGTGATGATAAACGCATGGATATGGTCGCTATTGTCACACCTAATCATCTGCACTTTCCTGTTGCAAAAATGGCGCTAGAAAATGGCTTTCATGTGATGTCAGATAAACCTGCAACGGTTGATTTATCACAAACGCTAGCGCTACAAGACATTATTGAAAAAACCGGATTATTGTACGGCTTAACACACACTTATACGGGCTACCCTATGGTGAAAGAAGCCAAAGCTCGTATTAAACAAGGGCAAATAGGAAAAATTAAAAAGGTTGTTGTTGAATATCCACAAGGCTGGTTAGCCACCAAAAACGATGAAGGTAGTAAACAAGCGACATGGCGCTTAGACCCTAAAATAGCAGGTATTAGTTGTTGCATGGGCGATATAGGTGTTCATGCATCTAACCTTGTTGAGTATGTAACTGGCCTAGTTATTACCGATGTTTGTGCTGATTTATCTAGCCATGTTGCTGGGCGAGTACTTGACGACGATGGGAGCGTTTTATTACGTTTTAATACAGGAGCTCAAGGTGTTTTACTTGCCAGTCAAATATCAGTAGGCGAAGAAAATAGTCTTAAAATACGCGTTTATGGTGAAACAGCGAGTATTGAATGGGCGCAGCTTGAACCAAATAGTGTGTTGATGAAATTCGCTGACAAACCGAGCCAACTTATACGTGCAGGTGTTGGTGAAATGGATGCGATAACGCAAGCGAACATGAGAACTCCTGCAGGCCACCCCGAAGGTTATTTAGAAGCTTTCGCCAATATATATACACAGTTTTCATATCAAATACGCAGTAGATTATTTGGTAACACCCGTGACACTAATATCGCTGCGATGAACGATGTTCCAGACATAAAATCTGCTATTAGAGGTATGGCTTTTATAGAGAATGTAGTGGCCGCGAGTCAGTCTGAAGTAAAGTGGCACCCGTTTTCACTAATACCACGAAAGCTACAAAACATAACGAACGATAATATTTATGGGAAAGAAAATGGAAAAAATTAAAGGCCCTGCTATTTTAATTGCGCAATTTATTGGCGATGAAGCACCATTTAATGATTTGTCTTCATTATGTCATTGGGCGGCGGATTTAGGTTATAAGGGAATTCAATTACCCGCGATCCCTAAACTTATCGACTTAGAGAAAGCGGCAAAAAGTCAAAACTACTGTGATGAAATAACGGCGATAGTTGCCCGTGCTGGTTTAGTTATAACCGAGCTTTCTACGCATCTTCAAGGGCAACTAGTCGCGGTACACCCTACTTACGATAAAATGTTCGATGGTTTTGCACCCGAAGCGATGCGAAATAACCCTGTGGCTAGAACTGAGTGGGCAATAGAACAGCTCAAGTTTGCCGCAAAAGCGAGTAAAAAACTCGGCTTAAAAGCTCACGCTACGTTTTCAGGCGCATTGTTGTGGCAAACCTTTTACCCTTGGCCACAAAGACCTCCCGGCTTAGTTGAATTAGGTTTTGAAGAATTAGCTAATCGCTGGTTACCTATTCTCGATGCATTTGATGAAGCTGGTGTTGACGTTTGTTATGAATTACATCCAGGTGAAGATTTACATGACGGCGCAAGCTTCGAACGCTTTCTTGAAGCGGTAAATAACCATCCTCGCGCTAATATTTTATATGATCCAAGTCACTTCGTTTTACAGCAACTCGATTACCTTGCTTTTATCGATATCTATCATGATCGTATTAAAGCCTTTCATGTTAAAGACGCTGAGTTCAATCCGTCAGGTCGCAGCGGTGTGTACGGTGGTTATCAATCTTGGCAAGATAGGCCAGGACGTTTTCGCTCCTTAGGCGATGGTCAAATTGACTTTAAAGCCATTTTTAGCAAACTGACTCAATATGGTTTTACGGGTTGGGCAGTACTCGAGTGGGAGTGTTGTATTAAACATCCAGAAGATGGAGCTAAAGAAGGGGCGATATTTATTGCCCAACATATTATTAATCCAACGGACAAAGCTTTTGATGATTTTGCTGCCGTAGCTACAGACAATAATGTTAATAAAAGCCTTTTAGGGCTGAAATAAAAGAGCAAGACTATGACTGTGAATAAAACAATAAGCGCAAAAAACTCATCTAGAATATTTACCATTTGCTGTTTAGCTTTACTTGTTACTTCAATGACCTTTGCAATACGGGCAGGTATTTTAAGTCAACTAGGTGCTGAGTTTTCGCTTAACGATGGTCAGCTTGGTTGGGTAAACGCTATGGCTTTTTTAGGTTTTCCTGTCGCTATGATGATAGGAGGGGCTTTATACAATAGCCTTGGAGCTAAAAAGTTACTGATAATTGCCTTTGTATGTCACTTAGCAGGTCTACTGTTAACTATATCTGCAGAAGGATTTTGGGGCTTACTCATTTCAACGTTCTTTATTGGTTTTGCTAATGGCGCAGTAGAAGCCGGGTGTAATCCGTTGATTGCTGAAACGTACCCAGATAACAAAACTACAATGCTAAATAGATTTCATGTTTGGTTTCCAGGTGGAATCGTTGTAGGAGCGCTTATTTCAAAAGCAATGACCGATGCAAGTTTAGGTTGGCAATTACAAATTGCGGTCATGTTAATTCCTGCAATTATATATGGCGTGATGACGTTAAAACAGCAATTTCCAGAAATTGAACGTATCAAAGGCTCTACCCGTGACAATGTAAAAGCATTATTTTCACCGCTATTCATTTTTATAGCGATTTGTATGACGTTAACAACTACCGCCGAACTAGGCACACAACAATGGATTGAAAGGATTTTGGGGTCATCAGGTGCATCGCCTATGCTAATCATGGCATTAATTACCGGATTAATGGCTGTAGGACGTTATTTTGCGGGCCCAGTTATTCATCGTCTAAATCCTGTTGGCGTACTTCTATTTTCGGCCATTGTTGCCACTGCGGGAATATATGCAATGAGCATTGCTACTGGTTCAATGGTTTATTTTGCCGCTATATTATTTGCGATTGGCGTGATGTATTTTTGGCCAACCATGGTGGGATTTGTTGCAGAGAACATTCCAGAAAGTGGTGCTTTAGGCATGTCGATGATTGGTGCTGCAGGCATGTTTGCCTTAAGTCTATGGAATCCTGTTATTGGTAGTTGGATAGACAGTGCTCGTGCAAAAGCCAATGCTTCAATCGTTGCCGGCGTTGATCCAGAACTTGTAGCAGGTCAAAGCGTACTAGCTAATCTTACGATTTTCCCCGCTATACTCATCATCGCCTTTACATTTTTGTACTTATATATGAATAAAAACAAGTCACGGACTGTCGTGACCGCTGAAATTAATTAAAAATAGGTTAGGGGTATTATGAGGATGATATTACATGAACATCAATAACAGCGAATGAAAAGTCCAGACGGAAATAATTTAATGGTGAGAAAAGTTACTGGCTATTCTGGTTGCTAATTCAGATGTAAGCTATTGGTCTCAAACGACTGACGCTGCTATTGTTTTTAAATAAATACAACATAGTTTTACATGTAAGCTATTGTGTATATAGTATTTACGTCGTTTATGTGAACATTATTGAGGGGGGTGTGCCTAAGGGCATGATAATTCGAGTCTCTCTATCTGCACCACATGTATAAAAAAGGCTTACAGCAATGTAAGCCTTTTTTATTTCTGTTCTTGACCGACAATACAACGCCTTCCTTTTCTTTGCTTTCCTTTACTTAAAACAAATCAAATATCTACTGCACTGAACAGACAAAAACTTTAAATAATATAAGCTTATTTAGCAAAATCACATCATCAGTTATAAAACATTCAAGGCTGATCATATTTATATTTTCTGAACTACTTTCTGAACTACTTTCTTAACTATTTTTTAGTTGTTTATTAGTTATTCATTAGATAAAAAAGCTAACCCAACATTGATTAAGCGCACATCAATAGTTTAAATTTGCCTTAGCACAATTAAAGAAATGCCCTGGCTAGCAAGAACTATTGCCTATCAGGGTAAAAAATAGAAAATAAAGTGACAATACAAGATATTGTTACTGCCCTTCGCACTTGTTTTCGCTATAATGTTGCGCTTTAAAATTTAAGTTAAATTTTTTTCATCCACTTTAAAAACAGGTAATTTGCATGTCTGTACAACAGCAAGAAGTCGACCTTAGACGCACCTTCGCTATTATTAGTCACCCTGATGCAGGTAAAACGACTATCACTGAAAAGGTCTTACTTTTTGGTCAAGCTATACAAAAAGCAGGTACCGTGAAAGGTAAAAAGTCGGGACAACATGCAAAATCTGACTGGATGGAAATGGAAAAAGAACGTGGTATTTCAATTACCACTTCTGTAATGCAATTTCCGTATAACAATTGTTTAGTCAATTTGCTCGATACCCCCGGCCATGAAGACTTCTCAGAAGATACTTATCGAACACTGACCGCAGTCGACTCTTGCTTAATGGTGATTGACGTAGCTAAAGGTGTTGAAGCGCGTACCATTAAACTGATGGAAGTTACCCGTTTACGCGACACCCCTATCATTACCTTCATGAATAAAATGGACCGCGATGTGCGAGATCCAATGGAAGTTATGGATGAAGTTGAAGACATACTAAAAATAAAGTGTGCCCCTATTACTTGGCCCATTGGCATGGGTAAAGAGTTTAAAGGTGTCTATAATATTTTGACTGATGAGATATTTTTATATCAGACAGGTCAAGGTCATACTATTCAAGAAAAACGTGTCATTAAAGGCTTAGATAACCCAGAGCTAGATGCCGTTATTGGTAATTACGCTGAAGACTTACGTGAAGAATTAGCACTGGTTGTTGGCGCTTCTCATGAATTTAATCATGAAGAATTTTTAAAAGGCGAATTAACACCGGTATATTTTGGTACCGCATTGGGCAACTTTGGTGTTGACCATATGCTAAACGGTCTAACTCGCTGGGCTCCCAAGCCATTATCGCGCGAAACTGACACCCGAATTGTTAGAGCTGAAGAAGAGAAGTTTTCTGGTTTTGTCTTTAAAATTCAAGCCAACATGGACCCTAAACATCGTGATCGCATTGCTTTTATGCGCATTTGTTCAGGCAAGTACGAAAAAGGCATGAAGATGAAACAAGTCCGCATCGGCAAAGACGTTAGAATTGCGGATGCTGTAACTTTTATGGCCGGTGATCGCGCTAATGTTGAGCAAGCTTATGCCGGCGATATTATTGGCTTACATAACCACGGTAGTATTCAAATTGGCGATACCTTTACCGCAGGTGAAGATATGAAATTTAGTGGTATTCCAAATTTTGCGCCAGAAATGTTCCGTCGTATTCGTTTACGCGATCCACTCAAAGCCAAACAATTACAAAAAGGCCTGATCCAATTATCAGAAGAAGGTGCAGTACAAGTATTTAGACCTTTCAACTCTAACGATATGATCGTTGGTGCGGTAGGTGTATTGCAGTTTGAAGTTGTCGTACAACGCTTAAAAACTGAATACAAAGTTGACGCTATTTATGAACCGATCAGCGTAGCAACTGCACGTTGGTGTAGTTGTGATAATGAACGCACTTTAGAGCAATTTCAAAAGAAAGCTTATGATAACCTAGCACTTGATGGTGGCAATAATTTAACCTATATCGCCCCTACTATGGTTAACTTAAACCTAGCGCAAGAGCGCCACCCAGATATTGAGTTTCACAAAACACGCGAGCATTAATAAGTGTCTTGTAAGTGAAAACCATTGATAGCCGATAATTTATCCATAAGCGTAATGAAAAGCATCACGCTTATTCACTCAAGTTATCGCCGCTCACTTGAGCCTTTAATCGAAGAAGAGTTAATTTAAATGAATATTAGCAACATCCTGAATGAAAAAGTTAGCGCAGCCATGACCGCGGCAGGTTTACCAGAAGGCACAAACCCTGCGATAAGTTTATCTAACCGAGCAAATTTTGGTGACTACCAAGCTAATGGTGTCATGGGTGCGGCTAAAAAATTAAAAACCAATCCACGTGAACTGGCAACTAAAGTAGTTGCCGCCCTGGACTTAACCGGTATCGCTGAAAAAGTTGAATTAGCCGGCCCTGGCTTTATTAATATTCATTTAGACAAAAGCTGGTTAGCAAAGCAATTAAATGAAATATCAAATGACAAAAATTTAGGCGTAATACAAGCAATAAAGCCTCAAAATGTTGTTGTTGATTACTCTGCTCCTAACCTGGCAAAAGAAATGCACGTAGGGCATTTACGCTCAACCATTATTGGTGATGCCGTTGTGCGCGCGCTTGAGTTTCGTGGTGAACATGTTATCCGCCAAAATCACATGGGTGATTGGGGTACACAGTTTGGTATGTTATTAGCCCATTTAAGCGACAAGTTAGCGTCTAATGAAGTGGCAGAAACTGCCCTGTCAGATTTAGAAAACTTTTATCGTGAAGCGAAAGTGCGTTTTGATAACGAAGACGGTTTTGCTGATCGTGCTCGTGATTACGTCGTAAAACTGCAAAGTGGCGATGGCCATTGTGCAAAACTTTGGCAACAGTTTATTGATATTTCAATTAGCCATAGTGAAGATATTTATCAAAAACTTAACGTGACCTTAACCCGCAAAGATATTATGGGTGAAAGTGCTTATAACAATGATTTATCAAACGTTATTGATGAACTCATGGCACAAAAAATAGCGGTAGAAGATCAAGGCGCTAAAGTTGTGTTTATTAATGAAATGGCCAACAAAGATGGTGATCCCTCAGTATTTATCGTGCAAAAGTCTGGCGGCGGTTACTTATATGCCACCACCGACCTTTCAGCTTGTCGCTACAGAAGTGGTCAGTTAAAAGCTGATCGTATTATTATTTTTACTGACGCTCGTCAAGCTTTACACTTTAAGCAAGTTGAAATTGTCGCGCGTAAGGCCGGTTTCTTACCTGAACATGTCAGTTATGATCATTGCCCATTTGGTATGATGATGGGAGACGACGGTAAGCCATTTAAAACACGAACGGGTGGCACAATAAAACTAGCTGAATTACTTGATGAAGCCGTTATTAGAGCCAAAGCCGTTATTGCTGAAAAGAACCCTGATTACAGCGAAGCACATTTAACTGAAATTGCCAAAAAAGTGGGTATTGGCGCGGTCAAGTTTGCTGATTTATCAAAAAACCGTACCAGTGATTATATTTTCAACTGGAAAACCATGCTGAGTTTTGAAGGTGCTACCGCGCCCTACTTACAATATGCTTATTCACGTATTCAAAGTATTTTTACTAAAGCCGACTTTTCAGCCAATAATAACTTACCCGCCATTGCTATTGTTGAACCACAAGAAAAAGCCTTAGCACTAAAGTTATTGCAGCTAGAAAATGTTATCGACTCAGTTATTAGTGAATGTACACCCAACTTGCTGTGTAATTATTTATATGAACTGGCCAGTCTTTATATGAGTTTTTATGAAGCCTGCCCAATATTAAAAGATGATATAGCCAGTGATGTACAACAATCGCGACTGGCACTAAGCTACATAATTGCCAATACACTTAAACAAGGTTTAGATATTTTAGGCATTGACGTAATGGAACGCATGTAAATAAAATAGCCATACTAGGTAGTGTTGATTCGCTCATTAAAAAAGTGAATTAACACTTCGAAAATGGTTAGTTAACCTAAGGTGGGGGGAGCAAATGACAGACATGCTAAGCTTTACCGACAGCCATTGTCATCTTGATTTTGACGCTTTTTCTGAAAATTTACCCGAATTACTTAAGCAATGCCAGCAAGCGAATATCTATCATATCGTTATACCTAGCATTGGCCCTAAAAACTGGCATAAGACACTAACACTAGCAAAAAATCACAGTAGTGAAACACTAACATTGCATCCGTGTTTAGGTATTCACCCTTGGTTTCTCAATGACTTACATGCTGATAGTCTGACTGTTTTAGAACACTTAGTTAAAAGCCACCGCAATGAGATTGTGGCTATCGGTGAAGCGGGTATTGATGGCGTTATTGCTCAAGCAGAAAATAATTTAGCGCAGCAAATTCAAATTTTTGAACAACAACTGACCTTAGCAAAATCCTACCAATTACCCATTATTGTTCATCATCGCAAATCGCATCAGCATATTGTCGCTATGCTACGACAAAAAAACCTCACTAAAGGTGGAATTATTCACGCTTTTTCAGGTAGTTACCAGCAAGCATGTCAGTATATTGATTTAGGTTTTAAGCTGGGTATCGGCGGCACAATTACCTATCCACGCGCGGAAAAAACCATTAAAGCCATAAAACGACTACCACTAGCAAGCTTAGTGTTGGAAACAGACGCACCGTCAATGCCATTATATGGTTTTCAAGGCCAAGATAATTCGCCCTTACAGCTGATCAAAGTATTTCAAGCACTGGTGGGCATACGCTCTGAATCAGCGAGTGAACTTGCCCATGCATTGGAGTCGAATATAAACACTGCTTTAGCTTTCGCTAAAAGCTAGGTAAAACATAAATGCTTTACACTAACGGCTAGGTGGCCTGAAACCTTGACGGCTGAAACGATTTAAACCACGGGTTAAGAGAAAGCCAATAACACCGGCAACCATCATCAACAAACGCATAATATCGTATTGATCACGGCTATTTTTAATCAGTTCATCGGCTAATATTGAGCGATAGAGTGAGAGTCGAATATAGCCGTGCAATTTATCTGTGCGCAATTCCTGCACAAAAGGGATCACATCATCAGTTTGGTTAATTTTTCGCAGACTAAGACCAAAAAGATCATTAATAGATTCTGCTTGCTCTGAACTGGCGATGTTTTGCCCAGTAATACCATAAATGTGCACACTCTTTACTAACGGCTGCTGCACTAAGTTGTCGGTATATTGCTGTAACTGGCTAGGGTTTTGTGCCAAATAAGGCAAGGTGCTTGTTGCTGCTTGCGCTAAATAAAGCTTGCCCATTTTATTGGCATGAGCTTGGATCTGTTGTTGCTGACTATCACGACTAGTTACCCAAAAATCCATCAAAAATACCAGCAATAAAATAGCGAGCGCTAATTGTAATATTTTATTATAAATCGGTGATAATTTAGGGTATAAAGGCTGTTCTATTTGCTTCATCAAACGAATTGCTTCCTATATTTCTATAACTGCATTATAGAACCATATTTCAACTTTTTATACTAGGACAGTTATTTTAAATCGTGTTTTTCATATAAGGCAGTATCGTGACAACCCAAAAAAAATCAGTTTCTTTAGACAATATCCAGCACTTAAATTTAACACAATGGCTACCGGTTGACTCAAGCTCGAACAATATCGCCATTGTTTTTGATAAAGCGCAACAAGCCTTTGTTTTATTTGATAATAATGAATCATCAACCCCAAAAAATTCATCAGAAACCCTAGAGCTTATTGTTTTTGGTGATCTTAAAGTTACTACCTTAGTCAATTTGTTGAGCGTGTGTGAATTAACCCTGCACTGTCTGCATAAAATTAATCAGCGTAATAACGCCACAAGCTATCGATTTGGCGTACAAGTAAAGGATATTAAACAGGCACGAGATCGCCTCGCCAACTTTAATATTAGTGAACAAATTGAATCGGCGTTATTAATGAATGCGCCAACACTTTCAATACCTGGCTTATTGGTTATGGATATGGACTCAACCACCATAAAAATTGAATGTATCGATGAAATAGCGGCACTGGCCGGTGTTGGTGAAGAAGTAGCAGCAGTGACTGAACTGGCCATGTTAGGAGAGCTAGATTTCAGCCAGAGTTTACATCAACGTGTTGCTAAACTTGAGCATGCGCCTGAAAACATTTTGGCACAAGTCGCCAGTAACATCCCCTTAATGGAAGGCTTAGAAACCTTAGTTAGCGAACTGAAAAAACATCACTGGCGCGTTGCTATTGCCTCAGGCGGCTTTACCTATTTTGCCGACCACTTAAAACAAATGTTATCACTTGACGCTGCTGTGGCTAACGTTTTAGAAATAAAAAATAATCTTTTAACCGGAAAAGTGCTAGGTGAAGTTATTGACGCCAAAGCCAAAGCAAATTGCTTAGTACAGCTGAAAAATGAATTTAATATTGCGCCGACACAAACAGTTGCTATGGGCGATGGTGCCAACGATTTAGTCATGATGGCCGCTGCACACTTAGGTGTTGCCTTTCACGCTAAGCCTTTAGTACTAGCGCAAGCTGATGCTTGTATTACCACCTCAGGCCTAGATTGTTTGTTGCATTGGCTTAAGTAGATCTTCAGGGGCCGTTAGCCCTTAGCTAACTTGCCCCAACATTTTCAGCGTTAATATGTCATCGCCAGTTGATTAATTATCTGCTCATGGTTAATGGTTAATGGTTAATGGTTAATGGTTAAAATGAGAAATCTGATCACTTAATTAATCAACTTGGTATCAGCCCTAGTAATAAAGTTTTAAGCGTTGCGCGTTAAACCATAGCGAAAAAGCGCTTCTTGGCTGATATCAAAAATTTGTGCAATGCCGGAAACACTCCAAATATTTTGTTCAATTTGTTTACCGCGATGAAGTGCATAAGCACTAATATAACTTAATTCATGATGAAGGTAGCTCATGTCAGGTTCGCCAACGCGTGAAAGCTTTATCATCAGACAGAAAAATTGTCCATTTTTCAGCGCCTGATGAATAAAGCCTTGTTTTAATGCTTCACTGTTTAACTCTGAAGACAATTTTATACTGACCGCTTTGTCTACCGTGTCAACACTAGCCTTAAGCGCAATATAAAGTACATGGCAACTGGGAGAGTCCATTTCCTGCATTTTTTTTAGCTTAACACTTAAGCTTGGCATTATATCCGCGTGACCCAAGATAGGATATAAGTTGTAATATAAATTA
The DNA here is from genome assembly GCF_014077005.1 of Colwellia sp. MB3u-45. Taxonomy (GTDB): domain Bacteria; phylum Pseudomonadota; class Gammaproteobacteria; order Enterobacterales; family Alteromonadaceae; genus Cognaticolwellia. The sequence goes on along the minus strand of NZ_JACGVC010000045.1, from coordinate 43,661 downwards.
CCATCACTTAATTGCTGCATTACTGACATTAAGTTGCTATGACAGTCTCCACCAGCAATAACTTCTGATTTATAACGACTACCACTTGTTTGCATAACAAGCGCAGGAACGGTTGAACTTGCACTGTAGATATTACGCAATGCTCTGGCTAAGTCGGGGCTAAACGTATCATATTCGTCAGAGGTTAATTTATCGCTGTTTTTATCAATCAAAGCTTTAAAAAATTTACGGCCAATATGTTGATGCTGCTGAACAAAAACCCGTAAATTAATAATATTTTTAGCACTATTTACCCGCACAACTTCATAGGGTAAGTCAGTTAAAGCAAACGCTGAAGTTATTTTTTGTAGCTTAGGGAAACTTAAGTAAACCATGTCACCCTTGAGCAACATGGTTGTTTTATCGAGTGAAACCTTCAAACCAGAGGGAGAAAAATCAAGAGAAACGCCGGTTAAAATAACATCATTAATTTCAACATGAACTGGCGTTTTATAAGTAAAACGTAACTCTTGTCGCTTATTTCTATAGTTTATGCCGATGTTATCAACAATCAACTTTTCACTTAAGCGTTTATGACCAAATTTTTTCAATTTAACGCTGTTAATGCCCTCATAAGACAAGGATTGATATGCCTGAACGCTTTCATTTTGTGTAACATCATTTACCACAACAATATAAGGTGTTTTAGCCAATAATGCCTGAATCTCATTAGATAGTGGCGCATTTAAATACGCGTTTTTCTCAGTCATACTATTAGATAAAGTAAAATTTGACTGGCCGCGACTTGGCACTACATCCAACAAAGCCAGTTGGGTAATTAAGAAGTTTTCTTTTGACGCTGCAAAAGCCAAAAATTGCGTCATAAATTCAGCATCATCGCCAAGCTGTAGTTCATCGGCAGTATAAAAATATGACTTACCTTGGCTTTGATGAATAAAACTAAACACTAATAGCGACTGTCCAGATAGCGCCAGCTTTTTAAGTCGAGTGATTCGTTCTGGTGTAATTAAACAAAATAATGTCGAATTATGTTGTTCATCCTGCCAATACTGATAAAGACCTTGGTTATTAGGGCAAGTCAGCGCATATTTTGGCGTTAAGCTAGTATTGTTTTTTTCAATAAAAACAGGTAGTTCATTAGATTTAGGCAGCACATATTGTTCAAAACTGCGAGCTTGCAAGGCACTAATAGTATTATCTAAATTGATTTTGTAGCGACGTTTATTCTCTTGAATAAAGCTAAGCATATATTGGGTAAAACTATTGGGGCCAGACTTGTCTTGATGAGCTCTTTTAACACCCACTAGCTGCATGTTATCTAATAGGGTCAAATTTTTAACTTCATAAATAAAGTCGCTCTCAGCCATCAGTTGAAACTGGTCTTCCAAGCCACTGAAACGTATTGTGATTTTTTGACCAATAGCAATAGGCCTGAGGTCATTCACTTTGAACTTACAGCCACTGACACTTAAGTCTAAAGTGCTACATTTAAATATTCGATCATTACCGATAGTGACTTGAATCGAGATGACAAAATTCATCCGCTCTTCAATGCGATTATGATAAGGACCAAAACTATAAAATTTTGCTGGATATTGTGATTTTTCAAGTATTTTAGTACTGGCTTCTGGCGAGCCTTTACTGAGCTGAGCTTTCTCTTTTTGATAAATAACCCGAAAGTTATTTTCGGTATTCATCGTTGCTTCGTAGACAGCCAAACTATAGCTGCCATAACGCGTAAACGCTTCTGTAAAAACTAAACTGGCCACATTGTCTAAAAAGTGTATCCTTTGTTCATGTTGAAAAATCTTACATTCACCATCGACAAGACCTCGTAAATCAATCAAACGAGTACAAGGTGCAGCAAGACGTTTTAATTCCATTTTTAACAGAAAACGTTCAGTCTGCGGAAGGTTCTTGGAGACAGCATAAAATTTAGTTTCAAAGTCACTGTTTAAGACTTGGCCACTAAATTCATCAATAATTTTTTTATATTTTGAAAAATCTTTATTCATTTACGCTTCAATATCTTTACAATAAAGCCAACTACGCATCGTATATTAACTTAGTATCCGTACCATGTTATAAAATCAACACCACAACACTATATTCAACGTTGAATAGTAAACAATTTATCTTTAACTGTTTCAAAGCAATAACTATACCTGTTAACTTGCTCTAAAAGCAGTAGAACTAAAAAACTTTGTTTACCATAAACTAAATACTGACATTAGTTCAACTAAAACCCTGAATATAAAGCATAATAATTTTTCTGACAAACAGCATTTAAGCATTTCACCTTGATGTTTTGTCATGATTTTGACTGATTGCATAGCAAGAGGTTAAAAAATTTAAATTTAGACAATAGGCAGCCCAATGGCAAAGTTAGCAAAATTAGAATTCGTTTGTACCGATTGCGGCATGAACTACCCTCGTTGGCAGGGACAATGCCGATGCGGGGCATGGAATACCTTAGCTGAGATGAAAATCCCCGCCAGCCAAAGTAAAAACCCAACAAAAAGTCGTATCTCAACCGGCGGCTATGCCGGTGGTACTGGCGGTGGCTCTAAAAAAATCAATGAAATAGCCTCTACTGAGGCTGAAAAGCAATTAACCGGCATAGGTGAGCTTGACCGAGTATTATGTGGCGGCGTTACCACAGGCTCTGTCAATATTGTATCAGGTGATCCAGGCGCGGGGAAAACTACCTTACTGTCCGATTTAGTTGCCCGTATGTCAAAAATAATGCCGTCACTTTATTGTACTGCCGAAGAGTCGCTTTCGCAGTTCAAAAATAGGGTCCAACGTTTAAAGCTTGAGTATAATCCAGACGAATTGTACTTGTTGTCAGAAACCAGTGTTGAAGCCATTATTGAGGAGCTAGAGCAAAAGAAAATCAAGTTTGCCGTTATTGACTCCATTCAAGCTGTAGTTACCGACAATGCCAATGGTAGCCCAGGCTCACCATCACAGGTAAAAGGTGCCGCTCAGTTGTTAACGCAATACTGTAAACAAAATAACGTCACTATGTTTCTGATTGCCCATGTTAATAAAAACAATGAAATTGCCGGACCTCAAACCTTAGTGCATATTGTTGACGCCTTACTACATATCGACACTAATGATGGCCAAATACGCACCTTAAGAGCGAATAAAAATCGCTTTGGTGACATTGATACCGTGGGCATTTTTAAAATGTGTGAACGCGGTATGCTCAGTGTTGATAATCCCAGTGAAATATTTTTATCCGGCTCGAGCACTGAATCACCTGGCTCAGCCATTACTTGTATTCGCAAAGGCAATCGAAACTTATTATTAGAAATTCAGTGTCTCACCACAGAAACCGAAGCTGAGTTTCCACAACGTGTTTGTGTTGGCCTCAATATGAACCGTATTAAGATGTTAACCGGAATTTTACGCAAACATACCAAAACCAAAATTTATCATGATACATTTTTCAATATTATTGGCGGTCTAAAAATAGACGAGTCAGAAACCTGTATTGATCTTGCGTTAGTGACAGCATTGTTAAGCAGCTTGAATGAATTTGTTATCCCAAGAACCACCTGCATCATGGGTGAGTTGAGCTTAAATGGTGATGTGCGTCCGATTGACAGTGGTGTGCCGCGGGTTAAAGAAGCGGCTCAACATGGCTTTACTGAAATATTTATTCCGTTTCGAAATTATCATAAATCGATGGAAGGCTTAGGCGCTAAAATATCACCCGTAAAAACTATTCATGAGTTAATTGAACTGATTAAATAGCGCCTTTGTAACAGACATAATTAGCGAGATTATTGCACAGTAAATGGCATAAAATAGCATTAGTTCAATTGGCACTAATGCGAAAAAGTGCGCTACATTGTGATAAAAATCACTTTGTTTAACGATCACTTGAATACGATAGCGACGGTTCAGGTTGAAAAATTGAGAGGGATTAAAGATTTTGATTAAATATTATATTGCTAACGCCGGCTTCAGTTATGCCACAATTTGAGCTTTTGCTATCAAACTGTAAACGCTGGTGACTATATGAAGTAGCTCATTTTACTTTAAAGCATGTCTCGTAAGGATAAAAATGTTTTCTTACCACGGTTCGGATTCTCTTTAATCATGGTAATAGGAGACATTTTTAGGTTAAATTCCTCATAACCAGCTGAAATCATTTTGATGATATTTTCGTCAAGTAGCTTAAATGCCATTGACCATTCACCAAAAGCTCTATCTTTGATATTCCCTTCATAGATCACTTCAATACTTCTATGTCGATTATCCATAAGAATAGTTTGAAACAGTGCTTTAACTTTATCTTCTTCTCCTTCTAGAATTTGCATGATCTCACGGTCGTGATATAACAGCATTCCGGTTATATCGAGCGCTTGGTTTTTTAATCGCCACTGTTTTAGCATACCCATTAATTCGACCTCTGATAGGCCTGCAGGAGAGATACTTGTATAAAGCAATTCAAACATAATAAGTTAACCCCATTTTAATCATTCTAAGTAGATTGAAACCCTAACAATATTATGCAAACTTCTCAGTAATATCTGCTGAACAATATTTCACAATTTTAAATAATTAGAAAGAGTAAATTTAATGTTTATTAAAATCTCACAAAATATTCTTTAGCTATCATGACAATCGTTTTACAGGTTTATTTACCCCATGAGATTGGCCATACAAAATGGAGCCGTGTTATGTCGATAATGCCTGCTAAGAATTTAAACCTCTGATTCACCTAGTTGATGCAAAATAACGGCAATTAGCGAGCAGAAGCACTAGCGTTAAAGCAATAGCCAGCACTTTAAATGCACAAAAAAATCGTTAATTTTTTCAGTGCAACATTTTCAGTCCAACAACCGCTCACTGAATCTGAATCTGAATCTGACGACTTAAATTTCAACTTAGCTCAACCACCATCACTGATGAAACACTTGCCTTAGCTGAGTCTGCTTGTTGAGATAGTGTCACTCAATATAACTATTGATATCATCAAAGCTACATTATTGCTGAAAGTAATTTAACTCCAACACAGGTTCACTTAAGGGGGGGCGTTATTGTATAACGTGAATTAAGTACACAATGACCTGAATCTTACGACATTATCTTGTCTAAAAATAACGCTGATAACCAATATTAAAAAAGCGCTATAGCTTGTCTTGCTATAGCGCTTTTTAGCTTTTATACCGTTTATTTATTATCTTATCTTTGCTATTACTTCTGCGCTGTTACTTCTACGCTATAAGATAGGCTAATAAAACATCTCCCCTCGTCACTTCAAGCTAAAGCTTATAATTTATAGTTTACGAAGGTTCATAATCTAAATTAGCCGACAACCAACGTTCAGCCTGTGGCATAGTCATTTCTTTACGTGCGGCATAACTTTCAACTTGGTCTTGTGCTACTTTTGCCACGGCAAAGTATTTAGACTCTGGATGCGCGAAGTACCAACCACTTACCGCGGCACCAGGCCACATAGCAAAACTTGAGGTTAAGTCCATACCAATGTTTTCTTCGACATTAAGTAAGGTCCAAAGCAAGCCTTTTTCTGTGTGTTCTGGACAGGCAGGATAACCTGGCGCAGGCCTAATACCCTGATATCTTTCACGAATTAAACTATCGTTATCCAAGGTTTCATCTGGCGCGTAGCCCCAATATTCTTTGCGAATTTGCTGGTGTAAATACTCAGCGCTGGCTTCAGCTAGTCTATCGGCAACCGCTTTAATTAAAATACTATTATAATCATCGTGATCGGCATTAAAGGCTTTCACTAAAGCCTCAACACCAAAGCCAGCCGACACGGCAAAAGCACCAATGTAGTCATCAACGCCCGAGGCTTTATCAGCGACATAATCGGCTAAGCAACGATTATATTGGCCCGTGGGCTTTTTGCTTTGTTGACGTAATTGGTGCAATTTCATTAAGGGTTCAGTACGCGAGTCGTCGGTGTAAAGTTGTAAGTCATCTTGCTCACGATTGGCTGGAAACAAACCAAATACCGCTTTTGCGGTTAATTTTTTATTATTAATAACATCATCTAACATCGCATTAGCATCATTAAGTAACTTAGTTGCTTCCACGCCGACGACTTCATGCTTAAGAATTAAGGGATACTTACCAGATAACTGCCAAGTCATAAAAAATGGCGTCCAATCGATATAGTGCCTAACAATATTTAAGTCGATATTATCCAGTACAGTCACACCTAATTTATTTGGCACCTTAGGGGTATAGTTATCAAAGTTAATCGGCACCGCATTGGCGCGCGCGTCTTTCAAGGAAATCAAACTTGAACGCGGGCCTTTTTTGTAATGGCGCTCACGCACTTTAACGTATTCAGCGTTTTGGCGCTCAACAAAGGCCGCTCTATGCTCATCAGAGAGTAGTGTACTTACCACAGAAACCGAACGTGAAGCATTAGGTACATAAACCACAGGATGTTGATATTGAGGTTCAATTTTAACGGCGGTATGCGCTTTAGAGGTTGTAGCGCCACCGATAAGCAAGGGTAAGTTAAATTCTTGGCGCTTCATTTCTTTAGCAACATGCACCATTTCGTCAAGTGAGGGAGTGATCAACCCTGACAAACCAATAATATCGACCTTTTCAGCACGGGCAACACGTAAAATCTCTTCACATGACACCATCACACCTAAGTCGATAATCTCGTAATTATTACACTGTAAAACCACGCCAACGATATTTTTACCTATGTCATGAACATCACCTTTCACCGTTGCCAGTAATATTTTACCGTTAGATCTTACTTCAGTTTTTTCTGCTTCAATAAAAGGGTTTAAATGTGCGACCGCTTGTTTCATGACGCGGGCAGATTTTACCACTTGCGGTAAAAACATTTCGCCAGCACCAAATAAATCACCGACCACATTCATGCCGTCCATCAACGGCCCTTCGATAACATCTAATGGCCGTTTAGCGACTAATCTAGCGGCTTCAGTGTCCTCAAGAATAAACTCATTAATACCTTTAACGAGCGAATATTCTAGGCGCTTATTCACTTCTAATTCACGCCAGGTTAAATCAGCTTTGCTATTTTGACTACCCGCTTGGCCACGATATTCTTGTGCCACATCGAGTAGGCGTTCAGTAGCACCATCATCAGAGTTTTGTATCACGTCTTCAACGGCTAAACGCAGGTTGTCGGGGATATCAGAATAAATCGCTAACTGGCCGGCATTAACTATACCCATGTCCATACCATTTTTTATCGCATGATAAAGAAAAACCGCATGTATCGCTTCGCGCACTGGGTTATTGCCGCGAAATGAGAACGAGACATTAGAGACACCACCAGAAATCATGGCATGGGGTAAGTTTTGCTTAATGTCACCTACCGCTTCAATAAAATCACGCGCATAATTGTTATGCTCGTCGATGCCAGTAGCAACCGCAAAAACATTAGGATCAAAAATAATATCTTCAGCGGGATAGCCAATTTCATCGACCAAAATATGATAAGCGCGCTGACAAATTTGATACTTACGTTCACGAGTATCGGCTTGGCCTTTTTCATCAAACGCCATAATAATCACCGCAGCACCATAACGGCGCAGCAGTTCAGCTTGTTCACGAAAGTTGTCTTCACCCTCTTTTAAACTGATTGAATTTACAATGCCCTTACCTTGAATACATTTTAAACCCGCTTCTAAAATATCCCATTTAGAAGAGTCCAACATAATCGGCACTTTGGCGATATCTGGCTCACCCGCAATTAAATTCAGGAATCGAACCATGGCTGCTTGTGAGTCCAACATGCCTTCATCCATGTTGATATCGATAATCTGTGCGCCGTTTTCAACTTGTTGCAAGGCTACTGCGATGGCTTGATCGTAATTTTCGTCGGTAATTAAGCGTTTAAAAACCGCAGATCCTGTCACATTAGTACGCTCACCTACGTTAACAAACAAGCTATCGTCTTTAATGGTCAGTGCTTCTAAGCCGGATAATCGACAAGCTATTTCTTTCGCTTTAATTTCTCGAGGTGCGATATTCGCTACGGCATCAGCCATGCCTTTAATATGCGCTGGTGTGGTGCCACAACAGCCACCAATAATATTTAAAAAACCTGCATTGGCCCATTCAGCAACATGCTCGTCCATATCTTCAACGGTAAAATCATATTCACCAAAAGCATTAGGCAAACCCGCATTAGGATGAGCAGAAATCGCCACATCTGAAATATGGCTTAATTCCTCCACATATTGGCGTAATTCAACCGGGCCAAGCGCACAGTTCAAACCAAATGAAATCGGTCTAGCGTGACGTAAAGAATTGTAAAAAGCTTCGGTGGTTTGCCCTGATAACGTTCGCCCTGAGGCATCGGTAATCGTGCCTGAGATCATCACAGGTAAACGTTCACCGCGACTTTCAAAGACGGTTTCAACAGCAAATATAGCGGCTTTAGCATTGAGGGTATCAAATATTGTTTCAATTAAAATGATGTCACTGCCGCCGTCAATCAAGGCGTTGGTCGATTCAATGTAAGCGTCTTTGAGCTGATCAAAGGTGACATTACGATACGCTGGGTCGTTAACATCAGGGGAAATTGAACAAGTGCGGTTTGTTGGCCCTAACACGCCAGCCACAAAACGGGGTTTATCTGGATTTTTCGCGGTGAATTCATCAGCCACTTCACGTGCTAATTGCGCCGCCGCGAAATTAATATCAGCACTGTACTCCGCCATATCGTAATCAGACATGGCAATAGTGGTGGCGTTAAAAGTATTGGTTTCAAGAATGTCAGCACCGGCAACAAGGTATTCGCGGTGAATAGCTTTAATAACCTCAGGTTGAGTCAGCACCAACAAATCGTTGTTACCTTTAACATCGCTATGCCAATCAGCAAACTGCTCGCCACGATAATCTTGCTCTTCAAATTTATACGCTTGGATCATAGTGCCCATAGCACCATCTAAAATAAGAATGCGCTTTTTTAATTCGGCTTGTAATCGGCCATAAGAAACTGACTGCACCACAGGTGCTTTTGATTGAGTATTTACTTGCTTAGACACGAGATTTCCCTGGATGGATGGCTTTAATATGGTTTGCATCTAATTGATACGGCGTAATTTGATAAACGTAATAATTTAACCAATTGGTAAAAAGCAAACTACCATGGCTGCGCCAGGTGTTTGCTGTGGTTGAATGGGGATCATTTTCAGTAAAATAATGCTCAGGCATTGACGTGGTACGGCCCATTTCAAGGTCACGAAAATACTCTTCACTCAAGGTGGTTGCGTCATACTCTGGATGGCCGGTAAGGTAGACTTGCTGCTTATTTTTACTCGCAGATAAATACACCCCTGCCTCAGCTGACTCCGCCAATATTTCTAGATGTTCCAGTGTTTGATAATCCGATTTATCGATATAACCATAGCGAGAATGAGGCACATTAAAACTTTCATCGAAGCCTCGGGTTAACTGCTCTTCTGGTTTTAAACAATGGTGGTGGTAGACGCCAGAGAGCTTTTTTTTACGCAAATGTCGCTTCAAACCATAATGATGATAAAGCGCTGCATGTGCTGCCCAACATGAAAACATGGTTGAAGTCACATTTTTTTCTGCCCAGTCAAACACTTGACAAATTTTGTCCCAAAAGGTTACTTGCTGATAATCCAACAATGCCAGCGGCGCACCGGTAATAATTAAACCGTCATATTGTTTATGTTTTATATCGTCGAATAAGCGGTAGAAATTATCTAGATGTGCTTGCGGCGTATTCTTAGATTCATTGGCATGTATGCGGACAAATTCAACATTAATTTGCAATGGTGTATTGGCCAACATGCGCAGAATTTGCACTTCAGTTTCAATTTTATTGGGCATTAGGTTAAGAATAGCCACTTCCATTGGGCGAATTTCTTGATCTGCAGCGCGACGTTCAGACATAACAAAAATATTTTCTTTGTCTAAAATCGTTAAAGCGGGCAATTCATCGGGGATTTTTATGGGCATAGTAATAACCTAATGTCGGGTAATTCGTTATATCTGTAATAGTAATAAAATAACGCTGAAAAAAATATTGCTCTTTACCATTTATATCTAACTACAATGTGACTTGGATTGCTAGCTATGTCAACCTCTAAACGTATAGACGTCTAAACATTTTAATATGATTTAGCATTTTATCGTTTAGTCGCAAAGAAAATTCGCGACAAAAAAGCTATATCAGCTAAATTATAGCGCACGAAATATATTGTCATTTAAGCTAAACACTGTACTCTTAGCCGACTCGCGCACTTTGTCATTTGTCTTAAGAGACTTGGCTCCGCGCCTACCTAGGCAGCACAATGACAAACCTTCGTTACAGTTATCAAACCATCGAGTTTGGTAACACTGATATCCATCTTTGTACCTTACGTGATAAACAAGAATTTTATGACCCTGAAGACATCGCCCAAAACTTAGGCATTTCATCGGCAACTTGGTCTTTATTTGGTGTTATTTGGCCATCAAGCTTAGTGCTGGCACATTTTATTTCGCAATACCCCGTTGGCACAAAACGGGTATTAGAAGTAGGCTGTGGCATAGCGCTTAGTAGCTTACTCTTAAACAAACAAAAAGCGGATATAACCGCAACAGATTACCACCCCGAAGTAGGGAAATTTTTACTGAGAAACACCCTGCTTAATCAAGACGGTCCGATTAACTATGAGCAAACTAATTGGTCAAATAAACAAGATAGCTTAGGACTTTTTGATTTAATCATAGGTAGTGACCTACTATATGAAAATGAACATATTGAATTGCTTGCCAACTTCATCCAAGCCCATGCAAACAAAAGTTGTGAAGTTATTCTTGTTGATCCGGGTCGCGGGCGCAAAACTAAATTAAGTACAAAAATGCTAGATTTTGGTTTTAGCTCTACCCATATTAAACCTGAGCATACCGATTACATTAAACAAGACTTCAAAGGTCATATTCTTAAATTTAAAAGATAGAAGCTTAGCTGTTTGTTGACTGATATATTAACAAGCAGCTAAGGCATTGCTTTACATAGCTAGAAGTTTTATTACCGCTACGCGTTGCGTAACCAGCCTTTTTCTACGGCAAACTCAATTTGCTCAGCAACATAAGTCCATAGTTTGGGGGCTAAACCATCTAAGAGATTGTTACGGGCAATAACTTCAGATCGGCTAACATTATGCTTAGCCCAACTCCCTCCGTCATTTTTCATATTTTGCAGTAAAGGTAAGACCCGATCCATTGCTTTGGCAAATTTAGCATCGGTTGTTTCTGCCGCTTCAAACTCTAGCCACAAGTTTAACATTTCTGAGCATTGCTGTTCAGGCAACAAACCAAAAATACGCTTTGCCGCTGCAAGCTCTTTTGCTTCTTGTGCATCAAGTTCGACTTGTGCTGCAAAGGCAAAAGTATCGCCGGCATCAATTTCTACTATGTCATGAATAAGTAACATGCTGGTAACTCGAGCAACATTGACTGGCTCTGCGGCATAAACATGTAAGGTTTGCGCCATCATGGCAATATGCCAGCTATGCTCAGCACTGTTTTCTGGTCTATTTTTATCCGACTTTACCATCACTTTTCGGTAGACAGCTTTAAGACGGTCTAACTCTAAAATAAAATCTAATTGTTGCTTCAAGTCTTGCATTACTTCTCCTATATGAAAGCTAGCACGATGATTTTATGCTCACATAAGTTGATATGGGGGCTTTCATCGATAACTCCACCTTAGTAACAACACAATCTGCTGAAGTGTCGATAAAGCGACCTAATATACTAGTGATAAATTTACCACATACCTTGGCAACCTGAAAAAATGGTAAAAGTGCTAGCTCTTAGCTTGGGCATTAGCATTATAAATTGAATAGATTAAGGCTAAGAAAATACAAATACCTGCGGGTACAAATAGCGCATAAAATTTAAACAAACTAAATAAATAAGTACCTAAGCCCCCACCGACAATAAATCCTATAATAATTAACAGAAATAATAGTGCCTTTCTATTATCAAATGTATCGCCCCTTAATTTTGCACCTAACATAATACCCAAATCAGTAAAAATACCGGTGACATGAGTTGTTCTGATCACCGCACCACTATAAGTAGTGGCTAAGGCATTCTGCAATCCACACGCTGCTGAGGCCAAATAATGGCCATTTAAAGAATCTTTGGTTAAGAAATAAATAGCGCCAAAAAGCAATGCCGCTTCTAGATAAAGCAAACCACTATAATTGCGGCCTAATTTTAAGGCCCCACCATGAATAAAGTAACCCGATATACCCGCCCCCATTAAAAAGCTAAATAAAATAAGCAGTAAATGAAAAGCATCAGTAAATGTTGAGTTTACGACTCCTGTGCCAAGCAGTGTAGCCGTGCCAGATAAATGCGAAATAGATTGATGTTTAAAGCCTAACAATCCAACCGCATTAATAAGTCCTGCCACTAAAGCAAGTACAAATGCACCGTATTCTACCCATCGGGGTAATTTTGAAGTCACTATATTCCTTAGGCTGCTAGCACCTATTTGAGTATAAAATTAAGCTCAGCTGAAATTAAATAAGTTAAATAAGTTAAATAAGTTAAAATAAGTTAAAATAAAAACTAGCTAAAATAATTAACGCTATCAAAATAGCGAGTTACTCCCCTAGTGACAAGTTGATCAGCATTTATATTGCCTTACATGTTTAAAAACTGTCGAGGTCTATTGTTTAATTAACTCGAGTTAATCATCTTGAATAACCACTTAAGTTTCTTTAACAGCAAATAATCAACTTGATATAAATTCATCGGTACATATATCTGAGTTAAATATATCTGACTTAAATATATCTGACTTAAATATACCTGACTTAAATAAGGCTCAGTAAGCACAACTAAGGCCACCTAAGTTGTGCAATTACTCATCTATTTTAAACCTTACTTTATACCGAGTTAAATAAACCCGCTAACCACTCAAAAGTTAACACTGTGGTAAATACCTTTAAGCCAACCAAGCTTAAAAGAAAAACAATGAGCAGGGTTTTATTTCTCTTACTTTTTATATTACGCCAATACAATAGTTTTGCTTTAATTTCATCCGTAACTTCATTTTTTACATCTTTCATCATAAAACTTCTCAATATAAGTAATAACTTAGTCTTATTTTATAGCTGATAAAACCTCAACTGCTCATCAGATTTCCTTACTTATTGGCCAAGTACGTGTAACAGATTTTCAGTATTTTTGGCAATAATATTAAATAATACCTGCACTGTAACATACGAGTTTTTATTAACTCTTACCAATGGCATAAAATCGCAATATCTAGACAGATTTAGCGAAAAACGCCAAATTGTGCTGAACTTCAACCAAATTAATCTCTGACGATCTATCCGTTTTAATTGCTCTGTTGTCGTTCATTATGTCGTCTAGATGAAATTAACTTGGCCATACATATTCGGCCCATCACATTAAGCGCCGGCTTAGCGCTTGATGGACTGAAGTGGCACCTAAAAAATGCCCAACGCTATAAAGTGTTTAATACAAATGAGTGTTTTTATCAATAAGTCTGCTTTCTAAACTAATATTTGCAGCTATATTTTAGCAGTGTTAATTTAGTAATGAGTTTTGTTCATGTTATCGATATAGGTGTTATTAGTCGCTTTTTAGGCTATTTTACGAGAATATTTTTAAGGTGGCTGTTTAGGGAATACTCATGGATTTAATGCAAGGCTTACTATTAATAACCTCCATACATTTGTTGGCGGCAGCATCACCAGGGCCTGATTTTGTTTTGGTGTCGCAACAAACTTTGTCTAACGGCAAACAAACAGGTTTTATGGTCAGTATTGGTATTGCATTGGGCTTGTCGGTGCATATTATTTATTCTGCGCTAGGTTTAGCTGCTGTTATCGCTAACTCAACAACCGCATTGTGGGCGATAAAAATTATCGGTGGTGGTTATTTAATTTACTTAGGTGTGCAAGGTTTAAGCGCTAAACCGGTCAGTAACCTTGACCCTATTGGCAAAGCCAGCGAGCAAAAAGTGCTGAAAAAACACACCCATTTAAGCGCAATTGCGAAAGGGTTTTTATGCAATGCCTTAAACCCAAAAGCGCCAATATATTTTGTAGCCTTGTTTACTGTGGTTTTATCACCGAATTTACCACTATTACACTTGGTTATTTACGGTATATGGATGATGATATTACAACTGCTGTGGTTTTCTACTGTGGTGGTTTTACTTTCTCGGCCAAGTGTTAATGAAAAATTTCAACGCTTAGGCCATTGGATCGACCGTGTACTTGGTGGCGCTATGATTTTAATCGGCTTAAAAGTATTGCTCAGCAAAATAAATTAGGTGATTTTCATGACAAATACAGCCGTTAAAAAATATAAAAATTTCAAGTCGTTTTATCCGTTTTATTTAAGCCAACATGAAAATATTACCTGCAGACGGTTACATTTTATTGGCTCTAGTTTAATTATAATTACTCTGGCCTATGTCTTGATTAATGCTGCTTGGATATTGCTCTGGACCTTACCTTTTCTAGGTTATGGCTTTGCTTGGCTTGGTCATTTTTTCTTTGAGAAAAATACACCAGCGACCTTCACTTATCCTTGGTATAGCCTGTTAGGTGACTGGGTTATGTATAAAGACATCTTGATGGGTAAACTTAAGTTCTAAGGGTTTTTTCTTGGATTTAGTTTTCTTGGATTTAGTTTCTTGGATATAGCACAAGATTACTTAGTAGGATTGAGCTTGCCAACCAACATAAAATTAAAATAGTAGACTTGATAACGCACTCTCAACAATCGTGCTTTAAGAGCAATAGCATCACATAACAAATGTTGGCTGACATGGTCGGGGCTAGTGACAAATTATAGTTGTGATTCAAAGCTATTCGCCGTCATTAGCGCTCACATTTAACAAAGCGTCAGACTTAAACACCCCCCTTAGAAACACAGTTTAACTACCCATAAGCTTGCTTAAATACCGCTTACCATAGCACCTGGTCTATTTCATTCAACAATTGTTGGGTGTGATGATTGATCACCAAACTTTGATTTTTTTGATTGCTTTTAATGGTCATTTCTAGTTGCAGGGCACATTTAGATAGCTCCGCAAAGCCAAACATTTGCGCAGCTCCAGCAATGCGATGCGACAGTCTGCCCAGTTGATCCAAGTCATTATTATTAATGTGTAACACTAAGTCTTGCTGCTCTAATACCAAATTTGATTTAAATTTCTGCACTAAGTCTGACATATCAAGGTTACTAAAAATTTCACTGGCTTTTTCGTACGAAAAACTGCCATCGTAAAATTTTGTAATCGTTGGTATAAAAACATTTCGTTCAATGGGTTTAGATAAATGGCCACTAAAGCCCAAGGATAAATAATGCGTTATTTCATGCGACATGGCGTTTGCCGTTAAGGCAATAATCGGCGTTTTACAGCCCTTTTGCCGCAAAATATTAAACGCTTCGATACCATCCATTTCTGGCATTTGAATATCCATTAAAATTAACGTCGGCTGGTGTTGTTCAAATAAAGCGACCGCTTCTAAACCGTTACGGGCGGTTAACACCTCTAGCCCCAATGACGCTAATAATCGAGCAATAAGTCGTCGATTATCCTTGTGATCTTCAGCCAGTAAAATAGTGCCCTGTAATGGCGCAGCAGCTTCTTCAACAGTGACTTTGGTAGACGATATGCTACTTTCACGGCATTGCTCACTGAAACTGGCTGTACAGGGTAAACTAAAAGCAAAAACACTGCCCTGATTTAGCTCACTTTCAACTTCAATCTTACCCCCCATAATTTTGGCTAACTGGTCTGATAAACATAATCCTAAGCCGGTACCACCAAAGCGTCGGCTAATACTGCTATCCCCTTGGGTAAAGCTTTCAAATATGCTTTGCAGCTGCGAACTGCTCATACCTATACCACTGTCAGTAATTTTAAACATTAAGTTATTTTCACTTTGACTAATGTTTAATTCTACATGGCCTTTTGGGGTGAATTTAACCGCATTAGCGCATAAGTTGATCAAAATCTGCTTAACTCGAAAACTATCCATCTTGATCAAAAAGGGCTCTGGCAAGTAATGAATAATTTTAAAAGTTAAACCTTTTGAGCTTGCTTGCAAGCTGAACATATTCGCGAGCTCTTGCAAAATGTCGTGCAAGTTTTGTGTTTGTATTTCAAGTTCTATTTTGTTGGCTTCAATTTTACTTAAATCGAGAATGTTGTTCGTCAGTTCGAGTAAATGTAAGCTATTGCCATGAATAATTTTAACTTCTTTACCAATAAACTCTTCTTCAACATCACCACTCATTATCGCTTCGGCTTGACCAATAACTGTGGTTAATGGTGTTCTAATTTCATGACTCATGTTCGCTAAAAACTGACTTTTAATATTATTAGCACTTTGCAACTCTTGCATTAAATATTCGAGTTCGGTGGTTCTTTGTTTTACTTTTGACTCAAGTGCTTGCTTTGAACGCTGCTCTATTAGTCGACGTGCAATTAAAAAACCAATCATTAAGATGGCAATAACCACAATAATTATAATAATACGCGTTTGTGAATACTGCTCTACTTCGAGTGCTTGTAAACGTTTTTGTTGCTTTAATTGTTCTACTTCTTGTTTTAATTGATCAGAGTTAAATAAGGCTAATTTTGAATTAAGTTCGTTATTATCTAACTCAAATTTTACTTGCAAAAAATCACGTTGACTTTTAACTGCTTTAAAGTTTTCATGCTGCGCGGCATATATAAGTGATTGTAGTGAAAGGTTATATTGCATTTGATCTTTATGATCCCTCTTTTCAGCCATTTCACTTGAACGCTCAGTATATTGTAATGCCAAGTCATATTTCCCTTGATAAAAATAGGCTTTAGCTAAACTATATAATGCAGCTACATAAGCAGTGTCGTGTTCTTGCTCAATACTTAAGCGAAGAGCTTCTGTGGCATAAGCTATAGCTTGGTCGATATTATAAAGGTCGTTATGTAGTTCGGCTAAGTGATATAACACCGTAGCAGTATAAAAATCATATTTATTTTTACGGGAAGAGTTAAGCGACAGTGTCATGTAGTACTCAGCTTTTTCATAATCACCAGCATATTTGTAAGCCTTGCCTATATCACTATATGCCATAACGATACCTTTTTTATCTGAAATTTTTATCCGACTTTCTATTACGTCCAGATACATAGATATCGCTATATCGTAGCGTTTTAGCTCTAAATGAAAGTCGGCAATATTAAATTTCACATCAATTTTATCGGTTTCATTACCAAATTTTTGATATATTTTTTCCGCTAGTTGATAGCTCAACAGCGCACTTTCAAACTCACTGGTTTTTGCATGAACTAAGGCAATATTATTATACAAATTTGCTTGGGCAATGGGCTCATCGAGGATAAAGTAATAATTAAGTGCTTGCTGATATGAATGTAAAGCCAAAGCATATTTACCTTTATAGTAGGCATAAACTCCCACTCTTTTATAGGCGTCAGCTTCAAGTTGTTTTAAGTCAAATTCCTGAGCAAGTTGTTGCTCTTTTTGGGCAACGTCAATGGCATGGTCAAGTTGACCTAATTGATGAAGTATTCTACTTTGACTAGCTAAAACCGAGATTTTATCTAAGGTAGATAAGGTTTTATCTGTACTGAGCGAGGTAATTAAAACTAAAGCTTGTTTTTTGTCTGCCATGGCTTCGATTATCGATAGCTGCTGGCCAAAGTTTTTACCTATATATTGACTTGGGTTTTGACTGTGCACCGCAGAACTGGTGAACAAATTTGTCAATAAAATGAATAAAGGTAATAACAATATTCGCTTGAAAATTACTTTCGATGACAGCTTAAAATACGCGTGTTGTTTACTAACAAGTAAATTATTCTTTGTGCTCATTTAGCTTTAGTCTATTATTTCAATTGATAAATATATTATTTAGCCGCTAGTTATAGCATTTTAGTATTCGACTAACAACGCTCTAGGTCATTGATTTATTTTGTTGCTTTAACCAGATATAACACCAACATTTAATCAACAATAAAACACAACTTAATAATTAAAAAATAACCTTTAATTTACATAGCAAAGCTTATTTAGTTACGTTTTACCATAGCACTTGGTCTATCTCATTCAATAATTCTTGGGTGTGATGACTAACACTCGAGTTTTGATTGTTTGGATTATTTTTAATCACTGTTTCTAATTGCAGGGCACATTTAGATAGCTCAGCAAAGCCAAACATTTGCGCCGCACCAGCAATGCGATGCGACAGTCTGCCCAGTTGATCCAAGTCATTATTATTAATGTGTAAGACTAAATCTTGTTGCTCTAACACTAGGTTTGATTTAAATTTTTGCACTAAGTCTGACATATCAAGATTATTAAAAATTTCACTGGCTTTTTCGTGCGAAAGACTACCGTCATAAAATTTTATAATGGTTGGTATAAAAATATTTCGTTCAATAGGTTTAGATAAATGGCCATTAAAGCCCAAGGATAAATAATGCGTTATTTCATGCGACATGGCGTTTGCCGTTAAGGCAATAATTGGCGTTTTACAGCCCTTTTGCCGCAAAATATTAAATGCCTCGATACCATCCATTTCTGGCATTTGAATATCCATTAAAATCAACTCAGGTTGGTGTTGTTCAAATAAAGCGACTGCTTCTAAACCGTTACGGGCAGTTAACACCTCTAGCCCCAATGACGCTAATAAGCGAGCAATGAGTCGTCGATTATCGTTGTGATCGTCCGCCAGTAAAATGGTGCCCTGCAATTTTGGGTGTTCTTCCTCAATAGTAACTTCGGTGGACGATATTTTACTTTCACCGCATTGCTCACTGAAATTGGCTGTACAAGGTAAGCTAAAGGCAAAAACACTGCCCTGATTTAACTCACTTTCAACTTCAATTTTACCGCCCATGATTTTAGCTAACTGGTCTGATAAACATAAGCCTAAGCCGGTACCACCAAAGCGTCGACTAATACTACTATCCCCTTGGGTGAAGCTTTCAAATAGGCTTTGCAGCTGCGAACTACTCATGCCGATGCCACTGTCGGTAATTTTAAATATCAAATTATCTTTGCTTTGACTAATGTTTAATTCTACATGTCCTCTTGGGGTGAACTTAACGGCATTAGCGCATAAGTTGATCAAGATTTGTTTAACTCGAAAACCATCCATCTCGATTAAAAAAGGCTCAGGCAAGCAATGAATAATGTCAAAAGTTAAGCCTTTAGAACTTGCTTGTAAGCTGAACATATTCGCGAGTTCTTGCAAAATGTCGTGCAAGTTTTGTATTTGTATTTCAAGTTCTATTTTATTGGCTTCAATTTTACTTAAATCGAGAATGTTGTTCGTCAGTTCAAGTAAATGTAAGCTATTGCCATGAATAATTTTAACTTCTTTACCAATAAATTCATCTTCAACATCACCACTCATTATCGCCTCAGCTTGACCAATAACTGTGGTTAAAGGTGTTCTAATTTCATGACTCATGTTCGCTAAAAATTGACTTTTGATCTTGTTAGCACTTTGTAGCTCTTGCATTAAATATTCGAGCTCGGTGGTTCTTTGTTTGACTTTTGACTCAAGTGCTTGCTTTGAGCGCCGCTCTATTAGTCGACGTGCAATTAAAAAACCAATCAGTAAGCTGGCAATAATCATAATCATAATCATAATACGCACTTGTGACGAACGGCTCATTTCCAGTACTTGTAAACGTTTTTGTTGCTTTAACTGCTCAACTTGTTGCTTTAGTTGCTCAGAATCAAAAATAGCCAATTGAGAGTTAAGTTGGTTATTGGCTAATTCAAGTTGTGTTTGCATAAAATCACGCAGGCTTTTAACGGCTTTAAACGGATGATGTTGCGCTGCATATATAAGGGCTTGTAGTGATAAGTTGTGCTTAAGTTGTTCTTTATTGCCGATTTGGTTGATCACTTCAGTAGATTGTTCAAGATGCTGCAATGCTAGATCATACTTTCCTTGATAAAAATAAGCGGTAGCTAAGCTATATTTTGCCCCCAAATAAGCATTGTTGTGTCCCTGTTCAAGACTTAAGTTAATACCTTCCTTAGCATAAGTTATCGCTTGGTCGATGTTGTGAAGATCATTATTAAGTTCGGCCAAGTTATGTAAGGTAGACGCAGCATTATAATCATCTTTATTTTGACGATGTAAACTAAGTGCCAATTTCATGAAGTGTTCCGCTTGTTGATAATCGCCAGCATACTTATAGGAGGAGCCTAAATCACTATACGCCATTGCTAGACCAATTTTATCTGAAATTTCTTTGCGTTTTTCTATAATGTCATAAAACATTTGAATTGATGCATCGTAGCGCTTTAAGCGTAAATGCAAATTGGCAATATTATTTAAGACGTCAAGTTGATCTTTTTTACTGCCAAACTTCTGATAAATAGGTTGAATTTTCTGATATATCGCTAGCTCAAGTTCATTTTGGGCTGTTCTACCATAAACCAAAGCAATGTTGTTGTATAAGTTGGCTTGGGCAATAGGCTCGTCGAGAGTAAGGTAGTAATTAAGTGCTTGTTGGTATGAGTATAAAGCCAAGCGATTTTTACCGTTATAATAGGCATAAACGCCCACTCTTTTATAAGCATTAGCAGCAAGCCTTTTTAAGTCAAATTCATTGGCAAGTTGCTGCTCTTTTTGGGCCGTTTCAATGGCGTGCTCAAGTTGGCCTAATTGATGATATATTCTACTTTGACTGGCTAAAACGGAAAGTTTATCTAAGGTTGATAAGGTTTTGTCTGCACTGAGTAAGGTGATTAAATCTAAAGCTTGGTGTTGATCCACCATGGCTTCGATTGTCGATAGCTGCTGACCAAAGTTTTTATCGACGAATTGGCTTGGGTCTTGGTCTTGGTCTTGGCTTTGACTTTGACCTTGACTTTGCGCAGTAAAGCCAACCAATAGGTTTGTAAATAAAATCAAGAAAAATACTAACAACGTTCGGTTGGGAACCGTCATCCATAACACCTTAAAATACGCTGATTGTTTACTACCAAGTGAATGCTTATATTTGCTCATATAGTTATAATCTATTATTTCAATTGATAAAAGTATATGTGGTTGGTAGTTATAGCATTTTACTATTCTACTAACAATGCAAAGGGTAATTGATTTTTACCTTATCTTACATTGTCTTATGTTTTATTATATTGTGTTATATTGTCTTACTTTAACATTAGAGCTGTACGACCTCGACAATTTATCCAGAAAAATGGCTGTTATTTCAACATAAATAGTTACTAAAACTTTACTAAAAATTTCACTAAAAACTTAGCCAAGAGCGTAACAAAAGGCTTATAATCCGAGGTTAAATATCCCCATAATCCATGATTAAAGTTATCCCAATGTATCAGAAAACTAAAGTTGCATTCACCCAGTTAAAAAACAATAAATTTTTCGAATTAAGTGTTATCTGTGTCATTATAATTTCTGCACTTGAAATTGGCGCTAAGACTTTCCCGCTTTCAAATACCGCTATTTCTATTACCTCACTGCTCGATACTTTCATCACACTTTTTTTCTTATTTGAAATTTCGTTACGCTTTCTGACAGAAGAAAAGAAAATAAACTTTTTTAAATCAGCTTGGAATATCTTCGATACGCTAGTTGTTGTTATCAGCCTTATCCCGATAAATGATTCTGAAATGGCTTTACTGGCTAGATTAGTGAGAGTGTTTCGTGTTTTAAGAATGGTTTCTGTTGTGCCTGAACTTAGAATACTCATTAACTCACTGGTTAAGGCCATGCCGCAATTAGGCTATGTCGTGTTGTTGATGTTTATAATTTTTTATATCTATGCGGCTGTTGGTAGTTTTTTGTTTAATACCATTAACCCGAAATTATGGGGTGACATCGCTATATCGATGCTAACACTTTTTAGGGTGATGACGTTTGAAGATTGGACCGACATTCAGTATGAGACGATGGAAATTTATCCTTATAGCTGGATTTACTACATGACCTTTATCTTTTTTACCGCATTCGCCTTTCTCAACATGGTCATTGGCATTGTGGTTAATGTGATGGAAGAAGAGCGCTCAAAAGTAAAGAACAAAAATCAGCCAACGTTAAGTGACTTAAAACAAGAGATAACAGAATTAAAGACACTTATTTTACAGATGGATAACAAAAAGGATCACTAGTTAAGTGGTTTTTGGCTACGCACGTTAAAAGTTATCGCGCGTAGCCAAACAGATAATTTTATCGACAACTTTTAATTATCAGTGTGAATGACATGAAAATCTGGCGTCACTACAAGTAACAGCAGATTTAACCATTTTTTTATCTATTCAAACCCTATTTTACATGGCTAAAAATCGCTAATACCCTGTGAATATCCGTGGCGTCATTATCAATAAAGCGAGTGATAATATTGCCACAATAGCGCTATTTATCTAAACCACCCAGGCATAAATATTTAATTTCTAAATAATCATCTAAACCATATTTCGAGCCTTCACGGCCACTACCTGATTGCTTAACACCACCAAATGGCGCAGCAGCATTAGAAATAATGCCTTCATTAATGCCAATCATTCCATACTCAAGCCCTTCAGCAACACGCCAAATTCTGCCAATATCTCTGGCATAAAAATAAGCGGCTAGACCAAATTTTGTATCATTAGCCATAGCGATGACCTCGGCTTCATTATCGAAGGCGATAATGGGAGAAACTGGACCAAATATTTCATTTTTAGCAACGGGCATATCATTGGTAACATGACTCAAAATTGTTGCTTGGTAAAAGTTTTCGCCCGCCGGGTCTTTCTTAGCACCCAAAATGACTTTCGCGCCCGCGGCAATAGATGCTTGCACTAATTTATCAACATCATTAACCGCCTGGCTAGAAATCATAGGACCAATAATAGTCCCGTCATCTAAACCATTACCTATAACTAATTTCGCCACGCTAGCTGTGAATTTTTCAGTAAATTCTTCCAACACTTGGTTTTGAACGAAAATACGATTAGTGCAAACACAAGTTTGGCCAGCATTACGATATTTTGAAAGCAACGCCCCTTGTACAGCCGCATCAATGTCAGCATCGGCAAAAACGATAAAAGGCGCATTGCCGCCCAACTCCATTGATACCTTCTTCACGGTTGTAGCACATTGGCTCAACAACGTTTTTCCTACGGGCGTTGACCCTGTGAAGGTAAACTTAGCAACATCAGGGTGCTGAGTTAACACTTTGCCTATACCACTAGCGTCGTCACCAACCACCACATTAAATACCCCTGCAGGAATGCCTGCTCGCTCGGCAAGCTCAGCCATGGCTAACGCTGAAAGTGGTGTTTGTGTTGCCGGACGAACAACGAAGGTACAACCGGCAGCTAGTGCAGCCGCGGCTTTTCTGGCGATCATAGCATTGGGGAAATTCCATGGTGTGATCGAGGCAACAACACCTACCGGTTGTTTAATCACTATAATACGTTTATCCCCTGATGGTCCTGGGATCGTATCACCATAAACCCGCTTGCCTTCTTCTGCAAACCATTCAATAAATGCCGCGCCATAAGCTACTTCGCCTTTAGCTTCGGCAAGTGGCTTACCTTGTTCTAAGGTTAATATTCGCCCAAGATCGTCTTGATGTTGCATCATCAAATTAAACCAATTACGCATTATGCCTGCACGTTCGTTAGCCGATTTTCCCGACCACATTTTTAATGCGCCTTTAGCGGCATTTACCGCTAATTCTGTTTCAACAACACCAGCATTACTGACCTTCGCCACTTCACTGTCATCAGCTGGATTGGTCACAATGATCTGAGCTTCACTGCTACACCAATGACCATTAATGTATGAACAATTTTTAACTAACTGACTATCTTGTAAACCAAGATCTGAGTTATTTTGCATATTAAGCTCCATTGCAATCTGTTTAGTTATGAATATCAATTAAAATAAGGAATACGTCAACTGACATCTCTGCTGATGATCTTAAAATAAGTAAAAGCTATTTACGCCCATTTGATTAATTACTTGCTCACGTTAAGGGTTAACATAAACAGCCGCTCTGTGATGAGATTTATAAGTAACCTAACTACTGACTACGTTTTATGACTGGTCATTATTCATTTTCTGTTATAAAAAAGCTGAGTTCTTAATTAAGAAAATTAATGCTAACGATGACTTTAATAAAAAGTTCTAGGATAACAGGTTCTAGCAGTTTCATTAAGTTTGTGATCTTGTTGTGCGGGGAAATATAGTGATCAACAGCCTAGCTAAAACTTAAACTCAGTTATGCCAATTATCACTTAAGCATTTAATCTAAGAGTAAAAATAAAGGTTATTAAATTTTTTGAAGTGAAAATAAATTAGGGGGTAGTAAGAATTTTTAAATAAAAATAAGGCCGGTTGAATACGACAGTAACGCAGATAAAGCGAAATTAGTATTCAACAGCGGCCCTTGTTGTTATATCAAAGTGATTAACTATTCACCTTGAACAGGTTCATCCCAAGAAAGATGATGTTCAGCCAATACGACTAAATTTTCACTGTTAATCAAACGATGTGATGCAGCATAGCCAAGTATATTCTCAACAGTCTCTTCTGGACGGCTTGAAATAATAGCAGTTTCATCTGATGAGAAATTACACAAACCACGTGCTATTTCTTCACCTTTTTCATCATAGACGTGAAGTACGTCTGCGCGTTCGAAATTTCCGTGTATAGAAACAACATCATGGCAGGTAAAACCATCGTCACCACCATATAATGAGTCAGCTACATCTTGTTTTATCACTAGGCTACCAGCCATTTGCAAGCGATCTGTTAACCAAATATTCCATGCCGATGAAGGAGATGAATGGGCAATACATTTGGTGTGCTTGCGTTCGCCACGTAGTATTGCAGTAACAGGATCTTCCATTGTTCCTCTCGCAATAATTGTGGTGCAACCGGCATTCTGTGCCATATTTGCTGCTTGCAATTTAGTTAGCATACCGCCGGTACCTAAAGAACTGGTACTGCTTGCCGCTTCCATATAACTGCTCACATCTTCAATAGACTCAACAAATATCGCACCTTCTTCTGAAGGGTTTCGGTCATAAACGCCGTCGATACAAGTTAAAATAAACAGATACTCAGCACCAATCATTTGAGCGACTTTCGCTGCTAGTCTATCGTTGTCACCAACACGAATTTCTTCGGTGGTCACGGTATCATTTTCGTTGACAATCGGCATTACACCCTGTTTTATCAAACGGTGTACCGTATTTTTGACGTTAAGAAAGCGACGTCGATTTTCGAGATCATCTAAGGTAACTAATACCTGTGCAATATCAAAACCATACTCTAATGCAATTTGCTTATAAGCATGCATTAAGATGGGTTGTCCACAAGCCGCTGCTGCTTGCTTGTCTTGAACGCTGGCGTTTTCAATGGTACAGCCAACGGTATTAAGACCTAATGCAACTGATCCTGAAGACGTAAGTACAACTTCGTATCCTTGATCACGTAACGCAGAAATATCACTAAGCAAGCCATGCATGAAGGCGAAACTAGGTGTTAAATTCTTAACGTTTGCTAAAAGGCTCGAGCCAACTTTAATGACTATACGAGGTTTGATTCGTGAAACTTTTTCTGATTTTGGTTGTTCGAATGAGGGCAAAATGACTCCGTTTTCTGATTAATATAATTAAACATCTGGGCTGAACCAATAAAAATTTGGTGCATAAGTCTACAGATATTTCCGTAATATTTTTTGTCGTTGTGCGATTATCTTATTATCAAAACATCAGTTTTACTAGCAATATATTGCCTTGGGGATGATAGATAAAAGATAGATAAAAAATTGCTGAAACGTTTTAAAAAACGTTAAAATTTGACAACAATCGACAAATGAGTTGGGAGATTATATACTAAAAACCCTATTTTTTCAATTGAACTTAAAATCACCTTTGCAAAACGAATGTAAAACGAATGTAAAACGAGTTTTTAAGATTGTTTTTTAAGATGATATTGAACACTTGCAAAACAGGCTGTATTTCATTCAACAGCAAACTAAAAGCATGAGGAGTTTTGTGTCATTAATTATGATTGTTTGTAGGACGATTGTGCTTCATTGTTGACTCACTGGGTAACTTCTACTGATCAGACAATGACCATCATTAATCCTTCTTTAGTCAAAACGCCTCCCAGTATTGTTGTCACACAAGCAATTAAAGAGCTGTCTAATCAAGGTTATGGCGATTAAAGCGCACTTATTGAAAAAGTATGGTTAGCCTATTGTCGCTACCTTACTGATTCAGCTTACCTTATTGCTATCGCCGAGGGTTACTCGGTATCTTCAATAGAAAAGCGGGTTGGCAAACAAACGATTCTGTCTTTGATGCAAAATGTGCTGGCGCAAATTGGTCGAGGTATTAGCGCAATTAGACACTGTCGTTGGGTTAACTAAAGCATTGGGTTATACGGATTTGGCTGCCAGCGAAGCTGAGCTAAACCGAGTGACAGTATTGGTGAGAAACGGCTCTGTTTATGCTTTTAAAATTACGCGCTACTGAATTGAATCAGCGATAACAATGGGGTTTTTACCTCGCACCACCAAAGCATAGTTACTCGACACACTTGGTGGTTCAATAGAACTGCCAATGACGCACGAACAGCACGTCTAAATATGATGCAACTAAGTGATCAGTAAAAATGGTACAATGGAAACAAAATTGGCAGCGTCTAAGCAAAATATCAAATGAGATACACTCATTAACTCGACCGTTTTAGCGACTGCTCAACAGCCAGTTGCGCTGCGTTGATATTTCTTCGCCAAGGCGATGAAGTGGCTCAAGGTTAAATAAATAACGATTAAATTAACATCTAAAGTAGTATTGAGCGCAATGAATACTACTAAGTGCTTTAAGCTGAACTTTTACTATTGTTTTAATATTATTTTTAATATAAATATTGGCAATAAAATAAAAGTTAACCATTCAATAGCATAACCTTGAATTTACCAAACAGTTTAGAGTGAAGCGAATAAGCAAAAGGAAACTCATTTATGTCAAATAGTAATAAAATTATCGATACTGAAACTATGATTGAAAATCTTGGTAAGCAGGCTAAAGCCGCAGCCAAGATTCTGGCCAGTGCCACTACCGAACAAAAAAACCAAGCATTAACCGTTGCCGCCGATGCTTTACGTCAGAATACGCCAGCACTACTCGAAGCAAATGCTTTAGACGTTTTAAGTGTTAGAAAAGCGGGTAAAGCTGAGTCATTTATTGATCGCCTTGAATTGAACCCTGAAAGAGTCGAAGCTATGGCTGTCGCTTTAGAAAGCATTGCCAAATTACCCGATCCTATTGGTCGAGCCTTAGCAGAATTTGATCGTCCCAATGGCCTAAAAATAACCCGTGTATCAACCCCTATCGGTGTTATTGGCATGATCTATGAGTCTCGCCCCAATGTTGGTGCAGATGCTGGTGCTTTATGTCTAAAATCAGGTAATACGGTGATATTGCGTGGCGGCTCTGAAAGTCTTAATTCTACTCGCATTATTGTTGAGTGTATGGCAACAGGCTTGCGTGCAGCTAATTTACCAACCACTTGTATACAACTCGTTGATACCGATGACCGTTCTGCAGTTGCTGCATTACTGCGTTGTGCTGAATATGTTGACTTAGTTATCCCTCGTGGTGGCCGTGGCCTTGTAGAGCTAGTAAGAAACGAAGCTCAGGTACCAACATTATTGCATCTCGATGGCAACAACCACATTTATATTGATAAAGACGCCGACTTAGCAAAAGCATTGAGTATTGTTAAAAATGCCAAACTACGTAGAACAGGTGTTTGTGGTGCGACCGAAAGTTTAGTCGTAAACCAAGCAATAGCTGCTGAGTTTTTGCCTAAATTGCTTAATACCTTAGCGCATTGTGAAGTTCGAGGTGACCTTGCAGCTCAAGCCTGTGACGCACGAATTAACCCCGCTAATGACGCTGACTGGGACACCGAATATCTTGACGCTATTTTATCGGTCAAAGTTGTAGCCGATTTAGAAGAAGCGCTTGATTTTATCGACCAGCACTCGTCTAAACATACTGACGCTATTATTACTGAAAACGCAGAAACCGCAGAAGTTTTCATGCGCGCCGTTGATTCAGCGGTAGTGATGCATAATGCATCAACCCAGTTTTCAGACGGTGGTGAATTTGGTATGGGCGCTGAAATCGGTATTGCTACCGGTAAAATTCACGCACGTGGACCTGTAGGTCTTGAGCAACTAACCATATTTAAATATCGTGTTGCTGGCCAAGGACAAATCCGTCCTTAATCCTCTAAGCACAAGATGAACTAAGTAAAACATAAAGCTATTAATCGCTATTGATTAATAGCTTTATGTTTATTTTATCTTTGTGCAGGCCATCGATTTCGACAAAATGATGAAATAGAAAAATGTTTTAGCAATTTATTTATAAAAACGGTCTATGTTTTTAAACCCTTCTTGTACATTTAAAATTTTTAATCCTTAACGTTTTATTAACTATTGCTTACTTAATAGCCCATAAGTCAGCCTGCAAAAATAAAATGATAAAAACATAAAATCAAAACCAACAAATCGTTAAAAAAACTTTGCTAACCCGTGTTAACTAGGTAAGCTCAAACCAAAGCATTAACAACCACAATAATAATTATCATTTATGAGTAATATCAGAGATTCATTTCATTCGAGAATAGGTTTTGTTCTCGCTGCCGCAGGTTCAGCCATTGGTTTAGGCAATATTTGGGGTTTTCCAACTCAAGCAGCCAATAATGGTGGTGGCGCCTTTTTATTTGTTTATTTAGTCGTTACCATATTACTTGCCCTACCGGCACTTTATGCCGAAGTTTATATTGGCAACCAAGCACAGAAAAACCCAGTTTCAGCATTAGAAGATGCTTGTCGCGATACCGCACCAAGGCTTGGTAAATATGCCGGTCTGATTGGTTTAGGCGGCGCTATCATGATGTTAAGTTTCTACACCATTGTGGCTGGCTGGATGCTCGCACATGCAATATCACCACTTGCAGAGTTATTGGGTTATCATGATATTTCTCAGTGGCTTGCTACATCAAGCACGTTAAGAAATTTATTATTTACACCCGTTTTTATATTACTTGGCGCGGCTATTATTCATCAAGGGGTTAACGCCGGCATTGAAAAGTGGTCTGCGCGATTAATGCCAGTTTTATTGATCATGCTAGTCGCGTTAATTACTTACATATTGCAACAACCCGGGGCAGAAAAAGGTTTAAGAACATATTTAATACCCGATTTTTCACAGGTCACTAATCCAAAGTTAATTATTTCTGCCATGGGCCAAGCCTTTTTCTCACTCTCTATTGGCGTTGGTGGCATGATGGTTTACGGCTCATATATGAAGAAAGATGACGATATAGGTAAGCTCGCTATTTCTATTACCGTACTCGATACCTTTATTGCTTTTATGGCTGGTTTATTAATTATTCCAGCACTTTATGTTGCAGAAGCCGCCGGACAGCAAGTATTTCAAGGTGATAAGTTAATTGGTGAGGGTCAACTTATTTTCAACATATTGCCTGAGCTTTTTAACTCTATGGGCAACATAGGTATGGTAGTAGCCATAGGCTTTTTTTCGTTATTATCAATTGCTGCCCTCACCTCAACCATTTCCTCAACAGAAGTACCTGTGGCTTATCTTGTTGAAGATAAAAATCTTAGCCGTTCTAAGGCAACTTGGTTGGTATCAGCCATTGTATTAACCGCCAGTATGACCATAATCACATTTTTTGATAGCCTATTTGGCATGGTAATTCGTGTACTTACGACTATTTTACAGCCACTGAGCTGTTTGTTTTACTTTATTGTTGTTGGCTGGTTATGGAAACGCGGTAACAAGCTACGCGATGTGTCTTTGCAAGAAGGCAGAAAATGGTTACCCATATGGGGCAATTATTTACGCTTTGTTTGTCCGTTATTGTTAACGGTAGTTTTTGTCAATGTTGCTATATTAAATTAAAGTCGCTTCACTTAAGTTAAGTTAAGGTAAATTAAGTTAAGTCAAATAGATGGAATTGCTAATTGTGCGATTAACTTTACTTTAGCGCTATTAGCGTAAACCATCATTTAAAAACGTCCCTATACTAGTGTATAGTGACGTTTAAAAGCATCATCATCCAACTATAGCTTAGTATTTATGCCGTAAACTTAACTGGCAAGCCTTATTAATCCTATAGGTATATAAAGATAAACCTATAGGATTAATAAGCTAAGCGTTTACTATCTCAATTATTGGCTCATATTATTTCGAGCGGTTTTAGGTCGGTATAATATTGGAGGGCTAACTTTACACTTTGTTTAGGATTGAGCTTTGATGTTATTGCCCAAGCGTAATACCGAGGTAAAATATCGACGTGGGCAACTTGGTATTTAGCGTTCGCTGTTAGCACTTACTGTTAGCTATGAGCATATAATTTATAGCTCTGATAATGATTGAGCATTAACCTACTGCTGCTAGAGCACTCAAGTTATAGTCGTATTTATTCCGATGTTATCGCTACACTCTCTTCTTCCTCTGCTTCTTTTTCACTTTCTTCTTTATCTTCTTGCTTTAATTCTACCTGCTCTATTTTATCAAAACGGTTGCTAATCTTATCCGCTGAGGTATGGATTTGTTTTACGTCACTTGCCGCTTGATCAATATGTTTCGCTAAATTGGCAAAGCGGCCCTTAAAGCGAGCAAAATCAGCTGAAAGATGCGACAAATGCGCTTGAATAACATGTATTTGTTTGCGGGTTGCTTCGTCTTTTAACACTGAACGTGCGGTGGTTAAAATCGCCATCAGTGTTGTTGGCGAGGCTAACCAAACGCGTTTTTTATTGGCATAATCAACCAAGTCACCGTGGTGTGCATGTATTTCTGCAAAAATAGCTTCTGCTGGAATAAACATTATCGCGCCATCGGCGGTTTCTTTTTCAATGAGATATTTATCGCTGATATCATTAATATGCTTCTTAATATCAATTTTAAATTGCCGCTCGGCTGCTTTACGCTCAAATTCACCTAAGGTATTGTCAGCCATTTTTTTAAAGCTTTCTAGCGGAAACTTGGAGTCAACCACCACATTACCGGTTGGCTTAGGTAGAAACAAAATACAGTCAGCAATTTTACCGTTTGACAAGGTATGTTGCAGTGAAAAGTGCTGTTCCGGTAATACGTTACGAATTAAAGCATTTAACTGTACTTCGCCAAAAGCACCTCGTGAGCGTTTATCTGACAGTACTTCTTGCAAGCTCACGACATTAGTGGACAGTTCAGTAATTTTTTTCTGTGCATCATCAATCAAAGCTAATCGTTGTAAAATGTCATTAAAGGTTTTGGTGGTTTTTTCGAAGCCGTCGGCTAAACGCTTTTCGACCTGGCCACTAATATCTTTTAGACGGTTATCAGTTGAAATCGTTAAGTCATCAATTCTTTTAGCCATTTGCTCACTGGATAAATGCAGTGATTTTGCCATTTCTTCTCGGCCAAGTTTAGAGGTTGCTGTAAGTTGGCTGGATAATTGTTCTGTGGCGTTGCGTTGATTATCGTTAAAAGTGATGTGGTGTTCATATAAGGTCTTTTTAAGTTGCTCACTATGGCTATATAGTTGCTGTGCTTGTTTTTCACCTTGCTCACCATGTTGGCGTAATAATTTTAATTTAAAATCGGAAATTTGCTGCTCAAAGTAGGTTTTTAGTTCACTTTGCTGATGAGCTAATTGCTGATGATTAAAACTTAACTGTTGTTGTAGTTGCTGCTGATTATTGCCATTAACTTCATAACTAAGGTTTACTTTTTCAGCTAACTGCTGCAAAAGTTGCTGTTGTGCTAGAGAGGATACTTGGCTTTTTTTTACTTGGCGAAATAACACTAACGCAATGATAATTAAAATAATAATTAATACTAGCACCATAAAGACCAAGACAGGGAAATTATCTAAAGCTAACCAAGGTGAATTGAATGGGAAGTTAAGTGGCGGGTTAAGTGAAGAGTTGGATAGTGAATTCATTGTAAAGCCAAATACTGTAAATATTAACAGTTATTAAAGCATACTTTATTAATAAGGTTAATCGTTATTTAACATCAACTCGGGTCGGTTAATGAATACATATTTAGCCAATACAAACAATTTATCAATAACCTAAAAAGACACGTTTAAATTTATGCCAGACAAAATAATCACTACTTTAGTTTTATCTAGTCACATAGCGTGATTTTAGTCACAACAGCTAGCTATTAGTTAAACAATAAAAACAGCCATGGCTGATGTTATTAGATTCTGTCGCCAAACTTATCGATAATAGCAACGGCACCATCACAAACCGCAATGATAGATTTATCCAGTTTAAAGCTTGCGGGGATCACAACTCGACCGGTTTTACTTTGCGGAAACGTGCGCACTTCATGCATAAGTTTTAATGATATATCACTATAAAAAATGATAGTAATAAGGCGATGTTCAACATCGTTATGTTCGTCCATTAATAATTTGCAACCTTTCAAATTTAGCTTTATAACTAGATGAATTAATTAAAATTCTACAGCAGAAATACAAAGTCGTCATGCAATTAATTAACTATCTTTTTTTATTATATTAAACAACACCTCACTTTTTTCACGTAACATTTTAATAGCACTTCAATAACATTTCACTGGTGTTTTTGGCTAGTTTCATTGATATTAAGTTACCTTTATTTTGACCAAAAAAAAACGCCCTAATGGGCGTTTAGACTAATCTAACGGGTTATTTTTCTTTTGATTTTCTGTCTAGCTCTTCAATCTTTACTTGCCAAATTGCTGGCCCAGTGACATGAACTGATTCACCTAAACTATCAACAGCGACAGTGACTGGCATATCTTCAACCACAAATTCGTAAATAGCTTCCATACCCATATCTTCAAAAGCCACTACTTTTGCTTTCTTAATAGCTTTAGAAACTAAATAGGCTGCGCCACCCACCGCCATTAAATAGACCGACTTATGGTTTTTAATCGACTGAACGGTTTCAGGGCCACGTTCGGCTTTACCGATAGTGCCGAGCAAACCCGTTTCTGCAAGCATCATTTCAGTAAACTTATCCATACGGGTTGCTGTTGTTGGTCCTGCTGGGCCTACGGCTTCATCGCCTATCGCATCAACAGGCCCCACGTAATAAATAAATTTATCCGTAAAGTCAACCGGCAGTTTCTCTCCAGCAGCTAACATTTCTTGAATGCGTTTATGCGCTGCGTCACGACCGGTTAAAATGGTGCCGCTAAGTAAAACGGTTTCGCCAGTTTTCCAGCTACTAATATCAGTTTTTGATAACTCATCAACGTTAACGCGACGAACATTTTCACCCACTTCCCAGGTGATTTCTGGCCAATCTTCTAATTTAGGTGGCGTTAAGTCGGCAGGACCGGAGCCGTCAAGATGAAAGTGTACATGACGAGTTGCCGCACAATTTGGGATCATCACTACGGGTTTTGACGCCGCATGAGTCGGCACTGACATGATTTTGATATCAACAACCGTTGTTAAGCCACCCAAGCCTTGAGCGCCAATACCGAGTTTATTTACCCTATCGTAAATTTCTAAACGTAATTCTTCTTCGGCATTTTCTGGACCACGGTCGATAAGGTCTTGAATATTGACGGGTTCCATTAAGCTTTCTTTAGCTAATACACCGGCTTTTTCAGCTGTTCCACCAATACCTATGCCCAGCATGCCGGGCGGACACCAACCAGCGCCCATAGTGGGTAACGTTTTAACAACCCAGTCGGCAATAGAATCACTTGGGTTTAACATCGCCATTTTAGATTTGTTTTCACTGCCGCCGCCTTTGGCCGCGATCATCACGTCTATTTGATCACCTGGCACCATCTCAATGTGCACAACCGCTGGCGTATTATCTTTCGTGTTGATGCGCTTACCTGCAGGGTCAGAAACAATAGATGCACGTAATGGGTTATCAGGATTAAGATAAGCACGACGCGTGCCTTCATCGACCATTTGCTGCACTGTCATATCCGTGTTATCCCACTGCACAGCCATACCCACTTTGACGAAACAGGTAACAATACCGGTATCTTGACAAATAGGTCGCTTGCCATGAGCCGACATACGCGAGTTAATTAAAATTTGCGCAATGGCATCTTTAGCTGCCTGGCTTTCTTCTTTGTGGTAAGCCTTTTCAAGTGCTTGAATAAAATCTAGCGGATGGTAGTAAGAAATATATTGCAGCGCGTCTGCAACACTTTCGATTAAATCTTTTTGTTTAATAATGGCCATAACGGTCTCTTTTTTATTAATTGGGCGAGAGAAGAGTTGAAAGTTATAAATTTGCCGATATCATACCTTGCTTGTTAAAGACCTACTAGTATCAAATGGTCTAATAATAACGATCAAATATAGCAACCCCACTTCGAACTGCAGCATTGAATAACTCAAGGTAGTTTGAATATAATGACTTAACATAAAACCTGTGAGAATATTTTGCCGACTAATTCCCCAACGCAGCTATCCGCTAAATTACTGCAGCTTGATCTAAGCTTCGATAGTCAGTCACTTTTTGCCACACTTGCTGAGCAACCTTGGGCAATGTGGCTAGACTCCTGTGAAAGTAGCCATGTTGATAGCCGCTATGACATTATGGTTTGGCAACCTCATACCACACTAACCACTGTCGGTAATGTGACTCGCATTAATCATAAACTCGACAACAGTGAGTATCACAGTCATGACGACCCATTATTGTTGTTAAAACGTGAACAAAAGGCGATCTTTAGTCATCTCGAGATTACTGAACACGACTTGCCTTTTAAAGGCGGTGCAGTCGGCTATTTCGCCTACGATTTAGGTAAACGTTTTGAGGCCATAAAACAGCAAAACAGTAAAGATATTGATATACCTGAAATGGCCATTGGTATTTACCAACATGCGGTAATCTATGATCGAAAATTACAACAATTTTGGTTGTTATGTATTGATGAACAAAGAGCAGATTTCATTGCTTTTTTTAACCGCGCCCTGTTGCAAAATAAAGCGCAAGCTGCTGAACAAGTAGTTCAGCTAAAAGTGCCAGAAAATAATTTCAAGTTAATTACGCCGTGGCAATCAAATATGGCGCCTGAACAATATCACGATAAATTTAAGCAAGTGCATGACTACCTACTGTCTGGCGATTGTTATCAAATCAATCTAGCCCAGCGTTTTACCGCCCAGTATGCCGGTAGTGAATATCAAGCGTATTGTGCCTTGAGACAAGCAAATATAGCTCCTTTTTCAGCTTTTTTACGTTTTGAGGAGAGTGCTGTTTTAAGTATTTCACCCGAGCGATTTTTACAACTGGTCGATAATAAAGTACAAAGTAAGCCGATTAAAGGTACCCGCCCACGCAGCGATGATGCAGCCCAAGATCACGCTAACGCCATTGAACTGCAGCAAGCCAGTAAAGATAAAGCAGAAAACCTGATGATAGTTGATCTGTTACGTAATGATATTAGTCGTGTTTGTCTACCCGGTACAGTAACCGTGCCAGCACTTTTTGCCATTGAAAGCTTTCCAGCCGTGCATCACTTAGTAAGCACGGTTGAAGGGAAGATAGACCCACAGTATGATGGCAGCGATTTATTACGTGCAGCGTTTCCTGGCGGTTCTATTACCGGTGCACCAAAAATAAGAGCCATGGATATCATAGAAGAATTAGAGCCTCACCAACGTAGTATTTATTGCGGCTCTATTGGATATTTGTCAGCTTGCGGTAATATGGATACTAGCATCACCATTCGCACTTTAGTTTGTCACAATCAGCAAATACATTGTTGGGCTGGCGGTGGCTTAGTCGCCGATTCAAATGTTGACAGCGAGTATCAAGAAACTTACGATAAAGTGCGTAAAATTTTGCCGGTATTAAGCCAACTAAACTCGGCATAATCTAAGGTCGAGTATCAAAGATAAAGCCCCCCCGAACGCCAAGTAGCCCCGGAGAACTTGGCACTTTTAGAGTAGCGTTAAGGTGTGTATGACTAGAGAAGAATTTATACAGCGCTTTCAAATGCAAGCATTACCCGCTTCAGCACATAAATTTCGCTACCAACATAAGCTTAAAAGTGCCGCGGTGTTGATCCCCATTGTCAATCATCAAGGCCAGCTTGAAGTGGTATTGACCAAACGTGCCAGTCATCTTACCCATCACCCAGGACAAATCAGTTTTCCAGGTGGGAAAGTCGAGCGCTATGATGATGATATGATCGCAACAGCACTGCGTGAAACACAAGAAGAAATAGGCCTACACGCTAGCTGCATAGAGGTACTTGGGCAACTTAAACCTTACCAAACTATATCAGGTTATGAAGTAACGCCGATTGTCGCCCTTATTTCAAATAACAGCAGCTATCAAATTGACCTAAATGAAGTTTCAGAAGTGTTTCATGTGCCTTTATCACACTTTTTGCAACGACAACATCATATTCAAGTACCCGTTTATCATGATGGCAAGCAACACAATGTGCACTATATGCCTTATCAAAACTACAATATTTGGGGAGCAACCGCCGCTATGTTGCATGACTTGAGTATTTTATTAAACCAAAGAAACTAGCGTGATACGCATTAAATGAACAGTCAATTAATGAATATCACGCTTGAGCCAACCGATAAAAAATATTAGCTATAGTTATACCCATTGAACCGAATTTTTGTTTTGCATGTTGAAAGCTTTCAGCTACAATAACCGAACAAAATTTTAATTCCACCCACTTATAACAGTATATATTCAGGTTTTCTTATGATTAGTGTATTTGATATGTTTTCAATCGGAATTGGCCCATCCAGTTCTCATACCGTTGGCCCAATGAAAGCAGCAAAATTGTTTGTTCAAAATCTTATAGCAGATAATAAATTAATTAAGACAGATCGCGTGAAATGTGAACTGTTTGGCTCATTAGGTCAAACAGGTATTGGTCATGGTACCGGTAAAGCCGTTATTCTGGGGTTAACGGGGCAAAGCCCTGAAACCATTCCAGTTGATTCTATAGAATCTATTTTAGCTGAGGTGGTAGCGAGCGAAAAAATAAACCTGAATATGCAGCATTTTGTCGCTTTCCCTAAAGCCAATGCCATTATCTACCATCGCAGAAAATCCCTGCCCGCACATGCTAACGCCATGACATTTTTTGCTTATAGTGGTGATCTTGTCATCTTCGAAGAAACCTATTACTCCATTGGTGGCGGGTTCATTGTTAAAGATTGCGACTTTGAAAAAGAAAAAGACAAAGCCTTATCAACTCATGCCAATATTGATCGCCCTCACCGCTTTTCTAGTGCTGATAAGCTGTTAGAAATAGCCAACGAAAAAGGCTTAAGTATTAGTACCATCATGATGGATAACGAGAAGTGTTTGCAAGATGAAGCAAGTATTCGCTCGGGTCTAATAGAAATATGGGATGCCATGAAAGCAAGTATTGCACGTGGCATAGTCACCGAAGGTATATTGCCTGGCGGTTTAAAAGTCACTCGCAGAGCGCCCGCTTTACACAGAGCACTATGCGTTGAAAAAAATGCCGACCCACTGTCAGCCATGGATTGGGTTAATTTATTTGCCTTAGCGGTAAATGAAGAAAATGCAGCCGGCAGTCGTGTGGTAACCGCGCCAACCAATGGCGCGGCAGGAATACTTCCTGCGGTATTATCCTATTATGATAAATTTATTAAACCCGTAGATGACCAAGACTGTATTCGTTATTTATTAACCGCAGCAGCCATCGGTATTTTATATAAAACCAATGCTACTATTTCTGGCGCAGAAGGCGGATGCCAAGCAGAAGTAGGCGTTGCATGTTCAATGGCAGCCGGTGCATTAACAGAAATTATGGGTGGAACCCCAGAGCAAGTAGAAAATGCCGCGGAAATAGGCATGGAACATAACTTAGGATTAACTTGTGACCCCGTAGGAGGCCTAGTACAGGTTCCTTGTATCGAACGTAATGCCATGGGTTCAGTAAAAGCAATCAACGCTTCTCGTTTGGCACTTAGAGGTACAGGTAAGCAAAAGGTATCATTGGATAAAGTGATCAAAACCATGTGGGATACAGGTAATGATATGAAAACCAAATATAAAGAAACCTCACGTGGTGGCTTAGCGGTTAATATTACCGAGTGTTAGTATTCACTTTCATGTAAAAATCAGCTCTTAAAAACAAAAAAACCGTATTAAATAATACGGTTTTTTTATAGCTACTTTTACGTTTAACGCATAGGTAACTTAATATTGGCAAACATTTCATCTATCTCAGCATTATTCTTCAATAAGATAGCTTTGGTGACTAAGTCTCGATTTAAATGTGGCGCAAAACGCTCAATAAAGTCAAACATGTAACCCCGTAAAAAAGTACCACGCCTAAAGCCAATTTTAACCGTACTTGGACTAAATAGATGACTTGCATCGATAGTCACTAAATCATGGTCTATTTTTGGATCCATCGCCATGGTGGCAATAACTCCAACACCGACCCCAAGCCGCACATAAGTTTTAATCACATCAGCATCAGTTGCTGTAAAAGCAATTTTAGGTTCAACACCCATTTCATTAAAAGCAGCATCTAGTTCTGAGCGACCAGTAAAGCCAAAGACGTATGTTACTAAGGAATATTGAGCGATATCTTCAATAGTGATATTTTGTTTACTAGCGAGTGGATGATCCGCTTTTACAATAATACTGCGATTCCAATGGAAACAAGGCAGCATCACTAAATCGTTGTACAAATGTAAAGACTCGGTGGCAATAGCAAAGTCAGCATCACCTTTACTTGCCGCATCACTAATTTGAGCTGGTGTGCCTTGATACATATGCAATGAAACTTTTGAATATTTCTTCATGAAGCCTTGAATAACTTCAGGCAAAGCGTAACGTGCTTGAGTATGAGTCGTTGCAATACGCAGCTTGCCCTCATCGGGTTGCGTATGTTCTCGAGCAACCGCTTTAATCGCTTCAACTTTCGACAAAATCTCTGTCGCTATGTTAATAACTTCATTACCCGCAGGTGTAACATGAGTTAAGTGCTTGCCACTGCGGCCAAAAATTTGAATACCGAGTTCATCTTCAAGCATTCGTACTTGCTTACTAATACCAGGTTGCGAGGTAAAAAGACTTTCAGCGGTGGCGGAAACATTTAAGTTATTATTAAGTACTTCGACGATGTAGCGGAGTTGTTGCAGCTTCATAATTACCATTCAGAGTTTTCTTAGACGAAAAATATATACTTAAATAGACATTTATTCCATATTATTTTTTACATTAGGTGTAAATAACTTACTGATTACCCATTTGTTCACAAAATAAACCGCTAATCTGTTAGTCGAATCGAGCACATAAAATGTCACAAACAAGCTAATGTAGCCAAATACTTAAAAGAAGCCGCTTTATCCTTTGCATCATCGAACAATTTTTGTAGACTGGCGTATTAGTAATTTATATTTATCATAATAGAGAATTAAACATGGGCATTATCTTCGCTTTAATTATCGCTTTAATTATCATTGTCGTGGTACTGGGTGCAATTCAACAGCACAAAGAAAAAGTACAACGTGAAAAGCGAACTAAAGCAGCAAAACAAAAAGCCATCATCGATGAAACGGAAGAATTACTTTTAAGTATTGCCAACCTACCAAATAATCCACATTTAGTTCTGATACTTAATAACCGCAGTTTAAATGCAGCAAAATCTATGGCGAGAATATTACCAGATGATAAGCCGTTAATTAAACGCATAAGAGAAATGCAAGAGCGTGTCAATACTAGCCAATCTAACACTAGCCATCAAGCCGGTGAGCAAATTTTTATTTTGCCTGACAATGAGCAACAATTAGTCGCTGCTTTGCAATGCATAAAAAAGTTGCGAGTGATATTAAAGTCAGAACAGTCAAAAGGTAATTTAGATGCACAAACCCTTGCTCAAGAAGATAATAAATTATCTGCTATGCAACTTAAAATTGGCGTAGAAACCTTGCAAAAACGCGGTGTAATAGCCTATCAAAAAGAAATGCTGGGATCGGCAAGACAATATTTAGAAAAAGCCCTACAAACGATATCAGAAAGCCCTATTCAAACTGAATACTGTCTTAGCAAGCGTGAGGAAATACAAAGCGTGCTAGAAGATATTACTTCTTCGTTGAACAATACAAATGCTAAAGATGCCGCTAAAAAAGCCAAAACAGAAGAAGATGATTTAGACTTACTATTTCAACCAAAGAAAAAGTGGTAATTTTTTATTTGTGGCAAATAGCTGTCAGCAATGCCAGTTGTTATGGCTAACTTCTGATGAAAACGCCAAAAAATCATATCCCTTATATTACTCTACCCTCTTTTTTGCGTCGGGTGCTAAAGGCCTACGCACTTAAAGCCTTAATCCGTGAGCAAGGCTGCGAAATTAGCCGCATAGGTCGCTCACGGAACTGGCAGTTAAAAGCAACTTTTGAACAACTAGAACAAACCATTAGCCTGATAGAGCAAAGTGAAGAAACAAGTTGGCAATGGCTAGCAACACACCTATCCAAACAGCGTAAAAATTTAGGCTTTGACATGTTATTAACTATTGCTCAAAACAAACCTGAGATAACAGTCTCTGAGCTCATGCAGCGTACCGACTGCACAATAGCGGAAGCGAGACGGGTAATCGACACCCTAGAATTTGGTTAACATAAAGCTTCGCAGCCATTGCGTTAGTTAACTACCTAATTAGCCATAGTTAAGCTCAGTTTACGTGAAGAAGTGTTCATTGTAGCTTGGGTTCAACGCAGATCTGGATAATTCTAACGGGCACAGGTGGCCAATAATTGAAGAAAATAAGTATGCCGAGAATGTTTTTTGTTATTGAGAAATTCCAGTTTCAGGTGCCTCAGCTTTTAGGCTTAACTCATTAAAGTTAAGGACTGAGCTAAAGTTAGAAGTAAATCAATACAACAAATAGATTAGCAGAAGTAGCTCGCAAAAATAATCGGATAACATACTGATAAATTGATGCATTTTATAAAGAAAGTGATACATCAGCGCAATAAATCACTTTATTACAGAAGAGATTCAGATGAACCCAGAAAATAAAACCGTACTGTTATTCGATCTTGATGGCACTTTAGTTGATAGTGCTCCCGATCTTGCTGCAGCGATAAACAAAATGCTACTAGCATTAAACTTAACGACATTTCCCCAAGAAATTATCCGTAGTTGGGTAGGTAATGGTGCAAAAACCTTAGTTGAACGTGCTTTACATCACTCTTTGAACAACAATACAGCTGTAAATAACAGCTTAAGTGAAGCAAAAGTAAACAAAGCTTTGGCGATTTTCTTAAATTACTACCGACAGTGTTTATGCGTTGAATCAAGGTTATATAGGGGAGTAAGAGAAACCTTATTAGCCTTAAAGAATCAGGGCTATCGGTTAGCGATTATCACCAATAAACCCACAGAGTTTATCGAACCTATTGTTAGAGGTTTTGGACTTGAAGGTTTATTTGAGTTACAACTGGGTGGCGACAGTTTAGTCGAACGCAAACCGCATCCTTTACCACTTTTACATGCTTGTGAAACATTAAAAGTCTCAGCAGCGCAATGTCTAATGATAGGTGACTCTAAAAACGATATTTTGGCGGCAAAGGCGGCGAACATACAAAGCATTGGCTTAACTTATGGATATAACTATGGTGAAGATATTAGAGTCTACCAACCTGACTGGTGCCTAGATAACTTCGCTGAGTTGTTAGACTTACTCAGATAACATAAAATTAGCTAACATAAAATTTTTCGCTAACGCTGCAGGATAATCCCGTTGGCGAGCAAACATAATCGCTTTATTAGTCACCTCTACTTCTGAACATTGTAAAGTGATAGGAAAATAATAGTCATGTAAATGCTCTCCCACTTGTGCTGAGCTAACTAAACCAACATCAAGCAAATTTTGTAAAATAACATCCGCGGCTGTCAATGCAGAAGATGCTTTTACTATTTCGGTACGAGCATAATGCTTACCATAAAAAGAAACGTCTGCCGCACGTAAGGTAGCATCATCGCCAGGTATTTGTTGTGCACCAAACATAGGCTTAGCTGCAACGTTTGCTTGCGAAAAACTAGTTATGTATTGTGCAAGGTATTCAATAGAACCGACTGTTCTATCCTTTATTAACTTTTCCGGCCATTGTTGCTCGATTTTTTTAATAAACCGCGATAACAATCTAGGCTGTGCACTCTGCTCGGCGCTGGCCACTAACCCTTTGTCAAATAAAGTAATGTCTTGTGTCATACCATGTAATTGAAAATAACCATCTGGGTAAGGCGTTAGCTGTGCCATGCCATTGGGTGTGCCACGTTCACCATAAAAAACCACTTCTGGCCACAAGC
Source organism: Colwellia sp. MB3u-45 (assembly GCF_014077005.1). Classification (GTDB taxonomy): domain Bacteria; phylum Pseudomonadota; class Gammaproteobacteria; order Enterobacterales; family Alteromonadaceae; genus Cognaticolwellia. Next base: position 1,264 of record NZ_JACGVC010000045.1, on the reverse strand, counting down.
CCTGGCATTGCGCCCAATGAGCAACATATGCAGCTTTAAATTCAACCATACGTTCGCGCTTAGCGTGCAGCATGTCATCAATCTCACCACTCTTAAAGCCACAGGCGTTAATAACATAATCAAAATCAGTCTGTTGTTGATTGTTATCTTGAGAGTTTTTATAAGTTACACGCCACTTTTTTGCGCTAGCTTGGTGTTCAATATTGACGACTTGGCTATTAAGTTTTAGCTGACAACAAGGTAATTTTTCAATCGCGAGTGTGGCGATAGCAGCCATACGAAAAGCAGACCAACCATATTCTTGCACAAGCAGAACGGGAAATTTTAATTTGTCTAAATCCACTTGTTGAGCAAAAGCCACCAACCAGTCTTCATTGGCTTCAATCTGAGTGGGTAAAACTCGTTTCGCTAAGCTCTCTAAAGCATTGCGGTCAAATAACAGAAAATATTGCTCAGGATCACCCAGCACTTTATTACTAATATTTTGCTGTACGAGTTCAGCGTAACGTTCACGCAGTTTATTTAAGCGAGGTAATAGATCAATAATCTCACCTTGATCTGTTTTCGGTAAGGCAATAATAGTCGGGCGATAGTTAACACTATGCGGAAAAACTTTTACCGTGTCTATTGACTGCTCCAACAGTGTTATACATTGTTGTTCAGAAATCTCTCGATATAAATTACCACCGGCATGCAAATGACAAAAAGGAGGGCCATTCACCAAACTCTTGCCTTTTTCTATCAACGTAGTGTTAATGCCTAGTTCAGCAAAACGTAAAGCAATAGTTGATCCCGCCACTCCGCCACCAATAATACCGACTTTTACACTTGAGTTTATAAATGGCTGTTCAGGAGTTAAGATTTTATTCATAAAGTTGACAATATAATACTTTCATTGGGAAGTTTCACGTAGAAGAACGTCATTTACATAGGGTATATGGACTATAAAACTATTTTGATGTACTTTTTTATATTGAAAAATAGTGCTTAAATAATCACGATACATAATAAAAATTAGTAGTTAAATAATCAAGTGATTCTGCATTAATATCTTGATATAAGTTATTCAAAACTAGCAATTGACTGAGGTTGGAGGGTTTTCTTAACGCTTTGTAACCTTTTATATTGTATCAAGCTAACTCAAGCTTTATTTATCAAATGCCAGAAAGCAAAAAACCCGTAGCGTCAGCTACGGGTTTCTCTAAATAGAAGCCTAGCAATGTCCTACTCTCACATGGGAACTCCCACACTACCATCGGCGCTA
>NZ_JACGVC010000044.1 GCF_014077005.1 Colwellia sp. MB3u-45 | reverse complement strand
CTTTATCCTTATTTTTATTTTTATTTTTATTTTTATTTTTTATGTTGCCATACAAGCTTAGGGTTTTTCCCATCAAATAATAATCCCTTTAATTCTGACACTCATTTTCTGGCATCACGCAAAGACACATTAGGGTAATGCCCTAATGTCAAACGGTCAGCTTTATTGTTATAACTAAATCTGAATTGCCAAGCAATTTTGCCTTTTGCAGACACTCTTATACTGATAGAGTCTCGATCAGTAACCTCGAAAGGTTTATCATGGCTCTTATTGTGATATTTCTTTAATATAGGATGTGATAGCTTCATCCACTATCTACACAAGGGTTAGTTTTCTGTAGGTAACCGTGCAGACAAAAACAATGAATAAGCATAAATAACTTAGCTCGCAATAAAACAAAAAAAGTTAATTTCAGGCCAATAAAAACGGGACAAAAACATACCAATGCCAACTAATCAAAACACCCATACACAGCCCACTATTCTTTGGCACGATTATGAGACTTGGGGGATATCACCAAAATTTGACAAACCCTCTCAGTTTGCCGGTATTCGCACAGATCTAGATTTAAATATTATTGGTGAGCCTGAAATGTTTTATTGCTCGCCACCCGCTGATTATCTGCCGCACCCTGAAGCTTGTTTAGTTACGGGTATTACCCCACAAAAGGCTTTGCGAGAAGGCTTAAGTGAGGCTGAATTTGCTGAGCGTATTCACGGACTATTTTCCCAAGCTAACACTTGTGTCGCGGGCTACAACAGTATTCGCTTTGATGACGAGGTAACTCGCTACTTATTCTATCGCAACTTTTACGACCCTTACGCGCGTGAGTGGCAAAATGGTAATAGCCGCTGGGACATTATAGATATGGTACGCGCTTGCTATGCCTTGCGCCCTGAAGGTATTGAATGGCCCACCGTTGAACGCGACGGCGAACAAGTGGTTAGTTTTCGTTTAGAGTTGCTAACAAAAGCGAATGGTATTGACCATGAAGCGGCGCATGATGCGATGAGTGACGTATATGCCACTATCGCTATGGCAAAGCTGATTAAAGAAAAGCAGCCAAAGTTATATGACTTTATCTTTAATTTGAAGAACAAAAAGCAAGTGGCTGAGCTAATTGATGTTTACCACATGACCCCCATTGTTCATACCTCAAGTAAAGTCTCTTCTTTACATGGTTGCACTAGCTGGTTTGCGCCGATTTGTTATCACCCTATTAATAAAAATGCCGTAATAGCGGTAGATTTAGCGCTTGACCCATCGCCGTTATTTGCACTGTCGAGTGCAGAAATAAAAGCACGTTTATATACCCGTTATGATGAATTAGCAGAAGATGAATTGCCGATCCCGGTTAAGTTGATTCACTTAAATAAGTGCCCTATTGTCGCGCCAGCAAAAACCTTGTTACCTGAAAATGCCGAACGCTTAAATATTCCTCGCGAGCTTTGTTTAGAGCATCTAAAAAGTCTTAAGCAACATACTGAACTTAGAGATAAATTAACCGATGTTTTTGCCAGTAATGACTTCGCTGATGAACCGGTAGAAGCTGAATTTGCCTTATATGGCGGAAAATTTTTCTCGCATGGCGACAAAGCGCAAATGGATATATTGCACCAACTAGCGCCAGAGCAATTGGGCACGCACCCTTTTCAGTTTCAAGATGAGCGATTAAACACCCTGTTGTTTAGTTATCGGGCGCGTAACTTCCCTTATACCCTAGACGACGGCGAGCAACAAAAGTGGCAGGCGCATTGTCAAGACCGTCTTCAGTATGGCACTAAAGGTTTGTTGAGCGCTGATGAGTATATGATGAAGTTGGAAAACTTGGCCTTTGAACATGAAAACAACACCGAAAAAATGCAGTTATTAAAAGCCTTGTTTGAATATATCAACAAATAATATTGCTTGAATTGATTATACCGGTTTTATTTATTATCTGGCCTAATTTATCTCTAGCAAAAACAGCCAAATTCAAGGCGTTTAGTTTAATAACGCCTTGTGCTGATGGTTAGCTAAATAGCGCTCTAGTGTTAGTGCTAGTGGCTTATTGAAACTAGGTACACCATCAGAAAATGAGTGAGTTTGGTATGACTTAATGAAAATAATTCAATGGTTATACCCGCGCTACTTTTTATCCTTTACTGGCATTCATGACTTAAATTGCAAATAACTCTTTAAATACAACAGCTTAATTTCGCTGACATTTAATCGGTTAAAGCCCAGTAAAATTTTGCTCCATACAACAACTATCGGCTAAAGCTAAGCACTTTATATCTGCTATAAACGTTAACAAATTTAATTTTAATAGGTTGAACAATATGAAAAAAGTTTCTTTTATTGGTTTAGGTGTTATGGGTTTTCCTATGGCGGGCCATTTGCAAAAAGCGGGTTATGAGGTAACCGTTTACAATCGCACGACAACAAAAGCTCAACACTGGGTAGAGCAATATGGCGGAGCCATGGCTAGCACACCAGCAAAAGCGGTGAAAGACAGCGATATTGTTTTTGTTTGTGTCGGTAATGATGATGACCTACGCCAAGTGGTTTTAGGGCCAGAGGGCGTATTTTCAGGCATGAAAACTCAGGCGATTCTTGTTGACCATACCACAGCGTCGGCCACGGTTGCTCGCGAACTCGCTGAACAAGCTACTAAGCTTAATCTAGGGTTTTTAGACGCGCCCGTATCAGGTGGTGAGGCTGGCGCTGTTAATGGCCAATTATCAATTATGGTGGGCGGCGAGCAAAACACATACGCCGCAGCTGAAAGTGCGATGCAATGCTATGCCAAATTTAGTAAATTACTTGGGCCTGTCGGTAGCGGCCAATTGGCAAAAATGATGAATCAAATTTGTATCGCGGGTGTGATACAAGGTTTAGCTGAAGCTTTGCATTTTGGTCAAAACGCAGGGCTAGATTGCGAGCAGGTTGTTGAAGTGATCAGTCAAGGCGCTGCTGGGTCTTGGCAAATGGATAACCGCCATAAAAGCATGTTAAAAGGCGAATATGATTTTGGTTTTGCGGTTGACTGGATGAGAAAAGATCTCGATATTGCCCTGACTGAGGCAAAAAATAATGGCTCTACCCTGCCATTAACCGCACTAGTAGATCAATTTTATGCCGACGTACAAAAAAGTGGTGGTAAACGCTGGGACACTTCAAGTTTATTGACCCGACTGTAATAACTGATCAAGCGATATTTTAACGCTAGGCGAAATTTCATAGGTATTTTTACCCGTGATTTTCGTCTTTTTTAACTGTTTTATAAGAATAATACTCCCCCGCCCCAAGGGGGTCGCTTAGGCGAGATTTGCTACAAAAATAAGGGGTTCTTTAGATAGTTAGGTTATCTTCCTTTTACACCGCAAGCGCTGCGGAATAAAACCCAACTAAGATTTAAATTTTATCAGCTATTTAATGCCCGCTTGAATAAACGCTAAATATCAGCCGCTTGCTAGCTATTATTATCCGCTAAATATACTTGCCTACTCGATGGAAGTGCTGACGCGTGAATCTTGTTAATTTCACGCATATACCTTATTCTGTTTTTACATTGATCCGACCAGTTGAGTATTATGACTAACGCTATTTACACCTTTGGTGCCAACAATTATAAAAATGAAGCCGTTGATTTTACTAAATATCAAGGTAAAACCCTGTTGATCGTTAACACGGCTAGTGCTTGTGGTTTTACGCCACAATATGCAGGTTTAGAAACACTATATCAAGAATACAAAGACAAAGGCTTTGAAGTACTGGCTTTTCCTTGTAACCAATTTGGCAAGCAGGAAAAAGCTGAGAACAGTGAAATTAAAAAGTTTTGTGATCTTAACTTTAAGATTTCATTCGACCTATTCAGTAAAATAGAGGTTAATGGCGATAACGCTCACCCGTTATATAAGCACCTAAAAAATGCAGCGCCAGGGCTCTTAGGCAGTAAAAGCATCAAATGGAACTTCACAAAATTCTTGGTTAATAATCAAGGTAAAGTGATAAAACGTTATAGCCCAACCACTAAGCCCGCCGATATTGCCAGTGATATCGCAGCAATACTTTAATCAGTTGTAGTCACCCAGAAAGACAGAGCCTAAGCCTGATAATCAAGCGTTAGGCAATTCTTTAATTTTTTAATTTTTTGTAGGTCGGACTTTAGTCTGACAACCGTTATGTAGGCAATTAATCTGGTGGGTTAACAAACACTGGCAGCTAGTATGATTTTTTCACTCGAAATTTATACCAAACACAGTTAAATTTTATTTAACCTGATGGACTAAAGTCCACCCTACATCGAACCTAAATCGAAGCTACGTTGGGCTTCCATTAAAGCTTCATAGATCCTGCGAATGATAATCTAGCGTTGGGCAATTTTTTGTAGGTCGGACTTTAGTCTGACAACTGTTAAACAGGCAATTAACCTGATGGGTTAACAAACACTGGCAGCTAGTATGATTTTTTCACTCAGAATTTATACCAGAAACAGTTAAATTTCATTTAACCTGATGGACTAAAGTCCAGCCTAAATCTAGCTTACATTGAAGCTACATAAGTTCTGCGGATGACAATCTAGCGTTGGGATGTTTTTTGTAGGTCGGACTTTAGTCTGACAACTGTTAAACAGGTAATTAACCTGATAGTTAACAAACACTGGCAGCTAGTATGATTTTTTCACTCAAAATTTATACCAGAAACAGTTAAATTTCATTTAACCTGATGGACTAAAGTCCACCCTACATTGAGCTTATATTTAAGATACATAGGCTCTGCGGATGACAATCTAGCGTTGGTAATTTTTTTGTAGGTCGGACTTTAGTCTGACAACCGTTAAGCTGGCAATTAACCTGATGGGTTAACAAACATCTGCAGCAGTTGTTTTTTCACTTAGAATTTAGTCCAACCTACATCGAAAACGCACCGAAACCACATCGAATATACATCTAGCTTACGTTGAAGCTAGATAGGCTCTGCGGATGATAATCTGGCGGGCTAAAACCCGCCATACACTTCAATCTCTACAATATTTATTGGCCACTAGAAATTAACTGGATAAATAAATTTTTAACGTGCTAAGTCGCCAACTGTAGATCGCGTAATTTGGCAATTTTATCTCGTACCGACGCGGCCAATTCAAACTCTAAGTTTTGGGCATGATTAAACATGGTTGTTTCTAATTCTTTTACTTTTGCATCAATTTGTTTGGTGGTGAAGGTTTCATATTCTGAAGCTGGCTCAGCGGCTTTTAATGCTGCTGCGGCGCGAGTCTTGCCACCATCGAGGTCCATTACATCAGAAATATTACGTCTAACGCCACGCGGGGTTATGTTGTTATCAAGATTATATTGGTGCTGTTTAACGCGACGTCGATCGGTTTCATCAATCGCTTTACGCATTGAGCCGGTAATGCGTCCAGCATATAGAATTGCTCGACCATTAATATTACGTGCCGCTCGTCCAATCGTTTGAATAAGTGAACGTTCTGAGCGCAAAAATCCTTCTTTATCGGCATCGAGAATCGCCACTAGAGAAACTTCTGGCATATCTAAACCTTCACGCAGTAAGTTAATACCTACGAGCACATCAAACTTTCCTAAACGAAAATCTCGGATAATTTCTACTCGTTCAACCGTATCAACATCAGAGTGTAAGTAACGCGCTTTAACTTGGTGTTCGTCTAAATAATCGGTGAGGTCTTCCGCCATGCGTTTGGTTAATGTCGTGGCTAAAACTCTTTCATCAATTTTTACCCGTTTGCGAATTTCAGATAGGAGATCATCAACTTGCGTGTCAACGGGGCGAACTTCTATGATGGGATCAAGCAGTCCGGTGGGCCTAACAACTTGTTCAGCAATTTCACCTGCTGACTTTTCAAGTTCATAGTGACTTGGCGTTGCAGAAACGTAAATAGTTTGCGGCGACAGGGCTTCAAATTCTTCAAACTTCATTGGGCGATTATCAAGCGCCGAAGGTAATCTAAAGCCATATTCTACTAGGTTTTCTTTGCGTGAACGGTCACCTTTGTACATAGCGCCAATTTGCGGCACGGTAACGTGTGACTCGTCAATGATCAACAAGCCATCGCTAGGCAAGTAATCAAATAATGTTGGCGGTGCCTCTCCTGGTCCTCGGCCCGATAAATAGCGCGAGTAGTTTTCTATGCCGGAGCAATAACCCAGCTCGGTCATCATCTCAATATCAAATTGAGTACGTTGCACTATGCGCTGCTCTTCAATAAGTTTATTGTTTTCTTTAAGTTGAGTCGCTCTGTCTTTTAATTCAATTTTTATTTTTTCAACCGCAGCCACTATTTTTTCACGTGGTGTCGCGTAATGGGTTTTAGGATAAATAGTGACGCGAGCAACGGTGCGATCAACAGCGCCGGTGAGTGGATCAAATATGCTAATGCGCTCAATTTCTTCATCAAATAATTCAATACGTAAGGCCATGCGGTCTGATTCAGCAGGGAAAACATCAATAACATCACCGCGCACACGATAAGTGGCGCGCTGAAATGCCATGTCATTTCGTGCATATTGCAATTCAGCTAAGCGCCTTAAAATGTCACGCTGATTAATAATGTCGCCGACGCTGATATGCAACATCATTTTCAAGTAGGACTCGGGATCGCCCAAACCATAAATTGCCGAGACAGAGGCGATAATAATGACGTCTTTTCGCTCTAACAGTGATTTGGTTGCCGATAAGCGCATTTGCTCAATATGTTCATTGATCGAGGCGTCTTTTTCGATAAAAGTATCAGTGGTTGGCACATAGGCTTCTGGTTGATAGTAGTCATAATAAGAAACAAAATATTCTACGGCGTTATCAGGGAAAAAATCTTTCATTTCACCGTATAATTGTGCCGCCAAGGTTTTATTTGGCGCTAGCATCATGGTGGGACGATTCAGCTTTTCGATAACATTGGCGATGGTATAGGTTTTACCTGAGCCGGTTACCCCTAATAATGTTTGATGTGCTAAACCTGATTCAATACCATCAAGCAATTTTGCAATGGCCGTAGGTTGATCGCCGCTGGGAGTATAATCTGAATGTATTTTTAACGCTTTCATTAAGTAATAACCTCTACCGTGACCCGATCTTTTTCACATTGTTTGTTAAACAAACCATAAGAAATAGCCGCCATCACTACATTTCCAAGTAAAGCTCCGATAAAAAAGCCTTCTATACCAAACCACAAACTACCCATATAAGCTAACGGCACATAACAAATAAATAAACGAATAACACTTAACACCAGCGCCACCATAGGCTTATGCAGTGCGTTAAATGATGAGTTGGTTAAAATAATAACGCCTTGAAAGCCATAACCTAAAGGTAAAATCCAAATGAAAAGTTTAATAATATCGGCAACCGCTTGCTCTTTAGAGAACACGTCGGCAATAAACGGCGCGGCTAACACGAGCACAACATAAACAAGCACCTGAAAGCCTAAAACAAATTTGATTGACGTTTTGTAACCGTCTTCAACACGCTTCATGTTGCCAGCACCCAAGTTTTGGCTGATAAAGGGCGGTAATGTCATCGACAGCGCTAACACCACTAAACAGGCAATAGATTCAATTCTTGACCCCACCCCAAAAGCAGCTACGGCTGATGCGCCATAGTTAGCTACAATCGCGGTTAACACGGCCGAGGCAGCTGGTGTTAACATATTTGCACCCGCGGCAGGTAAGCCAATATGTAAAATATCACGTGCCGAATAAATAAAGTCTTTAATGGCCATTAGATGGCGGTGAATTAAATCGCGTTTAATCGCTAAAATATATAAAACATAGCCTAAACCAAATAGCCAAGATATTAAGGTAGCAATGGCTGCACCTTCGATACCCATGGCGGGTACGGGACCAAAACCAAAAATAAAAATAGGATCTAATACGGCATTGATTAAGCCGGCGCTACCCATAATGATACTGGGTGTTTTGGTATCGCCATCAGCACGCAAAATAGCGTTACCTATCATAGGGCCAATTAAACAAATACAACCTAAAAACCAGAGATCCATATATTGATGAATTAAGGGGAGCAGTGCTTCGCTAGCCCCTAAAAGTAAAAAGGTTTCGTCAATAAGCAAATAACCGATCACGGCCAGCATACCAACAATGATTGCTGATAAATATAATGCGCTGGTTGCGAGGTTTTTTGCCGTCGCTTTGTCACCTTTACCCAGCGCTTTTGCAATAACGGCTGAGGTACCTATACCTAAACCTATAGTGAGACTGATCACGGTAAAGGTAATAGGAAAAGTAAAACTAATTGCGGCTAAAGGCTCTGTGCCCAATAGCCCGACAAAAAAGGTATCAACTAAGTTAAAGGTCATCAATAAAATCAGGCCATAGATCATCGGCACTGTCATTGTTTTTAACGTTGGACCTACGGGGTCTTTAAGTAGATTTATTTGGTGAATAGTTTTAGTCTTAATCATTAATTTTTAAACGTAAGTGATGAACCGAATACACCTGCCATTGTAAAAGATCGTGATCGGTCTCGCTACGTATATATTTTATTAGTGATAATAATGAGACAACTTAAAGAAAAAACAATATAGCTGAAATAAAATAGACTATGCAGCTCTGCGCCAAAAACACCATAAATGTATAAAACATCACTCTTGAACAAAAAACACACGAACATGAGCGAAAACACGACAATATCACACTAACTACTTGTTATTAATTAATATTTAAACTTAGTCACAAAAATCTCCATTTGACTACAAGCCGCATTCTACCGTTTGCCTTACGTAAACGTACACTTTAACCCACATAGTTATCCACAGATAAAGTGGATAACTCTATTTTTAGTTGTTATTTTTAGTGCTGAGCATTTATTCATCATAAAATGCAGGAATGTTATCAACAACGCCTGCAATTTGAGCAAACGAGCAATAAAATGATTTTTTTCGAACTTTTGTGTTGACAGTATGACATGCGGCCTTTAATATTCGGCCCCGTTAGCCAGTAGCGGCTTTCAAAACAATTCCTCAATAGCTCAGTTGGTAGAGCAACGGACTGTTAATCCGTTTGTCCTTGGTTCAAGTCCAAGTTGAGGAGCCAAATTAAGAAGTGGTGGTTTTTATTTTAATATAAAAACGGCTATATTAGAAAATAGTAGAAGAACAATTCCTCAATAGCTCAGTTGGTAGAGCAACGGACTGTTAATCCGTTTGTCCTTGGTTCAAGTCCAAGTTGAGGAGCCACATTAAGATGTAATGGCGAGTAGTGATATTGCTAGCGGTTATATTAGCAAGTATAGTATAAAGAACAATTCCTCAATAGCTCAGTTGGTAGAGCAACGGACTGTTAATCCGTTTGTCCTTGGTTCAAGTCCAAGTTGAGGAGCCACATTAAAGAACCTGCTTTTTTAAGCAGGTTTTTTTTCGTCTTGAATTTGATGAACGAATATCCCTCAAAAAATCACTTGGTAGAACAACAGCCCCGCTTTTGTAATTAATAAGCATTTGTCATTTCTTTGTAGGTCGGACTTTAGTCCGTCAACCGTTAAGCGTGCTCTTAACCTGATGGATTAATAGGAATTCATAGCAGGGTATTATTTTTCGCTCGGCATTCGTGCTCAAAACAGTTAAATTTCATTTAACTTGATGGACTAAAGTCCAACCTACATTAACCCCATGTAAAGTTTACCGGTGTTCATGTAGCGCTAGGCAAGTGTTTTATGATTTTTTTTTGTAGGTCGGACTTTAGTCCGACAACCGTTAAGCGAGTGATTAATGCTATAGGCCAAAAAACATCAGCAGCCGGTATTGTTTTTCTTAATTAGTCTTAATACCAAAAGCAGTTAAATTTCATTTAACCTGATGGACTGAAGTCCATCCTACATTAACCCCATGTAAAGTTTACGGCTGTTCATGTAGCACTGGGCAATTTTTTGTAATTTTTTTGTAGGTCGGACTTTAGTCCGACAACCGTTAAACGAGTGGTTAATGCTATAGGCCAAAAAACATCGGCAGCAGGTATTGTTTTTCTTAATTAGTCTTAATACCAAAAGCCGTTAAATTTCATTTAACTTGATGGACTAAAGTCCATCCTACATTAACCCCATGTAAAGTTTACCGGTGTTCATGTAGCACTGGGCAATTTTTTGTAATTTTTTTGTAGGTCGGACTTTAGTCCGTCAACCGTTAAGCGAGTGATTAATGCTGTAGGCCAAAAAACATCAGCAGCCGGTATTATTTTTCTTAATGAGTCTTAATACCAAAAGCAGTTAAATTTCATTTAACCTGATGGACTGAAGTCCATCCTACATTAACCCCATGTAAAGTTTACCGGTGTTCATGTAGCACTGGGCAATTTTTGGTAATTTTTTTGTAGGTCGGACTTTAGTCCGACAACCGTTAAGCGAGTGATTAATGCTATAGGCCAAAAAACATCAGCAGCCGTATTATTTTTCTTAATGAGTCTTAATACCAAAAGCAGTTAAATTTCATTTAACCTGATGGACTGAAGTCCATCCTACATAGAGAATACGGGTGACGATCTAGATTTAGGCCATTTTTTTGTAGGTCGGACTTTAGTCCGTCAACCGTTAAACGTGCAATTAACCTGATGAGTTAATTGCACTTATAGCAGGATATTATTTTTTCGCTCGGCATTCTTAACAAACACAGTTAAATTTCATTTAACTTGATGGACTAAAGTCCACCCTACATTAACCCAGATAAAGTTTACGCGTGTTTATCTGGCGCTTAGCGCTGCGTAATTTTTTTGTGATTGTTTTTTTGATTTATATTTAGAAGATTTATTTCAAGAGGGTTTATATAAATTAGCCTATAAAAAAGGGCTAGATTTTCATCTAGCCCTGTATGGATATTTTAAGCTTAATAACTTATTTCATCATGGCATCGCGAGCGACTTTAAACTCACTGCCTTCACGCCAATTTGGCCAGTCTTTTGTGTTGCTTAACATATAGCCTGTTTCAAAGAAGACTTGCAGCTCTGCAATCATGCCCTGCCAGCCCCAATTTTCATTGTATTCGTCACAGGTTTGGTGATAACACTTAGCGACTAAAGCAGACACTTGCTCACCAATGGCTTTTTGTTCGGCATTAAGCCAAGTAGAGCCACCACCAGCACTTAGTGCCGGTACGCCTTTCTTTGCCAAACTAAAGTGGTCTGAACGATAATAGTAGCCACGTTCAGGGGTTTGCTCAGGGGTTAGGATACGGCCTTGGCTTTTAGCCGCTTTTGCTAAATAATCTTCAAGTGCCGACTTACCAAAACCGACGACAGTTAAGTCAGTTTTCAAGCCTGAAATGTCTAAACTGTCCATGTTGATCAAACCTACGACTTTATTTAATGGCATGGTTGGGTGGTTGGCAAAATAACGTGAGCCTAAACGCCCTTGCTCTTCAGCTGTTGCCGCCATAAAGGTTACTGAGCGTTCAGGGGCTTTGTCTAACGCTTTATAGGCTTTAGCAATATGCATTAAACCTGCGGTACCTGTTGCATTGTCATGTGCTCCATTAAAGTAAAGGGTTTTACCGTCAATAACGGTAGAGCCTAGGTGATCCCAATGTCCCATATAGATCACATGTTCATCAGGGCTAGTGCGACCTGGAATTGTCGCGATAACATTATTAGACACTGAAGCTGTAATAGTATTGTTAACTTTGATGTTAGCCTTTAGTTTAAGTGGCACAGCTTGAAATTCATTCGACAATGCTTGGGCTTTTAAGCTATTAAAATCTAAACCAGCTTTGGCCATTAACTCGTGTGCTTTGTCTGTGCTGATCCACATTTCAACATCAACAACGGCTTCATTCACTTCTTTGGCTGGTAGATGGTATTGCGCGCCAGTCCAGCTGCTTTCGATCACATTCCAACCGTAACTAGCAGGCTTGGTTTCATGCACTATAATTGCGCCAGCAGCGCCTTGACGGGCCGCTTCTTCATATTTATAAGTCCAGCGCCCGTAATAGGTCATGGTATTGCCATCAAACAGTGCGGGGTCTTGTGAGGCATAACCTGGATCGTTAACTAAAACCACAACCGTCTTTCCTTTGACATCAATATTTTTATAATCATTCCATTGATACTCAGGTGCGTTGATGCCGTAACCAACGAAAACTAACTCAGAGTTTTCAAGGCTAATTTGTTCACGTGTTTGACGTGAGCTAGCCACATAGTTTTTAGGAAAATCAAAGGCTATATCAGCAATGGTTAGTGTGCCAACGGGCTCACTCACTATACTATTCATCGGTACAGCTTGAAGGTAACTGTCACCATTACCAGGCGTTAAACCTAGCTTTTTGAATCTCGAAATCAACATATCGGTGGTTAATATTTCACCTTCAGTTGAGGGCTCACGGCCTGCGAATTTATCTGAAGATAATGTTTTTACATCAGCTTTTATCGCGTTAATATCAAACGATTGATACGCTGCAATGAAATTATCCTGAGCACAAGCACTCATCGACAGTAATAAGGCGCCAGCACCTAGCAGTATTTGCTGACGTTTTTCACGAATATAACTCAACTTAATTCTCCTAAAGTTTATTCACCACAGTTTAAAAGTCATAAAATTAATGGTGAATTTAAATCACCTATCAGACTAACGGTATTCCTCACAAAACGCTAGAAATACCCAATCAATACAAAGCACTTGTTGCCTTAGTCATTAAAAATACAACTACAGACTTCAGTTACTCAGCGATTATTTTAGTTGTGGTTATTTACCAAGCCAAGGTTTTAATGTGCTGTGAATGCGGCTTAAACGCCGCTATTTTAAACACGGCTATAGGAAGGTTAACTTGATATGTTATTGGCTTGATAAAGACAGTGGCAAGGAGCAATAAATTTATGCATTATAGGTACTAACTAATAGGGACCTTAACGAATAGCCCAAAATTTAATTTCTTGCTCGGTCAAAAAATCTTCTGCCTGCGGCCCCTGCATTAAGGCTAATGTGGCTAATATTCCGGCTTGAATACATTGTGGTGCAACTACCGTAATAGAGCGTGGCGCTTGTACAACTGGCCAACCGGTTTTTGCATTTAAAATATGGCTATAACGAACGTTATCTTTGAATAAAAAGCGCTTTGCGTCACCGCTAGTGGCTAATGCGCCTTTTAACAGACTCACCACCATAGGCTTGCGTTCAATAAAACCTGGGTGCTCAATGCCTACTTGCCATGGCACATTGGTTTTACGTGGTTTATTAGCAGCTAAATCTCCGCCTAAATTAACCAGTAGCGGCAATTGAGTAAATTCGTTGGCAATGATCATCGCTCTGTCTACTGCGTATTCCTTACCAATTCCGCCAAAGTCGATTTCCATATTATCTGGCATTATGATTTGCTGTTCATCAAAAAATATTTTATGCCAACCCATGTTTTCTAAGCTTTTTTGTACATCGCTATCATGAGGAATATTGTCGCTACCATCAAATTGCCAAACTTGCCGTAATACCCCAGATGTTATGTCAAAAACACCATCGCTGAGTTGATAACAAGTATCAGCAAAGTTTAATAACAAATAGGTTTCTTGATCTATAGCTAGCGCCTGACCGCCACTATTGTTTATAGCGGAACAAACACTGGTGGCTTGATAACGTGAATATTTATCTTCAATGCGCCATACTTCATCAGCAATAAGCTTACCTAAGGTCAATGCTAGTTTGTGATCCTTGCTAGCCACTAGTACTTCACAAGGACTGGCCATGGCATCAAAACGCAAACAATGACCGTCATCAGTTGCTGTTATTTCAACTTGTCTAACCGGCTTTTTCTTCAAGTGTTCTCCAATTTTCACCACTATTTTATATTTTCAACGCGTCCCTGCGTATTTAAGCGAAATTAAGTGAAGCGAAATTAAAATGAATAGCTAACTTGGGCGATAATCGCGTCTACACTTTCATATAAGTCAACGTCTGCTAGCGCACCCGGTGCTTGAAAGCCTGGATTTTTAGGCTCTTGTCGATAATACTCTAACCTAAAAGACAAGTCATTACCGTCGCTAAGCTTCATACCGTACTTCACCCCTAAGGTGTATGCGCTCATTTCTCCAATCCGATAATCTGCACTCGCAAATTCTGGAATAGCATTCGATTGTGCTAAAAATGGTTGGTAAAAGTCAGCAGCACTTTGTTGATAAAATCTAAAGTGAGGCTCGATATAACTATTACGGGACAGTGGTATTCTCAACCTTGAATCAATAGTATGAGAGTCTATTGCCCAGTCATCCCACATATAACGATAAGAGATATCAATAACGTTTTGTTCAAAGTGATATTTAGTTTGTGCAAATATACTTTGCTTAACGCGACTGTCAGGACGGTTTTCATAAAGGTAGTCTTGCGCAATGCCTTCGCTATTGACCAAACTTAACATTTTAAAAGGGTCGTTTAAATAACCATCAACTTTTGAGTAAGAGTAATTAAACTGCGTGATCATGCGACGATTGATAACTTGTGTGAAACCAAACATGATATCTGCCGTAGTTTTGTCGTCACTGTCTGTTCTGCGCGTAGCATTAAAAGCCGCTTTACCCGCGCTATTTACTGTCTCATCTTCACCCTCTTCGTCGTTGCCATATTCGTCGTCATCATCGTCATAAGCCGATGGCATTGATGCGAAAGCCAATGGAATACCACCTTCTGGTTCAAATGTGTCTTGAAAGTAACTTAACCCTACTGAAAATGTTGAGTTTTTATTGTTAAAGTCATACGCAAGGTTGCCATTAACCCCTAGTGATAAATAATCATATTCTTTTGAAATATGAACACCGGCACTACCGGTATAGTTTTCTGCTAACGGCTGAGTCCATTGGGCATTTAGCTGTACACGAGTATCTTTAAATGTGTCGTCTAACGGGATTTTACCCGCTTGCGTTTGATAACTTCCCTTGCCTGAAGGTCGGGTAAATGTTTGCACATTCGGCTGTGCCGCTGCGCCAGTAGCCGAGGCACCTGTGAGTGAATCTATGGTTAACTTTAGGTTCAACACTTCTTCATTTTCAAAAGTTTTTTGAGCGCTTATAACCGCTTCGGCGGCTGAAACGCGATCGCTTTCACTGTAATATAAAAATGCACTCTCAAAATCCCAAGAAGATTCTTGCTGTGCTTTTGCCGGCGTAGTGGTGTCGTCTGCTGCATTGGCAATAACAGGTAATGTGCCTAATAACGCCGAGGTAGCAATAGTCAATGCTGCCTTAATGTTTATTGGCGCCTTTTTGTGAGTTAATTGCATCCGCAACCTCCGCCACCAAAACCTTTACCACCACTTGACGCTTCTTTGCTGAAATAGATATGATCATCAAGTGCAGAATCTATCGCTGAAGAGGTTAGCGCCATCTCTTCTTTCGCTAATAAATCACGTTCCCATGGCTGTACGCCTAATGATGAACAGCCACTTGCTAAAATGATTGCCGCTGACAATAACGAACACTTAATTATTTGCGAAGGTAAATCCGCATTAAAATAATTTTTTTTGACTTCAAATATTTTCATAAATCTACTCTCTATTTAACGGCTAATAACGCCATTAATTGCGTTTCATAAAGCTTTACTTTTTTAGTAAAAAACCCTGTGTGTGCCTGCTGCACGTTACCCTGTTTGTCAATTAATAAGCTACTTGGCATGCCTTGAATATTAAATTGTTGCGCGATGTCACCTTCTGGATCATAGATAACTAAGAAGTTTGCCGGGTTTTCTAGCAAAAATTCTGTTGCTAATGTTTTATCGGCATCAAGATTGACAGTAATGATGACAAAGCCTTGATCACGATATTCTTGCTGCATGTCGTTCATCCAAGGAAATGACTTACGACATGGCCCGCACCAAGAAGCCCAGAAATCAAGATAAACGACTTGTCCTCGGTGTTCGGCTAAGGTTTGCTGCAACTTAGTTTCGGGTATCGACATCGCTTGAGTATTTTTAACCAACAACAAGGAGAGTAATAACGCCAATACAGTAAAGGTGTTAATTAATTTTGGTAAAATTTTTGGCATAAACAGTAAAATTCATTAGTCTAGTTTTAGTGCCTTAACCTTATTTGATTTTTCTTAAGAAATCCTTAAGGTTTAATAAAAACATTGGATATAAATTTTCTCTAATGAGCCAAGTTACGTTATTATCGCTGACATATTTACTTATCCTTTTTTACTGGAAATTTTCACCTTGATTGATATCACCCTGCTCAGTTTATTTATCCCAACATTTTTTATTGTTAGCTTAACACCAGGTATGTGTATGACATTAGCCATGAGCTTAGGGATTACCATCGGGGTGAGAAAAACATTATGGATGATGTATGGGGAGTTATTAGGTGTTGCTACCGTAGCTGTTGCCTCTGTATTAGGTGTTGCCACGATAATGACTAAGTTCCCAGAACTATTTCAAGCGTTTAAAATAATTGGGGCATTATATTTATTATATGTTGGTATTAATATGTGCCGAGCTAAAGGCAAACTTTTGACCAATTCAAATCAACACCAACAAGTCATTAAAAAGCGCAGCTTATTTCAACAAGGATTTTTTACTGCCATAGCCAATCCAAAAGGTTGGGCATTTATGATTTCGCTATTACCCCCTTTTATTAGCCAAACCCTGCCATTGGCACCACAATTGAGCATTTTAGTGGCGGTAATATTAATATCAGAATTTGTTTGTATGACCCTATACGCCACTGGTGGAAAAACTATTGGTAAGCTATTAACCCAAAGAAACAATGTACAACTGCTTAATAGAATATCAGGCAGTTTAATGATATTAGTGGCTATTTGGCTAGCAATTAGCTGATATAATACCAATCTCACTAATTATCTGATCATTTTTACTGGTTAAAACAACCAACTACTGCGTTATTTATTTAATAATTAGAACAACTAGTTATTAAATAAATGCCTTATATTTGGCCATTTTCCCTGCGTATAAAGTAGACCACCTAATTAATGAAATTGGTATAAGTTAAACGAAGCTTTTGCACTTAACACTTTTGCACTTAACAATGGTACAAGGCTTATGATTCTGGTATGAATGCACTGGCAAATGTTTAAAGTGGATGACTAGCTAATGATGATTTTTAGTGCCATAGACTAATTTTATTACGTTATTGCCAGCGGTGATTTGTTCCTGTAACAAAATATTCGTACAACAAAATCAGCCACTGAATAAAGCTCAGATGATTGTAGAGCTTTTAGCTTCGATAACTCGCCACAGTTAACATTTTTGTATAAGTTTTTTCTTCAACTGTGGTGAAGGTTAACCATATGCGCCATGTCATTTCCTCGGCGGAACAACTGCCGACGAGTACCTCGGCTTGAAATACTTGTTTACTCGCTGTTTCACTCTCAATTGTACTCTCAAATTCACTCTCAAATTCACTCTCTATCTTTAACTGAGTTATATTGATTTGATCTGGTTTTAC
The DNA here is from genome assembly GCF_014077005.1 of Colwellia sp. MB3u-45. GTDB lineage: Bacteria > Pseudomonadota > Gammaproteobacteria > Enterobacterales > Alteromonadaceae > Cognaticolwellia. Next base: position 683,295 of record NZ_JACGVC010000044.1, on the reverse strand, counting down.
ATTATCTAACTTTTTGTTATTCATTCTATTGTTTGGAAAATCCTCTTCAATAAACAAAGGTATTTTCCCCATATACATGTTAACACCTTCAAGATAACCACTAACGCTGGTTAGTGCTGGTGTACCTTGATAATTCAGCACCATATTAAATGCCTGCTCAGCAACTATTCTATCAACAGTAAATAGGACTTGAACTTGCCCTCCAGCTAAGTCGAATTGACATTGGCTTTGCTGAGCAATGCACTGTGCAGTGCGCAAGTTCTGAACATCCAATGTTGGGTTAACCTTATCTTGGGGACTACAAGCGGTTAATAGAATGGCTGACAATGTTAATAAAATGTCTTGCGCTAATTTTTTGGAAATATTCATGACATGCTATAAAAGAAAGATATTTGTCGCTCATGATACACAAACCTTGGTGATATTTATCACTTTTTTATTGGCTTTTATTTAATGCGTTATACCAGGTTTTCAACAAAAAGCGCAGAGTTAGCTTTTGCTATGATCTTACACAAGATTACCCTCGTAATGCTTAGTAATTAAAGTCAGGTCACGGCAAAATAACAACATGGACTGACCTGTTATTAAAGTACCTTGGTATTAAAGTGCCTTGGTGATTTTTTTAGTTTTAAACAGAAAATGTTCAGCGAGATACTCCCTAAATTTAACACAGTATCTAGTGTTAAATAGTTTAAAAAGCGTATCATGTAGTTAGCTCGATAATGTTTGCCAACGTATTTGCCAAATATTATTGAGTTGCCATCATTTATCTTTAATTTAATCGTGCAAATATTAACCATAGCTTGATTCACTTTTTCCGCTAAATTAGCCCATTTTAAATGGTCTTCTTTTTCTAATAAAAAAACGAGTAAAAAAATTAATCAGCACTTGCTTATTAACTTATTGAACAATATTGCAGCAACAGAATTTTTTTGTTGATTTAAATCAAGATTTACGGTTGATTTATGGCATAGGCGAAAGGTAAAATTACGTAGCTTCTCAGCATTTTTCATGAAAAAGTTTATTTTTTACAGAAAATTGCAAAATTTAACTTAGTAACGGAACAATAAAAATGACAACAACGCTTGAACATCCGGCATATAACTTCAATGTGGTGCGTCAATTCACCGTAATGACAGTTATTTGGGGGATCTTTGGTACTGCATTAGGTGTACTTATTGCCGCGCAATTAATTTGGCCGGCACTAAATTTTGAAACACCTTGGCTAACCTATTCTCGTCTTCGTCCACTGCATACCAATGTGGTAATTTTTGCTTTTGGCACCAGTGCACTCTTCGCTACTTCATATTATGTTGTTCAGCGCACCTGTAAATCAGTTTTGTTTGGTGGCAAATTAGTCGCCTTTACCTTTTGGGGCTGGCAAGCGGTTATCGTGCTTGCCATTATCACTTTACCTATGGGTTACACTTCAAGTAAGGAGTATGCCGAATTAGAATGGCCGATTGACATTTTAATTGCTGTGGTTTGGATTAGTTACGCCATTGTGTTTTTTGGCACCTTAGTCAAACGTAATACATCTCACATCTATGTTGCAAACTGGTTTTTTGGTGGTTTCATTCTCACTGTAGCCGTTTTACACATCGGAAATAGCATGGTTATTCCGGTGTCGATGTTTAAGTCCTACTCAATATATTCTGGCGCTATCGATGCCATGATGCAGTGGTGGTATGGACACAATGCCGTAGGCTTCTTACTGACGGCTGGTTTCTTGGGTATGATGTATTACTTCGTACCGAAACAAGCTGAACGTCCAGTTTATTCTTACCGTTTATCAATTGTTCATTTTTGGGCATTAATTTCATTGTACATTTGGGCCGGTCCTCATCACTTACATTACACTGCACTACCTGATTGGGCTCAGTCAGTAGGTATGGTGATGTCAATCGTATTATTCTTACCTTCTTGGGGTGGTATGATTAACGGTATTATGACGCTTTCTGGTGCGTGGCATAAACTTCGCTACGACCCAATTTTGCGCTTCTTAATTGTTTCATTATCCTTTTACGGTATGTCTACCTTTGAAGGCCCTATGATGGCGATTAAATCGGTGAATGCATTATCTCATTACACAGATTGGACTATAGGTCATGTACATTCAGGTGCTTTAGGCTGGGTTGCTATGGTGACAATTGGTGCTATGTATCACTTAATTCCTGTGTTATTTAATCAAGGTCGTATGTACAGCACTAGGTTGATTAACGTGCATTTCTGGTTACACACATCAGGTATCGTTTTGTACATAGTCGCTATGTGGATCTCGGGTGTCATGCAAGGGTTAATGTGGAGAGCTGTTAATACTGATGGAACATTAACTTACAGCTTTGTTGAAAGTTTAGTTGCCTCTAAACCCTTCTACTTTATGCGTTTTGTTGGTGGTGTATTGGTTGTTATTGGTTTCTTATTGATGGCTTATAACATGTACAAAACAGTCTATGCTAAAGACAATAGTCTTAAGCCACTTGAAATAAGCTAAGGAGCCGACAATGAAAAATAAACATGAAAAGTTTGAAAAAAATGTTGGTCTGTTTGCTATCTTTACTATTCTTGCAATCAGCATTGGTGGTTTAGTTGAAATTACACCTTTGTTCTTTCAAAAAGCCACCACCACACCGGTTGATAACCTAAGACCTTATACCGCTTTAGAGATGGAAGGTCGTGACATTTATATTCGCGAAGGTTGCAATGTTTGTCACAGCCAAATGATCCGCCCTTTTCGTGCTGAAACAGAGCGTTACGGTCACTACTCTGTTGCTGGTGAAGGTGTATGGGAACATCCATTTTTATGGGGTTCTAAACGAACAGGCCCTGATTTAGCCCGTGTTGGTGGTCGTTACAGCGACGATTGGCATCTTGCGCATTTACTTGACCCTCGTTCAGTTGTACCTGAGTCAAATATGCCTTCGTTTAAATGGTTAGCTGAGACTAAGCTTGACGGCGAATTAACGGAGAAGAAATTATCAACATTTAATTTCTTAACCCGTAATCGTAGCCATAAAGACGAGCAAGGTAATGCTATTCCGCTTTACTCTGAAACTGAGCTGGCTAATGCAAAAAATGCAGTTGCAGGTAAAACAGAGATGACAGCATTAATTGCATATTTACAATCTCTAGGTCATGCGCTGAAATGATAACTATAGACTACGGCACGCTTAGAGGGCTAGTTGCCCTATTAATATTGGCATTATTTATTGTCATTGTGGTTTGGTCGTATTCAAAAAAACGCAAATCAGCGTTTGATGAAGCGGCAAATTCAATTTTTGAAGAAGATACTGAAACTGAATTAAAGCACTCTGACAAAAATAACAAACAGGAGACTAATAACAATGTCTAGCTTCTGGAGTATTTGGATTACCGTTCTTACCTTGGGTACATTAGTGGGTTGTTATCTACTATTGAACTATTGCTTAAAGAACTTTGCAGGTGTTGAAGAAGGTGAGCCTACGGGTCATGTCTTTGACGGTATTGAAGAATTGAACAACCCATTACCGAAATGGTGGAGTACTTTCTTCTTATTAACCATTATCTGGGGTTTTGGCTATTTACTGCTTTATCCAGGTTTAGGTAACTTTCAAGGCCTATTAGGTTGGAAGAGTTCTAACCAAGGCATTTTAAATTTATCAGAATCTAAAGCAAGTATTGCTAATGCGAAAGCAGCGGGCATGTTAGTACAGTACGACCGAGAAGTTGCTGCTGCCGGTGAAAAATATGGCCCTATTTTTGATGCCTATGCAGAGCGTAAAATTATTGACTTAGCAACCGCTAATGATGATGAAGCAACCTCTGCACGTAAAGTCGGACAACGCTTGTATTTACAAAACTGTTCTCAGTGTCATGGTTCTGATGCACGTGGTGCTACTGGTTTTCCTAATCTAGCTGATAAAGATTGGTTATACGGTGGTTCACCTGAAATGATCAAAGCGACTCTTATCCATGGTCGTAAGGCAAATGGCATGATAGCTTGGAGTGCAGCATTAGGCGGCGAACAAGGTGTTAAAGAAGTTACCGCCTATGTCTTGAGTTTAAGTGGTCGTGAAGTTGACACCAAAGCAGCAGAAGCGGGTAAAGTTAAATTTGCCATGTGTGCAGCTTGTCACGGTAGCGAAGGCAAAGGTAGTGATGCAATGGGTATTGCATTGGGTGCGCCTAACTTAACAGATAATATTTGGTTATATGGTGGTTCGCCACGTGCCGTTGAAATGTCAATTGCTAATGGTCGTGCTGGCGTAATGCCGGCTTGGGATAAAATCCTAGGTGAACAAAAAATTCACGTCATCAGCGCTTATATTTATAGTTTATCGCACGAATAAAAATTAAAGTAATCATTAAATACAAAGCCTTGGAACTGTAATGTACTAAGGCTTTTTTATTTAAAAAAAGAGTAAAGTTCACTAGATTAGCGCTTTTTAATAGTTAACACTTTTTAATAGTTAGCACTTAAGAATAGTCGTATAATACTCATTCTCTCAGCAAAGAAGAAATTTTCATGAAAACATCTTGGTACCGAGAACCTTGGGCATGGTTTGTATTTATATTGCCTTTTACCGTGGTAGTTGCCGGCATTGCCACCTTCATTATTGCCAATACTAATCCTGACACTTTGGTCGTTGGAGATTATTATAAAAAAGGTAAAGCGATTAACCTTGAATTGGGTAAAATTAAACAAGCGCAAAAGCTTGGGATGAGCTTTGGTTTAAAACTGGTTGACGATCAGCTTATTATTCGCCCAACGGGTATTGAAAAAGAATTTCCCTTACTTAATGTCAATTTTTATCACCCAACCCTAGCGGATAGAGATTTTTCTTTAGTATTAACACCTGATGGCAACGGTAACTTTACCCATATTTTTGAAGCTGATAAAAATGTGGCTGGTAAATGGCAGGTAACCATCACTCCGTTTGAAAATCACTGGAAAATTCAAGCTGTGATCACCCTACCTCAATCCGATTTTATTGCGATAGCACCGGACACAGCCCAAGCAAATTAATGAGCCAAGCTTAATGAACCTAGACTGTTTTCATTGCGGTGAGCCCGTACCCAATGGCATTAATTTAACCACGAGTATTGAAAATATTAATCAACCTATGTGCTGCATAGGTTGCCAAGCGGTAGCACAAACGATTGTCGACAACAATTTAACTGACTATTACCGTTTTCGCAGTGCGCCAGCACAAAAAGGCGAAGTATTAATACCTGAACAACTGCAACGCAATAAAATTCTGGATGATGAAAGCTTACAAAACGAGTTTGCTTATTATCATGATGGTTTTAAAGAAACTATATTAACCATTGAAGGTATAAGTTGTTCAGCATGTGCTTGGTTAATAGAAATGCAAATCAGAAAACTCGCTGGCGTTAATAACATTAATGTTAACGCCACGACACAAAGAGCAACAGTCCAGTGGCAAGAAAACCAAGTAAAACTCAGTGAAATACTGAGTTTAATTGATAAAATTGGCTATCATGCTCTCCCCTTTAAAGCCAGTACAGCTGAAAAGGCCAATAAAAAACAAGCAAAAAACTTTATTAAACGCTTAGGTATTTCAGGCATTTTAATGATGCAAGTCATGATGATCGCATTTGGCTTATACTTTGGTGCTTTTGCCGATATGGCTGAGTACAACGTACAGTATTTGCGCTGGGCCAGTCTTTTCTTAACCCTACCCATTGTTAGCTATGGCGCTTTTCCGTTTTATAAAAGTGCTTTTTTTGCCTTGAAAGCGCGACAACTTTCAATGGATGTACCTGTTTCTATTGCGATTAGCCTGGCTTTTCTTGCTAGCGTTTGGGCTACATTTACCCAGCAAGGTGAAGTGTATTTCGAGTCTGTTTCCATGTTTACCTTTTTATTACTGATTGGTAAATTTCTAGAGTTTAGGGCCCGCAGCCGCGCTGCTGACATCTCGGCAAATTTATTAAAATTAATGCCGATGACCGCCACTAAAATTGAACAGGGTATTGAACGCTTTATCTCAGCAACACATTTAAAAGCCGATGATATTATTTTAATAAAGCCCGGTGAAACCATACCCGCAGATTGCGAAATAATAACCGGCACTAGCCAAATCAATGAAGCCATGCTCTCTGGTGAGCAACTACCGTTGCATAAAACAACGCTAGATAATCTTTATGCCGGTACCATAAATGGTGATGGTAATTTAACAGCAAAAGTTAGCCACAGTAACCAAGAATCATTTTTAAGCCAATTAATTCGCTTAAGTGAAAGTGCCCAAAGTCATAAACCTAAATTGGCGCAATTGTCCGATAAAATAGCCCAATATTTTGTTGCTCTTATCCTAGTTGTTGCCATTGCTACCGCAATATATTGGTCTCAACATCAACCAGCAGAAGCGTTTTGGATCACCTTATCTGTTTTAGTGGTAACTTGTCCCTGTGCTCTGTCATTAGCAACACCTACGGCATTAACTTGTGCAACCACTCGCCTTAACCGTGAAGGGATCATGATTAAATCAGCACATGTGCTAGAAACTATGCCTGAAATTGAGGTGATGGCTTTTGATAAAACCGGCACCTTAACGACGGGTGAATTTACCATTACAGAAGTCAAAACTTATGGCGCATTTGCAGATAAAAACACTCCAGATGGGCAACAACAAGTGTTGGCTATTGCGGCGGCGTTAGAGGCACACTCTGCTCACCCCCTAGCAAAAGCCTTTAGCCAGTTTCGTGATTTTAGCCAAACAGCAACTCAAGTGGTGGTTGCGCCAGGTGCTGGTATTTCTGGTGAGGTTAATAATCAGCATTACAGAATTGGTAAAAACTCATGGCTGCTCAGTAATAATGACAACAGTGCGCACAGTGCGCAGTGCGTATTAATGCAAGATGATAACTTAGTTGCTGAATTTTATTTACATGATGGTCTGCGTGAAGATGCCAAGGCATTAATTAATTTTTTACATCATGAAAACATTAAAACTGTCATGTTATCGGGTGATCATCAACAAGGCTGTGATAAATTACAAGCAAAGCTGCACCTTAATAGCGTACAAGCAGATTTGTCTGCACAAGACAAAGTCAACGCGATTAAACTACAGCAAGCCTCGCATGCTGTAGCTATGATAGGTGATGGCGTAAACGATACCCCAGTATTGGGCGCGGCGCATTTGTCCATTGCCATGGGCAGTGGCACTGATATTGCTAAAAGTGGTGCGGATGTGATATTACTGAACAATAAACTCAAAGGTGTGCAAACACTGCGACAGGTATCGTTAAATACTGCGCGAATTATAAAGCAAAATTACCTTTGGGCTTTTAGTTATAATGCCATTGTATTGCCATTAGCGGTTATGGGCTATATAGCGCCATATATGGCAGTCATTGGCATGTCGGCCAGTTCAATACTAGTGGTAAGTAATTCTTTAAGGTTATTAAAAAAATGAGTGTGATATACGTATTAATTCCCATTGCTATTTTACTTACCGCTATTGGTATTTATCTCTTTTTTTGGGCGGTAAAAACTGAGCAATTTGATGATTTAGAAAAGCAAGGCATGAGTATTTTATTTGAAGATGATCATGATAAAAAAAGCATTCATCAAAGCAATAATGCTACGCCAATAACACCACAGATAGACAAAACAAATACCTCACAAGAGCAAGCAGACGCACAGGTCAAAAAATAGTTTATGAGCCTTGATTTTTTCTCCGCATTTATCATCGGATTATTAGGCTCCGGCCATTGTATAGTGATGTGTGGTGGTATTAGCACCATGCTGACGACGGCGATTTCTGATACCTCTCGGCATAAAAAATACGCCATTATATTGGCCTATAACTTTGGTCGTATCGCCTCTTATAGTCTTATTGGCGCTCTTGTCGCATTCACCAGCTCAATGGCGACCAAAAATATCGGATTACCTGTTTCGTTGTTAAAAACTATTGCGGGTGTTTTTCTTATCTTATTAGGTTTGTATTTAGGCCAGTGGTTTATGTGGTTAAGCCGCGTCGAACATTTAGGTAAAAATATTTGGCGTTACATAGCACCACAGACTAAAAAATTTATTCCCATTAAAAACGTACAAAGTGCTTTCGCTTTAGGCGCACTATGGGGCTGGTTACCTTGTGGCTTGGTATATTCTACACTAACTTGGGCATTGGCTAGTGCCGATGCCCTTGATGGTGCCTTGATCATGTTTTTCTTTGGACTAGGCACCTTGCCTGCCTTACTTTCAGTATCACTAGGCACCATAAGTATTAAATCATTATTGAGTCATACACTATTTAGAAAGATAGCAGCCAGCTTAGTGATTTCATACGGCATCTATACTATACTTATTTTATATATATAAAGTGCCTGATATGGACATTATATATATAAAAAATCATGGAAAAATTCATGCGTACATCATGAAAAATTTTAAAGGATATTATGAGTTATAAATCATGCACTATTCATCAACATATTCACTGCCAAAACTGTAGTCTTAGTGAATTATGCTTACCCTTTTCTCTCAATGATAAAGAGTTAGAAACGTTAGATAATATTATCGACCGTAAGCTGCCGATCCATAAAGGTGAGCAAATATTTAACGACGGTCAACCCATGCATGCGCTTTACGCCATACGTTCGGGCACATTTAAAACCTACACCATTAGTAAACACGGTGAAGAACAAATTACTGGTTTTCATTTAGCGGGTGATTTGCTTGGCTTTGATGCTATTGCCAATGCTCAACATCCAAGTTTCGCTAAAGCGCTAGAAACCTCAATGGTTTGTGAGATCCCTTACAATACGCTCGATAATTTATCGAACAGCATGCCAAAATTAAAAAAACAAATTTTACGTATGATGAGTACTGAGATCCGTGAAGATCAAGAAATGCTAACATTACTTAATCGTAAAAATGCCGAGCAACGACTAGCAACATTTATCAGTACCTTAAGTATTCGTTACCATGCCCGTGGTTTATCTCCATCTGAGTTTCGTTTATCTATGACCCGCAGTGATATTGGTAACTATATTGGTTTAACGGTTGAAACCATCAGCCGTTTGCTTAACCGCTTTCATAAAAATGGTTTAATTGCCGTTGATGGTAAACTCATTACTATTTTAAGTTTCGACAAATTAAACGCATGCGCCGCACTTTAATGTCACGCTAACACCTGCTTTTCTACATTGCCTTATTAAGGTATTTCACGCTATGCTTAGCGTGAAATATTATTTATCACCGATAGCATAATAATTTGATTTAAGACAACTATTATTGCCTCAAAGTAGACTATTGTTATAACACTAGTAGACAATTGATAAAGGAATTAGCCATGGAAAAGTATCAAAAAATACTCGCGATTGTTGACCCAACAACAGAAGAGCAGAAAGCGGTAAATCGAGCGATAGAATTAGCGCGTAAAACAGGCGCTAGCATTACCGCATTTTTGACCATCTATGATTTTTCTTATGAAATGACCACCATGCTGTCAAGTGATGAGCGTGAAGCCATGCGCCAATCAGTTATTAATGATCGCACTCAATGGCTAGAGTCTTTACTCGCTGATCTTGATTTAAGCGGAATTTCTATCGATTGTCGGGTTATATGGCATAACCGTCCCTTTGAGCAAATTATTGCTCAAGTACTCGATAATGGTTATGACATTGTCATTAAAGGGACTCATCAACACGACAAATTCAAATCTGTCATATTTACGCCTACCGATTGGCATATTCTGCGCAAATGTCCTTGCCCTGTTTTACTCGTGAAAGAGCATTTGTGGCCTGATAACGGTAATATTCTTGCGGCGTTAAACATTGGTAGTGAAGAGGAAGAACATAAAGCACTTAATAACAAAATCACTGCAGAAGCTAAACAGCTGACCCAAGTCATGAAAGCTAATTTACACCTAGTTAACTCATTCCCGGGGACGCCAGTAAATATCGCCATAGAAATCCCAGAGTTTAATGCCAGTGATTATAATCGCTCGATGTTAAAACATCATCAAAAAGCGATGTTAGCACATGCAACTGCCTTTAATATTGCGCCAGAAAACACCCATATTAAAGAGGGTTTACCAGAAGATATCATTCAAAGCATAGCCGCTGAATTAGATGCAGAATTAGTCATTCTTGGTACTATTGGCCGTACCGGTTTATCGGCAGCGCTAATTGGTAACACCGCAGAGCATGTTATTGATAGGCTAAATTGTGATGTATTAGCATTAAAACCCGATGGTTACATTTCACCACTTGATGTAGATTAATATCAGCTAACATCACTAGCATAAAGTTGAATTGGGTCATTAAACGCCTAGTTCAACTTTTCTTGTTTAATAACTTAAACTAGATTATGCGCTGAAGTTTTAACAGCTTTTAGCCAAAAGTATATGACGATAATGTCCTTAAGGTAAATAATGTAAAACGGTTACCTGTGATAGCATAATAATAAGGCTATTATTAAGTTAGAGGTGATTACTTTTGCTGATAAAAAACTGAGGAAGTACTACTTTTTCAAAGCAATTCAAGCGAAAATTTTTTAACCGACATGATATTTGAATTTATTTATAAATCTATTTTTATACCTAAATTAGGAATAGCACATTTACATAGCGCTTATTTATTATATAGCGCGAAGTAATGTCGATTATGGCGGATCATATCAGTTAATTCCAACACATAATCTATGCCACGTTCAGAATAACGCATTAATCCTGTTGCAAGAATTTCTGGCGCTAGCGGTTGGTTTTGATCGCGTAATTGGCCTCTAATCGATCTAAATACCGTATAGGCACCGTTAGTATTAATATTATGCAAATAACGTGCGACACCTAAACTAATAGAGCTATAAGCGGCGACTTCATGCTTAGCGCCGGTATTACGGCTACCTGGCACCATGCCGCAACCTTCCCTATAACACCACACACCAAAAAAGTTTAAGCCTATTCGAGCAAAACGAGAGGTTCCCCAAGCAGATTCATTGGCCGCTTGCACTAAAACAAGGGCTAATGGAATAATGTCAATTTTAAGCTGTAATTCATATAATTGTCTTAACAGAGAAAACTTTTCACTGACTTTATATTTTTTGCTCAAACTGCTTACTAACGTGTGTTCTTCCGCACTAAAGGGCTGTTCTAAGCTTAATTGCGCAATTAAGCGCGCCACTTCAGCACGCAAGATCAGTATTTTTTTATTTTCAGCCTGTACTGCGGGTTTAATAAAAGCAAAAAAACGACGTTTCTTCTCTTTTACATCACGAATTTTAGCAAAGTCGGGTAAAGTGACCGTGTGTAACGGTTGCTCAACTATTTTAATGACCTTCTTAACCGCTTTCGTTTTCGGTATTACCGACACTGGCTCTTCAGTCGGCATACTTTCAGGCAAAGGTAAGAAGGTAAAAGGTGCGATTAAACCCATACTTAGCAAAACTAAAAAAATAAAACCTAAGAGATTTTGCTTATTAAATATCGTCAAGCTAATAGCTCCTCATACAATTATCTTTAGTCTCATTTACTAAAAACATACGGTAAATCAGGCCGAAAAGGTGTCATTTATGGTCTTGGTTTGATCAGCGGCTATTTCCATCTGTAAACCAAATATTTCTCGGTATAAAATTCCCTTTACGTTATAAAACAACGGCACTATGTAAGCTAAACAAAATAAGAAAAATGCGATAGCGATAAAGCTAAATTCAGATTCACCGGACATTACAACAGGTAAAGCGGATATCAGTACAGCCAAAGCCAGTATCAGATAAATAGCGAAAATTTTGAACCATTGAAAACGCGTAGCTTGAATGCTTATTGAAATGGCTTTTATAGGTGACATTTTTTTTTCTACCACCAAAGGCAATGCGAGTGACAAGGCTACCGCCAAAAATATGCCAGGCAAGTAAAATAATGTTAAACCTATGGTAACCAAAGTTGAGGTTAATAAGGCACTAACAGCAACCCAGCTGCCTCGCTTTAAAAAGCCAAAAACCAATTTTGGTCTGGTTTTTAAGCCAACTGAATGGAAAATACCCATCATTTCAACACCAACGATAAAAGGATAAACCACTAAAGTAACGATAATATTAAGTAAAGTCGCTGATCTTTGATCTTGAATGGCCACTTCAATGCCACCCAACTGGCTGCTCACTAACAATGAAACCAACATGCCAATCATCAAACAGGTAAACAGTCCCAAATTAATCGCCATGCGCGATTTTAAGGTTATTTGCCAGCCTTCTTTCAATATAGTCGCTACATCAAGGCTATATTCACCTTTTACAGCTTCTTCGACACTACCACCAACGTTTTCAACCGGAAGTTTTTCCACAAAAATATTACCTAATGAGTAAGCGTATCAGTGACGCTTGTCTTAATTGCTACCAGTATATCGTAATTCACCACTGCCTGTGAATAAGCAGAGAAAAGTTATTAACATTCAGCCTATCCAGTTTACCAAGGTTATAGGGTAAACCCGTTAACTTGACGGCATAAATACCAACTTACCGGCGATATTGATGCCTTGAAACTGACTTGCTGATAACAGTGTTTAACCTTATAAAAGGCTAAGCATTGTTTTTGATATTCATCAACAAGGTTTTAAAATAGTGAGCGCCTTTCTTCTTGGCTAAAGCGATATTATTATCTGGAATGCTCTCAGGGTTTTTATAGACACTAAGCACTTTTTCCATGCTGTGTTCACGAATTAAATGTAAGGTGGGATAGGGAGAACGATTGGTGAAATTGCCCGCATCGTCATAATCAGCGTCAGCAAAGCAATATTCAGGGTGAAAGGTAGCCACTTGGAATATGCCTTCAAAACTATGATCAACAATAATGTCATTGGCATAATCAACCAAGTCTAAAAAGCGATTAAAGTCTCTAAAACCTTGATTATAGATTAATAAACTCGTTTCTATTTCAGGATTGTCATGCAAGTAGTGACATTGCGATAAAAATTCAACTAGCGCTGACTTTAGCTGTTCTTTATCGCTAGTAAAATAATGAATAGTTTGATTAACAAACTCTTTTTTTGCGAATGGACAAAAATTGAGCCCAATAATTACTTGCTCTAGCCATTGTTTGGTTTGGTCAACTTCATCTCTTGTGCTCATAACAACTTACTCAATATTCTACTTATTTACATATGGGTGTTGGCTTACTGGTATTGGCTACTGGTATTGACTTACTAACCTGCTATTACTGGTGCTCAGCAACCGCTAGGTTATTAGCTGTTATCACTTTGTTGCAGTTGCCACATTTTGTGGTAATGGCCTTTTTTAACCAATAAACCTTGATGTGTACCCTGCTCAACAATCTCACCTTGTTGCATAACAATAATATTATCCGCGTCCACTATCGTGGATAGTCGATGGGCGATCACCAAACTAGTTCTATGTTCGGCAACTTCTTTAATGGCGCTGAGTATTGCTTGTTCTGATTGACTATCAAGTGAGGAAGTTGCTTCGTCAAACACCAAAATACGAGGGTTTTTCAAGATAGTACGGGCAATAGCAACACGTTGTTTTTCACCACCTGAGAGTTTTAAGCCGCGCTCTCCTACCATAGATTTTGCGCCATCGGGTAATCTGCTAACAAAGTCAGATAAATGCGCCAGCTTAAAAGCCTTATGAACCATTTCTTCATTAGCTTCAGGTGCACCATAATTAACATTGGCAAAAAGTGTATCGTTAAATAACACGGTATCTTGTGGCACAATACCAATATTTTTTCTCAGCGAGTGCTGAGTTACTTGACGTATATTTTGCCCATCAATGGTTATTTTGCCACTGTCACAATCGTAAAACCTAAACAGTAACTTAACTAAGGTAGATTTTCCTGAGCCACTTTCACCAACGACCGCCACTTTTTGTCCTGACTTGATAGTAAATGATATATTTTTGATGATGGGTCGCTTTATATCATAGGCAAACGATACATCTGTAAATTTAATTTCTGCATCAGATAGGGCCAAAGTGTCCGCATCGTCATTGTCTTCTACTTTCGGTTTCTTTAGCATCAGGTCAAACATATGCTCAATGTTGGCCAATGAGCCTCTAATTTCACGATAAACAAAGCCTAAAAAATTCAACGGGATAAAAAGTTGCATCATGAAAGCGTTGATCAGCACAAAATCACCTAAAGTCATTTTTCCATAAGTAACTTCGTATGCTGCTAATGCCAACATAGCGGTCATCGAAAAAGATATAATAAGGGCTTGGCCACCGTTTAAGGCAAATAAAGATAAGCGATTCTTCATTTTCGCCTGCTCCCAAGTCGCTAATTGGCTGTCATATGCTTTTGCTTCAAAATCTTCATTGGTAAAGTATTTTACCGTTTCATAATTAAGTAAACTGTCGATAGCACGGGTGTTACTTGATGAGTCTGCCTTGTTGGCTTCGCGTATAAAACGTGTGCGCCAATCTGTCGCATAAACAGAATACACCACATAGAACACAATAGAAGATAGGGTAATTAGCGCAAACCAAATGCCATAATTGAAGAACAAAATACCCACCACCATGATAATTTCAATTAAGGTCGGGATAATATTAAAAACCATAAAGCGCATTAAAAAATTAATACCTGAGGTACCACGGTCAATATCACGCGATAATCCACCGGTTTGGCGATTTAAATGAAAGTCTAAATCTAACTTATGTAGGTGCTGAAAAACTTTTAAGCCAATTCTGCGGATCGCCCGCTCAGTTACTCGGCCAAATAAAGTATCGCGAATTTCTGCAAATATAACCGTAGTTAGTCTGACCAATCCATAAGCACCCACTAGCGCAAAGGGGACTAAATAAACCCGATTTTCTTCTTGGTTATCTAAAATATCAACAATATCTTTAAGAATAAAAGGCAAATAAACACTGGCAACTTTTGTTAGCACTAAGCAGGCTAAGGCTAAAAAGATACGTGCTTTAAATTCAAATAAATAAGGTAGTAAAAGTTTAACAACACGCCAATTAAAGGTGGTGACTTCATGATCGGGTTGATGAGAGGATCTGCGCATAATCGCTAGTAATTTCCAATTGAATTTCAGCCAAAAGCAACTGTTTTGATGGTCAGTATATTAACATCGATTCTGTACGAATATCTGAAAAACCTGACGTTTGAATTAACATTTTATTGCCGATGAACTTTGTCAGTAGTTGTGCTAACGTGAGGCTATTCTACTAACAGGGTAACTAGCCATTATGTTTGCCTTAATTAACAATGTTATTGATCGTTGTTTTTTCACGCTTACTTTTATATTAGGCGTGCAACTGCCTGAGTTTATGCAGCAATATCAACAGCGACTCGCTGGCCAATTAGCTGAAGCTAGCGCGCAATTAAACCAATTTGAAAACATCGCTCAGCAACACTTTGATGGCAGTTTAATCACCATGATCACACGTTACAAAGACAATACTGAAGCGTCTATTATCAGCACAGGTGAGCTCATTGAGCGGTTGTCAGTTCGTGTTGAATATCTAGCAAGTCATTTAACGCAAATTACCCAAGCAGATTATCTCCAGAGCGTTTATCAGTTCATCTGGCATTTAGATCAAGAAATTGCTCGTGGTACTGCTGAGCATTTTTCCATGGCTATTCCACTTGAGTTAAATGCTATTGCTACCGGTGCAACGCTGGCGATTGGTGCATTATTATTGAAAGAATTAATGCTACTCACTATTAAACGTACTTTTAAAACCAAGAAAAATACGCTTATTTAAAGCCCTATTTAAAAGAATTGCTATTTTTTTCACAATAAAAAAGGTTGCCAAAGCAACCTTTTTTATACAACATTTTATACGATACTAATGCAAAGCTGACTTGCTAACTTATTCGCCGTTACCGTTTTCAACACGACTTTTAAGTTTTTGACCTGGGCGGAACGTCACCACTTTACGTGCTAAAATTGGAATATCTTCACCCGTTTTAGGGTTACGTCCAGGACGTTCACTTTTCACTCTAAGGTCAAAGTTCCCAAAACCAGACAATTTCACTTGTTCGCCTGCTTCTAGTGTTTCACGAACTTCTTCGAAAAACACTTCAACCATATCTTTTGCGTCGCGCTTACTCAGCCCAACTTTTTCAAATAAATGTTCTGCTACTTCTGCTTTTGTTAGCGCCATTATTCAATCCCTCAGAGATGCATTTAGTTCAATTTTCAAGGTGTCAACCACACGGTTAACCACGTCAGTGATATCCTTTTCTTCTAAGGTTTTATTATTGTCTTGCAATATCATTGCTATTGCTAAGCTCTTAAAACCAGAGTCAATACCATTACCTCGGTATACATCGAACAAGTTTAGATCAACTAAATAATTTCCGCCAACCTTTTCAATAAGTTGTAGTACTTTATTTGCACTAACTTGCTCTTCAATCACTACAGAAATATCGCGCCTATTGGCCGGAAAGCGAGATATGTCGCGCGATTGCGGTATATTCTGTGTACAAATTTCAGACAATAAAAGTTCAAAAACTAATGTCCGACCGTTAAGGCCTAATTTCCTTTCTAATTCAGGATGTAAGGCTCCAACATGTCCAACCAGCACACCATCTTTGTGAATAGCGGCAGTTTGTCCTGGGTGTAAAGCGTCTACTTCAGCCTTTGAAAACACAAATGCACTTTCGTTGCTTGTTAAGCCCAGTAACGCTTCAACGTCAGATTTAATATCGTAAAAATCTGTTGCTGCTTTTTCAATATCCCAATGTTCTTCGCTGCGTTGACCGCTCAGCACACCGGCGATCATATTCTCTTGGCGCACACCATTTTCAACACTTTCATCAGGAATAAAACGTAAACCTGTTTCAAATAAACGCACACGGTGTTGTTGACGATTTTGGTTATAGACAACTGATTGCAATAATCCTGTCCATAAACTCACCCGCATTTCTGACATTTCAGATGAAATAGGATGTGGTAAGGTCATGGTGGCCTGACTAGGATGAAGCTGCGCTTGTACCTTTGGATCAACAAAACTATAAGTAATCGCTTCTTGGTAACCACGGTTAACTAAAACATGACGTAATTTGCTTAAAGCTAACTTAGCTTCTTTTTGCTCGCGCATTGCTAAGGTGGCTTTTGGCGAAACATTAGGAATATTGTTGTAACCAAAAATGCGGGCTACTTCTTCAATTAGGTCAACTTCAATGCTGATATCAAAACGATATGCGGGTACAACAACCGTCCAAACTTTATCTTGCTCTGTACCCTTTTCTGCGACAGTAAAGCCTAGGCGCGTTAATATTTCGCTAACCTTGGTATCATCAATGTGATGACCAATACGACTATCAAGTTTTGTCCGACGAAGTATTACTGTTCGCTCGGCAGGAATATGTTCTTGTGATGCCGCTTCAACGATTGGACCTGCTTCACCACCAACAATATCAAGTAAAAGCTTGGTCGCACGTTCCATAGCATCGCGCTGTAGTTCAGGGTCAATACCACGTTCATAACGATGTGACGCGTCAGTATGTAAACCATATTGACGGGCTTTACCTAAAATAGCTAAAGGGGCAAAGAAGGCACTTTCTAGAAAAATGTCTGTTGATTCACTCGTAACACCTGAAGCTAAACCACCAAAAATACCCGCCATAGCGAGTGCTTTTTCTTGATCTGCAATGACGAGTGTTTGTGGTGATAGGCTAACTTCATTACCATCTAACAGGGTTAACTTCTCGCCGTCATTGGCGTAACGTACGTTTATACCACCCTCGATTGCTGATAAGTCAAAAGCATGCATCGGATGGCCTTGCTCTAGTAAGACGTAGTTAGTTACGTCAACCACAGGGTCAATTGCACGTGTGCCACAACGACGAAGTTTTTCCACCATCCATAAAGGCGTTTGGGCCTTAATGTTAATATTTTTAATGACTCGCCCTAAATAGCGCGGACAAGCTTTTTCAGCTGACAAGGTAATTGCAACGGTATCGTCAATGGTTGACTTAACGGCTGTAATGTTTGGCTCAGTAACGCTTAAGCTATTTAATACGCCTACTTCGCGTGCAAGACCTTTTAAGCCAAGACAATCACCACGGTTCGCGGTTAAGTCAACATCTATGGTTACATCATTAAGATCAAGGTATTCGCGCACGCACATACCGATCGGTGCATCACTTGCTAGCTCCATGATGCCGTCAGCACTGTCAGATAAACCTATTTCTGACTCACTACACAGCATACCGTTTGATGCTACGCCACGCAGTTTGGCTTTTTTAATTTTAAAGTTACCCGGTAAAACAGCACCAACGGTGGCAACAGCAACTTTTAAGCCTAAACGACAGTTTTTAGCACCACAAACAATATCAGCGAGCTCGCCATCATTGTAATCAGGTCCTAAATTAATTTTTGTTACTTGCAGTTTATCAGCATCAGGATGCGGGCCACATTCAACCACTTCACCAATCAACACGCCATTAAACTCACCGGCAACAGGCTCGACGGCGTCAACTTCAAGGCCAGCCATGGTAATTTGATGTGCTAATTCATCTGAAGATATAGCAGGATTTACCCACTCACGTAACCAAGATTCACTAAATTTCATTATATGGCTTTCCTACTTGAACTGTTTTAAGAAGCGAAGATCATTTTCAAAGAATGAACGTAAGTCATTTACGCCGTAACGTAACATGGTTAAACGTTCAACCCCCATACCAAAGGCAAAACCGGTATAAACTTCAGGATCAATGCCAACACTGCGCAGTACATTTGGATGCACCATGCCACAGCCTAATACTTCTAGCCATTTGCCATTTTTACCCATGATATCTACTTCTGCAGAAGGCTCAGTAAAGGGAAAATATGACGGGCGGAAGCGAATTTCTACTTCTTCTTCAAAAAAGTGATGTAAAAAGTCATGTAAAACACCTTTTAAATGCGTAAAACTGACATCTTTATCAACCATTAGCCCTTCTACTTGATGAAACATAGGTGTATGGGTTTGGTCATAATCATTACGATAAACTTTACCGGGTGAGATAATTCGCAATGGCGGTTGTTCTTTTTCCATGGTGCGAATTTGCACGCCAGAGGTTTGAGTACGCAAGACTAACTTAGGGTTAAAGTAGAAAGTATCGTGGTCTTGGCGAGCAGGATGATGCTCAGGGATATTTAAGGCATCAAAGTTATGAAAGTCGTCTTCAACCTCAGGTCCTTGCTTTACTGAAAAGCCTAAATCACCAAAAAAACTCTCAATACGTTCGATTGTGCGAGTAACTGGGTGTAAACCGCCTAACTCATCACCACGACCTGGCAAGGTTACGTCAATAGATTCCGCAGCAAGTTGTTGCTTAATAACTTGGGCACGTAGTAATTCACCACGTTCAGTTAACAACTTTTGGACTTGCTGTTTAGCGATGTTAATCACTTGACCCGCTTTGGGCTTCTCTTCTTTTGACAACTTACTTAGGCCTTTCATTTGTTCAGTGAACAAACCTTTCTTTCCTAAGAAGTTAACGCGAACTTGGTCAAGTTCTGCAGGGTCAGTCGCCGCAGCAATGGCTTGTTCTGCCTGCAATATAATATCGTCTAAATTCATGAGTTCCTCTAAAGCGTGTTTAAAGCGCCGATAGTTTTTTAGTATAAAAATATAGGGCATTAACATCGGCCTAATATTGGCCTTTAGCTAGACTTTTTCGATTAATAAAATGATGGATAATTTTACACAAAAAATCGTCGATAAAGTAGGGTAAATCTACGTTTTTCAAGAAAAAAAGTGCTATTTAACTTTTACTTTTATAAAAGTAACTGATTTTAACCATAATGGCGTTTGGAATTAAAGATAAACTCGGTGGGGATATTAGGAAAAGGCTTGTTACAGCCTTTTCCTATGAGAGATTAAATAATGAGTGCTTAAAGGTTATAACCCACTTCGTCATGTTCAGTTATATCTAACCCGGTGATTTCTTGCTCTTTCGACACACGTAATCCCTTGGTCATTAACGCCACTAGTTTAAATAATAGGTAAGAGACAATCGCGGTATAAATAATAGTCGCACCAATACCAATTAGCTGTACGGTTACCTGTCCTATCATGGTACTAATACCTTCAGCGTAACCAAAACCACTAAAGGCTCCTAGCTCAGTTGAGGCAAAAATACCCGCAAGTAACGTACCTAAAATACCGCCAATACCATGCACAGGAAACACATCTAAAGAGTCATCAATTTTCAGTTTATGTTTAATGTAAACCGTAGAATAAAAGCAAACAATACCCGCTGAAACACCAATAATTAATGCACCGCCTGGTCCAACAAAACCTGATGCGGGTGTAATCGTACCTAAGCCTGCAACCATACCGGTTACGGCGCCCAGTACACTGGCTTTACCAAACTTTTTCCACTCGATAGCCGCCCAAGTAAGCGCCCCAGCTGAAGCAGATAAATGCGTGACTAACATGGCCATTGCTGCATCACCATTCGCCGCTAGCGCACTACCACCATTAAAACCAAACCAACCAACCCACAACATACCGGCGCCTGTCACTGTCATTGTTAGGTTATGCGGCAACATCGGCGTTTTTGGAAAACCGTGACGAGGCCCTAACACTAACGCGGCCACAAGTGCGGCAACACCAGCAGTAATATGAACAACAATACCACCGGCAAAATCGTAAACGCCCATTTGTGCAAGCCAGCCACCACCCCAAACCCAATGAGTAACCGGTGCATAAACCACTAACAACCATAACCCTGAAAACAGCAATACCGCAGAAAACTTCATTCTTTCAGCGTAAGCACCAATAATTAGCGCTGGTGTGATCACTGCAAAGGTCATTTGAAACAGCATAAATAGGCTTTCAGGAATATCCCCGGCAAGGGTTTCTTTGGTCATGCCAACCATCAGCACTTTACTAAAGTCGCCAATCCATGCATTACCTTCGCCAAAGGCTAAACTGTAACCGACAATAAACCATAAAATGGATGAAACGCCAGCAATGGCAAAACATTGCATCAAAATTGACAGAATATTTTTTCGACGCACTAGGCCGCCATAAAACAAAGCTAGGCCCGGTAAGGTCATCAATAATACCAGTGCTGTGGCTGTTAATATCCACGCGGTATTGGCACCATTAAGGCTTGCTTCTTGAGCAAAACTTGGTAGAGAAAAAGTTAAAGCGAAAAGTGTGATAATTATTTTATTCATTTTTACATCCACTATTTAAATCTTTTTAGGCTTTATACTGAACAGCCAATTTTATTTTTATTGCTCGATAAAGCTTGATTAAATAGCGTCATCATCTACTTCACCGGTACGAATACGGGTGATGTTCTCAATATTGGTGACAAATATTTTGCCGTCTCCTATTTTTCCCGTTTGAGCAGAGCTAACAATAGTGTCAACAACCCGTTCAACAAAGTCATCCTTAACCGCAATTTCAAATTTTATTTTAGGGAGGAAATCGACTGAATATTCTGCGCCACGATAAAGTTCGGTATGGCCTTTTTGACGGCCAAAACCCTTCACTTCTGTAACGGTCATGCCGTCGATACCAATTTCACTTAACGCTTCACGGACATCATCCATTTTGAAGGGTTTAATAATTGCTGTTACTAATTTCATTCGCTCACCTTTAGTGCATTCACGGTCAATTTGAGTTTGAATCTTATTATTTCAACAATACTAAGCACCATTTGTACCCAAAATAAAAAACACTTTAAATACATAAGATTAGACTATATAAGCAAGGTAATTAAAATTAAAGCGCACCAGAACAGTGCAATAAAGAAAGATAAAGGAGCAATTTTGGTGCAAGCGCTTATCTTTGCATCAAAAACGAACAATTAAATATAGGTGGCGATTAAATGTGATTTAAAGACGAACGCTTTCACCTTGACATTGGCAAAGGCAAAGGCAAAGGCGAAAAATATAACTACTAATTATCGCTATTTTGCACATCAATGTGCAGATGCCATGAAGCTATGCTTTTAAAAAAAGTTAAGTGATTAGCCTAATACCGGAGCTATTACCAAGATGGCTAGGAACAGTAATGTGATCGCAGCATACCGCTCGTCCTGAGCATAAAAAAGCCCCGCTATTGCGAGGCTATGTAAAGCTAAAGCTAAACGTTAATCAATTAGTTGATATTCATTACGTAAAATATCGATAATTTCTTGTTTAGGATTGGTCGATAACACTATTTTTTTATTGGTTATTTTTTCAGCAATCGCGATATAGGTTGCTGAAACTGCCATTAATACCTCTGCGGGTAACTCATTGTCACGGGCAAGTGCTTCACGTTCAGTCATGCGGTCTTTGTTTAGAAGAATATCAGGGTCTGGGAAGTGCTTAAGTAATAATTGACGAAAGCCCTCTTTAGAGTTTTCCACAATTTTACCGGCGCGATACTGCTCGCCGTCCCAAATACGTGATGAATCAGGTGTGCCTACTTCATCCATATAAATAAGCTTGTCATGGCCGTTACGGTCTTTAACATAGCCAAACTCAAATTTGGTATCGACAAAGATTTGATCAAGTTTTGCTAATGCATCTGAAATAACATCAAAACCTTCGGTTAATAACTTTTCATACAGAGCGATATCACCTACTGACTTAAAGTTAAAGTCGGCGAAATTATCTTCAATATTTTGTCGAGTTACATTGACATCATCTACTGCAGGCACACCAGGTATGCCTTGTAAAACACCTTTAGTTGATGGTGTTTGTAGCAATTGCGGCAACTTACTGTCTTTTTCAAGGCCGTCGGTTAGTTCTATACCACAGAATTCACGCTCACCTTTAGCATACGAACGCCACATTGAACCGGTAATATATTGTCGACATATGGCTTCAATCATTACAGGTTTAGCTTTTTGCACAATCCAAACAAACGGGTGCGGTATGTCAAGAATGTGGCTATCAGCTAAGCCTTGTTCTTTAAATAACTTAAACCAATGATTAGAAATGGCATTTAATGCTGCGCCTTTACCAGGAACACCTTTCATACCACCTTCGCCGCGCCAAATACAATCAAAGGCTGAGATACGATCACTGATCACCATAATCGCTAATGGGGTATCTTGTGCCACATCATAATTTTTTTCTTGAATTAAGCGACGACTATCGATTTCAGTTAACCAATAAACAGAACGAACTTTACCGCTATGAACAGCAACATCAGTGCGAATAGGTAAATCATTATTTACCGCTAAAATTTGATCAGCAAGACTCATAATAAGACCTTTACTTCCTATAATTGAACATGAACTTTTAATTAAACAAACTGATACCAATTTCATTAATTAGGTGGCTACTTTATACGCAGGGAAAATGACCAAATATAAGGCATTTATTTTAATAACTAGTTGTTCTAATTATTAAATAAATAACACAGTAGTTGGTTGTTTTAACCAGTAAAAATGATCAGATAATTAGTGAGATTGATATTATACCCATTAGGCTAGTTTATTGCTCAGTTTGATATTGTAATCAACTTGCTTAATTAACGATTCAACTTTCTTAACTTTCTTGACTTTTTAGTCAATTTTTTAAAGATTAAAAAAAGAAAAGGACGCCTAGGGCGTCCTTTTCTCAAAGCTAATATCTCAAACTATGCTAAAGAAGCTTGCGCTTTTTCAACTAAGAATGTGAAAGCTGCTTTGTCGTATACTGCAATGTCAGCTAGGATCTTACGATCGATTTCAATAGAAGCCTTTTTAAGACCATTAATGAAACGGCTGTAAGATAAACCATTTTGACGAGCTGCTGCGTTAATACGAGCAATCCAAAGTTGACGGAATTGACGCTTACGTTGACGACGGTCACGGTATGCGTATTGACCAGCTTTAGTTACAGCTTGGTAAGCAACACGATAAACGCGACTACGAGCACCGTAGTAACCTTTAGCTTGCTTTAGAACCTTCTTGTGACGTGCACGCGCTTGTACACCACGTTTTACTCTTGCCATTTTCTATCTCTCCTATTAACCGTGACGTAAAAGTTTTTTAACTGACTTAATGTCAGCTGCCGAAATCATGCATTTCGCACGAAGATGACGTTTAACTTTAGTACGGCGTTTAGTCAAAATATGACGAAGACCGGCTTGTTTAAATTTATAGCCTGTGGCTGTCTGTTTAAAGCGCTTTGCAGCACCTTTATTGGTTTTCATTTTAGGCATGTTAATAACTCCGCATTGTTATGCCAAATATAAAGTAAACTAGGCGAGAACTCATCAGTGCTTAGCGGTTAAGCTAAGATGTCGAACTCTACTTGTAGGCCTTGTTTACCAGCTTAAAGATAATAGCGGTGAGCTCAATATTTCGAAAAACATTGAGCTACTTGCAAACCGGGTATTATCTATTTTTTAGGGGCTAGAACCATCACCATTTGACGCCCTTCCGCTCTACGAGGGAAAAACTCAACTACGGTCAATTCTTCTAAATCGTTTTTAACACGAGTTAAAATTTCAAGACCAAGCTCTTGGTGGGCCATTTCACGGCCACGGAAACGTAATGTTACCTTGACCTTGTCGCCGCCTTCTAAAAAGCGTTTCAGGTTGCGTAGCTTTACCTGATAATCGCCTTCATCTGTACCAGGTCGGAATTTAATTTCCTTAACCTGTATTTGTTTCTGGTTTTTACGTTGCTCTTTCTGCTCTTTAGCCTTCTCATAGATAAACTTACCGTAATCCATAACTCGACAAACAGGAGGTTTTGCTGTTGGGCTGATTTCTACAAGATCTACACCTGCGTCATCCGCTTGGTCCATAGCTTCATCGAATGAAACTATGCCACCTGGTTCGCCGTCATATTTAATTAAACGAACTTCATTGCCTAGAATACCTGTGATTAACTCATTTAAACGATGAGCCGGCTCTTTTTGCCCGCCACGTTGTCCACCTTTAATAGCCATGTTCCTCCAAAGAACGTTGTTACCAAGTAAGCGCTAGTATTAGCTTACTTGGATAAAATAATAATATACGTGTTCATTTTACAAAGTGTTTACCGACGAGTTTTCACTTCATCAGATAATTTAGCAATAAAGTCGTCAACCGACATTGTTCCTAAATCTTCACCACTTCGCGTTCGTACTGCAATTTCGCCAGTTTCCATTTCTTTATCACCGACGACTAACAAATACGGAACACGCTTTAAAGTATGCTCGCGGATTTTAAAGCCTATCTTCTCATTTCTCAAGTCTAGTTTTACTCTAAATCCACTTTCTTTTAGTTTTTTTACAACTTTTTCACAATATTCGTCTTGTTTACCCGTAATATTCATCACAGTTGCATGAATTGGAGATAACCACGTTGGAAATTTCCCCGTGAACTCTTCAATTAAAATTCCGATAAAACGTTCAAGTGAACCTAAAATAGCTCGGTGAATCATGACAGGAATATATCTTTCGTTGTCTTCACCAACATAAGTTGCGCCTAAACGCTCTGGTAAAGCAAAATCGAGTTGCACTGTACCACATTGCCAAGCACGACCTAAACAGTCCATTAAAGTAAATTCAATCTTAGGACCATAAAATGCTCCTTCACCCGGTAAATACTCAAATTTGATGTTGCTGTCGGTTAATGCTTGCGCAAGACCGGCTTCAGCTTTATCCCAAATTTCATCACTACCGATACGATTTTCTGGACGAGTAGACAATTTAACAACGACATCTTCAAAACCAAATGAACCATATACGTCGTAAACCATTTCAATACATTTTTTCACTTCAGCTTGAACTTGCGATTCCATACAAAAAATATGGGCGTCATCTTGCGTAAAGCCACGAACACGCATTAAGCCATGTAAAGAACCTGATGGCTCATTACGATGACAACAGCCAAACTCAGCAATACGTAAGGGTAAATCGCGGTAAGACTTTAAACCTTGATTGAATATCTGTACATGACCCGGACAATTCATTGGTTTTATCGCGTATTCACGCTTTTCAGATTCAGTGGTGAACATGCCATCAGCATATTTATCCCAATGACCTGATTTTTCCCAGAGGCTTCTGTCCATCATCATTGGCGCTTTAACTTCGTCGTAATCATATTCATGTAATTTTTCACGAATAAATTTTTCTAACTCAGTATAAATTGTCCAACCATCGTTATGCCAGAACACCATACCTGGCGCTTCTTCTTGCCAATGGAATAAATCTAATGTTTTACCAATTTTACGGTGATCGCGCTTTTCAGCTTCTGCTAAACGAACGATATAGGCTTTTAATTGTTTTTTGTCCGCCCATGCTGTGCCGTAAATACGTTGCAACATTTTGTTGTCTGAATTGCCACGCCAATAAGCGCCAGCTACTTTCATCAGCTTAAACTGATGGCAATGACGCATACTAGGTACGTGAGGGCCACGACACATATCAATGTATTCTTGATGGTAATATAAAGCAGGCGTATCTGTTTTCTCGATGTTTTCATCAAGAATTTGTAATTTGTAAGTTTCACCACGTTCAGTAAACGCATCGTAAGCGTCTTGCCACGTGCCTGTTTTCTTAACAACTTCATATCCCGTACGAGCAAGTTCTGTCATACGTTTTTCAATTTTGGCTAAGTCGTCTTCACTAATTGATTCTTCAAGGTCAATATCGTAATAAAAGCCATTCTCAATCGTTGGGCCAATCGCCATTTTCACATTTGGATATAGCTGCTTAATAGCATGGCCTAATAAATGCGCACACGAGTGACGAATGATCTCAAGACCTTCCGCATCTTTACTGGTGATAAGTTGTAACGCTGCATCTTCTTTAATTAATTCACAAGCATCGACTAACTCACCATTAATGCGACCAGCGATGGTGGCTTTTGCTAAACCAGGACCGATATCTAAGGCAACAGCCATAACAGAGACAGCTTGTTCAAAAGTGCGTTGACTACCATCGGGAAGCGTAATAACAGGCATGTATTTTCCTTTGTTCAGTGGTGGCACATACGAAGTGTCACTTGAATTAAATTATTTTGGCAATTAAATTAATTGGTTAATATTGTCTTTTTAGCCATTAACGTTTGAGTATTTCGCTACTTAAGTGTTAACAACTCGCAATAAAATTTCGCCGTAGGGTAACCGAAAATAAATTTTAAGTACAGCGTTGACGCTATCATTGGGCATAAAAAGTAAATTTATGTTACTCAGTTTTATTATTAATATGTTATTTATATTGTATGCATTAGTTACACTAGTTAGTATAACGTTTCCTATTAGGCCCCACGCTACCCATCCATAATATTATAGTTGAAAGCCCGTAACGGCTTGATAAAATAAACAAGTGTGGATATGATGGCGACCCAATTAAGTTACTCGTATGTATAAACATGTTGATTACATGTAAAAAAACAAAAGTAAAATGTAACCTAATGTTAATATTAGTCAGTAGTATTGTAGAAGCAATATGACTAATTGTAGCGGCTTCCTGATGACGGAATATTAAAGTATGAATAAATCTACCGCTAAATATTGGCAAACAACCACGCTCTTGACTATATTATTTTTCACTATTGTTTATATATTTTTTGTGTCAATTTTATCTCAAAAAGTAGCGTCTTTTCATCACAGCCAACCTGATATTGCTTATGAATTACCTCAACAACAATTAACTGATGTTGGTGGCTATTTACGTCACATTTTACTGATTGATAACTTAGCTAGAGATAATGAGCAGAAGCTGGTTATTAAAGTAGTAAAAAAGAATGATAACTGGTTAGTAACACCATTAAATTTCATTTTATTTAACATTGCATTAGCCGTGTTTTATCCTTCCCTAGCGCTACTTGTGATTGGTTTTATCGCTGGCTTTTTAATTTTGAATTATCAAAAAAGTAAATTAAAAGATATTTGTGCTATTACTGATGGCATAGCACATACCTTTGGTGAAAAGCATTCATACAAACCAGAATATTCTGTATTAGCTAATCTAAACTATGCGTTAGAAGATATAGCACGATATGCAAAGCAATATAAAACAGATACTGAGCAAGGTGCCTTTTGTGACGCATTAACAAAGTTAACTAATCGCCACACTTTCCTGCAACATATTGAAGAGCAGTTAACACAGAGTAAAGAAATAAAAAGTGGGCTATTATTTATTGACCTTGATGGCTTCAAACAAGTTAATGACTCGTTTGGCCATTCATTCGGTGATGAAGTACTGATCCAAGTTGCTGAGCGACTAAACTCACTTGTTCGCAGTAATAAACTAAATTTCAGCCAATCAATTAACTGTATCGAAAAAAACTTAGCTAGACTTGGTGGTGATGAGTTTACTATTTTTCTTTTTGATATAGAAAATTCAGAGTGTGCCATTAATATTGCAAAATTTGTCTTATCAGAACTAGAACGTGAATTCACTTTAGGTAATAAAACGATTAAAATTAGTGCTAGCATAGGTATTGCTATGTACCCTGAGAGTGCCAGCAAACCTAATACATTAGTACAATTAGCTGATGTGGCAATGTATCGTGCTAAAAAAGATGGACGTGGCGTTTATAGAATTTACTCTCCTGAAATGGGTAGCCAATTAAGGCGCTATCATTATTTATTGGAAGAGATGAGACAAGCCTTATCTAACCACAGCTTCTTTTTAACCTTCCAACCTATTATTCATGTTGAAGGTTGTGTCATCAGTTATTTTGAAGCACTTGTTCGATGGCAGCACCCAGTGGAAGGTGTTATTTCACCGACAGAGTTTATACCGATCGCAGAAGAGTCTAATCAAATATTGCCACTAGGTGATTGGATATTAAATGAAGCCTGTCGTCAGATGTTTGCTTGGTATAACGCCGGCATGAAAAAAACCAAAATTTCTGTTAATGTTTCTGTTATTCAACTTAAGCATCGTCCAATTTATCAGTGGGTTATGGATACACTGGTAAAAACCGGACTACCACCTTCGTCATTAATGCTTGAAATTACCGAGTCTTGCTTCCTTGATATATCAGATGAAATTATCACAGAATTAGAGCAACTTCGCCAAGAAGGTGTTTTTATTGCTATTGATGATTTTGGTACAGGTTTTAGCTCATTAGCAATATTGGCAACATTACCTGTCGATATTTTGAAAATTGATAAAATGTTTATTAATGAAGCCACTAGTAGTATTAAGTATAAGAAAATACTAAAATCAATCATCGACATGGCCTATCAACTTGATTTAAAAGTAGTCGCTGAAGGGATAGAGAATAGTATACAGCTAGAATTATTAAAGTCTTTAGGGGTTAAATACATCCAAGGATTTTTAATTAGTCATCCTGAAAATTCAACGATTGTTGGCAATAAAGTATTAAATCAAGGCATGAATCATCTTGCGCACAACGGTGCCGGTGTATGGCAACCCAATCAATCAAAAATAATTAAACCGATGAACTAGTGTTTTCTTAATTACGTTATTGCACAAACACAGTTTATACCAGCAATACGTTATGATAGGGAATAGTTAGTTGCCTCAAGCTTTTAATCTCAGCGTTATATTTTTCTCAGTTACTTATTTAAGGCGCTTAAGTTACTGTCTGCTAATTTCCCTGCTGCTGTTAAACAATAATGTTCAAGCAAATGATTTATCGTCATGGAACATTTGGAAGCAAAATAGTGAATTAAGTGTTTTTTATCGTGCTAGTCAATATCACGATGTCATTGAAATTAAGGCACAGGCTAAGGTTAATTCAAGTTTAGCGGGCTTTATCTATTTTATTGAAGATTTTAAGCAGGTTCCACATTGGCTAGACAATGTAGAGTCCGCTAAATGCATTAGCCAAAGTTCAAGAAACGAAAGTGTATTTATTACTCGATTTAAAGGCTTATGGCCAATTTCAGCACGTGAAATAGTGGCCAACTCTCGTTATTGGCAAAACGAGGATCTATCGATTGAGATTGCGGTTAAAGACGCTAGTAATGCCATAGAAAAAAACCAAGATGTGATACGTATGCACGTACTTAGCGCCCATTGGACAATAGTGCCAATGTCCGCTGACCGCATAGCAATAACTTACCAGTTTATGGTTGACCCTAAAGGTAATATTCCACTCTGGTTAACCAAACCCATGACACTTAATGGCATTTGGACCACACTACACAATATTCAAAGCCAATTACCTCAAAGTAAGTGGCAACAACAAGTTAACGATGATATTCAAGAAATGCAGTAATCGTAAAGCGCTTGTGAACTCAGTACAACTCAAACGCTAGCATGACCTATAAGCCGAGACTTTAGCCTTAACTAAATGCCTAACTAAGGCTTAACTAACTCATCAAGCTAGGTTATTCACTTTGATGAGTTAAGCAATCGCAGTTAACATTTTATTGATAATGCTTCAGCATCGAAAGCGCCATGGCTTCAGCGACTTTAATACCATCAATACCCGCAGACAAAATACCACCCGCATAACCTGCACCTTCACCCGCCGGATATAACCCTTTGGTATTTAAACTCTCATAGCTGTCTTTATCACGAGTGATACTAATCGGCGACGAAGTCCGTGTTTCAACAGCGGTTAATGTTGCATCAGCCATCGAGAAACCTTTAATTTTTCGTTCAAATGCCGGTAATGCTTCACGAATAGCCTCGATAGCGTAGTCCGGTAAAATTTCACTTAAATCGCAGAATTTAACACCAGGCTTATAAGATGGCGCTACCACACCATGCTCGCCACTTTTTCGTCCAGCAAGAAAATCACCCACTAGCTGTACAGGGGCATCATAGTTTTCGCCACCCAGTTTAAAGGCCGCTTCTTCTAAGCGACGCTGAAACTCAATACCCGCAAGTACGTTATCCTTGCTACCATTTTCGTCATAATCTTCTGGTGTAATACCGACGACAATAGCACTATTAGCATTACGTTCATGGCGTGAATATTGGCTCATGCCATTGGTGACTAAACGCCCTGGTTCTGACGCAGCGGCAACTACTGTGCCACCAGGGCACATACAAAAACTATAAACTGAACGGCCATTCTTACAATGATGAACAAGTTTGTAATCAGCCGCACCTAAAATAGGGTTGCCGGCATTTTCGCCAAAACGAGCATCGTCAATAACTGATTGTTCATGCTCAATTCTAAAGCCAACAGAAAAGGGTTTAGCTTTTATAAAGACACCTTTTTCATGCAACATAGTAAAAGTATCACGTGCGCTATGGCCAATAGCCAAAGCAATGTGTTTAGTGTTTATTACTTCGCCTGTCGATAAAGTTAAACCGGTCACTTGCCTATTGTCGTTGTCATCTTGCGTTTCGGCAAAATGAATATCGTCTACACGTTGTTCAAAACGTACTTCGCCGCCCAGACGGTGAATTTCCGCCCGCATTTGTTCTACCATGGTGACCAATTTAAAGGTACCTATATGTGGCTTACTCACGTATAGAATTTCACTTGGCGCGCCGGCATCAACAAACTCATGTAATACTTTGCGACTATAATGCTTTGGGTCTTTAACTTGGCTCCAGAGTTTGCCGTCAGAAAATGTACCCGCACCACCTTCACCAAATTGCACATTGGACTCAGTATTAAGAATTTTTTTCCGCCAAAAGCCAAAAGTGTCTTTAGTACGCTGGCGTACTTCTTTACCGCGCTCTAAAATAATGGGTTTAAAGCCCATCTGTGCTAAGAGTAAGCCCGCGAATAAACCACAAGGTCCCATACCAATAACCACTGGCCGCTCGGTTAAATTTTCGGGTGCTTGACCAACAAACTTATAACTTGTATCAGGGCTAACTTTAATGTTTTGATCATTGATATTCTCAGCGATAAGCTGTTCATTTTTTGTTGTTTCTACATCTAAGGTATACATCAAAATGATCTTACTCTTTTTACGTGCATCGTAACCACGTTTAAAGATTGAAAAACTGGTAAGCTGCTCAGCGGTGATTTTTAATGTTGCAAGAATAACTTGCTCTAATTCTTCCGGTTGATGATTTAGTGGTAATTTGACGTTAGTTAAACGCAACATATCGTGTATCCAAAGCGAGACTAGGGTAAAAATTGGCGCTATTTTACCTGATAGTACTAGCGATACCAAATACAAAGCTAAAACAATAATTGAATTTGTTTATAAGCTAGGTATGATCTGGCCTTTCATAGTAGTAATGCTAGTCGATTTGATAGCTCAATAAGATAAAATAAGCGGAATAAAATGGCGTTTGTAGTTACTGATAATTGTATTCAATGTAAATACACTGATTGTGTTGCAGTTTGTCCTGTTGATGCCTTTCATCAAGGACCCAATTTTTTAGTTATTAATCCTGACTCATGTATTGATTGCGACTTGTGCCCTGTTGAATGTCCTGTTGGCGCGATTTATCAAGAAAATGATGTGCCAGAAGATCAAAAAGACTTTATTGAATTAAACGCTGAACTGGCAAAAATATGGCCAGTGATCACCGAAATTATTCCTGCTCCTGTTGATGCAGAGCAATGGGATGGTGTACCCAATAAAATTAATCATCTAATCACTTAAGTTGATTAATTTCGCGCATAACATTGCCAACAGTTTTACCACGCGCTTTACCTTCACTAACTAAGGGCTTTACCCAAACAGTGTTTCGCCCTGCGGTGGCAAGTGTTTTGGGCGATATTTAGCCTGAATAACTCGCGCTTTAGCTAAAAATGTTCATACTAAAACGTACAATCCTTCAAGCTTCAAATCTAGGAGCCGTCATGCCCCATAAGATTAAAGAACAACGTATTGAATGCCCACATTGCGGCCATCCTATACATTTGGCCTTAGACACTAGTGCAGGTGATCAAGATTATTATGATGAATGCCCCGCTTGTTGCATGGAAATGCACTTGAATTTACATATTGACGAGTATCATCAAAAAATTCTATTAGGAGTGGGTAGTGATAATGAACAGTTTTTTTAAACCTTAGTTTTGTTAAACCTTAGTTTTTTAAGATAATAGTGAGTTAAACTCACTATTATCCTGTTAAATAAATACCTAACAAGCAAGTGATATTACTAGGTACTGACCCGCCAACCGTTAACTGCACTTTAGGTGCCTACTAGCAAGAGGTGCGTACTAGCCAGAGGTGAGTACTAACAAGTCACATGCGCATAGAACAAATGCTTGCGTTAAAACTAATTCCTACTTAGTTTCATACGTTCAATTGTTTCAACAATCGTCATAGTTTGTTGATCAAGTTCAATATTCACTTTATCGCCAATCACCGCATTCTGTAAATTGGTACGCGCTAAAGTTTCGGGTATCAGATAGACTGAAAATAACTCTCCTACTTCAGCGCCTAGCGTTAAACTAATACCATTAATACTGATAAAACCTTTGGAAAATATATACTTTTGATATTCAGGCGCTAAGGTAAAACTTAACGTGCAGTTGTCCTGACTATCGATACGATTAGCTAAAACAGCTTGCGTATGAACATGGCCACTGAGCATATGACCACCGATTTCATCGCCAATTTTTAACGAACGCTCAACATTAACTTGTGTACCCAGTTTAATATCAGCAAGGTTAGACACCCGTAACGTTTCATCAATAACATCAAAACTTATAAAGCTACTATCATCACTTAAATGGCCAAACTCAACAGCGGTCAAACAAACACCATTTATCGCCACACTCGCACCAATTTCAAGATTAGCTATCAGCGGGGTCTCTAACGCAACTTTTAATCTTATCGCATTATTTTTACGCATTATCGCAATTACTTCAGCTTGTGATTGCACTATACCGGTAAACATATATCATCCAACAAATATTCTACTTTTTGCTATCTTAGCAAGAATAACCTAATGATATAATCGCTTTGATGAACATAAATCGTTTTTTTTCCAATAGTAAAAATTTAATGAAATTGGCCTATCCCATTTTAATCGCCCAATTGATCCAAAATTTAATGGGTTTTGCCGATACTGTCATGGCGGGTCGTGTTAGTGCCACTGATATGGCCGCCGTTGCCGTAGCTAGCAGTGTCTGGTTGCCCTTAATTTTAGCCATATCAGGTCTTGTGATGGCACTGGCCAGTATTGTTTCGCAATTATCGGGGGCCAAACAGTTTGACCAAGTGGCAAAAGCCAGTTATCAAACCGCTTGGATAGCGGTTTTTTTCGCAATAATCATCATTATTCTGTACTACATTGCCACCCCGATGTTAATCGACTCTATTTCGATGGAGCCTAAACTTAAACATCTAATGTTTGACTATTTAGGTTACATTGTTTGGGGCGGCCCAGGCTATTGTCTGTATTTGGTTTTACGTAATTATTCAGAAGGTTTGTCTTTTACTCGCCCGACCATGATCATCAGCATATTAGGCTTGTTGATTAATATACCCGCCAACTATATTTTTATTTATGGTGAGTTTGGTATGCCTGCACTCGGTGGTGCGGGTTGTGGTATTGCCACAGCTATTGTTTACTGGGTGATGTTTCTTGGCATGCTTGGCTATGCTTATTTTTCAAAACATCTAAAACACGCGCCATTGTTTAGCAAATTCTATTGGCCACAATGGTCAGAAATTAAAATCATATTAGCTTTAGGCACACCTATAGCATTTTCATTACTTTTTGAAGTAAGCTTATTTGCCGCCGTAGCCATAATACTTATACCCTTTGGCGCTAATGTTGTTGCCAGCCACCAAATTGCCATTAACTTTTCTGGTTTGGTTTTTATGGTGCCATTAAGTTTAGCGATGGCAGTGACGATAAAAGTGGGTTTTGAAGTGGGCAATAAAAACTTTGAAAAAGCCAAGGAACTCTGCCGGTATTCGGTTATTTTAGGACTGGTTATTGCGGTAGTAACCGCAGCCATTACCTTATTGTTCAGCACACAAATTGCCACTATCTACACCACAGATACCGAAGTACTTGAACTTGCCGCTGGCTTAATGTTTTTAGCGGCTTTATTTCAGTTTTCTGATGCCATACAAGTTATTTCAGCGGGTGCACTTCGTGGCTATAAAGACACACAGTCGATTTTGTATATCACCTTCTTTTCCTACTGGGTTGTCGGTTTGTCTTTTGGTTCAATACTGGGCTTAACCGATTGGGTAGCACCAGCATCAGGTCCTTATGGATTTTGGATAGGCTTTATTTCTGGCTTAACAGTAGCAGCCGTTTTATTAGCTTGGCGCTTAAAAATAGTGCAAAAGCGCTTTGAGCAACACGCAGCCTTGGAAAGTTAATCGAGTGTTTTTAGCTTGGTACTCTAACGTCTTGCTTTTAGACTATTTAAAATAGCCTGTAACTTTTATTGAGCTATTTGTTGCTTAAATAAGCAGGCACAATGCCCAGTGCTGAATTAAACAGCAATCGCATCATATTTTAGATAAAATTGCTTGCACTTGCTAAAACAGATCGCTAACATAGCGCCTCGTTGAGTCACTCAACAATTTACTTAGAAGTAACGCTCGCTTAGCTCAGTTGGTTAGAGTACTTGCATGACATGCAAGGTGTCACTGGTTCGAGTCCAGTAGCGAGCACCAAATTATAGAAAAAGGGATAACAGAAATGTTATCCCTTTTTTGTTCCATAAACAAAATGTTATCTGATTGCTAGCGCGCTAACACTTATTGATTTTCTCTTCATAACTAAAGAAATTTCTATCTCAGAAACTACAACTTTTTAAAGTAATAATCTTCTCTCATGCACCGCAAAGCAGTCTTTTTTTCTAAAGCGAAATTATATAACCTAAAGATCACTTAGACGCTAATTTTTCTTTTAATTAAATTTTTCTATTGAGCAAATTAAATACCGCGACAGTCAATTTTTCAATCATATAGCAGAGATGAATTTTATATTTCTAGGGCGTAAAGGGGTACAAAGTGAGATAGCATTTTAGTGCTTAATTTAAACTCTTATTTGTTATTTTTTATAAGTAAGATTTAAAATTTTTTAGTGAGTAATTTTTCTTGGTGTTTCACCATCTTTATTTAACAAAACAAGCGAAAATTTTTCCTGATTTTTTTGACTAATTACCCACTAGCGACAATTTAATATACTTAGCTTCAATAACCTCATATTTTCTTAATATATTGCTAATTATACTTTGACTACTACCATTAACACTAAGGTATATGCTAGTTTCATGAATATTCCTGTTATTTAACCGTATCAATAGTGTCGAAAAAATTTACACAAATATGTTCTTTAACACTTTAAAAAATCTAACAATTTGATTACTAGATATTATTATTAGCGGCATAATTAATGCTTATTTTATGTACAGATTGATTTGTTAGACAACGTGTTATTTTGTTTAACAAATTCAACTGTATTATTAAGTTTGTAAAATCATACCCATTTCATTAATTAGGCGATCTATTTTATACTTAGGAAAAGTGGCCAACTATAGGTATTTATTTTAAAACTAGCTGCTCTAGTGAATCAAATAAATGCCGAAATAGTTGGTTATTATAACTCGGTGAATGATCACAGAGTGGGGGTTGTTGTTAGGTAGTAGGTAGTAGGTAGTAGGTAGTAAATTTAAATCATATAAAGGACTTACTTATGAATCATATTAAAACCTTTGGCCATACATTAATTATATCAGTTAAGACATTACTGCTGATTTTTTTAACAATATCGACCTTCAATGCTAATGCTCAATTAGACAATCAAGGTAAAGATTTTGTTATGGCTTTTTTGCCACAACTAGGATCACCACCAATAATTGAATTACACCTAACCGGTGATGTCGCTACTGATGTTACCGTAGTATATCCAATGAACACACCTACGTTTATTCAAACTGTTTCGATAATACCTGGCACTGTAACCATTTTATCTTTGCCAACACAAGCAGCGACAAGTTGGACGGTTAATGCGGTAACATCAAACTTGATAAGGGCAACTGCGGATGAGGAGTTTGTTGTTTATCAAGTAAATAGAGCCTCAGCAACGTCTGATGCCGGTTTGGCATTACCCGTTGACACCATGAATGTAGAGTATTTGGTTTCAGATTATAATGCGCTATTTTCTGGTCTGTTTACTGTTTATGCTGCCTTTGATAATACTGAAGTGACTATCACACCCACTAACAATATGTCTGGTCATCTGGCCGGAGTGCCATTTGTTATAAATCTAAATCGTGGTGAAGGCTATCATGGACAGTCTTTAACATCAGGTACTGCCGGCAGTTTAACCGGAACTAGAGTTGTTGCCGATAGACCAGTAGGGTTAATTAATGGTAATACCTGTACTAATATTCCACTTGGGACCGGTGCATGTGATCATGTATTTGAAATTGCACAGCCTTTGGTTAGTTGGGGCTTAACAGCATCTGCTGCTGGACTTCCTAATCGACTTGGAGGAACCATTTATCGCATCCTTGCTTCAGAAAATAATACCAGCATGACGATAAATGGTGTGCCCACTACTGTTATCAATGCAGGTGAGTTCTTTGAAACAGCAGCTATTACGGGGAATCAGTTTTTTGCTGCAGATAAGCCTATTTTTGTTACTCAATTTATGACAGGGCAAAATGCGCCAGGGGCAACCTCGGGTGATCCAGCAATGACCAATATTATACCATCAGAACAATATCAAAATAATTATACCTTCTCCACTGTTGGAGCTGCGCAATTTGCAGAGAATTTTTTAACTATTATTGCTGATAATACTGATGTTGGTTTTTTGACTTTAGATGGCGTGCCAGTTCCTGCTGGGGATTATTCACCTATACCAGGGGGGACATTATCAGCCGCGGTTTTGGCTTTAAGTCAAGGTACACATAACACTGCATCGGTAAACCCTCATGGTGTCACCGTCGAAGGATATAACAACTTTGACTCTTATATCTATCCTGGTGGTGCATTATTTCAGTTTATCAATCAAATAGGAGATGCATTCCTTCCTGTTTGCTCGCTTGATATCAACAACAATGCAGGAACGGGTTCAGTTACCGATAACAAACCAACAGAGGATGTCAATGGAAATGGTATTCTTGACCCCGGAGAAGATTCCAATGGCAATAATGTTATTGATAATGATACCGGTGTTTTCTTTGTTGAAATGATTAATGGTGTTAATGCCATCTCAAGCATTGATCCCTTTATCCCAGGTGATGGGCAAGTCAATTTCACCATAGATTTAATTGATCCAGGGCAGTCAGGTAGTGCAACAATTACTGGAACTGATGGCGCTGGCAATACCTGTAGCGTAAATTTTGAAGTCACTATAGGTGGACCTTTGATTTGTGATACTGATGCCGATGGAGATATTGACCGTTTAGATTTAAGGGCAATTAGTATTGCCCGTGGTCAAGTTGCCTTACCCAATGATCCAAGAGATGCAAACTTAGATGGCATGATAACGCCATCAGACACCAAGGTCTGTATTCCTCTTTGTACTTTGGCTCGATGTGCGATTAATTCTATTCCGTAATTCACAATAAATTTAAAAATAAATTATATTAAATTAAAGGAAGAAATTTATGAGAAAAATATTATTAATAGCTAGTTTGCTATTTTCAGTAAATGTTTGTGCTACACCTATCAGCACATTATTTAATGGTGGTTCTATTGTTGTAGGCGATAAGTTGTTTGACCAATGGGAATTAATACAAGACATTTCATCTAATCCATTTTTGGTCAACACTGATGACATAGATGTCACCAGTTTAGCTGATGGTGGACTAAATCCTGGTTCAGGACTACATTTTGAAATTTTAAATGATGCCTTTACTCTTGAAGGGAATGACTCTTATACTTTCTTAGATTTTATGTTTAGCTTTAGAGTCTCAGTACTTGACCCGATATTTAAGATCAAAGATAACTCGTTATATTTAACGGATTCAGCATTAATTAATCCTACCTCGCTGACAAGTATATTTATTGAAGAAAAAATTTATTCAGACCCTAATAGAGGTAATGAAATAGGTACAAAAAATGTAGAAAGAAGTGATATATTTGGTCAACAAAATGAGAAATTATTTGATTCAGCAAATTTTTCCCCAACTAATGAAATTTGGGTAACAAAAAACATTCTACTTGAAGCGATAGACTTTGGTGAGTTTGCCTCATTGCAAAGCTTTGAACAGCGCTTTTCGCAAGTGTCTGTTGTTCCTGAGCCCAGCACATTAATACTGTTTTCTCTTGCTTTAGTGTCGCTTACTTTAAGACGAAAAAGTAAATAATGAGTATACCACTGAGCCATTAAGGATTAAAAAGTTAAACATAAAAAGGATCTTAATCATATATTAAGGTCCTTTTTTATTAATTAATAACCTATCGCTATCTGTCAGCTTTTATAGTTGATGTAAGTTAATCTAAAGTGGTATCAGCAAAAAATTTAACTCATGATTTTTCTAAATCGCCTATGTCATGTTCGCTAGCGCGCAGTGAACTATCATCATTAAGCCCCCTTTCCTATAGCTATCTCAAAAACTGTAAGCTTAATATTATCTGACTTTTTAAACTGGGCTTTATCTTCTAGTCATTTTTAATAACAAATGACTCTACATCTATTTTTAAGCTTAGGTTTACAAATACGTCTAGTGCTTTAAATGCTAATCGCTGCGTTACAATCATCTGATTTTATTTGCTTTATAGCCGCTATGATACTTCCCATTGATATTGATAAAGAGAAGGGTTTCCTTTAAAATCATCCATTATATGTAATTCTAGGTTCACCTAGAATTAATGAAAACAGGGACTAGGTTGTGGTAAATACCTGTGTACAAGATACAAGGTGTCACTGGCTTAACTCTGGTAACAAAAAACATCTTAGGTTGATTACCCCTCGATAAACCTGAAAAGCCTTTAAATATGCTTCTCGGGTTTTTTTATATCTTAGCGATGTCATATCACTTTGTGGCATCCTAAATTTTCATTTACTAAAAATAACACTAACAATGGATTAATAAATGCATACGCTATCTCAGTTAAAATCTGGCAAACTCAGGGGTATTAAGCGTTTAAAGTTATCTGAAAACTTAAGCTCATTCCCATTAGAAATTCTGTCCTTAGCAGATAGCTTAGAAATTCTAGATTTATCTGACAATCAATTAACGTCGCTACCCAAGGCGTTAATTAAGCTAACAAAACTTCAAATAATTTTTGCTTCAAACAATCGCTTCCAAGTATTACCTGAAGTGCTTGGGCGCTGTGAAAACCTAGAAATGGTTGGCTTTAAATCAAATCAAATTGAACAGGTGCCTGCTAACTCCTTACCGGAGAATTTACGTTGGTTAATCTTGACCGACAACTGCCTTCAAACTTTGCCTGACGCTTTGGGCGAACGGCCAAAACTACAAAAATTGGCGTTAGCAGGCAATAGGTTAACCAAACTACCGTTAACACTAGCGCAGTCAAATAACCTTGAGTTAGTGCGTATATCAGCGAACAATTTAACTGAATGTCCCGAGCAATTGCTGAGATTACCTAAACTTGCATGGCTTGCCTTTGCCGGCAATCCTTTTAGCCTTGCTAACCTCAATATTGCCTCAGTTCCATCACTGCCCTCAACAAGTTTCACCTTACAAAAGGTACTGGGACAAGGGGCTTCAGGCGTTATTTCCAGTGCAACTTGGACTGATAGTCCATCAGCATTTCCAGATAATGTTGCGGTGAAAGTTTTTAAAGGCAAAGTAACCAGTGATGGCTACCCAGAAGACGAGTTACAGGCATGTTTAAAAGTCGGCGATCATCAAAACCTTGTCCGTTCTTTAGCACAAGTTAATGAGGAAGACTATTTAGCCTTAATCATGAACTTAATACCGGCTAATTTTAAAAATCTGGGTTTACCGCCAAGCTTTAAAAGCTGTACCCGTGATACTTTTCCAGCAGGCTTTACCTTAAGTGTTAGTCAAATTGATAAAATAGTGTTGCAAATGGAAGACGTGTTTGAACATTTACATGCAAATCGAGTATGTCATGGTGATTTATACGCGCATAATACCTTGTTTGATGAAAACGCTAATATTATTTTTGGCGACTTTGGCGCTGCGACTATGTACCACATGCTCACTGGCGAGCAGCAAGCATTAATCCAGCAAATTGAACGTCGTGCACTTTCTTGTTTGATTGAAGATTTATTAAGTATTTGTCATAAACAAGAGCAAAACAGCCCACAATTTAAAATTATCCAGCAGAAAGTTCATTAATACGGCTTTAAATGTAACAAACGATAAAGCTCAACAAGATGCAAGAATCAATATATTTAGGGCCCTGTAACAGAATCTGTTAAAGGGCCAACGATGCCCATAAGAAATGTTAAAACGGCCTTGAATCGATTTAAAATTGAATTCGAAGACCGTTTGAAAGATGTTATTTAAACCTGGCAGTTACACAAAATGTGTTACAGGGTCCAATTAAATTTTAAATCGACTTATTATACCGGTTAACTGTTGATTAATTTCATCAACACTATTGATCTCATTAACCACTTGCTTACCATTTTTATCTAACTCACCAACAATTTCGTTAATGGCTGTCATGTTTTTACTGACTTCATGTGTAACGCTACTTTGCTCTTCAGCAGCAGTGGCAACTTGGGTACTTAAATTATTAATCTCCGACACAGTATTTGTCATTTCATTCAAGCTTATTGACACTTCACTCGTACCCGTCGCTGCTATTTGACAACGGTCTTTCGTCACAATCATTGATTCAACAACCGTTTGATTACCTTGTAATAAGCTGGCAAGTGCACTTTCAATTTCGTCAGTACTTGCCTTTGTACGGCTCGCAAGATTACGTACTTCATCTGCAACCACGGCAAAACCACGACCTTGTTCACCAGCGCGAGCGGCTTCAATAGCGGCATTAAGTGCCAATAAGTTAGTTTGATCAGCAATGCCGCCAATAACACTCAAAATGGAATTAATTCCATCGGTTTTCTTACTCATCTCACTAACACTTTCTACCGAGTTATCAATGTCTAAAACCAACTCAGAAATAGTATCTTGAGCTTGGTTTACCGTTTTCATAGACTCACGACCAGCGTTGTTGGCGTTCTCAGTAAGTAAAGCAACATTAGCAATATCACTTGCCATAGCGCCTGCTGTGGCATTCATTTCTTCAATCGCCGTTACAACTTGCTCTGTTTCTTGAATATGGCCATTTAATATATTTGTATTATGCTTTGATTGGTCTTTCAACTTATAGAGGTTGCCATTTAAGGCGGTGGTTGCATCTTTTATTTCTATCATCATCGACTGTAAGCTCTCGATAAAACGGTTAACCCCATCAGAAATTTGACCTAAATCATCACTTGAGTTTACCTTGAGACGCTGTGTTAAATCGCCATTACCTTGAGAGAGTGCTGTGATTGTTTCTTTTAATACCAGTATAGGACGGTAAATAATTTGCAATACAATGAAAACCAACACAACACTTATTATTGTTGCAACAAGCGTACTGATAATAGCGCTTTTTTTCGCATCAAACAGACTGGCATATGCAGTTTCTTTATCTAGACTCAGCGTATAATACCAATTTTTATCAGCCACTTGAATTCGGTGCGAAAAAAGTAATTTATCCACCCCAGCTAATTGATAAGTTTGTCTGCTGCTTTTCTGGCTAACAGTGCTTAACGCCACCTCTTTAAACCAAGGGTAATTTGTGGCTAGCTTTTTGGTTTCTACCGCTTTATTCGTCGAGGCTAAAACGGTTGTATCATGATTCAAAATTAATGCTACAGCCCCGGGGATTTTCGAAGAGTCTTCAACCAACTCATTCAAAAAATCTAATTTCATATCAACAGAAATCATGCCATTTTTTATGCGATGAACGATGCTGACCCAATAGTCTATTGAATCAAAATAAGGTTCACTTGTTGCTGTACCTGAATTTTTTCGAGCTAGTTTGTAATAAGACTCAGTTCTAACATCACCTGCGAATATATTCTCAGGCCAAATTTCGCTAGCTTGATTCCAATAACCAACACCGCTTTCAAATCCAATAGCCGAACTATTAAGATTCATGGCAAAAGCTATGGTGTTGGTTAATTTAATAAAGTCTTCTTTGCTGCCTTCTTCTCGTTGATCATCATATAATTTTGCAA
This sequence comes from Colwellia sp. MB3u-45, assembly GCF_014077005.1. GTDB lineage: Bacteria > Pseudomonadota > Gammaproteobacteria > Enterobacterales > Alteromonadaceae > Cognaticolwellia. Next base: position 640,452 of record NZ_JACGVC010000044.1, on the reverse strand, counting down.
TCCTAGCCAAACCTAATACTTTTTCATTCAATTTGCTTTCAATAAGCATAGATTGTTGTCTCACAAACTCACTGTTTTGTTTAATAATGATAGCGGTCAGTGCTTTTTCTTCTTTAACATAGGAAAAGTAACTTGTTAAAGATACAGACAAGCCAACTAATATTGTGATCGTAATAAGTAGCAGGTTTTTGAATCCAAGTTGCATAATGATGTTCTCTCTTTGTAAATATTTAAAGTTTTAAATTTCTATGGGTTAGCCTTACTAAATGCATACTGGTAAGGTGTTTTTAATCAGGACTTAGTCTCTGGTGAGGACTTTCGTTATATAAATACTTCGCTTTTAACCTCTTTATGTATTAGCTTTTAAAGCTTAATAATGGCTAGCATGCATTCACTTATGCCAATATCAGGAAAGTCCTGATAAGCTCCTGTAGCTACAGGATTCTTAAAACTATAAAAATTTCTACTTCTTTTAAGACTGATACTTTTTTATTTCAGTCAACGCTAAGTTTAATGCGATACGCCCTATCGATCTTTGTTAATTTTTTTGAACGACCATAAAAAAACAGGTGATTTAATAGAAAAAACTTATACTTAAGTATACGAAGAGTTCAGGTTTTTTTATTTTGAGTGGAATTTAAGAAGCCAAGCGCGGCATTTTGCAACAACGGGTACTTAAGGTCAAACTTATGCTGAAAAGAAACTTATATTGTTAAATAAACAGCCATGATAAATTTAGGCGTACTGGGGAGTGCAGCTAAAACGTTAATAGACAAATGGCCAATGTGAACTAATACAAAGCCAGCGAATTGCTCTAATCAGTAACTTTAACTGTATTTTTTCATTTTATAACCTGCAATTTTAAGCAAATTAATGAGATACTAGCGGTACTTGTTATACCAAAATTAAAGTTACAAATATAACCTTTATGAATTACACCTCAATTGACGAATTAAAAAACGCTTGGATCTTTAAGCATAAAAGCTTACCTATTAGCGATAGCGACAAAACAAAAATTAAACCTATGATCAGTACTCGTGCCAAAGTACTTTGGGATGGCGCTATCAGTAAACAAGTTGATCACCCAGACTTTTTTAAAAAAGGTGACTGGCCAGAAAATTCTGCATCTTGGCTTGATAACGGTAAATGGGAAAATATTTGGGATAGTGAAGCATGTTTATTACCCGAGATCATTTTAGCGCACCTAAAATGGGATAATAATACCGTGGTTTATTATTGTAGTTCGCGAGATAACGTTATTGAAACCACTTGGGCAGTATTTCAGCGTTGCTGGAAGAATTTTCTGTTTATGGATGACGGAGCAATCTTAATTGGTAAAAAGCGCAATGAAACGGTGCAATTTCTTTCAACCGGTTATTTTAAGGTTGGTCAAAAACCCAGTTAATTTAAACATGGGCACTTGGCCCCTTCAATGCTATAGCCACTTGCTAAAGCATTGCCGATAACTTGGGGCTGTGATTGTTATCTTGTTGATTTTTAATATTCGCCATCAATTGTGAGCTGTTTTGTATGGCTGTTATTAATTGACTAATAATGGACTAATAATTAGCTACAGAGCTATTTAAGAATCATATGGTAAGCTAAAACTCCTATAATTTTAGAACGTTATGAGCCAATAAGTTAGGATTTAACGTTAAGCTTTTAAAGTGCTATGGATTAGAAAAGGTAGCTTATCGCCACCTTTTGCTTGATTAAGTCTCTTCCAACTCTTCTTCACCCGATAATAACACCGCAAACCAACTACCTTCTGCAGAGTTTTCTAAGGCTATCTTAATGATCATGGTCAAAGGCACTGACAACAACATGCCCACTGTGCCTAGCAACCAGCCCCAAAATATTAATGAAATAAATACCACTAGGGTTGATAGCCCAAGGCCACGGCCCAAATAACGCGGTTCAACCACATTGCCCATTACTGTGTTTATGGTTAAATAGCCTAAGCCAATAAAACCTGCTGCCGCTGGCCCTAATTGCAGAACAGCTAACGACATTGCCGGTACGGCGGCGATAATGGAGCCAATATTGGGAATATAGTTCAATAAAAAGGCCAATACTCCCCACAGTAAGAAAAAGTCTAAACCAAACACCCACAGCATTGATGAAACACAAATGCCGGTGGCAATACTCACCAAGGTTTTAATGGCAATATAATTATTTACTGAGGATAAAAATCGGTCAATTTGCTTTAAGCGAGCTTGCGGATCGTCAAGCGCTAAATGTAATTTACGCGGTACAGATGACGCTTCAAACAACATAAAAATAACCGTAATTATGATTAAAAATAAATTAGCCATAACGCTGCCCAAACCACTGAGCATGTTAGCGGCTAAACCCATCGCTGCTGCGGGGTCAAAGTATTCAATCAGTAATTCTGACGATATTTTAATATTGTAGTCATCAAGTTGTTGGGTTAACCATACAAACTGTTCTTGAAGTTGCGCGCGATAAACCGGAATAAGTTGTGACAACTCATTTAACGAGTTACCCACAAGCCCCGCCAGTGAAAGCGCAATAGAAACAAAGATACCAATAACAAAGATAACCGCTATCGGTTTCGGAATTTTATAGCGCGCCGCCATCACCACTAATGGGTTACAAATAATGGCAATAAACGCTGATAATAAAAATGGTACTAATAATGTCGCCGCGGTTTTTATCCCCGCTAGCACAACAAATAATGCCGCGGTAACCAATAAAAATTTCACCGCGCCTTCGGACTTGCCTTGTAAAACCATTTTTTAAACCCAGTTGGTTATCTAATGTAGTATAAGCTCTTAAAACTATACGCGATTTCATAGCATACCCGCTAGTGTTAAAAGCGATATAGTTTTTATAAAGCGAGAAAGTTACATGGTTCGTCGGATTAAGGTAACGCTCGACAATTTAAGTAAACGCCAACAACTGAGCATACCAATTAAGCCGACAAAGAATGCGCCCGCGCCAATCCCCACTAACCAATACTGAAAGTGAAAACTGCCTGACATATTAAAGACTTGGCTTTGCAAAATATAAACGGCTATTTCCATACCAACACTTGCCATGAGTCCAGCAATAGCGCCTAGTGCTACGAACTCATATAACACGCTATTACGCAGTAAGCTGCCTTTAGCGCCCAAGGTTCTCAATATCGCTAGTTCACGCTCTCTTTCTTCCATGCTGGCTTGTACTTGCGCTATTAACACTAAGCTACCGGCAAGTACCACTAAAATTAAGATCAGCTGAATCGCCACCGTCACTTGCTCAATAATACCATTGAGCTGCGCCATAATGGCAGCAAAGTCCATTACCGTAATCGTGGGAAAGTTGGCCAAAAAGCGATAAACCAAGTCTCGGTTATCATCTGATATTGACCAAGCGGAAATTGATGTCGTCGGAAATTGCTCAAGTACACTTTGGTTAAAAACCATAATGAAGTTTAACTGCCGACTTTGCCAATTTACTTGACGAATGCTAGTCACAGGCACGGTAAACTCATCCGAGCCGAGTGTGAAGGTTAGCTCATCACCTAATTTAACCGCCAAACGTTCTGCTATGTTGCTTTCAATGGACACTTGAGGTGTTTCGTCGCCAACTGGCCACCACTGCCCAGCAATAATTTCATTTTCATCAGGTAACTCAGTACGCCAGGTTAAACCCAGTTCACGGCCCATACCTTGCCGAGTTTTTTGCTGCTTGGTTTTCTTAGCTTGTTGTTTTTCAGTGCCATCAATTTTTTCAGCGTTTTGCACTTGACTGTCATCATCTTTATCATCTTTATCGACGGTCTTTACACCGTTTATCGCTGATAAACGACCACGGTAAACATGATAGAAACCTTGATTGGCAATATTATTTTCTTCAACAAAGCTTTTTAAAGGCTGAATTTGATCTTGAGTGATATTGATCAGGTAATGATTGGGCGTATCATCAGGAAACTGTTGCTCCCATTCTGATAATATTGAGCTTTTCATTACTGTAATCAATAACAACAGCATTATAGCGATAGTAAAACTGACCAGTTGCACGCTGTTTTCACTAGCTCGGCGTTTTAAGTTCGCTAAGGCCAAATGCCAAGACTTTCCCGCTTTAGTACCGACACTGCGGCCTGCGCTCATTAAGCCACGGCCAAACAACAACAAGATAAAGGAGACAACCACACCGCCGAATAACAACGCAGCGCTCATCACTAAGTCTTGACTGAAAATAAACAGTAATAAAAATAACGCCAATAAAGGCGGTAACTGATGCCAGCCAAAGCGCGCGACTTTTTCTTGGCTAAAACCACGAATAACATTTAAGGGTGAGCTTTTTACTAAGGTCATAATCGGATGAATAGCAAAAGCAATGGCACATAATAAACCAGTAAATATCGCCGTTAAAAACGGCACAAAAGTCAGCGGTGCATCAGCTAATGATAAATAACTCGCAATGGCATTAGCACCCAGTAGCAGCAAACCATAACCCACCACTAATCCTGCTGCGATACTTAAACAACTCAATAAGGTCCAATGCAGACAATAAAGTTTTCTCACATGCGAAATTGACGCACCTAGGGCTTTAAATATTGACACGTTAGGCTGATGACGTTGACCATAACGACGACTGGCCACCGCCACCGCAACAGCCGCTAATACAATGCCTAACATACTTGCTAGCGAAAGAAACTTCTCTGCGGTGTCTAATATTCTTGATAAACGATTTTGTGCGGCTTTTGCATCATACCAACGTTGTGATTCATTGATTTGTGGTTTAATCCATTTTTCAAAGCTTTCAATAGCATCGGTTTCACCGGCAAATAAGTACTTATAGGTAATACGACTGCCTGGCTGAATAAGCTCGGTTTTGGGCATATCGGCAATATTTAAAATAACCGTTGGCCCGGCAATAAAGGCGCGGTATGAACGATCAGGAATATCAGTAACAATACCGGCAATAATGAGTGGCGCAACACCTATCTCAATCACCTCGCCAATCTTAACATTCAAGCGACTTAACACACTGGGCTCAACCCAAACTGTGCCTAGTTTAGGGGCATTAGCAACAACACTCGCGATTTGCGTCAGCGAGGTTTTAATTCTAAGTTCACCGCGCAAAGGGTAAGTATCAGATACCGCATCGAGTTCACTGAGTAACATATTGTCGCCCGCAAACGCCATCGACTCAGTTTCAATTTTCCGGGCATATTCTAGTGCTAATGTCTGACTTTTTTCTATAATGCTAGTGTCAACTTCTGACGACATACGCAGGACACGATCAGCGCCTATGGTATTGGTGCTATTGGCCACTATGGCATGCTTAATTTGGCCAGAAAATCCGGTCAATGAAAATACCGTCGCAACGGCAAGCGCAATAGCGATAAATATAATGGTCAGTTCACCACGGCGAAGCTCATGATGTAATAAGCGTAGTGATTGAGTAAACCACATGCTTGATGCTTTTTCTTTAACAATACTCATGGTTAACCTACTTGTGAAACTGAAGTTTTGCTTGCAAGATCATCATGCCTTGTGGTTTGAGTATCAGCCTGATTTTTAGCATGGTTTTCATCTGTGTTTGCTAAGGTGGCTTCAGTCAAAGGTTCAGTTAAAGCACCGCTGTCCATTTCAACTTGGCGCTGGCACCTTGCCGCTAATTTAGCATCGTGGGTCACCAACACTAAGGTGGTACCCTCTTTAACATTCAAATCGAATATTAAATCAATAATATGTTGACCCGTCTTGCTGTCTAGATTGCCCGTGGGTTCATCAGCGAATAAAATATCTGGCTTAGCAATAAATGCCCGCGCAATAGCTACCCGCTGTTGTTCACCGCCAGAGAGCTGAGAAGGGTAATGTTCCATTCTGTCAGCCAAACCTACTTGCGCCAGTAAAGCTTCACCACGCGCTTGCGCATCGGGCATATTGGCTAACTCGGCTGGCAACATCACATTTTCAAGCGCAGTTAAGCTGTTAATTAATAAAAATTGTTGAAAAATAAATCCCACATGCTGCGCACGAACTTGGCTGCGCTGCTCTTCATTAAACTGGTGTAAAGGCTGGTTTTTAAGATACACTTGTCCGGAACTTGGTAAATCTAAACCCGCTAAAATCGATAATAATGTCGTTTTACCTGAGCCAGACGAACCGACAATGGCAATTGATTCGCCCGCAGCAACAGTTAAATTAAGTGGTTGAAGCAAAACTAGCGTTTTATCTTCAACTTGCACTGATTTAGTTAGGTCTTTAACGCTTAGAATACTCTCGGAATTTACATGCATGAAAAATTATCCACTTTTTATATTATTTATTAGCTTATTTTTTATCTCTACAGCAAATACTGCTGCACAAAACAAACAGGTCAATACGCTTGATAACAGCATTAGTATCACACCAACCCGCAATATTTTACTATTAGGTGATAGTATCAGTGCAAGTTATGGGATGAAACCCACACAAGGCTGGGTGCACTTACTTAATCAAAAACTTACCGAACAAAAACAAGCTTACACAATAATAAATGCCAGTGTTAGTGGTGAAACGACGAGTGGTGGTTTATCTCGGCTAGCAGGCATTTTGGCGAATGAAAAAATTGACTTGTTGCTAATTGAATTAGGCGGAAATGATGGTTTACGTGGTTATTCACCTAAAATCATTAAAAATAATTTGTTACAAATGGTCAAGTTAGCGCAAGATAAAAACATAAAAGTTTCAATGATTAAGATAAAAATAACGCCAAATTATGGCCCAAGATACAATGAGATGTTTGAGCAAGTTTTTGAAGATGTCGCCAATGCTAGCAATATCACCTTACTGCCCTTTTTTATGGAAGTCGTTGCCACCGATAAAGCACTTATGCAAGCAGACGGTATTCACCCTAACGCGCAAGCACAGCCAATAATCGCTGACTATGTTGAACAACAACTTAATGAAATAATGATACTGGAGCCTTAATTTAACATGGAATTTATTTGGATCGGTTTTGCTTTTATTTGTGGTTTATTAACCAAATTAGTGGCTCTACCACCCTCAATCGGCTATTTAGCGGCCGGATTTATCTTACTCTTTTTAGGCTATGAAGCCGATGGCATGGTCAATGTATTAGCTGATATTGGCATCACCTTGATGCTATTTACCATTGGCCTGAAACTCAATATAAAAGACTTACTCAAGCCAGAAGTTTGGCTTGGCAGCTTAAGCCACAGTGTTTTATGGTTATTGATTGGACTCGTACTGTTAAAAACCATCGCCCTTATTACTCTTCCTTTTGTTAGTGGCTTAAGTCTCACGACATCAGCACTAATCGTATTTTCATTAAGCTTTAGTAGTACGGTATGCGTTGTTAAACTTATGCAAGAGCACGGTGAAATGCGCGCCCGCCATGGGAAACTGGCGATTGGCATATTGGTGATGCAAGACGTCATTGCGGTGATATTTCTTGTCGTCGCCACCGGTGAACTACCTAGCCCTTGGGCGGGCTTGTTACTGCTTTTAATACCATTAAAACCCTATATTAACAAAGTCATTAGTAAGGCAGGCCATGGCGAACTTATTCCATTAATGGGCTTTTTTATCGCTTTCGGTGCTTATGAGTTATTTGAATTAGTTCAAATCAAGGGCGACTTAGGTGCGCTTTTAGCGGGTATGTATTTAGCTTCTCATAGCAAAGCCAGTGAAATAAATAAGTCATTACTGAGTTTTAAAGATTTATTCTTGATTGGTTTTTTCTTATCTATTGGTTTTACTGCCCTACCCACATTAGAGATGCTTGCTATAGCGTCAGTATTAACCTTGTTACTACCCGTTAAGTTTTTGCTGTTTTTCTTTATTTTAGTCAAACTTAATCTTCGTGGTAGAACCGCATTTTTATCGGCGTTAGCGTTAAGTAATTATAGTGAATTTGGTCTTATTATTGCCGCACTTAGCACTGAAGCAGGCTGGCTATCTTCCGAGTGGCTAGTGATATTGTCATTAGCGGTAGCATTATCCTTTATTATTACTAATGTACTTTATAACTTTGCCCATGATTACTTTGCCAATAATAAAGAAAAATTTAAGCGCTTTGAAAGTAAAAAGCCTTTAGTCGAAGATGATTTTGTTCAGCCTTGCGAAGCACCCATTGCGATTATTGGCATGGGCCGTGTTGGTATCGGCGCTTATAGAGCCTTGAGTGCTCAGATAGACGATCAAGTTTGGGGCTTAGACACAGATAAAGACAAAGTAAAATGGTTAAATGAAAACGGTATTCACACCTATCTGGGTGATGCTGAAGATGCTGACTTTTGGGAAAAAATTGATCTGAGTAAGATTGAACTAACACTTTTAGCACTTCCTTCTGTGCAAGACATTAAAAATATAACCGCGCAAATAAGGCGCACTAATTATCAGGGTAAGATCGCCGCTATTGCACGCTATGATGATGAACTGATCACCCTTGAAAGCTTTGGTGTAGACAAAGTGTTTAACTTTTATAACGAGGCTGGTGTAGGTTTTGCTGAAGAAAGCTTGAGTTTAATTAACAAGCGGAATCGAACTCAATAGGCGAGCTATAAGTGAATTAACCCCTTAGGTCACATACCCAATAATTAACCTTGTTGATTAAAATTCAATAAGGTTAATTATTCAAAGAGTGTATTGCTCCTTACGTCCCCGTTCATAGCCACCTCGGTAACTCCTACTACATTTTACTCTATATGACTCAGATGCTTGTAAGAACATGGTTCCACGGCATTGGTAAAGCCTTTAACGTCGACGCAGGTACTTATGTTTAGTCGGCAACCATAAACATGTGCAATCAATCCCAATAACGTTTCTACTTCTCCTGCAGCCCTTCTTCTTTTTTCCCTGCCCTAAATTATTTTATTATTTTTTACAGGGAGGAGTGAATGAGAAAGGAACGAGTAGAGTCGTAAAAAATTTAAGCGCAACAGATCAGCTGATATTTTATTTCTCCTGCTGTTCTCCTTCTTTTCTCCCTGTGAATTATTTTATTATTTTTTAAGGGGAGGAATGAATGACAAAGGAATATGTAGAGGCTTAAAAATATTTAGATCTGCTGCATTCCTACCAAGTGGGTCAATGATTTGATTCAATGGCTATGAATTCAATGAGAATAAACACTGGAAATTTAACCTCATAATGTGAGCACCAGCCACTTTATATTGGATATTGGATAGTTGATAAATTTTAGGCATAAAAAAACCGACATAAGTCGGTTTTTTTACTTCACTTTTAAACACTGTTTATTTTGACTAAAAGTAAAATAATAAGTGGCATCCCTAAGGGGATTCGAACCCCTGTTACCGCCGTGAAAGGGCGGTGTCCTAGGCCTCTAGACGATAAGGACACTAAAAATTATGATAACCGTTCGATAACGATTTCATGTTTTGTAGTTGATTGTTAAATATTATAAATACATTTACCAATCTAAGTTAATGGTGGCATCCCTAAGGGGATTCGAACCCCTGTTACCGCCGTGAAAGGGCGGTGTCCTAGGCCTCTAGACGATAGGGACACATAAATACCAATAGAACACTTAAATATAATGTTACTGTATAAAGCTCTAGCCTAGTGAACTTATAGTAACGCTACATATTCTATAGTATGTGTCAAAAAAAACACTTACCAGTAAACTTGTCTAACTAAAAATGAGTGGCATCCCTAAGGGGATTCGAACCCCTGTTACCGCCGTGAAAGGGCGGTGTCCTAGGCCTCTAGACGATAAGGACACATTATAAACTCGAAACACTTAGTATAATAAAATCGTAAAAAGCTCTAGCCTAGTGAACTTATGATTTAGATTATATATTTCTTGTTTGTGTAGTAAAACACAACTCATTTTCTTTTTTACTTCCGTAGAAGTCTTCCGAAGAAGTGGCATCCCTAAGGGGATTCGAACCCCTGTTACCGCCGTGAAAGGGCGGTGTCCTAGGCCTCTAGACGATAAGGACACTAAAACGATAAAACAAAATATAAACTATTTTGCTTCTGTAGTCCGACAACCTCGCGGTATATCCAACTACTTTATCTTTTTAACTATTTTTCATTTACGTTATCAGCACAAATGAAAAATAATATTATTGGTGGAGCTATGCGGGATCGAACCGCAGACCTCTTCACTGCCAGCGAAGCGCTCTCCCAGCTGAGCTATAGCCCCACATCGAAATAAAATAAGTGGCCTAATACTTACCCTAATTCTTCTCTCAATAAGTAATCAAGTTACTCGTTGAAAGCGAGGCGCATTCTAAGCAGCGACCAAGATACTGTCAACCCTTATTTTAGATATTAGGCCATTTTTTTAAAAGATTTTATCTAACTGATTATTTATAATACAAGTTGGCTAAATTTTGTCTTATCAACTATTTAAAAGCCCGATATTTTATATAATTCACCGGTGTTGAAATAACAGCGTTGTTGTTACTGATAATTTCTGCTAAAAACAAGCTGTAAATAGGGGGTTATCTCGCTAAAAGCGTTATAAACTATAGCGAGTTGCTTTATTTATAGTAAATAAAGCGTTATTGTTCATCATCAATTAAAAAAAATAATAGTTATATGCAGCTAAAAGAACTCAATGTTGTTGCGATTGGCGGTGGCCACGGTTTAGGGCGTGTACTTTCTACCCTGTCCTTTTTAGGAAATCAACTCACCGGTATCGTTACCACCACAGATAATGGTGGCTCTACTGGCCGTTTAAGAAAACGCAGTAGCTCAATCGCTTGGGGCGACTTACGCAATTGTCTTACTCAGCTAGTTGATGAAAAATCGGTCGGCAGCCAATTGTTCGATTTTCGCTTCAACGGTAATGATGAACTCGGTGGCCATAACCTCGGTAACTTAATTCTTTATGGTCTAGGAGAAATACACTCACGCCCCCTTGATTCTATTAAACTTGTTCGACGGTTATTAAGAGTTAAAACCCCCGTATTGCCTATGTCTGAAACCCCAACAGATTTAATGGCCTTTTATTCAAAAGGCCGCTGTCGTATCGGTGAAGTATCCGTTGATAATATGTCAGAGATGCCAAAAAGTTTAATGTTAGCGCCGTTAGTTAAAACCTTGCCCAGTTGTGTAGAGGCCATATTAAATGCCGATTTGGTTATTTTAGGACCTGGCAGTTTTTTGACCAGTGTTATACCACCATTACTCGTGCGTGATATTAGTAATGCATTAAACCAAACCAATGCTCATCGCGTGTTCATTGATAATATCGTCGCTGAAAATAGCCCTGCTGCGGCGTTGTCATTAGATGAAAAATTAGCTTGGATTGAAGAAAACGTCGGTTGTCTGCCAATTGATAGTGCGATATGTCACGATGCTAGCATCACATCGACACGTATAGATGTTTATCATCATGAACTCAGTAGTGACACCGTTAGTCACTTTCATAGCCGTGATAAGTTAATTTCGGCATTAAACTTTTGTATTTCAAAAGCAAGTAACCGCGCTGAAACAATGCAGAAATCCCTAGTGAATGCGAGCTAACGATTATTTTTCTATAGTTCAGCCGTTAGCGTAAGTCGAAATAAAATTTTAAAACATTAAATGCGAATAATTAAAACTAAAAAGCCAACGATTATCTCGTTGGCTTTTTGTTAGCATTAATGTTTTAAAGTTTTTGCTAATTATGACTCTCATCTTGACTAATGCGGCTAGCAACAGCGCCAATTTGATCTTTATATTTTGCATCCTCACGTTTGTTATAAGGACGTTCGGCACTTGACGACATGGTTTCAAAGTTAAGCGCTGCAATTTTCATTTTTGGGCGCAATGCCAAAGGTAGTTTGCCGCTGTTATAAAACTCCAACACTATTTGACCTGACCAACCGGGATCAATTCGATGAGCGGTAACATGCACCATAAGGCCTAAACGTGCCAATGATGAACGACCATCTAACCAGCCAACGATATTGTCTGGTAAGGTTACTGACTCATAAGTAACCGCCAATGCTAACTCTCCCGGATGCAGAAAAAAAGCTTCGCCGTCTGGAATATAAATTTCCTCGCTCATCACCGCATTCATCGCTTTTTGCATTTCGTCTTTTGGGCCGCTTAAGTCGATATAAGGCGCCGTGTGATCTTGAAAGACGCGAAATTCATTGCCTAAGCGAATATCAACACTGACCCCAGAAATCATACTGCTATCTGGCGCTGGCGAAATCCCGATCTGTCCTTTGCGAAGGCTTTCTTCTATATCTTTGTCACTTAATCTCATGATTATTCTTCTTAAACTCAGTTGTTATACCCAATAAGTTAATCAATTCAGCGCGTAGCGAGAACAATTTTAATTGGTATTATGTCGACAAAAAGAACTTTGTATTCTTTTTGTATCTTAAAATGATCTTGCTTTTACTTTATTCAACGAGCACTTTCGCGGTTGTTGGGCTGCGCATATCGAGTTGATAGTATAATTGCGCAGCAACTTTGCGCGCTATACTACGATACAGCAGCGCTACTTCTCCAGTGCTATTTTCATTTATTGCACAACTACCGCTATCAGCGTCTTCTCGAATACGAATGTCGAGGGGTAGTTGCCCGAGTAATTGTGTTTTTGCCTCATTAGCGATGCGCTTGCCACCACCATCACCAAATAAGTGCGACTGATGACCACAGTTTTCACACTGGTGATAACTCATGTTTTCAATAATACCGAGTACAGGCAGCTTTACTTGCTCAAACATCGCCATACCTTTAATGGCATCAGCTAAGGCAATATCTTGCGGCGTAGTGATCACCACGGCGCCTGCTACTGGTACTTGCTGCGCTAAAGTTAATTGAATATCACCCGTGCCCGGAGGCATATCAACAATCAGATAATCCAAGTCAGGCCAGTCAGTTTCATTGAGTAATTGCGAAAAAGCTCGACTCGCCATTGGGCCTCGCCACACGGTAGCGTTGGCATCATCCACTAAAAAGCCGATTGACATAGCACTTAACCCATTTGCCTCAAGGGGCGTGATCAATTTACCGTCATTTGAACTCGGCTTTGCGCCCTTTAAACCCAACATGGTAGGCACCGAGGGACCGTAAATGTCTGCATCTAAAATACCGACGTTACATCCTTCGGCAATTAACCCATAAGCTAAATTAACCGCGGTGGTTGATTTACCCACACCGCCTTTGCCAGAAGCAACCGCAATGATATTTTTTATACCTTTAATGCTGTGTTCTCTAACCGGCTCAACATGATATTCAACATCAAAATTAACCGGTTGCTGCACTAGTTCTGTCAATTGTTCTGCAATATCATGTAGTTCACCGTCACATGGGAACGGCAGTGACATTTTGATCAGGATAGTTTTTTTAGCCATCACCATAGTGACAGCCTGAGCAATAATAAGGGGGCCTTGAGGGAAAATATCGGAGCGGTAGGCATCAAGAAAAACATTAATAGCCTTTTGGCTTTCAACACTGACTACATTTTTAGAAAAGAAATTTGATAACATAGTTAAAACGCACTTTTTATCTAGCCTTTATAACATAAAGGTGATAATTCTTAATGAAAAGTAACCACAAATTCTGTACCATTCCCTGCATAATTACCACCAATAATATGTAAACTTTATATGTCGTTATCAAAGTCATCTGTGCAATCTGCAGAGAAGCGTAAAATTTTAGTTACTTGTGCCCTCCCTTATGCCAATGGTTCTATTCATTTAGGCCATTTATTAGAACATATTCAAACTGATATTTGGGTTCGTTTCCAGCGTATGCGTGGTCATGAAACTTACTTTGTTTGTGCTGACGATGCTCACGGCACGCCCATCATGTTAAAATCACAAGAGCTTGGTATCACACCTGAAGAGTTAATCGCGGGTGTTCGTGAAGAACATATGGCGGATTTTGCAGATTTTCATATCAGCTATGATAATTATCACTCTACGCACACCGATGAAAACAAGGCCTTTGCTGAAGAAATTTATAACCGTTTACATGCTAATGGTCATATAAAAACGCGTGTTATTTCACAGCTATATGATCCAGAAAAAGGCATGTTCTTACCGGATCGTTTTGTTAAAGGCACTTGCCCTAAATGTAAAAGTGAAGACCAAAACGGTGACAGTTGTGATAACTGTGGTGAAACTTATTCACCTATGGAAGTGTTAAACCCACGTTCAGTAGTTTCTGGCGCAACACCGGTATTACGTGACTCAGAGCATTATTTCTTTGACCTGCCGGCTTTTGGCGACATGTTACAAGCATGGACTCGCAGTGGCGCACTACAAGAAGAAATGGCCAATAAGTTAGCTGAATGGTTTGAACAAGGCTTGAAACAGTGGGATATCAGTCGTGATGCGCCCTACTTTGGCTTTGAAATTCCCAACGCACCGGGTAAATATTTCTACGTCTGGTTAGACGCCCCCATTGGCTATATGGGCAGTTTTAAAAATCTTTGTGATAGAACCGGTATCGACTTTGATGCTTTTTGGCAATTGGACTCAGAAGCTGAGCTTTATCACTTTATCGGTAAAGACATTATTTATTTTCATAGTTTGTTCTGGCCAGCCATGCTTGAAGGCGCCGGCTATAGAAAACCAACCTCGGTTTATGCTCATGGTTTTGTTACCGTTAACGGTGCAAAAATGTCTAAATCAAAAGGTACCTTTATCAAAGGTCGCACTTATTTAGACCATTTAAACCCTGAATATCTACGTTATTACTACGCCGCAAAACTGACGCACCGTATTGATGATTTAGATTTAAACCTTGAAGATTTTGCCCAAAGAGTCAATTCAGATTTAGTTGGTAAAGTGGTTAATATCGCGTCACGTTGTGCCAGCTTTATTACTAAACGCTTTGACGGCATGCTGTCAGAAAATATTGATAACCCAGCCTTAGCTGACGAAGTCATGGCCGCAGGTGATAGTATTGCTTCACATTACGAGTCACGAGATTTTGCTCGTGGTATGCGTGAAATCATGGCACTGGCTGATAAAGTTAATGAATACATCGCTATTAAAGAACCATGGCAGTTAGTTAAAGACGAAACTAAACAACAAGAAGTGCAAGACATTTGTTCGCTTGGCATTAATATGTTCCGTATCTTGATGATTTACTTAAAGCCAGTACTACCCATTTTAGCTGACAGTACCGCCACATTCTTAAATGACGAACTTATTTGGGCAGGCCATAAAACGCTATTAACTAACCATAAAATCAATAAGTTCAAAGCGTTATTACAACGTGTTGATATGGATAAAGTTAATGCGATGACTGATGCGTCAAAAGACAATTTAGCCGTAACAACTGAAGCCGCTGAGCCGAAAAAAGATAAAAAAGCAGAAAAGAAAAAATCAGCGCCTGAGAAAACACTCACCGGTGAGCCATTAATAGATGATCCTATTTCGCCTGAAATTCAGTTTGATGATTTCGCGAAAATAGACTTACGTATTGTAAAAATCGTTAATGCTGAACACGTTGAAAAAGCCGATAAATTACTGCGTTTGACGTTATCTTTAGATAACCAAGAAGGTGGTGAAACACGCCAAGTGTTTGCCGGCATAAAATCTGCCTATCAACCTGAAGATTTAATTGGCAAGCTCACCGTGATGGTGGCTAATTTAGCGCCACGTAAAATGCGCTTTGGCATGTCAGAAGGCATGGTTTTAGCCGCGGGCCCGGGTGGTGAAGACTTGTGGATACTTAATCCAGATGATGGCGCACAAGCAGGCATGCGCGTTAAGTAGTCAGTAAACCACTACTTTAGGCGTTAATCGCCATTAAATTAACACCACTAATGAAGGCAAACCTTGAACATAGACAAGGGTTTGCCTTTTTAATATCTTGTATCGCATACCCGTTCCACCTCAATATGCAGTTTCAGCGCTTAGTTTGTAAGGGCAAATCTATAGCTTGACGTGGCGCCAGTAACTCCCTTTAACTCTGCAAATTAATCATGCAGCAACATAATTATCAGCCAATATGACAACAGTTAAGCTCAGTAAAATATCTTTATCTAGCCAAATTATATTTGCCATGGTGATAGGGCTCATCATAGGTAGCTTTGGCGTAACCTTATATGCCATGGTAAGCCATCTTGCTGATGCCTTTGTTATGCTATTGCAAATGACAGCGCTGCCTTATATTGCCTTGTCACTTATGGTTGGTATTGGCGGTTTGTCTGCTAGCAAAGCCAAGTCTGCGCTTAAAAGCAGCGTAATATTGGTCATATTGCTAATCGCACTGATGTTATGCTTTATTTTAATGGCGCCATTATCATTTCCTAATTGGCAAAGTGCTGAATTTTATAGCGCTAACACGATAAAAGTGAGTCAAGAACTTAATCTTGTTGAACTCTTTATTCCGTCTAATCCTTTTAATGCCTTCGCTAATGCGGTGATCCCTTCGGTGGTGTTTTTTAGTGTTTTTATTGGTGTTGGCTTAATGCCAATTAAAAATAAACGCCAAACCCTCGCCGTGCTAGGCAATTTAAAACAGTCGGTCAGTAATATTAGCAACCTAGTAATGCGTTTTGCCCCTGTTGGTGTTTTTTGTATTGGTTGGCGCGCAGCAGCAACGCTTGATGCTTCGCAACTCGATGGCTTAATGATCTATGTTGCTAGTGCCTTAGTGTTAGCACTTTTGCTGTGTTTTGTGGTGTTTCCTGCCCTGCTTGCCACTATTACCCCTTTTGGTTATCGTGCCATTTTAAAAGCGTCAAGAGAAGCGATGATCACGGCATTCGCCACCGGCAGTTTTTTTGTTGTTATACCGATCATTGTGGAAAAAACCAAACAGTTAATCGCCTCACAATATCCTGACATTGACAATGTGGATAAAGTCTCTGATGTCATCGTACCTATTAGTTATAGTTTACCGGTTGGCGGTAAACTATTGTCGCTGCTATTTGTTTTGTTTGCCGCATGGTTCTCTGGTGCCTACATCAGCTTTGAAGATTATGTGAAGTTAGTGGTGATGGGTATTCCGCAATTGTTTGGCACTAGTACTTTGGCCATGCAAAATCTTTTAGAGTTATTTAACGTTTCTCATTCAATGTTTGATTTTTTTATTGTTGCTGAAAACTTAGTTGTCGGTCGTTTATCGGCACTACTTTCAGTAATTTTTGCCAGCTGTTTACCTTTACTGGTTGCAACAAGTATGGCTAAGGCTTTTCGCATCAAGAAAAAAGCCTTAATTAGAAATTTAGCCATTATTCCCCTCTTATCTGTTTTTGCCTTCATCAGCTTAAAGTTTGCTTTTAGCTCAATTAGTTATCAGTACGAAGGCTATGCGAAATTTATAAAACGTGACTTTCTCATGGAAAGCGTTCACAGCATATATTTAGATGATGTCCAGGAAAGTAACGATATTATTCAGCCCTTTGCTGGGGTGCTTACTCGCATAAAACAACGTGGTTTTATCCGCGTGGGTTATTTTCGCGACGATTTGCCTTATTCATTTCATAACAATAACGGCAAGCTTGTTGGCTTTGATATTGAAATAATGAATCAGCTCGCCATTGATTTAAATGTTAGCCTTGAGTTTGTTAAGGTATTTCGCCATCAGGCAGAATCATTATTAAGCTCAGGTTATCTAGACATCACCACAGGTGTGCCGGTTATTCCAGATAACATGATGAGGTTTACTTTAACCATGCCTTACAGCGAGCAAAGTCTGGCTATTATCGTTAAAGATAAAAGGCGTGCGGAATTTACCCACTGGGATAATATTCTCCAGCGAGATGATCTCATTTTGGGTATTCCTGAAAACTTTTATTATGAAAAAGCCATTGCTAAAACATTCACGCATGGCAAAGCTTGGGAAATATCAACACCGCGGTTATTCTTTAAGCCCGAATTTTCCCATATTGATGCCATGCTTTTTGGTGCAGCAGCATCGTCTGCTTGGACCCTGCTCAAGCCAAGCTATACTGTGGTAGTACCTAAACCTGAGTTAGCGCCACTTTACATGGCCTTCCCGATTAATAAAAATGATCACAGCTTTGAACTATTTATGCGTAATTGGATCTCAATGAAACAGCAAAATAAAACCATTGATAAACTGTTCAATTATTGGATTAAAGGCGATATGAGTTTAGTGAAATAAGATGTTCAGCTTTGACATCAACATCAACTTCAACATAAATAAATACGGGTTTAAAAAAATGATTAAAAAACATAGAGCAGCACCAAGGTTACTGAAATACACCTCTAGCATCACCATACTGCTGGTATTATTGAGCGCAGGTTGTGCAAAAATAAATGACATATCAACAAACTTAGACCGAGAGAATTTCAAAAATTATTTTTCCCCGACCACAGTAAAAATAGTGACAAGTGAAAAAGAGTTTACCGGTCACTATAAGTTTCTCGGTTTGGTTGAAGGCGAGTCTTGCCAAGAAAAAGCTTATCATGCGGTGCCAAATGAAATTGATGCCCGCACAGAAGCACGACGCCAAGCCTATAAACTTGAGGCAAATGCCATCATTTTTAGCCAGTGTGTGATGATAGAAACAGATAAAGCCGCAAAATATTGCGTTGCTTCTACTGTTTGCTATGGCCGTGCTTATAAGGTTGAGCAAGATAAAAAATGACTGATAGCGTTAATTTAAATATTATTGGTACTATCGACTCACCCTATAAAGAAAAATTTGCCATCCCTCGACAGCCCGGTATTGTTACCGCGGCTCAAGGGCAGTTGCGCCTAACGGGTTCGGCTAATAATGCTGAATTAGTAAGAGGCTTAGAGCAATTTAGTCATATTTGGTTATTGTTTATTTTTCATGGCACACAAGCCCAAGGATGGAAACCGCTAGTGCGACCGCCACGTTTAGGCGGTAATAAGAAGCTTGGCGTATTAGCAACTCGCTCAACGTTTAGACCTAACCCTATAGGTATGTCTGTTGTTAAACTTGACCGAATAGAGCAACAGTCTTCACAGGTAATTTTACATATCAGTGAATTAGATTTACTTGATGGTACGCCAATCGTCGATATTAAACCTTATGTCCCTTATGCTGACATTATCGAAAATGCCCATGGTGGCTATGCTCAAGAACAACCCAGCAGTAATGTTGACGTGGTATTTTCCAACGCAGCACACCTTACCTTAACCGACAACATCGGCCACTACCCAAGACTGCAAAGTCTTATCGAACAAGTATTAAGCCAAGACCCTCGCCCTGCCTATAAAAAAAATAGCACAGACGACAGAATTTACGGTATGACCTTGTATGATTTTAATATTAATTGGCAGATGACAACCATAGCAACATTGAATGTTATCGCGATCGAAAAAATCATCAGTATGACAAAAAGCATTAAATAACCTCAATGCGATTAACTCGCTTAATTTACAATAGCTGTCCGATTATCGCGACTATTCATTAAGCAACTATTCATTAAACAACTATTCATTAAGCAACTATGCAAAACTCAATAAAACTCAGTTATAACTTTTTATCTAAGGATAGTCGTTGAAAACATTAAGTAGCCTACACCATAAAGCCAGCATTGAACTGCTGTTATTAGCCGCTATTTGGGGCGCATCATTTATGTTTATGCGGGTCGGTTCGCCAGAGTTTGGCCCAATAGTTTTTGCCACATTACGTGCGGGCATAGCGGCTATCTTCTTGATCATCTGCTTAGTTTTATTTAAAGAAACTAAAGCACTGAAAGGACGTTGGCGAGATATCTTTGTAGTTGGGGCGTTAAATACCGCAATACCCTTTACTCTATTTAGTTTTGCCACCTTAACGCTAACGGCGGGGACAGCATCAGTATTGAACGCAACAGCACCCATGTTTAGCGCTATAGTCGCCTACATATGGTTAAAAGATAAGTTAAGCCTAAGTGCCATTTTTGGCTTAGTTATTGGCTTTATTGGGGTGTATTTATTAGTGTCAGATAATTTACATTTCGACATTGAATTTACAGATAAATCAGTCGAAAATAATGCATTATTGCCAACGTTAGCGGCTATGTTAGCCCCACTTTGTTATGGCATTTCCGCTAATTATACTAAAAAAAATCTCAGCACAATAAAACCGTTGGCCTTAGCTGCTGGTAGCCAAATTGCCGCTACCGCAATGTTATTACCCTTGAGTTTATTTTTTATTCCTGAAACATTACCGAGTGCAAATGCCATTTGGTCAGTGCTTTTGATTGGTGTTATCTGTACCGGCGTCGCCTATATTTTATTCTTTCGACTTATCGCACAACTTGGCCCAGCAAAAGCGATATCAGTAACCTATTTAATTCCTGCCTTTGGCATTCTATGGGGAGCATTATTTTTAGGTGAAACCATCAGCTTAATGATGCTGTTGGGCGGCGGTATTATTTTGCTTGGTGTTGCATTAACTACTGGGGTTCTGCGAAGAAAATAAGGCAATAAAAAGGCTGTTTAACACAGCCTTTTTCATCACTACACCAATCTAAACGCTATTGAGATTACTTTTGTTTAACTACCTTACCTGCTTTCATCACAAAATCGACATCAAGCAGTTCATTAATATCGTTTAAAGGGCTAGCATCCATAGCAATAATATCGGCCACTTTACCCACATCTAATGTACCTACAGTTGCTGATTTGCCAATTAAGTCGGCGCCATTAATGGTCGCAGAAACTAAAATATCTTCTGGAGTCATACCCGCGGCAAACATTAATTGTGCTTCTCGAGCATTATAACCATGTTTTGAAACGCCGCTGTCTGTACCGTAAGCTATTTTCACACCCGCTTTATATGAACGTTTGAAGTTTTCAATCATGTCTCCACCGACACGAATAGCTTTAACGCGAATCGCTGGCGACATAAAGTCAGTGGTTTTCGCCATATTAACTACGGTATCTCCCGCCATCAATGTCGGTACTAAATAAGCACCACCTTTTTTAAAGAGTTTAATGCTTTCTTTGTCGGCATAACTACCGTGTTCAATACTGTCAACGCCAGCACGTAATGCCGCGTTAATACCAGCAGCGGCATGTGCATGACTCGCCACTTTACGCCCAAGCGAGTGCGCCGTATCAACCACTTCTTTTAATTCATCATCAGCCATTTGCTGACCCGTGCCGGTATCAGTATCGGATAAAACACCACCGGTAGAAGTAATCTTAATCACATCAGCACCAAACTTAATCGCATGACGAGTCGCTCGTCGACAATCATAAGGGCCATCACAAATAGTTTTTGCGGTATGTAGCGCCATCAAATCAGGCGCCATGCCGTCAACATCGCCGTGCCCACCAGTCACCGCGACACTGCTACCAGCAGCAATGATGGTTGGCCCTGTTATCCAACCACGCTTGACGCCATCGCGCAGGGCATAAATTTGTTCAGCACTGCTGCCTAAATCACGTACGGTGGTAAAGCCAGCCATTAAGGTTTTATGAGCAAAATAGGCACTTTTCATTAATATATCTGCATCAGATAAGTTAACTATATCACTGTCGTTATTAGGGCCAAGTTCACCTTGTAAATGCACATGCATATCCATCAGGCCAGCCATGACAAAACTCGATGATAAATCAATTAATTTTGCGTCTTTGGCAAAGCGACTTATATCAACAAAACCAGATCTAAGCTCAGTGACTTTACCATCACTTATCACTAAGGTTTGTTGCTTAAGCGGCGCCTTATTGGCAGTAACTAATAATTCGCCCGCATGAATAACGGTCGTTTGCGCCAATGCTGACTGAGACAAGGTGGTACTGACGAGTAACGCTAGGGTGGTTAATGATGATTTTACTGTAAACATATTCTGGACCTTATTGTTATTTGATGACCTGAAGGTATTATACAAATTGCACTCAATGGATAACTTACCTTAACAGTATGGCAAAAAAATATAATATGAATTCGATAAACGGAAAGTTTATTCAGTTCAATAACAGCTAAAGGGAAAGCTCGCTGCTCTTTGACATAGACGCATAGGGTTGTGTGAGATGTACTGATTCCGTGGAGCTATGAATGGCTAGGAACGGCCATGTGATCTCAGCATACCGCTCGTCCTGAGCATCGCTGCTCTTTCACATCCATGTGATCGCAGCATACCGCTCGTCCTGAGCATAAAAAAGCCGACTTAACGTCGGCTTTTTGAAGATATTTTGTTAATTACATCGCTAGTGCTGATGACCGCCAGCGCCATGGGCGTGACCATGCTCAACTTCTTCAGCCGTTGCTTCACGTACGTCAGTAACGTCTAAATCAAAGGTCAGTACTTTACCCGCTAGTGGCGGATTAATATCAACGGTAACCATAAATTTACCCGCTTTAACAACAGTCACTTGGCGTTGACCATCGTCAGTGTTAACTACTGCTGTCATGCCCGCTTTCCATTTGGCACTTGGCGAGGCTAAACCTTGCATATGTTTTACCGGCACACGCTGAATAGCGTCTTCTTTACGCTCACCATAAGCGTCTTCTGGCTGTAAGGTTACTGAAAATTTATCACCAGTTTCTTTGCCTGTTAAAGCGTTTTCTACGCCGACTAACATATTTTTGTAACCGTGTAGGTAAGCTAGTGGCTCATTAGCATATGAGTTTTCTATTTCTACACCCGTTTCATCTTTAAGTATGTAGTGAAACTGAACAACGCTTTTATCAGTAATTTTCATTTTATTTCCAAACAAGTATTTAACATTAAACTGCCATCATAAAATGGCAAAAAATTGTGCATGAGTTTTGCCAAAGAGTTTAACAAAATAGTCATACCAATTGAATGAATGAATTGAGCACTGAGCGAAAATTATTTCAATGGCTATATTTTCTGCATTGAAGTTAGATTACCACTCACATTTTATCATTAGGTTAAACCGATGGTAGAAGGGTAATTAAATGGGGATAAATTAATGCCATATTGGGTCTCTAGTGTCATGATAAATTAAAAAACCCTTCATTTTTTCGCTAAAAGTTTCAGGTTTACTGATAGTTAAAATAAAAACACCAGCACATACGACACATATTCAGCATCCTACCAAAGCGGTATTCGCACAATAAAATGATGCTAAAATTAAGCAGCAAGGTATCAAAAATGACAAGATAGTTTGAAGTGATCACGACAATAGTTGAGGCTGTGGTCCACAGAAAAAGGTTTTTTAGTTATTTTTGTTGGCAAGCGTTGTTGGTTAGATTTCTGCATTTAACAAAAAAATCTGATAATTGTAAACTGATAAATGCTTAAGCGGATCTATAGTCATCCAAAAATAAAGTATAAGGCTTGTTATCAGTTGGTATAGCTTATGTTAATAATAATATCATGTAACAGAATAAACACTCCAAAAATAATTTCAGACTTATAACTCGCTCTTTTTTTTAAAGAAACTGTGTTGATTTACTGATATGATTCAATAAGTGAGTATATAAATTAACTGGATCTCTATGATTAAGCCTGAATTCCCTAAAAATGAAGCAGAGCGACTACATGCGCTGAGAACGTTAAGAATCCTTGATACTTCACACGAAGAGCGATTTGATCGTGTGACTCGTATGGCTAAGCGCATGTTTGGCGTATCCATATCACTGGTCAGTATAGTTGATGAAGACCGTCAGTGGTTTAAGTCTAGCCAAGGACTTGACGCTTCAGAAACCCCTCGTGATATCTCATTTTGTGGACATGCTATTAATCAAGATGGATTATTTATCGTTCCAGATGCTGCTAAAGATGAACGGTTTTTTGACAACCCTCTTGTTACTGAAGCGCCACAAATTCGTTTCTATGCCGGTTGTCCTTTAAAGCTTAGGCAAGGCATTAATATCGGTACTTTGTGTATTATTGATACTAAACCTAAAAACCTTGACGAAGAAGATCAGCAGTTACTTCAAGATCTTGGCGCTATGATTGAGCAAGAAATTAAATCTATTCAACTCGCCACGTTAGATGAATTAACCATGATTTCTAACCGACGGGGATTTTTGACTATGGTCGACCATAGTTTAAAAGTATGTCGACGTAATCAAATACCCATGTCATTTATATTCTTTGATTTAAATAAATTTAAGAGTATTAATGATGAATACGGTCACCATGAAGGCGATTTTGTATTAGTCACCTTTGCACAGATAATGCTGAGTTCATTCCGTGACTGTGATTTGATCGGACGCTTAGGTGGGGATGAGTTTATTGCTATGCTGAGTGACTCTGACAAAGCCAAGGCTGATCTAGCGTTAGAGCGATTTGCTATCGCTATTGATGAAGCCAACGAGACCTTAAACAAACCCTACAAAATTCAGTACAGTGCAGGTGTAAGAGATTTTCAGCATGACACAGATAGATCGATAGAAGAAATGATCCAAGATGCCGATGCAGCCATGTATGAGCACAAAAAAAGTAAAGTTAGATAGCTCTAAAGCTATAATACAGTCAGAAAATTCAAAAAAAAATGAATAGAACGTCATTTTCATACCTAAGTTAGCCCTTCAAGGGCTAACTTTAAACACCAAAAAATACATTACTTTTGACATGAGTGATTATGACTCAGCTTACCAACTCAGAGCTTTTTGCATAGCACAGCTATGGTGTCTACTCTCTCTATACTCCAATAAAAATCAGAATTTCATATCGACTGTTTAGCTATTTTTTGTGCTTAGGTGAGTATAATATTGCCTAATATAAAAGATTAGGCTCCAGCCATTAAGATGACTAAACGATTCAATACCAGTAATGCAGTAAATAAAGCAACGACTCACCATCTGGTCTAACCTGTTGATACTTCATCAATAACAAGGTAGTTTAATAACAACTAAGTCACCATAGTCACTTTTATGCTCAAATTACACTGCTTAGATGGTTATATTCAAAATATTTATCTCGCCGAGTACCCAGATAAGCTGCTATTGCTTGATGGTTGCTGCCGAGCTGATGTTGATATTTTAGAAGACTTTATCATTAACGAACTTAAACGTTCGATGTCGGATATTGCCTTAATTGTCGTGACGCATATGCACCCAGATCACGCAGGAGCGGCAAAGCTATTACGTAAAAAGTATGGTTGTAAAATAGCGGCAGCTAATGTGCCAGGGCAATGGTATTCAGGCGTTGACGGTAAGTTAATGCACTTAACCGATATGTTATTAACTTTGTGGGTTGCGGGTCGCCAGAAAAAAGCTAAAAAGTTTATCTATTATTCAAGCTCACTGACACCGGATTATTATCTTATTGATCAGGTAGTTTTACCTGGGTTTGAAGACTGGCAAGTGCACTTTACCCAAGGTCATACTGACCGAGATATATCTTTGCATCATCAAATAAGTGATCAAATTTATGTTGCTGATTTAATGGTTAAAGTCAGGGGAAAATTTATTCCACCCTACCCAGTTTTTTACCCTAATCGCTATCATAAATCTCTGATAAAAATTAAAGCCTTGAAAGTTGAATCTGTACTTTTAGCGCATGGCGCAAAAGTTCAATTAACTGAACAGCAATGGCAACAGTTGATAGCGCTAGCGCCAACTCAACCTGTTACGCATTGGCGTTCAGTAAAAACAAAACTCAAACGGGTGTTACTAGGTAAGGATAACTCTGGTTAGTAGGTTTGACTTTCTAGCTTTGGTAAATCCAAGCTAAAAATGATTTTGACTCGTTTACGTTGGTAAATGAAATCAGTTTTGTACCGTTTTTATCGGTCACTGCCACATTATTTTTGTTAACAGAAATTGATCTAACGGGTGAGGCGATCGAATAGATCGTACCTTGGTATGTATAAGACATAATAAACTCTTTTAAAGTGCGTTTAAACGCATGAACAAAAGCTATATTATTGTATCGTGGAACTTTTTTATTTGAAAAAACAACTACTTTTTGCGATAAAAAACTCGAAAAATCAGACAATAATTTAAGCTTAATAAATTAAGTGATGACTAACTGTGAAAGGGAAAGGCAAAACGCGATTTTATAAACAATCGGTTAAATAGACTAGATGTGAATAATTAACGTCTAGAATATATCTTTAACAATTAGTAAAGTAAAGCTTTATTTTAACTTTTTATTATTACTTTTATGATTACTATTTATCGTGCCCTAGTTTACCTCGCACAACTGGGAAAGACCTTAAGAGGATCGCTTAAGGTAATAACTTAAGCGGCTACTTGAACAGATAACACCCAGACACTAGATAGCCCTTCATAACAAAAGTCGCTTAGCGCTCAATAACTCTAGCCCACTAAACCGACAGTTAGTCATTAAATTTGTTTAATGCCATCGCCAAGTTATGCGTGGCTTTCATGGCGCGAGTACTTAACTTAGTGACGGAAATAAAACCATGCATGCAGTCATCATAATGTTCGTGATAGGTTTTTATACCTGCAGCGTTTAGTCGTTCTGCATAAGCAATACCGTCATCCCTGAGCGGATCATATCCTAGGGTTAATATATAACTTGCTGGTGACTCGCTAATATTTTTTGTTTGCAGTGGGCTAACTAATGCCAAAGTCACTTCATCTGGGGTATTAACATAATGACTGATAAAATAATCCATCAAATCGCGGGTTAACATTAAATCTTTATTAAATTTTTGGTAAGAGCCAGTCAAACCTTGCATATCTACTATCGGGTATATTAAAAACTGAAATGTTGGTTTTACTTTAACCTGTACTGGTAGCTGTGTTTGCAGCGAATGCAATCCGATTATGCAGGCAAGATATCCGCCTGCGCTATCGCCGCCAACACCTATGTATTTGGGATTAATATTAAGTGCTTCAGTATGGTCATTAATATAATTCCACGCATCAATGGCATCACAAATAGGGGTGGGGAATTTATATTCTGGCGATAATCGGTAATTTACAGAAATAATATTCATCTTGCCGTACTTGGCTAAATACCGGCAAAATCGATCATGGCTATTAATGCTACCAATAACGCAGCCACCACCATGAAAATATACTAAGGTTTTTTTAGGCTTTTTGCTTGTTGGATAATAGCGACGAATTTTTATGCTGGTGTTGCCGCTATTATGGGTACTAACCGGGATATTTAAATCAACAACTTGATACATTGCAATTTTTTTAAGACCAAGTAACCGATCTAACAATGAAAATACAGCTCTGAATATTTTTGGCGCTAGCTTATGCAGGGCCGGCATGAATGACAGCAGTTTAGCCGCCATTAATTGCTTTTTTTCTAACTGCTTGCTCTGTAGTTGTGGGCTTTTCGATGGTATAAATTGCGGGTTATTATCGTGCATAGTAAAGCGCCTTTTTATCATGGGTTAGCCAAGTTAACCACAAACTTTATTGGCTTAACACTTTATTATTGAACCATTTATCTAGCCAGATAAAAACTTAACTCGCTAGCGCAATAAACTGCTCTGTTAATATAATCGCTATTTTTAGTCATGGAAAGGCCGGTAGTTTATTGATTAAAACGATCTGGTATCAATATGCTCCATCTGCGGCTCTTGCATTTCATCAACCCATCGCTGCCAAGTATATGGCCATAAAATGGGGTCGCCATCGGCATCTAAATACCAACTTTGGCAACCACCTACCCAACTTGTGCCTTTTAATCCCTCTTTTACATAAGCATTAAAATCGTCAATGGCCTCTTGCTTAGCTTCAAACTCGTCAAATTCATTTTTACGCCATTTATTGATCATTTTAATCACGTAATCGCTTTGAACTTCACTCATGGCAATAACAGAAAAGTTACCTATGGGTGTGTTTGGCCCTAGCATTAAAAAAAAGTTAGGATAATTGGCTAACATCATTGAACGGTATGCTTTTATTTTATGCTGCCAGGCGGTGTCGATATGTAAGTTGTTACGCCCAATTAGATTCATTGGTCGCATAAAATTAAAGGCATTAAAGCCAGTCGAAAACACCAAAACGTCTACATCATGGTGTTTACCGTCTTTAGTGATAATGCCTGTTGCAGTAATTCGCTCAATGCCATCAGTCACTAATTCAGCATTAGGCTGTTGAATAGCTTTATAAAATGTTGTGTTGATAATAACGCGCTTGCAGCCTACTTGATAATTAGGTCGTAATTTATCTCGTAAGGCTTTATCTTTTATACTTAAGGTTAAGTTAGCATGACATAAAAAATTCAGTAAATGTTTTTGTATAAAGTGCCCGGTTACCGCTTTGGTAAAAATATGCTCTAAGAAGAATTTCCCTGCATTACGATGCATTTTTGTAATCACGGGATAGCGAGTCATGATTTTTCGCATGGTAATTGAAAACTTAAAATCCGGCAAATGCATTAACCATTGCGGTGTGCGCTGAAAAATAGAAACTTTAGCGCCGGTTTTAATCAGCTCTGGGATCGCTTGCGCCGCGGTTGAGCCAGTACCGATAACGCCAACACGAGTTGCCTCAGATATATTGACCTGGTGATCCCACTGAGCGGTATGAAACTTAGCACCTTTGAAGTCGTCTATGCCGGGAATGTCTGGAAATTTAGGGTGATGCAGTATACCGGTCGCACAAACAATAAAATCAGCAATATAGCTCTTATCTTTACTGCTTTTAATCGTCCATTTACCTGCATTATATTTTGCGTCGGTAACTTCTTCGTTAAAGCGTATGTCGCGTTTCACATCATACTTGTCAGCCACGTGCTCAAAATATTGCTTTATTTCTGGTCCACGGGCAAAAAATCGGCTCCAATTTGGATTGGCTTCAAATGAATAGGTGTACATATGAGCCGGTACATCGCAAGCGGCACCCGGATAGGTATTTTCGCGCCATGTGCCGCCCACAGCGTCTTTTTTCTCCAAAACAATAATGTCAGTAATACCGGCTTGGCGCAGCTTAATGGTCATTAAGATGCCGGTCATACCTGCGCCAACGATGACAACCGACGGATTTCGTTTTACTTGGCTCATGGGGCATCTCAGTAATTGTTATGCTTATGGTTATTGTTATTTCTGCTTGATAGATAGTACTACTTTGGCTTTAATAACAATACCGTTTTAACCACCAAGATAGCGATAACAATCCGCTAATTCACTCACACCCAGGCCGCTTTGTTTCTTCACTTCTATTTGCACGTCAATGCGTTTTTTTAAGGCATCAACATGGCTTATAACGCCGATCATTTTGCCACTGGCGTTTAATGAATCAAGCGCAGACAATGCTATTTCTAAGGTGTCGTTATCCAAGGTGCCAAAACCTTCATCAAGAAATAACGAATCAATGCTCGTTTTTGCGCTCACCAAATCTGATAAAGCCAGTGCTAACGCTAAACTGACTAAAAAGCTTTCGCCGCCCGATAAAGTTTTAGTGTCACGCACACTATCGGCTTGCCAAGTATCAAGCACTTCTAATGCTAAGTTGTCTGATTGTTGGCGTTGTAATTGGTAGCGACCATGCAAGCGATTAAGCTGCTGATTGGCTAGATAAACCAAATGAGAAAGTGTTAAGCCTTGGGCGAAACGTCTAAATTTAGCACCATCAGCCGCGCCAATTAAACCGTTCAGGTGAGCAAGGTCGTCAAGTTCATTTTGTTGCTTAAGCATTTCATCAAGTAATGTTTGCTGTTCATAACGCTGTTGTTGGTCTTGGCTGATTTGTTGGCTTAATTGTCCTTGGCGTATTTGTAATTGCTTTAAGGTGTTAGAGCAAATAATGGCCTTATTATCAAACTCAGCAACCGCTAAGTCATCGTCTATTGCTACGTTTGCACTGAAGATTAAATCTTTGAGCAGTAGCTCATTATTGCAGGCTGAATTTTCACCCATTTCAATAACCGAAACCAGCTGCTTAGTTTGCGCTTGCAAGTGTTTTTTATCTTCGCCAAGTTGTGATAATTGTTGTTGCACTTGTTGTAGTTGTGCCTTGGCTTGTTGACTTTGTTGCTCAATAGTTAACGCTAGTGCTTTTAAAGTGTTGCGTTGTTCTTGGGTTAACAATGCCGCTTTAAAGTCGTCTTCGGTGTCAAAATCACTAGCCACTAATTGCCTTTGCCAAGTTTGCGTGGCTGCTTGCTGTTGTGGCATTAAACGCTTGATCGCTTCAACATTGCCGTTTAGCTTACCCGCAATATTTTGTTGGCGATTTTTCTGCTCATTAACCCCATTTTGCCACTTAACAAGTAGCTGTTCTTGCGCTTGTTGCTGTTGTTTTAATTGCTGGCGTATTTGTTGAACATCTTGAGCGGCAAATAAGCTTTCGCGCTGCACTTTAGCGTCATTATGCTGTTTTTCTAGCAAACTTAAATCCGCTGTTATGCTTTGCTCAGACACACTCAGTTGTTCAATTTTACTGTGCATTACCGCTAGTTGTTGTTGTACTTGTTGCAGTTGTTCATGGTCTGTCGCCACGGCAGACAAGGCGGTTTGATAAGCATGACTTTGTTGCTCAAGTTCATTTATCCAAGCTTGTTGTAATGACACAAGATCAACAAAATTGTCAGCCGTAATAATATTGTTGGATACGTTAACATCGACGATACCCGTATCACGCTCAGTGTCTGTATTTGCTTGATTAAAAACAGCAAAGCATGCTGGCATAACTAACTGACACCTTTGCATAAACACCGTTAACTTTTGCCACTCTTGCGTTATTTGCGTAAGTTTATCGATAAGATTTTGCTTATTTTGCACGATTTGTTGTTGCAGTTGATTTAACTGCACCGTTTTATTTTGGCTCAAGTTCACTAAGTTAACTAACTGCTTTTCTAGCCTCGAAACTAATTCAGCTTGCTGTTGCTGCCCTTGTTTTAATTGCTGCAATTGGTTATTAACATTATTTAACTGCTCAAAATTTTGTCGCCGTGCTTGTATGTCTGCTGTTATTTGCTCAAATGCTGATAATTCAACAGCCATGTTTAATAACTCACGCTGCGCTAACCACTGCTGAGTTAAATACTGCTGTTCTTGTTGTTTTATTGCTTTATTTTCAGTGACTAAGTTAAACCTTTCTTTTAAGCGATCTTGCTCTGAAGATAAGTTTTTACCTTGCAGTTCAAGTTGTTCTAAGTCAATAGTGAGTTGTTTTAAGCGCTGCTGATGTTCACTTTCCACTGAATCATCACTTAGCGCTTGATAATCAGCAATGGCCGGGTGTTGCTCTGAGCCACATAAGGGACATGCTTCATCGGCATGCAAGTTTGCTCTATGGGCACTAAGCGACATAATAGTTTTTTGTTGATCTACGATTAACTGCACATCAATCAAGGCGGTTTTTTGCTGTTTATAATGTTCACGCAAAGGCGTTAACTGCTCAGCTAAGCGGCTTAATTGCTGATTATCTGTATTAAGTGTTTTATCAATATCATGTAACTCAGCGCTTAGAGTCTGGTAGCGTTGAGCATTAAGTAGCGCTTGTGCTTGCTCATTAATAGTGGCTTGCATGCTATGCAAATGCTGACTGAGTGCTTGCTCATTTTGACACTGAACTTGCTGTAATAGCTGGGTTATATCCTGCTCTTTCGTACTAAGGGTTGCTTGCTGTTGTTTACATTCAGCTTCAAGTTCAACTAATTGCTCTTGCTCTTTAGTCAGTTCATTAGTCAATAAGTTAGCTTGTGTTTGCCAGTTTTTATCTTGAGTGATCAGCTCAAAACTAAACTGTTTCTCATTAACCATTTGAGCCAATATATTGCGCCATAACGGCAAGTGCTCAGGCAATGTCGCCAAATGCCCTTGTTGCTCAATAATGCCTTGCGCGTGGCTGATTTTATCTCGCTGCAATTGCTGTTGTGCTGTTAACTGTGTGCTTTGCTCTGTTGCTTGCGTTAGCGCTTCGTTGGCGGCACTTGCTCGTGCACTTTGTTGAATTTTTTGCTCGCTCAGTTGACTAATTTTGCTATCCAGCGGTAGCACTTGTTCAACAATTAATTGCTCAGTTTTATCTTGCTCAGCAAGCAGTTTTTCATGGCATAACAAAAAATCTGTTAGTGATTGCTCAGCATCTTCAACATGGCTTTTACTGTCTTTAACATCAAGCTCAAGCAAGCTAGCTTGTTCATTAAGCTCAACAAGCTGTTGATTAACATAATTGTGTTGTTGGTAATCAGCACGTAAATTTTCAGCCGGTCCTGACAAAGCTAACGCTTGTAACTCTGGAGCATGGTGGAGATTTTTTTGCTCTGCTGATGCTTGTTGTTGCTCAGCAAGTAATTTTTGTTTATTGGCTTGCTGAACATTTATTAACCAACTGCGAATTTGCTGCCAATGAGCTATTTGTGCTTCAAAAGGTTGCTGCTGCAAAGTTACCTTGTTCAGCTCAGCGTTAATTTGCTGTTGTTGCTCGGCGCTTAATAATTGCATACCAGTGCTTTTAGCCTGCAATAACTTTAACTCGTTACTGGCCTCTTTATGTTGTTCAAATACCGCTTTTGAAATATCACCATAAATTTCACTGCCCGTTAGCTCTTCTAATAAATCAGCGCGCTCATTGGCGGGGGCATTTAAAAAGGCAGCAAACTCCCCTTGCGACAGCATCATAGACTTTCTAAAACGAGAAAAATCCAAACCGGTTAATCGCGCTATTTCTGTTCGAATATCAGAGACTTTAGTGGCAATAACTTCGGCTTCACCCGCGGCTATATCACTGTCACCTTCGCCATTAAGTTCACCTGTAGTGATTAACTTTGCCAACTCGGCCGTCGGTTTTTGTAGATTACCTTCGACACTGTTTTTGGCTCGGCGTTGACTCCAAAAGGCTCTATAGGCTTGCCCTTTAACTTCAAATTCAACCTCAGCTAAACAACTCGCGGTATGGCGGGTCATTAACTGGTTTTGCTTATCTGAAATCGTAAGTCGCGGTGTTTGATGATATAACGCCAAACACATGGCATCGAGTATGGTGGTTTTTCCTGCGCCGGTGGGGCCAATAATGGCAAAAAGCGCACTAGTGTCAAAGGGTGACTGAGTAAAGTCAATTTTCCAATGACCTTTTAAAGAATTGATATTTTCAAAGCGTAGCGATAATATTTTCATTATTTTTGCTCCGTTTTGCTGGTCGAACTACTATTTGCTTCGCTGTGCTCTGAAAGTGATTGCTTGCTTGAGTTAGCCCGTTGTGTTTGTTCTGCAATAGTAAGGTATAAACTATTTAAGCGCGTTTTACGTTGTTGCTGCTCGTCACTGTCCCAAGGTTCTAGCGCCATGCGCGCGTCAAATACTTCTTGAACACTTAATTCACTTAAGGTGACTTTCTTCTCATGGCTAGGCATTTGTTGACGGGACTTTTTACTGCGTCTGACTAATAACACTTCAACGGGCAATGCTTTGACTATTTGCTCAATGCGCACGCTTAAATCTTGTAAGTATTCTGCACTTTCAATTTCTATATCGAGCCAGATTTTTTCTTGGGTTGGTCTTTCATCATGGGTGATTTTTGCTTCTACACTTGATGATTCTGTACTTAATGATTCTGCAATGTTTGAGTCTTCATTTTTCAATGTAATGCTTTTCGACTCAACAACACTAGCAATGTCTTCAGCCAGTGTTTCTAAATGGGTTTTTACCATAGCTAAAGGTTGAAAGCATGGCAGGTTACATAGCTCCGTACTGCTAAGTTCGCCATTGTTAAATTCTGCAATAACAATACTTTTTTGGGTATTAGCTTCATCAAAACTTAATGCGATGGGTGAGCCGCTATAACGAATATGCTCACTCTTGGTTACTTTTTGTGGTCGATGGATATGGCCTAAAGCTATGTAGTCAGCCGCCGGAAATTCACTGGCGGGAAAGGCTTCTAAGGTGCCAATATAAATATCACGCACAGACTCACTGGTTGATGCGCCAATAGTGGTTAAATGCCCGGTGGCAATAATAGGTAAGCGATTACCATCAGCTTGATTAAGCTGCGACAAGCCCTGCGCTTGTTCAAATAAGACTTGATAATGTTCAGTAATAGCTTGCTGCAGTGAACGTTGTTTTTCATTGGCCGATTGCCCAGCGTAGCTTTTAACAATATCGCGCGGCCGAATAAATGGAATAGCGCAAATCACCGCTTGCTGCTCAGTTTTAAGGCTGTTAAGCACAAATACTTGCTCGGCCATATTATTGCTGACGGCAGAAATAACTCGTGTTGACAGTTGCTGCAATATTTTTTGCGACTCGGTGAGCATGGCAACTGAGTCATGATTGCCAGCAAGTACGACTAATTGACACTGTGTTTGATGCAACTTAGCAATAAAATCAAAATACATTTCACGGGCATAACTTGGTGGTGTACCGGTATCAAAAATATCACCAGCGACAATAATGGCGTCAATCTGCTGGCTTTTTGATTGTTCAATTAACCAATTTAAGAATTGCTGATGTTCAGGTGCACGACTTTTGCCATAAAAATGTTGGCCTAAGTGCCAGTCAGATGTGTGAATAATTCGCATAATGTAGTGCACGCCAAAGTCATAAAAACCAAAGCAATTATTCTACCGACTCTCTACCAAGCTTGCTACTAGCCAGTAAAAAAACCTTTAAAAAGTACCATAATAAAATGAACACTTTCTCGATGTGGCTAATTAAATTACTCAACTATACTTATACCAAGCTCAAGGTCGTCCTTGTTCGATATGAACACCATAAATAACAAAGGAAAAGGTCATGGAGAATCAGATTGTTTGGGTTGATATTCCGGTTATAGATTTATCCCGCGCTATTGAATTTTATAGTGCGCTACTTAGCGGTGAAGTAAAAAAAGAAGCCTTTGAACATTTCACCATAGGTATATTGCCGCATGCTCAAACCAATGTTTCAGGCTGCTTAGTGCCATCAGCGCCTGAACAAATATTTACCTCTGGGCCACTAATTTATTTTAATGTTAATGGCCGACTTGACGACGCGATTAAGCAATCAGAAATGCATGGTGGCCGACTGGTTGAAGAAAAAATATCCATTGGCGGACATAGTTTTCGCGCTATTATTCATGACTCAGAAGGTAATCGTATTGCGCTGCATAGCAATACACCATAAGTTTCTGCAAGATAAACCCTATAAATTCAGGCCTTATAGGGTTTATCTTTTCTTACTCAGGATAACCGGTTATTTTTTTAATATTTTGATATATAGGTTTTAATTGCCGATACATTTTTAGATAAACCTGCTGATATAATTTATTATACAACACCACATTGGCTTGGTTGGGGAGAAAGCTTTGCTCGAGCCGCGTCATCGCACTAGTCGCTTGTTGGTAGTTTTCAAAATACCCCAGACCTACGGCAACATTAATGGCGGCGCCTAAACCTGAGGTTTCAAAAGTATGCGGCCGGTGCGCAGGTAAATTAAAAATATCAGCGGTAAGTTGTAATGCGGCATCTGACTGCGAGCCTCCGCCTGAAACCACTAACTTGGTTATTTTACATTGTTGACGTTTTTCTAAGTTTTCTTGCCCCTCTCTGAGTGCGTAAGCTAAGCCTTCTAAAATTGAGCGATAAATATGGGCGCGAGTATGCACGTCACCAAAGCCAATAATAGCGCCTTTAGCTTCAAGGTTTTTTAGCCCTGGTGACCAATAAGGTTGCAACATTAATCCCATCGACCCTGGCGGTACTTGCGCGACTAATTGATCAAATAAACTTTCCGCGCTGACCCCTAAAGTTTGCGCTTTATCTATTTCATTTTGACCAAATTCTTGCTTAAACCAATTCACCATCCAAAAGCCACGATAGATCATCACTTCGCTATTAAAGTTATCGGGAAGAGCTGAAGGATAAGGCGGGATAAAAGCTTGAGGTTCAACATAGTTAGTGTTGTTGGTATTAATGGTTGCCGTCGTACCATAGCTCAAACTCGCGGTGTCTGGGTTAATACAACCCGACCCTAATACTTCACAGGCTTTATCAGACGCTGAGGCAATTAATAGGGTGCCTACTTTTAAACCGGTATGAGCGGCGGCATCAGGGGTGATCTCACCCAGCACCTCACCCGGCTTGACTAAACTCGGTAACATTGAGCGTTTCACGGGTAATGCATGCCATTTCCAGTCCCACGAGTGTGCCCAGTTTTGTTTTTTATAATTAAAGGGCAAATAACCTACAATACTGCCAACCGAGTCTTTAAATTGACCGGTTAATTTGTAGCTTAAAAAACCTGACAATAATAAAAATTTATCGGTATTTTGCCACACTTCAGGCTGATGTTGCTCAAGCCAATTGGCTTGTGATTTACGACGAAAATAATCAACCACTTTACTCTGACCTATCAGGATAAATCCGACGCGCCAATACCAAGGCATAAGCTTATTTTTTTGGCATAAGCGTTGATCAAGCCAAAGCATAGCCGGTCGTAAGGCTTGGCCATTTTTGTCCAAGTTAATCACGGTGCCACGCTGTGTGGTAACAGTAACGGCGGTCACTCTCTTGCGATAGCCGTTTTCAATCACCTCGCTTTGCTGCCAAAGTTGCTGACAACACTGCCCTAACATTTGCCAAAAATAATCAGCCTCTTGCTCAGCCCAACCAGGATTTTTAGAAAAATAGGCTTGCAGTTCAATACGGCTTTTAGCGACTAGATTGCCCTGTAGATCAAATAACAAGGCACGAACACTTTGCGTGCCATTGTCGATACTTA
Organism: Colwellia sp. MB3u-45; assembly: GCF_014077005.1. Lineage (GTDB taxonomy): Bacteria > Pseudomonadota > Gammaproteobacteria > Enterobacterales > Alteromonadaceae > Cognaticolwellia. The sequence goes on along the minus strand of NZ_JACGVC010000044.1, from coordinate 604,081 downwards.
AAATTAAATCACTTGTCGGGTTTTTTGTGCTTTTTGTTGCGCTACTTTCAGTCATACGTCATTTATACCAATATAATTTAAAGCTTCAGCAAATTATAAGAATTTTGCCCTAGGGTTAAATATCGACTACTTTTTATTGTTATTTTAATAACATCACGATGAATAAGGCAAACACAGCAGGTTAACCTGCGGGAATAGTGCACCTAGATTTTGCTAGGTCTGTATTTGTTGCTAAATATTATTGCTAAATATTGCCACTAAGCCCATTTTTGCCAACGCCGTCAATCAAAAACATAAACCTCTGACTCATAAAAGTCAAACTTACAAGACTAAAAGTAAACTAAACTTGACATAAAGGGCATCACCACCTACCTTTAAAATGTAAAGTAAACTTAACTTTTAGTAAAGCAGTGGCGACATAGGAGTCAGCATGATGACAGACAAAAATAATGAAATAATCAGTAAAGAAAAATCTTGGCAGCAGAAAAACAAAAGCAGTACGGCAAAACTTGGCTTTTGGAGCACGGCTTGGGTATTAAGCATGGCACTGACTAATTTTGGTCCACGATTCATATGGGACTTAAACATCAGCTTAACGGTGATAGCCGTTTTGCTAAATTTAGCCTTAGGTTTAAAAATGGTATTGGCTAATATCGCGCATATAAAAGCTTTAGATGAAATGCAGCAACGTATTCAACTCAATGCGATGGGCATTACCTTAGGGCTTAGTTTAGTGGTTGGCTTAACCTATTCAAATTTGGATGTATTAGAGCTGATAACTTTCCACGCTGACATTGCTCATTTGGTGATTTTTATGGGACTGACCCACATAATTGCCATTTTTATTGGCAATAGAAAATACCAATGAAAAATAAACTGAAAGTACTGCGCGCCGAAAGAGACTGGACACAAGCACAACTTGCAGAGGCATTAGAGGTGTCTCGCCAAACAGTTAATGCCATAGAAAAAGGTAAGTTTGATCCCAGTTTACCACTGGCTTTTAAAGCCGCCAGGTTATTTAAACTGAGCATTGAAGAAATTTTTCAAGATGAAGGCTAGTGCCACTATGAAATTGAATATTACATATTGCAGTGGCCCCAAAATAGCTGCGCAACTGCAATATGCAATTTCACAGTAGCGCTAGGACATAAGATCAAGTCGCAAGACGCAAATAATTATTATTTTCAGCTCAAGCAGAAATTTATTGGCTGAATAAACCGCTTACGCATCATGAAAAAAAAGTCTTTGGCTACCTCAATAAATGTCAATTAGCCTAACAATTTACCTAAACCGTCAGTGAGTATTTTTTTTGCTTGTTGCCCTTGTTCTGTGTCCAAGTAGCTTTGTGCAGTAGCAATAAAATTACTGATCATTTCAGGCTTTAACCCTAAAGCTTCAAATTGTTTTTTAACATTATTAATCGATTTTAACGAATCACTGTATTGTGATGCTTGCTCAAGTAACCCACCTAAGCCATCGCTAGTACCTGAGTTAAGTTTGCTAATATCAGGCATTTGACTAACCAGCCCTTCAACACCCGGTATTGAGTTAGCCAATTGGCTAAATTGCTCAGTTGAGACATTGTCTTTAACATAATTAAAAATAGCGCCCATACCACCAGCGGCTTGGTCTGCATCAACATTTAATGAGCTAGTTAACATAGCAACCAATCCATCAGTGCCTTGCTTAGCGGGAGTCTTTGACGCTACACTTTGCTCAGGTGTATCACCTAATCCAACAAGATTTTTTAAGCTTTCAAACCAGCTTGTTTCTTGCGCGATAGCCGAGCTACTTAACGTTGAAATAGTTAAAAGTACGATTAGTTTTTTCATGTCAGATATCCATTTGATGAAGAAGTTAATAAGGTGTTAAAATAATTATACAACATAAAGCAGAACTGCATGTACCGCTTTATCGTTACAATGCCATAACAGCTAAAATAATAACTGATAGCAATAACATTTGGCTGCAAAGCCACCATCAAGTTTAAGATGTAAGTACTTAACTTTTGCAGGGAACTAAAAGCTGTGCCTAAATCATTTTTAATTCCGACTGAAACAAGCATCTTGAGTTGATTTGGGTATATAATGGCGTTAAGTAGGATAAAAATAAGTCAAAATATGAGTCAAGAAAACGAACAATTACACAATCCTTTACATGGATTAAAATTAGACACGCTACTAAACGAATTAGTCAGCCACTATGGCTTTGATATTTTGGCTGAGTACACGCGAATTAATTGCTTCAAAAGTAATCCAAGTATAGCTTCAAGCTTAAAGTTTTTGCGTAAAACTGAGTGGGCAAGAGAGAAGCTTGAACGTTTTTATCTCTATGATTATAAAAACTTACCAGAAGCCGGTGAAGATGAATTCGAAACGCCACCGCGCCAACGGGTTATTCCGTTACATATCAAAGCTAAAAAACCAAAAGTATTGGTTCGGGGTGAAGCGATTATACCGCTAAGCAAAGATAGTTTTAAAGAGACTCATCGTAGTAAACCTGAAGATAAAAAAGCTTATAAACCTGAGCATAAGCGCGAAAGCAGTCGCCCTAGTGTTAGTGATAAATCAAGTCATAACCGTGGCGAAAGTAGTTCAAGTAGTAGTTCAAATAAAAGTTCAAATGAGAACAAACCATTTGACCCTTATTCTGATGCACCTAGATAGTCATGATATTTTTATCGCTTAAAAAAAGCCCTAAATAACTTACGCTATTTAGGGCTTTTTTATCTTGTTTTTTATCTTGCCTAACTTAAAATCCAAGCCTTAAAACCTAGGCCTTAAAATCTAAGCCTTAAAGCTTAAATCGTGCTACTGAATCAGTTAACGAACCTGCCAATTTATTTACATCATCGCTTCGATTCGATAAATCTTGTGACTCTGCCGCATTATGTGTTGCTGCTTCGGCCGCTGCAGTCATAGTTACTTCAATATCTTGACTAAAACCAAGTTGTTCATTCGACGCAATGCTAATGCTTTTACTCATTTCATCAATGGTATGCAGTGCGGTGTCAATTTGTTTGATGCCATGGCTTAACTCTTGGCTTTTCGAAGCACATTCAGTGGCCTGACTTTGCCCTTGAAAAATAGCGATTTCCGCTGTTTTTGTTTCTTTTTGCAGGGCATTAATCATTTGCTGAATCTCAGCTGTTGATGCCTGTGTACGAGACGCTAATGATCTGACCTCATCTGCTACAACCGCAAAACCTCGACCGTGCTCACCTGCCCTTGCTGCTTCAATTGCTGCATTTAATGCCAGTAAATTGGTTTGGTCAGCAATACTACCTATGGTATCTAAAATGCCTCCAATGCTATCGCTGTGCTTACTTAAACGTGCCATGACGGCAACTGAGTCACTTAAACTGGTTGACAACAAATCAATACGCTTGCTGTTATCGTCAGCAATATTGTGTACTTCAACACTGTGTTTTGAAGCTTCTGAAACGTTGTTGGCGGTCAAATTTGCTTGGTCAGTAACATTTGATGAACTTATAAACATTTTTTCAGCAATTTGTTTGGCCTCATTCACTCGGGTAATTTGTGCTGATGTAGATTCGGCGATGCGGTGACTTTGCTCACTGGTCACTTTTGCTGATTTGTCTAATGAATAAGCATTCTGACTAATATTTTTCAACAATGAGGTTAAATCGTCACTAAGCTTATTGATATTGTTGAATAAATCACCAAACTCATCTTGGTTCTTAATGGTTAATCTTTGCGTTAAATCTCCCTTTGCAATCAAGGCTAATGATTTATTGGCCGTAGTTAAAGGGCCTAACATCGCACGAGTAGTCACCACGGCAATAAAAGTCGCTAAAACAACAAAGATAAGCGCCATATATATTGCTAGGTTTTCCCCTGTGGCAACTTTTGCTTTTGTTGTTAGCTGCAATTCATCAAAGCGTGCTTCAGCAAGCGATAACAATAAGGTTAATTGCTGGTAGGTCGCGTTAAAGCTTTCTACTGACAGGTTATAGCTGTTATTTGCATTAATGTTATCTTCAAGCGCCTGTTTTTTATCTTGATATAATGTACCTGGTTCAACCAATAGGTTATTTATAATAGCAAATTCAATGGCAAAATCTTCAAGTAAAGACTGATCATCAATACCGTCAAATAGTTGTAGCATAAAGTTGTAGTTATTAGAGACGTTGGCCGTTAAAAAACTTACGTCCTCTTTATGTTGAGCCAAAATATCGAGCTCAGAAATTTGCTGTAAACCTGACATAGTGCCTTTTAGCGTAAACAACATATCGTCTATGCGCGCACCAGTGCCAATAATTTCTACTAGTAGTTGAGCATTGTCGGGGAGTTCAAGTAATTCAAGATCAAGCATTTTATTACTGGCTTGATGACGACTTTCAAGAAATAATTGCAAGTTAATCACAAAATCTTCATTAGCTGAGGCAACATTTTTTTTCGCTAAATAAAATGTTTCGCTTTGGTTTACATAGTCTTGATAATGAACCTCGGCCTGTTTCAAAGCTTGCAGCATTTTAGGTTGGTCTGTGACTTTACTGCGTAAAACCTTAACAGCGGATTGAAACTCTTGATTTAAATTCGCGTATGCTTGCTCACTTTTAAGCAAGCTAACGCTATCTTGTTGGGTGAAACCTGAAGCACCTACTTTTATCATATTAAGTAATTTGATTTGTAAGGCACTACTTTGCTTTTGTACCGGAACAGCTAATAACTCAACATTACTGTTGGCCTTGCTGATTTGTGTTAATGAATTATAAAAAAAAAGGCTTCCTGCAACTAATAAAATTCCTATTGTGCTAAACCCCATTATTATTTTTTGTTTTATTGTTAATGGTAGGTTGTACATATATACCTCTAGCGTTAGTGATTTTTTTATACTCGGGTAATCAAGGGGTAACCACTTAGATTGATAGTCGATTATAAATCGCTAAAACTAAATGCAAATGGTGGTCAAACCAGTTAAGACTAAAACATTATGATTGATTATGCATCTAAAATTTATTTTTTAGCAATTTTTATCTTAATAATTAAAGACTAAGTTAAAGCATACACTAATCTAGCGCTTTAAAAAGCTGAACTCCACTATCTGGCATTAAACCTAATTCAGTCAACATACTTTCAACTGAGTGATGGTTATGCGGCAAACCTTGACAATGTTCACTCATAAATCAAGCTCGACTTTTCAACCTTAAAGCTATTAGAACTGAGTAAAATTCGCGCTATGCTTGCGCCTTGATATATAAACTAGCCCGTGTGGGCACTACAAATTGCGGTTATAACAATTATGGTTATAACCGCTGTTGTTATAACCATAATAAAAATTACAGCTTTGCTACAAACTTTTGCTTATTTATATTAATGATATGGCCAGTGTATATTATTTTCATCTGTGCTCTTTTAGCTAGCCATTGACTATCTTGACATGATTTCACGACTCAGTAGAGGGTGTTAATTTCGCAATTTCACTACCAAGCTCAGGCTTAACCGTCACTAAAGCTAAAGTTAACTCGGCTATATGCTCAGGTAAAATATCACTCATCGCTTGAAACAGATTTAACACATTTATATTAGGTAGTATTGCCAATGCTTCGGCCACTTCTATACCGCGCTCAGCATTAACTTTTGCCACGGCTAAAGACAATGCCACCGCAAGCGCTGGATCGGTTTCTGCCACCATCAGTGTTGTTTCTACTTCAGCACAAGGCCGGTATTGCGATTCGTGATACTCGGTACGAGGATCCAGTTCAACAGCAGAAGATATTACCGACCCTTGCATGACAAACTGCTCTTGTTCTTCTATCGGTAACGCCTGGCGCACCGTCATTCGAAAGACCACAAAACATGCTAACAATAACTGAATAAAAGCTAAGAAATAAAATAATGCATCGCCACCAAATTTATCCATCACAAGTGACGCAGAATAAGGCCCTAAAACCCCACCTAAGGCAAAAGCTAAAATCATTGACGACATGGCGGCCACCATCTCACTTTGGCGTAACTTATCCAGTGCTTCGGTAATACTTAATGGATAAGTACAAGCAATAATGCCACAGGTAATCGCCGTCGCTAAAAATACCGCCCATGTGATCCCTAACGGCGCTAGTATAGTCACCGCAATCCCCGCACTGGCAGAGATGAGTAACAGCACCAACAAGACGGTACGCCGATCGAAACGATCGGATAAAAAACCGACGGGGAACTGTAAAATAAAGGCGCCAAATATAGCTGCCCCCATATAAAGCGATAGCTGAAAACCGGTAATATCAAAGGCTTTTGCAAACACAGGTAATAAACTAAATACAGCGGAATAGAGTATGCCGGAGATAAAACAACTGACCACGCCAAGTGGCGAGCGTTTATATAACAAGCGCAGAGACATTGAACTAAATTCTTCAACCACTGGCCCGAAATGGCGGCTAAGTACAACAGGAATAATCGCTATACACATTAATATGCCGGCAATAACAAAAAGCATATTGTCTTGAGGGTTGGCCACATTGATAAAAAACTGCCCGCCAAAAAGCCCCGCCAGTACAACAGCATTGTAGATGGCTAATATTTGACCCCGAGTTTCTTTACTTGAACTATCACTAAGCCAGCTCTCCATTGCCGTGAACGCGCAAGCGATACAAAACCCCATTACTATCCGCATGGCGCCCCAAAGCATAGCTTCTGAGTAGAGACTACAAATTAATATACTCACCGCGCCTAATGACACGCAGCCAGCAAACATTCGAATATGCCCTGCTCTTTTGATTAAACTTGTGCTGTAAAGCGCGCCTATTAACAAACCGACATAATATAACGATAAAACAATACCGATTGATTCAGTGCTCAACCCGTCTAAATTCATTCTTACCGGCAATAAAACATTAATTAGGCCAATGCCTAACAATAAGATAAAACAACTTAAAAATAGAGAAAAAAGTGATATAAACGTTTGGCGCACAAATATATTCCTTGATATTACGTTTAAAAATAAAAGTAATTATTGCCGATTTTATGTGAAAAAAACTGACCATATGCCAGCTTATTCATTGAGTTGAGCTTATCAAAAACTAGCATATTTATTGCAGAACCTCAGTATAAGCAACAACGTCAGGCAGTCTTTATTTTCCTGCTAAGCCAAGCGTAATTGTAACAGTTCTATTAAGAAATCGTGCAGCAAAATATTTCACTTTTTTTAAAAATCAGCCAATGTAAATAACAACAATATATAGTATTTTTGCAGCAACTCAGTGGATAATTAAATGCAGGTTTAAATTTAGGCTTAAATGCAGGATTAAAATGATTCGTGCTTGAAAATGATCTAAACGACAGCTATCAGTTGCTAGCAGGCCGATTATCTAATGATAATTAAGCTTTTATATTCTCACTCATCATAAAAATGAACATCATAATGTACGAGCATAGTGATAGTCTTGAGTACAAAGTAGAGTAGCTAATTAATAAAACTTGGTATTATAGCGGCTTCTTCTGTCTGTTAACTGGCTGAAAAGCTGAGTCTATTCCATTAAACCCAGAAGTAATTTAGAATAAGCCTTAATTTGAAGTAAGCAAGGAAAAGTCACTTTAATGTTTGCAAATTTTCTTCGTCCAAACAATCTATCCCAAAAAATGATGCGGGTTATTTTTTCCATCTATTTGGCCGTAACCTGTCTGATCACCAGCATGGAATTTTTAACTGAATATGTTAAAACACAGGATTCTATAGTAAGTGAATTAAAACAGCTGGAAGAATCAGTGCTCCGCCCAATCTCTACTAGCTTATGGCAATACAACCAAAATCAGCTAGAGGCACTCGTTGCCGGACTGCTCAAAATACCGATTATTGAAGGTGTCGACATTTTAGACAAGTATGACCAGCCGATGATTTCTCAAAGGTCCTACACCAGGGACCTAACACCCTTATCAATTTTCGACATCAAATCAGACTTAAATTGGCAACTGAATGAGCAAAAAATATTCCTTGGATCACTTACCCTTCATTCGTCATCAGAAGTTGTTTTAGATCGAGTTCTGTTCGGATTTTCCTTGATTATAATCACAGAAATCATCAAGTTATCTATTTTATTTTGGTTATTTATTTGGGCCTTTGATCGTTATTTGGCCAGCCCTTTGAAAGAGTTGATGTCGCAAGTGAATGAGGTGCAATTGAGCGAAACCCTCACTAAACGGATTAATCTTTCTCACATTGAAAACAACGAGCTCATTCAGCTTCAAGTACATATGAATAACATGCTCTCTGCTATGGCACGGGATCGGGAAATATTGCTAGAAGACGAACAAGCTAAGCGAAATAGTTTAGAGCGGGCTGTTGCTAAGCGTACCCAAGCATTGCAAGCCTTGAATGAAAAGCTCGAAGTACTGGCGACAAGAGATTCTTTAACCGACACATTAAATCGAGGCAGTTTCTTTGATACTGCACAGCATTTACTGGTGCTTTGCCAGCGCAAAAAATCACCCACATCTTTTATTTTAATGGATCTAGATCACTTTAAAAGAATCAACGATACCTATGGACATGTTATTGGTGACAAAGTGCTTATCCACTTTACCCAGACCATTCAAACTTTTTTGAGAAAGTCTGACTTGATTGGCAGAGTTGGCGGAGAAGAATTTGCAATATACCTCGCTGATATTGATATTGATGACGCCTTTAAACTTGCTGATAAAATAAGAGAGACCATTGCCAATTCAAGCTTAAAAATTGATGGTAAGCGCATCATCTACACGGTCAGTCTTGGTGTTGTCTCGTCTGAGCCAACAGAGCATTTAATTGTTGATCTATTTAAACGCGCTGATGTGAAACTTTATGGCGCCAAAGGGAAAGGACGTAATTATGTCGAAAGGTAATCTCTCAAACAATAATCTCTCAAATGGTGATATATCAAATACTAATATTTTAAAAAATAGCGTATCGAAATATAAAGCGTTAAAGGGTAAAAAGGTGTCTTGCCTATTATTTATAATGCTCTTTTTTACCGGAGCTAGTATAAGCAATTTAAGTCATGCTAAAACATTAAAGGTTTGCTACGACCAATGGGCTCCAATGACGATATTCCCATCAGAAGCGTCTAATGAGCGTGGTGTTGTTATCGATATGTTAGCGCAAATATACAGCTCAAAAAATTATAAAATAGAATATTATGAAGTGCCATTAGCAAGAGGTTTAGATATGGTGGCAGAGGGTCTTTGTGATATGTTGCCAGAATATTTATTTTCAAAGCAAGCAGAAAAAAATTTCGTCTATGCCAACCAAGCAACATTTTCATACCTAACCGCCTTTGTCGTCAGGCGAGATGATCCGTGGCGCTATAATGGTATTGAGTCAATTAAAGGCAAACGCATCGCAACAGGGCCAGGTTGGGATTACAGCTCAATGAGTGTCTCATATCAAAATTATATCGACGAGCCAAAGAACTCGAACTTAATTGAAGTGGTTGCGGGTAATAATGATGTAGTTAAACGAATATTTCTCATGATGAGCGAAAACAGAGTCGACTTATATGCCGATAACGAACTTGTTCTTCAGCATATGTTAAATAAGCTAAACTTACATGATAAGCTTAAAATTGTGCGCCCCGGCTTAGAGAAAAAATTACTTGAAATACCCATTTTCTCAAAAAAAATGCCGACTAAAAGAAGACAGGAACTGATAAAAATTTGGAATGAGGGGCGTTTGTCAATAAAAGGCGATAAAGAAGCCATGTTGTTCAAAAAGTATAAGGTAACATTATAAACGCTCGAGACAGCAGCAGCTAAGATATTACAGCTAATAAAATAACAGGTATAATATTTTTTTACTAAAAAACTGGCCATTTCTATTTATCGCTGGCCTTATTAGCTAGGCCTTAACAGTATGAACTTATTGCTAAAGCCACTCGTACATCATTAGATGCATGAGTAACACTCACACAAGCCAACAGTTAGTGGTCCATTCAACATAGAAAACGAGGCTAACCCCGTTTTATTTTTATCATGGTCAGTTGAAACCTTCCCTTAAGAGGTAATTTACATGTCAAAACCTACAAAAACATCGCCTGCATACTCACCACCGGCTGGTGGCTGGGGAGCACTTAAAAGCTCGGCTAAACATTTGATCCAAAGTGAAAACGCCGCCAAAAACGTAAAGGCCTTATTACGGGCTAATCAACCCGGTGGCTTTGACTGTCCAGGCTGTGCGTGGGGAGATTCTGACACCGCAGGTAAAGTAGATTTTTGTGAAAATGGTGTAAAAGCTATTGCATGGGAGGCGACCAGTAAAAGAGTGAGTCCTGAGTTTTTTAAACAACATTCAATCACCGAGCTACAACAATGGGATGATCATTCCCTAGAAAAAAGTGGTCGCTTAACTCAACCGATGTTTTTTGATGGTAAAAGTGATCACTACCAAGCTATAAGTTGGGATGATGCCTTTAAAGTTATCGCTGACCAATTACAGCAGTTGCCCTCACCAGATGAGGCACTGTTATATACATCGGGCCGAGCCAGCAATGAAGCGGCTTATATGTATCAGTTATTTGGTCGAGTATTAGGGACTAATAACTTTCCTGACTGTTCCAATATGTGTCATGAAGCTTCTGGCATCGCCATGACTAGCAGCATAGGCACTAGCAAAGGCACAGTAACAATGGCAGATTTTGATCAAGCTGATGCTATCTTCGTTTTTGGCCAAAACCCCGGTACTAATCACCCACGCATGCTAGGCACTTTAAGAAAAGCAAGTAAGCGAGGCGCGACCATTGTTAGCATTAATAACTTGCAAGAACGTGGCTTACAGCAATTTTTAGATCCACAAAGCCCAAAAGAAATGATCCTTTTCACCGGCACTAATATTAGTCAATATTACTTCACGCCGCGATTAAGTGGCGATATGGCCATTTTACGTGGTGTTGCTAAATCATTACTCGAACGCTTTAAACAAGACGAAACCGTACTAGATAGCGATTTTATTGCTGAACATTGTCATAATTTTGCCACATATCAACGCAGTGTTGAAGCAACGTCATGGGAAAAAATAGTCAGCCAATCTGGACTGAGTCGACAAGACATTGAGCAAATTACTGATATTTATGCCAGTAAGAAAAAGGTTATTTTTACTTGGGCCATGGGCATCACCCAACATAAACACTCGGTAAAAACCATTCAAGAGCTTATTAATGTGCTCTTGCTTAGAGGCAATATAGGTAAGCCCGGCGCTGGCGCTTGCCCTGTGCGCGGTCATTCTAATGTACAAGGCAATCGCACGGTTGGCATTAACGAGCAGCCACCAATGGAATTTCTTGACGCTTTAGATAAGCATTATGCTTTTAAAACCCCACGCGAACATGGGCTAAATACGGTTGATTCGTTACATACTATGCTGGCGGGTAAAGCAAAAGTGTTTATTGCTTTAGGCGGTAACTTTGCCGCCGCAACACCAGATACCACAAGAACTTATCAGGCATTAAGACAATGTGATTTAACGGTTCAAATTAGCACTAAGCTCAATCGCAGCCATGTTATTACCGGTAAACAGGCGTTAATTCTTCCCTGTTTAGGCCGCACTGAAATTGACCGCCAAAAAAGTGGCGAACAATGTATTACCGTAGAAGACTCCATGAGCATGGTACATAGCTCAACGGGGCAAAATGAACCTGCCTCCGAACATTTACGTTCAGAAACCGCCATCGTAGCTTCAATGGCAATGGCTGCAGTGGGCGATAGCGTCGTTGACTGGACAAGTTTAATGAACGACTACGGCTTAATTAGAGCAGACATTAGTAAAGTTTTACCAGGCTTTCATGATTATAATCAGCGTATTAAAGTAGGTAGAGGCTTTCATTTAGAGAATGAAGCCGCGCAGCGCCAATGGAAAACAAGTGCAGAAAAAGCCACTTTTTCCGATACCCAACTACCTGAAAAATTAGCTCATGAAGTTGCCGAAGCCTTTACTGACAAACCTATTTTAACCTTACAAACACTGCGTTCACACGACCAGTACAATACCTCCATTTATGGTATGGACGATCGTTATCGCGGCATATATGGTGAACGCCGGGTGATTTTCGTTAATGCAGACGATATGGTGAAACAGCAATTAAAAAATGGTGACAAAGTAAAAATAACCACAGTATCAAATGACAATATAGTACGTACAGTCACTGACTTTAAAGTCGTTCAATATATTATTCCAGCCGGCTGTGTGGCGGCATATTATCCAGAAACTAATCCACTAGTGCCGTTAGAAAGCACCGCGGATCATTGTGGCACACCTACTTCTAAATCAATCGCCGTTTCTATTGAGAAAATTTAGCGTTTAAAATGTCTTTGCGAGCGTGTGCTAATAGCCACACCTCGCCTATTTTTTCTTTAGCTTCAAATAATAAAGGCATATCCACATATCTACCTATTCAAGCGCTAATTCAACTCAGGATATAACTGAGCTATCTTTGAATAGTAGCCCTGTTTTTTATGGCTATTATTCAGGATATAAAAATTAAAACTTTAAAATCTAAATCTAAATCTAAATCTAAAATATAAATCTAGCACAAGCTAACCAATCACCCTTTTGCGAGTAAATAATCTAACCAACGTGCTGGCAATAGGCGCTTTAACAAAGCAAAAATTTTCGTTGGCATTGTGATTCTATAACGCAATTTAGGTCGTTTACTTTCTAAGGCATGAATCAAAGCCTGAGTAACATCTAATGGCTCTAAGGTGAAAGGCGCATTTGATTTTTCACTACTTAAGCGCGCAATTTGCTGTTGATATTGCACTTTGTGATCGCTGGCCTCGATATCGATATGGGCTTGAATAGCCGCCAACGCATTGGCTCTAAACTCTGTATTAATAGGTCCTGGCTCTAGTAAAATCACCGCAATATTAGCACTTTTTAATTCTAATCTTAAGGTGTCTGTTAAGCCTTCAATAGCATACTTTGAGGCATTGTAAGCCCCCCGATAAGCCATAGAAACAAAACCTAATACTGAACTACATTGAATAATACGCCCATGGCCTTGGCGCTTCATCACTGGAATTATTTGCTTGGTAAGTTCATGCCAGCCAAAAACATTGGTTTCAAATTGTGCTCTTAATGCTGCGGTAGGCAGGTCTTCCAATGCGCCTGGCTGACCATAGGCGCCGTTATTAAATAAATAATCCAAGCGTCCACCGGTTATTTCAAGTACTTGGGCAAGGGTTTGGCTAATACTTTCAGGCTCGGTGAGATCTAACTGATAAGCGCTTAGGCCTTTTGCTTGCAGTTCGGTAACGTCTTGCGCTTTTCGCGCGGTAGCAAATACCTGATAACCGCGCGCTGAAAGTGTTAGCGCTGCGTGTAAGCCAATGCCGCTTGAGCAACCCGTAATTAAAATAGACTTAGTTGACATAAAAGAACCTAATATATGAAGTGAGATAGCAGCAGCTTACTTGATTACGCTAGCCTTTAAAATTACTGATGACAACGAATAACAATCGTACCCGCAATTTTGTCATGCCAACCCTGTTTCTTGTCATCCCAAGCAATCCAGAAAAAGCCCAAACCTAATGGGATCAAGGAAACGTAGTAAGCAAAATATCGGATGACAGACTGTTTAACTGTCGGTTTATCACCCGTTTTTTCATCGACAATTTTTGCTTGTAGCAAAATTTTACCCGGCGTAGCTGACTTATAAATCCAGAATAAAATAGTCGCAATAATTGGAAAGGCATAAGTAATCATAACATCCGAAAAACCTTGAACCGACTTAGCTGAATCGAAATACTGACCACCATAAATTAGAAACAAAAAAGGGTAAGTGAACATGATGAGTATGATTGAGTCAATAACGCTTGCGCCAAACCTTAGCCAAAAACCGACATACTGAAGCCTTGGGTCAGTGTCTGTTATTTCGCTGTCGGTTATTTCGCTCTCGCTCACTTTATGCTTGATCATTTTATTTCCCATAGTATTTAAAGTCTCATACCTGTGTGCAATTAGCACCGTTTGCATTTTAAGTGGCGTTAGCTCGTCAAGTTGTCGCTAAATGCCGTTCTAGCTATGATAGTTATACTTTGACGCCTCTTCTGACACTATCTAACTGTCTAGCTATGCAGCTGAATACTTGGTGTTTTTTTATTCACTGACTAAGTATTATGGCTTGCCAATATACTTGTAAAAAAGGCGAAAGTGACACTTTCGCCTTTAAGCTACAAACCATGATATAAAAGTGATTTATTCGATAAATTCTGCAGCAATATCTTCAAACGCGATAGTAGACCAATAATTTAACGCTTGGCCTATACCTTCATACATGACAGTTAACTCTTTTTGACCTAAGGGTTGTTGATAAAATTGCGTATATTGTGCGATTTCTTGCTCGGTTAATGACTGATAAATAAAATAAGAAACCATGATCATTTGCTGCTCTAACCCTGGCCTCATCATAGCTTCCATTTGTGTTAGTTGTGTTTGAATTTGCATTTCATTAATACCTTGGCCTGGGTTTGCGACCATCAAACCTTCAATAGTACCTTTGGCCACTGCCGTAACAATGTTTAGCGAATGCTCGACTAAGTTGGTCGTTTCAACAAAATTTCTCACTACGTTAATGCGTTCTGTCGTTGTCTGCGTTGTTTGCAATATCGCCATATAATTCATCAAATCTTGGTTAAAACTTGGCGTCGAAGCTTTTGCTTCAGCCATTTTGATTCTTCGTGCTAAGTCGCTATTAAGCCAAGTCAGTAACTTTTGCATTTCGCCTGCAGAAAAGTTGTCTTTTATATGCTCAAAAACCACTTGTTTAACATCCTCTAATCGCCAAGCATTTAATAACAAATTCATGACCTTTTGCGCTTGTTCAGGATCTTTAGCGGTCATTTGCATTTGTTGGTTCATCGCACTCATTTGCGCAGGAATACCATTAAGCGCAACATTAATGCCCGAAAGCGCCATATATTGGGTAACGTCAGCGTCACTGCTGGCTTTAGCCGAACTAAACGGGCTAAATATTGTGCTCAGTAAAAATAAAACAGTATAAAATGAAGTGAATTTTTTCATCATCAATCCTTTAGCTAAATAGTAAAATTAATAGTATGACTTAATAGTATTACTTAATAGTTAGTCGCTGGTTTTTAGCGCTATAAGTCATACTACAGGGTAATATAAATTTACAAAAATAATTTATTTTTATCACGATGATGTTCGCACAGGCTATAGTGTAACTTGGTTTTATTACTGGAAATTAATCCTATAAATGCCAAGCTACAGGCGATAAATATAACGCCATGATCCAAGCAAATAAGCAGGCTTATTTTAATTTTCATAGCTAGATCATAACTCGCATTAACTAAAATTAGCTGTTGGACAATAACCAGAAATATCAGCTCAAAATGCGCTAGTAAATTACACTAGCAATGAGATAGCCATTAAATAGCTCGAGCTCAGAGGATAATTAATAACATGGGGAATCAAATCACAGCTAAGCCTTGCCACTTATTTTTAAACCTTGCTTTTGCAGCCATAGTTCTTAGTGGCTGTTTTATTAATAACGCTAGCGCTATGGTTTTAACGCCGCCAGCAGCTATAAAGCCAAACACTCATAACAGGGTAACATTACCTAAGATAAAATTTGCCAACAATATTCCAGAGCATAAAAAACCGCTACTTACCGATTGGGTTATTCATGCCAACCAGGCTTTGAGGTTAGTTTATGGTGCATTACCGGTTGAGAATTTTCTGACGGTTATTGAAGCCAGCAACCAAGGTACTAGTGCCGTGCCTTGGGGAGAAGTAAATCGCTCGTCACCACCCACCGTTACTCTAGTGGTTAACCTCAATACTAGTCTCGACGCTTTAAAAGCTGATTGGACCATTTATCACGAATTTAGTCATTTACTGATCCCTTATGATGCCGCTGACGCTAGATGGTTTTCTGAAGGATTAGCCAGTTATTATCAAAATATTACCCAAGCCAGAATGGGCATGTTTGATGAACAAACTCTGTGGCAAAAACTTTATGAAGGCTTTGAACGCGGTAATAAACAGCAAAACTATGCGCACCAAAAATTAGCTTATGTCAGTGATCACATCAGTCAAAACCATAACTATATGCGCATTTACTGGAGTGGTGCGCTTTATTGGCTTAAAGCTGATATTGCCTTAAGAGCATTATCAAAAAACGCGGCTAAACCTTATTCATTAGATTTAGCCTTAAAAGCACTCCAAGCTTGCTGCTTTAACCAATACCTAAGCGCGACAGACATAACACAAAAACTAGATGAATTAAGCCAAAGTGAAATTTTCAGCCGGTTATTAACTGATTTTTCAGACAGTTACGCTATTCCTGATTATTTAACACTATTAAGTTCATTAGGCGTCGAAGTCATTAATGGTGATATCAAATTAAATAACCGTGCTAAATTAAGTTTGCAACGAAAAGCTATTTTTACTGGCATGGCGTTATTGCCTAAATAAGTGATTAAAATCATAAAATTACAATTGCTCAACCGTGAATAATTAACTAATCTATCGTCTGATATTACAAATTGCCTGATATAAACTCATATTAGCCAATATATAAAGGAAGCAGTTACATGCTAAAAATTCATTTTTCATTGCTAAAAACAAGCTTAATCTCATTATTATTAATAGCATTGTCTGGTTGTTTTAACTCAGATCCCGCCGTAAAATCGGTTAATGCTTATCTTGAAAAGCAAGAAATAGATAAAACTCAAGGTGATTGGAAAACCACACTAGAAAAACCTGAAATGGTAAGGTTTGACCCAGAAGCACAATATTTTTGGGAGTTAGACACTACTGAAGGAAAATTGGTGGTTAAGTTATTCCCAGAGACCACACCAATGCATGCAACAAGTACAATTTACTTAACAAAACTTGGCTTTTACGATGATTTGGTTTTTCATCGTGTGATCAATAACTTTATGGCGCAAGGTGGCGACCCATTAGGTAATGGTAGCGGCAACCCAGGTTATAAATATGCGGGGGAATTTAGCGGCACATTAAGTCACGATAAGCCGGGGTTACTGAGCATGGCAAACTCTGGACCAAATACTGATGGCAGTCAGTTTTTTATTACCTTTGCCGCCACACCTTGGTTAGATGGTAAACATACCATTTTTGGTGAGGTGGTTGAGGGCTTAGAGACAACACTGCCTGCCATTGAAAGCTTAGGTAGTCGCTCTGGTCGAACAGAAAAAACAGTGAAAATTATTAAAGCAACAATTCGGGTCGAATAAATTGTTTATACAAACCAGGCGTAACTGATAGCGAAAATTTATAGGGATAATTTATAGGGAAATAGCACAAAGCTTACTGATCATTTATCGCTATAATTTGCCACTATTACTTAACGCGATAACTTAACGCTACAGTTTACAAAAGGCTGAAATCATTATCAGTCTTTTGTTAGCAAGATTAATCATATGACTAATCTTGCTGCTATAACTAGTTTTCTTTAGTTAAAGTCGCTTTGGCTGCTTCAACTTTCGAAAAATCTAACCCTAGCTCATTTACCGCTTCTTCAATCAGTCCAGGATTTTGCATTAGCATCATCATCAAGGCTTGTAACTTTTCTTGTGGAATACCCAATTGTTGTACTGTCGCCATGGCCATTATTGGGTTTTCTGTTAGCGCTTGAAATACCGCTTTAATTTGCTCGTCGCTTACATCATGTTCTTTTAAAATTGCAATAATTGGGTTCATTAAGTTTCCTATTTTCTGACTTGTTTATGATTACTTATTTATGGTTTTTTTCACTAAGTTCAACTGCGAGCAGTGGCGTTATTATATCATCGCTGCATTTAATGTAAAAAGTCATTATTGGCCATTGAAATTAGTGCTAACTTTTGATTAAACGCTTTACTTAACTCTGATTCAGCTGCGCTTATTTTTTGGAACGTAATTTAAAATAGACACGGGCACTACTTTTTTAACGGGAAATTCATCAAACTCTCTGCGTTCAATAACATGTCCTAAGTCACTTTCAATGGCGCAAAGGTTTCTAAAGTTATCTTTAGCAACAAAAGATACCGCTTCGCCATTTTTACCCGCACGACCTGTACGGCCAATACGGTGAGTATAATCGTCTACTTTATCAGGTAAGTCGTAATTAACCACTCGAGCCAATTCGCCAATATCGATACCGCGCGCGGCAATAGCGGTGGCAACTAAAAACTCTATTTTACCGGCTTTAAAGTCATTGAGAATTTGTTCTCGTATGGCTTGAGTTCGACCACTGTGAATAGACTCAGCTTTAATACCACGCTTTTCTAATTGGCTAACCAGTTTTGCTGCGCCGTGCTTGGTTTCAATAAAAATTAGTGCTTGCTGCCATTGCTGCTGTTTAATTAAATAGCTTAATAAGGCTGACTTATTGGTTTTATCTACCGTGACCAGCCATTGAGATATTTTAGGTTTTGAGGCACTATTTTTAGCGATCGAAATTTCACTGGCATGATAAAGTGTTCTTTTTGCTAGTGCTCTAACATCGTCAGAAATAGTGGCTGAGAATAATAAATTTTGACGTTGTTCTGGCAAACGCTCAATAATTTTATTAATGTCATCAATAAAACCCATATCCAACATTCTATCGGCTTCATCAAGCACAAAAGCTTCAAGTTGATCAAAATACACCGCCCGCTGATGCGCCATATCAAGTAATCGGCCGGGGGTAGCTACCAAAATATCAATGCCCCAAATCAAACGTTGTTTCTGCGGCTCTATTTCTGTGCCACCATACATCGCCATAGAGCTTATATTTAAATATTTACCATATTGAGCAATATTGGCTTCAACCTGCACGGCTAGCTCACGCGTTGGCGTTACTATTAACACCCGAATGCGTTTGCCACGAAGATTACGCGCTTCATCTTTATCAGCAGCACTGAGTTTTTCTAGTAAAGGTAAAACAAAACTAGCGGTTTTACCGGTACCTGTTTGCGCTGCGGCAATAACATCTTTACCCGATAAAATAACCGGTATGGCCTGCTTTTGAATATCAGTGGGTTGACGATAATTTAAATCAGCTATCGCATTGACTATCGGGTTTGACAACCCAAGTTGGGAAAATGGCATTAAAAATCTCTTTAGCTTTATAGCTAGCATGAAGGCTAACAACAAGCCCACTCAAAATTGGCCGCGATTATAACATTCACTTTCATTTAATGTCATTTTTTACGCGCTAAGCTATATAGCCATTTTACTTAAAAATGCAATTTCAGCACTAAATTTGCACAAGCAAATGGCGATGAATATTGTTTGTAGGAAAATTATGGCTATAATTACTTATTTATTGCCAGATACTGTGGCTTGTAACTGTGGTTTGTAATAGGCTTTATTAAAACAGTGATATGGATTGTTAACTTAGGTTATTGATGTAATGGAAATTACCGAACAACACACGAGCAGCGATGCAGTTGCTTACGGCAATGTTTATGTGATGACACATTCATTTTTTAGTGATGTCGTCAGAATTGGCTGTACTCCTACAGATCCCATTGAGTACGCCATAACATTATCGGCAAAAACCCTCGGCGACTATACGGTGGTCTTTTCACTACAATGTAAAAACCCATGTAAAGTCAAAAAACAGATTCGACAATACTTAAATGCAAAGGCCTACGTTAACGACTTTTATCAAGTACCTGCTGACGTTGCAGCCGGTATTTTAAAACGTGTAGCCTTAAGAATCCCAGTGTTTAGTACTGATTAAACCCTCAACATACCGCAATAATTAACCCTAATTCCATCCTCACGAAGAGCGTTTAAAACCCCTTACCCGCTAAGCTAACACTATTAACACTATTAACACTATTAACATTAGCTTAGCTTAGCTTAATTTAGCTGAGCATTGAATCCAGATCATTAATGCTCTAGAGAATAGCCACTATAAATACAGATCTGCATTTTTATTGCTCAGTGTTCATCGCTTGGCATTGCTGATCACCATAATAATTATTAGTGTAGTTACATTCAATTTGCTGCTGCTGATTTAGCTCAACGTTATCCTGATGAGCTGAATTCAATAAAGCTTGAATATTTTTAATTATATTTTTCATCATTTATTTCCTTTTAATTAGTTAGTTACCCGCTCTACTTCAAGATGCAAATGTAAGCTGGAAGTAAAGCGTTATGTTTCCATTATTACCGGCTTATACAATCCAGTAAATTTGATAAAATCAATAAAGTAATTCTAAAAAACAGATAAACAGCGAAGCTAACTGGCTTGGGTAGCACTTGAAGATTAAAGCCTCATTAGCACTTTGCAGTTAACTCTTGATTAAATATATCCCTTAACATGGTTAGCTCGTTAGTTCTGACATAGTTAGGACGAATAATCAGTGCAATGGTGCGATGTGGGCCAGGTTCATTTAAATGTATGGCTCTAATTTCTGACTCGTTGTAAATCAACTGATCTAGCGCCATTTGTGGTACTAAAGTTGTGCCTAACTTACCCGCTACCATTTGAATTAAGGTATGCAAACTCGCTGAATCAAAGTCAGACTGTTGTTTGTCACCTTTCATACTGCAAGCCGCTAATGCGTGATCTTTTAAACAGTGACCATCTTTTAATAGCATAAGTTTGTCAATTTCTAATTCTGCACTGGTAATTTCTTTTAGCTGACTCGGGCATTCATCTTTATGGCTGACCCAATAAAAGTCTTCTTGCCAAAAATCAAAGCTCATTAAACCATCTATAGGAAATGGCAGCGCTAGCACAGCAGCGTCAATATCACCTCGCCTGACCATATCGACCAATACTTGTGATTGCTCTTCAATTATTTTCAATTTAAAGTTCGGATATTGTCGCCTAACCTCTGGCAATACTTTGGGCAGCAGGTAAGGTCCAATCGTTGGAATAACACCTAGGGTCATCGGTTGTATTAATGGCTGGTTATTCGATTGGGAAATTTGTAAAAGTTCATCGACTTCTAGCTTAACCGTTCTGGCTTTATTTAAAATGAGTTGGCCATAACTGGTAATTAACACTTGCTTATTGTTTCGCTCAAAAATGGTGGTACCTAATTGTTTTTCAAGTTCAATAATGGCGGTACTTAACGCTGATTGTGAAACATTGCAAGCATCTGCTGCCTTTTTAAAATGTAAGGTTTTTTCAACGGCAAGTGCATAATGTAATTGTTTTAATGAGATCATAGTTTTCCATGCTAGTTGCCTGTCAGAGCGCTAGGGTAAAGTTAATAGTTATTATTGAACATAAAGCCTAGTTTAATCAGTTTTTTATCACCTTGTTAAACTTAATTTTTATCTTAACGAACAATAATAACAATAAATAATTAAAAATCAATAAGTTAAAGTAGTTAAACATCACATTCAAAAAACAGAACACTATCTTCCAATCAATCAATTATCAAAAGCAACTATTCAGTTCTATACTCAAAAACATTGATTTACACAAAAAAATCAACAGTCAGAAAATACAGAGGAACTAAAAATGCTTAAAAAAACATTATCATTAGCTGCTGCTATTTCAGTGGCACTTACAACAATAACCTTATCCACTTCAGCCCTAAGTGCTGAAGCGGCTAAAACCAACCAATTTTGGTGGCCTGAGCAGCTAAATTTAAGCCCACTACGTCAGCACGGTGCTGAATCGAATCCTTATGGCGAGGAATTTAATTATGCTAAAGAATTTGCCACTGTAGATATAAACAAATTAAAACAAGATATTGAAACAACATTAACTGACTCAAAAACTTGGTGGCCTGCAGATTGGGGGCATTATGGTCCATTGATGATCAGAATGGCATGGCACAGCGCCGGCGTTTATCGTGTACATGATGGTCGAGGCGGAGCTTCAGGTGGACAACAACGTTTTGACCCCTTAAATAGTTGGCCTGATAATGTCAACTTAGATAAAGCTCGACGCTTATTATGGCCAGTAAAACAAAAATATGGCCGTAAAGTTTCATGGGCTGATTTAATGGTGCTTTCTGGCAATGTGGCATTAGAATCAATGGGCTTTAAAACCTTTGGTTTTGCCGGTGGCAGAAGTGACGATTGGGAGCCTGATTTAGTTTACTGGGGTCCAGAAACCATCATGCTTGATGACAAGCGACGCGACAGTAAAGGTAAATTAAAAGGCCCACTTGCCGCAGTAGAAATGGGCTTGATTTATGTTAATCCTGTTGGGCCACATGGCAACCCAGACCCGCTATTAGCAGCCAACGATATTAGAATGTCGTTTGGTCGTATGGCGATGAATGATGAAGAAATAGTCGCGCTAAGTGCTGGTGGTCATACCCTAGGTAAAGCTCACGGCGCGAAAAAACCTGATAAGTGTGTTGGTGCAGAACCTGCAGCCGCTGCTATCGAAGAGCAAGGTTTAGGCTGGAAAAATAAATGTGGTACAGGTGTTGGCGCTGATGCAACAGGCAGCGGTTTAGAAGGTGCTTGGACAGTTACACCAACAAAATGGTCTTCTAACTACTTAGATAACTTAATGAATTTTACTTGGGTAAAAACTACCAGCCCAGCGGGTGCCATTCAGTGGACCCCTAGCGATCCAGCCGCCGCTAATTTAGTGCCTGATGCACACATTGCTAATAAACGTAATGCACCCATTATGTTCACCACTGATTTAGCACTGAAAAAAGATCCAGAATTTCTTAAAATTGTTGAGCGCTTTAGAGCTAATCCAAAAGATTTCGATAAAGCATTTGCCAGAGCTTGGTTTAAACTAACCCATCGTGATATGGGACCACGTGCTAGATATGTTGGCTCAGAAATACCGAGTGAAATATTATCATGGCAAGACCCGATCCCTGCAGTTGAACATCCTTTAGTGTCAGCCGCTGAGATCAGCGAATTAAAACAACAACTACTTGATTCGGGCCTAACCACCTCAACATTAGTAAGAACAGCATGGGCGTCAGCGGCCAGTCATCGTGTTACTGATATGCGTGGCGGTGCTAACGGAGCACGAATTCAACTTGAGCCACAGAAGAATTGGCCAGTAAACAACCCGGCTGAATTAAGTAAAGTGTTAGCTAAACTTAAATCAATTCAAAGTGACTTTAATCAGCGTTCGCCAAGCAGCAAAGTCTCGTTGGCTGACTTAATTGTTTTAGGTGGTGCAGCGGCGATTGAACAAGCAGCAAAAGCAGCAGGACATACTATTGTAGTGCCTTTTAATGCCGGTCGTGCTGATACTACTCAAGCCCAAACTGATGTGAAGTCATTTAATTATTTAAAACCCAATGCTGACGGATTCCGTAATTATTACGATGAAGAAAGTTATATGTCGCCAACCGCCATGCTGGTCGACAAAGCAAATTTACTGAGCTTAAATGTACCCGAAATGACCGTATTAGTCGGTGGTATGCGCGTACTTAATGCCAATTTTGATGGCTCAGATTTAGGTGTACTAACCAAAACACCTGGCTTATTAACGAATGACTTCTTTGTCAATTTACTTGATATGTCAACCACATGGCGCAAAGACAACAATCAAGCTGGGGTATATCAAGGTTATGATCGCCTATCAGATGAACTAAAATGGCAAGCAACGCCTGTTGATTTAATCTTTGGCTCTAGCTCTGAATTACGCGCTATTGCAGAAGTTTATGCGTCTGACGATGCTGAGAATAAGTTTGTTACTGACTTTGTCAATGCTTGGGTTAAGGTCATGCAGCTTGATCGCTTCGACCTAAAGTAGGTTTAAAATAAACTTAACATCAGACTAATGTAAACTAGTCAGAATATTCTAGCGAGTATTACCCAAGGGTAATGCTCGCTTTTTTCTTTAACCTTCCGTATTACCAGTACAGCGGATCAACTTTATAATACTGAGTGAGTTGTCGATAAAGTTTAGGGTGTTGTTGGCTAAATTGCTTAGACTGCTCAAAAAAAACTTCACTGGCAACTGCGAAAAATTCTGCAGGATTGGTTGCACCATAATAATCAAACAGTGATGGTGCACCTGTATTTGCTTGTTTTTTTAAAATTTCAAACTGTAATGAAAAAATTTCTGACCAACTCTGATAACTTTGTCCTGCCGCTAATATAGGGGCACCATTGGCTCTGCCATTTTCTTGATCAAGTTGGTGAGCAAACTCATGGATGACAACATTATGGCCATCATCAGGGATTTTTGCGCCTACTAAGGTATCTTGCCACGACAATACCACTTTACCAAAATCCCAAGACTCGCCAGCCAAGACCATTTTTTGGGTAAACTGTACACCGTCACCATTTCGCGTTTGCTGCTGTTTCACAAAAGCACTTGGGTAGACTAATATCGACTTTAACTTAGGATAATAATTAGTTTTTCGATTGAGTAATAACAAGCATGCTTGTGCTGCTATAGTAATTTTTATTTCATCGGTAATCACTACCCCGTTACAACCGACAAATTCTTTTTCTGCCAAAAACACCTGAATATGTTGTTTTAATTGCAACTGCAAATCTGCTGGCATTTGTCTAAAGTACGGCATTCTTTGCTGAATTATTTTTCGCCATTGTTTCTTAAAGGGTTTAGCTTTTATCAATCGACGTTTATATGCCAACCAATAAGGCTTGCCAGCCAAATAAGCCATCAATAATAAAGCAATGAACACAGGTAAAAAGTAAGAGTACATAATAAATCATACGAAATAAGCTTTATTATTAAGTGCGGACAAGTTATACAAATATCAAATTATTTTTTTCATAATAAAAATAAATTAATTAATTAATTTAAAGAAAATTTGAACTTACCTGTAAACAACCACTCTTACCCTATGAGAGACTTACTTCCCTGAGTGTTTTATGTTTTTATAATGCGTTTACTTTTTTAGGTAAACGCTTTTTTTTGTCTGAAATTTAGTAAAAACTAATGACTATGACTATCAACCTATGACGACCTCCTGCGACTAATGGGTGTACTTCACATTACACATTATTAATCATAAGTTTATATTAATTTTTTCGTTTCAATATATGATTAATCTCTCTACCAAAAAAATATTTTGATACGAGATCTGATACTAGATAATTTCATTGTAGGCCCACTCAATTCGACAATAAATTATCCCTATGCCGATTAAGTCCCTGAGTATAATCGAACGATGGATATCCACTGGTTAGTTGTGATCGTATTTAAATTAAACTACCATAGCTATCTGATAAATATTAAATTTTACTTTTACTTTTACCTTATGGAGACAGCTTGAATAAAGAAAATAATACAATATCCACGTTTGATAACATCAAGAATGAAGTATTAGACAGTATAGATTCCTTTATTTATGCCAAAGATCTGTCAGGAAAATACACTTATGCAAACCAAGCCCTTTTAGACTTATTTGAAAAAAAATTGGCTGATGTTATTGGCTTTGATGATAGTCATTTTTACGATTTAGTCATTTCTAAACAATTAAAAATAAATGATGACTTAGTGATGAACAAAGCTATTAGAGTAGAAAGTGAAGAAAAAAACTTCATTAAAGCTAAAAATGAAACTCGTATTTATAAAGTAGTCAAAAAGCCACTTTATAGAAGTGACGGTAGTGTCGATGGAATGAGTGGGATCTCTACTGACATCACCGCGGAAAAAAAGTTACAAGAACAAATCAGTAACCAAAGTTATTTACTTGCTACCATGTTAAATAATATCGATGCTCATATTTATGTAAAAGATTGCGAACGTACTTTTTTATACGTAAATAGTCGTGTTGCTGAATTATTTGGTGATAAGGCAGAGAATATCATGGGTAAAAAAGATACTGAGATTTTACCCAAAGAAATTGCTGAACACTTTTACCAGTCAGACAAGCAGGTTTTTGAAACAAATAAAAAACAAGTAATAGAAGAAACTACTCATCACGAAGATGGTGATACCTTTCATTACATCAGCACTAAAATCCCCTTTAATCAGCCAGATAGGCTACCTGCGTTAATTGGCTTCTCCAGTGACGTAACCGAGTTATATAAACTAAAAGAAGAGTTTAAAAACCTGGCTAATACTGACCCATTAACTAATTTATATAATCGTCGTTACCTTACAGAGCAAGCGGAGCAAGAATATCACCGCGCAAAACGCTACTCATTATCTCTAACAGTCATGACCATTGATATTGACCACTTTAAAAGTATAAATGATAAATTTGGTCATCCAGCTGGGGATAAAGTATTAATCGCGGTCGCCCAGCAACTTAAAACTAATCTAAGAAAAATCGATATTTTAGCCCGTATTGGTGGTGAGGAGTTCTCTATTCTTTTACCTGAAACATCTGCAACAGCGGGCATGAAACTAGCAGAACGTATAAGAACAGAGCAAAGTAATTTGAAAATTGTTGGTGACTGGCCAGGCGAGATAAAGCTTTCCGTCAGTATTGGTGTTTCAAGCTTTCTATCTGACGATGAGTCATTTGACACTATGTTTTCTCGCGCTGACAAAGCCTTATATCAAGCAAAAAACTATAGTCGAAATAAGGTGATGTACTTATAAAAATGCCAGTACTTTCATTCTTCGGTATAGGGCTGCCCGCAGGGGAATTTTTCGTTGCGAGTATGTCATGAAGAAAATTAATTTTTCCGTTATTTAACCACTGCCGTATTGTGAAAAAAATAACCTAAAATCATATAATACTTAGCTATATAATAACGCAATGACTTATATAAGATAACTTTCAAAGCTAATATCAAGTTTCATTAATAGTATGAGTTGTTTCATATTAATGTAACCAGCCTTGTCCCATCGAATACAACGCCCTGGGCATTAAATTAATTTAAGCTAATATTGAATCATTTTTTTGATCAAGTCGCGCAACGGTTTCATCAATAAAAATTACCATATGAGTGTGATTACTGATAATTATATAGCTGCAAATATCCATCGAAAAAATTTAACTTAAAGCGAGTTATTTGCCTTCAACCCACTCACACCTCTGTATCAAGATTATTAGTTAACTTCATAACAAGATGATAACCATGGGGCCTTAGTTACAGCTTTACTAAATGAGTATTTCAAAGTTATTGCTTCAAATGATGAAAATAAAAAGTGCGAGTCAAAGGATAATTTGAGCATCCTAAATACGGCAACCAATGCATCGCCTAGCTGTAAATTTATAAGGATATTTCAGTATGTAAGTTGGCTACAAATAGTTCGTTTTCACATCATAAATAATGCCAGCATAAGCAATACAAGTAAGAGTACCAAATTGACTCTCGCTTATGCTATATTGAAAAAAATAATAAAAAACTCCCTAAGTGCTTGAGGTTTAATAAAAATGAATCATGATTATAGCGATATAATGGTTAAATCATTGAGCACCACATATGATCTTAAATTAGTCCTTTTATCCATCTTAATTGCTACAGTGGCATCATTCAGTGCTTTTAGTATGGTTGAACGATATCGTTCCGCTAGTTCAAAAAATAAAAAAATAGCATGGAATGTATGTGGTGCTTTGGCTATGGGCATTGGTATTTGGGCGATGCATTTTATTGGTATGTTAGCGTTAAAATTTCCGATACCCGTTACCTATGATATCCCAATAACTATTTTATCTATTGTCCCGGTCATTTTTGCTTTTAGTGCGGTCATGTGGCTAATGACACTAGAAACCTTTAGCCATTATCGGTTATTAATCGGTGGTTTGTTATTAGGTTCAGGTATCGGCCTCATGCATTATATAGGCATGGCCGCTATGAGATTAAACGCAGTAATGGTTCATGATAATACTGTAGTTTATTTTTCCACCTTAATTGCGGTAATCTTGGCAATAGTGGCACTAAAAATACAGTATGCGGCTATTAATCAAAACCAATCTGAATTTATAAATAAAAAACAGCTATTTAGTGCAATAGTTATGGGCTTTGCCTCCTCTGGTATGCATTACACTGCGATGACAGCCGTGCAATTTATGCCATTAACTACAAATAAAGTCATTGATGGCGTCTCTCCAATTACATTAGCCTTAATTGTTACTGTGGTGGTATTGGTACTCTTGCTCCTCGCTATTCTCATTCCACATTTACTTAGATACAAACAGATAATTAATACAGTGAACGAAGATGCCATTCTCTCCATGCCATGATGGATACATCACTAGATGCGATAATTCAGATGAATGGCACTGGAGATATTATTGGCTGGAGTTCTCGAGCACAACATATCTTTGGTTGGACGAGTAATGATGCTTTAGGCCAAGAACTAGCAAAATTGATCCTCCCGGTACAATTTCGTGATTCTCATAGACAAGCCTTAAAGCGTTTTCTTGTTACTGGTGAAGGCGCTAGTTTAGGTAACATTATTGAGATCGAAGCCTTACATCAAGACGGGCATAATATTCCCATAGAACTGACTAGTTCTGTTATTACATTGACAGATGGCGTTGAATTTAATTCGATTATTAGAGACATCAGCCAGCGAAAGAAAGCCGAGGCCAAACTCATCCTTGCTAATAAAGAACTTGCCTTTCAAAACCAAGAGAAAGATAAACGAGCCGCTGAACTAGCCCTTGCCGCTATTGTATTTTCTCACACCCGTGAAGGTATCATCATCACTAATGCGAGCGCTGACATAATCAAAGTCAACGACACCTTCACCGAAGTCACCGGTTACTCGCGCCAAGAGGCGGTTGGTCAAAATATACACTTCTTCCAATCAGACAAAGAATCACCTGAGTTCTATACTTTGATGTGGCAGGCGGTTAACACTAAAGGCTATTGGATTGGTACCATCTGGAATCGTCGTAAAAATGGTGAAATGTACCCAGAAAACCTGACCCTAAGTGCTGTAACCAATACGGCTAGCGAAATCAGCCATTATGTTGCACTCTATTCTGACATTACTCAGTTGAACAAAAGCCATCAAAGTCAACTAGAGCGGATGGCTCATTTTGACAACTTAACCAATTTACCCAATCGCACATTACTCGCTGACCGCCTAAACCAAGCCATATTAAAAAGCTCTCAGTATGATAAGTTACTCGCTGTCACCTTTCTTAATCTAGACGGCTTTAAAGCCATCAATGATATCCATGGTCATCATGTTGGTGATGACCTATTAATTGCTATCTCACTTCGCATGAAAAAAGCGATACGTGAGGGAGATACGCTTTCTCGTATTGGTGGCGATGAATTTGTCTTGGTACTAACTGATTTAGCCAAATCAGACGATTGTAATCAGGTGTTAGAGCGATTATTGTTGGCTGCATCAGATCCAGTGACAATCGGCGATCTGGTATTAAATGTATCCGCTAGCATAGGTGTTACTTTTTATCCTAAAGATGGTGCTGATTCAGGCATACTCATGCGTAATGCTGACCAAGCCATGTATGTGGCAAAACAATCAGGTAAAAATTGTTATCACTTATTTGATAGCGCAGACTATGATGTGGTTAACCGTCAACAAGAAAGCCTTGCTAATATCAGGGCGGCACTTACTAAACGTGAGTTTGTCTTGTACTATCAACCGAAAGTGAATATGTCTACGGGTGCCATGGTGGGCGTAGAAGCGCTAATTCGCTGGCAACACCCTGTACGCGGTTTAGTGCCTCCATTAGACTTTTTACCTATTATAGAAAATCACACGATTAGTCTCGATATAGGCGAATGGGTTATCGATACGGCGCTGAGCCAAATAAGCCAATGGCAAAGTATCGGAGTTAAATTCCCTATTAGTGTCAACATCAGTGCTCATCAGCTCCAGCAAACTAATTTTGTCGAACGCTTGGCCACATTATTAGCCGCTCATCCTGATGTATCACCCCATCTATTGGAATTAGAAGTATTAGAAACCAGTGCGCTAAATGATATCAACTATATTATAGCGACCATGAATGCTTGCATTAGCCTTGGTGTGAAATTTTCGCTAGATGATTTTGGTACTGGGTATTCCTCGCTAACTTACCTTAGGCGCCTTCCCGCCAGCGTCATTAAAATAGACCAAACTTTTATACGAGACATGCTTACTGACGCGGATGACTTAGCCATTGTTTTAGCTGTTGTCAGTTTAGCGAAAGCCTTTCGAATTGAAGTAATAGCTGAAGGGGTAGAAACTGTTGAGCATGGCACTGCGTTATTAGAGCTAGGCTGTGAATTAGCACAAGGTTATGGCATTGCAAGGCCTATGCCTGCCAGTGAGGTGCTAACATGGCTAGACACTTGGAAGCCCAATAGCGCTTGGCTGTCCTAAATAATATAATTTAACAATTACTTTTACAGCTAGTAATTATCCGTTCGCCTATAAAGAGATTACTGCTTATTAGTATTACCCTCCTCTTTTATAAAAGCGAATTTCCTATCATTTTGTTAAAACACAGAGTTGAAATTACTGACATTTTATAACGCCGTCGCTTTTCAATTTAACCATTAAAAATGAGCAGGTAATTAATTAACTTGGTATAACGAGTCGCTAATAAAAAAGCCAATACCTATTGTTAGGTATTGGCTTTTAAATTTTATAAAGTAAAGCAAAACAGTTCACTAAAAAACTAGCAGATATTGGCTAGGATTATTAGCTTGCTGCTTGATTTTTTCGTGCTTGATGCAATTTTTTATAGCTGTCGATTAATCTCAAATGCTTGTCTAACCCATCCAAGTTCATACCGGTTTTAGTCAGTCCAAAAAACTTCACTTCGCCCATCGCTGAATCGATGACATTATTCATGGTATTTTCACCAAACATTCTATTGAGGTTGCCAATAAAATTTTCAAGTTCCATGTCTTCGTCTAAGGTAATTTCAAGTACAGCCTGCATCGCTTGATAAAACAAGCCACGTTCAACCGTATTATCATTAAACTGTAAAAACGCTTCAACCAACTCCTGCGCGTCTTCCAATGCGCCTAAAGCCAAATAAATCAGTATCTTAAGTTCTAAAATTGTTAACTGACCCCAAACCGTATTTTCATCAAATTCAATACCGATTAAGGTTCTAATATCGATATAATTATCTAGCTGGCTATCTTCTAAACGTGTGACTAAACTTTCTAGTGCGTCGTCATCTAGGCGATGAATATTAAGAATATCTTCGCGGTAACTCAGGGCTTTATTGGTATTATCCCAAACTAAGTCTTCTACTGGATAAATTTCTGAATAATCAGGTACTAAAATACGACATGCCGTAGCGCCGAGTTGGTCGAATACCGCAACATAAGCTTCTTTACCTAAGTCTTGTAAAATAGAAAACAAACGAGTGTTTTCTTCCTCACTGGTGCCAGAAAAATCCCATTCACAAAATTCATAGTCATGTTTATCACTAAAGAAACGCCACGAAATTACACCAGTTGAATCAATAAAGTGTTCGACAAAGTTTTCTGGCTCAGATACCGCAAGACTATTAAAAGTTGGCCTTGGCACATCATTTAAACCTTCAAAACTACGACCTTGCAATAACTCAGTTAAGCTGCGCTCTAACGCTACTTCAAAACTTGGATGCGCACCAAAAGAAGCAAATACACCACCGGTTTTTGGGTTCATTAAAGTCACACACATTACAGGAAATTGGCCACCTAACGAGGCGTCTTTAATCACCACTGGAAAGCCTTGAGCTTCAAGTGCTTCGATGCCAGCAAGAATACTTGGATACTGTTCAAGCACGCTTTTAGGCACATCAGGTAAAACAATTTCTTGTTCTATTATTTGTCTTTTTACTGCCCGTTCAAAAATTTCAGACAAACACTGTACTTGCGCTTCTGCCAAGTTATTACCCGCGCTCATACCATTACTTAAGAATAAGTTCTCAATCAAATTTGATGGGAAATATACCGTTTCACCGTCCGATTGACGTACATAAGGAATCGCACAAATACCACGTTCAAGGTTGCCTGAATTGGTATCAATGAGATTTGAGCCGCGTAGTTCGTCGTCAGGATTATAAATATCAAGACAGTAATCATCTAAAATACCGCTAGGTAAATCATCACTTTCATTTAATTTAAACCACTTTTCACTGGGATAATGTACAAAGTCACTATTGGCAATGTCTTGACCCAAATACTGATCGTTATAAAAGAAGTTACAATTAAGGCGCTCAATAAACTCACCCAAGGCTGAACAAAGTGCACTTTCTTTCGTTGCGCCTTTACCATTGGTAAAACACATCGGCGAGGCCGCGTCACGAATATGCAATGACCAAACATTGGGCACAATATTACGCCATGAGGCAATTTCTATCTTCATGCCAAGACCGGCCAATATCGCGGTCATGTTGGTTATAGTTTCTTCAAGGGGTAAGTCTTTACCTAAAATAAAGGTACTAGCTTGTTCTGCCGAATGCCCCATTAACATGGCCTGCGCGTCGTCTTCAAGGCTGTCAACGAGTTCCACAACAAATTCTGGCCCCGTTTGTACTACTTTTTTAACCGTACAACGATCAATTGAACGAATAATGCCTAAGCGATGCTTTTCAGAAATACTTTCAGGGAGTTCGACCTGAATTTTGAATATTTGCTTATAACGATCTTCAGGGTCAACAATATTATTTTGTGACAGACGAATATTTTCGGTTGGAATATCGCGAGAGTTACAATACACCCTAACAAAATAAGCCGCACACATAGCGGAAGAAGCTAAGAAGTAATCAAATGGTCCTGGCGCAGCGCCATCACCTTTATAACGAATAGGTTGATCCGCGACGACGCTAAAGTCATCAAACTTAGCTTCTACTTTTAGGTTTTCGAGAAAGTTAACTTTAATTTCCATTGAATGGGGTCCCACAATTGATTGCTGTCATAGCCAAGATTTCAGCTTGAAATGTTGCCAAAGAGTATATTGTTCTTAATGAAGTGAATTATCGTTTTTTTTGCCCAAATAGTCTTGGGTTAATTGCATAAAGTGACAAATTAGCTACTTTAACCGCCGAATAACGCCACTGAAACAGTAAGCAAGCCGAGCTAGCATTACTGCCAAGTTAATAACTTGCCCATCATGACACAGCCCTGATCATAAGTAAGGTATTTAGCCACTAGACTTTGCAAATCGGCGACTATTGCTTTCGCCAACAAAACCCATTAAAAAGTTTCTTATGAACATTTTAGCGTCGACATAGAAAAATAGCGTAACTCACTATTGCCATGAAAACTTCACTTTCTAAATTAACCTTGCATTTAATTAGACGATCGGTCTAATATACTACTATGAACAAAAACAACACAACACCTAAACGTGGTAGGCCAGCTAAATCAGGTCGAGATAGCAGCCAAACCAAACAAGCGCTAGTGCAAAGTGGCGTTGAATATTTTACTGAATTTGGCTTTGCCTCTTCTGGCATAGATCAAATTTTAAAGAAAGTGTCGGTACCCAAAGGTTCTTTTTATCATTACTTTGCAAGTAAGGAAGCTTTTGGTATAGCGGTTATTGAAGAATATAGTCACTATTTTGCTAAAAAATTAGATTTACACCTGCTCAATGAAACCAATAAACCGCTAATGCGTATTGTAAATTTTGCTAATGACGCTAAAGAAGGCATGACAAGATATAATTTTAAACGCGGTTGTTTAATTGGCAATCTCGAACAAGAAGTTGGTCTGTTACCAGAAAGTCACCGGCTGCAACTATTAGATACTTTTGAAGTTTGGCAACAAAAAATGACCTGTTGTCTACAATTAGCACAACAAGAAAATACCATTCCAGCGTCACTTGATTGCACAGCTTTAGCGAGTTTTTTTTGGATGGGATGGGAAGGCTCTATCGCTAAAAGTAAATTAACAAA
The DNA here is from genome assembly GCF_014077005.1 of Colwellia sp. MB3u-45. Taxonomy (GTDB): domain Bacteria; phylum Pseudomonadota; class Gammaproteobacteria; order Enterobacterales; family Alteromonadaceae; genus Cognaticolwellia. The sequence continues at coordinate 570,461 of NZ_JACGVC010000044.1, read as the reverse complement.
AAACTTAACGCCCATCGATACTTTTATCGATGTATTTTTGCAATTAATTGCAAAGTAATTTTTAACTATTTAGAGACCAGTGGTCTATTTTGGAGCAGGCAATGTTTAACAGTTTAGTGATCAATAAAGATGATAGCCAAGGCTACCACGCCGACATTAAAGCACTTAGTGAAGCAGACCTAACTGATGGCGATGTGCTCATTAAGGTGCTTTACAGCACAATTAATTACAAAGATGCCTTAGCTATTTCAGGCAAAGCCCCAGTAATAAGACGTTTCCCTATGATACCCGGTATAGATTTAGTGGGTGTTGTTGAGCAATGTGATAATGACAAATTTAACGTGGGCGATCACGTGCTACTTAATGGCTATGGCGTCGGTGAAAAGTACTTGGGCGGTTTATCGCAAAAAGCCCGTATTAATAGTGAGTTTCTCATTCCATTACCTAAAGGCATAACGCCATATAATGCCATGGCAATAGGTACAGCAGGTTACACGGCAATGCTATGTGTCATCGCGTTAGAAAAACAAGGTATTACCCCAAAAAGTGGCAATATTTTAGTGACTGGCGCAACTGGTGGCGTTGGCAGTTTTGCCATTCGCATTTTAGCAGAGCTTGGCTATACAGTAACCGCATCAACAGGAAGTGATAAACAAGCGGCGTATTTAAAAGAGTTAGGTGCGGATGAAATTATTGACCGTACAGAGTTATCTGCCCCAGGTAAGCCACTAATGAAAGAGCGTTGGGCTGCAGCTATTGATTCTGTTGGTAGTACAACACTGGCCAATGTTTGTGCCAGCATCAACTACGGTGGTTGTGTCGCCGCCTGTGGTTTAGCACAAGGTATGGATTTTCCATCAACGGTAGCACCTTTTATCTTAAGAGGCGTATCTTTACTCGGTATCGACAGTGTTATGCGCCCAGAGCAAGACAGATTAGACGCCTGGCATCGACTTGAGCAAACGCAGTTGGCTGATAAAATATCACAAATATCAACCACAGTTGGCTTACATGACGCTATTGCTGTGGCCAACAAGTTACTTGATGGTGAAGTTACCGGTCGGGTGGTTGTTGATGTAAACGCTTAAATGACTAAGCGCTAGAGATGGATCATCATCTCTAGCGCATTTCATTCAAAAATGTTTAATCATTTTTTTGAAAAATTGTCACTAATCACTAATCACCAAGCAGTATTAATTATTAGCCTGATGTTTAGTCACTTTACTTAGACCGACTTGAGTTTAGTTTAACTTAGGTTTAGACCAACTTAGGCTTAGTTTAACTTGAGCTTAACGTCCGTTGACTCAGCTAAACGACACTAGACTACATATTAATAGTTCTAATAAGAAAGTAGCTTGGCCAAATTTCTCGTACTTGCCGCTCCCAGTTTGGATCCACTTTGCCGTTAGGTAATTCTAGTAGCCAAAATTTTGCCCACCTTTGAACATTCTTACCTGATTTACTGAGTTTTAGTGGCGAAAATCGGCGCTTATATTGCTTGCCTTGATATTCAAAAACCGCATTGCTTCTGGCTCTTTTATGCAAAAGATCTAACTCGGCAGTAATAAGTTCGACCTCTGATACCGGTAATAGTTGCTGGTTTTTCAAGCAAGTCAATATCTCAGCTTTTTTTATGCTCACCTGCATATAAACATCGATATGTGGTGTGTACACCATGCCAGTTAAACCATAAATAGAAGCTAGTTCTCTATCGGCTAATGCCTTCAAAGGCAATAACTCTTGGTTAATGTCACTTAGTTCACTGATTATATGTAGCTTTTTCTTCAATTTTGGCAATTATAATTCCCCGTAACCTTATATTACATGACTTTATTTTTTACATTATCTTGGCGGATCAATATTATTAGCGATACTGGTATTTAATCTAAACCATCCTGCAATAGCATAACGATCGCGTAAAGCAGGTAACACTTCATGAGGAAACTCTTCACTTAAAAACACCACAATAGTGCCAGCATTGGGTATTACCGTTATTTTATTACCAGCAATAATACCCGAGTCAAGGTCTTGCTCAGGGTAAATGATCAATTCGCCGCCATCTTCAAGCGACCAATCTTGATTAAGATATACCACAACAGATAGCACTCGATTACCTTCGCCTTTAAAAGCATCTTTGTGCTGCTTGTAAAAGTCGCCTTTACCGTAATGGGAAAAATGACTTTCAAAAGAAAATAAGCCTAAAAATAAATGCTTGTTTAAATAATTTTGCAGTGACCCTGCCCATTTAATCCAAGCACCACTAGCTTCGGTATTACCCGTTATCCAACAAATTTCATCTGTGCGAATAGCATCATTAATAACATGATCTTTAGCTCGGCCAATACCCGCGCGTTTAAAATTTTCATCCGCTAATTCGTTGATCTGTTGCAATAGCAAGCTGGTTAAATTTTTAGGTAAAGCATCAAGGCTGATACTGTAACCTTTATCAACAAGATTATTCGCAATTGATTCAAACAATGACAAGTCATCATCGAGCAGACTTGATTGAACTAAGCTCAACGACATTCTGCCGTAGGAGGGCAAGCTAACATTATGCTGTTATCTAATAAAATGAAATATGCCTCATAATAACACTATGCGTTCGCATTAGCGTAGGCTTTCATGGTAACAGGACAATTAAACAAATGAGATAGGCAATAACGTTAAGTTGCTAGATAACTTGTTGAGGTGGTTTTTAAGAACTTGTTAAGGTACTTTAGAAAAAGTAACCGGCACTTGCTGAGCTGATGTAAATTTAACGAGTAGCAATAATAACGCTGACCGCGCGCTAAGAAAAATTTATTGATTAATTGACCGGTATTTAAACTAAGCAGCAAGGTACATTCGCGGTACCTTGCTCTATTCAACTAGCGGTTAATACAAGTATTTTAACTTACACTCGCTAATTTTTTATCACTAAGCGATTTTTTTCACTTGAACTTGGCTATCAAGATATTCATCTAATGAGCCTTGAAAATCAACTAACTTTTTATCTTTAATATCAATAATACGAGTCGCTAAGCTTGAAACAAACTCACGGTCATGGCTGACAAAAATCAAGGTACCTTCAAAGTCTTTCAAAGCATTGTTTAGGGCATCAATCGCTTCAATATCCATGTGGTTCGTCGGCTCATCCATGATCAATACATTGATATCAGCCATCATTAACATACCAAATAACAAGCGGTTCTTTTCACCACCTGAACAGTTACGGGCTTTTTTATTGGCATCGTCGTCAGTAAATAGCATACGACCTAGCATGCCACGAACACTTAAATCGTTGTGACAAGGTCTACGCCATTGTGACATCCATTCCATTAGCGTTAGGTCATTATCAAAAAATGAACCACTGTCTTGCGGGCAATAACCCACTGATGCATTTTCAGACCACTTAACTACACCTTCAACGTGCTCTAACTCGTTCATTAGACAGCGTAATAAAGTAGTTTTACCTGCGCCGTTTTCACCAATAATAGCTAACTTAGCGCCGGCTTCTAATAATAAGTCACCTTTTTCAAATAATAAGTCACCATCAAAACCGTGACTTAAGTTTTCAAGCTCTAAGGCTTGACGGTGCATTTTTTTACCTGGAGCAAAAGCAATCTTAGGCGTAATACGACTTGATGATTTAACATCATCGAGTTTAATTTTGTCCATTTTCTTAGCACGAGAACTGGCTTGTTTCGCTTTTGAAGCATTAGCACCAAAACGGTTAACAAAGTCTTGTAGTTCAGCGATTTCAGCTACTTTCTTATCATTACCCGCTAATAACTGTTCACGTAATAAGCCAGATTGTGCCAAATAAAACTCGTAGTTACCTGGATAAACACGTAGTTCGCCATAGTCAATATCAGCCATATGCGTACAAACAGAGTTAAGAAAATGTCTATCATGCGAAATAATAATCATGGTGCATTTACGCTTGTTCAACTCACCTTCTAACCAACTGATAGTATGAATATCCAAGTTGTTGGTCGGCTCATCAAGTAATAAAATGTCTGGGTTAGCAAATAAAGCTTGTGCAAGTAGCACACGTAATTTCCAACCTGGCGCAACTTGCTGCATTGAACCGTAATGAAAAGACTCATCAATACCGGCTTCTAATAAGATTTCACCAGCGCGACTTTCTGCCGTGTAGCCATCCATTTCTGCAAATTGGCTTTCTAAGTCACCAACACGCATACCATCGTCTTCGCTCATCTCAGTTTGTGCGTAAATAGCATCTCTTTCTTGCTTAACTTTCCATAACGGCATATCACCCATGATCACAGTATCGATAACATTGTGCTTTTCAAAAGCAAACTGATCTTGGCCCAAGGTACTGACTTTATTACCTGTACTTACCGATACGTTACCTGAGCTTGGCACTAAGTCGCCACTAAGTATCTTCATAAATGTAGACTTGCCACAGCCATTTGCGCCGATCAAACCGTAGCGGTGACCGTTGCCAAATTTAGCCGAAATGTTTTCAAATAACGGCTCTGCGCCAAATTGCATTGTAATGTTCGATGTAGTGATCAAAAGATATTCCTATTTTCCGTTAACTAAACTCATTAACTAGTAAGTGCTAACAGATGGTTTTAAAGTGATAGTTAATACTGTAATTTTGGATAACCAAGCTAGATGTATCAATAGACAAATGCTTAGCCACCATAATAAAGCCGCGCATTATACAGGATTAATGCTCAGACCCCCATCGAAATCTCACTTTTAAGTGATTATTTTATAAACAATGCGTGATCCTTTAGTTTTATAGCGATTGGCTTAGTGTGATCATTAGTGTGATCTTAGTATGGTAAAAGTTAACAACATAAAACATCTGCCAGATAAGTAGCTTAAAACCTGCCTTTGACTGTTATAAATTTACGCTGATAAATAACGACAAAGTCACTTAAGCAATAGTTTGTCATTTTCACTTCAACCAACAGAATATTTATTACACCGCACAAAATTAAAGTTAAGGTTGAAGTTGAAGTTAAGGTTGAAGTTGAAGTTAAGGCTAAAGTTGAAGTTAAGGCTAAAGTTGAAGTTAAAAAATTGGTTGATGGTTTAGGCATACTAATCAAAGCGTAGGTTTAAGCTTATACAATAACGATTAATTGCTAGGTAAGTACTGAAAAGCTATTAAGCCTTTAAAAAGGCTTAATAGCTATAAGTTAAATCACGGTTAGAAAAGGTAAGTTACGCCTAGGGTGGCATTAACAGGTGCGCCGTAATAACCTACGTTAAGCAAGCTGTTGATATATTTTTCATCGGTAATATTATTGATATTGGCCTGAACAGTAAGTTGCTCTGATGCCTCCCAACGAGCAAATGTATTAAGCAATAAATAGGCATCTTGCTCAACAGCATAAGTAGTATTGAGAGTCTCAGATTGCCACTTACCGCCAACGCCAAAGGTGAACTCAGACATTTGTGGCAAGGTATAATCAATCGAGAAGTTAATGGTCTGTCGAGGGGCCCATTCGTTAGCATCTTCGCCGGAAAAATCTTCCAAGCTTAATGCAGTATAAGCTAGTAAAACATTAAGCTGTTCCGTAATCTGGCCAACAATTTCTACTTCAAAACCTTTTGATTTTACATTCGTGCCTTTATAATAAAATTGTGCTGTTTCAGGGTTTGTGCCGGCATAAGTGGCTAAGTCTTCTTGTTCTGCGCTAAATATGGCAAAAGTGGCAAGTAGGTTATGATCAAACCATTGTGTTTTTAAACCCGCTTCGTAATTCACCCCTTTAGTAGGATCTATAAACTCGCCTTGTAAATCATATTGTTCTTGTGGTTGATAAATGTCTGAGTAGCTGACGTAAGCATTAACATCATCGCTAATGGCGTAAGTTATACCTGCATAAGGGCTGATTTCACTTTCACTATTATCGATATCATTACCACTATTTATCCCTTCACGGATATATTTAATCGAATTAAACCCTGCAATGACAAATAAACTTTCAGAAATATTAAATTTGGTTGAACCAAAAAAACGCGTCAATGTTACATCAATGTCAGAATATTTTGCTTTATCACGCCATACTGGCTCTGGTATGGCATCTTGTGCATAAGGAAAACTCGGCGTTGGTCCCGCCGCTGAGGTAGTGGCATAATCATACTCATAGTTCATTTGATTGCTTTTGGCTCTACTTAGCCCAAAAGTTACTTCATGATCTCGATTAAATAAGCTATATTTTCCTATCGTTGTTAAGTCGATAATATCTGAAGAAAACTCACTTTCGAATTTTCCCGGCCAACCAACTAAACCTAGCTTTGTTTCTTTATCAATGCTGCCGTAAACATAAAAAAGTTTACTTTTATCTTCAAATTTTTGAGTGTTGTAAGTAAGGTTTAGCTCCCAGTCATTATCAAAAATGTAGGCATATTCAACAAAGCCTGATGTGCTAATAGTATCCCACATCCCCCACTCCTGAGTGGTGGTAGCACTTTCACCCCATTCTGCTTGGCTACCATCAGTATAATTAAAAACTAAACCACCCCACATATTGCTATCTGTATTAGCATCTTGATGTGAGAAGCCCGCGGTAATAGTCGAGTTATCGGTAAGTTGTCCGTCAACCACCCCGTAAATATAACTGCGATCATTACTTAATGCGTCAAGATGTGAATCACTCTCTTCAACAGCCACCACTACGCGTCCAGCCCAGCTGCCACTTTCTGTTAATAATGCTGAATAATCTGCATTGAGGCGTTGCTTGTTAAATGAACCTAACGATAAACCCACTTCACCTTCATTTTCATTAGTTGGACGTTTACGAACATAATTTATCGTACCAGAAGAATTACCTACCCCTGTTAGTAAACCGTTTGCCCCACGAATAACTTCAACTTTTTCATAGCCATATGCTTCCATTGCACCTGTAACAATGCCCCAGTTATTGGGTAAACCCACGCCATCTATTTGGGTGCTTTTAATTTCGAAACCACGAGAAGTATAATTTGAACGATTAGTTTCCCACTCTTCAACACCGATACCTGGCGCTAGCTTAAGTGCATCATTAAGGTTATTTGCAGCATAATTTTTGATTTGTTCAGCGCTAACAATACTGATCGATTGTGGCGTTTCGTTTATCTCCATAGTCAAACCTGTTGCGCCTTGACTAACACGGTCTTGGCGAACACCTACAATCATTATTCTTTCTATTTGCTCGGTCTTAATCGCTTCGTTCGCTGCAAGTGGTACTGCTTGTTGTGCATGTGCTTGAAAACCCATCGCCAAAATCAACGGAGAAAGTACAAAAGAACCTTTAAGTTTCATGTTTACCCTTATGTGTTTATGTATTTTAATGTGTTTATGTATTTTATGAAAAAATATTTTATGAAAAAAAACTGAATTTATTGTACATTTAAACAAATTTAAATACAAATGAAAATCATTACCATTTGATTAAGTGAATGATAATAGTTTTTATTAATATCTTGATCTCTGTATAACTTGGCATTACTATAATGCCCACTTATGTACCGGATTAATTTGGAAAAAACATGGCAAAAATTAGTAACCGTTTTTGGTTTCAGCTTCACGGATGGTTTTCATTGCCTATATGGATAATATTTTGCTTTGTCTGCCTAACTGGAACAATTTCGGTCATTAGTCATGAATTAACTTGGCTCACTAACCCTTCATCTCGAGCGAGTAACCCGCAAAACCTTGCCCATAAAACAGCACCTGAATTAGTGTCAATTGTTCAAAAAGCCTACCCAAGTGCAAAAGTAAGTTCGGTACTAAGCTTTGAATCGTATCTAATAAATGCGGTCACTTTTACCGACAGTGACAAACCTTATGCCATAGCCTATGTCAACCAGTACACTGGTGAGATACAGGAGGTAAATCAAGGGTTTACTTTCGTAAACTTTATGCGTTCTTTACATGGTTGGTTATTATTTCCATGGCATCATAATTATAGTATTGGCTACTACCTAGTCTGTGCTATGGCAATCGTTATGTTGGGGGCATTAATAACCGGCTTGGTGGTTTATAAAAATTTTTGGCGAGCATTTACACAACCCAAAATTCGTATCAAACAAGGTAAAAAAACACTGTTAGCCGATTTACATCGTTTAGCGGGAGTTTGGTCTATTTGGTTTTTGATCTTAATGAGTGTCACCGGCTTATGGTATTTAGTTCAAGCTATTATGTGGCATAACGACATTTCTATTGAACCACATACGCCCATAGTCGCCATAGAACAGATACCGCTAGATAGTACCAAAACACCAATAGCACCGTTTAACCTAGCCGATGCATTAGTCGTTGCTAAGCAAAAATTTCCTGATTTTAAAAGCACCTATGTTATGTTGCCAGAGCATAATCGTGACACCTACAAACTTTATGGCGCAGGCGACTTTATTTTTTATGATCAATTGTCTTATGGTGTAGTGGTTAATCCTTGGACGGGTAAACTGGCAAGTGAAAGGTCACCAGAAAAAATGACCACATTGCAAACCCTATCTCATATCACTAATCCGCTTCATTACGGCACGATTGGCGGCATTTGGACCAAAATTATTTGGTTCATTTTTGGCCTGCTATTAACTGGTATGTCTATAACTGGATTTTTAATGTGGGGCAGCCGTACAGTAAAAGCGGCCCGCAGCAAGCAGGTGATCACAAGCAATAATATATCAAACCAACCAAGTGATAACGAAAAACAAAAAACAACATTCATCCAACAGGACATACAATAATGGCACAAGTAAATAATTCACTGTGGCAACGTCATAAATATAAAATAAGTGCGTTAGTATTAATTCTACCGGTATATTTTTTCTATCAGTCGCTATCTCCTGAGTTCCCTAACCCTTGGGTTGCACAAAAAATGGCCACGTTTGAAATCATACCCACACCCTATGATCTCGAACCACCTTATCTTCACGATGGCCATTACACTAAAGATTTTATGCTGACTTTTAGCCAAGGTAATATTGCAGACATACGTCAAGCTTATTTAAATATAGGTAAAGAGTCTTTGCCACTCACCATGCTACAAGCAGGTGATGAAGGCATATTGCATGGCAGTCAACATGGGCTAGAAGTACATGCTATTGCTCCTGCTATGATTAAACCCGCGCATAAATTGTGGTTAACAATACAAAGCTGGCATGGCAAGCAGATGGTGATGAGCTGGGACTTACCTAAAGAGATCCTACCTAAATAAAGACAACAAACTTAACGGTTATGTGATGTTAGCTTTCTTACCCTATTAGGCTATTGCTTTATTCATTGATTTTTTAGTTGGTTGAAATATCATAAGAACTTATAACGTGAGATAAGTTCTTAGCAAAAAATCAGCTCTAATAATCATGACTAAAAGTTCTCGCTTAAAAGCAGTACGAAACAATGCAGCGTACTGCTTATATATTTGCTAGCAGTGTCATATTACTGACATTCGTACATTTCATTTGTTATTATAATAACGCCACAAAATTGGCTTAGCTAAAATTAATCCTAGGTTATTTTAACTTTGGATTGATACTCAGCGACTTTATCTACTAAAATTATTTACCAAAGCTAACTTACAAAATTATCTGCAAATGCCATATATGCAGGAGGTCAGTGTGAATTATAAAGATTATTATAAAATTATGGGCGTTGATAAAACCGCGTCCCAAGACGAAATTAAAACATCATATCGCAAATTAGCGCGCAAGTTTCATCCTGATGTCAGTAAAGAAAAAAATGCTGAGACTCGTTTTAAAGACATCAATGAAGCTTATGAAGTATTACGCGATAAAGAAAAACGTGCCGCGTATAATGAACTGGGCAGTAATTGGAAGGCTGGCCAATCAGGCTTTACACCACCACCTAGTTGGCAAGATCAATATCATCAAGGCCGTGGTAATACTGGCGAACAAGGTGATTTTAGCGACTTTTTCGAATCATTATTTGGTGGCGGCTTTGGTGGGGGGCAACATGGCTCGCGTGGTCGTCAATCTATGCAAGGGCAAGATAGCAATGCAAAAATATTGATTGATTTGCAAGATGCTTACACTGGCGCAACCCGCAACTTCACACTACAAGATCAAGTTGTTGATCAACATGGAAGGATGCAAAATAAAGATCGGACCTTAAAAGTTAGCATTCCAAAAGGCATTAAACCGGGTCAAAAAATTCGTTTGCAAAAGCAAGGTCAAGCAGGTGCTGGCGGTGCAAGAAATGGTGATTTGTATCTTGAAATAGGCTTTAACCCAAACCCTTTATATGTGGTTGAAGGCGCTGATATAACCACTGAACTTACTATTAGCCCATGGCAGGCCGCTTTAGGTGAAAAAGTGAAAGTGCCTACACCGAGTGGACCTATTGATTTAACCTTACCTAAACTGATCAGTAGCGGCAGCAAAATGCGTTTAAAAGGCCGCGGCTTACCGAGTAAAATTGCTGGAGACTTTTTTGTGAAGCTAAAAATTGTGTTTCCAAAAAGCTTGTCAGCAGAAGAAGAAACGCTTTATCAATCTTTAAAAGCACTAGCGAATGACAATGAGAATGTTAAACAAAAAGTGGATGCATAACTAGCCGACTGACCAAGCTGATTAAATATCGCCTCACTTTTAAGGACTAAAATGAAAAAGTACAACACTTAATGAGTCAGATTGGTCAACTAAACTCAATTATCCTATTGACTTAAAAATGGACTGTTCAGATGTTACCTGCATGGATGCAGGTCCATTACGGTGAATACACTTTCATTCAACTTATAATTTTGTTACGTACAGCGAAAATAAATTAGAGCAAATGTTGATTGTTCCAGACTAGATGTAAGTAGCGATATTAATCTTAGCGAGTCACTCGATGGGTAATGGTGTCGACGTTCCTAGCCATCCATGGTTGCACGTCCATTTACATCGATGTAGTCCGTAAAACAACACAGCAGCATATTATTGAGCAATAGTTGGTTATTTAAACCAGTGGCAATGATCATAAGGTTGACAAATTTTTATAGCTATCTATTAAGAAATATTCTGTCTCAAGTATATGGTTAGTATGTTTGCCATACTAAAAAACTTTGACATAAGATACGGCGTCTTTAATTGGCATTGGCCGGCCAAGTAAATATCCTTGTACGCTATCAACACCTAATTCTCTGAGTGAGTTCAACTCTTCAAGCGTTTCTACACCCTCGGCGATAATGCTGCAATTTATCGCTTTCGAGAATGCACATAATGCTTTTGCTAGCAAATATTTTTTATGGCTAAAGTTAATGTTTTGGGTCAGTGTAATGTCTAGTTTAATAATGTCAGCTTCAAGCTCCAGAACATGCTGGAAACTAGAGTAGCCAGAACCGACATCATCAATAGCAATGCGTAATCCCTGCTTACGAAGTGGCTCCAATGCCTTGCGAAAATCAGGGTAGTTTTCAATCGGTGCATGTTCGGTAATCTCTAGAATAATACGTTCCAAATTTACCCCCTGTAAGGCACGGGCTACCGCTCCATTTAACACATATGCCGGCGAGGAATTTATAGCAATATATGTATCTAGATTAAATTCATCAATGCCTTTAATTGCACTTTTAATCGCCAAGATTTCAAGCTCTTCACCTAAATTAACTTGGGATGCGTCTGCAAACCAAATATCAGGTGATTCATAAGGAATCGTGTTAAATCTAGAAAGCGATTCGTAACCTATGATTTTGTTACTGTGAAAATTAAAAATAGGCTGGTAGTGAATATTAATTTTATTTTGCTCTAGCACCGAGGTAATCTTTGCTTTCATTTTGTTATAACTGAACTCTGTTTTAACATTTTTCTCAATTAATTCACTGGCAATATCGGCAATAGCGTTTAAAAAAGACAAGTCCTGTTGATTTAGTGTCTCATCTGGTGTCTGTTTATAACAACAAAAGGTACCGTAAATTTCACCCGTAGATAATTTTATTGGCACGCCTATGTATGAGCCTATTGATAACTTGTCGGTAATTGCGAGCTTGCTGGTTATATCATTTTCTTTAGTGTTGTGGATAATATTTGGCAGTACATTATCGACTATTTTTGCACAGTAGCTTTCTTCTATCGGATCTGAGTCACCGACATTGATTGGCAACATCTCATTTTTACTATCAACAATTTTGAATACGCGATCTTTGTTGATAAACTTTGAAATAAAGGCCACTTCCATGTCTAGATGTTTGCGCACAATTGACAATATTTTATTGAGCATATTATTGACGCTATCAGAGTTATTTATATCTTTTATCGATATTAGGCCTTGTATCGCTCCATCGATAGAGTTATTTATCACGACATTTACTCTCAGTATTAAGATGGCTGGACCCAAGTGTAATAATGGGAGTAGTAAAAATGGTTCTTCGCAACATATTTAATCCTTTAATGTAATAAATTTTTAACATATTACACTAACATTCATCAGACTACTATAGACATGACAGCATAAAAAACTAATACCTTTACCCGTAAAAAACTTGAGTATTATAAGTTATTTCAAATAGTTAACTAAAATCAACATCGTTATATTTAATAAATAATTTAAGAGATATATTTAAAAATAGTAACTATGAAAAAACAAAAGTGAGCATTAAATATTAATTTGTATGAGAATGTGTCTGAATATATGTATGAGAATGTGTCTGAAAATTTGTGCGCATGTGAACAGGCTTGTAATAAACCCTTCGATAAGTAATATAGTTTAAATCTGTAAAGATTAGTTAAGTAGGTTGTTATCAATAGTGTTGGCTTTACCCCGTACTGTAATTATTGATTTATTACTTGTCTGGGCAGACCCTTGAGCCATGCGAAGATTTCATTGTCTTATTATTTAAAAATAAGCTACTGACTAAACCACACTGATGTTGTTATGCTGTGGCGCTGATATAAAGCTTAACTTTATTAATCTGCGCTAAAATAATCAACATCAGAATAACAGGGTATTTTTTATGTTATTAAATTAATTCAATCTGTTATTAACAAGTATTCGAACCTGAGGCAATACTTTTCAACAAATACGCTCGTCGACTTATGACTGAGATTGAGGAGAACTTTATTTTTCTTGTACCATTTTTTCTGCACTGGGTTTATCTGTACTAAGTTTTTCACTCGGTTTTGCGCTTTTTTTGGCCGTGGCTAGCTCAGTTACATTTTCGCTTATATGATTGATGTTACCTTCGATGACAGCGCCAGCCTCTATACTGATAACTTCATGTTGAATATTACCGCGCACTTCTGCCGTTTTCTCTAGTATCACCTTTTGCGCCTTGATAGATCCGGTAACACTACCCTTAATAATGGCTTCTTCAGCAAAAATAGCGCCTTCAACTAGGCCATGAATACCAACCGTTAAATGCCTAACATGTATCTCGCCCTCGATTCTACCGTCAAGTTGGATCACTCCTTCGCTAGATACGTTACCGACAATATTAACGTCAGGGCTAATAATCGAGGGGGTTTTATTACTACTTTTACTGAGTTTATTTTCTACTGCTACGTCTTTACCTTTGTTTTTAGAGAACATTTTTCAAAGCCTTAATGAGTGAAAGAGGGTTGATCTGTTTGTTATTAAAAAGAACTTCATAATGCAAATGGGTGCTGGTACTGCGCCCACTACTGCCCATTAAACCTATAACATCATCCTTGCTGACTTTTTGCCCTTTCTTTACTTTTATTTTATGTAGATGACCAAAGCGTGTCATAAAACCATTGTGGTGATCAATTTCGATAAAACGGCCATAACTACCGTTTCTTCCTGCCCGACGCACAGTGCCATCAGCCGAGGCAAATATTTCAGTTTTTATCCAACCTGCCATATCAATGCCTTTATGCATTGCAGGGTGTTTAAGCATCGGGTCTTTGCGAATACCAAAAAGACTGGAAATATAATAATCTTTTGCCGGAAAAATTACCGGTATATTACTCAGTGCCGCTTCTAGCTCGGTTAAACTAAGTAATTTCTCTATCAAGTTTTTATTGTCAATATCAAGTTCTTCGGCTAGCACTTGGTTGAGTGGACCGCCCTGCCCCAAAGCAGGAGCTGACCATTGCTTAAGCACAGATTCACTAGATACGCCCGCCAGTGTCATTGCTTGCTCAAGTACTTGCTTGCGTTTGTTTATTTGTTGTTCTAATTGGTGATAACTAAATTGCTGCTTTTGCTTCAGTTGGGCAAGATCAGTCTGGCTTTGCTGCATAACCGACCATATGGGATCATCAGTTTTACTTGTTGTTTCTGCGCTAAGGTCAATATCAGCAGGAGTTGCATCACTAGTTTGCCCAATAGTTTCATGCTTGGGATCCGCTATGGCTGCAGGTAGTGAGTCCAATACATTTTGCAGTAACTCTTGTTGCTCTTGTACTTGTAATAACTGCTGCTGCAACTGGCTTTGTTTGTCTTGATATTTCAACACTAACTGGTCCAGAGATGCTTGTGACTGGTACAATTGATTTTGGCTTTGTGACACTTGATCGTTCAGTGAAAAATATTTTAAGCTACTAAACGACAGCCAAGTAAAGGTTAAAGCCATCAATATAACAAGGCTAAGCTGCACTTTAGACGAGGCTTTAATGTATTTTATTTCACCATTTTGACGAACAATTAACTGTCGCTTTGGAAACAAGTATTGATAGATTCGATTTGTAGTTTTTATAATTTTTCTCAGTGCTTGTTATATTTTTTGCTAACTGAAATAGTAAAACTCAAAAAAAGTGAGAAAATCACTAAGATATTGATAAAAGTAGCAAAAAAAACTTTACCACATTACTAACACAACAGTTGTCAAAAAATTATTTATCCTCAGCTGCGCCTAAACGCTATAATAATTCCTTTTAATTATTGGCATGTCGAAAAATGATATATCGCGAGGCGTTTTCGAAGCGTCTAGTCCCTGCTTACCTGTAAACTATTAACTATCTTTGTTAACTCTACTAACCAATATGATCGCTAGGTCAAACATTTGTTCAGTTATACATGTTTAGTTATACATTTAACCACACACTTAGTTACATGTATAACTATAAAAGTTACATGATTAAACCGCTTTTTCTCTTCAGTATCAAGATTTTTTCACCTTAGGGCTATCACCCTGCAATATTCTTTTGCACTTAAGGCTTAATCCTAACGACTTAGTTAATCAAAAATATTCACTGCTTGCAGTGTATCAGTAAATTAAAACTGTTTCTTACAAATAAAAAAGTGCTTTATAAACCGAAGAGATACACTCACAAATAATAAAAATTATTCTGTATAACAAATAGTTAAATCATGTTTGAGTGTGAAATATTGAACGATAATTTTAGTTCATAATTCAACAGAACTACCTACAACAAGTCATAGTGCTTGTCTTCATCAACAGTAAAATAAGAAATTAGCATCAGTGGTTAAAGAGGACCGTGATAATAACAAGTAAATGGCTATTTATATCTTCCAATTCGCATCAGGGTTCCAACTTGCATCGGGCTTCCAATTAGCTACCCATTCTGGAACATCACGGGTTAGCATAGGTTTGGCAATACTATTACCTTGTGCTAATTCACAGCCCAATTGTAATAGCGCCATGCCTTGTTCAATCGTTTCGACACCTTTTGCAATCACGCTGCGTTTGAATGGTTTAGCTAAGGCTATCACGGCTTCAACAATGGCGAAGTCATCGGCATCGTGCAACATGTTTCGCACAAAGCTCGGGTCTATATTAATGACCTTGGCTGGTAATCGTTTAAGGTAAGTGAGGGACGAATAGCCGGTGCCAAAATCATCTAAGGCAAATTTTACGCCCAAGGCCATACAGGCTTGCATGATTGTTGATACATGATGAACATCATCTAAAGCATTTTTTTCCAGTATCTCTAACTCTAAATAGCCTGGTTCAACATCGGGGTGGGCTGCTAACAGTGCCTTTAACCTCTGGATAAAGTCAGGTTGGCGTAATTGTGCTGCTACAATGTTTACGCTTGTGCTGATAGGGAGATTAAGCCCTGTTTTTTGCCACTGGCTAATTTGTGTTAGTGCGGTATCAATAACCCATTCACCAAACTCAATACTCAGGGCGTTATTTTCCATGGTAGGCAAAAATTCATCGGGTTTTAATAGCCCTCTGGTCGGATGTTGCCAGCGCATAAGCGCCTCAACCCCTATTACCGCGCCTGTTTTCATATTTACCTTAGGCTGATAGTAGAGCAAAAATTGATGATTCTTTAATGCACTTTGAATCGCCTCTAGGCTTTCTTTTTGCACTTTCACCGCCTCATCTTGAGCCATATCGAGTACGTGATAACAATTTTTACCTAATTCTTTAGCCACGTACATAGCTTGATCAGCACAGCGCATGAGCTGGTCGGCATCGACACCATCTTTAGGGTAAAAGCTGACGCCAATACTAGCTGATATATTTAAGACTAACTTACCAATTAAAACCGGCTCAGACGTTACTAATAACAAACGATCTAATACCGGTTTACAATCTTCATCTCTGGCTAGATCCGCTAATACGGCGACAAATTCATCACCGCCAATACGCGCTAAGGTATCACATTCTCGCAACACCTCTTTCATACGAAGTGAGAGTGCGGTCAATAGTTGATCACCTACATCATGTCCATGAGTATCGTTAACGGCTTTAAAACCGTCTAAATCTAGAAATGCGACAGCGAGTGACAGCTGATGACGGTCGCACTGCAACATAGCTTGAGATAATCGGTCGGCAAGTAGCTTTCGGTTGGGTAGGTGCGTAAGTACATCGTAATGGGCAATATGCTCTAATTGACTCTGGTATTCTTTCATCGAGGTGATATCTGTAAATAAGGTAACATAGTTACTTATGTGGCCAGCAATATCTTTGACCGAACTAATGTTGAGCATTTCGGGATAAACTTCACCATTTTTACGACAGCTCCATATATCACCAGACCAAAAGCCATCATTCAATACGGTTTGCCATATATCGGCGTAGAACTCTGGTGATTGTCGTCCGGATTTAAAAATACGTAAGTTCTGTCCAATGGCTTCTTCACGGCTATAACCCGTTATCGTCGTGAAAGTAGCATTGACATCAATGATAGTGCCTGTTGAATCTGTGATGGAGATACCTTCGCGGGCATGGCTGAATACACTGGCGGTAATAGCTAACTCATCGGCTAGCTTGTCTTTCTCTTTATTAGCAAGAGTTAACTCATCCGCGCGCTTATCTTTCTCTTTATTGGCAAGCATTAACTCATTTGCTCGCTTGTCTTTTTCCTTATTTTGAAAAGCAAGTTCTTGGTTGGCAAGCACTAACTCATTGGCTCGCTTATCTTTCTCTTGATTAGCAATAGCTAACTCATCGGCTCGCTTATCTTTCTCTTGATTAGCAATAGCTAACTCATTGGCGCGCTTATCTTTCTCTTGGTTTTGGAAGGCAAGTTCTTTATTGGCAAGGATTAACTCATCGGCGCGCTTATCTTTCTCTTGATTAGCAATAGCTAACTCATCGGCGCGTTTATCTTTCTCTTGATTAGCAATAGCTAACTCATCCGCGCGACTATCTTTCTCTTGGTTTTGGAAGGCAAGTTCTTTATTGGCAAGGATTAACTCATTGGCGCGCTTATCTTTTTCTTGATTAGCAATAGCTAACTCATCGGCGCGCTTATCTTTCTCTTGGTTTTGGAAGGCAAGTTCTTTATTGGCAAGAACTAACTCATCGGCACGCTTATCTTTCTCTTGATTGGCAAGAACTAACTCATCGGCGCGCTTATCTTTCTCTTTATTGGCAAGAACTAACTCATCGGCGCGCTTATCTTTCTCTTGATTGGCAAGAATTAACTCATTTGCTCGTTTATCTTTCTCTTTATTGGCAAGGACTAACTCATCGGCGCGATTATCTTTCTCTTGATTGGCAAATATTAACTCATTTGCTCGTTTATCTTTCTCTTGGTTGGCAGAAATTAACTCATCGGCGCGCTTATCTTTCTCTTGGTTGGCAAGGACTAACTCATCCGCGCGCTTATCTTTCTCTTTGTTGGCAAGGACTAACGCATCCGCGCGCTTATCTTTTTCTTTATTGGCAAGAATTAACTCATCCGCTCGCTTATCTTTATTTTTTATCCAACCAAACATTTTTTAACTCCTTATTATCAAAAAAACATGTGCTACAGCTTGTGTAACCATTGAAGTAAATATTGATTTTAGGATCGCGGCCTGCAGTTTTTTATGAGAAACTTGAAGGTTTTGTGCAGAATTCCATCATTCTGAGTCTAGCCTAATGCCACTTTTTTTCTATGCGTCTACTTTAGGTTAATTGAGAATAAACCAATATCTCCTTGCATGTCTATTCAAAATAACCATTATTATCCATCTAGTTATTCTTTTAGTTATCTATCTAGTTATCTATCTAGTTATCCATCTAGTTATTTTTTTAGTGTTATCAAGAACGTTCACCTTAATAAAGATCACCCGCTTCAATGTACTAAAAATTAGCCTAGACTTAGCATAGGAAAAAGTCATAACAATAACCAATAAAAAACCTCCCGTTCCATATCAAAGTGATAATGGCTTGGTTAAGTCATTAGCTGTTATCGCGATTAGCGTTTAATAGAAGGCGCATTCGTTAAATCTTGGCTGTATTTAGCCGCTTTTTCTAATGCTTCTAAATCTTTAACAATCAGTTGATTACGTTTTTTATCAATGGTGCCCGCTTTTTTCCAGTGCTGTAATTGTTTATTGATTACTTGCCTGACTGAGCCTGTCATTCGCGCCAAGGTTTCATCGTTTAAGCCATTTACTAAATGATGCTGATGTTCTTCTGTTTTAGCGCCGGTATAAAATTTAATTTTATTAATGTGCTCTAAAATAATACGGCTTAAACGCGTAGTAACATCGTGTAAAACTAGGCTACTAGTTTGCTGCTCTTTTTCACGCATTTTTTTCGCTAAATAAGGCATAAACTGTTGGTTAAATTCAGGATAAGTCCACAGCCAATGTCGCATTGTTGCCAGTTTTACTGACAGTAATTTTACTGTGGTTAAGGGTGAAACAATAACGTCATGCGGTTGGTCATCTAATAACACCATTAAATCAAAGCAATCACCGGCATACAGCATATCTAACGTAGCTTCTCGGCCGGTTTCAGGGTTACTTTGTTTAATTTCTAAACTGCCATCAATCACCACAAAAAAGCGCTGGGTTAATAAGTCGGAATTAAAGTAATCACCTTTGCGCCATTCATCAAGCTGAAATTCTTGTTGAAAGTCTTCAATTAACTTTATCGGTAAGTCGGCAAAAATATTAGCTTGCCTGACGAGTACCGGACTGGCTTTTTGCGGTAAATGAGTGACATTTTTATACATAAATAAATAGCTTTAGTGGTTGCAATAGCAAGTGTTTTTATTCTAACGAGTTATCGCTATATAGCAAAAGCTAATATTGCTTGGCAAACATTTTATTTTCGCTATTTATCGGGTTAATTTGCTGATTTTTATCTTTAAAAAAAGTAAAAGAATAAAAAAAATACAAAATCATCGCTACTGTCATATTTGTGACAGAAGCATTTTATGAGCTTGCGTAATATAGCGCCACTAACCAAGCACCTTGCGTTAACCCCTTAGAGTTATGGGTTTATTCAAGGTTGTTTATACGGTCAAACTGCTTATTGGTCATAGCCATAAAGCATCAGACCTTTTTTATTAAGTGCTTTTAAAAAGAATAGGTGATTATTATGTCTAAGACTATCGGTATTGATTTAGGTACAACAAACTCATGTGTCGCGGTTATGGAAGGCGGCGTGGCAAAAATTATTGAAAATGCAGAAGGTAGCCGCACCACACCATCCATTGTGGCTTATGCCAACAATGAAACATTAGCCGGCCAACCCGCAAAAAGACAAGCGGTGACAAACTCAAGCAATACATTATTTGCAATTAAGCGCTTAATTGGTCGTAAGTTTGATGATAAAGAGGTGCAAAAAGATATTAAATTAGCGCCTTATAAAATTATAAAAGCAAGTAACGGTGACGCTTGGGTTGAAGTAAATGGTAAAGCCTTATCGCCACAGGAAGTGTCAGCACAAATTTTACGTAAATTGAAAAAAGATGCTGAAGCTTATTTAGGTGAAACAGTCACCGATGCGGTTATTACTGTACCGGCCTACTTTAATGATTCACAACGCCAAGCAACTAAAGACGCAGGTAAAATTGCAGGGCTTAATGTTAAGCGTATTATTAACGAACCTACCGCTGCCGCATTAGCTTACGGTGTAGACAAAAATAGTAAAGCTGACCAAAAAGTGGCGGTTTACGATTTAGGTGGAGGTACTTTTGATGTCTCTATTATTGAAATATCTAATGTTGACGGTGAAAAACAATTTGAAGTATTAGCCACTAATGGCGATACCTTTCTAGGCGGCGAAGATTTTGATTTACGCTTAATCAATTACCTTGCTGATGAGTTTAAAAAAGAAAGCGGTATTGATATTAAACAAGACCCTTTAGCGTTACAGCGTATTAAAGAAGCGGCGGAAAAAGCAAAAATAGAATTGTCGTCAGCCTTACAAACTGACATAAATTTACCTTATGTTACCGCGGATGCTAGCGGCCCTAAACACTTAAAAATACAAGTGACTCGGGCTAAACTAGAGTCATTAGTTGATGACTTAGTAAAAAGCACTATTGCGCCATGTGCACAAGCATTGAAGGATGCGGGTTTAAGCAAAGCAGATATTAGCCAAGTAATTTTGGTTGGTGGTCAGTCACGCATGCCAAAAGTACAAGCAGCAGTTAAAGACTTTTTTGGTAAAGAGCCACGTAAAGATGTTAATCCAGATGAAGCCGTTGCCATGGGTGCTGCCATACAAGCGGGTGTGTTGTCAGGCACAGTGGGCGATGTGTTGTTACTTGATGTAACGCCATTGTCACTGGGTATTGAAACCTTAGGCGGGGTAATGACCAAGCTTATTGAGAAAAATACCACCATACCGACACGGGCTTCTGAAACCTTTTCAACGGCAGAAGATAATCAAGCCGCCGTAACGGTACATGTGTTACAGGGCCAACGTGAAATGGCGACAGACAACAAATCGTTAGGTCAATTTAACTTAACTGATATTAAGCCTGGCCCACGCGGTTCAGTGCAAGTTGAAGTTACCTTTGATATTGATGCGGACGGTATTTTAAATGTCACCGCAAAAGACAAAGCAACCGGTAAGGAGCAAAGCATTAAAATTACCGCTTCAAGTGGCTTAACAGAAGACGAAGTTAATCGCATGGTAAACGATGCACTGAGTCACGCCACTGAAGATAAGCAAAAGCGTGAGTTAGTTGAGCAACGTAACCAAGCGGATCAATTAATTCATACGGTGCAAACATCAATGACAAGTTTGAGTGATGATCAGCAAACTGAGCTTAAAACGTTAATTGAGCAACTAAAAATGGCGGTTAATGGTGATGACAAAGCCGCGATTGAAATGCGACAAAAGACCTTGCAAGAGGCCTACAGTAAAATAATGCAAGCGGAAAAGGCCCAAGAAGCACAACATCAAGGTGAAGCAGCCAACGATGAAGCTAAAAGCGACGATGTTATTGATGCTGACTTTGAAGATGTTAGCAACGGTTAATCGCTAAAGTCTCATTCATTATTAGCTAGAGGTTAATTCACTGACTAGCTAAAGTCTAAAAACAAACCCCTGATATTTATTATTAGGGGTTTTTTATTACCTATTATATTACCTATTATATTGCCGATTCTATTACCGATACTTTTGCCGATAAAACAGATGACTAAGCTGATTAATTTTCTGAGCATTACACCTGCTAAAACAAGCAACTACTGGCTTGTGTATGTACATATTTTACCTGTATATAAAGCAGAGCCTTTTATTAATAAAACCGCTATAAGTCAGTTTCATGCCATGATGATGATTTTTTTCTTTTTGTCTCTCGATGAGAATTCACACGGCATCAAGGTCTGTGTCGAGTGAAGTTACGTGAAGGGAATTAACCTCTGAAATAAAACAATATCGATTATTAGGCTTGCAAAGCGCAAAGTGGTAGAAAATAATAGCGCATAGTGTTTTAAAAAAGTTGGTTATCTTGAATAAATTTGATATTAAAAGTTACTGTCATACAAAATTAATGATCGAGAGTTGGCCTATTGGACAATCTAAAACTTGGTGTGTAATGGGCACTAATGACTCAGGTAAACAACAGCTTGCTCAATTATTATCGGGGGAATTAACACCACATTCTGTCGAGGTAATCTTGTTACCTGCGCCAAATGAAATCGCTATTATTTCTTTTGAGCAACAACAAAAGATTTATGAACACGAGTTAAAAATCGATACCAGCGACTTTAAAGATCAGCAAGATATTGGCACACTTGTACAAGATTTTTTACCTCAAGATAAACTAAACCATCCATTGATCAAGCGAGTAGGCTTAGCGCATTTATTAACCTCAGGTTACCGACAATTAAGCTCAGGTGAAGCGCGGAAGCTGCTGTTACTTTCAGCCCTGTTAGATGAAAAAAAGCTGATTATTTGTGAAGACCCTTTTGACAGTTTAGATCAAGAAAGTAGCGAAACCTTATCGATATTGTTTAAAAGCATTATCCAAAATAGTGATATAACCGTCATTCTTTTATTAGGAAATCGTAGCGACATTCCCAAATGGTGTGAGCAATTAGCAATAATTAAACAGGGTGACTTTAGTGTTATTGGCGCTCAACATTGCGCTGATACACAAGCTAAGCTCGATGATTTTTTTAAAAATGATGATGAGACAATAACCCTGCCCGAACAGTTTTATAGCACGGCGTTATATCCGCATGATTATTTAATCAAATTAGTTAATGGCACAGTGCGCTATCAAAATAAAACCGTTTTTCAGGGGCTAAATTTAACCGTTAAACCACAACAACATACCTTAATTACCGGTCCAAATGGTAGCGGTAAATCAACGTTATTACACTTAATAACCGGCGATTGTACACAATGCTATAGTAATGATTTAACCCTATTTGGCCATCAACGAGGTAGTGGAGAAAGCATTTGGCAACTCAAAAAAGACATGGGTATAGTCACGCCTGAATTACATCGTCAATATCGAGTCAACTCAAATCTGCTTACAGTGGTACTGTCAGGGTTTTTTGATTCTATCGGCTTGTATCAACAAACTGAAAAATTTCAAACAACATACGCTCAGCAATGGTTAAAAAAGGTTGGCTTAAATAATAAAGAAAAAATATTATTTAATGATTTAAGTTTTGGTGAACAAAGATTAGCCCTTATTGTTAGAGCGCTGATTAAGGCGCCCTTGTTATTGATCCTTGATGAAATAACACAAGGTTTAGATGAGTTTAATCGCCATCGTATATTGAAAATCATTAAAATGATCATGAAAGAGAGTAACTCCACCCTACTCTTTGTCACGCATAGAAAAGACGAATTGCTCGACACCTTTACACAACACATTAAACTCTAAATGCCTGGGCTTTATGACTTTTATAAGGCCCAAAAAGCAACGTGTATATAGGATAGCGTGACGACTTTTACTTTTACTTTTGGCTGTTAACTTCTTGAGACACAAAAATACTCATCACTTTATTCAACACTACTTTTCTCCCGCTAGCATCAAAGGCGCAGGAAAATTTACCCCGGCCAGTTCTAGTAATACCAATTTGATTAAGTATGCTACTTTTTTGTCTGAAAAAAGGGCTAAATACGAGAAATAAAATGTAGTCTGTAGTTATGCACCTTATAAATTATATAAGGTCGTTTTTTTTCATTTTACCCCTTAAAAATGAGCCGGTAATTAATTAACTTGCTATTACATAGTCCAAACCCCCTTAAGTAAAAGTAACAACATCTAGGTCAATTCATTAAAAAATTATCATTAGACCCCTAAGCTTTAAGGGTACTTATGCCATATATTTTATAGCGACCATTACTCACCTATAGCGCAGTAAAAACAACAGAAACCACACGTTTCGGTACCTGCCGCTATTTTTATTATTGCAAGCAAGTTTGATAACTTCATCAAAAACCGTTAGTATAGATATTAATTGAACGTTCAATCAATAAAAAACAAAGAAGCTTATGCCTAAAGTTGGAATGAAACCATTGCGTAAACAACAACTCATTAATGCCACGATAGAATCGATTGGCGAGTATGGTTTACAAAATACAACCATCATTACTATTAGTCGTATTGCCGGCCTATCTTCGGGCATTATTAGTCATTATTTTGGTGGCAAACAGGGCCTGATTGAAGCCACTATAATGCACCTTTTAGAACAGTTAAGGTTAGCCTTGCTTGAGCGCATTCCTAGGCAACAACTTGAAGCAACCGAGCGACTTAAAATGGTTGTAGAGGCCAACTTCACCTCATTTCAACGCTCTACTTCCACCATAAAAACGTGGCTGAGCTTTTGGACCGAGTCAATGCATGAGCCAAAGCTGAAAAGATTACAACATATCAATAGTAAGCGCTTATATAGCAATCTGCTGTTTTCATATCGTCAATTACTAGCAGACGATGTAGCAAAAATAGCGGCGATGAAAACCGCTGCAATGATTGATGGCTTGTGGCTGCGCTGTGCATTAAGCCCGAGGCCTGATGCAGAATTTATCCAAGCTGAACAATTATGTAAAAACTTTATAAACGAACAAATTAACCAATATGGAGATATTACTTGTCAGTAATACGTTATAAAAATTATGTCGATGGTACTTATATAGATAATGCCAGTGGTGAAACATTTGATGTGATTAACCCTGCAACGGGCAAAGTTATTTATCAAGTTGAAGTTGCCGACGAACAGGTTAAAGAAAAAGCGATAGCCAGTGCGAAACTTGGTTTTGCGACTTGGTCTGCCATGAGTGCTACGCAACGTAGCCGAATTTTACTGAAAGCCGTAGCCTTGTTACACGAGCGTAATGACGAATTAGCCAAAATTGAAGTACTTGATACTGGCAAGCCATGGCAAGAAGCATCAGAAGTTGATGTATTGTCCGGCGCTGACTCTATCGAATTTTTTGCGGGGCTAGCGCCTGGCATAGAAGGAACCCAACAAGCTGTTGATGGTGACTTTTACTATACACGCCGTGAACCATTAGGTATTTGCGCCGGTATTGGTGCTTGGAACTACCCATTACAAATTGCTTGCTGGAAAGCAGCGCCTGCATTAGCTTGCGGTAATGTGATGATTTTTAAACCTTCTGAAGAAACCCCATTGGGCGCATTAAAGCTGGCAGAAATATTTACCGAAGCAGGATTACCCAACGGCGTATTTAACGTGGTTCAAGGCGCTGGAGAAGTAGGCGCTTGGTTAACCCATCATCCAGAGATTGCTAAAGTTTCTTTTACTGGTGAAGTCGGTACAGGTAAAAAAGTGATGGCCGCTGCAGCGAGTACGCTAAAAGATGTCACTATGGAGTTAGGGGGTAAATCACCTCTGATCATTTTTGATGATGCTGACATCGACAATGCTGTTTCTGCTGCTATGTTAGGTAATTTTTATACCCAAGGCGAAGTGTGCACAAACGGCACGCGCGTATTCGTACAAGAATCACTGTATCCAGTTTTTATAGCAAAGCTACTCGAACGTACTAAAAAGAATATTGTGGTTGGCGACCCAATGGACCCTGAGACTAACTTTGGTGCCCTAATTTCAGCTAAACATATGAAATTAGTACAAGAGTACATTGATATTGGTATTAAAGAAGGAGCAACACTTGTGCATGGTGGCACATCACTTAAGCCAGATAATGCACCTGATGGCTACTTTGTTGCTCCAACTATTTTTGGTGATTGTACCGACGAGATGACTATTTGCCGTGAAGAAATTTTTGGCCCTGTTATGAGCGTATTAACCTTTACCGATGAAGACGAAGTGATCCGCCGAGCCAATGCCACAGAATTTGGCTTAGCCGCGGGCGTATTTACCCAAGATATTACGCGTGCACATCGCGTTGTTCATCAAATAGAAGCCGGTATTTGTTGGGTAAACAGCTTTGGCGCCTCACCTGCGCAGATGCCTGTTGGTGGTTACAAAAGTTCAGGTGTTGGTCGAGAAAATGGCCTTTCTACGCTGAATTATTTCACCCAAATTAAAGCGGTGTATATCGGATTACAGCCACTCGATAGTCCTTTTTAACGCACAGAACAACGCAAATATTGTTCGATAGTTAAATCGTAAAAAGGTCTTCATGCAGTAAATTATTAAAAAGGTTTAAAATGAAAAGCGAAAAATTTGATTACATTATTGTAGGTGCAGGTTCTGCTGGCTGTGTCTTAGCAAATCGTCTCAGTGAAGACAGTGATAACAATGTATTGCTCATTGAGACCGGCGGCAGCGATAAAAGTATTTTTATTCAAATGCCCACCGCATTGTCTATTCCGATGAATTCAAAAAAATACGCTTGGCAATTTGAAAGCCAGCCAGAGCCGTTTCTTGATGATCGACGTATGCATTGCCCTAGAGGTAAAGTTTTAGGCGGTTCGTCTTCAATCAACGGCATGGTTTACGTCCGTGGACACGCCAAAGATTTTGATGAATGGCAACAACATGGCGCACAAGAGTGGGATTACGCTCATTGTTTACCTTATTTTAAAAAGTCAGAAGACTGGGCATTTAGTGCCAATGAATATCGTGCTAAAGATGGCCCACTGGGCGTAAACAACGGCAATGAAATGAAAAACCCGCTCTACAGAGCTTTTATTGATGCGGGAGTAGAAGCCGGATATTTTGAAACTCAAGATTATAATGCCGGTCAACAAGAGGGTTTTGGCCCGATGCACATGACGGTTAAAAACGGCGTGCGTGCATCAACGGCAAACGCTTATTTACGACCAGCAATGGTGCGTAACAACTTAACGGTTATTACCCATGCACTAGTACATAAAGTGCTACTTGAGGGTAAAAAAGCTGTTGGTGTTAGGTACGAGCACAAAGGTAAAGTGGTTGATATCTCAGCGCATAAAGAAGTTATTTTATCGGCTGGCTCTATTGGCTCACCGCACATTTTACAACTGTCGGGTATCGGCCCTAAAGCCGCGCTTGAAGCTGCTAATATTGAAGTAAAACACGATTTACCGGGTGTTGGCGAAAACTTGCAAGATCACCTAGAGTTTTATTTTCAATTTAAGTGCAAACAGCCGATTACCCTTAATGGCAAGTTAGATTGGTGGAGTAAACTACTGATCGGTACGCGCTGGATATTAAGTAAAAAAGGCTTAGGTTCAACCAACCATTTTGAGTCTTGTGGTTTTATTCGCTCTAAAGCCAGTGTTGAATGGCCCGACTTACAATATCATTTTTTACCAGCAGCCATGCGTTATGACGGTAAAGAAGCTTTTGCAGGTCACGGATTTCAAGTGCATGTTGGCCATAATAAGCCTAAAAGTCGTGGACAAATCAAGGCGATATCAAACGATCCTAAGGTACACCCAGAAATTCGTTTTAATTACCTTGAACACGAAGCAGACCGTGAAGGATTTCGTGCCTGTGTTCGCCTAACCCGTGAAATTATCAACCAGCAAGCGCTTGATAACTATCGCGGCGAAGAAATTCAGCCTGGCCTTCATGTGCAAACAGATGAAGAAATTGACAGTTTTGTACGCCAGTCGGTTGAAAGTGCCTACCACCCTTCTTGCTCATGCAAAATGGGTACAGATGCAATGGCTGTGGTTGACCCACAAACGCGCGTACATGGGATTGAAGGACTGAGAGTGGTTGATTCGTCAATATTCCCAACAATTCCTAATGGTAACCTTAATTCACCCACCATTATGGTTGCTGAACGTGCCGCCGATATGATTCGCTCTCGAGCACTGTTAGCGCCATCTAACGCCGCAGTTACCATAGCGGGTAACTGGCAAGAGCAACAACGTTCAACTGTAGCAAAACGCACCACCAACTAAAGTGTAATCATCAGTGTTCTAAGCAAAATTAATTATCATCGCCATGTTATATACCTAGGTGTATAACATGGCAAAAATAATTAATTTTTCAAACCTAAAAGTTTGATATTGAACACTATAACTATAAGAAAAAAATAGGAGTTAATTATCTTAATATTGATTAAAAACATCATAAGGACACTATCATGACCACATGGTTATCAGCCGGAATGTTATTTACCTTTTCCGCAATCGCATTTATATTATATCGATGGGGCAATATTCGCTGTGTTGGTGTAACGCCCGTTAAAACTTTCACCTTTATTGCCATTTTATTTACCTCAGGACTCGATGTGGGACTTATTATGTTCCCATTAACTGAGTTTGCGGGCTACGCCGATTTAGCCACCAGTCCTGAATATGGTTTCACCAATCCTTTAGCTATTGAGTTTGGTTTTTGGGCCTTTCTTATTTGGAGCTTTTACTTTCTTACCTGTTTTTACTTTTGTGTTATTGAGCCGCGCGTAAAATTTTTTGAAATTCCGCTGGTTAAATTCATTAATAACGTTGTGATTATCGGCACCTGTGCCTTTACTGCTTATTTATTACTGTCTAACTTACCTTGGTATATGCCAGAACTTGGTGATGGTGAGTCTGTGGTTGGCATTTTTTACTTAATTGTATTACTGGTGATCGCCTTTGCGGTGTATTCAAGTACCAACATACGTTATGTGCGCATTTTGAGCCTGTCTACCACTTGGCTTTTTATCGCGTTGATTGCAGTAATGTGGGGTGGCGCATTTTTTGGTGAAAACTCAAGCATTGGCGAATTTGCCAATACCTTTGCCATGTTGGGCGGCTACTTTGGAAGCATCCACGAATTTGTGCTGCCAATGAATGCTTATCATGAGTTCTACCTCTACTGGTGGTTTGCATGGAGTATTATGATTGGCCAATTTACCGCCCGTTTTGTCAGTGGTTTACGCACTTATCAAGTACTACTGGCGATGTTGATCTTTCCGTCTATTCCGATCGCAATATGGTTTAGCGTCTTGTATTACTACAGCATGAACGGCATAGAAACTACTGGTTTCTATAATCTTGCCATGGCATTTGTCGGTATTACTTTTGTCATTAACTCTCTCGATTCATTGATTCGCTTATACACAGACAATTTGAAGATAGGCGTAGCGCGTATAGGTAGAGTTAAATACTTCTTTGGTAATATTATTGCCTTGAGTTTACTGACCTTGCTATTCAAATTAGATTTCTTGCAAATCCAATGGGTTGGCGCTGTAGTTATCGGACTATTCTTCACTTGCTTTGGTTATATTCTGTTAAGAAAATTTAACGAAGTAGCGGCAATAGATAGTTCACCAGAAGAAAATAAAATCGACTTTACCAAACTAGAACAAGTAACCTAATTAAATGAGTATACAAATAATGAATAAAAGTATTATTGCCTTAGCAACAAGTTTTTTACTAGCCACTTCTTCAGCGGCATTAGCTGATGTATCAACAACCGTTAATTTAACCTCTGACTATACCTTTAACGGTGTTAGCCAAACAGGCAATGATCCTGCGTTACAAGCAAGTTTAGATTACGCAGGCGCTGACGGTTTTTATACTGGCGCTTGGGCATCAAACGTAGATTTTGGCAGCGCTGACGACACTAATGCTGAATTAGATGTTTACGTAGGAAATTACTTTCAACTTGACGAAAAAACAGGCCTTGATGCGGGTATTGCTTACTATACCTACCACGGTGATTCTGCTTCAGATACTTATAATTATCCAGAGGCTTATGCCAAGTTTAACTACACTTCATCAGTAGGTAATACCGAATTAAACTTTTGGTACAGCTGGGACTATTTTGGTCTTGATGCTGGGCATTATATCACTATGATTGCTCATACCTTTGAAGTAGCACCAGGTCATAATGTTAGAGCCAGTTTCGATCGTTCAACATCAAGCGATGTTAATGAATGGTCATGGAATGGTAATGACGCGTACAATCATGCTCGTGTTGAATATATGACTAGTTATGAAGGCTTTGATTTTAACCTAGCACTTGAAGATACCAATATGGATATGGATAGTGCAGATTCACGCATTGTTTTATCTGTATCTCGTACTTTCGGTTTATAGTAGCGAAGTTTACAAAACTGAGCTTGATCACCTTAGGTTGATCATTTTAGCGAACAAGGATTAATTTTATAATAGCTGTTCGCTAATTAAAAAGCCCTTACCTGTAATAGGTAAGGGCTTTTTTTATGCACTTATTTTGCTGTTCATACTAAAGCGCCGCTTTGGTTAACGACTAATTGGTTAACGGCTTAAAGTGCAGTAATAAATTTAGCTGAAATTTTCACTGAACACTTGAGCTGCAAACTTTGGCTAAGAAAAAGTAACCTTCAGCCTTATGTCTCGAAAAAATGTAACTAGCGCTTCCTGACTTGGCACTATCCCTGTATTATCTCGAGCATTAAATTTATAGTCCAAATATTGAAATAAATCAGTTTGATTGGAACCTCTTATGACCAAAAAAAACAAACCCAATAGTACCAAAATGCTCAAAAGAGCCCACACCAATATGCCGTTAGGTGTTGCCGATAGCTACCGTTATTGGGGAGAAGAAAATACCGTATTTTTGAGTAGCATGAAAGGCTGCACAGTAACCGATTGCGACGAGCAAACCTTTGTTGATTTTCGTTTAGCCTACGGCCCTATTATTTTAGGCTATCGTGATGAACGTGTTGATAACGCTGTTATTAGTGCCATTACTGATGTGGGTACTATTTCTGGCTTTTCTACCGGGCTTGACTCTGACGTGGTTGAGTTAGTGAAATCACTTTGTCCTAACATCGACAAAATGCGTTTTGCCAATTCAGGTACTGAAGCGGTTATTGGTGCTGTGCGCACTGCTAGGGGTTATACCCAGCGCAATAAGATTGTTGTGGTTGAAGGCGGTTTTCATGGCCTACATGATGAAGTGATGTGGAAATCTGACGTGGATAACTGGGATGCAGACGATATAAACTCGCCTGAAATCATTCCTTTTGGCGCCGGCATTCCACAAAGCACCCGCGAACATCAAGTGAGTGTGCCGCTCAACGATTTTAATGCCCTTGACGCTGTATTTGCCGAACATGGTGATGACATAGCCGCTATTTTAATTGAACCTATTATGGGCAATTGTGGCTCTATTGCATCAACGCAAGGGTACATGCAAAAACTACGTGACATTTGTGATGCCAACGGCGCTTTACTGATTATGGACGAAGTAAAAACGGGTTTTCGTGTCGCTAAAGGTGGTGTTCAAGCTTTATATAACATCCACGCTGATATTACCACTTACGCTAAAGCCATGGGCAATGGCTATCCTGTCGCTGCTTTTGGTGGTAAAGCCGAAGTAATGGGCGCTATTTCTTTTGACAAAAATGGCGTAACTCATGGCGGAACTTATACCGCTAACATGGTGGCATTAAGTGCGGCAAAAGCAACATTAACGATACTCAAAGAAACTGATGCGCTTGAAACTATCGACCATGTAGGGCAAAAAATTCAAACCTTACTTTCTCGTGTTTTTAGCAAGTTTGATATTGAACATTGTTTTGCTGGCCCAAATGCTATGTTTGGTGTGCACTTTGGCGCTAAAGTACCGCAAAACTATCGTGACTGGAAAAAAACTAACAGCGACTTATATACCCAATTCGCGCTTAATTTAATCGACAATGGTGTGATGTTAGAGCCTGATTCACGCGAACCTTGGTTTATTTGTGAAGCTCACCAAACAATAGACTTTGCTTGGTTAGAACAAGTAGCAGAGCAATCTATGCAAGCCGCTATTAACGCGCAGTAAATCGTTGTTTAACTGTATTTAAGCTAATTTATTTACCTTAAATACAGTTAATTTAACCTCTTAAGACTTTATCTTAACAAGTGCTAGGCTTATTCTGCTAGTGCTATAGCGGCCATTTTCATCACACTTTCAAACGATTGTGCACCGGCAATAAATAAACCATTATGACAAAACATAGCGTCATCAATACCGCTGACTTCTTGTAGTGCTTGATCCGCTAAACCGGCCCAGGCTTTAGGCAATGGTTTGCGATCTTCAAATGAGCCTAGTTCAACCGGTACCGTTTGAATTCTAAAGGGTCCAGATCCCGACGGATAAATCACATACAAGGCTTCTTTAGATAGCGTGTGAACAGTTGTTTTCCAAGGCGTGTATTTTTCTAATACGATAACCCTTGGGTCTGCTGCGTTCTCAACAGCTTTCGCCACAATTGATTTAGCATTAATGCCACCGCTTGCAGAAGCAATAAAACGGGCTAAAACTCGCGAGGCAAACTCTACCGCTTCATCAAAACAAAGATCAAAATGACTGTCTTCTTGCCACGTTGGGTTAAACATTGAAATAGTTTGGCTCAGGCTAATACCGGTTGAAACCCCTTGAACATGACCACAATCAATAGCGTCGATGGTTGATACCAAACCTGTATCAAGCGACTTAGCAACATCTGCATCACCGTGGCATATTTCTAGACCATACTTTTGCCAAATTAAACCAAATGAAGAATAAGGAATACCATTTTCACGCTCACCTGCGCCGCCACGTTGATGATGATCAAAGCGGCCTGCATCTGGATTATATTCACCACCTACATCAATCACAATATCAGCCTTGGCGATAACGGCTAAATCTCGTGTACGTATAAGAGTAAAAGCAGGAAGAATGCTTTTAAGTGCAGCGATACTGAAAACATCATCCGCATGAAAATTACCGTTATGAGTTACTATTGTTTTATCATTCATTGTTTGTTTCATGCCGTTTTAGAAAAAATAGGAAGTTGCTGAGCGTTAACGCTTACTTTTTTGCCAGTCGCTAAAAAGTAAGGGCCGAATTCTATCTGAATACCACTGATAACAACAGCTAACTTTCACGCCATTAGTAGTGCATAACAGCGAGTAAATCAAAAGTCATGCGTCAAGCTCTAACCTTAAGTGCCTACTGAACTCGCACTGCACAGCTAAGGGTATTTTTAAAATATTAGCTGTTCGACTTTAAGTTAAGGGTATTAATAAATAACCTGGGATCGTCAATTTTATCTAACATTAAGCTATCAGGCAAACAATCGTCATCAACATAATCTGCAAAATCGCCGGCTGAATCAAACACTAAAATATCTAACGCTAATCGGTCTAATCCGTATAAACCACGGTGGATCATATCAGCTGAAAAAACTAACAAATCACCCGCCGCTAGCTTAATTTTTTCACCACTAGCTAGGTCGTCACTACTAAGGCTGCCTTTTTCTTCTTGGCGGACATTAAATTCTTCATCATTATCCCAGCGCTTATGAGTACCCGGCACGAGTTCCATGCCAAGTTCATCAAATAATGGCACACGAAGATGTAATACTTGTGTCTGCTTTATAGCAAGCTTTTGCCCTGCAACATCATGATCATATTGACAGTCTCGATGCCAAAAATCTTTTTGTTTGAGGTTAACTGGATTAAAAAATAATTGCGTATTCATAAAGGCAGGATTATTCGCGACAATCGCCTCGACAACATCCATGATTTTTTTTGAACTGATAAAATTAAACAGCTGCACCCTATCATCAAAGGCTAAATACTCACTGCCCGTAATTAACGAAGAGTTGAAAGCCTCCTCCTGATAAAATTTTGCATTGTCTTGTTGCCATAACTGATGAAACTTTAATACCACAGCTCTAAGCTCTGCAATTTCAGCCACCGTGAAATAATTTCTAATAACAAAATAACCTTGCTGGTCATAATTGCGCTGCAATTGATTCCTATTTTCTACCATGAACTGACATTGCCTTTAGATTAGGATTAGAACTGTATTCCCAGCTTGATATACCACAAGGCTACAGTCAGGCTATAGTCCGGCTATATCAGATAATTTGTGGCTAGCATTACCAGCCTTATACAGGGAGAAATTACTCAGGGTGAAATTATACCAATTCTATTAAATTAATGCCCTATTCTGTCAATAATATAAAGCACCCTTTTCAACTCACTTACCTTGCCCATTTAACCTTTATTTTATTGTTTGAGGTCAGAGTGCTGCAACTAACAAAGAGGCATCAAGCGGCATTTATTTTAGCCTAGTTATTTGGGCTCACTGGGGTGCTTTAGTGAATTTCTTTACTTTTATTTTTATTTTTTCAATCTAACGATGGTATTATATTTTTCAGTTTCGTTTTCAACTTTACTTTGAGCTAAGGAAGCTTCATTCATGAACTCATCAAACCCTTTTGTTAAACAAAGTGTTAATTTTTTTAGTTATCAAAAATTAATCATCATCTGTCTATTTTTTCCTATGCTGGCCAATGCGACGATTGCTGATGAAAACTTTCTCCAATGTAAAGTTAATTTAGCGCAACGCGCTGAAACCGCAGGATTTTCTACTTATATAACTGAAACGGTTATTGATAATATCACCCCCATCAAGCGCGTTATTGCGTTAGATAAAAAACAACCTGAGTTTACGCAAACCTTTGAGCAATATATTAAGGCAAGAGTTAGTGCTTACCATCTTCGTGTCGGTAAAGAAAAGTTAAAAAATAACAAAGCGTTATTTGATAAGTTAGAAAAAGAATACGGTATTCCCCGCCAATATTTAGTGTCTTTTTGGGGCTTAGAAACTGTTTTTGGCAAGCACAAAGGTAAAATGTCGGTATTAAATGCCTTGGCAACCTTAGCTTGTGATCAACGCCGTAGTGAGTTTTTCACCCTAGAACTATTAAACTTATTCACCTTAATAGAGCGTAAGCAGGTCTCTGTTGAGCAGCTAAAAGGCTCTTGGGCCGGTGCTATGGGTCATATGCAGTTTATGCCGACCGCATTGTTAAAATATGCGGTTGATGCTGACAACGATGGAAAAGTAGATGTTTGGCAAAGTGAGGTTGACGCTTTAACCACAGCGGCTAATTACTTAAATAAAATAGGTTGGCAGTCAAAAGAGCGTTGGGGCAGAGAAGTTAGATTACCGAAAAACTTTGCCTTTGACAAAGTCGCTTTTGATCAATATTACCCGCTGAATTATTTTCAGCAGTTAGGTGTTCAACAAACCAACCAGCAAGCCTTACCCACTTATGATATTCAGGCTGAGCTTTATCTACCCTCAGGCCATAAAGGGCCAGCATTTTTACTCTACCCTAATTTCAATGTCATTATGACCTGGAATCTTTCAAAAAGTTATGCCTTATCCGTTGGCATATTAGCTAATAAATTAGTTGGCGCTAAAGGCATCGAACTTTTTAACAAAGCGCAAACGCAGATCAAACCCTTTAGTGTTGTCCAAATGAAAAACCTCCAAAGCCAACTCAATAGCTTGGGATTTAAAACAGGTAAACCCGATGGTATTTGGGGGCCTAAAAGTAGAGATGCCATTCGCTCATTTCAACTACAACATCAACTGATTGCTGATGGATATCCAAATCAGGCGCTTTTTTCAACCATCGAGTTAGTGATCAGTAAAACTGAGCTGGTAACGCCAAGTATTAATCAAGAGAGTTAATTCGTGTCATAAACACACAGCAGAAAAATAAGGCTTGCGATTGCCTTTATATATCGCAAGCTCTTACCAAATGAGCTTGCCAACTTAGTTGTTGGCTAAACGCAAGCAATAACCAAACTTATATTAAGCAGGGAAATTCGATTAAAATGCCCATTGGCTTCTCAGCTGAATTATATCAGGATGAACAGATTCAAGAGGACCACCATTTACCTGTAAAACATTAATATAGTTAGCTGAAAACCTGATGGTCGAAGTGGCAAACCAATTAACACCTAAAGTTAAACTGTTGGCTT
This sequence comes from Colwellia sp. MB3u-45, assembly GCF_014077005.1. Taxonomy (GTDB): domain Bacteria; phylum Pseudomonadota; class Gammaproteobacteria; order Enterobacterales; family Alteromonadaceae; genus Cognaticolwellia. The sequence goes on along the minus strand of NZ_JACGVC010000044.1, from coordinate 534,797 downwards.
CACCACCCATAATATTTTGGTCATTTAAATTAATAGTACTGTAACGCAAGCCAAGTTCCCAAGCACCTATACCACCATTACCCACACTAGAGTTAGGTGTTATCTTGCCAAACTTACCTTGTCTATATTGACGTGATTCACCGGTTAATAGATAGCCGGTTTGAATATACCAACTATTAAAAGCCAAACTGGGAGCACTATAGCGGCTAACCGATGCAGCAACATATTCTGATTGAACAGAGAGTGGCCCTGATACCATCGCAACTTCCAAGCCATATTTTGAATGAAAATCTACCTTGGCTATATTGCCAGTATCGACGATATTAATACCCGACACGTTACTTTCAGGCTGTTGCTTAAAACGCAATATAGCCACCTCGCCTGCATCACGATAATTTGCTGATACTGCCAAATGTAGCAAGGAACCTTTACTATTAATCGGTGCATAGGTAACTCGGCTACCCAATCCCCAGCCTTCGTCCTTTTCTTTGCCTACTGTTTGTACGGCTTCTCCAAATAATCCAGCGGATGCTGTCCAATTTTTTCTATTGGTAAATACCATAGCTCCTATATGACGCCCAGTGTTAAGACCGTTGGTTAGTGAGCGCTCCATAAATAAGTTATAGTTTGCATTCATTTGAAATTGTAGACTGAAGGGGTCTTTCATATTACCGACTCTGACTGACATTGCATCTAGGCCTTGATATTCAACAAATGCATCAGCAATACCTTTAATTTCACCCGTCGCAAAGTCATATTCAAACTTATAAGCCCAGTCATGATACATCTTTCCTTGCAATGACATACGAGCCCGCCTGATTTTAGTACCATCACCCATGGTGTTATTGTCATTTTTATAAGCGGCGGCATCGGCCATAACACGTGCACCAATTTTTGTTGTAAAAGCACCATCAGGTGTTTTAACGCTTACAGCCCCCTTTACTGACACCTCAACATCAGACGATTTTTTCGCTTGTACTCCTTGTTTGTCTAAGCTTACAACTTGTTGGTTACTTTTTACCTTACGCTCTCCTAACTCAGCTTGTAAGCGAGCGTACTGAGCATCACTGATAGTGCCATTTTGATGCAGCATATCTATCAGTGTTTCAATTTCTGAACTGGCCTGAGCCGCTGTCCCAGTTAACAGGAGCAACATACTGATAAGTATTAATATATTTAGTTTCATCATAAGACCTTATCTAGCTTAACGTGATTCATGATTATATTAGGCAGCCAAAGCGTTACAATTGTGCCTTGTCCAATGATACTTGTTATTTCAAATCGTCCATTGTGCATATTTATAAGGTCTTTAACTAAGCTTATGCCCAAACCTGTGCCCGGTATATTTCCAGAGGTATCAGCTCTGTAGAACCGCTCACCTATATGGGATAATTGCTCTGCTGTCATTCCTATACCGTTATCTTCAATTATCACCCCAAATTCTGATGTTTTTTCTGTTACTTTCATTGTGGTGTAAACTTTCACAACTGAGCTGTTTGGAGAATATCGGTATGAATTATTCAATATGTTAGAGATAATCTGACGTATTTTAGATGAGTCAAATTCAATAAGAGGCCAGTATTTTGGTTGCTGTAAGTCGATAGTATGAAAGTTATCACTGCCAGAAAATTCGTCACAGAGTTCAGTTAGCGTTATTTTTAAGGTGTCTTGAACCATATCAAGCATACCCAGCGTTTTATTTTCTATACTGGCAACATCGATTAAGTCATCCACTATCTGTTTGAGACGCTTTGATTGTTTATTGATACTTCCGGCCATTTCTTTGGTTTTTTCTGGGCCATAATCGCAAAGGGTTAACAGTTCACTAAAACCCATGACACTGGCTAAAGGAGTGCGAAGTTCATGTGCCGCTGACGTTAAAAACTCACTTTTCATTTTATCTACAATGCTTTCATGCGTAATATCAACAAAAAATAATATATCTGAAGAGTCGACATCAGTTTTATCTATTTTTTGTCGAGAGACACGTAATATTTTTTCTACCGGTAATTTTAAATACAAAATATTTTCAGTGTATAACTCGTCTAATAGTTTCATATCTTTATGCTGTTCATGGTCCATTGACTTAGCTATTACCCCTTTAAAACATTCCCAGTCATGATCATTTAAACAGTCTGTTACTAACGAAAACATGGCGTAGAACGCTGGATTCACATATGAAATAGACAGATCTTTAGCAAGAATTAAAAAACCATTGGGACTTAAGTTAAATACCGCTTCTAATTCAACTTTGAGCTGATTTATAGTCGTTAGATCCCGTATTACACCCACAATATAGTGTTGATTATTGAACTCCATGCCACTTGAATGAATTTCTAGGGGAATTTTTTTCCCCTTAAAGGTAACGCCATTAATACGCTGTACATGCCTAACTGTCGATGATTCTATGTCACATAAATGCAGTTCAGGAATAAAATCGAACATACTCTGGCCAATAATATCTTGTTCTTGAACACCAAAAAGAACATAAGTCGCTCTATTCATAGAATGAACTACACCGTCTAAACTGATCATAAAAATAGCATCTGTCGCGGTATTCATGATGGCATCCATGCGAGCGTTATCAGATTTCAACGTCTGAGTGACTGCTGAAATTTTAGTCGACATCAAATTAAAAGCCCGCGATGCATCTGTTAGCTCATCATTACCTGCAAGAGGAATTTGTAAACCCGTTTCACCTTGAGACATCTTGACCGCCGCCTCCTGCAATAATATAAGGCGTTTGGTGAGTGTTATACCAAGCAGTAATGAAAATAGCCCTACAAACATTAGTTCTATTAGCGCTATGGTGGTTAAGCTATGTGTTGCGGCTTTAATGATGGCCTTCTGCTCTGCTAAAGAAAGTCCAACTTCCACACGGCCAAATCGATAACCTTCAACAAATATCTCTGAAAAGGTATCAAAACTTTGGTCTATTTCACTTTCAGCGATAGAGTTATCGGCCTTAAATTTACGATCTAAAAAAGCTTGCTCACCTCGCTCTGCTAATACTCCATCTAAACCTCGTATCTTAATATAAAGAATATTCGAGGTTATCATTGCTGACTCTACAATTGACTCAAGTGTGGCAATATCTTCAGAAACAACGGCATCTACTGATGCTGTCGCTAATAACGTAGAAATGTTGTGTGCACGTTCTTTGATGTCAAATTCAATAGTTTCATATAAAATTGATCGACTTTCTAACACCAATATCAATAGAAAAAAAGTTTCGATAAGTGCGATACCAATAATGGTTTTTATTTTGAATGATAATTTAAACATGGGTATGAGTTTCTTTTATTGTTTTATTATCTTGATGTTAAGTGCCCTAACATCATCCCAATCACTATCAGTACTTTTCACAATACCGGTATTAAAACCTAACTTGCTAAGAATTTTTTTGCCTTCTTCTTGCTCATTTAACGACACTAAAGCGTTTTGAATCTTGACTGCAGCTTCAGGACTTATTGTTGAGCTTACCGCGAAGGCATGTGGCGTATAGCCTTCTGAGCGCCATATTATCTTTAACTTATTTGACAGCGCTTTAGGCAAAGTAGATAAGGTGCGAACAATACCGCCCCCAGCCACAAATAAACCTTTAGCAACACCGGCATAGACAGAGTCATGAGAAGACACATACCTTGGCGTGAAAGCTATATTACGCAGCGTTAAGTTGGCTTGTGGTAGCACAGTTGCGGCGAATGCAGCAGGAGCAGGAAAGGCAATTTCTGCCTTCTCTAACATAGCTAGATTTGATATTTCACTGTTACTCGCTACAACAATAATGCCTTGAATACGCTTATCTTTTTGTCTTGCAATCGCTCGCAAACCTATAGATTTGCTGAATAGCGTATAGTGATATGGATTTAAGTAAACAATGTCATACCTGCCCGCCGCTACGCGCTTTTCAAATTCTGGAATAGTAGGTGCGGTGGCAAAACGAATATTTTCACCTGTTTTTTTGGACAAAAACATTGCCAATGGCACCCATACTTTAGCCAAACTCGACGCAGATTGTTGCGGTACTACGCCTAAGCTTAATACTTTTTCCGCTTGGGCCATAGGGGTAGCAAAAACGATTGTTAATAATATTATGATCTGTTTCATATCAAAAACCCTTTATTTTTAAAGGATGAGCATCTTTTAGGATAGTGGCATAACGCTTGAAATTTATGACTTGTCTCTGTTCATCAGTAAAGCCATATCGCGGGCATATAGTTGTGATTGGCGTATATCCAAATCATTAGTCGACGATTTTTCACCACCGGTCGGCAATTCAATATGAAATTGTACGGCATTTTTTAGATTGACATTTTTTATATTGCCGCCATGATTTTTAATAATGGTTTTAGCTAAACTTAACCCAATACCTAGGCCTTGATTGCTAGACCCCTCTTTATCACCGCCACCAATGAAGGGTTCAAATAATGTATTTTTTACTTTTGGTGAAATTCCTCGTCCAAAATCACGAATAGTTATATGGGCAAAATGACTACTTTGCTTAAGCTGCAAATGAATTTCACTGCCCTTATGGCTATGTTCAATACTGTTTTGCACACATTCTGTAATCGCACGTTTTAGCCAGCCAAAACTACCGTATAAATTGCCAATAATCTCGCCTTTTTGCTTGAGTCTAATAACAATACCTTTACTGGCGCTCATTTCGCTAAGTGAGTTAATGGCGCTACGAGTCACTTCAACTAGGCTTATACGTTCTTTGTTACGCATGGGGTCATCACCATAAGTTTCGGACAACTCAAGCAGTTTTTCCATTTTGCTTGTGACTTCTTTAGCACTGTTAATGGTTAGTTCAATCAGAGCATCAAGATTTTTTTCCTTGATTTCGTCTGTGTTAAGTCGCTCAGAAAGAAAAAATGCTCCCTCTGTAAAGGCTTGCATAGGGGTACGTAATTCATGATTAATCAGTTTAAACATATTATCTTGTAGTCCCTGATACTTTACTCTTTCAAGCTCCTTTCTAATATATAGACAAAACATATTTTCTTCATGAAAGATAAGCGTATGGTTGTTGTTTTCAACCTGCTCAATGCCATTTAACTTTATGTCTTTTAACTTTATGTCTTTTACTTGCTCTAGTTCACTCGTGTGCATTTCAGCTACGGCTTCCATAACACGGTTATCGGCTATTTTATTGCCAACCACAACGCCTTCAAAACCTAATTTTTTTAAATTACTAAAAAATACCTTACCTGTTATATCAAACATCACAATGCCATCGCTAAGTTGGGATAAAAGTTTAACAAATAATTTATTCATAGTGATTAACTACTTAACAGTGTTTTACATTGCTGATTAATGATTTTTTCAATTTCATCAAATGGAATGGGTTTAGTGAAAATAGGTATCCCTGCCGGTAAGCCACCTTTTTGAGTAATCTCTGCTTTTGATAATCCTGATACCGCCATAACCACCATGTCGTTAAATTCTTCCATTTTGGCCAGGCTTTTTAACATATGAATACCATTTACATTTGGCATTTGAATATCGGTAATAACAATATCAGGCTTCCATGCACCTATGTGTATTAAGCCCTGAAAACCATCGCTAGCCGTTTGTAAAATAATAGGTAAATTCCAACCTTCAATAGTCATTTTATACAACATAATTAAATCAGGCTCATCTTCTATCACTAAAACACGTACTAACTTGTGCTCGACAGCAGGGTTAGTCTCTTGCTTAAGTTCAGCCTTAAGCGCTTCAATATCCTCTAGATTAAAGCGCCTGTGTCCACCTACTGTCTTCCAAGCCTTTAATATCCCTGAGTCTGACCAAAGCTGAATCGTTCGTGTTGTTACCTCTAACAAACTAGCTGCTTGTTTTGAGGTACAGTGTTTCACTTTTAAATCAGTGACTTGATGCATTCAATCTTGCTCCTTTCTGTTTGTTCTGAATTTTCCGCATTTTCCGCATACACCAAATGTATACTAAGCACTGACAACAATCAACTCTGTAGAGTAATCTATGGTTAAAACAGCCGAAGACTGTGCTGCTAAGACTTAGCTGCTATCAGGTATTTTTGTGTTATCTATCGCTGAGATAAAACTGTTAATTTATAACAGTTTCGTTGGTGAGGAGACCTACTTTATAGGCAAAAAAACAGCCAAGTATAAAAACGCTTACAGCCGCAAACAAAGCTTAATTTTCCTTATTAATTCTATCGCGTTCATTAATAATGTCATTACTGACAGAGAAAAAAGCTTGAACAACCTTGGGATCAAAATGCGTGCCGCTGTTTTCTTTCACCATAGTAAGTGCTTTTTCATCAGAGAATGCCGGGCGATAGCATCTATCCATGGTTAGGGCATCAAAAAAGTCTGCCAAAGCAACAATGCGGGCACTTAAAGGAATTTGCTCACCCTGTAAATTTGAGGGGTATCCGCTACCGTCAAATTTCTCATGATGTGCTAATGCGACTTCTTCCGCCATTTGTAAAACAGGAACGTCTGAACCACTTAAAATATTAGCGCCATACTCGGGGTGCTTACGCATTAAGACCCATTCTGCTTCAGTTAATTTACCCGGTTTTTTCAAAACATCATCAGGTATACCTATTTTTCCTATATCGTGCATAGGGCTAGCTTGCTCAAGTAGATTACAGTATTTTTCGTCTTGACCATAAGCACGCGCAATTATGGAAGAAAAACGGCTCATTCTAAGGATGTGCGCGCCGGTATCGTCATCTTTAAATTCTGCCGCTGTCGCTAAACGTCTTATAGTATCAAGATGAGATGATTCAAGCGCTTGATATGATTTTTCTTTTTGCGCCATCAAAATCATAAAATCATGATTAAATCGCTCTAATTGTTTATAGGCAGCATTTTTTTCATTTTCATTCAATGCCGCTATATCGCGCTCAGCAAGTAGTTTTTGAATGTCTTGTGCATAACAAAAAAGCTGAGCTTGTAAGTCTTCTTTTTCTGTCTCCATAACTTTAACGACGTCCCAGACAAGATTTATGTCTGTTGGCGTTGCAGCAAGTTTTTTAACAAGCGAATCCATTTCATTACCAATAAAATGATGAACTGACATTTGATTATTCTCTATTCTCTAGTAGATATATTTATAGTTAAGTTAATGCACTATTAACTTTTTGTATTAATTCCAATGGACTAAAGGGTTTAACAAGGTAGCTGTCTGCCCCAACACGTTCTCCTTCTTCTAGGTCAGACTTTTGCCCTCGCGCTGTTAACAACATCACATATGGAATTTTTACACTACTGTCTTGTTTTAGTTGTTCACAGACCTGATAACCATCAACTTCACCAGGCATCATTACGTCTAGAATAACTAAGTCGGGTTGGATCACTTTGGCTAATGCCAATGCACGTTGGCCATCTTCTGCTTCATGTAATTCATAATCACCAAAATCAAGTGTCATTCGGACTAATTTTCTTAATTCACCTTGATCGTCAACAATTAAAATTCTTTTTTGACTCATCGTTCATTCCTCAAGCTATTAATTTTTAACCATGGGTAACCACACAGTTACCACCATTCCTTTTTCGTTATCACTAGCAAATTCAACCTCTCCGGTATGAATCGAGACAATTTCTTTAACCAATGACACACCTAAACCAGTACCTGGTGTTGCACCCGAGTCGTCTGCTCGATAAAACCGCTCTCCAATACGAGAAAGTTGTTTAGGTGTCATGCCTATACCGTTATCGATAATGCTAACACCAAACTGCCTAATGCCATTTTTTTCTCTTTCGCTGGTTTTTAATCGTACTTTTTCATTTTCAGGAGAATATTTAAAGCTGTTACTTAACAAGTTATTAAATACCTGACGCATTTTATCAATATCACAAGAAATTACCGGCCAACGTCCTGTTGACTTGACCTCCACTTTACGGCCCTTAAAGGCACCTTCTGCTTCCAGACATGACTGCTCTACAAGTTCTTTAAGCGAATGATTATCCATATAAAAATCTTTTCCCGCTCTTGCCTCTATACGTGATAAATCAAGTAGTTCATCTAATAACTTTTTTAGATTTAATGACTGGCGGTGAATAGTTTCAAAAATTTCATGTGACATTTTTTTATCATAATCACGATTCATTAATAATTCAGAAAACCCATAGATACTGGCCAGTGGTGTGCGTAGTTCATGAGCCGCTGTTGATAAAAAATCACTTTTCATCTTATCAACTTCTGTTTCATGGGTTACGTCCCTGAAATAAAGGACTTGGCCTTCTTTTTCACCCGTCAAGCCATGCATTGTTCTTTGCTTACAGTTAATAATGCGTACGGTCGGACGTGATAGATAAATGGTATGTTCACAATCTTCGTTGCCAATAATATTGGTATATTCCATTAGTTCTGAATTATATAAACTTGCCATTGCGTCACTAAAAATTTTAGCACTTTTACCAATAAACTTATCTTCTGTAAACCCGGTCATGTTTAATAAGGCGGGGTTAATATAAACAATATTATTGTTGGCATTTTCTAAAACAAAGCCATCTGGACTTAACGTTAATATGGTATCTAATTCACGCGTACGCTCTTTTACTTTTTTTTCCATTTCAGCACGATAACTATCAAGCTCGGTAATATCTTGCCCTACCCCAACGACACCTACAGCTTCGCCATTCGCATTACGTCGGGTAGTGGCATTGAGTAGCACCAAGACTGGATTGTTCTCTTTTGTATAAAGTGGCAACTCGAAATTAGAGGTTTCCACGCCTTTTAAGGCTTTTTGTAATACTTGGTTTACTGACTCACGATAATCTTTTGTGATCAATTCTTTTACCAGGTTTTTACCTAGTACTTCATCGGCTTGGTAGCCAGTAATAGCCGCTGACTTTTGATTCCATTGGTTGACATTACCTTGAGCATCAACACCAAAAATAGGGGCATTGGCAGTATCCATAAATATGGTTAATTCCTGAGCTACACGTTCCCTTTCAGAACGATAACCGTCTAGCTTTATTTGAAAAGCGAGTTCTTTGTTAGCCAGAATTAACTCGTGTTCCCACTTATCTTTCTCTTCGTGAACAAGGACTAATTCATTAGCTCGCTTTTCTTTTTCTTCGTTAGCAAGAATTAACTCCTCGGCCCGTTTATCTTTCTCTTCATTGGCAATAACTAACTCATCTGCACGCTTATCTTCTTCTTCGTTTTGAAAGGCTAGTTCTTGATTAGCGAGGACTAATTCATTGGCGCGTTTTTCTTTCTCTTGGTTGGCAACAATTAACTCTGCAGCCCGTTTGTCTTTCTCTTCATTTTGAAAGGCTAATTCTGTGTTGGCAAGAATGAGCTCTTCGGCTCGCTTGTCTTTCTCTTCATTTTGAAAGGCTAGCTCTGCGTTGGCGAGAATTAATTCATCGGCGCGTTGTTCTTTTTCTTCTTTAGCAAGAATCAGCTCTTCAGCCCGCTTGTCTTTCTCTTCATTTTGAAAGGCCAGCTCTGCGTTGGCGAGAATTAATTCATCCGCGCGTTGTTCTTTTTCTTCTTTAGCAAGAATCAGCTCTTCAGCCCGCTTGTCTTTCTCTTCGTTTTGAAAGGCTAGCTCTGCGTTGGCGAGAATTAATTCATCGGCGCGTTGTTCTTTTTCTTCTTTGGCAAGAATGAGTTCTTCGGCCCGCTTGTCTTTCTCTTCATTTTGAAAGGCTAATTCTGCGTTGGCGATAATTAATTCATCGGCGCGTTGTTCTTTTTCTTCTTTGGCAAGAATAAGCTCTTCGGCCCGCTTGTCTTTCTCTTCATTTTGAAAGGCTAATTCTTTGTTGGCGAGGACTAATTCATCAGCACGTTGTTCTTTTTCTTCTTTAGCGAGAATCAGCTCTTCAGCCCGCTTGTCTTTCTCTTCATTTTGAAAGGCTAGCTCTGCGTTGGCGAGAATTAATTCATCGGCGCGTTGTTCTTTTTCTTCTTTGGCAAGAATAAGCTCTTCGGCCCGCTTGTCTTTCTCTTCATTTTGAAAGGCTAGCTCTTTGTTGGCGAGGACTAATTCATCAGCACGTTGTTCTTTTTCTTCTTTAGCGAGAATCAGCTCTTCAGCCCGCTTGTCTTTCTCTTCATTTTGAAAGGCTAGCTCTTTGTTGGCGAGGACTAATTCATCAGCACGTTTTTCTTTTTCTTCTTTAGCAAGAATCAGCTCCTCGGCCCGCTTGTCTTTCTCTTTATTTTGAAAAGCTAGCTCTGCGTTGGCGAGGATTAATTCATCTGAACGTTTTTCTTTTTCTTGATTTTGAAAGGCCAGTTCTGTGTTGGCAAGCACTAATTCATTCGCTCGTTTTTCTTTCTCTTGGTTGGCAAGCGTTAATTCATCGGCCCGCTTATCTTTCTCTTGATTGGCTAGAAGCAGCTCTTCAGCCCGCTTGTCTTTCTCTTGATTGGCTAGAAGCAGCTCTTCAGCCCGCTTGTCTTTCTCTTGATTGGCAAAAATCAGCTCTTCAGCTCGTTTATCTTTCTCTTGGTTAGCAAAAATTAACTCTTCAGCACGCTTGTCTTTCTCTTGGTTAGCTAAAATTAATTCTTCAGCCCACCTGTCTTTCTCTTCATTTTGAAAGGCCAGCTCTGTGTTAGCCAGCGTTAATTCCTCTGCGCGCTTTTCTTTCTCTTGGTTGGCAAAAATTAATTCTTCGGCCCGCTTGTCTTTTTCTTGGTTAGCTAAAATTAACTCTTCAGCGCGCTTATCTTTCTCTTGATTGGCAAGAATTAATTCTTCGGCCCGCTTGTCTTTTTCTTGGTTAGCTAAAATTAACTCTTCGGCCCATCTGTCTTTCTCTTCATTTTGAAAGGCCAGTTCTGTGTTGGCAAGCGTTAACTCTTCTGCGCGTTTTTCTTTCTCTTGGTTGGCAAGAATTAACTCTTCGGCCCGTTTATCTTTCTCTTCATTTTGAAAGGCTAGTTCTTTGTTAGCGAGGACTAATTCATTGGCTTTTTTTTCTTTCGCTTCGTGTCGATTATGTTTTTGATCATTATCTTTAAACATAAATAGTCCTAGTTATTTTTAGTAAACAATCAATTAAATGAGAAGGTAAATTTAAACTCTAAATACAACAGTGCTATTTTTTAAAAAGTCCCCGTAAAAAGTCAAGTTCTTCATTAACTAAAATTAATTCATTGGCGCGCTTATCTTTCTCTTGATTAGCTAACACTAATTCATTGGCTCGCTTATCTTTTTCTTGATTAGCTAACACTAATTCATCGGCACGCATATCTTTTTCTTGATTAGCTAACACTAATTCATCGGCGCGCTTATCTTTTTCTTGATTAGCTAACACTAATTCATCGGCGCGCTTATCTTTTTCTTGATTAGCTAACACTAATTCATCGGCGCGCTTATCTTTCTCTTGATTAGCTAGCACTAATTCATTGGCGCGCTTATCTTTTTCTTGATTAGCTCGTACTAATTCATTGGCGCGCTTATCTTTTTCTTGATTAGCTCGTACTAATTCATCGGCGCGCTTATCTTTTTCTTGATTAGCTCGCACTAATTCATTGGCGCGCTTATCTTTTTCTTGATTAGCTCGTACTAATTCATCTACAAGCTTATCTTTTTCTTGATTAGCTAACACTAATTCATCAATACGCTTATCTTTCTCTTTATTTTGCAAGGCCAGTACTTTGTTAGCGAGGACTAATTCACTGGCTTTTTTTTCATTCACTTTGTTTTGATTATGCTGTTTATCCATATTTCCCAAGGTAAATGGTCCTCATCATCTTTATATTTTAGTAAAAAATCGCCTGAATTCAAGAGGAAATACCCATGATTAAATTCAGCCTAAAAACTTCAATATCGTCTCAATTAAAGCGACGGTGATCACTGATGTATACCAATTTTTCAATAAATCTGATCCTGACCACGATGGTGTCGTGCATGTTGTAAACGACTAACCTGGATTAATTGGCAGTATTTTAGTTTCAACTCCGTCATTTAAGGAGATTAATAGTGGCTCTGGATTTTACGATTGTTCCGACTTTTATGGTTATTCCGATTTTTCCGTATGTTCTGAATTTTCCGTATAAGTCAAAATTACGCTAAATAAATACAGCAGTCAACTCTATACATTAACAGTAAGCACAATCAATCAAGATTTAACAGCTGATTAACGAAGAAACCTCAGCTAAGAAACATTAAAAAATAAAGCTAGGCATAAGTTCACAGATGGCTCAAAAAAATTGTGCGGTTATTACTCAATAAAAAGCCTAACTAAACGGCGTTTGGGAAATAAATCGTGGATAAATTAGGCATGTCATATAATAGTGAGATTTATTATTTTACCGAAAGAATCACTCAAATATTGACGATTGAGCGTAGTGGTCTTACCTGATATCACTAAACTCAAATCGTTAAGCTGAACATTTTTTGCAATAACTTACGTTTCGTCATCACTTACAGCTCAAGGTTTAAGAACAAGCCTAGATGATCAATGGGCATAATGCAGCTTGCTAAAGGTTGCGCAAAGGTTTGAACTGATATTTAAACGCTATACTGGTTTGCTTGTGGCTAATATTCACTATGAATATCTAAGTAAATCAAATTGAGTTAAGTTGATTTTTCTGACTAATTTCGCTCAAGGTTAATACCAAAATGCTGGACGGCTTGCCATCAATACCATGGATAAATACATGACAAGCGCCCGAAGTTCATACGACAAAATACGTCTACAAGAGACGTATCAACGCTTGTTCTAGTTGCGCAACAGTTCGGTCAATATTATGCAGTTTTTCTAAACCAAACAAGCCAATACGGAAAGTTTTAAAATCAGCACGCTCACCTACTTGTAATGGCACGCCAGCGGCAATCTGTAAACCAACAGCGGCAAATTTCTTACCGTTTTGAAATTCATCATCACTGGTAAAGCTTACAATAACACCCGGTGCGGTAAAGCCTTCAGCGGCAACACTGTTAATGCCATGTTGAGTCAGCAATGCGCGAACACGTTGACCTAAATCAAGTTGTTCTTGGCATACTTTGGCAAAACCATAGCTTTTGGTTTCTTGCATAATATCTCTAAAACGCGTCAAGCTATCCGTTGGCATAGTCGCGTGATAGGCATGACCTCCATTTTCATAAGTTTCCATGATTTGTAACCATTTTTTCAGATCACAAGCAAAACTATCACTGGTGGTTGACTCTATCTGTTGGCGCGCCAGTTCGCTGAGCATCACTAAACCACAGCAGGGTGAGGCACTCCAGCCTTTTTGTGGCGCACTAATCAAGACGTCAACACCGGTTGCTTGCATGTCTACCCAGATAGTGCCTGACGCAATACAATCAAGCACCATAATACCACCTACTTGGTGCACGGCTTTTGCCATCGCTTGAATATAGTCATCAGGTAACATGATACCGGCAGAGGTTTCTACATGCGGTGCAAACACGACATCAGGTGATTCAGCTAAAATAGTGGCCACTACCTCGGCTATAGGTGGCGGAGCAAATGGCGCTTGGGCGTCATCACGGATTTGTTGCGCTTTTAATACGGTTTCACTGCTAGGGATATCGCCCATTTCAAAAATTTGGCTCCAGCGATAACTGAACCAACCATTACGAACGACCAAGACTTTTTTGTTACGCGCAAATTGACGAGCAACGGCTTCCATACCAAAAGTGCCACTACCGGGAACGACAATAGCGCTATGGGCGTGGTAAACGGATTTTAAATCGGCAGAAATATCTTGCATGACCTGCTGGAATGAACCAGACATATGGTTCAAGGAGCGATCGGTGTAAACAACGGAATATTCTAATAATCCATCAGGGTCAATATTGGGTAACAATCCAGGCATATCAGGCTCTCTTAGTAATTATTTATAGCATGATATTGCCGTATATTGCGCTAGCTATCAATGCATTTTACAGAAAGTTGGTGTTAGAGAAACAACGAGGAAATAACTAGACACCCTGCTAAGTTTTATAGCGACAGCATAACTACAAAGCTTTAAGTGGATAAGAATCTTTAACTATTAGGATGGAATAAAAGCCGTGGCTATAAATAAAGGCCCGTCAATGAAAATGTTAACTTAAGATAGCAATTAGCCGCTAATTTGAAAGTTAATTTAAAAGCTAAAGTATAATCACCTTGTCTGCGTTTACTGATGAGTCTGTTGGATGCTTTTATTAATAAGGTTCTAAATGTTAAATGTATTTCAGGACGGGACAGCTAATGATTAAAAGCCTATCAAAAACTCTGCCCCCATTGATACTGACCAGATTGATACTGCCACTAATAATAGTAACCTCGATAGCAAAGCTCAACATTTGGCAAAAAAATTAAATAACCTAAGTCAGTCAAATTAATGGCTGAACATAGAGCTAGCAAGGGCTGCTTAGTCATTATGCACTTCAAATGCTGAGCATTCCCCTTTGTATAATCAAGCTTTTAAAGCCTACTGAGTGATGGTTACAGAGCCACCTACTACCTCAAAATTATTTTGACCAAATTTAGCTAGAGATGGGCAGTTGTTTATTACTCCCTTTAACACAATAAAACCACCGGGTTCAACACCCGCATAAATGCCTGTGCCCGCGACAATATGTAATGTTTCTTCAACCTCAAAAGGTATGTTACCGGCGCCGTTTTCACAAGTTGGATCACCCGTATAAACCATAGTAATCGTGTCATTTGCTGTATATAAGACACCTGTGCGCTCTTTGTTAACAAAAGTATGATTTATGGTAAAGTCAGCATTCAAAAGTCCTTTACTAATACCTTTTAAAACAAATTTATCACGGCCAAAATCTGATCCTCTAATGGGTTTTAACACCACTCGAAACTTACCTAACTGCTCGAACTGAGAGACAGAAAATGTTTCTGCAAAACCACGTTTGACATCGTATGTCACTGTATCATTGGTTTTTTCCTCTGCTAAGGCAGAAAAACTAGACATAGATAATAGCGCCACACTGACTAATAATTTTTTCATAATAATAATATCCATTTGTTATTTATGTTGGAGCCCTTTTGGGGAGTAGGGGTCTAAAAGTTGGAAATAATAATTAACGAATAAAATCCTTTTAGTTTGACTGGTGAATAAATCCTAGTAGAGGCGTGGGAATTTTTCAATTAACAATGAATGTCTGATTAATTTTCTTTTACTCGTGGAGGTAAATTGGCTTAATGGCTTATCAACATTAATTTGATCTTCGCTAGATAAAGTCGCACAATCCTCGGCTCAACTATAAGCTCAGCTATATGCTCAGAAACAGGGGCCGTAGGGGGGAAAAAGCATCAGCACTTAATCATAGTAAGTCGTCGTAGTAAGTCGTCGTAGTAAGTCGTCGTAGTAAGTAATCAGAGTAAAAATAATGCATTCAAACATACAACTTAGCAAAGAAGACCTTAGAATAAGCAAGCCAACTCGAGATGAATACTTAACCAAGCCAAAAATTCCTTTGATCGTGGTATTAGACAATGTCACTAATAGCTACAACATCGGCGCTTTTATTCGCTTGGCTGATGCTTTTGCTATCGACAAGGTGATTGTTTGTGGCGCGCTCACTATTTCAGATAAAAAGATGAAAAAAGCCTCTAGAAATGAAGCTAAATGGGTTTGTGTTGAATATAGTGATAATACCACCTCAAGTTTACAAACGTTATTGGATGAGGGTTATTCAGTTTACAGTGTTGAGCTATGCCATGAGTCAGTTGATTATACTGATGTGACTTACCCTGCTAAGTGCGTATTAGTTTTAGGTAATGAACGTAAAGGCGTGAGTGAAGCGGCATTAAAACTCAGCCATCAACAAATACACATTCCCATGTTTGGTATGGGTAACTCTCTCAATGTTTCAACCGCTGGCGCGATTGTTTTAACCGAATGTGCTAATCAAATAAGAAAAAAATGATAAGGCTAACTGCTGTAAAAGCATGTTATTGAGAGCCCAATACTGAAACATGTTGCAATAAATGGGGTCTGAATCAATGACGCTGCCCTCATTGATATTACATTGACTCAGATCCATTAACATTAAGCACCTCAAATTTAAGCCGAATCTTTTCAACTCGTTCTCGATTAACGTTAAAGTCTGAATAACCCACTCTAGAGCCAGAGCGAATATGTATGCTGGTATCTTTAGACTGTGTTTCTGGGAAATAAAATTCTACATCATCAACAAAGCCAAAAAATTTAGAGGTAAACTCAGCCCTAACATAGCTATTTTCGGTCACTGTGACCTTTGAATTTTTTAATTCATTAACAATGTTCACAATATCGTTTTTGATTTCTAGCCTTTTGCCTTTAATCATAATGGGCTTGATATAGTGCTTTTCATTATTTGAAAAGCTACTAACACAATTAGGTGTATCTGGACATTGGGTTAATTGCCCATTCTCAATACCTAGGTTTGGTGCTTTTCCGGCACAACCCGTTAACAATATAAAACTTGTGAAAACAACTTGAGTGAGTTTATTCATTGTGCGGATCCCTTAAATTAATAAACTTATATAAAATAATAATAATAACGTTAAGCGCGCCAGTTAATCATAATATTAAAAAGCTTATGACAAATATGCGACTTAAAGCATAACTCTCTTTTTTGGAACGTTCGAGCCAGTTAACTTACTCGATTTTATTATTTATTTATTTATTGTAGCACGCTAACGACATTGGTTTTATTAACACTCGATCAGTTACCTATGACTCTGATCCCATTGATAACTGCTCAACGATATTATAGGCATAGATGGAATCGAGCTTGTTCGCTGCGATTCTATCGCTGAGGCCAATACGGGATAGTCCTGAAACCAGTGCTAATTTGGCCTGTTCTATTGGCGAACTCATATGATACAAAGCGGCATTTTTACGCGCATTCAGTTGAATATTACGGGTGCGCGGTAAACGTATATTTTGATAGCTTTGCAACGCGTTTTCAATATTGCTATCACGAGATAAACAATATGCCAAGGCATAACTATCCTCAATGGCCATCGCTGCACCTTGAGCTAAAAATGGCAACATGGGATGGCATGCATCACCTAAAAGTGTCACCTTTAGATCTGACCATTTTCCAAGGGGTTTTCTGTCGAATAAAGCCCATAAAAAACACTGCTCTGTTGCGTTTAATAATTTGCTTACCTCAGGATGCCAATCACTAAAAGTCTCGCGTAATTCATTGATATCACCGGGCTCATTCCACGATTCTTTTTGCCAATTTTTACGTTCTTGCACGGCAATAAAATTGATTAAGTCTCCGCCACGCAGATAATAGCTAACAAAATGTTTGCCCGGTCCTACCCATAGGTTGGCATTGGGTTTAATTAATCCTTTCGGGAGTTTACTTGCTTCGACCACACCACGCCAAGCGACTTGTCCAGTAAACTCAGCTGGTTTTTTGCCTAACATACAGGCTTGGATATTTGACTTGATACCATCTGCACCGATTAACAAGTCAGCTTGGATACTGTCATTGTTGTCAAATTGAATGGTTATATTTTTTCGGGTTTGCTGGTAACTTTTAATAGATTTACCTAAGTAAATAGTTACCTTCATATTTACACAGGCATTATACAGCGCCGTATGTAAATCAGCACGGTGAACATGCAGGTAATCCGCGCCATATTTTTGTGTGGCGTTATCACCCAAAGGCACAGTAAAGTATGGTTTGCCGGTTTTATAATGACGCATCACTGCTGCATCTGGACTAAAAGCCTTGGCTTTAACTTCGTCTGCTATACCAAGTGTTTGTAATACATGCATGGCATTAGGGCTAAGCTGTATGCCGGCGCCTACTTCGGCCAGTTGAGGATTTCGTTCGTAAACAGTCACCTCAAATTTGTTTTTAGCCAATGCTAACGCGGCGCACAAACCACCAATACCAGCACCAGCAATAACAATTTTTTTACTCAAAATAATTATCCTAGGATCTAGACTTGCCTCCCCCTCAGTGGGGTCCAATATCAATGAAAAATCAACAACATAAATGACTCCATTGATAGCTAACCCCGTTAATAATTGAGGTAAGTCGGTAAGGTTATCAAAAAGCATTAGGCAGTAGTGAAGAATAAATTGAATTCGTTAATTAACAAGCTAAAAATATACCTCTAAATTCGTCAATCTCCCTTAGACGCTTATTGCATTAATACTTGTTAATTATATCAATATAAAGAAAAAGCTTGAGCAGCGAATACCACTCAAGCTTTTAGATTACGGCTAAAAAGTTACACTAATTTTTCCATAAACATATCGTCCAGTAAAACCGAAAGGCGAAAAGCCAGAGTAAGAAAACAATCGAGAAAAGGTGGTTACATCTTCAACCAACTCGCGCGTTGTATCAGGGTAAACATCAAAAATATTATTCGCCCCTAAAGTAAACTTAACACTTTCGGTTAGCGCGTAACTCACATCGAGATCAGTCACCCACTTTTCAGGTAACACTTCATTGCGAGCAGGGTTGTCAGATGGGTCTTGTGTTTCTCCATAACGCGTTGTTCTTAGCGTGGCATACCAACTATCTTTATTCCAGGTCGCACTAAGGTTCAATTTACTTTTTGGTGAGCCAACTTCAAATCGACGCAATTCATTACCAGAAAATAAATTATCCTGATCAAATCCTGCATTTTGTAATACCGTTGGTGGATCGATAACATGAGTTACTTCATTTTTATTGTAGTTAAAACCGGCATTAAGTAATAAATTACCCATCTCTGCCATATCCATAGAATAAGTTGCAACTACATCAACACCTTTAGTTGTACTATCGATAGCATTTAAGAAAAATCGTGCGCGGTTGGCACCACTACCTGCTAATAAAGTCTCTACTTCAGGGCCTGATAAGTTGTTTGATAAGACAATCCGATTATCAATATCAATCCGGTAATAGTCTACCGACAAGCTAAATTCGGCCAATGGTGTCCAAGTAAAGCCGCCGCCAATACTCATGGCATCTTCAGCGTCTAAGCCCGGAGAACCTAGCGCCTTAGCCACATTACTGTTTGGTGAAAATGTACCTGTTTCTGTTGGTACAGCATCAACGAAAACAGTGGAAATAGAGGTGAAATGTTGTTGCTGTAAAGAAGGGGCTCTAAAACCTGTTGAAGCCGAAAAGCGCAGTGCAAACTCATCAGTTAATGAGATCCTATTAGCAACTTTACCACTTACCGTAGAGCCAAAATCAGAATAATCTTCATAACGTGTCGCTACTGTTAAATTCCATATTTCAGTAATATCAGCTTCTAGATCAATATAGGCACTGACATTATGACGGCTATTGTCGCCTGCTGATGCGGGTGTAAATCCAGGAAACACTTGTGAACCCGCAGAGCCAAATGGACCATTTATCGGATCAGTTACTGCACCGCCACTACCAAAAGTGCCCTGTTCGTAAGATGCCGTTTCACCAGCTTCAATTTGATAGCCCTCGTTTCTATATTCAAAACCAAAAGCAACGTTGAGGCTGCTGTCAAACATATCAACATCGACTTCTTTGCTAAAATCTGCATTTAATGTCAGTTGATCATAAGTTAATGTACCGGCATCAAATTCAGTCTGGCTCGAAGGACCAAATGAGGTATTTAAGCTATTAGTGACGCCAAATTGAAACTCATCTTTGCCGTAAACTGCTGATAAATCATAATTATAATCATTGATATAACCGCGTACTCCTGCAGCTAAAGAATAATCAGCAATATCTGACGTAATTACCGGTAAAAAACCATTGGGGTAAATACTTTGTATATTACGACTGTCTTGTGCTCGGCGATAAAACCCACCTCCTTCACCTTCTCGGCCGCTATAAGAGCCAAAGGCATAAAGTTCAGCATTTTCGTTAAGGTAGTAGCCACTATTAACAAACAGTGCGATGTCGTCCACCTCGCCATTTCCGTAAGTATGATTATATCTATTCGTTGTTAATTCGCGTGGGTCTAGATTACCATCATCAAGTCGTGCGTAATTTTCTCGTTGGTCATAATCAGCGCGATTGGCCGCATGGCGATTACGAAGCTCTGCTGATACATTGACGAAACCATCTTCACCCAGCGCAAAACCTGAGTTAACTCTTAATGTTAGTGTTTGACCATCAGTGACTTTACGATCCCCACCCTCAACAAACGCTAAGTCACCATCATCACCAACACCCACTGACTTTAAATTGGGCACTCCGTCCATTGTAGAGACATTAGCACCATAGGTTACCGATGCTGAGCCGCCACTATTAGCATTTTTAAGGACAATATTAATGACGCCAGCAATGGCATCTGAACCATATTGAGCCGCAGCGCCATCACGCAACACTTCAATTCGCTCAATGGCATTAGCAGGAATGGCGTTCATATCGACAGCTGATGAACCTCGTCCAGAAGAACCATTTAAATTTAATAAAGCACTACTGTGTCGACGCTTACCATTAATTAATACTAAGGTGTGATCTGGTGCCAAGCCTCTTAATTGTGCAGGTCGAACATGGTCTGTACCATCGGTGATTGAAGGTTGAGGAAAGTTAAAACTGGGGAGTAATGTCCCTAAAATTTGATTGGTTTCAGTAAGACCCGTATTCATAATTGCATCAGCGTCTATGATGTCGATGGGGACAGGACTATCTTCAACACTCCGCCCTAATCGTCTTGAGCCAACAACACTAATTGTTTCTATGTTTTCATCCACCTTAGCCTCTTCTGCCAAAGCACTGGGGGTAAATGCCATTGCTGATAAACCAGATAAAGCGATAGCTGATGTAATTAAGCTTAGCTGTGATTTAATATTTTTAGTCTGTATCATTGTATTATTCCCATAGTAATTAACTCTCCATTTCGTTCTATTATCAATCAGTTGCTTTTATGTTATCGACTTGTGTATCCATCTATCAATATCAATGGGGTCAGAGTTAACAATATCAATGGGGTCAGTGTTAATGACTTTCATTAATTATTTATTTACTTCCATGATATATAAATGATTTTTTATCAGCCCCTCAAGTTAAGGGACTTGCTCTTCTACCTGTTTTCTGTGCTATTTTAGCTTTAAATTGTTCACTACCAAGCACCTAATCTTTATTTGTTGCTTCTTGTATTTCAAGCAAAATTTTTGGCGATATCTGCTGGTGAAATAATGCATAATAAGCCGGTTGTCTCAACTCACTATTTATTCCTAACATTTGATAACAATTTTGATAACAATTTTGATAACAATAATGAGGAGTGATTAGCCGACTCGCTTTACCTAATGAATTATGCTGGAAATTTGACCATAAATAGACACTGGCCGCTAAAACCATATTAGCCCTTCCTGGCTTTAATTCAATATATCGGCTCAACACTAAAAAATAGTGTTCACTATCTACGAGTGTAGATTTATAGCGCCCTTCCCGCAAAGTGCCTGTTCGGCAATAAGACTAATTAATATAGTGCACATAGTAACAACCCAATGATTGCATCAATTGACTGACACCTTTTTCAGTCGCGGGGGTAAGTAATAAATGTACATGATTCGTCATTAACACATAAGCATGTACTGTGAACTGAAATTTTTAAGCATAAGAATTTAGTTTATCAAGGTTGGCTTTATAGTCCTGTTCGGCAAAAAATCATAAGTGACGATTATTGCCGCGTTGAACAACAGTGGTGGAATATTAGGTAAATTTAAACGCGTAAGTCTGCCATATTATCCACTAATCCATGTGAACTAAGTTAGCGTTAAACCGAGTTCACTATTAGCCAAGTATCAATGAGTTTGACCCCATTGATACTTGGCTAATAGTTATTTATCGACAGTTTGAATTTAAAAATGCTTCTGTTACTTTAAGAAGCTTTGAACGGTTATTATTAAAACTATGATCGTCTTTGATCAACCTATAATTGACATTATTACCTTTGACTTGACGCATGGCGTTAGCTAGAGCATTTATCTCTGCAATAGGGATAACGTCACTGTCTGCGGGAATAAAGAGTATGGGACGAGTACCAATTTCATGAGCTCTGGTGATTAAATCTAATTGCTCTCCCCTCTTGGCTAACTCTCTAGTGGCAACCTCCCCAGACCACCCACGTAGCATAAACAACGAATCTGCATACGCAGCCCACATATTTTTAACTTTTTCATCGTCACTTTTAAATGTAACGCCAATATTTGCCCCGTCGTACACAACACCACAAGCGACTTCAGGATTATCAAATAGGCCTGCAACCGCCATATGTCCACCCATGCTGTGCCCAATATAAGATATTTTATTAGGGTTTATTTTAAACTTTTCGACATTTTTGGGTTGTTGAAAGAATTTCGTTACCGCCGTTACATCTTGCTCCGAGCCAGTAAATGAAAAATCACCCTCTGCCCCCCAAGCACCTCTATAATGGAAAAATATTACATTCCACCCAGCGTCTCGCATGCCTTGTGCGACATCCAAATTCTTCTCATTGCCAGGATATCCATGTAATAATATAATGGTAGGGTGAGGCCCTTTACCCTGCGCGCCGTAGTAAATAGCGGGCAAACGTTTGCCATCAGATAACAGGGTAACTTCAGCAGAGTTCTTTGGATAAACCTCTACTTGCGCCTGTTCAAGCTTAGCGTGAACACAAAAAGAAACACTCAACAGTAGACTGACTAAAACATAACGATAACTCATTGCAATTTCCATTAGCAGAACTTCAAATAGTAAAACACCAAATATGACACAGTAAAGATATGTTTGACTATATCTAACTATAGCCTTTGCACAACAAATTGATTTTTATCCAGTATCAATAGGGTCTATTATCAATCTATCAATGAAGCACTAGTTTAGTGCGAAGAAAATAACTATTTAAGATTATCAATGACTTTAACCCTATTGATTAGTATTATCCAAATAGTAACCAACCAAGGAATTACCCATGATGAGTCGCGCTCGTTTTTATGCTTTTGTTTTTATTTTATTTTTTTCAACATTCTCTCATTATGCAAATGCTACTAGTGAAATTAACCTAAAGGCTTCTCAAGCGGCAGTAGCGATCCCAGATAAATATGCGGCTCAAGTAGCTGAAGACATTCTTCTCGCTGGCGGCAATGCTGTCGACGCCGCTATTGCAACGGGTTTTGCATTAGCTGTCACCTATATTGATGCAGGCAATATTGGCGGTGGTGGATTCATGCTGATCTACATAGACGGCAAAGCATTATTTTTAGACTACCGAGAAACCGCGCCCTTAACTGCCCATCGGGATATGTATCTTAATGATGAAAAAGCCGTTATTCAAAACTTGAGTTTAATTGGTGCTAAAGCGCCTGGCGTACCCGGCACAGTCGCGGGCTTTTGGGAAGCTCATCAACGCTTTGGCAAACTGCCATGGAGTCAATTAATAGAACCCGCGATTAAACTTGCTGAAGAAGGGTTTATTCCAGCAAAAATACTCGTCGATGATATTCAAAATAATTACCAACGTTTTAATGGACTGACTAATTTTAAGACCTATTTTGGCGGTGTTGAACAAGGTAAAAAATTTAAACAACCAGAACTTGCAGCAACCTTAAAACGGATAGCAAAGAATGGCCGCAAAGAGTTTTATCACGGCGAAACCGCGAAATTAATTGTTAAGCAAATGCAGAAAAGCGGTGGCATCATCAGTGCCCAAGATCTTGCTGAATATAAAGCGGTCTGGAGAGAGCCATTAAAAGCGAATTGGCGCGACTATCAAATACTGTCATCTCCACCACCTAGTTCAGGTGGGTTTGGCGTAATCCAATTGTTGAAAATGAAAGACTATCTAAACGACGAATTTAAAGGTGTTAGCCACAATTCCGCTCAGTATGTTCATTTAGTAGCAGAAATGGAAAAGAGAGTATTTGCTGATCGCGCTGAATACCTTGGCGACCCTGCATTTGTTGATATTGATATGACTGAGTTAATTAGTGATGCCTATATCAAACGGCGCGCGTTGGAAGTAAAACCACATGAGATATCGAGTTTAGCTTCCGTTAACCCTGGCCTTGAGTCACCAAATACTACCCATTACTCGATTGTTGATGCTGATGGCAACGCCGTTTCAAATACCTATACTATTAACTGGGCGTACGGCTCTGGCGTGGTTGTCGAAGGTGCAGGTTTTTTATTAAACAATGAAATGGACGACTTTAGTGTTAAACCTGGTGTAGCCAATGTATTTGGTGTTGTAGGAAATACCGCTAATGAAATACAACCAGGTAAGCGCATGTTATCTTCTATGTCGCCAACTATACTTTTGCAAAACGATAAAGCAGTGATGGTGATCGGTACACCTGGCGGCTCGACCATTTTCACATCGGTATTTCAGGCCATTGTTAATATCATAGATTTCAAAATGACACCCCATCAAGCCGCTAGCGCAAGCCGTTTTCACCACCAATTATTACCACCCGATCTAATCACCCAGAGCCCTTCTCTTCCGCTATCTCAAAGTACGATTAAGGCATTAACCGAACGAGGTTATCGCGTTGAACCCCACAGCTGGGAGTATGGCGATATTCAAGTTATCTGGAAGGATGGAGAACAACTCATTCCAGCTTCAGATTCTCGCGATCGAGGCGTTTCAAAGGTCATTGATATAAAATAATCCATATAAAAAGCATCACTTTAGTTAGGGTATAAAAGCCCTAACTAATTGGAATTGAATTGAAAGTTATTTAGTTAAAAAAGTCGCTTAATTAGGGGGGAGTTAATGACTTAATCAGGTCAGTCTTAGCCTATTATTTACTAATCTATGTAAACTAAGCCAGCGTTAAACATAATTCACTATCAATGACTCTGACCCCATTGATAATGGATAGATAGTCTCATTGATAAACAAAAGTATTGGGTGAAAGAACTTTAGTGACTAATTTATGTAAAATACCTACCATCAGCCATAGTGAATGGCTACACTAGCGTTTTCAGTTTTCAGTGAGCAATATGACTACACCCTTTTATTGTCCCACTAAATTTACCTTAGACAAAGCTCA
Source organism: Colwellia sp. MB3u-45 (assembly GCF_014077005.1). GTDB lineage: Bacteria > Pseudomonadota > Gammaproteobacteria > Enterobacterales > Alteromonadaceae > Cognaticolwellia. The sequence continues at coordinate 509,930 of NZ_JACGVC010000044.1, read as the reverse complement.
TATATTAGGAAAAAGTCATGCCTCTAATCGCTGTTTATCCACACCAGCCATCACTTTTATCGCTGGTGATATTTAATGACTTTAATTCGCCAACGGTCATCTAAATGAATAATCCTATTCGCTTATCAAATGCAAAATTTATCTACTTATTTTTCGGCGCCTGGTTGCTTTGGCTTTATCTCGCCCCAGCTAAAATAACTGAATTAATGGATTACGCCTTGTTCAGTTTATTAGGAATAATAGGCGCTATTTTTGCCAACGCAACGGGCGCCGGTGGTGGTGTCGTTTTTATTCCCATGTTCAAAGAATTAGGCTTCACTGATACTCAATCAGTGGCTACTAGCTTTGCTATCCAGTGTTTTGGGATGACTGCGGGTGCGATAACATGGTGGCATCACTATCAAACTGAAAAAACGGATCTGCGTTTATGGCAAGGTTTTAAACGCATTATTGTGATCACCAGTATTGCCGCCATAGTCGGCATTGGAGCCGTTCAAGGTTTTGGCATTGCATCTCCCTCATCTTTACATCATAGCTTCAGCTGGTTTTCATTAATATTAGGCTGCGCTATTATTTTAACGGTTTATGCTATTAAGCCCAAACGCGAACGTAGCCAAATTCAATGGTTTGACTGGTTAGCCTTGTCAGTTATTGGTTTAAGTGGTGGCGCCATCACGGCGTGGTTGTCTGTGGGCGTGGGTGAATTACTGGCGGTATATTTAATTCTTCGCCGCTTTGATATTAGCTTGGCGGTCTCTGCTGCGGTTATTGTTTCAGCAATCACTGTCTGGACAGGTATTTGGCATTATACTGTGGTTAATTTTCAGGTGTATTGGCAAGTGGTCTTATTTGCCGGCCCTGGCGCGATAATCGGCGGTATTTTAGCTAAAACACTAGTCACACATTTGTCAGCGACCAAGCTCAAGCTTTTCTTCGCTTTTTGGCTAGTTGTTATTGGCCTCGTTGGTCTGGAACTATAGCTTTTAAGCCAGTTAAGAAATAGTATTAATGGCTCTGGCCCAATTGATACTCTTCAAAACCCACGCCTTGTTTGTAGCGTCTTGAATTTATTTTAGCTAATTTGATTAAACATCTATTAACGTTTAGTAAAAAACGTATAGTGAAAAACGTATAGTGAAATTGTCACTATCTCATATCAAATAACTCTTGATGAAAGTCATCGTTTATAAACCCTTTATTTAAGAAGCCTGCGCGCAATGTTTTGCCAAACTCTTTTGGTCCACAAAACCAAATAGTTGAATCTTGCCAATCAGGTACTTGGTCGCATATTTGGTCTGTGTTTAATAATCCGTCTTTTTTAGCGACTAGAACATGAAGTTTTACACCTGCCAGCTCTGAAGATTTTTTTAGCGCGTTAATGAAAGATTCATCAGGTTCATTGGTGCAATAAAACAAATCTATACATTTACTAGTTTGTTTATCAGTTTTTTTTGCAGCTAAAGCCTCAATACGCGCGATAAATGGCGTAATACCTATCCCTCCTGCAACCCAAATCTGCCTAGGTTTACCGGTACTAAAATCAAATTGTCCATAAGGCCCTTCAATTTCAACCTTGTCTCCTGCTTTTAAGATACTCGGTAACGTTTTTGTATAGTCACCGAGGCCTTTGATAAGAAATTCAATCCTAGCGTCGTTATTCCATGCTGATGATATAGTAAAAGGATGAGGCCCTTCTTTTTTATCAAAGGTAACAAAGGCAAATTGTCCAGCCTGATGCCCACTCCAACTATTTTCTAAATCAATACTCAGACCCAATACTCGATTGTCACTGTGATAGTTTATATTGTTGATGTTGCCCACAGAACGTCGAGAAACGCCAATTTTTTGTGACAAGGATAGAAATGCCGCAACACTTCCAGCAATCATTAATAATACCGTCAACCAAGCTATGACCTCATCCCAATAATCAACTTTCATAAGTATGATCGAGTGAAAAACTAAAAATAGATAAATAACAGCGATAAACCGATGAGTTTTGAAAAAGTATCGATACGGAAACCATTTAACCAAGGCTAAAACAATAAATAATATCAGGGCATAAAAGGCCCATTCACCTATTGATTCAGCAAGACCATGTTGTTCTTTAAAGAAAAGTAATTGGGTGTTCATTTCTTCATTTGATCTATGACGGGCAGGCTTAGCCATTAACCCCCAGCCAACTAACCATTTGGGCACCATTGCCCATAGATAATGTAAAACTGAAAAGATAAGCCCTGTGACACCCAACCATTTATGTAAACGATAGTTTTTATCAAGCCCACCAAAAATAGGTTCAATAATAACAGGACGAATTGCCAATATCATACCAATACTCATCACAGCAATGGCCATAATACCGGTGTAACTGAGCATAGATTTTCTCAGTGGATAAAATTTATATGATGAAAAAAGTATTGGGTCTGCAAGTAACCAAAGTAATGTTAGAAACAGCAAAATGATAAAATAGATTAATTTGATATTTTTCATGTTGAGGATACCTTTCTACAAAATGTAAAACAGAGGTTTTATTCATTTCGTTATTTCATAATAAATTTAAATTTCTTTATCAAACTTAGTATAAAGTCATCAAGGTGAAAATTATAAGTTCCAACCTAATTCGCCTTATTAGCTTTGAATTTTCAAGCTGATTTTATACGCTGCACTTGCGTGATTCTTTGATCGCAAACTTGTTTTAGCAAACAAAAAATCAAAAGAATGAAAACAGATCTATCGATGAAGGGGTTTTCTTAATATATAGGAGATGATGGCCTAGCCGTTTGCTGTTCTATTTACTCCGTAAATCGTTAGCGATTAGCCCCTCGCTGAACAATATATTGAGGTATATCAGGTAAATTTTATTGGGGTAAACGAGCCTCATTAATCTCACGAAGAAAGAACAAAGAAAGAACAAAGAAATTAAAGTATAGAAAGCTAATTTATATAATCAACGACTCTGCCTTATTTGATTCATCATCTGTCGCCTTTGCGACAAAGGTAATAAATTCTAATTATATAATTTTTATTTTGATCTGTATTGCATTGCTGTTTGTTTATATGTTCTGATAAATTATCAGAACAATCACAATGTTAGGTAAAAGTATGAAAATTGAAGCTAATGATAAGGAAATCCAAGATATATTTTCATTAGGATACTTCAAAATCCCAAGGTTTCAACGACCTTACTCTTGGGAGATTGATGAAGTAGAGAGTTTTTGGAATGATGTAGTCAAAGAGAATCCTGAGAACTACTTTATTGGTTCTATGGTTGTCTATCAAGCAAAAAAACCCTATTTTGGAATAGTAGATGGACAGCAACGATTAACAACCATTACCTTGATTTTATCAGTATTGAGAAATGCTTTTCTTAAGATTGGTGAAGAAAATCTAGCAAAAGGTATCCATAAATATATAGAAAAGGCAAATATCGATAACGAAGATGAATATGTATTAAAAGCTGAAACATCATTCCCTTATTTACAATCTCATATTCAATCATTTGAAGGATTCAAATTAAACTGTGATGTGGGAACAGAAGAACTAAAATTAAAAAAATCTTATGACTTTTTGACAAAAAAATTGTTTGAATCCTTACCAGAATTACTTTCTTATAGCGATGAGGAAACACAACATTTATTATTTACAAACCATGATGCAGAGTTAGTTCAACAGTTAAAAGCAATACGTGACAAGGTATTATCATTAAAGCTCGTTTTTATACAGCTAGAAAACGAAGAAGATGCCTACTTAATTTTTGAAACTCTTAATGCACGAGGTAAAGATTTAACTACTTCTGATTTGGTTAAAAACTTATTATTGAAAAAGTTGCAAAATAAAAATATTATTTTGGATAAAGCTAAAGAATCGTGGAAAACTCTAACGAAGAAGTTTGACGATATAAGTGACATCGATGTATTAGGATCTTATCTATTACATTATTGGATGTCTCAATATGAATATACAACTGACAAAACACTGTTCTCTAAAGTTAAATTGCACTTAAAAAATGGCGATGACCGAGCTAACACACTCATAACTGATTTAAATGAATCAGCTGAGTATTATTGTAGAATGCTTCGCCCCGATAGCTGTAGATGGAATAAAGAAGAAAGAGAAGTAAAAAGACTTCTAGAATCTCTAAATATTTTTAAAGTTAAACAACAGTCATCTTTTGTTCTTTCTCTTTTGAGAGCATATTACAAAAATAAAATAACTTTAAAAAATCTAAAAAATACACTTACAAAAATTGTAAGTTTTCACTACTGTTTCAATGCTATAACAAAACAGCGTTCATCGGGAAGTATTGCAACTAAATATTCAAACTTAGCCATAAAATTATCTAATATTAAACAGAAGAATGATTTTCAGGATATATCAAATGAATTAATTGTTTTTTTAAAAAATAAACTTCCTGAGCAAAACGAATTTGAAGTGAAATTCTCAGAGCTTCATTATTTATCAAACATTACAAAATTCAAAAGCATAATTAGATACACATTAAATAGTATGCTATCTGAGTGTGAAAATGGCCTAACTGTCGATTTAAATAATATGACTATTGAGCACATAATCCCTCAATCTGCAATAGGAGAAAATAACACACAAGAGATTGTTGCAAGTATAGGAAACTTAATTTTGACTAGTGAGCAAGTCAACGCTGTTACTTTATCAAATAAAAATCCTAATGAAAAACTCAGATTATTAAAAGATTTAGCGTACCCATTAGACAAAGCACTGATTAACAAAGATTCATGGAATGCAGATAATATCAAAATTAGAACAAAAGAAATGGCAACAAGTATCTATCAATCACTAAACTTATAAACAAAAAAAGCGAGCCGTAGCTCGCTTTTTATTATTTTATATCAATTACCTAGTCTTGATAACTAGAAACCGGAGGACAACTACAAATCAAATTTCTGTCGCCATAAACATCATCTATACGGTTAACCGTTGGCCAGAATTTATTCGCTGCGGCCGCAGGCACTGGGAATACCGCTTCTTGAATCGTGTAAGCACGATCCCAAGGTGAGGTAATATCCGCTAGTGTATGTGGTGCATTATGTAGTGGGTTGTCTTCACTTGTCCACTCACCAGAGGTTACTTTACGCACTTCGCCGTGAATAGAAATCATAGCTTCGATGAAGCGATCAAGTTCCACTTTTGACTCAGATTCAGTGGGCTCAATCATAAACGTACCCGCTACTGGAAACGACATGGTTGGCGCATGAAAACCGTAATCTATTAAGCGCTTGGCGATATCGACTTCAGTAACACCTGATTCTGCCTTAAGTGGACGCAAGTCAATAATACATTCGTGGGCAACACGGCCATTTTTCCCAGCATATAACAGTGGAAAATGTTTGCTAAGCTTTGTTGCTACGTAGTTAGCATTAGTAATAGCGTATTTAGTGGCATCGGTAACACCTTTTTTACCGAGTAAGGCACAGTAAAGGTATGAGATACATAAAATACCGGCACTACCATAAGGTGCTGCTGATACCGCACCGTTACCTTTAGTTTCTTCATCAACATTAATTAATGCATGGTCAGGTAAAAATGGTGCTAAGTGCGCTTTAACGCCGATAGGACCCATACCTGGACCGCCACCGCCGTGTGGAATAGAAAAGGTTTTATGTAAGTTTAAGTGTGAAACGTCAGCACCGATGAAACCCGGTGATGTTAAACCAACTTGGGCATTCATGTTTGCGCCATCAAGGTAAACCTGACCGCCGTGCTCATGCACTATGTTACAAATTTCTGCAATGGTGGTTTCATATACACCGTGCGTAGACGGGTAAGTGATCATGATACAAGACAGGCTGTCAGCTAACTCACTTGCTTTCGCTTTTAAGTCGGCCATATCAACGTTTCCGGCTTTATCACAAGCAACCACCACCACTTTCATACCGACCATTTGCGCTGACGCTGGGTTAGTACCGTGTGCTGAAGATGGAATTAAACAAATATTACGATGCGCATCACCACGGCTTTCGTGGTACTTGTGAATGGCAATTAAGCCAGCATATTCACCTTGTGCGCCGGAGTTAGGTTGCATTGACATTTTGTCGTAGCCGGTTAACTCAACTAACCATTTGGCTAGTTCGTCAATCATGTGCTTATAACCTTGCGCTTGGTCAACTGGCGCAAAAGGATGCATGTTAGCGAATTCAGGCCATGATACTGGGATCATTTGTGCTGTCGCATTTAATTTCATGGTACAAGAGCCCAATGAAATCATGGAATGATTAAGCGCTAAATCTTTGTTTTCTAATTTTTTGATGTAACGTAGCATCTCAGTTTCACTGTGATACGAGTTAAATACTGGGTGCGTTAGAATCGCAGATTCACGTTGTAAGGCCGCTGGAATTGACGAATGATCAGAGTCGATAATTTGCTGATCAAGTACTGCTACGTCTAGGCCGTGATCTGCACCTAATAAAATATCAAACAAGGTTTGCACGTTTTCACGGGTAGTTGTTTCATCTAATGAAATACTAATTTGACCGTCAACATCAGTGCGAAAGTTAGCGCCATTAGCTAATGCACGGGTAACAATTTCATCTTTATTGCTAACGTTAAAGGTTAAGGTGTCAAAGTAGTGCTGATGAAGTGCTGGCAAGCCATTTGTTGCCGTACCTAAAGATAAAATATCAGCAAAACGGTGAATACGTTGTGCGATAGTTTTTAAACCTTTAGGACCATGGTAAACCGCGTAAAACGCCGCCATGTTCGCTAATAATACTTGTGCGGTACAAATATTTGAGTTGGCTTTTTCGCGGCGAATGTGTTGCTCGCGTGTTTGCATGGCCATACGCAGTGCTGGGTTATCGCGTGTATCTTTTGAGACACCAATAATACGACCTGGTAATGAACGTTTGTATTTTTCAGAGGTCGTGAAAAAAGCGGCGTGTGGTCCGCCGTAACCCATGGGCACACCAAAGCGTTGAGTTGAACCAATAACGGCATCAGCCCCTAATTCGCCTGGTGATTTTAATAGCACTAAGCTCATGATGTCGGCAGCAACGGCAACAATACCTTTTTTCTCATGTACTTTGGCAATTAAATCGCTGATGTCAGTGATTTCACCTGTGGCACTTGGGTACTGTAATAAGGCGCCAAATACGTCGTGTTCAACCACTTCTGCAGCCGGTGCTACAAGGATGTCGAAACCAAACATTTCAGCACGTTGTTTAACTAAGTCGATAGTTTGTGGATAAACGTCACTTGAGATAAAGAACAAGTTTGATTTCTTGTTTTTTGATACCCGCTTAGCTAATGCCATGGCTTCAGCTGCGGCTGTGCCTTCATCAAGTAATGACGCCGACGCTAGTTCTAAACCCGTCAGGTCGATACACATTTGTTGGAAGTTTAATAATGACTCTAAACGACCTTGAGCAATTTCTGGTTGGTATGGCGTGTATGCCGTGTACCAGCCTGGATTTTCTAACACGTTACGTAAAATAACGTTAGGCGTTAGTGTGCCGTAGTAACCTAAACCAATATATGTCTCGTTTACTTTGTTCAAACTTGCGACCGCTTTCAAGTCGGCTAAAGCTTGTACTTCAGTTTTGCTTTCTTCGATAGCAGGTAAATCAGCTAAACGAATATCACTAGGTACGATTTCATCGATAAGGGCATCGACAGATTCTGCACCGATATCTTTCAACATGGCTTGTGTTTGCTCATCACTTGGACCAATGTGACGTCGAATAAAATTTTGTCTTTGCTCTAATTCAGTCAAAGATAAAGAGTCATTATATTGAGTAGTCATAAAACAGCTTCACTATAAAGTTAATAATATTTAATAAAAAGAAAGCCCTGAACTATTAGATCGAGTTAAGGGCTTAAATATCGTTTTTGATAACAATCGGCTTTTAGGCACAAATAAATGGCTGCAAACTTAAACCTAGTACTTAAACTTGGCACTTAAACTAGCCACTTAGGTTAAGTTTTTGAGCTCAGTAGTTACTACAATATAAGCAACACGATTGATGTTATGAGTTTTACGAGTTTAGTAGACTAAATGATCACAAAAAATAACAGAAACAAGGTGTGTCGCAGCATAATGTGCCTAAAATTTAATCTTCGTCGATTGAGTTTGCATAACCTTCAGCATCAAGTAAGTTGTCGAACTCACTTTCATCTGCAATTTTTAATTTAAATAACCAACCGCCAACGAAGGCCTCTGAGTTAACTAACTCAGGTGAGTCTTCAAGATTTTCATTCACTTCAATTACTTCACCGCTCATTGGTGCATAAATGTCTGATGCAGCTTTTACCGATTCTGCTACAGCAACATCGTCGCCCGCACTCACTGTGTCGCCCACTTCAGGTAATTCAACAAATACCATGTCACCTAAAAGGTCTTGTGCGTGCTCAGTAATACCAACAGTAACAACACCGTTGCCATCGTTGCGTACCCATTCGTGTGATGTTACATATTTTAATTCTGAAGGAATGTTGCTCATTGATTTTGTCCTAATCTTTATTTTTAAATTGGATATACCAAGCAGATTAACTAATTGGTACTAACGACTATAGTATGAAGCTTGCCTGCGCTAATCATCCCATATTATAGCTTAAATTTTTAGCATTTTTTAACTAGCTTTTACGGCTCACTAATGAGCGTTGACCTAGCCTTAGTAGTTAAAGAACTTTTTTGCCATTACGCACAAAGCTTGGCTTAATGACTTGAACCTTAACTAGCTTTTTACGCATTTCAACTTCTACTGTGCTACCTATCGCTACACTACGTGGTAAACGAGCCATTGCAATACTGTAACCTAAAGTTGGAGAAAAAGTACCTGAGGTAATAACGCCTTCGCCTGCTTCAGTGATCACTTTAAGGCCACTGCGTAATACGCCTTTTTCTTCAAGCACTAAACCAACAAGTTTAGGTTGGTCGCCTGCAGCACGTTGCGCCGCTAATACTTCACGACCGTTAAAGTTACGATCTTCAGGTTCCCAGCTAATAGTCCAGGCCATATTGGCGGCTAATGGCGAAACGCTTTCATCCATGTCTAAACCATAAAGGTTCATACCGGCTTCTAAACGTAAAGTATCGCGAGCACCTAAGCCGCAAGGTTTGACACCAACATCAAGCAATTGTTGCCATAGGTTGGCAGCTTGGTCAGCAGGTAAGGCTATTTCATAACCGTTTTCACCGGTGTAACCAGTTGTGGCGATAAATAAGTCGCCGGCTTGTGCCGAGAAAAATGGCTTCATGCCTTCAACAGCAGCCGTTTGCTCAGCGTCTAATAATGTGGCTACTTTGGCTTTAGCTTGTGGGCCTTGCACGGCGATCATGGCAAATTCTGGACGTTCAGTTATTGCTACGTCAAATGCTGATGCTTGCTCGTTGATCCAAGCTAAGTCTTTTACGCGAGTCGCTGAGTTAACGACTAAGCGGTAATCGGTGTTACTGAAAAAATAAACGATTAAGTCATCAATAACGCCACCTTCAAGGTTACACATGCCTGTGTAAAGTGCTTTACCCACAACATCTAACTTGGCTACGTCGTTAATCACTAAGCGGCGTAAAAATGCCTGTGCATCAACACCTTGAACATCAACAATAGTCATGTGTGAAACATCGAACATACCAGCGTCTTTACGCACCGCATGATGTTCTTCAATTTGAGAACCGTAGTTGATCGGCATTTCCCAACCATAAAAATCAACCATTTTAGCGCCAGCTTCTAAGTGCTTAGCATGTAATACTGTTTTATTTGTCATCGTACGTTTCACTCACGTTAGTTGTTTTATCTAAGTTTGTCAGTGCTTAAAATAAGCATCACGATTAAACCTAGGATAAAGACGGAAGATTTACAAAAAGTGCTAAGGATTATAGCCCTGAGTAACTGTTGATTCAACAGATAAGAAAGCATATTTGAAATTTAAAACCGACTAAAGAAACTATTTAAAATTATATTTTCAAAACGACCTCTTTTAAAAATATAATTCCTTGAGCGTATGAAAATTTAGCTTGTAGCAAACTTAAATTTTATATTGCTGAAAAGAATAAAAGTACTATTTTACTCAACCTACCCATTTGTTATTGGCTGACTGAGCAAAAAAACGCTTTTGTTGACTAAGTAGTCAACAAAATAACGCGGTAAGTGTGACGCTATGAGCGATTTTTTTGTTGTGGTACTTGTTGTGGCACTGGTTTTGGTGAGTGCGATGATTGTTGTAGAATTTTTTGTGAAACTTGTGGTGAGACTTGTTCTGATAATTTTTGCGGCACTTGCTGTGAAAGTGCGGTAGCTAATTTGGGTAAATCATCTTTGAAACCCAAGGCTTGATTAATCATTAACGCTTTTGCCGGTTTAATATTATTGAGTAACGACATACCCAAGCCACGAAGTAATTTAATCGCGCTTTGCTGAGGTGTAAAGGCTTGTTTTATCGCTTCCATCGAGGCAATCATTTCTACTGCTTCACTTTTGCGCCAGCGGGCAAATTGTTGTAAAGATTTGTTGCTATACCATGCGTTATCATCAAGCGTGCCTTTAGCTTGTACTTTGCGAAGTTGCTCGCTAATGGTTTGTGACAAAGCGGCAGCATCAAGCAAGCCTAAGTTAGCACCCTGCCCAGCTAACGGGTGAATAGTATGTGCTGCGTCACCCACCAATACCATTCTGCCTTTAACAAACTCTTGAGAAAAACGCATAGTTAACGGGTAGGTAAATCGCTCACCTACTAGCGATACTTGCCCTAACTTACCATCGCTAGCGGCGGTAAGTTCTTTGCCAAAGTCTTCTGCTGACAAGGCAGTTAATCGAATCGCCTCTTCAGGGCTTGTTGACCAAACAATGGAACATAAGTCAGCTTGATATAAAGGTAATAGTGCTAATGGGCCGGTATCTAAAAATACTTGCCAAGCCGTGCTTTGATGGCCTTGTTGACATTTAACTGTAGCGACAATCGCGTGGTGATCGTAATCTCGAAAGGTTAATGGCACGTTCATTTGTTGACGTACAAAAGAGTTTGCCCCGTCAGCACCAACCACCAATTTCGCCACTATCGGCATAGGCTGGCTGTTGGTATGGCTGTTATGTTCGAAGGTAGCAAAAACTTCGTTATCGCTAGGATTTAATTGTTGGAGTTTGCTGTCAGTAAAAAACTCAATACCGCTGTCTTGCGCCGCTTTTTGCCACAAGGCGTTACGAATGGCTTTATTTTCAATTATAAAACCTAATTGCTCTGGGCCATTACCTAAAGCTGAGCGGCTAACATCTTTTAAAGCAAAGTTTAGCTGTCCATAACCGGCCTTGTCCCAAATGTGCATATCGTAATAAGGCTGGGCACGTTGCGCGATAATGTCTTGCCAAACATTAAGCTGACTAAATATTTGCTGGCTGGCGGCATTAATAGCACTAACACGCACCTCAGGTTCAACGCTTAACGCTTCAATAGGTGCGTTATCAACAATAGCGACACTTAACTGACTTTGTTGGCGAATAGCAAGTGCCAGTGTTAAACCCACCGTACCGCCACCGACAATTAATAGATCAAATTTTTGCATTGTTTTTCACATTTATGTTATTCACATTCACAAGCCTAGAAGGTTGTAGGTAGCTGATTATTTTCCTGCCTATGCACTTGGAGCAGCAAGCCAGCTTTAAGGCTTAAATCACCGGCAAGTCAACATTGATTGACTCCCTAACAACTAAGCCATCAAGGCTTCAATTTCAGCAATGGTTTTTGGTGCATTGACCGTTAGGTTTTCATAACCTGTTTGGGTTACTAGCACATTGTCTTCAATACGTACGCCAATACCACGCCATTTTTCGTCCACGGTTTGATCATTTTTTGGAATATAAATACCCGGCTCAATAGTCATCACCATACCGGCGACAAAAGGGCGTAATTGCTCTCGCTGTTGACTCGCATGGTAATCACCCACATCATGAACATCAAGACCTAACCAGTGTCCAAGGCCATGAATAAAGTATTTTTTGCAGGCTCGTTGAACTAATAATATGTTTAAATTGCCTTTGAGAATGCCTAAATCATGCAAACCTCTGGTCAGAAAATCACACACTATGCGGTTTAATTCAGCAAGGTTTTGTTCTGGCTTTATCGCGGCAATGGCAAGGTTTTGGCTATCAAGCACTAATTGATAAATCACTTGTTGTGCCGCAGTAAATCTACCATTAATCGGAAATGTGCGTGTAATGTCAGCAGCATAACCCGCTAATTCACCACCGGCATCAATAAGTAATAAGTCGCCGTCGTTTAGCACGTCATCATTGTCAGTGTAATGTAAAATATTGGCGTTATCGCCGCCAGCCACAATCGAGCCATAAGCCGGGTAACGCGCACCATTAGTGGCAAATTCGTGCAATAACTCTGCTTCTATTTGATATTCAAACTTACCGGCTTTAGTTTGTTGCATTGCTCTTTGATGAGCGCCGCCACTGATGACATTAACCTGGCGCATAATATCAAGTTCAGCATTTGATTTATGTAAGCGCATTTCATCTAGTAAGGCACTGCAATCAATTAAGGTCGTTGGTGCTTTAACACCCGTGCGAGCTGCCTTTTTAATCTCGGCTAACCATGAAAGTACTTGTTGCTGGAATGCATTTTGTTCATGCTGGCAAATTAATACGGCGGTTTTACCTGCCATTAACGCTAATAATTGCTCATCAATTTCTGCTAAGCTAAAACACTGATTAAACTGATAAACGTCAACAGCTTGCACTTGACCAACACGTCGTCCATGCCAAATTTCTTGCTGAGGATCTTTTTCACGAGAAAATAAAACACTTTCTGCTGACCTTGCGTCATCACCTTTAATTAGGGCTAAAATGGCATCGGGTTCATTAAAACCGCTAAGATAATAAAAGTGCTTATTTTGGCAAAATGGATATTCGGTGTCATTACTGCGGGTAACTTCCTGACCAGCAGAAATTAATGCAATGCTATTTACCGGCATTTGCGCCATAAAATCATTTCTACGCTGACAAAATTCAGCAACGGGCAATAAGGTGTTTTTGATCATGGATACCAGCTTATTTTTTATAATTAAATTTTGACAGTTAGGTTTTCAACCTTGAGTGTTTTAAGCTGATTTTTAAGTTATTAGTATTAAAATTTCAGCGTTAAAAGGTCAGCGTTAAGCGTTTTATTACTAAAGAAATTTAACCGCGAAGCGCTAGTGCAAGGTCGCGCTTGTGTCTTGTTGCGCAGGTGGCGCGCCTAATTCAGTAAAACACAATAGTGCAGAGATTCTAACATATTCAGCAATTTCAAAATACGCTTGCTCGGTCGCTTCATTTTCTTCCATTTCATCTGACAAGTTAGCAATTTCGCCAAAGTCGACCAATACTTCTTTAACATCTTCAGACAAAGCGGCATTTTTTGTTTGTTGTAAACCAAAGCCTAAGTTGAAGCCTTGCACCCACTTACCTAGTGCGTGTCCACGTTCAATAATTGAGTCGTCATCATCAGGTAGCATTAATTGGAAGCCGTAGGAGTCATCAAGGATTTTTTGCCAAATATCACTATAAATGTCTTTAACTAAGCTTTTAATGGCTACCGGTAAACCTTCAGCATTATTAAGCATGTCATTAACCATAGCGATATAATCATTACTTTCAAATTCAAAGCCTGCAGAAATCAAACCTGTTAGCACACCGTGAATTTCAGCAGCATGTGCCTCAATACCTTCACTGGTTAATATCGCTTGTGCGGCGGAAAAATCTAAAGCGGTGTTATCAGACATAAAAATATAAATTCAATCAGGGGGATATTGCTAGCTATCTTAACATTGGCATAGCCTTGATTCCAGAAAAAACCATAGAGATCACTTGCATAGTGTAACGCTCACCGTTATAGTTTCATCTTATGGCGCACTAAGTTTAGTTATCAGTATTTTTCTTGGTATTACAAGCGAGTAGCGCAATTTTTTGAGCTTAGAGCTCAATAAACTAATATTATGCATTGAGAATATACACGCAATGAGCCAACACACAGTCACCATAAATGTTGCCAACAAACGACTAAAAGTCGCTTGTCCAGCTGGAAATGAGTCTGCGTTGTTGCAGGCGGCGAGTGAAATAAACAAACGTTTAGAACAAGACGCCAAGAAAAAATTCTCAACAAAAACTGTTGAGCAGTCGCTGGTGATGATGTCATTAAACCTTGCCCATGATTTAATCCAAGCACGAAATGAGCAAGAGCAAGAACGCGAAAAAATGCAAAGCAAAATTGAACTGCTACAAACCACTATTGCACAAGCAGTAAACCGCACTAAATCTGCCTAATACACTTATTCATCGTTTAACCTATTTTTAAATATACTCTTTTCGTTTAAAGAAACTTCAATTTGTTCAAGCATTAAGCTAACAGGTCTTACAAGTAATAAAAGACTTAATTTGGCTGAGATTATTCGCTATAATGTTTTTGACTTCTGGGGTGTTTGTTGTGAACTATGTCCCTGAGCCGATAAGTTTTACCTAAGGATGTTGATTATTAACTATTGTGCAAGCCCGGCTCGTATCGGGAAGCCTACGGTTAGCATGATACGTCCGCCCTGAACACCCGGTGTTCAGGACAAATGTAAACTGCGGCACCTTGGAAGTCACTTCCTCTACTTTCTCATTCTGTAACTCATCCTAAAATATCAACAATATTTTTGCGCACTCCTAGAAAAGCATAGCAAAACTGAGCTTCAAACTTTAACTTACTGACAGCTAAAAACTGGTCTTTAAACGTTCCTAAATCCCCTGTCTTCAGGACTCATCTCAACGGCGGCAGCTTGGCAATCAATACCTATCTCAAAATATGTATAGATCTCATTTGCTTGTTGATAATATACTTGGCCCAACTAACTACACCAAACTTAAGCTGTGCTTAATCAATGCCCATGCAAAACCAAGCTGATATAAAAGCAGCTACTTCAATCCTAAAAAGTAAACGCCAAACGGCTAATGCCGATCCTATTGGTATATTTGACTCCGGCGTTGGTGGTTTGTCTATCACGCAGTGCATTGAACAACAATTACCCCATGAAAACTTGCTCTATGTCGCTGATACCCTATATGCACCCTACGGTGAAAAATCTACTGAATTTATTCAACAACGGGTTAATGAAATTGCCCAGTGGTTTATTGCCCGTAACGCCAAAGCTATTGTTGTTGCCTGCAATACCGCCACGGTTAATGCTATAGATCAGCTACGGAAAAATATTTCAATTCCAGTTATTGGTGTTGAACCCGCCATAAAGCCGGCAACCCGCATTAGTAAAAACAAAAAAATAGCCATATTAGTCACTAAAGCTACGGCTGAAAATCAGCGTTTTTTAGCCTTAGTGGCGCAATATAGTCATAACAGTGATGTTACTATTCAGCCTTGTCCCGGCTTGGTAGAACTTATTGAACAAGACAAGAAAAACTCGCCTGAGTGCAAATTAATGCTGTTGAGCTATTTACAACCTTTACTCGAAAAAGGGGTAGATACTATCGTATTAGGTTGTACACATTACCCGTTAATCAAAAACTTGATTAACGAAATATGTGGCGACAGCGTAGTCATTATGGAAACAGCACAGCCGGTAACTGAGCAATTAAAACGGCAATTATCCTTACATCAGCTCATTAATCCTCTGAATAATATAGGCACAACGACCTTTTACAGTTCGAAGTATTGCTTAAAACAACAAGCGCTTTTTAGTCACATTTTACAACGGCCACTGCGCTTAAATATGTATCCTTAATAGCTTAACTTCAGGTTACATCTCGCTAAAACTTAATTTTTGTCAATAAATGGCTACAGAATTTATATTGAAACTTTTCCGTCTTAAAGACGTTTAGCCATCTAGGCGTAAATAAATCTAGAAAAAGCTTAACTAAACAGTTAGAATATCGTTATTAAAGACGATTATTGTTTTTCAGTTAATTTTTACCGAGGTTTTATGTCTACACACCTTTTTACTTCTGAGTCAGTGTCAGAAGGACATCCAGATAAAATTGCCGATCAAATTTCTGATGCGGTTTTAGATGCTATTATTGCCAAAGATAAAAATGCACGCGTTGCTTGTGAAACTATGGTAAAAACGGGTGTTGCTATTATTTCAGGTGAGGTTTCAACCTCTGCTTGGGTAGATTTAGAACAAATTACCCGTGACGTTATTTCTGAGATTGGCTACACATCTTCAGATGTTGGTTTTGATGGCGCAACATGTGGCATTATGAACTTAATTGGCCAACAATCACCCGAAATTGCCCAAGGTGTTGACCGAGAAAATCCAGAAGACCAAGGTGCCGGTGATCAAGGTTTAATGTTTGGTTATGCGACCAATGAAACCGAAACCCTGATGCCTGCGCCATTATATTATTCACACCGTTTAGTTGAGCGTCAGGCTGAAGCACGTAAATCAGGAATTTTACCTTGGTTACGTCCTGATGCAAAAAGCCAAGTAACCTTTATTTATAAAGATAACAAGCCTGTAGCTATTGATACCGTTGTGTTGTCAACTCAGCATAACCCAGATATTAAACAAGAAGACTTGCACAGTGCCGTAATGGAAAACATTATTAAACATGTTTTACCTGCCGAGTTATTAACCAAAGACACTAAATATCATATCAACCCAACAGGTCGCTTTGTTATTGGTGGTCCTGTCGGCGATTGTGGTTTAACTGGTCGTAAAATTATTGTTGATACTTATGGCGGTATGGCTCGTCATGGCGGTGGTGCTTTTTCGGGTAAAGATCCATCAAAAGTCGATCGCAGTGCGGCTTATGCTGGTCGCTATGTTGCCAAAAACATTGTCGCAGCGGGTTTAGCTGAGCGTTGTGAAATTCAAATATCTTACGCTATTGGTGTTGCTGAGCCGACCTCAATCTCGATTGATACTTTTGGTACCGGTAAAGTGTCTGAAGAGCGTTTGGTTGAAATAGTACGTGAACACTTTGACTTACGCCCTTACGGTATAACTAAAATGTTAGACTTGCTACACCCTATGTATAAGCAAACGGCGGCTTATGGTCACTTTGGTCGCGAACCATTTGAAATGACCGTTGGCGATGATACCTTCACCGCATTTAGCTGGGAAAAAACAGATAAAGCTGAAGCACTGCGCTTGTCAGCTGGTATTTAATTCGTACTTTGATTAAAGCTTCTGTTTAAAAAAAACCGCTCTTTGAGCGGTTTTTTTATTTTCATGCTTGAATTTTCATGCTTTTATTTGCAATAGGCTTATCAGCCATAACGTATAAAAATACTCCTAATATGCTATTGCTTGTCACTATTGGCGAAATATCATCATCCGCTGCCACTTATTTAGACGGTACTTCACCAACCTCAATGATTACAGTGATATACTCAGGCAAAGAGAGAAAAATAACACGAGTTATATAATAAGATAGGTGCAAATAATAAATCGTCTGGCAAATGACTTATCTTAATAAAAATTCAATCAAGAACAGCAGTATCTCAATTTCAAGTGTTTTAATAACCTGCGATTTTTTCTGCTTTATTTTGAACAAGTGCTAACAAAAAATAATATCATTTTTTTAATATAAACAATTGAATTTACGATGAGTTGCCCTTATTAACAGGCTATATTAGAAATAATTATTACTCATAATTTCTAGCAACAAAGCTTTGGTCTTTAATCGCTATTAACTTTAACCTGAACGGCTACTGTAATATCACTCATCTATAGCTGCGACAATAACCATGGATAACCTTATTATGCGTAACCCTCGTATTTACCAAGCACAAGCATTTGAAATAGGTCAAACACAAGTATTAAATGCTGACGCTTTTGGCCATATTGTGCGCGTATTACGACTTAAAGACGGTGATGCCATTACACTATTTAATGGCATAGCAGAGCAAGAAGGTTATTTTGAGTATCAAGCAAGACTTTGTAATATAAATAAAAAGTCTGCTGATGTAGAGATTATTACTAAAAAAATTGTTGAAAACGAGTCGCCACTCAATATTCATTTAGCACAAGGTGTTTCACGCGGTGAACGCATGGACTTTACGCTGCAAAAATCGGTAGAGTTAGGTGTTAATACCATTACGCCTATTTTTAGTGAACGTTGCAATGTAAAGCTTAGCGGCGAGCGTTTAGAGAAAAAACACCAGCAATGGCAAAAAATAGTGATCAGCGCTTGTGAGCAAAGTGGCCGTTGCACTGTCCCTATTGTTGCCCTACCCATTTATTTGGATGAATGGTTACAACAAGAAAGTTCAGCATTAAAGCTAAATTTACACCCTAAAGCCCAGCACTCTATTATGAGTTTGCCAATCGAAAACCAACGGGTTCGCCTGTTAATTGGGCCAGAAGGTGGTTTAAGTGATGATGAAATTGCTCGTGCCAATACAGCAGGCTTTCACGATGTTTTACTCGGGCCGCGGGTACTAAGAACAGAAACCGCAGCCCTAACCGCAATAACGGCATTACAATGTCGTTACGGTGATTTAAATTAACTCAGTGTTAAGTTTCGTGCACCATAGAGCAACTAGTAGAAAGACCAGCTAACAGAATTTAATCGCTTGCAGCATATAAATAATGCCATGGCATTTATCAACATATAACCTTTAGGAAAACACATGAGCATAAAAATTGGCGTTGTTATGGACCCTATTGCCCAGGTCAAGGTAAAAAAAGATTCTTCAATGGCGATGATGCTTGAAGCGCAAGCCCGTGGTTATGAAATTTATTATATGGAAATGCAAGATCTCTATTTAGAGCAAGGCGTTTGTCGAGCAACCGCAGCCAAAGTGAAAGTATTTGACGACACTGAGCATTGGTATGAATTAGATGAACGAGAAGACATCAATGTAGCTGACTTAGATGCGGTATTAATGCGAAAAGATCCGCCGTTTGACACTGAGTTTATTTATGCCACCTACATGTTAGAACGCGCAGAAGTTGCGGGCACTTTGATTGTTAATAAGCCACAAAGTTTACGTGATTGTAACGAAAAATTATTTACCGCTTGGTTTCCAGAGTTAACACCAAAAACATTAGTTACACGTAATAATCAAAAAATTAGAGAATTTCATAAAGAAAACAAAGATATTATCATCAAACCCTTAGACGGTATGGGTGGTTCATCTATATTTCGTATTGGTGAGAATGATCCCAATGTTGGCGTAATTCTTGAAACATTAACAGCACATTCAACACAATATGCTATGGTACAAGAGTACCTACCAGAAATTGTTGACGGTGATAAACGCATATTAATCGTTAATGGTGAACCTATGCCTTACTGTTTAGCCCGCATTCCTGCACAAGGAGAAACCCGCGGTAATTTAGCCGCTGGTGGTCGTGGTGAAGCCCGCCCATTAAGTGCTAGCGACAAATTTATTGCTGAAACTATTGCACCAGAACTGAAAAAACGTGGCTTATTTTTTGTTGGTTTAGACGTTATTGGCAACAAAGTCACTGAAATCAATGTAACAAGTCCAACCTGTATTCGCGAAATTGAAGCAGCATACCCAATAAATATTAGCGGTAAACTCATGGATGCTATTGAGCAAAACATCAGAAAACGCTAGTTAATACCAATCGCAATAAGATTGCTAAAGGCAAAGTGACCTTTAGCGTATTTCTCTCTGATTATTAAGGTATATTTATGGATAGTTTTGAAAATCAACTTTTGATTGCTATGCCCAGTTTAGACGACTCTTATTTTAATAAAACAGTGACTTATATCTGTGAGCATAATGCTGAAGGGGCAATGGGTTTGATCATAAACCTTCCTATCAATGTCACCTTGAACGAATTATTAACCCAAATAGATCAAGATAAAGTTGCAGCACCCGAGTTAGACCAACAAGTCTTAACCGGTGGCCCCGTTTCACAAGACCGAGGCTTTGTTTTACACAGCACACAAGCGGGCTGGAATAGTTCTTTAGCCTTAACTGCTGAGGTAATGATCACGACCTCAAAAGATATTTTATTGGCCCTGGGTACAGCACAAGCACCTGAAAAATATATGGTAACCTTAGGCTATGCTGGCTGGGGACCGGGCCAATTAGAGGAAGAAATTAAAGCTAACTCTTGGCTACTTACCCCCGCTGATGGCGATATTATTTTTAATACCCCTATTGAGCAAAGGTGGAAAAAAGCCACTGATAAATTGGGTATTGATATGGCTCATTTATCCAGTGAAGTAGGACATGCATAATGGCGAGTAAAACCGCCATTGGCGAACGAACAATACTTGGCTTTGATTTTGGCAAAAAATATATTGGGGTTGCTGTCGGTCAAGAAATAACCGGTTTAGCTTCCCCTTTGGGTTCAGTAAAAGCGCGTGATGGTATTCCTGATTGGGACAAAATGACCAAATTTATGCACGAATGGCAACCTGACTTTGTTGTGGTGGGTTTGCCACTCAATATGGATGGCAGCGAGCAACCCTTGACCCATGATGCGAAAAAGTTCGGTAACCGAGTATCCGGAAGATTTGGCGTCAAAGTTGAATTTCAAGATGAACGCCTAACCACCGCCACTGCCAAAGAAGCACTGTTTGCTGAAGGCGGTTACCGTAATCTTAAAAAAGATAATATCGACGCCGCATCAGCAAAATTAATTATAGAAAGTTATTTTGAAAATCAATATTAAGCCGATTAACCGTGATTACAATCTAGCCTGATGAGTATTAACAAGTACTTGTTTAGCGAGTTTTACTTTGTCGTTAGAGTCATAAGCGTTTAATGGCTATTTTCACCCTTATTAGTCCATTAATTATGGTCGGCTTGCTCGGTTTTATACTGGCTAAAAGTAACTGGTTTAACAAAGCCCAAGTCGATGCCTTAAGTAAATTTACCTTTAATATCGCTATTCCGGCATTTTTATTTCAACAGTTGGCCAATGCGGATATGAGCACAATAAATTTGAATATTTATAGTGCCTTTTATTTACCCTTATTGTTAGTTTATGGCCTAGCTTGGGCAATAAATTACTATTTTCACCAGCATTTAAAACGTGATCTTCCTGCATCCGCTGTTTACGCTTTCGGTGCTGGTTATTCAAATAATGTTATTGTTGGCATGCCTATCGCTTTAATGGTGCTAGGTGAGCAAGTATTGCCAACAATATTTTTAGTGATCAGTTTACACAGTGCACTGCTAATTGGCATTACCAGTGTGTTGGCGGTTAATATTAAACAGTTTAATGGGTGGATATTTCTCAAGCAGACATTTTACAACCCATTACTCATTGCTATTACCGGTGGTTTTATCGTTAATTTAATGACGATAAAGTTACCCGTAATTGTTAACAACAGTCTGTTATTGTTAGGTAAACCTGCTATTACCTTAGCACTTTTTTTACTCGGCGCTTCGCTAGCCTTTTATAAAATTCGCAATGAAGTTAAATTTATTGTTACTGCCAGTCTACTAAAGCTAGTACTGTTACCAACTTTAATTCTCTTAACTAGTCATTTTATATTTCAGTTTTCGGCGCTCACCACCATGACGTTAGTGATTTTAAGTGCAAGTCCAACGGGCGTAAATGCTTATTTAATTGCCAAGCAACATGCAAAACATCAAGAGACTATAGCCGGAATAGTAGTGATTACCACCTTAATGTCTATCGTTTCTATCCCCTTATGGATATGGGGTTTGTCGAGTCTCTTTCCTTTATAAAAACTTTATGACAGACTATAAAAGCCTTATTGAAAGCCTTAGAATGGATTAACCTTATAACCTTTGCTTTGTAATACCGCATGAGCGGTCATTGCAGACAAGGCCATTTCAACGCCTGGTGCTAACATGTCATTGCTAATCTCGTAATAAGCGGCCGATTGACCACATAAATAAACCCTTACTTGGTTTTTCATCAAGTCTTGCAACAGTGCGCTATTCGCATTTTTTTGCTGAAACTTTTCTTGGTACAACAGCCCTTTTAGTAAATCAAAACCCGCTTTACCATGTACCACCAAAGCTAAATGAATATTCTTTGCCGGCATACCATTTGCCACATGCATGTTAATAAAACGCGCCAGAGTCTCGATCTTTCGATTAACCTCGCCTATTTTTCCTTGCTCACTGATGTCAAAAGCGACTTTAAAGACACTATTTTTATCAAAATTAAAATCCTGCTGAACCTTGGCATGCTTGCCATAGTTTTTAATCACTGGCCCCGCCATAAATTCATCAGTCCCAGCTATGGCGAAATTAACTGTAGTGAAGGCTAAAACAAGCATTAACACACGTATTGTAAATAACATTGGCTGATCCTTTTATTTTGCATCTAAACTTTATTTTACTTTATTATATTTTATTTTATTTTATTATAGCGTTTAAAAAATCACCACTCTTTCTAAACATAAAAGCATGCCGATATAGGCATGCTTTTATGTTTAGAACGGGCGACTTATCCGATAGTTATCATTGCTCTTTCGGCGCTAAACCATCAATCGTTACACCCGACAATGAACCCGTTCCTCCTTGATCATTGCTACGCAATTTGATCATTAAGCGTAAATCATTAGGTGAGTCAGCATGATGCAAAGCGTCAGCGTAATTAATAAGTCCTTGTTGATACAAATGAAATAATGCTTGGTCAAATGTTTGCATACCTTGATCAGTAGATTTTTCCATAACTTCTTTAATACTACCGATATCACCTTTTTTAATTAGCTCAGCGATATACGGTGAGTTAAGTAATATTTCAATCGCTGCCACTCGGCTATTACCATCACGCGTTGGAATTAATTGTTGCGCGACAATACCGCGTAAATTTAATGCAAGATCAAACAGTAGTTTGCCATGTTGATCTGCGGGTACTAAATGCATAATACGATCAATAGCTTGGTTTGCATTGTTAGCATGCAAGGTCGCAATACATAAGTGACCCGTTTCTGCAAAGCTCAACGCATGCTCCATGGTTTCTTGGCTACGAATTTCGCCAATAAGTATAACATCAGGGGCTTGGCGCAAAGAACTTTTTAAGGCGGCATCAAAGCTCTCAGTGTCTAAACCCACTTCACGTTGCGTTACCATACATTTACCGTGCTCATGAACAAACTCAACGGGGTCTTCTATCGTCAGGATATGGCCACGAGAGTTTTTGTTACGATAGCCAATTAACGCGGCCATTGACGTTGACTTACCGGTACCCGTACCGCCAACAAATAACAATAAACCGCGCTTTGACATCACCACATCTTTTAGTACTGAGGGTAAACCCAAATCATCCGCTTCGGGTATTTCGGTAACAATACGGCGAACAACCATACCTGCCATATCTCGCTGCCAAAATGCCGACACACGAAATCGGCCAATGCCGTCTATCGAAATCGCAAAGTTACATTCTTTGCTTGCTTCAAACTCAATTTTTTGTTTTTCTGACATAGCGTCATGCACTAAGCCTAAAGCCTCAGTCGCCGACAAAACTTGCTCATCAATAGCGATAAGTTCACCATTAATTTTTGCACTAACGGGCAATTTAGCCGTAACAAACATATCTGATGCTTCGTGCTGCACCATTTTTTGTAATAAATCATGAAAATTCATTTAATTACCTTTCGCTTTATTTCACACCAGCAAGACTAGTAACCATTAAATTGGTTTTTATCGTACGCTGTGTCCATAGCATCTTGCCTAGTTATCATGCCGCGGTTGACCAAGTTTTGTAAACATTGATCCATCGTTTGCATGCCATGAGACATACCCGTTTGGATAGCTGAATACATTTGTGCAATTTTATCTTCACGAATAAGATTACGAATTGCCGGCACACCCATCATAATTTCGTGCGAAGCAACACGTCCGCCACCCACTTTTTTAACCAAGGTTTGCGAGATTACTGCACGCAATGACTCAGAAAGCATGGAACGCACCATAGCTTTTTCTTCGCCCGGAAATACATCAATAATACGGTCAATCGTTTTTGGCGCTGAAGTTGTATGTAAGGTGCCAAAAACTAAATGGCCAGTTTCAGCTGCGGTCATCGCTAAACGTATGGTTTCTAAATCACGCATTTCACCCACCAAAATAACGTCAGGGTCTTCACGTAAAGCCGAGCGTAATGCGGCGCTAAAACTTAAGGTATCGCGATGAACTTCGCGTTGGTTAATCAGGCATGACTGGCTTTGATGCACAAATTCAATCGGGTCTTCAATAGTTAAGATATGATCGTGCTTATTTTTATTTATATAATCAACCATCGCGGCCAGCGTTGTTGATTTACCTGAGCCTGTAGGCCCAGTAACCAAGACTAAACCACGAGGAAGATCGGCTATATCTCGGAAAATATCAGGGCAACCTAAATCATCCAATGAGAGAATTTTGCTCGGGATAGTACGAAATACCGCGGCAGGGCCACGATTTTGATTAAAGGCATTGACCCTGAAACGCGCTAGATTTGGCACTTCAAAAGAAAAATCGACCTCTAAATTTTCTTCATATTCTTTGCGTTGTCTATCATTCATAATATCATAGACCAAAGCGTTAACATCTTTTTCGTCAAATGCTGGTATATTTAACTTTCGCACATCACCATCGACGCGAATAGACGGGGGATTTCCCGCTGATAAATGTAAATCTGAAGCATTATTTTCGACACTAAATGCTAATAATTCGGTAATATCCATACAAACCTCTTAGTCTAATTTATAATTGAACTAACAACTTAATAAGTCATTGAGAACTGAAATAAACAATATGATTGCTATTAAAGATAATATTGCTGCGGTTGAACTGCAAATTGCTTCTGCTTGTCAACTTGCTCACCGCAACCCTGATGAAGTCACTTTGCTGGCGGTAAGTAAAACTAAACCTATTGAAATGCTCGAACAAGCTTACCACGCAGGACAACGAAATTTTGGCGAGAACTATGTACAAGAAGCGGTGGAAAAAATTATCGCTTTGCAAAATAAGCCAGATATAACTTGGCATTTTATTGGTCCAATTCAAACCAATAAAACCAAGTTAATCGCTAGCCATTTTTCGTGGGTACATAGCATAGACAGAATTAAAGTGGCTAAACGTCTTAACGAGCATAGGTCTGGTCAAGATACTCCGCTAAACATTTGTTTACAAGTGAATATTAGTGGCGAATTAAGTAAAGCTGGCGTATTACCCGAAGCGCTTCCTGAACTGCTGGCTGTTATCGAAACTTGTGACAATTTATGCTTGCGTGGTTTGATGGCCATTCCAGAAAAAAATGCGGCTCAGGCAAGTTTTGTTAAGATGCAGAATCTGTTCATCGAACTTAAACAGCAATATCCCACCATGGATACGTTATCAATGGGCATGTCTGCTGACCTACAACTTGCGATTAATGCCGGCTCTACGTTAGTGCGTATTGGCTCAGCAATATTTGGCGCTAGAAGCTAAGTAAATCAGTGCAAAAAAAATAATATAATAATGTTAATATAAAAGGTATCTGCCGCTAACAATAGTGACGGTTTACTACAAAATATTCCGGTATTTGAGCGACGACTAAATATCGAATCAGTAATTCTTGAAGGAAAATTATGAAAAAAATAGCTTTTATCGGCGCAGGCAACATGAACGGCGCTATTATTTCTGGCCTTATCAATGGCGGTTTCAACCCTGAAAATATCATGGTGTCGAATCCATCGCCCGAAAAACGCTTAGCATTGCAAGCAACACATGGCATTAAGCAAACACCAGATAATATTGAAGCAACAACATTTGCTGACGTTATCGTGCTTGGCGTTAAGCCTTACCTTATTAGCGATGTTTGCCAACACTTAAGTGAGCATGTGGATATTACCGGTAAATGTTTTATCTCTGTTGCGGCAGGATGCACCATAAAGCAAATAGAGCAGGCGCTAAATAAACCATGTACTGTGATCAGAACTATGCCAAATACGCCTTCACAACTAGGTTTTGGCGTGTCTGGAATATATGCCAACGATCACGCTAATGACGAAGAAAGAGCATTCACCACATCGCTTATGGAATCAGTCGGTATTGTTAAATGGTTAGAATCAGAACAACAGATTGATCATATCATTGCCGTGTCAGGCTCTGCCCCTGCCTACTTCTTCTTATTTATGGAAGCTATGCAAAAACAGGCAATAGCCTATGGATTTAGCGAACAAGATAGTCGAGATCTTGTTCAGCAAACCGCCTTAGGCGCAGCTAAGATGGTGATAGAAAATCAGTTACCGATCAGCAAATTACGTGAAAACGTCACCTCTAAAGGTGGCACAACCCAAGCGGCTCTGAGTTCTTTGATTGAAGGTGGATTAGAGTCACTGGTATCAAATGCCATGAATTGTGCTGTAGATCGTGCTAAAGAAATGGCGAAAAATGGTTAATAGTATTATTATCATGATGTTTGAGATTTTAACTGTATAAAAAATTAGTAACATGCTGATATTTTAGTCTTTTACATCTCCAATAGTCACTTGAGTAACTTGAGTAACTTGAGTAACTATTACATGATGATCAAATCCCTTCTCATAATTTTGGAGTTTTAGATGGAAGCAATTAATTACTTGCTTAAATTTGCCTTTGACACTGTACTCATGATTTTAGTATTGCGAGTGTGGTTACAATTAGTGCGCGCTGATTTTTATAATCCTTTTAGTCAATTTATTGTTAAAGTGAGTAACCCATTAGTTATTCCATTGCGCCGTATCATCCCCAGTATTGCTGGTGTTGATTTAGCCACCATTGTTTTAGCTTATGTTTTCGCCACGTTAACTTTTATCATTATTCCATTAATCAATAGTGGCCCTATTGATATCGTTTCTGCTTTGTATTTGGGCTTAATATATCTTATTAAACAAACCGGAATTTTACTGTTTATCATTATGTTGGTCATGGCGTTAATGAGCTGGGTAGTTCAAGGTTACAATCCAACGCAAATGATTTTTCATCAACTGACTACACCGGTTTTAGAACCGATTAGACGCATTATCCCCAGCATTGGTGGACTTGATTTATCTGTGCTGATCGCCTTTTTATTATTGAACGTACTTAATATTCTCTTTAGAGGTTGGATACCGTATTGGGGGATGTTGTAAGCGGTTATCTAATTTGAGATTGTCATATATACTAAACATCAACGACTTAAATAATAAGGTCATCAACATGAAAAGTATCATCAACAAATTTGTATTAATTACTTTATTAGCACTGTCTGTTATTACCACCAGTAGCGCTGAAAACATGAAAAAAATGGATGGTCTTAATGTACATTACATTGCCTTAGGTTCGGCATTTTTAACCCCTGAAATTGCTAAAGCATACGGTATTGAACGTAGCCGCTATAAAGGTTTAGTCAATATCTCAGTGCTGGATAATACCCAAGCGGGTAATCCGTCAAAAACAGTCTTTATTAACGGTAAAGCTAGAAACGATGTTGGGCAAATTAAATCATTAGAATTTACCGAAGTAAAAGAAGGTGATGCGGTTTATTATCTCGCACAAGTGAGTTATACCAATAAAGAAACCATCTATTTTGATATTAATATCACAGATAAAGGCAAGCAACATAACTTAAAGTTTTCTCAAAAATTTTATGTTGATTAGTTTTATCTTGCCTAGCTTTATGTTCACTAGCTAAGCTACTAATAATACTGACCCCAAAAAAACGGCAATTAATTTGCCGTTTTTTATTGCCTGCTGTTAACATAAACTAGCGTTTTGGCCCTGATAGCAATCTCATTACATTATCGCCTTCTTGTGTTCCGTTCTGGGTAATTGTGTCTTTGACGCTCCCTCTTTGATGCAGATTAAGGTATTATGCGCGCCATTGTTTTAATTAATTTATCTAGTCGTTTACTTATCACTATCATAGGTTGTTCACGGCTTGTTTAAGCTAAGCCGCTAATCAGACATTAGCTAGGCTTTTAGCTAGAAATATAAAAGGTATTTTCCATGACCACTATCGTATTAGCCACAGGTAACAAAGGTAAAGTTAACGAACTTGCTAGTTTGCTAGCAACGCACAACATTGAAATTAAGCCACAAAGCGAATTCAATGTAAGTGATGTTGCAGAAACCGGCACAACCTTTGTCGAAAACGCGATTATTAAAGCTCGTCACGCGGCAAAAATCACCGGTTTACCTGCTATTGCTGATGATTCAGGTCTAGAAGTTGACGCCTTGAACGGCGCACCTGGTGTTTATTCAGCTCGTTATGCCGGCGAAAATGCCAATGATGATGACAATACCACTAAGCTGCTAAGCGCCCTAGAAAACATTGCTGATGAGCAACGCAGTGCGCGTTTTCATTGTGTGCTGGTTTATATGCGCCATGAAAACGATCCAACGCCGCTTATTTGTCATGGCGTATGGCAAGGTAGTATTTGCAGAGAAAAAATAGGTCAGCAAGGATTTGGTTATGATCCCGTATTTTGGCAGGCTGAACATCAAATGACATCGGCACAATTACCAAGAGAGCTAAAAAACCAACTCAGCCATCGTGGCCAAGCACTACAGAAATTGGTGCCACTGCTTTTAGAAGAACTTGCTTAGATGTTAATTGCACCGCCACTTTCGCTTTATATCCACATACCTTGGTGTGTAGAAAAATGTCCCTATTGCGACTTTAATTCGCACGCATTAAAGCATGCTATTCCTGAGCAAGACTATATTTCGCAGCTGCTGCTTGATTTAGACAGTGATATTACCCGTTTCAAGCTCAACAACAGGCCCTTACATTCCATTTTTATTGGCGGCGGAACACCCAGTTTGTTTTCTGCACCCGCTATTGAGCAACTACTAACACAAGTTCTGCAACGTTTTGAGCATAAAGTTGATATCGAAATAACCTTAGAAGCCAACCCAGGCACGGTTGAAGCAGATAAGTTCATCGGTTTTTTTAATGGCGGTGTTTCAAGATTATCGGTGGGTGTACAAAGTTTTGCTTCAGATAAATTAATTAAGCTAGGGCGTATTCATGACAGCGAGCAAGCTAAAGTAGCGGCAAAGTTAGCTCACGAGTGTGGGGTGAAAAGTTTTAATCTTGACTTAATGCACGGCTTACCAGAACAAACGGTAGCCCATGCACTTGATGATTTAAAAACCGCCATTAGCTTAAATCCAAGCCATATTTCTTGGTATCAATTAACTATTGAACCTAATACTGCCTTTCATTCTCGGCCGCCAAAATTACCGCAAGATGAAGTACTTTGGAATATCCAAGACCAAGGCATTGCGTTATTAAACCAAGCCGGTTATCAGCAATATGAAATTTCAGCTTACAGCAAGCCTGAATTTCAATGTCAGCATAACCTTAATTACTGGAAGTTTGGTGACTATCTTGGCATTGGTTGTGGCGCACACGGCAAAATTACTGATGTTGAAAAACAAACTATTTATCGTACGGTAAAAGTAAAACATCCAAAAGGTTATTTAGATATCAGTAGAAAAGCACTGGATAAACTGCATACCGTAAGCAATGAAGAATTGCCCTTTGAATACATGATGAATCGTTTACGTTTGTTTTCAGGTTTCTCACTCGATGAATATCAAGCGTATACCGGCTTAAGCATTAACAGTGTTTTACCAATATTATTAAAAGCCCAAGATAAAAACCTAATGGAATTTAATGGCACACATTGGTCAGTCAGCACACTTGGCCACCGCTACCTTAATGATTTATTAGAAATGTTTTTATAGCTTATGATAAAAAATACCTTAGCAGATAAACACAAAGATCAAGTTGTTAGTAAAGTAAATGATGACGGGGTTTCTGACCACAGTGTTTATGATGACAGTTTTTCTGATGACGATCGTAAGTTTATGCGCCGCGCTATTGAACTAGCCAAAATTGCCGACAGTCATGATGAAATTCCAGTTGGCGCTGTGGTTGTTTGTGCAGGGGAAATTGTTGGCGAAGGTTTTAATCAATCGATTATGAATAATGACCCTTCAGCACATGCAGAAATGATGGCCATTCGTGATGCGGGTAAAAATTTACAAAATTATCGCCTACTAGATTGCACGCTATACGTTACCCTTGAGCCTTGCCCAATGTGTGCAGGTTTATTGGTACACAGTCGTATCAAGCGATTAGTATTTGCCAGTCACGATTTAAAAACTGGGGCTGCAGGCAGTGCTTTTTCATTAGTAAAGCATGAAAAACATAATCATCAAGTGGCGGTCACAGCCGGTCTTTTAGCCGATGAATGCAGTACTATGCTGTCGACTTTTTTTAAACGTCGACGAGCAGCAAAAAAATCTGAAAAACAAGCGGCAAAAAAAGCGCTAAGAATCCCAGAATAAACACCATTTGAATAACACCAATTAAAATGGGCAAATGATTATAACGAGGAAACACAATCCCATTTGTAAAAATATGACATTGGGAATAGTGTGCTAGAAATCTTGCACACTACAACTGGCTTATAAGCCAAAGTTTTGCTTCTTGCACGTCAGTGAACTCTCGACGGCTTTTGAGTTCAGATAATGCCGCTTGCTCATTTTTTACAATATCAGCATAAATATTCTGGCTATAAATAGTGGCTAGGGCAATATAATTACTTTTATTTAACCATAGTAAATACTGGTTGGATATTTTATGCGCATCAGGCGTACTACCTTCATAGCCAATACAATTAAGCAATATGCCAAAGGCTTGACCATTCAAGCTTTCAACTTTAGCTTCTATTTGCTGACAAGCAGAAAGTGTTGCAATATCATTAAACGTACCTAATAAAGTAATGCTTAACAAATTGCCCTCGAGTACAACTGAAAAAGTGCCGTGTCCATCCATAAGTAAAAGACCTCATTAAACATTGATTTTCTTAAGTTAAGTTTAGCTTAACTTAGATGGGCTTTTTTTACACCTACTTAGACGCTCTTTGTTGCACAGCTGAAATATGCACTTTGATTAATAAATGAAAAAGCCGATTGTATTGGCAATACATAGTTGATTATTTAAAACGATGGCGTGACTTTATGACGACTACAATGGAAGTTGGTGCAATTAATGTGGGAGCGAAATGACTGAAAAAGCGACTGGAACCGCGACAAGCACGATTAAAAGGCTAGCAAATTAATTTAAATCCAGCTCGCTTTCGCTGTTTAACCACGGGCGATCATTACTACACAGATCCAAGGCAAATTGGGTATGACGGCGATTAACTAATCTTGTTTTATTACGATTTAACGTTCTTTTTCTTTGGTTGCTTAATAAACTTTTTTTAATTCTCATATTTACCTCTTTGGCATGAGTATAACTAATAATATATAGACTGCTAATACTAGTGTTATACCAAACAGATTAGCAAATGGATCACCTTCAAATTGTCTAAATAATAAATTTCTTCACTGTGCGCAATTGTGAAACTCACTATTGCTCAACACTTGTTTTGCCTTGTTCTACTGACTTACCTCAAGCTACAAGGCTTTGCTAATACCGTACAGCCGTGTTGTGACATAGCTGTAGGTACTTATGTTTAGTCTGGAACAAAAACATCTGAAGTTAACTATTTATCCTTGTTGAATTTTTAATCCTTTATTTAATCCCTTGGTTATTGGTTACTGGTTACTAGACTTAGTATTACCCACTTTTGTGACAACTTAGTGACATAACAGATAATATTCTAGTATGCCTTAACCATTATTCTTCAGCCGCATTCACCGTTAACTCACTTTTCGCCGGCTGTTGCTTAGTCTGATTGTCTATCCAAGTTAACGTATCATAGTAACGACGAATATTCTCTACGTAATGAACAGGTTCATCACCGCGAGCATAACCATAACGGGTTTTTTTATAAAACTTCTTTTGCTTTAGGAGCGGTAAACGTTCTTTTACGTCGACCCAGCGGTCATGATCTCCACCTTGTTGTCGGGTGATTTTACGCGCATCGTTTAAATGCCCTAAGCCAACATTATAAGATGCTAACGCAAACCAAAGTCGATCCGGCTCTGGCACTCGTGCAGGCATACGTTGAATAAGTTGTTTAATATATTTAGCACCACCACGAATACTTTGTTCTGCATCTAAGCGACTTTTTATACCCATTTGTTTTGCTGTCGGCAAGGTCAACATCATCATGCCACGCACACCGGTATAAGAACGAGCATGAGGCTCCCAATGCGACTCTTGGTAACTTATAGCCGCCAATAAGCGCCAGTCAACTCCTTGACCATATTTTTCAAATAGCGGCTGGTATTTAGGCAGCTTTTTTTCAATCGCTTTGATATACATACGGGTATCGACATAATTGAACTCTTCAATGTGACCATAATGTTTATCATTCAAGGCTAACAAAACACCGTTATGATGCACTTGACCAAAAAACTCAATTAAACTAGCAAAAATGGAATCATCGCTATTTTTATTGATCATCCAAGCTAAAGACTCTGCTTCATTGATAGTAAATCCTATACTGATCTCTGGATAATATCGGCGACTAATGGCCAAAGCATTACTGTCTGCAATGGTATAGTCAATTTCATCCATAAGTACACGTAACAAAAGTTCTTCGCTATCTAACTCGTTAGTGGTCGACCATGACAATTCAGGGTTAGATAATTTTAATTGCCCTAAACTTTCCACGTGGCTAGATTGCTCTAGCACTTCTAACGTGCCGGTTAAATCAGCCAATGTACGTGGGCGAATATTACCTTGCTTGAAAACCAACTTTTGGCTGACTTCATCATAACTTGGCGAAAAGTGATAATTTTTCAGACGTTCATCTGTTACCGCTAGCCCAGCAGCGAGTAAATCGACGCTACCATTATCGAGTTGCTGAAATAACTCTTTTAAGTTGTAACTCGGCATCATTTTTAATTCGACACCTAAATATTCAGCATATTCTTGCGCAAGTTCGTATTCAAAACCTGCCGGCCCTTCGGCATCAAGATAGTAACTAGTGTTACCATAAAGTGTGCCTACGGTTACATAGCCGCGATCAATAATACGCTGCAAATTTGCCGAGGTTTTTTGTGTTTCACAAGCAGACAAAATAAAGATACAGGGCAGTAACAATAAGGTTAACAGCTTATGTACATTCACTTTATGAGCAAATAATTTTATTTGTTTTTTTATCATAGTAGCCATTGTCACGTGAATTGAGTTATTTAAAAAGCTATTTTTTTACTGCTTAACCAGTTTTACCCTCATAAAATTAGTTTGAAATGAGACAAATCATTTCTCTAATCGCCCTGTTTCATCTATAATACGCGCGTTTTTTATGCTTAATTTCCTTAATTAATATAACCCGGTGAAATAGTCTATGTCGATGTTGATGAAAACCTTTCGCGGTGCGCCAGCACTTTCTGATTTTAGAGTAAACAAGCTATTAAATCAGTGTACTGAGCTGCAACTGCCCATCACGGATATCTATGCTGAATTTAGCCACTTTGCTCATATTTCAGCAGCACTAAACGTTGAAGAGTCTCAGGTTTTACAGCAACTGCTTAAGTACGGTCCGACCATTGAAGAACATGAGCCTGTCGGGCAATTTATCTTAGTAACCCCACGACCTGGCACTATTTCTCCTTGGTCATCAAAATCTACCGACATTGCCAACAACTGTGGTTTAACTAAGGTTATTCGCCTTGAACGTGGTTTAGCTTATTATGTCAGTACCGAAAATTCAGTGCCATTGACGACAGAGCAACAATCGACATTGAATAATTTAATTCATGATCGCATGATGGAAGCCATTTTCACTGATCTCAATGACGCTACCGCACTTTTTGCTAGTGCAGAGCCAGGTGAACTTACCAGCATTGATATTGAACACGGCGGTAAAAACGCTTTAGTTCGAGCCAATAGTGAACTCGGCCTTGCCTTAGCCGATGACGAAGTTAATTATTTATTCGAAAACTTTACTAAACTTGGCCGTAATCCCCACGATATAGAACTGTACATGTTTGCCCAAGCGAATTCAGAACATTGTCGTCATAAAATATTTAACGCCGATTGGACTATTGACGGTGTAAAACAGCCTAAATCATTGTTTAAGATGATCCGCAACACGCATGAACTCAATCCTGATTTTGTCTTAAGTGCCTACAAAGATAACGCCGCGGTTATGGTCGGCAATAAAGGTGGTCGTTTCTTTCCAAATCCAGACACTAATATTTATGGTTATCACCATGAAGACATTCAAATATTAATGAAGGTTGAAACGCATAACCACCCTACCGCTATTTCTCCTTATCCAGGTGCAGCAACTGGCTCAGGTGGTGAAATTCGTGACGAAGGCGCAACCGGTATCGGCTCAAAACCCAAAGCAGGTTTAGTCGGGTTTTCAGTTTCAAACTTACGTATCCCCGGTTTTGAACAACCTTGGGAAACCGACTTTGGCAAACCCAATCGTATCGTTTCAGCCTTAGATATAATGACCGAAGGCCCATTAGGTGGCGCGGCATTTAACAACGAATTTGGTCGCCCCGCTATTTTAGGCTACTTTCGTACCTATGAAGAGCAAGTGAATTCATTCAATGGCAGTGAAGTGCGTGGTTACCACAAACCTATTATGCTGGCCGGTGGCTTAGGCAATATTCGTGATGAACACGTACAAAAACGTGAAATTGTTGTCGGTGCTAACTTAATTGCCCTTGGCGGCCCTGCAATGAACATTGGTTTAGGTGGCGGTGCGGCTTCTTCAATGGCATCAGGTCAATCCGCTGAAAGTTTAGATTTTGCTTCTGTGCAACGTGAAAATCCTGAGATGGAACGTCGTTGCCAAGAAGTTATTGATAAGTGTTGGCAGCTAGGAGAGGAAAATCCTATTGCTTTTATTCATGATGTGGGTGCAGGTGGTTTATCTAATGCTTTCCCTGAGTTAGTCGCTGATGGCGGTCGTGGTGGTGTTTTTGAACTGCGTAACGTCCCTAATGATGAACGCAGCATGGCGCCACATGAAATCTGGTGTAACGAGTCTCAAGAACGTTATGTTATTGCCGTATCAGACAAAAATTTAGCGACTTTTGAACAAATATGCCATCGTGAACGTGCACCGTTTTCTGTCGTTGGTCGTGCGACCGAAGAGCTACATTTAACCGTGACTGATGCCCACTTTGCCGGTAATGATAAACTCGATACACCGATTGATTTACCGCTTGAAGTGTTATTAGGCAAAACCCCTAAAATATTCAAGGACGTGGAAACAGCAAAGGCCGCTGGCGATAATTTCTCTGTTGCTGACATCACTTTAGCTGATGCGGCAGAACGTATTTTATCACTCCCCACGGTTGCAGAAAAAACTTTCCTTATTACCATAGGCGATCGCTCAGTAACTGGCATGGTTAATCGCGACCAAATGGTTGGCCCATGGCAAGTACCTGTGGCTGATTGTGGTGTTACCGCTTCAGCACTTGACTCTTACCACGGCGAAGCTATGTCATTAGGTGAGCGTACCCCAGTAGCGTTATTAAACTTTGGCGCTTCAGCGCGTTTAGCGGTTGCTGAGTCGTTAACTAATATTGCCGGTACTGATATCGGCGATTTAAATCGCATTAAGCTTTCAGCTAACTGGATGTCGCCAGCAGGCCATCCGGGTGAAGATGCGGGTTTATATGAAGCAGTTAAAGCCATTGGTGAAGAGCTTTGTCCAGCGCTTGGCTTAACTATCCCCGTGGGTAAAGACTCAATGTCGATGAAAACCCAATGGGATGAAAACGGTGAGCAAAAATCTGTTACTTCGCCAATGTCATTAATTATCACCGCTTTTGGTGTTGTTGAAGATATTCGTAAAACGGTAACGCCGGAACTACGTATAGATTTAGGCGAGACGCAACTTATTGCCATTGATTTATCAAAAGGTAAACAACGTTTAGGGGGTTCATGTTTAGCTCAGGTTTATAAACAGTTAGGCAATGAAACGCCTGATGTTGATAGTCCTGAAACCTTAAAAGCTTTCTTCAATGCCATGCAAACCTTAGTACGTGATGAGAAACTGATCGCTTACCATGATATTTCTGATGGCGGCTTGTTCACCACTGTGGTTGAAATGGCTTTTGCTGGTCATACTGGTGTTGATATCGACTTATCTCAGTTAACATCCATATCAGGCAACGACGTTGATGTATTATTTAATGAGGAGCTTGGCGCAGTAATTCAAATTCTTGCTAGTGATGCTGATGCTATTCAGGCTGTTTTTGCTGAGTACGGTATTGCCGATTGTTGTACTGATATTGGTCGTATCAATAACGAAGATACACTCCGCTTTAGCCGTGATGGCGAAGTGGTGTTAGAAAACTCTCGTACTTATTACCGTACTACTTGGGCACAAACCACCTATAAAATGCAGTCACTGCGTGATAACCCAGAATGTGCACAGCAAGAACACTTTGTTAAATTTGATACCGAAGACCCAGGCCTAAGCGCTGACTTAAGCTTTGATATCAATGAAGATATTGTTGCACATTTAATTGCAAAAGATGCACAACAGGGTACCAATCCGCGTATTGCCATTTTACGTGAGCAAGGCGTTAACTCCCATGTAGAAATGGCAGCGGCCTTTGATCGTGCAGGTTTTATTGCTATTGATGTGCATATGTCAGACATTTTATCTGGTCGTACTGATTTAGCTGACTTTAATGGTTTAGTGGCTTGTGGTGGTTTCTCTTACGGTGATGTATTAGGCGCTGGTGAAGGTTGGGCAAAATCAATCTTGTTCAACAAAGATGCCAAAGCCATGTTCAAAACATTCTTTGAACGTGAAAATACTTTCTCATTAGGTGTGTGTAACGGCTGTCAAATGTTGTCAAACCTGAAAGAAATTATTCCGGGTGCAGCCGCATGGCCTCGTTTTGTACAAAACCAATCAGAGCGCTTTGAAGCACGTTTTAGTTTAGTTGAAATACAACCAACGCCATCTATCTTCTTTGATGGTATGACTGGCTCTCGCATGCCTATCGCCGTATCACACGGTGAAGGTCGAGCAGAATTTAGTTCTGATGACGCGATTGATAGCGCAAATTCATCTGGCACAGTGGCTATGCGTTATGTCGATAACTATGGTCAGATCACTGAAACTTATCCGGCAAACCCTAACGGTTCGCCAGACGGTATTACGGCATTAACCACCACTGATGGTCGCGTAACGATTATGATGCCGCACCCTGAACGCGTTTTTCGCACGGTAGCTAACTCATGGCACCCTGACGAATGGCAAGAAGATTCGCCTTGGGTACGTATGTTCCGCAACGCGCGTAAGTTTATTGCTTAGGTCGAGGTTCATTGCTTGAGTCGTAAATCTCAGTATAAAAAATATCAGCATTAAAAAAGCGCCTTGATGGCGCTTTTTTTTATGCCTCCTAACTTTTTTATGCCTCCTATCCTAACTTTTTTATGCCTCCTAATAGGTACTATTGTGCATTACACCTTTTAGCTTTTAGCTTTTAGCTTTTAGCTTTTAAAATGAGGGCATCACAAGCTAAGCCATCAACAACATACTCGCAAGAGTGGCCTTTAAGTAAATCGATTAAACCATGATGCTCACCAGCCCCAAGGGTAACAATATTCGCATGATGTTTTTTAGCTTGATGTGGAATAACGTACTCGGGTAATCCCGGTTCAACGTGTATCTGCTCTGGTGGTAAACCATAGCGCAATGCTGAGTCTTGTAAGTGACGCCAATGCTGTTGTAATGGCTCTTCAAACCCTCCGGCAAATAGCTGCTCAGCCAATGAAATGCTTGGCTGTTCTTGATAGCAGTTGAGCAAATGTACTTCACTATTTAATAGTGTAGCCAAGTACTGACTTTCATCTATCATAAAATGGTTTAGTTGTTGGTGTTTTTCAGTTAACTCTTCTGTTTCTAGCGCCGCTAGAATCTTGCCTCTGTTTGGCCATTGTGTTTCACCCACGAGCAAGAGATTTGTCTCACCTTCGCGCAATAAATAATAATTATCAGACCAAGACAAACCCCACTGAAAATGTGCTGAATGAATGTCTTTAATCAGTAAATCATAAGCATGTTCAGTAATTTCAGCGAGTATAGCTTGGTGAGAAAATGGCGCTGCACAATATTTTATATTGATATCCATGTTAAGTCTTGATGCTTGATAGCCATTTAGCATGGCTAAATCTGCTATTTTTTGTTGATAAATCAGCTCAAGATGCGGCGCTATTTCCTTATCTTGATTATTGGCCATAATCGTTAAACTTGCCTTGGCACGGTGCGCAAGCGTCAGCGCTTTGTTCAGTAATGTTTGATTTTGGCCAATATCTTCAGCAATCACTAAAATATTCTTAAAGCTTTTCATTTTAAAACCTTATTTATCCCTAAGGAGTTAATGAATAATTTTAGTCCATTTAAATTTCTGCGTTGATAATTATGCTGTCAAACACAAGTGGTTTTTTATTGATTTCACTACGCTTGAGAGCATTAAAAAATAAAACCTCATAAGCTATTGAAATAAAAAATTTAAACCTCGCACTGAAAAAAAGCTATGAGATTATAAACTTCACTTCTTTCATATATTATTTTTGAATATAAATTAACTTATATATTCCTATTTAGTTAATTATACTTATGAGTGAATAATTAACTTGGTATATAAGAAAATCAGCCATTGAAAAAAGTCACATCGATAAAGCCGCTCTATCTAGAGAAAGCATTAATGGCAACATACATCTGGTTGCGTATAACCTTAAGCTATTGCGTTGTGGGTGCGGTTATCACCACACTGTTGTCTGCCTATATTCAAACGGTGAGTTTACCCGCCATCAGCTTAATTATGACCCTATTCCTTTTCATTGGCGTGTATAACGCTGAAGTCACGCGTCGCTATACTGGGCTCAATAGCTATTTGATTAAGTTATCTCATCAAAAACACCACGATTTTTAAATCACTGCCCTCCCCCTGATATATCCAGCGACTTCTCGCTCCTTTAAAATATAGTTTGCTGACATAAACTTGCCTTTTGATGAGTTTTATCGATAAGCTATAAAAAATATTGATTAGAGAAGTTAGTTTATGAAGGCCCATAACTCATCGCCTTTAAGCGATTATATTGAATACCCCCCTGAAGAAATGTTACAGCGCTCGGCTGAATTTTATGAAAATATTAAACGTCGCCACAGTGTTCGCAGTTTTAGTGATCGCTTGGTGGAAAAACAGATCATTGAAAACTGTATAAAAGCAGCAGGAACAGCGCCAAGTGGTGCTAATCATCAGCCATGGCATTTTGTTGCAATCAACAATATTGACGTTAAAAAACAAATACGCCAGCAAGCTGAGATCCACGAAAGTAATTTCTATCAGGGCCGAGCAAGTGAGGAATGGTTAGACGCGTTAAAGCCTTTAGGTACCGATGCTAAAAAGCCTTACCTAGAACATGCGCCTTGGTTAATTGCGGTTTTCAGTGAGAAAACAGGCGGGGTTGCTACAGCAGATAAAAACACCAATTATTATGTGCATGAGTCGGTGGGTATCGCCACTGGTTTTTTAATTAATGCCTTACACTCAAGCGGTCTAGTCACCTTAACCCATACCCCAAAACCCATGTCATTTTTAAGTAAAATTTGTGGTCGTGATGATAATAGCCGGCCTTATATGCTGCTTATTGTTGGTTATCCAAGTGAAGACGCGACCATTCCAGATCACGCAACAACAAAAAAAGCGCTTGCAGATATCGCAACATTTTTATAGCAAATAAAATATAACGAGCTAGGTCAGGTCAAACATTCGAGCTAATAAAAATCACTTAACTCGTTATATGACAAAATCTAAAGCGATATTCGTGCAACCTTTAGCACAGAATAAACCTGTGGTTTTTTTGTCTTCAGGCAAAGTAACTCTGATAAATGTTCCACATTGCTTACATGCCATGTCGCGTCCCGCTAGCACTTTTTTTATCAAGGCTTTTTGATCATTAAATGATTTAGCGCTGACACTTTTTAGACGATCAAACTGTTGTTCATCCATAAAAAATTCTCAACCTTTAGGTTTTGCTCGCATCAACACAATACCAGCCGTCATACTGGCCAGAAAAGGGAGTCGCGCTAGTCATTAGTAGCTCTTGATAAGCGGCTATATTTTCATAACTCGCTGACATAAAAGGATATGCAGTAATTTCCCAAGGAAGATTGTCATCGCCTTCATAAGGACAAAAAGATAATTTCTGATTATTTTCTAACAGTAACTGACCAAATTTTAAGGCTTGGTCTTGGCTTGAGAAAATGGTGGAAAATTCAAACTCGCGTTCAATAGTTAAATCATCACCACTATTTAACATCTCCCATAGTGCATTACCGACATTATCAAGTGGAAATAATTTTTCGTTACGTTGCATAGCTTGTGCTCATATTAGTTTTACTGTTGCGGGTATTTTATCTTTCTCTGAAGTTAAAAACCAAGGGCAATTACACTTAATTAAACATATTTATCGTCAATATTCCCTTGCAGCTATAATAAGTTGCTTTTAGCCATGCCAATTATCGGAAGAAATTTGTTAAACTAAGCATTAATTATTAATTGAGTAGATTTATTTTGAAAAAATTTGAATGCCATATCAATATTGATCGCGCGATAAATATCGTTGAAGCGCTGCAAATTCAATGTGACTTAAGCGTCGGTGAAATAAAAAAAGCGATTGATAAAGGCGCATTATGGCATAGCCGCGGTAAAACGACACAACGCTGCCGTCGCCTGAAAAAAAAATTACATATCGACGATAAACTGCATTTTTATTATGACGTGGATGTTTTATCTCAAACCCCAACACCGGCAATATTAATCGCCGACTTAAGTGATTACAGTGTTTGGTATAAACCTTACGGCATGTTGTCTCAGGGCTCAAAGTGGAGTGACCATTGCACCGTAACGCGCTGGGCACAAAAAAACTTGCTTCCTGAACGGCCAGTTTTCCCCGTACATCGTCTTGACCGTGCCGCCACTGGCTTAATTTTAGTTGCTCACAGTAAAAGTGCCGCACGGGCATTAAGTATGATGTTTGAGCAAAACCAAGTAGAAAAAACCTATCATGTTATTGTTCATGGCGATCACCAGCAGCGTCCGCAACCTGACACTATTGACTTGGCTATTGATGATAAAAACGCTCGCAGTCATTTTCTTTGCCTTGAACATCACCAAGCAAGCAATTTATCTTTACTGCAAGTTAACATTGAGTCTGGTCGCAAGCATCAAATACGCATTCATGCTGCTAGTATCGGCTTGCCCGTGGTTGGCGACCGACTGCATGGCAAGGCAGCAGAGCTAAATCAACTTAACGACGCTGATGAGCCAGTAGATTTACAACTTTGCGCCGTACAGCTGAAATTTATCTGTCCAACAAACAAAACTGAGCAGCACTTTTCTCTGCCGATAGCACTTCACCCGCAATTAGCAAAATTGCTCGATTAGCAGCAAGTTCAAGTAAATTTAGCTGACTTGTAATTTACTTTTAATTTACTTTTAGACTAGTTATAAACTAGTTATAGCCTTAGAAACAAAAACAGCGAGCATAAGCTCACTGTTTTTTTCATTTTTAAGACCTGGTTAGCTTATAAACTTAACGCTTAGGTTTTAGGTTTTTTAACAACAATATTGAAAATCATCATCTGCCATTAACATCAGTTTATCACCTACAAGTTCATCTTTAGCAATATTGGCAAGTAGGGCTAGACCTTGTTCACGCTGCACTTTAGTTAATGCTTTATAAGGCATTCTGAAAATAGGCGCTACAGCACCTGTCATCATGAGTGCGGTATTAATACCAATGGGGTTCGGTTCACAAAAAAGCCATTGCATTAACGGTTCCATACTTTGCTGTAAACTGTCGTTTGGCGCATCGATTAATTGTCTCATTAAGTTAGGAACAATATTAGAAGTTACCGAAATAACACCATGAGAGCCATACTGATGGCGCCCAGCGGCACTTTCATCATCATTACCAGACCAGCACGCAATGCCTCGCTCTTCATAATAGGCAATGCGCTCATTACCGGTACATTCTTTAACACCGATAAAGTTTTTATGTGTTGATAATGGCTCAATTAACTCGGGCGTTAAATCCTGACCTGTGCGGCTTGGCACGTTGTAAATAAAAGTGGGGCCAATATCAAGCAATTTTTCAAAATGCGCTATGACACCTTCAGATGAGCTGCGACCATAATAGGGATTAATTTGTAGTGTTGCATCCATACCGGCAGCAAAACCATATTGTGTCGCTTTAATAGCTTCTCTAGTGTTGTTACTACCGGTATTACCGATAATAAGTAAATCTTTACCATGTTTGTGAACACTATGAGCAATAAGGATTAAATGTTCTTCCCAAGTAAGCAAGTGTCCTTCACCTGTAGTACCGCCAACAACAATGCCATCAACACCGGCTTTAATCTGTTTAGCGACCAATTGATCATAAGTATTAAAATCTATCTCGCCTTTGACATTAAATGGTGTTTTGATTGCCGTCATTAAACTGGCTGCTTTAAATTGCTTCATCCGAACTCTCATAAAAATGATAAATGGAAACTGATAACAAGAAGACGATACTTTTGCCCTTGTATTAGTTTAAATAAGTTTAACTTAAGGCAATATTATCAATAACTCGGCGTAGGATAAACACTTCATTACTTAAGATGTGTTGATATTCAAAAATTTGGCTATTTAAGGTCAGTACGCGATAAGCATGATAATTATCATCATGCTCTAAGTCCGCCGCATAATGTTCATCATTGACAAATTCACTCTTACTAATGGTAAAATGAATATCGCCTACTAAACCCCAATCACCTGATTCTACCGATTGTTCTGAAACCGTGCCATGGTCGTCATGCTGCATAAAAGTAAATTCATAGCGGCCATCAGCTGAAATTTCTGCAAACTCGGTAAACATGTAACCTTCGTCATCTCGTTCGCTGCGATACCATTTACCAAACAAAAGTGTGCGATGGTACGACTGTATTTTCTTGGTCATTTTATAAAAAGTCTTATTAATTCATAGTGATATAGCCAAGCCACTTCAAGCTGCAGGCTTGGGTATTGGACTAAAAATTGGCTAGTGTTTCAAAAGTTTTGCTCGTATTTCAACAACTTTTGCTCGTATTTCAACAACTTTTGCTCGTATTTCAACAATAGTGTATTTCTGCTTTATTTTAGTACGGCTTGACTATTTTCACTTAAGCATTGCTATCATCAAGATTACCATATAATACAGGCTTTAGCCTCTATGTTAGTAAGAGTGATAGTGACAGATGAAAGAGCCACAAGGTAAAAAAACACACTTAATAACCCCTCTACTTTTGTTTTTTGCTATTAATCGCTCATTTTGCATTATATTTATTATCTATAATGACAATACGGCAATCAGGTGAAAAACAATAAAACAATCAGCTAAATTTACAGCGCAATCAAGCCACTTTTTCGCTAACATGAAAGCCATATTACAATTGAATTTTGGCGCTATATGACTACTCAGGTGAATATACTGTTAACCGGTAACGAATTGATGAACGGCGATGTTATTGATACAAACTCAGTAATGTTTGCACAACAGCTCAATGACATTGGCTTAACTATCAATAAAAAAGTAACCATTGCTGATGATCTAGCACTTTTATGTGCAGAAATAGTTCAACTTAGTCAAACAGCAGATGTATTACTCATTAATGGTGGCCTTGGCCCAACGATTGATGATCTTACATCACAAGCACTAGCACAAGCTTGCTGTGTTGACTTACACCTTGATCCACAAGCACATTCACACTTAAAAAAATGGGCCAAGCGTAGAAACACTCAACTCAATCAACCTAATTTAAAACAAGCTTACTTACCCTTAGGCAGTGAAATTGTTGATAATGCCACTGGCAGCGCTGTCGGTATTCGTATTCAATTAGGCCAGTGTCTGATTATTTGTACCCCTGGGGTGCCAAGTGAATTAAGCCACATGCTAAAAGATGAAATTATTCCTAGCTTGCAGCAATTATTTCCAATAACAAACAAACAAAATCTCATCCGTTTGCAGACTTTTGGTATGGGTGAGTCAACATTACAGGCACTGATCAATGACAAGTTGCCTGACTGGCCTAATGAAATAGCGATTGGTTTTCG
The DNA here is from genome assembly GCF_014077005.1 of Colwellia sp. MB3u-45. Classification (GTDB taxonomy): domain Bacteria; phylum Pseudomonadota; class Gammaproteobacteria; order Enterobacterales; family Alteromonadaceae; genus Cognaticolwellia. The sequence goes on along the minus strand of NZ_JACGVC010000044.1, from coordinate 466,001 downwards.
CGCTGCGATGCCATTGTTGGAAGTGAAATTAAGCGTTCAATGCCCAAAAGGTAAAGAGCTATTAGCGCAATGGCAGCATAAGCTGAGTAACTTGTTAGGTAGTCATATACTCACAACAGGTAAAAGTAACCATGTAACAATCGCTGATTACCTTGTCCCCTTACTCATTAAGTCACAGCAAAAAATTACCCTTGCAGAATCTTGTACTGGCGGACTAATTGCCAGTCAAATAACGGCTATAGCTGGCGCTTCAGCAGTTTTTGAAGCTGGCTTTGTCACTTACTCCAATAAGATGAAAAGTGAAATGCTTGATGTGCCGGCGGCAACTTTAATTAGCCACGGCGCGGTTAGTAAGGCAACCGTGTTAGCCATGGCCAAAGGAGCTTTAGCTAAGTCGAATGCTGATTATGTCATCGCTGTGTCTGGTATAGCAGGGCCAGATGGCGCTACAGAAGACAAACCTGTCGGCTCGGTATGGATAGCTTGGGGTAACAAACAAGCGTTACAGGCGAAGTATTATTGTATCCCTGTCGCTAGACAACATTTTCAGCAGGTGGTTGCTGCTCGCAGTTTAGACTTAATTCGAAGGATGTTAATAAATAGTTAAGATGAACCATACTAGGACCGTATAAGTTAATCTATAAGGCAAATTGAGGTAAGCGAGCGGTTTTATATTGCTTAGTGATTCAAATCTTTATATATTTAGAACCATTAAATTTTAATCTTATTGCAAGCTGATATTAATATAAAATAATATATTTAAACATTAGCAGCAAAATTTGCTTTGACAACAAGTTAAAGTGACAAGTCACTCATTATCATAGGGAGAGTACTTTGAACGATAAAAACTTTAGAGTCAGTGGCCGTAACACTATTATTCATAAAAACAGAAAAATTGATCTACTTTTGGTTAACGGTGATCATCCAGTGATAATAGTAAGCCATACAGGTATTGATTTATATAAAGGTGTTTTACCAGAAAAACGCATAGATGCAAAAAGAGCCCATCAAGAACTTATTGATTTGTGTAAACCTGACGTGTTTGGCCAAGAAAAAACTTTAGTGTTTATCGAGGCATTAGACAATAAAGAATATAAATTAGATTATTCAAAAATAAACACCGAAAATTTTATTAAAGTTCATCAAGAGAATTATATTTAGGGATAATAAGTTTTATAAAATAATGGAGTTACAGGCTTGTGAGCAAGGTAAGTTCATCAAGAGAATTATATTCAGGGAATAGTAAATTTTATAAAATAATGGAGTTATAGGCTTGTGAGCAAGGTAAGTTTAGTAAGTAACGAAGTCAATAACATCGACCTAGTGTTGTCTCCGATAAAAACGAAGACCCCCCTAACGGAAGCTGATATACATGAGCTAATTAATAACTCTCAATACAGTCATTTATATGCTGTTGAGGCTAATATTAAAAATGCCATCGCTGAACTAGAAAGTGTTTTAAAACCGTTAAAAGAAAATCATACTGGTCGTGAAATAAAATACCAAATACTTGAGCGGCGCGATGCTACGTTTTTAATTGAAATTGCTGACGACAAAATGTCAGCTTCAGCAGAAGTTACAACCGCGCTTGGTGGCCAACACATGAGCGCAAAAGCAATACTCGATGCGGCTCAAGCCGCTAAGGTTTATAAAGGTTTTAGTAAAGAACAATTAATATCACTTGCCAAACGGGCAGCTAAAGAGCCCGCCGGTTCGATGGTAAAGTGTGAAATAGCGCACGGAAAATTACCGATAGAGGGTAAAAATGCCTATGTAAAACTCTTAGTAGAGAGTGCACAAGATAGAATATTAAAACCCAAAAAACGTGATGATGGTAGTGTAGATATGCGCGATCTTGGTGATATTATCTGTGTAAAAATAGGTGATCCTCTCGCTAAAAAAATCCCACTGACTAATGGTATTCCAGGCTATACCGTCACCGGCGATATATTAGACTCTACACCTGGTACAGATATTGACATATTAGTTGGTGAAGGAACCGCTTTAAGCCCAAAAAACAGCAGCATTTTAGTTTCTACCTTGGTTGGCCTACCTCGTATTATTGAAAACGGTATGGAGGTTGACAGTGTTTACCATCTTAAAAATGTTGATGTCGGTACTGGCCATGTTAAATTTAAAGGTAGTGTCATTATAGATGGTGACATTGGTGAAGGCATGAAAGTAGTTGCTACAGGTGACATTTCAATTGGCGGTTTCGTTGAATCTGCTACGCTAGATGCTGGTGGAGATATAACTATTGGCAAAGGTATTATTGGTAAAAAACAAGAAGTTGAATCAGTCGATATTTCTAAAATCCACTTAAGTGCTCATATTAAAGCCAATGGTAAGGTTTTTGCCAAATATTGCCAATACGCCGATATCACCTGTGACTCATTACGAATTGAAAATCAAATAATGCATAGCATAGTAAAGGTTAATAAAACGGTATGGGTTGGCCGCGAAGAAAAAGCCAACGGTAAACTTATTGCTGGCTATATTAGTGCAGGAAAATCGGTGCATGCAGGTATAATAGGTGCAACAGCTGGCAGTATGACCATTATAACTTTTGCCGATAGAATGCACGATTGCTTAGCTAAAATTGTAGAAATTGATCTGGCTGTAAAAGCTGAGTCGGATACCCTTTTAGGGCTGAAAGATACTGTGATTAAACTAAAAAAACTCCCCAAAGATAAAGCAAAACCAGAAATATTGGCAAAAGTTATCTCCACTTACCGTTATCATTCGAAAAAAATGGCTGAGTTTAGCGCCGAAAAAGAGTCAGATAAAGAGAAGCTGCAAGAATATATGACCAGTGGTTGTGTTGAAGCAAGCGAAAAAGTGTATCATGGTGTAAAAGTTATCATTGGTGAATCTCACGATAAAACTCGCCGTGAATATGGCCCCAGTCGTTTCATTTACAAAGACCAGAAAGTTCATATAGAACCACTTGTTTCAATATAATAATTCCCGCTACAAATCCGATATAATATGGAGTTTTGCTATGGCATTTATCGCCCGCAGCTTACTAGTTACATGTTTGTTTATGAGCGCAGCAAACGCCCAACAATGCGATATTAATTTTAATTATGGTGTTATTATCGATCCAGCTCACCTGCGTATTGTCAATCAGGGGCAAACTTATGTACAAATAAATGGCCAACATCAGCTTTTTGTTTATGGCCGTGAAGTTGCGCTTAACCAGGCACAAAAAAGTCAATTGAGCGAGTATACCCGCGGCATTAGATCACAAGTGCCTGCGATAGTTTCAATCGCTATAGAAGGTGTTGAGCTCGGGTTAAAAGCGGTCAATAAAGTGATCAGCAGCTTAACTGGCGAAAACAGTGCTACACATCAACAGTTTCAAGAAAAGTTTGATGAGATGAAATCGCGACTACGTACTCGCTTTAACCATAGCGATGAAAGCTACTATATTGCGCCACAAGATTTTGATGATTTTGATGAGATTTTTGCTGGTGAATTTAAAAAAGAAATCGAAACTATTGTGACTAACTCTGTCGGTAACATTTTAGTCGCTGTGGGTGAAGCCATAACCCATAAAGAAAAACAAAGTACCGAACAACGTGTTGAAACTTTTGACCAGCGCATTGAATCAATGGGTAATGATATAAAAATCGATATAAGTAACCAAGCTAATACGTTAGAAAATAAAGCGGCAATAATTTGTGCAAGCTTACTAAAACTTGATCAGATAGAAAACAAGCTGCAATTAGAAATACCAGCCTTAGCAGAATTCAATTTGATAATAACTCATTAATCAACTGCATTGACAGCGCTCCTCGCTACGGCATTGAAAAAGCACTAAAGTAAACTTTATAATTGTAAAGCCCCATTTTATAAACATAAAAAAACCTGCAATTGCAGGTTTTTTTGTTCAAAAATAGCGATATACACAATCACATCAATCTGAACGAGTGACTAATAATCCGTTTTGTATTACTACATATTAGGATAATTAGGGCCACCGGTGCCTTCTGGTGTTACCCAAGTAATATTTTGGCTCGGATCTTTTATATCACAAGTTTTACAGTGCACACAGTTTTGCGAGTTAATAACAAATTTATCGCCGTCTGTTGTACTTTCAACTTCATATACCCCTGCAGGACAATAAAGTCGCGCTGGCTCACCATATTTAACTAAGTTAACACCAATAGGAATACTGCTATCTGCTAACTTCAAGTGGCATGGCTGCTCTTCTGCATGATTAGTATTTGATAAGAATACTGATGACAGTTTATCAAAACTCAATTTATTATCAGGTTTGGGATAATTAATCACCGGCACATCTGCGGCTAGTTTTAGTTGTTCATGATCTAAGCTGTCATCTTTAAAGTTGAACGGTAACTTACCACCAAAGAAGTTTTGGTCGACTGTGTTATAAGCGCCACCTAAAAAGGTGCCGAACTTGTGCATAGCTGGGCCAAAATTACGTGTCTTATATAATTCGTCATATAACCAAGAATTTTGATACTTCTCTGAAAAACTGGTTAAATCTTTGCCACCTTCATCACCTGTTAGTAAGGCATCAAAAATAGACTCAGCCGCCAACATGCCAGACTTCATCGCGGTATGGTTACCTTTGATTTTAGCAAAGTTAATGGTACCCGCGTCACAACCTACTAATACCGCACCTGGCATAGTCATTTTAGGTAGTGAATTAAAGCCACCTTTAGCCATTGCTCTTGCGCCATATGATACACGCTTGCCACCTTCAAGATATTGGGCAATTTTAGGATGATGCTTGTAACGTTGAAACTCATCAAACGGACTTAAATGCGGATTGCTATAACTTAAATCAACAATTAAGCCAACAAAAACTTGGTTGTTTTCCGCATGATATAAATAACCGCCACCGTTAGTGTCTTTCTCAAGCGGCCAACCAGCAGAATGCACCACTAAACCTTCTTGGTGCTTTTCAGGGGCAATATCCCAAATTTCTTTAAAACCTAAACCGTAATGTTGTGGTGATTTATCAGCATCCAGGCCAAATTTAGCGATAAGTTCTTTGCCCAAATGGCCACGACAGCCTTCAGCAAAAACCGTGTATTTTGCTTTTAGCTCCATACCCGGCATAAACGAATCTTTAGGCTTACCTTCTGCATCTAATCCCATATCACCGGTAGTAACACCGCCAACACTGCCATCGTCATTATAAATAATGCTATGTGCAGGGAAGCCTGGAAAAATCTCCACGCCCAACTCTTCAGCCTGTTCGGCTAACCAACGACAAACATTGCCCATACTAACAATGTAGTTACCGTCATTGTGCATAGTTTTAGGGACACTAAAGCTAGGTAATTTTATCGCACTCTTTTCGCCATTAAATAAATAAATATCATCGCCCGTAACAGCGGTATTTAAAGGCGCACCCTTTTCTTTCCAATCAGGAAATAATTCATTTAATGCTCGTGGTTCAAAAACTGCACCAGAAAGAATATGAGCGCCAACTTCAGAGCCCTTCTCAACTACGCAGACCATAAGTTCTTGTTCTTTTTCTTGTGCAAGTTTCATTAGTTGACAAGCAGTCGACAGGCCTGCAGGACCCGCTCCAACAATTACAACATCAAACTCCATTGATTCGCGTTCCATAACATCTCCCATCATTTAATTATTATATGAAATATTCAAACACACGTTTGATTTTCAAACACCTGTTTGATAATATCAAACATTATAGATATATTCGTGTTAAATACTATCTTGTATTGCATTAATTAACGATAATATTTATTTAAACACGATTTGACTGACCATATCGACAGAAGACGTTGACGTAAACGTCATCTGCAAGTAGTCTTTCAAGCCATAATAATAGCGTTAAGTTGAATTAACTTTAGTTTAACCAAGATTACCTACAACCAACATAATCAGAGGCAACGATGAAAGTATTAGTACCCATCAAACGCGTTATTGACTATAACGTAAAAGTACGTGTTAAAGCAGACAATTCAAATGTCGATCTTGCTAATGTAAAAATGGCAATTAACCCTTTTTGTGAAATTGCTGTTGAAGAAGCCGTTCGTTTAAAAGAAGCGGGCATAGCCACTGAAGTTATCGCCGTATCTATTGGTAATAAATCTTGCCAAGAACAGTTGCGTACAGCCCTAGCCTTAGGTGCTGACCGTGCTATTCAAATTGAGACAGATGAAAGCTTAGATTCAATTAACGTTGCTAAACTATTACAAAAAATAGTGGAAGAAGAGCAGCCACAACTGGTTATTCTAGGTAAGCAGTCAATTGACAGCGACAACAACCAAACAGGCCAAATGTTAGCGGCACTTACCGGCATGTCACAAGGTACATTCGCCTCGGCTGTAAGCATTGATGGCGATAAAGTTAATGTCACTCGTGAAGTTGATAGCGGTTTGCAAACTCTAGCCTTAACTCTACCAGCTATTGTCACCACTGACTTACGCTTAAATGAACCTCGTTATGCCTCATTACCGAATATAATGAAGGCCAAACGCAAGCCACTAGTGGTAAAAGCGGCCGCTGATTTTGGTATTGATTTAACCGCACGTACTAATTTAATTAAAGTTACACCACCTGCTGAACGCAAAGCCGGTATTATTGTTGAAAGCATTGATGAATTAGTAGAAAAATTAAAAAATGAAGCGAAGGTGATCTCATGAGCATTTTAGTATTTGCCGAACACGATAATAGCGAATTAAAAGCCGATACACTAAAAACTGTTGCAGCAGCGCAAGCTATTGGTGGAGATATTCATCTTTTAGTGGCTGGTCACAACTGTCAAGCCATTGCTGAAGCAGCAAGCAAGGTTAATGGTGTTTCAAAAGTTTTGGTCGCTGATAACGCCGCTTATGAACACCAACTGGCTGAGAATGTTTCATTATTAGTGACTGAACTTGCCGCAGATTATAGCCACATCATGGCGACAGCACTGACAACAGGCAAAAACTTTATGCCACGTGTTGCTGCCTTATTAGATGTTACGCAAATTTCAGATATTATTGCCGTAGAAAGTAGTGACACCTTTGTCCGTCCTATATACGCTGGTAATGCCATTGCCACAGTGCAAAGTTTAGACAGCAAAAAAGTAATTACTGTTCGCTCTACCGGTTTTGACGCCGTTGCAACCGATGGTAATGCTGAAATTATTGCTCTAGACAAGGTCACTGATGCCGGCATTTCTAGCTACGTAAGTGAACAACTTTCGGTTTCAGAAAGACCTGAACTCGGTGCGGCAAGTGTGATCATCTCTGGTGGTCGTGGTATGCAAAACGGCGAAAACTTCAAATTACTTGATGGTATAGCTGATAAGTTAGGCGCAGCCATTGGCGCTTCTCGTGCCGCGGTTGATGCTGGCTTTGTACCAAACGATATGCAAGTGGGTCAAACAGGTAAAATTGTTGCTCCTGACTTATATATCGCCGTAGGTATTTCAGGTGCTATTCAACATTTAGCCGGTATGAAAGACTCTAAAGTCATTGTTGCGATTAACAAAGATGCTGAAGCACCAATATTCCAAGTAGCTGATTACGGTTTAGTGGCTGATTTATTTGACGCTTTACCTGAATTAGAAAGTAAGCTTTAAGCTCACTTTATTCTCTGTATAATAAAACCACTCGAGCAGTGGTTTTATTTTATCCAAATTTTAGCAGTAGGGCCAGTTCCATTAATTGTCTGCTCTACTTTATATGCAGGTAACATCACCAAATACAAAGCATTTATTTAATAACGACTTGTTTAGGGCAATAGGCTACTGCATTGCTTAATAAGCGGCATTGGTAAAGCGATAATGATTAAATAAACAAGCTAGTAGTGGCTTGTTTTAACCAATAGAAATGATCAGAAATTAGTGAGATTGGTACAACTATGACAAAAAAATTTTCTAGCCTAAGTGACTTAGCTAGTGCCTTTGGTAAAAGTATCGACGATACAGCCCCTAAGCAAAATAGTAACCATCAAGCTTTGGTCTATTCAACGGCTGACGGAAGAATATCACCGGCTAAAAGTACGACAGTTACACCGTCAGACGGTTTTGCAAAAGTACGTCGAGAAACTAAAGGCAGAAAGGGAAAAGGTGTTATCACCATTACCGGTTTAGGTTTAGATAATAAAGCCTTAAAAGAACTTGCCAAAAAACTTAAAAAAACCTGTGGCACTGGCGGCAGCGTAGTGGGTGACGTAATAGAAGTTCAAGGTGATAAGCGCGAAGAAATAAAATTAGTGCTCGAAAAAAGTGGCTTTAAGGTCAAATTTATTGGTGGCTAAGTAATCAATTAAAAACTATAGAGTAATATTATGAATCCAAATGAATTATCTTTACTGGTTGTTGAGCCTTCTGACTTACAAAGAAAAATTATAATTAAAGAGTTAAAACAGCTGGGTATCACCCAAGTATCAGAAGCTAAAAACATTGCTGAAGCTTATGATAGTGCCGAAAAATATCCACGTGATTTAATTACCAGCGCGATGTATTTTGATGACGGTAGTGCGATAGAATTGCTGCATAAAATAAGAAATAACCCTGCTATTGCTGACACACCTTTTATGCTAGTTACCAGTGAGAGTCGCCTGAAAAAATTAGAAGAGTTTAAGCAATCTGGTGTTATTGCTTTATTACCAAAACCTTTTACTTCTGATCACTTAGCAACAGCAATAAACACGACCATTGATTTATTATCAACCGATGAGCTAGAACTTGACTACTTTGATGTTCATCAAGTGCGCGTTTTGCTCGTTGATGATAGTCGCCTAGCCAGAAATCATATTAAACGCGTATTGAACAACTTGGGTTTACTGAAAATAACCGAAGCCGTTGATGGTAATGAAGCCATTGCCTTATTAAAAGAAAATATGTATGACCTCGTCGTTACTGACTACAATATGCCAGAAGTCAATGGACAAGAGCTAACCCGATATATTCGCAGTGAGAGCCAACAATCACATATTCCCATACTTATGGTAACGAGTGAAAGTAGTCAAACCCACTTAGCGAATATACTCACTGAGGGCGTTACAGCTATGTGCGATAAACCATTTGAGCCTAAAAACGTTAAACAAATCCTCTACAAAATACTAGAAGATTAAATCATCTTCACAACGGTTACCCACAGTTATTAGTGATTCGGTATTTGGCATTATTTATTAGTTATTTAGTTATTTAGTTATTTAGTTATTAATGCCAAACTGCCTCAATTTCATGGCAATTTTGTTATGTGATACCTTTAATCGCTCTGCCAATTTGCGCGTTGTCGGATAATAAGGATATAAAGCGCTAATAAGCTGCTGTTCAAATTTTGCTTGCGCACTTGCCCAATCCTCCAGCTCGTTTTCTACTTTAAATTCAACCACACCAGTGACTTCAGTTTGTTTAAATTGCGCTAACGCGACGCTGATATTTTGTGCAGAGATATCACCATATTCATTCAGTGCTACCGCCCTAAACAACACATTTTGTAATTCTCGAATATTGCCGGGCCAAGGATACGATGAGAGTAATTGTATAGCACTTTCATCAATTTTCGGTTGCTGCAAGTTCATTTGTGTTGCCGCAAGCACCACAAAATGACGCGCTATTAAGGCAATATCTTCGGCACGTTCACGTAATGGCGGCGAATTTAAATTCAGCACATTTAAGCGATAAAACAAATCCTCCCTAAACTTGTGCTGACTTATCATGGCTAATAAATCTTGATGAGTCGCACTCAGTACTCTAACGTTGGCCTGTAATTCTTTGGTACCACCCAAACGACGAAATTTAAAGTCTTGTAAAAACCTTAATAGTTTAGCTTGTAAATAAGGTGACATTTCAGCAATTTCATCTAAGAATAAAGTGCCGCCTTCCGCCAACTCAAGTAAACCCGGTTTACCACCCTTTTGCGCGCCTGTAAAAGCACCGTTTGCGTAGCCAAACAGCTCACTTTCAAGTAAATGTTCAGGTAACGTTGCACAATTTACTGCTAAAAATGGCGCTTGTTGACGTTTGCTCGCATTATGTAAAGCCCTAGCAACAAGCTCTTTACCCGTGCCTGTTTCACCATTAATTAATACCGGCAATTCCAATTCAGCAAAGCGAGCTGTTTGTTCTTTAAGTAATTGGATGCTAGCAGATTGACCAATAATATTATCAAGTCCCTGAGCATCTCTCGTTTGCAGTATCGAAATTTGTCGACCTAAACTGGTGATTGATTTTAAGGATATAACGGCACCAGAGCTGTTTTCTTGTTCACTGATCGGACTAATTTCTGCTAAGTAACTTTGCCCCGCAATATCAACATTTTGCGAGCTAATTTCATCCAATAAAGGCAAGGTTATTTCTATATCAAGTAAGCGATTAACTTTAGCTCCTTTGAGTTGCTCACCGAGTAATGGCGACACCCCTTTGTGGCGTTGATGATTCACCAATAGCTTTTCACTCGCTTGATTTAATGCCATCACACAAGCGTTTTCATCAATATCAATAATAGCATCAGGCAGACGATTCACTAATGCCCTTAAATGCCGTTCTCGACTTTCTGAGGGTAATAAATCCACTGCCCGACAGTGATCAACTCCGGCAACGCTCATTAATGCTTTTTTTACTTTATTAAAACTAATGGCACTTTTGGCCAAATGCACAAATATAAATTGTGAGCTTACTTCCATTGCTTGAATGTCTAGCGCCAAACCAGTAAAAGTTGCCAATATTTCTTGGCTAATACCCATTCGGTCTTCAGATTTTATTTCTATTCGCACATAAACTCCTCATCAATACCATACTATTCTTAGTGTTGTAATAATAATATTACACTGTAATTAATTTATTACAAAAGACAAAATTCAAGCAAAGCTATAGCTAACAAAGCTTTCTTCCATATTTTAACTCACTATCTTTATTAGCCACAAGTAGCTTGTAATAATAATATTACAAGCTACTTGTTAAATCTAATGCAAAAAACATAAGTTACTGATAAATAATAAAATAAAAAGATGGCAGTATAATTGCTAAATAACTATTAATAAGTGACTGACTTACAGCTAACAATAATAATTCTCCCATAGATAAAGGTATCCCATGTCAGAAAGTAAACATATTGAAACTCAAGCGATTCATTCAGGCCGTATTAATGACGAACAATTTGGTTCATTAGCTACGCCACTTTATCAAACCTCTACTTTTATCTTCGACAATGCACAACAAGGCGCTGATAGGTTTGCAGGCGAAGCTGAAGGCTACATATATAGTCGCTTAGGCAACCCAACAACTCGACAATTAGAAATGCGAGTAGCCGCAATGGAAGGCATGGAAGACGCGGCTGCTACGGCTACTGGCATGGGCGCTGTCTCTGGCGCTTTATTGAGTAATTTATCTTGTGGCGATCATTTAATTTCATCAAAAGCGGTTTATGGTTGTTCATTTGCGTTAATGAATCATCAACTTACCCGATGGGGCATTGAAGTTAGCTTTGTTGATATGGCAAACCCTGCAGAAATTGAAGCGGCCATAAAACCCAATACAAAAGTCATCTTTTTAGAAACACCGGTAAATCCAAACTTAGCGGTATACGACTTAGCTATGATTGGTGAAATAGCGCAAAAACACAATATTATTTCTATCGTCGATAACACCTTTTTAACGCCAGTATTACAGCAACCGGGAAAGTATGGCATAGATATAGTAGTGCATAGCGCAACAAAATATTTAAACGGTCATGGTGATGTGGTTGCTGGTATTATTTGTGGTACTAGTGAAATGATCATGATGATAAAAATGACGGTACTCAAAGATATTGGCGCAACCATGAGTCCACATGATGCCTGGTTGATCATGCGAGGCCTTAAAACCTTACCTATTCGTATGGAACGCCATTGCAGTAACGCTGAAAAAATAGCGAAATTTCTAGAAAGTAATCAGCAAGTCACGCACGTTTATTACCCTGGCCTAAAAAGCCACCCAGGACATAAATTTATCGGCTCGCAAATGAAAGCAGCTGGCGGTGTTATTGCTTTTGAAATTGATAGTGATTTAGCCGGTGGTAGTGACTTTATTAACCGTATGCAGTTGTTTTCAATTGCCGTCAGTTTAGGCGATGCAGAGTCTCTTATTCAACATCCTGCCTCGATGACACATTCACCTTATACTCAAGAAGAACGTTTAGCCGCCGGTATCAGTGATAGTTTAATTAGAATATCAGTTGGTCTTGAAAATGTTGATGACTTAATTGCAGATTTGAGCCAGTCTCTTGCCATGATGAAGCAATCGTCTGTTGCAAAAAAAACCTGTATAGCTTAGTTAAGCTGATTTAGGCTTGCACGATTATACCCGCTGCACTTCAAATACTGGTTTGTCTCTTGAAATATAGCGGATAAATACAAGAAGCCTTAATACACTGAGTATTAAGGCTTCGTTATTTTAAAACTTAGTTATATTAAAGCTAAGCTATATTGAAACTTAGTTATCAGATAACAATATGGCTGATAATTTAGGTATTATGCGACTTTTGATAACGTCTAGTTCGCTATCTGTATAAGGTGTTAGCGCTTGCTGCCCCCAAATAGGCTTTGGCCAACAGGCATCTTTTTCATAACGCACTATGTGGTGTAAATGCAACTGTGATACTACATTGCCTAAGGCTGCCACATTCATTTTGTCACCTTTAAATTCTTGCATCAGCACTTCACTTAGCATGCTTGATTCATTTAATAGCTGTTGCTGTTGTTGCCAATCAAGTTGATATATATCCTGAATACCATCGACTTTTGGCACTAAAATGAACCAAGGGTAAGCACTGTCATTACACAGTAATAAACGAGAAAGTGGAAAATCAGCCATAACAAAGCAGTCATTGGCTAATTGTGGATGTAATTTAAATTGCTCACTCATATTGCTACCTTATCTTAATCTTATAACTAAACTTACTGATTAAACTTATCACTAAATTTTTAATGCTAAGCTTAGTGACAAGCTTAGTTAATACTAACGTTTATTGCGGCGACCTCGGCCTCTGGCGAGTTTTTTGGCTTCTCTGGCAGCAACTTTGTCTGCTTCAACCTTATCAAAATGCACCACCTCTGCTATCACCATTTCTGGCGTTTCAAAGGATATGCCGCCTAAGGTTTTATCGCGAATTTCATTAATTAATATTTCAGACGCTTTGTGAAAGTCAATGTGTCCACCGCTTTTAACGCAACCACGACGTTTGCCAATCGCTTCAATTAACTCAACTTCTTGTGCTGGCAGCTCTTCAATGGCATAACGCTCTTTTAAACGCTCAGGGTAAGCCGCTAATAAATATTCAGCGGCAAAACAAGCAATTTCTTCATGGTCGAATGCGGTATCTTTCACTGCGCTGGTGATCGCTAAACGATAACCACTATTTTCATTGACTATTTTCGGCCAAAGCATACCTGGGGTGTCATATAAATATAAACCTTCATCTAAACGTATTCTTTGCTGACCTTTGGTTACCGCAGGTTCATTACCAACTTTAGCCTTAGCTTTACCGACTAGGGTGTTAATCAAGGTAGATTTCCCCACATTAGGGATCCCCATGATAACGGCATTAATTTGCTTACCAGCTTCATCTTTATTAGCGGCTAATTTTCGAATTAAGTTGGGAAGCGTCTTGGCAACTGATGGCGACTCTGTGGTTAATGCAATCGCTTTTACGTTATGCTGAGACTCTAAATAGTTCAGCCATAACTCGGTGACTTTTGGGTCAGCTAAGTCTGATTTATTTAAAATTTTAATTAATGGTTTATCACCACGAATTTCAGTGATCATGGGGTTTTCGCTACTAAAAGGTAAACGCGCATCACAAACTTCAATCACCACATCAATTTGCGGTAAAATTTCTTTAATTTCTCTTTGGGCTTTATGCATATGCCCCGGGAACCAATTAATCGCCATAATAAATCTTTGATAAAATAAAACAGATTTTATCACTGATAATAATGAAAAGCTGTTGAAACTCGACATTGTTTTTGACATCGCCGTTTTTTTCACATTAACGCACATGAATGTACGAATGCCGTGAAGCTATTTTTTTATAGAGATGTTAGTCATTAAAGTAATGCAGGAGCAATTACTGAGATGGCGATGAACCGCCATATGAACACGGCATTGCCGGCAAGGATTTTGGAACTTAGTTTTTTCTAGCACAAAAAAACGCTTACAAGCTCAAACTGAGTGTTTATCGTGAACATAAAAAAAAGCGCTCTTAGAGCGCTTTTTTTTTGTAACATTACTGCCCTATTCTACTTCAAGATACAGTTTCAGCATTTTGAAGTAGAGCAGTTATCTATTTAGGCTGTTTTTTTCGCCTTAGGCTTAGCTTTAGCTTTAGGTTTTGCTTTGGCTTTTACTACTTTTTTCTTAGCGAGTTCTTCAACCCACTTATCATCAACATACTTAGCATTCCAACCCGTTGCTTTGCCTTCAACTTCAGTCATAACATATTGTGACTTAGTTTTTCGACTATAACGAACAACCGCTAAGTTGCCTTCTGGATCTTGCGCTGGTGCATCGGCTAGGTAATAGAATTTCTCTGAAATTCTATCGCGAAAACGCGCTAGCTCAGCAACTTTAGGTGCTCGTGTTTCCCGTGATTTAGGGAAGGTATTGGCCGCTAAAAAGATACCGGCTGCGCCATCACGTAACACAAAGTGTGCTTCAGACTTTTCACATGCTAATTCAGGTAATTGTACTGGGTCTTCTTTGGGTGGCGCAGCTTCGCCACTGGCTAATAACTTACGGGTGTTTTTACACTCGCTGTTAGTACAATCAAAATACTTACCAAAACGGCCTGATTTTAACTCCATTTCAGCATCACAACGGTCACATGCTAAAATAGGTCCGTCGTAACCTTTAAGTTTAAACTCACCTGTTTCTAATTCTAGGCCGTCACATACTGGATTATTACCACAAACATGCAATTTGCGTGTTTCGTCAATCAGGTAACTGTCCATCGCCGTGCCACATTTCTCACAACGGTGCATAGCACGTAACGCTTCGGTTTCTTGATCTTCAGCTAAGACACTAACCGCTTCTTCACCAGGCGTTAAGTTCATGGTAGTAGTACAACGCTCTTTCGGTGGTAATGCATAGCCAGAACAGCCTAAAAACACACCCGTTGAGCCAGTTCTAATACCCATTTTACGACCACAGGTTGGGCAATCAATATCGGTTACAATTGGTTCGTTATTACGCATACCACCTTCCTCAGAAGGCGTGTCGGCAAGTTCTAGCTGTTCGGTAAAGCTTTTATAGAAGCCGTTTAATACATCTTTCCAGTTACTTTTACCTTCAGCAACTTCATCTAACTCCTGCTCCATATTGGCAGTGAAGTCATAATTCATTAATTTTTTAAAGCTACCCGATAAGCTATCGGTAACAATTTCACCCATTTTTTCGGCATAAAAGCGTTTTTTATCTAAGCGCACATAACCACGATCTTGAATGGTAGAAATAATTGACGCATAAGTCGAAGGACGACCAATTGAACGTTTTTCTAACTCTTTAACTAACGATGCTTCACCAAAACGCGCTGGTGGCTTAGTAAAGTTTTGCGATGGATTTAACTGTTGAAGTGTTAATACTTCACCTACGGCTAAATCAGGTAAATGGGTGTCATCACCTTTTGATAGTTGCGGGTGAACACGTGTCCAACCGTCAAATTGCATTACACGCCCTTTCGCTTTTAAATCAAAGCCAGAAGCATCAACGGTAATGGTACTTACCGTGTAACGTGCTGCCGTCATTTGACAAGCCACAAATTGGCGCCAAATTAATTCGTATAACTTTTTCGCGTCCGCATCAACATCAGTGATAAAAGCCGCTTCAAGCTTAACGTTTGATGGACGAATAGCCTCATGCGCTTCTTGAGCATTACCTTTACTGGTATAAACTTTCGCATTTTCTGGTAAATAATTTTCACCAAAATTATCAGTAATATAACCTCGACAAGTTTCAACCGCATCTTTACTTAAATTGGTCGAGTCGGTACGCATATAAGTAATATGACCCGCTTCGTATAAACGTTGCGCAAGCCCCATAGTACGTTTAACACCAAAGCCTAATTTAGTACTAGCCGCCTGTTGCAATGTTGAAGTAATAAAGGGTGCTGACGGCGTACTTTTTGACGGTTTGTCTTCACGTTTACTTACTGTATAAGCCGATGATTTTAAGACAGTTAACGCTTTGTTCGTATCGGCTTCGTTGGTTGGCTTAAAAGCTTTGCCATGGTCATGAGTAACATCTAATGCAAAGTCGCTACCTGTAGAGGTTTGCGTATCGGCACTAACTTCCCAATATTCTTTTGGATCAAAAGCTTTAATTTCACGCTCTTTTTCCACGACAAGTTTAACGGCAACCGATTGCACACGACCAGCTGATAAACCTCGAGCTACTTTTTTCCACAATAATGGGCTGACCATAAAGCCAACAACACGATCGAGAAAACGTCGTGCTTGTTGGGCATTAACCCCAGGCATGCTTAATTCGCCTGGTGCAGAAAACGCTTGTTGAATGGCGTTTTCAGTAATTTCGTTGAAAACTACGCGCTTAAATTTAGCGTCATCGCCACCAATAATTTCTTTTAAGTGCCATGCTATTGCCTCACCCTCTCTATCCAAATCGGTTGCGAGATAGATAGTATCTGCGGTACTGGCAAGTTTGATTAATTCAGCAACAACTTTTTCTTTGCCTTCCAATATTTGATAATTCGCAGCCCAGTCGTTATCAGGATCAATACCCATACGATTAACTAATGCGAGTTTGTCGCGTTTAGCTTTATATTTAGCTTTCGCCGCAGGCGCCATTTTTCTTACTTCAGCAGGAGATTTTGCCGCTACTTTTTTACCCGTGCTACTATGCGGTAGATCACGAACGTGACCCACACTAGATTTAACAATAAAATCTTTACCAAGGTACTTGTTAATTGTTTTCGCTTTGGCTGGCGATTCCACAATTACCAGAGATTTTGCCATATTATTTTATATTCCTACTAAGCTGACGATGTCAGTTGCGTCACAGTTATTTGCATTGAATGACTTAATATTGCGCGAGCAAAACATTAAGAAAAAATTGCCTTCGTGAATAAAACTGAGACGTAAAATTAAATTTGAGACTGAAATTACTATTAGATATATCTGTAAATTAGCAAGCTGACAAGCAAAAAATTTTATATATATGCCTTTTTACAACTTTTAGCTATAATGACGCGAACTTTTCGGCGCCATCATAATCGACTTTTTAGCAAAATTTAAGGGCTGAAAGCGAAATAACTGCACTTTATGGCCAGTATTAACAATTTTTTACAATCACTCCAGGTAGTTTGCGTTCATTTAAGTGAATTTCAATACCTTTTAATAGGAAGAGAATATACATGACAACTTCATGGTCAACATTTAAAAATAAAATCAACCAGTGCTTATGTCCACCAGGAAACGGCGTTTTTACCGTCAACACTGCCAAAGAGCGTAAAGAGCGTTTGCATAAAGCCTTATTTGGCCAATCAAACGATATAGAGTCACTATGGCAGCAAAGTATTGAAAAACTGCCACAGTCGACTAATGCGGTTATTCTCGGCATTGCTTCAGACTGTGGTGGTGGAATTTTGCGTGGTGCTAACTGGGGACCTTTATTTGTTCGCTCAACATTGTTAGAACAATACCCTGATTTAAATGCCTTTGATTTAGGCGACGTGCGCGTTATTCCGCATTTGTTACATGATAAATATCTTAATGAAGCAACCATTGCCAATTGTCGAAAAGCGCTTTATCAAGATCAGAATAGCGAGTTTCCTGTTAGCCCGTTATCAATCACAGAAGATGTATTACACGACTTTTATGCTGAATTTCCTAACAAAGGCATATTTGGTATTGGCGGTGATCATTCTGTTAGTTACCCATTAGCAAAAGCCTATTTACAAGCAAAGAAAAAACAAGGCATACGTGCGGCTATTATTCACTTTGACGCCCATACCGATTTATTGGTTGAACGTTTAGGTATCGACTTGTGCTTTGGCTCGTGGTGCACACACATCTTAGACGACTTAACTGAACGTCGTGATTTAATTCAAATCGGCATTCGTTCAAGTGGCAAGCCTAAAGCACATTGGGAAAGCACTTTTGGCGTTAAACAACATTGGGCACATGAACTTAAAGAGCAAGGCGTGGAAGCGATTATTGAAAAAATAATCAAGCAATTAAAAGCCGATAACATCGATGAGATTTATGTTAGCTATGATATTGACGCACTCGATGAAACCTATGCAGCAGCAACAGGCACACCAGAGCCAGATGGCTTATCACCCAACGAGTCAATGCAAATATTGCGCGCTATCGCCGCTCAGTATCCAATTACCGGTGCCGACATGATGGAAATTGCACCATTTACTGACAGCACTGGCTTAGGTGAAGTCAGCCGTGATAAAACCCTGGCTGCAGGTGCAGAAATTTCAGCTTTCTTGATTGAAGAGATGAATAAATAATTTATCTTAAATAACGCTGGCTCAGCATCAAGTTAATAAAAAAGGCTCCTACTGGAGCCTTTTTTATTATGCCTTATATATTTAAAACGACGTTATATTTATAGTAGCAACAGTATAGGAGGTAGCAACCCCCAACAGTGTTGTCACGGTAACCACAAGTGGACCACTAATGTCCTTATCTTTTACCCCTTCAATAGTGACAGTAAATACGCTACCACCGTTAAAGTTAGTATTAGGCCATTCATAGCCACCTGAAGGTACACCTATAGGTGTACCTACAGCCGCATCAAAAGTGACTACTGTACCTGCTGGCATAGGTTGATTATGAAAATCTGAAATAGTTACTGCTGCTGCCACAGTACCATCTTGAACTATATCAATGCTTTCACCATTAGTAGGATAAGTTGTAACAAATCTTGGATTACTACCCGACATAACTAGCACAACTGAACCCCGAACATTAATTGACTTTTCAGGAGAGCAATTATCAGCATCACCACATAATGAGCCATTATATTGCTTATCTTCTAAATCAAAATCGCCGCTTGAATTAAAATCATCAAACTTTTCTTGTTCACCACCAGTTTCACCGCCAGCTCTTTCACCATCAGGTACTGTTGGATCTGGGTTATAAATACCATCTTCGTTGTAATCGACAAATGACTCTGCTAAATCATAACGGGTGCCATTGACATCCAGCCCTGAGTTACCGTTAAGGCCCAAAAATGCATTTTTTTCGCTGTTGTCGTAAAGGCCATTACCATTAAAGTCTGGAAATGACTCCTCACCTATCGCCGTTGCAGAAATCGTCGCTCGTCCACCGTACTTTTGTCCCATAAAATTTTGGCTACTAGGTGAAGAATTGTTAATTCTCGAAGCGAAAGTTGTACCATTAGCAATTCCTAATTCTGCAAAAGTAGTATTAGTACCAGCATCATCTGTAATTTTTATATCTAAACGAGTATCTGAAGTCAACAGCAAATAAGCACTTCCAGCATACATAAATTCAGATGCAACAACAGATGAGGTTACAAGTTCATCATTAACTTTGTTAACTAAATCAGCAGTACTTGTAAGATCAGTGTTTAAGGTCACTATATCCTCACCATCAGTAGTTATAACCTTAAATTTAATATCATTAACAGAGAAATCTTTACCACCTGTAATGATATTTAACCCTAGTACTTGAGTAGCATCATTATAATAAGTAGTGCCGTCAGTTATACCTAAAACATCGAAAGTTGTTACCGAGCCGCTTGAGGTGTCTTCGATGGTAATATCTAAACCTGCTGGCGATATAAGTTCAAACAAGTCTTCAAAGCCTGATACAGCTTTAACGTCTGAATCTGCCAACGAAGTATTAACTGCAGCAAGTAATATAGCTCTAGATGCATAATCTTTGTTAAGCGTTATAGTATCTGTACTCTCTGAAGTCGAAACAGTAAAGCTGATTGTCTTGCCTGTAAAATCAAAACCTTTACTAATATCTGCAGTACTTTTAACTAATGTCGGTCCATTATTAGCTTCACCTAACTCTTGACCTGCCGGCCTAACATTTTGGCTTGTCCATGTAACTTCACATACACCATTAGTAGTCACACAAGAATCTTCTATTGCACCACCTTCGGTGGTGAAAGAAACCGCAGTCCCATCAGGTGCCGGGTTATTGAATGCATCCGCTAACCTTGCTGTAATGGTTACTTCAGTGCCATCGATATTCCAAGCTTCTGGATTAAAGACACTGGCAGATAAACTAAAACTGTCTTGATCTGGAATACCGGTTGAAATAACTAACAGGTTAGATTGTGTAAAAATTGATGCATCTTCATTTAACTCAGCTCTAACCCGAACACTAGTATGTACTGTGCCTGAATTGACAACCGTTTGAACCAAACCATTACTATCAGTTTTGGCAAATTTTGGGCTCCAGCCAATACCTCCAACTTCAGTATTTAAAGAAAAACCAACGTCTTTATTAGCAACAACATTACCGTTGGTATCTCTTACTTTAAAGACAACTGTTGAGCTTTCGATACCACCAACACCTTTCAAACTAATATTTTCTGGTGTTGCAGAAATAAATTCAATACTGCCAGAATCCGGGGAACTAATTGTCACCGTTCCTGTGGCAGATAAAACTGTTCCTCCAGCATTAGCCGTTGCAGTAACAATATCAGGTCCCTGACAGCCTTGGGCTAAATAAGTGCTTTGAGCAATACCCGCTATAGTTGCAACAGGGGAATCAATATTGGCTGTTGTTACAGATAGGTCACTACAACCTGAAGTAAAACTAACTTCAACAGTTTCTGTGGTAAATAATGTCGCAGGTGTACTCGCTGAAGCATTAGAGACGTCCCAAATGCTCACAGACAAACCAGCAGTAGCACCAGCAGAAATAACACCAGCTGGCACAGCAATTAAACCATCAGGTAAACCCGTAACGCCATCAATGGCATTACCCATGCCAAGAGAAGATGCGCCAATTGAAAAAACTAACTGCTCTGATTCACCTGATGCTAATTGTGCTATCACGGTACCAGCGCCTAGTGAATTACCTGCTAATAGATCAACAGTTGCAATATAATCACTACCTGTTGTTGCGATTGCTGTTTGAATGGGAATAGTGCCTAGGTCAGTTGTAAAAGTAACAATAACCGCTTTGTTTACCCCAGTAACGGTTGCAATTAGTTTACCCGAAGAGATACTGCTTATTTGTTCAACCTCATTACCTTCACTATCGGTTAAAGCTAAGCTTATATTGACACCTGATCCAACACTATTACCTTCAGAAAAGAAACCTTGTGTAACCACATCGCCCGCACTGGAGCTAACTGTTAATACACCTGCACCACGAACTGTACCAGCAAAAAGTGTAATCGTTGCGTCACCCGTACTGTTAGTCAGTACCGTACCCGTAATGGGATCCAATACACCTAAAGTTGAGGAAAAAGTAATGACTTCATTACTTAAATCAGTACCATTAGCCGCTTCAAAATGAGTAATAATATTGGCAGGATTGGCATTAGAAATCGAGGTGCTATTAGTAAAACTAGTAATGGTTAATGCATTTCCGTCTTCTTCTGAGCCGTCACCTTCGGTAAAAAAACCTTGCGTTACTGCATCACCGGCATTAGAGCTAGCCGTTAAGACTCCCGCACCACGGACTGTCCCTGTAGAAAGTGTGATGGTTGCATCACCCGTACTGTTGGTCAGTACCGTACCTGTCTTAGGGTCAAGCAAACCTAAAGTGGAAGTAAAGGTGATCACTTCATTACTCAAATCAATACCATTAGCGGCTTCAAAATGAATAATAATATTGGCAGGATTGGCATTAGAAATCGAGGTGCTATTAGTAAAACTAGTAATGGTTAATGCATTTCCGACTTCTTCTGAGCCATCACCTGCACTTTTAAACGTTACAGAGTTTGAATCAATACCGTCGATGTTAGCAGTGACTGAACCGTCACCGCTACTTGCACCGGCAAGTAAACCTATTTCAGCGTTTCCATCTGCATCAGTACTACTCGTATTGACATCAGTACTAAAACTTGCCAAATCTGTATTACTAACTGTAAATGTGACTAATTTATCAGATAGCGGTGTACTACCTTGCATGACATTTACTGTAAGCGTTTGTGGTGTCGCTTGAGTAAGATTATTATCCGAAATAGCTAAAGTAATAGTTATAGCGTCTGGTGTACTACCATCGCTGCCATCTGGGGTTTCGTCAAATCCACCAGCACTACCTCCACAACCGACTAATAGTGCAAATATTAAAACTAAACTAAGACGTTGAAATAGCGCCATAAAAAGGATCTCCCTATATTTTTTATTAAGTTAACTCGATAATAACCGAATTATCGCAAAAAAAGACAATGATTCACATAAAAATATAATTTATCTAGAACTGGTGGTTTTCAGGGGATTATTTATTAAATTTACGCCAATTAAATCAGACGGAATGCTATTTTTTATTGAGACAAGTCCCAAGTAGCGAGTTAGGCAGCTAGGCAATTTTTCAAGCAAAGTGGATACAATAAGAAAAGTTAAACAACTTAACATACGCACCATAAAAATTTTTTTTTGTAGTTAATCTCGTAACATCGCATATTAACGCCAATCATTACCTTTTACCTACTTAGCTTAATTAAAGAGCAAAAAAACCAGCAGTAAAAATAATCGCCTAAAATCAGTAGCCCTATGCTTTAATCATTTGATTTCTGCTCGTCGCAACAACATAATAAGGCATCGCTCAATAAAATAAGAAAAATATGGCTGAAAAAAAGCAAGCAAGTTTAACTGCTCGAATTGTTACCGGTATGATTGCGGGTATCCTCACTGGCACAATTTTACAATGGTTGATGCCTGATGGCTCTGATTTCGTTATTCCTCTATACCTCTTTGATTTTTCAGTCCGCGGCTTTTTAGTTGATGGTGTTTTTGAAGTTATTGGCCAAGTATTTATTTCTAGTTTACAGATGTTGGTCGTACCTTTAGTGTTCGTTTCGTTAATTTGCGGCACTTGCTCACTAAAAGATACCACTAAGCTAGGTCGCATCGGTGGTAAGTCTATAGGCTTATATTTACTCACAACGGCTATTGCGATTAGCTTTGCTATGGGTTTAGCTTTACTTGTTAGCCCTGGTGAAGGTGTAAATATGACAGCGGGTACAACCTTTACCAGTCGAGAAGCCCCTTCACTTGCTCAAACCCTTATTCAAATGTTCCCAAGTAATCCATTTGCCTCATTTGCTCAGGGCAACATGCTGCAAGTTATTATTTTTGCTTTATTATTTGGTATCGCCATTGCACTTTCTGGTAAACCGGGCGAGCGTGTTGCTGCACTTTTTGAAGATATGAGTGTTGTAATTATGCGCCTTGTTACTATCTTGATGAACATTGCGCCCTATGGTGTATTTTGTTTATTAGCCGGCTTATTTACTGACGTGTCGTTAAGTACCTTTGGCAATTTGTTGGGGTATTTCTTTGTGGTGCTTTTTGCATTATTACTGCATGCCTTTATCACTTATCCTGTTTTACTTAAGTTATTTACTGGCTTAAATCCATTAATCTTTTTAAAGAAAATGCGTGATACCGCTATTTTTGCATTTTCAACCTCAAGCAGTAATGCAACTTTACCCATTACCTTAGAGACAACAACAAAGAAAATGGGAGTTAAGAACTCTATTGCTTCATTTACTGTGCCATTAGGTGCCACCATTAATATGGACGGTACGGCAATTATGCAAGGTGTTGCTACGGTATTTATTGCACAAGTATTTAGCCAAGACTTAACGCTTACTGATTATTTAATGGTGATATTAACAGCGACATTAGCATCAATTGGCACGGCGGGTGTTCCCGGTGTTGGCTTAATTATGTTAGCTATGGTGCTAGAGCAAGTCGGTTTACCTGTTGAAGGCATTGCGCTAATTATTGGTGTAGACCGCTTACTAGATATGACACGTACCGCGGTTAACGTGACGGGTGATAGCATGGTAACGATTATTGTCGGTAAGTCTGAAGATCAATTTGATGAAGCGGTGTTTAACGACCCTGAAGCGGGTAAAAATATTGAAGATATTGACTTCCACCACTTGAAATAACCCTTAATCATGGCACTACTCATATAGAAAAAGGGCGCTTAATAGCGCCCTTTTTATTTGTAGTCAATATGTTGAGTAAACGATGTGTTGTTGTGACTAAAAGTAGTTACTGGCAATTGCTACTAACTTAGTAAGCTCAACAATAGCTAATTAACCTAGCGCGACTATAAAAACCATATAAGCTAAGCCGTATATCTAAGTTGAAGTATCTACCCTGTAATGAGCGGTTCAAAGCCTTTAACTAACTCGTCTAACGCTTTCATTTGTGCTAAATAAGGTTCAAGTTTATCTAAGGGTAACGCGCAAGGGCCATCGCACTTTGCGTTTAATGGATCAGGGTGCGACTCAATAAATAAGCCTGCAATACCAATAGCCATACCACTACGGGCTAATTGCGCCGCTTGTGCACGTCTGCCGTCAGCTGAGTCTTCTCTACCACCTGGACGTTGCAAGGCATGCGTGGCGTCAAACATAACGGGCGCATAGCTTTTCATCTCATCCATGGCTAACATATCAACAATTAAGTTATTGTAACCAAAGCAACTACCACGCTCGCAAAGAATAATGTCTTCGTTACCGGCTTCGGCAAACTTATTGATGATATGACGCATTTCATGGGCAGCCAAAAATTGTGGCTTTTTCACGTTAATAATCGCACCGGTTTTTGCCATGGCAACCACCAAATCAGTTTGACGTGCAAGAAACGCAGGTAACTGAATAATATCAGCCACTTCCGCAACAGGTCCAGCTTGATAAGGTTCATGTACGTCAGTAATAATCGGGACATTAAATGTCGACTTAATTTCTTGAAAAATCTTTAAGCCTTCGTCCAAACCAGGGCCACGATATGCGCTAACCGACGAACGGTTAGCTTTATCAAATGAGGCCTTAAATACAAAAGGAATATTGAGTTTTTGGGTTACTTCAACATAGTGCTCGGCAATGGTCATGGCTAAGTCTCTCGACTCCAGCACATTCATACCACCAAATAATACGAAAGGTTTATCGTTGGCGATATCAATATCGCCCAGTGTAATTAATTGCTTTGTCATAATATTTCCAATATTTATCTATAGATTAGCGGCGATTCTAGCTGCCAATAATTCTTAACAACTGGCCACATAACCATGCCATATAAGTGCCTAATGCATAACCAAAAACGGCTAACAAAACCCCAACAGGTGCTAATGACGGATGAAATGCCGAGGCAATAACGGGTGCCGATGCTGCGCCGCCAATATTAGCTTTACTACCCACAGCTAAATAAAATACCGGAGCTTTAATGTACTTACGTATTGCAAATAATAAGCCTATGTGCACGGCCATCCATATTAAGCCAATCACCATATATTTAGGCGCTTCAACAATTTGCGTAATATCCATATGCAAACCAATAGTAGCGACTAAAATATAAAGAAAACTACTACCTACCTTTGAGGCTCCTACCGCCTCTAGTTTTCTGACTTTAGTAAAGGAAAGTGCTAAACCGATAGTGGTCACTAATACGATGATCCAAAATAATTTACTGTGCAAGCTAAATTTCTTTAACTCAGGATAGCTGTTTTGAAAAAAGGGTACTAAGTAATCAGCCGCTAAATGTGCCAAACCGGCAGCACCAAAGCCAACGGCTAAAATGAGCATATAATCTTTTAGTTCAGGTTGTTTTGAATTTTCTTTGGTTTCGGCTTCAACTTTTTCAATCAATCGATCAATGCTTGAAGTATCTGCACCATTTTTTGCATCAATGCGCTTATGGTTCGCCGCCATATAAAGCAAAATGGCCATCCAAATATTGGCAACAACAATATCTACCGTCACCATAATGGTGAATATTTTACCATCAGCACCGTAAATTTCTTTCATAGCAAGCATATTTGCGCCGCCGCCAATCCAACTTCCCGCCAGCGCTGCCATACCTCGCCATACCGCGTCTGGGCCTGAAACCCCAATTAACTCGGGCCATACCGCTGAAACAATTAATAATGCTATTGGCCCACCTATGATTACGCCAACGGTACCGGTTAAAAACATAATAATGGCTTTACTACCCAAGCCAGCAATAGCTTTAATGTCGATACTAAGCGTCAATAAGACTAAACAAGCGGGTAATAAATAATATTTTGCCACTTCATCAACTTGACTGACTTCAGCACTAACAATACCAAAAGTATTTAAAAGCGATGGTAACAAATAGCACATTAACAGTGCGGGCACATACTTATAAAATGAGCGACAAGCGGGGTTACTGCTGCTTGAGGTATAGAAAACAAAGCCTAAAATTAGCGCTAGAATTCCAAGTACTGTTGCGTCGTTGGTGATCAATGGCATGCTAGCCACGACTGAATCTTGCATTACTTATCCTTATGATTTTTCAAGTTACGGTATTATTATTGTTATTATTCTTATAAATGACGCTTAAGCCGACTTTTTAACCGGTAAGTTTTGTTAATGCAATATGGTATCTGCAATTGAAATTTTATCTAACTGTAGTTTTAATAGCTGCGCCGCAGGATCTTTGGGGCATTGCTCAACAAAGTATTGGTAATCATCATAGGCGACTTTAAAACAATCAAGTTGATGTAATAAAAAGCCACGGTCGCGACGTTCAAAGGGATCATTTGGATTAAGTGCCAATAGCATATCCACACATTTGAGTGCGTTATCGTAAGCCTGTTCTCGTATAAAAGCCGCTTTTAGACTCGTGATATGTTCAAGCACTAGGCTTTCTTGTTTCATTATATCTAGCGTGACTTCAAATGGGTCACCTGAAATTTCACTCATGCGAGTATCAAGCTCGTGCCAATTTAACGACTCGCCGGTAACGGGATCAAGAATAATGGCGTAACTGTCATCACAAATAATTCTTAACATGGCTTTTTCTGGTACAAAAACAATGTCAGTCTGACAATCACAAGCATTGGCTACATAGGCAATAAGTACCGATTTTAAGATAGGTGAAACCAGTTTATGCGTTAACGCTGATGACACCTGATATGACATTACTGGCCAATTTTGTTGCTGTTTATCAATAAAAAGTTGATCAATAAACAAGGCATTAATCAATACCTCAGCACGTTCAATGGGATCTTTAATTTCATCAGTTTCACCTTGGCAATAACCCACTAGGTCATCCAGTTCAGTTTGAACAGCCGTTTTTTTGCCAAAAATAAACTCTTCTATTAATAAAAAAGTTTGTAATAGTTCATTTTCTTCAGATTTAATTTCTGATAACAATAAATCGTTCATGCATACTCTATTAGTGTTTAATACTTATACCAATGCCAATAAGTTTCTTGCCACTTAGCGAGATTTAAAAGCTTAGAAACAAGGCATTGGTTAGAGAGAATGGTTATTCCATTTTCAAAATCAATAACGCAGGCTGCCAGCTTTTTCAACTCACCCTTGGGAGTTTACAGCGCTTCGATAACCGCCTATAACTTCCTATAATTCCCTGCATATAGCATATTCTATATGCAAGAAATCAAACTTGTTCTCAAACCGCTAACAAGCTCTGAGTGGTAACTAACTTAATGAATTTGGTCATGATTTTAGCCGTTTATAAGCCAGCTAAAAATACGGACTCCTTGCTTATGGCTAGACGAACAATCAGCATTACCCAGCCTATTGCGCCCAAAAAGCCAATAATTTGCATAGCGCGATTTCGCGCCAATTTCAGGGTGTAGTAACCGGTAAAAATATAAGCAAACACGGCAAACAGTTTTTCGGCAAACCAGAGTTGTTCTACTGGATTTATCGCTAGCTGAATCGATAACGCGACCCCAAGACCCAGTAATAAGGTATCGATAATATGTGGGGCAATTTTCAACCATTTCAAGGTTAATTTATTTGAATTAGCTAAGGTTAAGGCAAAACGAAAAGTAAAAAGTAAAACACTGATCACCGCAATGGTCATATGTAAATTTTTAAGCATGATGAACTCCGTTAAGTTTATTTTTTAGTTTTGTGCTTTATGCAGAGTAACAAGCCCAAGTAACTCGGTCATTGTGACTGTAATCTTTTATTGTTTGGATTTCGCTATAAGCTAAATCGGCTAGAATTTTTTGCACCATTTTGCTTTGCTCAAAGCCATGTTCAATATACAAAAAGCCACCCGATTTTAAAAAGTTAAGTGCTTGGTGAGCAATGATTTTAATATCCGCTAAGCCATTATCCCCTGCAACTAATGCGGTTTTAGGCTCATACCTGACATCCCCTTCGTTAAGGTGATAATCATGTTCATCAATATACGGAGGATTGCTGACAATAATGTCAAAGCGCTTATCATCAGCAATCTGATTAAACCAATCACTTTGATAAATATTAACTTGTGTTAGCGCTAAATTGTCGGCGTTGACCTTGGCGAGCGCAACGGCTTCATCGCTATAATCTACCGCTTCTATTTGCCATTGAGGTCGTTCTGAGGCTAAAGCCAAGGCAATAGCCCCCGTACCTGTGCCTAAATCTAGACAACTTAGTTCTACTGCTTGATGATGAGTTAACACCAGTTCAACTAGCACTTCAGTATCTGGACGCGGAATTAAAGTCGCCGGTGAAACTTGCAGTGGTAATGACCAAAACTCACGTAGTTGAACAATATAGGCGATAGGTTCGCCCTGAACTCTGCGCAACATGAGTTCAGCAAATTGCTTTGCTTGGCTGGTAGATAACTGATGCTCTGGCCAAGTTAATAAAAAACTTCTCGGTTTTTCAATAACAAAGCAAATGAGTATTTCAGTATCTAATTTGCTGCTATCTGAGTGAGGCAACAAAAGTTGTTGCCCAAAGGCGGTTAATTTAGCCAAGGTCATCGATGATAAGTGTTCAACCGACAACCTTTGCGCTACAACTGATGCACTCACTAATGTTGCTCGGCAAGCTCTGCTAATAAATCAGCCTGACTTTCTTGCATAATGGGTTCAAGTACTAAGTGTAAATTACCTTCCATGATCTCGTTTAAACGATAAAGTGTCAGGTTGATACGATGATCACTCATGCGCCCCTGTGGGAAGTTATAAGTACGAATTCGCTCAGAACGATCACCACTGGCCACTAAGTTACGACGAGAAGACTCTTCTGCACTTCGGCGTTTTTCATCTTCTATTTGTTGTAAGCGAGCTTGTAATACTGACATCGCTTGGGCACGGTTTTTGTGCTGTGAGCGCTGATCTTGACATTCAACCGCCACGCCACTTGGGATATGGGTAATACGAATAGCTGAGTCGGTTTTGTTGACGTGTTGTCCACCCGCACCAGAGGCACGGAAAGTATCTACTTTTAAGTCAGCTTTATTGATTTCAATGGCTTGTGACTCTGGAATTTCCGGCATCACAACCACAGTACAAGCAGAAGTATGCACACGCCCTTGTGATTCAGTTTCAGGCACACGTTGCACTCTGTGACCGCCAGACTCATACTTCATTTGACCGTAAACACCAACACCGTTAACTTTAACAATAATTTCTTTAAAACCGCCCTGCTCACTTTCGTTGGAGTTCATCAATTCGATTTTCCAACCTTGCTTTTCAGCATAACGGCTGTACATACGGAATAAGTCACCAGCAAAAATAGCGGCTTCATCACCGCCAGCTCCAGCGCGAATTTCAACAAAACAGTTATTGTCGTCTTTTGGATCACGAGGCAGTAATAAAACTTGCAATTCCTCGGTCATTTTTTCTACCAATTTCTTCGCCGACTTAAACTCTTCTTGCGCCATTTCACGCATATCAGGGTCTTCATCTTTAAGCATTTCTTCTGCCGCGGCAAAATCATTCTCGGCATCTTGAAAGCGATGAAAGGCTGAGGTTACAACTTCTAATTGTGAAAATTCTTTTGATAATGCCTGAAACTTTTCTTGATTAGAAATAGTTTCAGGATCAGACAATAACGCTTGTACTTCTTCAAAGCGTTCGACAAGTATCTCAAGTTTTTGGTAAACAGATTTATTCATTAAATGATCTTATATAGTCAATGATTGATGAATTACCCGCGCATTATATTCGACTATGCAGGTAATTTATACTAAATAGGTATGCAAGCGAGCAGTATAAAGAGCTTAGCTCAGAGTTTCAACGGGTGTGAAGATAGCGAATGGTAAATTATTGCCTGCTTAAATTAAAGACTAGCTAAAGCCAGTGGCTAATCTTGATGGTCAATATCAAAAATATCGCGTAAGTAAATAAGCCGGTCTAACTCTCCACCTTGTGCGGCCGATTGAATGGCACTGGTGGGTGCATGCATAAATTTATTGGTTAGCTTAGTGGCAAGTTCAGCAATTACCGCTTCAGGTTTTTTGTTTGTCGCTAGTTGCTGCATGGCTCTTTCAAGCAATTGATCACGACTTTCTAAACACTGTTTACGATATGAGATTACTGTATCTTGGGTATTTAAACCACGTAACCATGACATAAAAACAGATGACTGTTCAGTAACAATACCTTCGGCTAATACCGCTTCTTTGCGGCGATTATTTAAATTTTTTGCAATGATATTTTGTAAGTCATCAACGGTGTAGAGAAATACGTCTTCAAGATCTGAAACCTGCTCTTCAATATCACGAGGAACAGCTAAATCGACCATAAACATTGGCCGATGCTTTCTTTTCATTAAAGCCTTTTCCACCATACCTTTACCTATAATGGGCAAAGTACTACCGGTTGAACTGATGACAATATCAGCACTAGACATCAGTTCTGGAATTTGTGCGAGCGTTATAACATCGGCACCAAATTTTTTGGCCATGTTTTCAGCCCGACTTAAGGTCCGGTTTGCCACCGTAATATGGCCAACATTATTTTCGTATAAGTGTTTAGCCACTAATTCAATCGTTTCACCAGCACCGACTAGCAGAACCCGGGTTTTATCTAAACTGGCAAAAATATGTTTTGCTAAGTTAACCGCAGCAAAAGCAACAGAAACCGCACTTGCCCCTATTTCGGTATCGGTTCTCACTTGTTTAGCGACACCAAAAGTACGTTGAAAAAGCCTGTCCATCACTAACGCCATTGAACCCGCCGCTTTAGCTTGTTTATAGGCTTGTTTCATTTGCCCTAATATTTGTGGTTCACCCAATACCAAAGAATCTAAACCACAAGCAACACGCATCATATGATTAACCGCTTGTTGATCTTGATGCCAATATAAACTTGGCGTTATGGTAGACGCAGAAACATTGTGGTGTTGTACTAACCAACGCACTAAACGCTCTTGGGTTAAGGTCATATCACCTTCTTGAACGATATAAAGCTCGGTTCTATTACAGGTAGATAAAATCGCGGCTTCTTTACAATCTACTGAATGAATCAGTTCCTGCAAAGCCGAACTCAAGTTATCAGGGTTAAATGATATTTTTTCCCTAATCGCCACTGGAGCGGTTTTATGATTGATACCTAATGCAACTATCGACATATGAATATATTGAGTCCAAAAAATGTTAATGCCCGGCAATGTCTGCGGCGGATGACCATTATCTTACGGCCGATTATACGCTTGTAATGACTATTTGGCGCAATTATCAGTTAGATATTGAAAAAAACCTATGATCTGAGATAAAAAATCGCGATAATTTTACGTAAGATCACCTTAAATTGAAAGCATGCAGTTATATGTTTTTGTTATTTGTTGTTTCTCTTGATATAAGCAAAGCTTATTTAATTCATTCAATTCAGGAATGTTATGTATAGTATACGACTCATTACGCTATTTTTTGTCAGTCTGTTAAGTGCTTGTTCTAGCATCAACGACATACCTGTAGAGAATAATCAAAAAAACCAAGATATTGCCACCCGCAACCAACAAGTATCACAGCTTAATAGCTGGACCATAGTGGGGAAAATAGCCTTTATCGATAGTCAAAAGCGCCAAAGTGCGTCATTGCATTGGCAAAAAAATGCAGCTGATCAAACCGAGTCGTTAAATTTATCAACCTTATTCGGCATTAAGGTATTAGCACTGACTCGACAGCAAGATAACTTTGTTTTAGAAGTTGACGGTAATCTTTATAATACGGCCGATTTAGACTATTTAATCTATACACTTACCGGTTTAGATTTACCGACTCGTGCCATGAGCCATTGGCTGAAAGGGTTAGCTTTTTTACCTACAGATAAGCTAGATTACCATGTAAAAACTCAACTCCCACAGTCCTTAACCAGTCATTATAACAATAAAGACTGGTTGATAAAATACAGTAAATATCATCATATTGGCCCATTTCAATTGGCTAAACAGCTAACGATTATTCAAGGCGATTTGCGGATAAAAATTGTCATTCATTCATGGAAAGTTTAACGAGGTTATCGTGAATAAGCAGCCCTTTATTGTATTTAAGTCACCGGCCAAGCTCAATTTGTTTTTACATATTGTCGGTAGAATGGACAACGGTTATCACCAACTAGAGACTGTTTTTCAGTTTCTGGATTACCACGACACTATCGCCTTGCGGATCACAGCAGATAAAGCCATAACGCTACTGACGCCGATTCCCGGCGTAAGCAATGACCACAATTTAATCATCAAAGCTGCACGACTATTGCAAAACTATAGCGGGTGTCAGCAAGGGGTGGATATTAAGTTAGAAAAATTATTACCTATGGGCGGCGGCTTGGGGGGCGGTTCATCAAATGCCGCGACTGTGCTACTGGCACTCAATGCACTTTGGCAAACAAAGCTGACGATTAAGCAACTTGCTGAACTTGGCATAACCTTGGGTGCTGACGTACCCATTTTCATTCATGGTTTTGCCGCATTTGCCCAAGGCATTGGCGAACAACTGACTCCCGCTGCACCAAAAACTTATTGGTATTTAGTTTCTAAACCCGATTGCAGCATTTCTACTGCCAGTGTTTTTACCGCGAAAGATTTAACTCGAGATACGCCCACTATACGTTACAGCGATGATGATATAGAAAATTATCACAATGATTGTCAAACCTGGGTAATAAAAAACTACCCCGAGGTTGCCAAACTACTGGCTTGGTTGATAGAATACGCACCGTCACAGATGACTGGAACTGGTGCGTGTATTTTTTCACGTTTTAGCTCCAAACAAGACGCGTGCTATGTACAATCTTTACTGCCAAACGGTATAGAATCATTCGTAGCCGAAGGACTAAATCAATCGCCCTTACATGCTGCAATTGCGGCAGTAAACGACAATTAAGTTCGGATAAAATTAATATAAATGCCATTAAAACTGGCAAAAATAAAATAATTTGCTGATATTTAACTCACCGTTTTATTCAGTATCGTAATTTAAATGTCAAAAGTTTCTAAGGAACTCGTCGTGCCTGACATGAAGATCTTTGCGGGTAATGCCACCCCTGAACTGGCCAAACAAATCGCTAATCGCTTATACATCACCTTAGGCGAAGCCAAGATTGGCAGTTTTAGTGATGGTGAAATTAGTGTTGAAATTACCGAAAACGTACGTGGTGCGGATGTTTTTATTATTCAATCAACATGTGCCCCTACCAACGATAACTTAATGGAACTAATCGTGATGATTGATGCGCTACGTCGTGCATCAGCTGGACGTATTACCGCTGTTATGCCTTACTTTGGTTATGCTCGTCAAGACCGTCGCGTTCGTAGTGCTCGTGTCCCCATTACCGCGAAAGTTGTTGCTGACTTCTTATCAAGTGTAGGTGTTGACCGTGTTTTAACGGTTGATTTACACGCAGAACAAATTCAAGGCTTTTTTGATGTACCTGTGGATAACGTTTTTGGTACGCCTATCTTATTAGAAGATATGTTAGCGCGTAACATTGAAAATCCAGTGATAGTTTCACCTGATATTGGCGGTGTTGTTCGTGCACGTGCCGTAGCTAAATTATTAGATGATGCAGATCTTGCCATTATCGATAAGCGTCGTCCTAAAGCAAACATTGCGCAAGTAATGCACATCATTGGTGATGTTAAAGGACGTGACTGTTTTATCGTTGATGATATGATTGATACTGGTGGTACATTGGCAAAAGCGGCAGAAGCATTAAAAGAACACGGTGCTAAACGCGTATTTGCTTATGCAACTCATCCAGTATTTTCTGGTAATGCGGCTGAGAATATAAAAAATTCAGTAATTGATGAAGTTGTTGTCACTGACTCAATTCCACTATCAGATGAAATTAAAGCGCTAGGTAAAGTTCGTCAACTTACCTTAAGTGGTATGTTGTCAGAAGCTATTCGTCGAGTATGCAACGAAGAATCTATTTCTGCGATGTTTGATGCTTAAGCGTTAATCAACAAATATCATTCAAAAAAAGCACCCTTAGGTGCTTTTTTTTATTGTTATGAATCGAAAGCCTTTGCTGATAATAGCCTTATACCAATTTCATTAATTAGACGGTCTACTTTATACGCAGGAAAAATGGCCAAATATAAGGCATTTATTTTAATAACTAGTTGTTCTAATTATTAAATAAATAACGCAGTAGTTGGTTGTTTTAACCAGTAAAAATGATCAG
Source organism: Colwellia sp. MB3u-45 (assembly GCF_014077005.1). Lineage (GTDB taxonomy): Bacteria > Pseudomonadota > Gammaproteobacteria > Enterobacterales > Alteromonadaceae > Cognaticolwellia. Next base: position 431,480 of record NZ_JACGVC010000044.1, on the reverse strand, counting down.
ATAATTAGTGAGATTGGTATTACCTTTAAAAATAACATAAATAATAGATTTCGATTCATCAGAGTGTTATCATGCTGCGCCTTTTTTAGCTAATTACGCTTGGATAGTACCTCACTAATAGTGTTTCGCTAATAGTGCTTCACTAGTTAATCGCTAATTAACCGACAAAAAAGGAACAGGTTGCTTTTGGTCGCAAAAAGCAACGACCTTTAATTATTAAATAATGGATATAACCCATGACTGATTTATTTACATTGGATGCTGAAGTACGTACAGATTTAGGGAAAGGTGCGAGCCGCCGCCTACGTCACGCGAGCAAAGTTCCAGCGATTTTATACGGTGAAGGCCAAGAGCCTGTTTCTTTAACGTTAGCGCACAAAAATGTTTTTCGTGCTCAACAAGAAGAAGCATTCTACTCTCACGTTTTAACTATCAACGTTGATGGCAAGCCTGTTGAGTGTCTTTTAAAAGACATGCAACGTCACCCGTTTAAACAACTTGTAATGCATTTAGATTTTTTACGTATCGATGCAACCCATGTTGTGCAAGTTAATGCTCCAATTCATTTCCTTAATGAAGAAGCAGCAGAAAAACTAGGTGGCAAAATTGCTCATCTAATGAATGAAATAGCAATTACATGTTTACCTGCTGACATTCCTGAGTTTATTGAAATTGATGTTGCTAATTTAGCTGTTGGTGAAACAATACATTTATCAAATGTTACTTTGCCTAAAGGCGTTACATCTGACGAATTAGCTAAAGGCGAAAGCCATGATCAAGCCGTTGTTACTGTGAACGCTCCTAAAGTTCCAAATGCAGACAGCGAAGCAGCTGAAGAGGCTGCAGCTGAGTAATAGTTAACTTTACTCATGATGAACAAGCTTAAAGGGAGATGTTTTTATAACATGCCCTTTAAGCTTTTTAGTTTTAAATGCACTTGAATTTATTGACCTTAAGTTTAATAACAAGAGTAAATAATTAAATGGCGATTCAATTAGTAGTCGGCTTAGGAAATCCAGGTTCCGAATACAGTAAAACCCGTCATAATGCTGGTGATTGGTTCGTTCAAGAGCTTGCTGCACGTAACAACATTTCACTAAAGCCAGAAAAAAAATACGCTGGCCTATACGGTAAGGGGTTAATTGCTGGGCAATTAGTTCATCTTCTCATTCCTACTACTTTTATGAATTGTAGTGGTAAAGCCGTAGCACCTTTAGCCAATTTTTTTCGTATTCCTGTTGAAAGCATTCTTGTTGCTCACGATGAGCTAGATATGTTACCTGGCGTTTGTAAAATCAAACAAGGTGGCGGCCACGGTGGCCACAACGGCTTACGTGATATCATTTCATGCTTGGCTAATAACAAAGAATTTTATCGGTTACGCATTGGTATTGATCATCCAGGTCATCGCGAACGCGTTACTGGGCATGTGCTTGGCAAAGCACCGGCCAATGAACAAAACTTAATTGACCAAGCGATAGACGAAGCTGCGCGCTGTTTTGAAATTTGGCAAACAGACGACATTAAAAAAGCACAAAATCGTCTACATTCTTTTAAAGCGCAATAAAGGTTATTGCGTTAACATAATAGGTAAACATCATGGGATTTAAATGTGGTATTGTTGGCTTGCCCAACGTAGGTAAATCAACGCTTTTCAATGCGTTAACTAAAGCAGGTATTGAGGCAGCAAACTTCCCCTTTTGTACAATCGAGCCTAATACGGGTGTTGTGCCTGTACCCGACCCACGCTTAGACGCATTAACAAAGATAGTAAAGCCAGAGCGTGTGTTAGCAACCACCATGGAATTTGTTGATATTGCAGGCTTAGTGGCTGGCGCTTCAAAAGGTGAAGGTTTAGGTAACAAGTTTTTAGCTAATATTCGTGAAACTGATGCCATTGGCCATGTTGTTCGTTGTTTTGACAATGACAATATTATTCACGTTGCTAATAAAGTTAGCCCAATCGATGATATTGAAGTGATCAATACTGAATTAGCCTTATCTGATATGGACACTGCAGAACGCGCTATTTTTCGTTTAGCTAAGAAAGCCAAAGGTGGCGATCAAGAGGCTAAATTTGAAATGCCAGTATTGGAAAAAATACTAAAGCATGTTGAAGATGGTGAAATGATCCGTTCTTTAGTCTTAACTAAAGAAGAAAAAGCTGCCGTTGCTTATTTAAACTTTTTAACCATCAAGCCAACTATGTATATTGCCAATGTTAATGATGATGGTTTTGAAAATAACCCTTACCTTGACCAAGTGCAGAAAATTGCTGATTCCGAAGGGGCGATAGTTGTCGCGGTTTGTGCTGAAATTGAAAGCGAATTATCTGAAATGGATGATGAAGACCGTATTGAATTTATGGCTGAAATGGGCTTAGAAGAGCCTGGCCTAAATCGTGTTATCAATGCTGGTTATTCTTTACTTCACTTGCAAACCTATTTTACCGCGGGTGTAAAAGAAGTAAGAGCTTGGACAGTGAAGCAAGATGCTACCGCACCACAAGCGGCTGGTGTTATTCACACTGATTTTGAAAAAGGCTTTATTCGCGCTGAAGTAGTTGCCTATGATGATTTTATCGAGTTTAACGGTGAGTCTGGTGCGAAAGAAGCGGGTAAGTGGCGCTTAGAAGGTAAAGAGTATCGCGTTAAAGATGGCGACGTGGTGCATTTCAGATTTAATGTTTAATGTTTAATGTTTAATTAAAGTTTAAACGACCAAAAAAAGAGAGCTTAGGCTCTCTTTTTCTTTTCTCTCATAACCTCGCACTTGATCTCTTTAAAGTTAACACTAGCTCTGTGCATGTAAGTAAAGCGCTTGTCATCATCCTCAAACATTAAAATACAATTAAAAGATAATTAAAAGATAATTCAGTTATCCCCATTTAATTAAGTGGACTACTTGTTCATACAGAAAAATGGGTAAATGGTATAACAGGGTAGTTTTTCATTTTAACCATTAAAAATGAACAGGTCATTAATCAACTTGCTATTAAATAGCCGCTTCACCTCAAGGCGTAGTTGCAGAGCTAAGCTAGAACATCGGATTAAGGCACAATTACCTATATAGCTAGAAACTTCCGACAAACATTAATGTACTAATGCCGTTGAGCCATGGATAGCTGAAAACGGCTAAAAACGGCGAGATAATTATCAATCAGTATCTTGCCTATATAAATGTCGGTACTTACCTTTAAACTTTAGTCTTTAATCTTTTGTCTGGAGCCATAAACATCGGCCGTGAGGAGTTTTCACTGCGCGCAACAAGATCATAAACGTAATAAAACGGCTATCACTCTTCTTCGACTTACTGAAATCTACCAACGAAATAAAAAAAATTGGTTTTAAAGCAGACTTAGTCAATCAATAAGACAATAAAACATAAAACGTTTAGCAAAATTTTAGTGATCATTAAAAAATCTCGTGGTAAAAGCTAGCAAGGAAGTTATTAAATAGTCATGATAAGTAAACTCATTAAACTAGCTTACGATTAACTTTGTCTTTTGGGGGCTATTTCTGTGCAGATATCCGACAAATTGCACAGCGATTAGCCAAACAAGAAAAAAGTCTTATTTTTTGATAAAAAACGGTTGACGTAAGGCGATCAGATTTGCATAATACGCGCCACTTGCTTAGAGGCGAGATGGAAAGGCTACATAGCTCAGCTGGTTAGAGCACATCACTCATAATGATGGGGTCCCAGGTTCAAATCCCGGTGTAGCCACCACTTTCCACTCTTAGTAAGAAATAGAAAAAATGCGGGTTTGGCGGAATTGGTAGACGCGCTGGATTTAGGTTCCAGTATCGAAAGATGTGAGAGTTCAAGTCTCTTGACCCGTACCATTCTACTAACAAGTATCATCATGATATTTGTTAGAAAGTAAGTAACATTGTTGGGGTATAGCCAAGCGGTAAGGCAGCGGGTTTTGATCCCGTCATTCTGAGGTTCAAATCCTCATACCCCAGCCACTTTCTTCTAAGTTATTTGAAAGTTCATCAATGTTTCTCACTTTAATCTAAAAGTATCCAGTTGGGGTATAGCCAAGCGGTAAGGCAGCGGGTTTTGATCCCGTCATTCTGAGGTTCAAATCCTCATACCCCAGCCACTTTCTTTTATGTTAATTGTTTTATGATTTCAATTTATTGAGATTACTACCTGAATATGCGGGAGTGGCGGAATTGGTAGACGCGCTGGATTTAGGTTCCAGTATCGCAAGATGTGAGAGTTCGAGTCTCTCCTTCCGCACCAATTCTAGATATAAATTTTCTTCCTGTACTTCTATATAGTTATCATAATTAAACTTCTCTTATACATCTCCTAGATACTAGCTATTATTCCCCATAAAAAATACACTTTAACTTTTAATCTAAGCTGATTTTTACTCTCGATCCCTTTCAAAATAAATACGCTTGCTACTATTCTGATCATTTCTCCTGATTCAAAACATACTGCTATGTTATTTATTTAATCACTATCGCTGCATGGATGCGTTTATTAGACCTTGCAGGCGCCTATTACCCTGAACAAGGCATTATTAAAATAAACGCCCTGTCTTTGCCCGTTTTCCCTGCGAATAAAGTAGAGCAGATAACTAATCAAACGGCTATAAGATATTAAATTAACGCTATACACCACACGCATAAGCTAAGGCTTTATTTTTCAAGTTTGGCACTTTATTTACCATCATTAAGCCCGCATTTCGGGCAAGCTTGACTAAAGGTGATACATGGCCAAATGACAAATATAATGCATCCATCGTCGTCATCATTAATAAATTATCCGTTCTTCTTTTTTGTTGATAACGCGATAAAACGTCTGGTTGATGCCATAACTCGCCATCACCGATAGCTTTTGCAATAACATGCTGCAAGGCTTTAACATCTTTAAAGCCTAAATTAACCCCTTGCCCTGCCATAGGATTAATCGTATGTGCCGCGTCGCCTATTAAGAGTACACGGCCTTTCTGGTATTGATTCGCATGTCGTCGTGTTAGGGGAAACGAGGCTTTATTAGTAATGGCTATTTTTCCTAAGCAGCTTGGAAAGTGCTGCATTATCTCTTGCGCTAGATTGTCATGGGATAATGCTGATAAGCGCTTTATTTCATCTTTATTATGATACCAAACCAATGAAGCACAATTGCCTGACATAGGGAGCATGGCAATCGGGCCTGTTTGAAAAAACTGTTGCCAAGTTATATCTTGTTGTGGTTTTTCTGTCTCGACATTGATTAACAGAGCAGATTGGGCATAGTCCCAACCTGTGGTGCCAATATTCACCAGTTTACGGACATAAGAATTCGGACCATCGGCACCAATAACTACGTTAGCTTTTATAGTGCCTGACGATAAAGTTAACTCAACGTCTGTTGGGCTTTGCTCAAGTTTAATTAAGGTTTCAGGACACAACAAAGTAATATTGCTGTGTTGCTGCATTTGTTGCCATAAAGAAAGTTGTATCAACCTATTTTCAACAATATGGCCTAAATGCGTTTGTTCGATATCTTTGGCATTAAACTCGGTGTAGCTGCGCTCAATCTCCCATACGCCAAGGCGCTTATAGGGGCACACTCGCCATTTTTGCAACTGCTGCCAAGCACTTAATTGTTTTAACAATTGCTCTGAGGCTAACGAAATCGCTGAAACCCTTAAGTCAAAGGCTTGTTCAGGAGAAAACTTTTTTGGCACACTTTTTTCAATAATGGCCACACTTAATCCTAACTCAGCCAGTGATAAAGCACTTGCCGCACCTACCATGCCACCACCAACAACAACACAATCAAACTGATTCATCATGATTTTTACAACTTTATGAACGTTAGGTTATTCTACCCAACCTGATATCTTAATTCGATGTTTATGTGCCCGATGATGCAACAATACCTATATCACTCATTTTCTACTTATTTCAGCTGGTGAACCTAACTCGCGACTCAATTATTTATTTGCTCGTTTTAGCCGCAGATAAAGTGAACCCTCGCATTAATGAACCGAATAAAACTCAAGTAAAGCACTCGCAACAAAACGCCCCATTAAGCGTTTAAAGGTCAAACTAGGCGCTTCAAATTTATGATGACTCATAGCGCTAAACTAAAAACTTAAAACTATTTTTAACCAAGATATTTCTAAGCTAGCATCATAGGCAAAGAAAGAGTAAAATATGGCTCCTTAAATTCTCTAGCAAAAACTAGAATCAATTCATAGAAAAGATTAGGCGCGAAACAATGAGTAAAAAGCTATATATCAAAACTTGGGGCTGTCAAATGAACGAGTATGACTCGCAGAAAATGGCTGAACTTTTAGACTCTACCCATGGCTTTGAATTAGCCGAAGCAGCAGAAGATGCTGATGTTATCTTACTTAACACCTGCTCTATCCGTGAAAAAGCACAAGAAAAAGTGTTTCATCAGTTAGGTCGTTGGAAAAACCTCAAAGTAAAAAATCCTGATTTAATCATAGGTGTTGGTGGTTGTGTTGCTTCACAAGAAGGCGATGCTATTCGTCAACGTGCCCCTTATGTAGATATGGTTTTTGGTCCACAAACCTTGCACCGTTTACCTGAAATGATCCAGCAAGTTACCGGTCACAAAGGTCATGTTGTTGATGTGAGCTTCCCAGAGATTGAAAAATTTGACCGTTTACCTGAGCCAAAAGCCGATGGGGCTACTGCCTTTGTTTCTATTATGGAAGGTTGTAGTAAATATTGTACCTTCTGTGTAGTACCTTATACCCGCGGTGAAGAAGTCAGTCGTCCGCTTGATGATGTCTTATATGAAATTGCTCAACTTGCCGAGCAAGGTGTGCGCGAAGTCAATTTACTTGGCCAGAATGTTAACGGTTATCGCGGCGATTCGCATGACGGTAGTATTTGTCGTTTTTCTGAACTGTTGCGCCTAGTCGCTACCATTGACGGTATTGACCGCATTCGCTATACCACATCACATCCAATCGAATTTACTGATGATATTATTGATGTTTACGCTGATGTGCCTGAGCTTGTTAGTCACTTACATTTACCCGTGCAAAGTGGCTCAGACCGTATTTTAACGCAAATGAAGCGTGGTCATACCGCTTTAGAGTACAAGTCTCAAATCCGTAAATTGAAAAAAGTTCGACCTGACATTTGTATGTCATCTGACTTTATCATTGGTTTTCCGGGTGAAACTGATGCTGATTTTGAAGCGACCATGAACTTAATTAAAGCAGTAGATTTTGATTTAAGTTTCAGCTTTATTTACAGTGCTCGCCCAGGTACGCCTGCGGCCGATATGGTTGATGACATTAGTGATGAAACTAAAAAGCAACGTTTACAAATATTGCAAGACCGTATCAGTCAACAAGCACTGCAAATTGCACGTCATATGCTTGATACCGAGCAACGTATTCTAGTTGAAGGTCCGTCCAAGAAAAATCCAATGGAATTGCGTGGCCGAACAGAAAATAATCGTATCGTAAACTTTGTTGCTCCACATACCGTTATTGGCCAATTTGTTGATGTCAAGATTACGGATGTTTATGCCAACTCCTTACGCGGTGAACTGGTTCGTCAAGAAAGTGAAATGGGGTTACGTATCGCCCATTCACCCGCTGACATTTTAGCGAACAACCATCACCAAGCAGAACAAAATCCAGTGAATGAGCTAGGGGTAGCCACCTTTACGCCTTAAGCTATTATTATTCATAAAAGTAGATATTAAGGGCAAATAATTATTTGCCCTTTTAACATGTTACTTCAAACACTTGGGAGCAGCAATTGAGTAAAAATACCAGTATAACTTTTGAACTATCTCCAGCCGATAATAATCGTCTGGCCAATTTGTGTGGCGCTATAGACGACAACCTTAAGACGATAGAACGTCGAATGGGCGTTGAGATCAGCTACAGAAGCCATGAGTTTAAAGTCACCGGTAAAAGTGTCAATGCAGAGGCTGTGAAGCAACTTTTGATCAATCTTTACCTTGAAACTGAAACCGTTAAAGGTAAGTCAAACACCATTACCGCTAAAATGCTGCACTTAGCCATTGTCGAAGCCGGAGTCTTAGAAGCCGCACCAAGCAAGCTTGATGCTAAATACGACGATATGGTGACGATAAAAACCAAACGTGGCATGGTCAAGCCACGTAACGAAAGCCAGCAAAGTTATGTCCAAAATGTGATTACCAATGATATCAGCTTTGGTGTTGGTGTTGCCGGTACAGGTAAAACTTACCTAGCCGTGGCCTGCGCTGTTGATGCTTTAGAGCGTCAAGAAGTCAGACGTATATTACTGACCCGCCCAGCCGTAGAAGCGGGTGAAAAGCTCGGATTTTTACCTGGTGATTTATCGCAAAAAGTCGACCCATATCTACGTCCGTTATACGATGCGCTATTTGAAATGCTAGGTTTTGAGAAAGTTGAAAAGCTGATTGAGCGTAATGTCATCGAAGTGGCTCCATTGGCCTACATGCGCGGTAGAACATTAAACGATGCCTTTATTATTCTTGATGAAAGTCAAAATACTACCGTAGAACAAATGAAAATGTTCTTAACCCGTATCGGCTTTAACTCACGCGCCGTGATCACAGGTGACATAACTCAGGTAGATTTACCACGCGGACAAAAATCTGGCTTACGTCATGCTATTGAAGTATTAGTGGATATACCCGGCGTTAGTTTTAACTTCTTTCAAGCAAAAGATGTGGTACGCCACCCTGTTGTCGGTCATATAGTTGAAGCTTATGAAGCGTTTGAGCAAAAAGAGCAACGCTTAAAAGCAGAAAAACAACAAGCACGCGAACAACAGCAAAAAGCAGAAGCCTTAGCCGCTGCAAGCGAAAGCAAACATGGCGAATAACGTGGCTAATATTGTCGTCGATTTACAATTGGCTTGTGATGATAAGACGGTGCCTGAACTCAGTGACTTTCAACGTTGGACTGAGGCTGCGCTAGCGCCATATGAAAAATCATTTGAACTTACCATTAGATTGGTCAATAGTGATGAAAGCCGTCAGCTTAATCATCAATATCGAGGCAAAGACAAAGCCACCAATGTTTTATCATTTCCATTTGAAGTACCTGATGGCATTGAACTGGATTTATTAGGTGACCTTGTTATTTGCGTTGATGTTGTTGAGCAAGAAGCCGCAGAACAACACAAATCTATCAATGCCCATTGGGCGCACATGGTTGTACATGGCTGCTTACATTTATTGGGTTTTGACCATATTGACGATGATGAAGCAGAAGAAATGGAAGCACTTGAAACGAAAATAATTACCGGTTTGGGCATTGCTGCGCCTTATGAAATACAATAGCAGCCAATATTTAATCGTAAGCGGGCTCATTGATGAATTCGCTTAGTATAAATAACAAACCATTATTTGATCTCTGTCAGTAAAATAGTTACTGAAGAGAATTAAGCAACAATTTAGTACTTGAAATTAACTACGATCGGTTACAAACTAGTCGAATAATTAAATAGTACTAAATTCAACGAACAAGGAATTAAAAAGGCTCTATGAGCGACGACCAACCCCACTCTAGTAACGGTTCTTCAAATAAGTCAATCTTGACTAAGATTATACAAATATTTACCGGAGAACCGAGAAGCAAAGAGCAGCTAGTCAATGCATTAAATGATGCTGAAAACCATGAATTTATCAACCCTGAGATCAAGCAAATGATCGAAGGCGTACTCGAAGTATCTGATATGCGAGTACGTGATATTATGATCCCTCGGTCACAAATGGTCACCTTAGATATTAATGATCCATTAGAGAAATCACTCGCCATTATAGTGGATTCTGGACATTCAAGATTTCCCGTGATTAATGATGATATTGACGACGTTGAAGGCATCTTATTAGCGAAGGATTTACTCGCTTACGGCTTTAGCCAATTCGATGAAACATTCACCATTGCACAAATTATTCGTCCAGCCATTATTGTTCCTGAGAGTAAAAAAGTTGATCCACTTTTAAAAGAGTTTCGCCAACAGCGTTATCATATGGCGGTTGTCGTTGATGAATACGGTGGTGTTTCAGGTGTGGTGACCATTGAAGATATTCTAGAGCTGATTGTCGGTGAAATTGAAGACGAAACCGATGATGCCATGGAAGAAGATATTAAATACCTTGCCGGCCAAGTTTATCAAGTGAAATCACTTACCGACCTTAACGACTTTAATAATTACTTTAATTTTCAATTCAATGAACGTGATGCCGATACCATAGGGGGTATTGTTACCCAACACTTTGGTCATATGCCGAAAAAAGGTGAAAAAATCACCATCAATAAAGTTATATTCAAAGTCACCGCTGCCGATAACCGTCGCATTCAAACCTTGCAAATTACCGTACCAAAAGAGCATGTAGTTGCAGGTAAAGTTGCTGATTAATCCTTTATGCTAAATAAATTCTTTACACGAATTAACCACAAGATCATTAATAAAGACAATGGCCTCAGTTTTTTACTGGGGCTTGCATTAGTACTCTGCTATGCACCATTTTCTTATTATTGGCTAATGGCAATAATATTACCCACTTGGCTATATTCGCTACAAGGAAAATCAGCTAGAGCGGCAGCCAAGCAAGGTTTTATCTTTGCCTTTGGTTGGTTTTCTGCGGGTATCAGTTGGGTACATGTCAGTATCGACCAGTTTGGTGGTTTACCGCTGATTGTGTCGATATTATTAATGGTGCTGCTGTGTGTCTATTTAGCGCTATTTCTCGCCCTTGCCTGCTATTTGGCTGCGCGTTTTTCCTATCAACAAAAACTTAATCTTTGGCTTTTATTACCCTTTTGGCTACTTGCTGAGTTCTTACGTGGCGTATTACTCACCGGCTTTCCTTGGTTAACTTTAGGTTATAGTCAAATTGACGGTCCTTTGGCGGTGTTTGCCCCTATCATGGGTGAGAAAGGTATCAGCGCCCTAGTGATTACCCTCAGCATTGCCATAGTTTATATTGTTAAACAGCGCAAACCTTGGCGACATATTGCCTTACTTGTCGCCATTAGTGTGACAAGCCTAGCCTTACAAAATAAAGTTTGGGTGTCAGCAACAGGTCAGTCTGTTAGCACTGTGATGGTACAAGGCAATATCAAGCAAGCAATGAAATGGTCGCCAGAGTTAACTTGGCCAACCATGTTAAGCTACTTAGATTTAACCCGTAAAAATTATCCTGCTGATATTGTTATTTGGCCAGAATCAGCCATCACGGCAATAGAGCCAAGTACCCAAGCGCAAGATTTCTTACAAATAGCGCAAAACTCAGCCTTATTAAATAACAGCGCTATTATTTCCGGTATCATTGATTACAACATCAATAGCAGAAATTATTACAATAATTTAATCGTACTGGGTAAAGAATTACCGAGTGACAGTCAAGGAAGTTACCAATATAACAATCAGAATCGTTATGCTAAGCATCACTTACTGCCCATAGGTGAGTTTGTGCCCTTTGCTGATTGGTTAAGACCACTAGCAGCGATTTTTAATTTGCCGATGTCGTCTTTTAGTCGTGGTGAATATGTGCAAAAAAACCTCGTCGCTAATGGTTATCACTTACTACCACTGATCTGCTTTGAAGTCGCTTTTGCAGAGCAACTTAGCGCTAATTTTTCTAACCAAACTGATTTACTCTTAACCGTGAGTAATGATGCTTGGTTTGGTGATTCACATGGCCCACACCAACACTTAGAAATTGTTAGAATGCGTGCGCTAGAGTTTGGCCGACCTTTTTTGCGGGCAACCAACAATGGCATTACCGCTGTTATTGACCATCAAGGTCATATTCTTAAACAAATCCCACAATTTGAACAAGCCGTACTGAGCAGTCAAGTAGCTTTAGTAACTGGACTAACACCTTATGCGCGCTATACGCGTGTTATCGACTTTGTTATTCCTTTATTACTTTTATTACTGGCGTTGATACGCCGTTTTCAATATAGAGCCAAATCATAAAACCTTAACAGCCGTGCTAATAACACAGACTTTTATCACAACAAAAAACGGTGTTAATAAGCCCTACTACAAGCAAAATAAGTTAATCGTCAATAGTGCTAGCGACTTAACACCTGGACTAAGGTTATGATTTTATTTTATTCTCCTTTGAGAGCCTTTAGGCCTTTTGCTCATAAAAAGCTCCGAGTCCATAGATAAAACAGCTAAAGTTTTCATTATTTTTCATGTTAGTATTTAGTGATAATAAAAAGGTACATCAAGGAAATACAATGATTAGACTATCCACCTCAATAAAGTCGGCAATACTCATCGCAACATTGAGCCCAGCCCTAGTGTTTGCAAAAACTACGTTAATTACCAATATTCAAGGCTATACCATAACGGGCAGCGAACTAGAAAGCTTCGCTGCGATTGCCTTTACCGATGACAAAATCGATAAAATATATTCTGCAACAGACACGCTACCAAGCACAAAAAATTTAACCGTGATTGATGGTAAAGGAAAAACCTTAATCCCGGGTTTGATTGATTCCCATGGTCACATTTTAAACTACGGTTTAAGCCTATTACGCGCAGATTTAGTCAACAGTGCTTCAGAGCAAGACGCCGTTAATAAGACCTTAGCCTACGCCAAAGCCAACGCGGGGCTGACATGGATACAAGGTCGCGGCTGGAACCAAACTCAATGGCCAAGCAATGCCTTCCCTAATGCAGAGAGTTTAGACAAGCACTTTATTGAGCAGCCGGTCTGGCTTGAGCGTGTTGATGGCCATGCCGGCTGGGCAAATTCAAAAGCGATGGCGCTGGCAGGCATCACAAAAGATACCGTATCACCAGAAGGCGGTGAGATTATTAAAGATAAGAATGGCCTACCTACAGGTGTTTTTATCGATAATGCCATGGCACTCATTAATGACAGTATCGCGCCTTTAACTATCAAACAGCAAAAACAAGTGTTGGTCAAGGCGATGGACTCGCTTGCCAGTTATGGCCTTACTAGCGTGCATGATGCTGGTATTGACACCGATAACCTTAATGCTTTTAAAGAACTCAGCCAAGAACAAGCGATGAGTATTCGCGTTAATGCTATGTTGTATTTACCGTCGGCTAAGTGGCAACAAACGTTAGCTAACGGTCAATATCGCAGCAAAGACGATATGTTAACCTTTAATAGCGTTAAAATTCAAACCGATGGTGCCTTAGGCAGTCGCGGTGCGGCATTAATTGAAGATTATTCTGACCACCCAGGTCATAAAGGCTTACTGCTAAATACCCCGAAAGAATTTGAACATTTAGTCAATACTTCAATGCGCCAAGGCTATCAAGTTAACAGTCATGCCATTGGTGATAATGCGAATAAACTGGTACTTGATACCTACGAAAAACAGATCAAAGCGACTAATACCAAAGCGTTACGTCACCGTGTTGAACACGCACAAGTATTACGACTTGAAGATATACCGCGTTTTGCAGCACTAGATCTTATTGCTGCCATGCAAGCAACCCACGCGACCAGTGATAAAAACATGGCACAAGACCGACTTGGGCCAAGCAGAATGTTAGGCGCCTATGCCTGGAGAAAGTTACTCGATGCTAAAGTAATGATTGCGGCTGGTTCAGATTTCCCCGTTGAATCACCCAATCCATTTTTCGGTCTACATGCCTCGATTACTCGTCAAGATCATACCAATAGTCCCGAAGGTGGTTGGTTTGCTGATCAGAAAATGACACCACTAGAAGCTTTTAGAAGTTTTACCTTAGATGCCGCCTATGCTGGCCATCAAGAAAACATCATTGGCAGCTTAGCCCAAGGGAAGAAAGCTGATTTTGTTTTACTCGACAATAATTTATTTACCATGCCTGAGCAAAATATCTGGAAAATATCGGTGGATAAAACTTGGGTAAATGGCAAGTTAGTGTATAAAAAGTAGTGACTATCATAGCAATAACAAACTTTATTAAGCAGTTTTGGCAGGCTATAACAATCGTGATTTTAGTACTAATAACGGTTGCTTCGCTCTACCCTGCCCAGCATTTGCCCAGTGTACCTGGCAGTGATAAAACCCATCACTTTATTGCCTATTGCGCTTTAATGTTGCCTACCGCACTACGTCGGCCTAAGTATTGGTTAGCCTTTGCCTTGTTATTCATTACGTGGAGTGGCTTAATTGAATTGATTCAGCCACACGTTAATCGTTATGGTGAATGGTTAGATCTGGCGGCTAACACCGGAGGTGTAATATTAGCGATAATTATTGCACAAGGGCTACATGGATTAATTGCGCTAAAGAAAGCATAATATAATCAGCGAGCTAGCATCAGTAAACTAGTATGCTACGCTTATGAGCACTGAAGTATTAATGCGTTTATGCAGATAAAAAAAGCCCATATGGGCTTTTTTTATCTTCATCATACTGGCTAGAGCATTATTTTTGATAAATCGTCGCTTTATTACGGCCATTATCTTTCGATTGATATAAAGCATTATCGGCATGCTCAAGCCACTGTCTTTCTGAGCTATAGTTTGGTTGAATTTGTGCAACCCCTAAACTAATAGTGTATTGAACCTCAATGCCATTATAAATAACCACTGACTCTGCTACTGTTTTACGCAAGCGCTCAGCAAATATTAGCCCGCCTTCTGCATGAGTGTCCGCCAATAAAATAATAAACTCTTCACCGCCATAGCGAGCTGAAATATCAGTTTCTCGTACTTGTTCACGGATAAACTTAGCTAAATGGCGAATCACATCATCACCTACCAAATGGCCATAGTTATCGTTAACAGCCTTAAAGTGATCTATGTCTAACATAACTAAGCAACTAGCATGTTGGTTACGCGTATAGCGCTTAAACTCAGCAGCTATAGATTGCTGCCAATGATTGCGATTAAATAATTGTGTCAGGCCATCGGTTCGACTCAAAATAGCTAAATCAGCGTTAGCCTTTTTTAACTGCTTTTTCTGCGTAGCATTATCAGTTACGTCGTAAACTAATAAACATAAATGAGAAACTTCACCCGTAGTCGACTTTAAAGGAATAAAGGTTGTATTTTGGTACATAAACTCAGCGGTACCGGTAATAGGGCGATAATTGTTAAATTTGAAGACATAAGGGCGTTGCTCCCAAATAGTAAACGCTTTGTTTTTTAATAAAAAAACTGATTCCGCTTTACGACGAAACCAGTCTTGGGGTATTTCGTCAAAAAGATCAAAGAGTAACTTACCTTTAACTTCACGCGGCAATAAGCCACTGTGGTTTTCCATAAAACCATTCCAAATTTGAATGGTGTAATCACGATCAAGTACTACCAGGCCAACATCAATGGTATGAAGTACTTCCATCATCCAATGTAATTCGTTCAACTGTTCAGTTTGTAATGACATGATTAATCCAACAAGTAAGCTATTTTATGATTAAGTACGGCTAACGATTGTTCAGTAAAGAGCAGCAGTAGATCAAATTTAATAGGGTAGTTTTCGATACTATAACTAATTTCAATCGCGAGGGTTTTCTTCCATTTATTAGTATTTTTCGCAATTAATTCAGAAATTTTCCTATGTTGACCTAACACAACTGGATGGCCCTGACTAAAGGACATATCAAGCTGTTCTGCAATACCACTTAAACACGCACCAATAAGTAAGTTAGCCATATCCATTAACAACTCTAACTCAACATTGTTGTCTAATTTATCTTCATATTTCATCAAAGAAGCAATGTCTTTAAAGCTGGAGTCATTAAGAATTAAAAGTGCTTCGCCTGAGATGCCAGCACCAATAAAACCTTGACAGATACCTGAGGTTTCATCTTTGTTCTCAACGTCCGAAAGCGCCATGGTTAATTCACTGACTTCAATTAAATTAACATTAGGAATGGGTAAAACAACAACAACG
The DNA here is from genome assembly GCF_014077005.1 of Colwellia sp. MB3u-45. Taxonomy (GTDB): domain Bacteria; phylum Pseudomonadota; class Gammaproteobacteria; order Enterobacterales; family Alteromonadaceae; genus Cognaticolwellia. The sequence goes on along the minus strand of NZ_JACGVC010000044.1, from coordinate 415,642 downwards.
TCCAGTAAACGAGCGAGCAAATCGCCTGCCTGCCCCATAGCTACATTAGTGATTTCTTGATAACAATCAAGCATTTCACTATCAACTTTAGTAATGGACTTCTGGGTTGCTGCCACAGCAGGCTTTCTCACTGATGCGCTTTTTACCGGGCCAGTTGATTGATTTATCAGTTTAGCTGTATCATTTTCAGCAATGATGAGATCTTCTTTACTGAAAACCCCATAAGCACTCAATACTTCAGTGAGTTTGCTTTTATCAACCGGTTTTTTAATGAAGTCTAATGCACCTAACCCCTTCACTCTTTGATGTGCTTCAGGTTGAATATCACCTGATATAACAATGGCAAGGGTTGGCAGGTCTTGTTTCAATATGGTTTCTAGTACTTGATAGCCGTCCATTTCTGGCATATTCAAATCAAGTAATAAGATATCACCTTTACCTGCCTTAATTGCTGCTATGGCTTCAACACCATTACTGGCAAATGTTAAATCAACATCCCAGCCATCAGGAAGTGAGCGCGCGACTTGTTTTCGCGCCATAGTGGAGTCATCACAAATAAGTAAAGAAGTTGGCATAACAAAAAAGCCCTAGGTTGGGATAGCAAAAGATAACTCAGTGAAATTTTCAGCAAGATATACTCAGGAATAAAAGATTAAGATATATTTATGCTACGACATTTAGTGGTGGTTTTTAAAATAAAACACGATTAATTCGCATTTTTTTCTACACTTTTTCTACACTTTTTTCTTACAAAAAGGTAAGCTTGGGGTCTAGTTTACCTTAAGTAAATATCGAAATTATGAATATTTTTAAATTAACCGCAATTGCCTTACTTAGCTCAGTGTTTTTCTCTTCAGCCAGCGCTGATATTTCTGTACCTGAACTGACAGAAACTACCAATTTAGTCATGGCAGGTAATAAGTACGTTACCTTACTTGGCAATCAAGTAAAAGTAGGAGATCAAGCACCTGACTTTAAGGTAGTAACTCAGTCATTTTCACCCGTTACCTTGGCTGAATTTAAGCAAAAACCTGTGTTAATTTCAGTTGTACCGAGTTTAGATACTGGTGTTTGTTCTATTCAAACTAAGCGTTTTAATGATGAAGTAGCAAATTTACCCGAAAACGTGGTTATGTTAACCATTAGCAATGATTTACCTTTTGCGCAAAAACGTTTTTGTAAAACTGAAAAAGTAGAAAATATCAAAGTGTTATCTGATGCTGTCTGGCGAGATTTTGGTCATAATTATGGTTTGCTTATTAAAGATATGGGCTTGTTAACACGCGCTATTTTCATTATTGATGTTGACGGAAAAATCGCTTACAAAGAATTAGTCGGCAATATTTCTCAACACCCAGATTACGAGACAGCGTTAACCAAATTAAGATCAATGGGTCAAAAAGTTCAACCAACAAAAACCACAACAAGTGAGCATTCTGGCTAGCACTTTTCAAACGATAGCATGATGAGAGCCAATATAAAATATTAGCTCTCATCAACTAACAAGCGTAAAACAAATAATTATACATTTAAAAATCAACAAGTTAAAAATAAATTTAACAATAACTCAACTATATCCCCTCCTTGCTCTTGAAATTAAATGCATTAATCCCATCTTTAATAGTGTAGTCGCCGATAGGGTCTACATTAACCGCCTGTTCAATATTGAAAGGCACAATTAAACTCTGTAAACGTTTAATTTCAGTTGTCACAATTCGCAGCTTTAGCTGGTTTTAGCATCAGAAATATATTTACAGAGACAACATATTGCTAAACTTAAATAGGATATGAATTATGCGTACAGCTACAGATTTCAGCCCACTTTACCGCTCATTTATCGGATTCGATCACTTAGCCGGATTAATTGACAAAGCATCAAGGGCAGATAAACAACCTTCTTACCCTCCGTATAACGTAGAGTTACTGGCGGAAGATCAATACCGTATAACCATGGCAATCGCTGGCTTTGCTGAACAAGAACTCGACATTGAATCAAAGCAAGACACACTCATAGTTACCGGTACAAAAAGCGCTAGCGACAGTAATAAAGAGCGTAAGTATTTGCATCAAGGTATTGCTGATCGCAACTTTGAACGTAAGTTTCAATTAGGCGAGCATGTTAAAGTCATTGGTGCGTTTATAGAGCATGGCTTACTGTCTATAGATTTAGAACGAGAAATACCGGAAGCGCTAAAGCCAAGAAAAATTGCGATTAACGGCAAAAGCTTATTACAACAACGTAATGCCAATGTAATAGAAAAAAATTAACCCCTTTGTTTAAATAGTTTCTCCCTGTTGTTTTGCCCAGTCTGTGACTGGGCTTTTTTATAAATAAAATACGGTCAAAAACTGATCTCAGCTAATAAAGTTCATGTTTAGCATCAACTTATACGTCTTTTAATTCACCTACTTTTTCATGAGAAATAATGGCTTAATACCAGGTATAAAATTGAGTCAGGCGTTATGCTAGTTATCAATTTTATCACTCTGTATTTTTTCATTTTATCCCTTAAAAATGAACAGCTAATTAATCAACTTGCTATTACATACTGTTCATAAACACGACTTGACCAGGCAACTCAGCACAAAGGTCGTTGCTATTTTATTATCACTAAAGCGATATCAATATAATCCGCGCTAACGATTAAATTTATTGTGATACTAAACCATTTACTTTTCAGTATCACAATAAAGACACGTTAAGGGCTAGGCTTGTTATTTCGCCATAACATCAAGTAGCGCATATACCGTAGCTTCAACACCTGATTTAATTGCGGGCTCAGGGGTTATTTTAAATTGCGGACTATGATGACTCGGCACAGCCGCGCCACCGGCTTGTGCACGCTCAAAATCAGCTTTTGGCGTGCCGCCTACTTTAAAATAAACGCTAGGAATATAAGGCTGTGTGGTAAAAAAGCCAAAGTCTTCTGCGCCCATCCCCGTTTCTGCCGGTTCTAATAGCGCGTCAGCACCCATTTTTTCGCTTAATACGTTTTTCAAACGCTTAGCCAACTTTTTATCATTAAAGGTCGGTGGATAAGCGAATTCACTGACCACTACTTCCGGTAATTTATCTTCTGGTACACCTGCAGTGCGTGCTGTACCAATAGCAACACGCTTAATTGCCGATAGTAACTGCTCACGTACCTCTGGTGTTAAACTGCGTACCGTTAACTGCAACTTAGCTTCATCTGAAATAATATTATGCTTAGTACCGGCATGAAATGACCCCACTGTGATAACCCCCGCATAACGAGGTGCTAACTCACGACTAATAATCGTTTGTAAGTTATTCACAATTTGCGCACCGATCACGACAGGATCTTTACCTTGATGTGGTGAAGCACCATGAGCACCAATACCATGTACCCTAATATCAACCGTATCCGCACCGGCATAAGGTGAGCCTTCGTCTACAATTATCTTACCCGCTTCTGAATTAGCGGTAACATGAAAAGCAAAAGCATAATCTGGTTGACCAAAACGCTGCCATAAATTATCTGCCATCATTGCAGACGCTCCTGGACCCTTTTCTTCTGCGGGTTGCCCTATAAGCATTAAAGTGCCTGACCATTTATCTTTATTTTCAGCCATATAACGGCCAGTTCCCACTAGGCTCGTTATATGAACATCATGACCACAAGCGTGCATAACGCCAACAGTTTCGTCATTCCAATTCTGCATTTTAACGGTTGAGGCATTAGCTAAGCCTGACTGTTCAACTACCGGCAAGCCGTCCATATCGGCTCGTACCATGACCATTGGGCCTTCGCCATTTTTCATTATTGCGACAATACCTGTACCACCAACACCTTGAGTAACCTCATAACCCACAGCACTCAACTCTTGCGCTAAGCGTTTTGCTGTTTTAGTTTCCATTAATGACAATTCAGGATTACGATGAAAATGATCCCATAACGGTGCTAAGTGCTGTTGATAATCTTTTGCAATATCGTTAGCCGTGTCTTGTTCAAAGGCTAAAACGTTAGTCGTCGCAAAAGACGAGATTGTGAGTGCTGACGCAATTAAAATTGCTAGTGTTTTACGCTTCATTTTAAACTCCATAGATTGTCCAAATATCATCCCATTTTTATAACGAATCACTTTAAAACCTTGATGACTTTATTGTTATAGCAAACGGAGCGGGTAGGTAACTTACTCTACCTAGGCTCATTATCAATGTCTTGCTGTTTTCGCTAATCTGCCTAGATTCAACGACAGGCAACCTTAATTTCTAACCATTTATGTCTACTTATCATCTAATTATTGTTGGTAATTAAAGCGACCGCTGACTGTACAAAGCTCAGTCATATCGAGTCTTTAACCACCCTTTCGCTTAACGAATATGCGCTTAATAACACATTTGTTTACTTCTTGATTTATGAGCCTCGGGGATAAGATTTTTTTAACAACAACTAAAGCTTAATTAACCGACAAAAATTTAACCTAGCAGCAGCAGAAAGAATCTAATTTTTTTATGAAAAAAATTACTGATATTAAATTTTTATTGTGCTCAATATTGTGCTGAAAGTTAAATTCAATCTTACTCATGCTACCCACAATATTGAGTTATCATTGCATAAACGCCAAGTCGATATTGCCTGCTGGTACAAGGGTAAATATCTCAACAGCAGTTCAGGTGCTATGGCCGGCTGTTTTGTATAACAAAGCCACATTGAAAATACCCAAGTTAAGCGCTTTGCGGGTTGAATGTTGAGTGTTAGCACTGATGGGCGCACAACTTATGTTATTTGTGTTACGCCCGTGTCGTTATACAATAATGTTCAAAATATTTACCATTTTGTCAGAATATTAAAGGAATTCATCTAATGTCAGTCAGAGAGCAAATAACCATTGCCGGTGCCGGCCCCGTTGGTACTCTACTTGCCGTGCTTTTAGCTCGACAAGGTTATGCCGTTAATTTATTTGAATCGCGACCTGACTCACGTAATCATAATATTTATCAGGGTAAGTCGATTAACATTGCCTTGTCTGATCGGGGCTGGCTGGCATTAGCAGTTGTTGGTATTGAAGCAGAGATTAAGCAACATGCCATTGCTATGCATAAGCGCGTAATGCATGCCATTGATGGCACGATTACCGAACAAGCATATGGTCAAGAAAACCAAGCTATTTGGTCGGTTTCTCGTTCGGGTATTAATGAGCAGCTACTTGATTTAGCTGAGCAAGAGCCCTTAATAAACGTGAGATTTGAACAACGTTTAGTTGCTCTTGATTTTAGCGATGCCAGTGCTAGCTTTAGCCATGATCATAAGCTTGAAAAAATATCAGCAGATATTTTATTTGGTGCCGATGGCGCTTTCTCAAAAGTGCGTCGCCTAGCACAAGACACGCCAGGTTTTAGTTCTAGTCAGTCTTATATGCCACAAAGCTATATTGAATTAAACATTCCAGCCAATGATGATGGTTCATTTAAAATAGCCAAAAATGCCTTACATATTTGGCCACGTAAAACCTTTATGCTGATTGCCTTACCTAACCCTGACGGTTCTTTCACTTGCACTTTATTTCTAGACGCTGAAGGTGAGGTTTCATTTTCTTCATTAACACACCGCGCTGAGGTGACTGCGTTTTTTACAGAAAATTTTGCCGATGCACTCCCTTTAATGGAAAATCCGATAGATGACTTTCTCAATAAAACCGCCAGCCCATTATTTCTGCTTAATATTGACCCTTGGGTTATCAATAATACTGTCGCGTTAATTGGTGATTCAGCTCATACCATGGTGCCTTTTTATGGTCAAGGCATGAATTGTGGTTTTGAAGATTGTCGAGTATTAAACGAATTAATTACTGAATATCAGCAAGACTGGTCAAAAATATTTCCAGCTTATCAAGTGGCTAGAAAAATAAATGCGGATGCCATTAGTGAGTTAGCGAAACGAAATTTTGTTGAAATGAGTGAGTTATCAGGTCAGGCAAGGTTTTTATTACAGAAAAAAATAGAAGCAGAATTTCATCAACGCCATCCTACACTTTGGACTCCGCTGTATACTATGGTGACCTTTTCGCCCTTACTGCCTTATTCTCAGGCCTTAGCTCTGGGTGATATTCAGCAAGAGATTATGCAGAAAATAATGCAAATTTCCAATATCGAAAAATCTTGGCAAGCCGACTTTGTTTATGAAGAGTTGTGGCAATTAGCCCAAGCAGCATTTGGCGCTGGCCATACTGATTTAGTTAACCAGAAAAATTTAACCGACTATGCTAAAGGCTAAATTAGGTTCGACAAAGGCAAGGCTAATCATACCAACGCAAAGAAAAAATCCGCTAGCGAAACAAGATAACTGGCGGTCCTTTTCATCATTAAACCAGTAAGGTTGGGATAATTATCAGGCACTGAAAACGATACTCATCAGGGGTTAGCGGCTTAAAAATAGCCGTTAAAGGTGAGATTTATTCTTCAGCCGATTGCCATTCGTAGCCATTTATAACTCACCACGATAATGCAGCTTAAATTCATTAGTTAACTCAGCTGCTTTGAATTATAGAAATAGCTAATGCGCTAAAACAAACAACAATTCTGCTAAATCAGGTTGCCATTGAAAGTCTTTTAATTTGATACGCGCCCCTATAACCACCACTTGCTCAGCTTGCAGTAAGTCACGTTGTCGAGCAAAATTCTCGCTACCGGCTGCAAATGAAATTCGACCTTGAGCATTAATTACCCGATACCAAGGCACGGTTTGCCCGTGCCAACCGTTAGTTGGCACAGCAGCTAACGCTTTACCTACTAACCGAGCGCGGCCAGGTAAACCGGCTAGATCAGCAATTTGGCCATAGCAAGCGACTTTCCCCGCAGGTATAGCCAGAACAGTTTGCCAAATTTTTATATGCTTGCTACTAAACGGTTTACCAACATTTGAGCGTATAGTGTTCTTAATTACCAAGGCAAAACACTGCCATTAGAGTGTTTAAAAATACCACTTTGTGCCAAGGTTAATTGATTAATTAATTCAACTAGCTTTTTAGCCGCATCACTCGCGCTAATGTCACCACCATAATTAACCATCTCTGTTTGGACATAACCAGGATGATATATACCAACAGCCACTTTATTACTGGCAAGGTCATGACTCAATGACATGGCGGCCGCATTTAAAGCCGCCTTTGACATTCTGTAACCATAACGACCACCTGAGTCATTATCGGCAATAGAGCCCATTCGTGAGGTAATAAGTGCTACTTTTGCTCCTTGTTTAAGCTGTTTTTGCAAACTAGCAACCACTCTTAGCGGTGCTAAAGCATTGACTTCGAACTGCTCTCGTATCGTGTTTAAATTGAGATTGGCTAAACTTTCATCCCTTAAAATACCCGCATTACACACCAATACATCAATGTCGATATGCTTTAATCCAGAGACCATATTTGCTATACCCAAATCACTTGTTACATCGATATCTTCGATGATATTGACATCAAGCGCGGTTAACTCAACTGAAGTTTTTCGACACAGCCCAAAAACACGATCTCCTTGTGTCTTAAAGTGCATACACATGGCTAAACCTATGCCTCTATTCGCACCGGTAATCACAATATTATTCTTCATTGACTATCCTTATATGTAAACGTTTTCATTGATATTAAATCATTAAAACTAAAAAACCACTTCAGTGAAGTGGTTTTTAATATGCTATCAAGCTTATTGGCTAAACGTTAGACTTATTAACTAAGCGGTGCGCTTATTCGCCACACTTGCCTTCTTTAGCTTTTGTAGCTTTACCTTCACCACATTTGCCTTCGCCACATTTACCTTTGGCTTTGGTCTTCATTTTACTTTCGCCACACTTGCCTTCAGTTTTAGCTTTGCCTTCGCCACACTTACCTTCGGTTTTAGCTTTGCCTTCACCACACTTACCTTCGGTTTTAGTTTTGGCTTTACCTTCACCACATTTGCCTTCGCCGCACTTACCATTCTCGTGACCGTCAGCAGACACTATAGTCATGACATTTTGCACAGCAAACGGGTTAGTTTCTGCTTGCACTGGCATTGTTGCCGCAACAGTTAATACAAATAAGCCTAATAAAGCCGCAATTGAAGATTTTTTAATTAATTTCATTATATTTTCCTTTTAATTTTTTATGTAGATACTACATCTACTAGGTACAGCTATTAACAAAGACCATACTGGATGTGAATAAATTTCAAGCGCTGTAAATTTTTACATTAATTTAAAGAAATTTTGTATCTACAACAACGTTGAGATTAGCTTTATCAACATGAAACCACAAGTAAAAAAACTCACCTATTTAACTGCAGCATTAGCCACTTTCGGTCGTAAAATGTAGTTAATATGATTGATTATCATTCTGTCTTTGTCGAAAATAGTACTTAAACATAGGATAAGCTCACTTAACTTTACTAACGCCATTTAATTTTTTAGCACCAAACCACATTAGCTCTGAGTCATTTTCCGGTGGAATCCTAATTTTTTTGAGCAATTTTTAATACTAAAAAAAATAGAAGATAAATAAGTAGCCTGCTATTTATTTTTAGTTGTTATGGTGCGCTTAATGTTATTATTGCCAGATGATTACCCTTGGGTAAATCAACATTAATGGCAGCTAAAGCGCGTTGCCTGTTGAGAACACAGCTTGCTCTCAGCATAAGGTATTTAATAAAACACCATTGAATAACGTCTACCGCCTCAAATATTACAGCTAATAACGTATGCATACCCCAATAGAAACCAAAGTAAAAAAAATAATCTTAGCACCTATGGAAGGTGTTGCCGATGAGTTAATGCGTAAGACACTGACATCTCTTAATAATTATGATTTTTGTATAACAGAATTCATTCGTATTGTTGATGCCTTAATGCCTGAGCATGTTTTTAGAAGAATGTGTCCTGAACTAGAGAATGGCTGTAGAACTCAAAGTGGTACACCTTTGAGAATTCAGTTACTCGGCCAAGAGCCCGATTGGATGGCTGAAAATGCGGTCAGGGCATTAGACATGGGATCGCACGGTATTGATGTTAATTTTGGTTGCCCAGCTAAAACCGTTAACAAAAGTAAAGGCGGCGCTGTTTTGCTGAACGAGCCAGAAAAAATCTACCAAATAATGGCTAAAATGAGAGCCGCCATTGGCCTTGATGCAACTTTATCAGCGAAAATTAGGCTAGGCTTTAACGATGCGTCAAAGCTAGATGAAATTGTTAGTGCCATCGAATCAGCTCAAGTTGACCAATTAACCATTCATGCTCGCACCAAGCAAGATGGCTACCGACCTCCTGCTTACTGGCACTTTATTGGCCAAATAAGACAAAAATACGCTATTGAGATATTTGCTAACGGTGAAATTTGGAGTAAAAGTGACGCGGCTAACTGTATAACTCAGAGCCAAACACCCAACCTAATGCTGGGGCGTGGCGCATTAGCCCTACCCAACTTAGCCAATGTGATTAAGTTTGATGAAAAACCTATGCCTTGGTCTGAACTAAGCTTGTTGTTAATAAGTAATAGTGAATTTGACTTAAAAGGTCATAAAAGCTTTTATTTTTCAAGTCGTTTAAAGCAATGGTTGCGTTATTTAAAGTTACAATACCCACAAGCAGATACCTTATTTAACAATATCAAACGATTAAAAGATAAAGATGAAATTCTTCATCAAATAGATATTGCCGCATCGATATAGAAAATCAAGCTAACGTATTAAACCCGCCGCCTTATCAACATTAGCTATAATGTTGATAAAACTATTATTAGACTAACGCAGATTTTTATCATCCAACAAGGTAAGATAATTGTTATTAAAGACCATTAATTTACCTTAAATAAGAAGTAACGATAGTGAAGAACGGTTCAGAGTTAAGAGCACGATATAACGACGTAAATCGTGGTGTCTACTTTATCGGCACAACCCCGCCTAAAAGTGATACACCCATTGAGCAAGTATCAACCATTGCCGATAAATTACTTGAGCGTGTAAGCGACATCGATTTTGACGGTTTAATTGTTTATGACATTCAAAATGAGGATTCACGGACCTCGAAACCACGGCCTTTTCCTTTTAAGTCGACGCATGATCCTCGACTTTACTCTTCACTTTTACAGCAAAAGTCAAACCGGCCGGTAATTACTTACAAGAGTGTCGTGCAATCAAACGGCGATGCTTTTAATCAGTGGGCTAATGAAGCCTGGCATGAATATGGTATTCGCGACATTGTGTTGGTTGGAAGCCCTTCACAGCAAAATAATATCAGCCTGCCTTTAGGCGAAGCTTATAAAACCTTAGTAAACAATGAAAACAACTTTTTTATTGGCGGTATTACCATTGCTGAGCGCCATGCAAATAAAGGCAACGAACATGTTAAATTAATTGAAAAACACCAGCAAGGTTGCAATTTTTTTATCTCTCAAGCCATTTACAATGCCCAAGCAACCATTGATATGTTAACGCGCTATGCCATTGAATGTCAGCAACAAGGTATAAAGCCACAACGTATTATTTTAACTTTCTCTCCTTGTGGCAGTAAAAAAACCTTAGCGTTTATTGAGTGGTTAGGAGTCAGTGTTCCTGAAGCAACAAGTTTACGCATTTTAAATGCTGAGCGACCGTTATACGAATCCATTAGAATTTGCAGCAATACCTTAGTTCAGATACTTGATGCGGTATTACCCTACAAAGTACCTTTAGGGCTTAATATTGAGAGTTTAACCAACCGTAAAGAAGAGATTGACGGTTCAATATTACTTTATAAACTCTTACGTTCAACCATGGATAATTATTTAGCTAAACAAGAGCTCAGTGGACTTTTTACTGATTAATTAAGCATTTTTCTCATCGTTATACGCTATGCTTAATTGAAATATTATTTATTTCAATTACAAGGTAAAGGAGACTTAAATATGTCAGGTACAGCGATGGTTGTGTTAATTGTATTTATTTCAGTTGGCTTTGGGGTGATATTCGACATGTACAAAAAGCATTTAGAATTTAAAACCAAAACCTTAGACCACAACAGCCAAAGTAATGAAAAAGCTGTAGCGATGACAAAACAAGTACAAGCACTTGAAGAACGTATGCAAGTGTTAGAAAAAATTGTTACTGATGAAGGCTATAGCGTACAAAAAGAGATTAATAAACTCTAAGCTACAGACTTTAAGCTACAGACTCTAAGCTAAAAAATTTTGCTATTGGTAATTATGACGGTGGTGGTGGTGATGATGGTCATGACCAAAAGGATCAAGTGTTAATATGAAATTAATCATGAGAACCGAATTTGAAAACTTACAAAAAAATCCACTTCATGGTTATCAAAGTGATGTAAATGGCGAAAAGCAGGTCGTAAAATTATATCGAAATGATCAACTTATTGCGAAAAAGATCACGCTAAAAAAATCTATTCGATATTTTGCTGTTGATGGCTATCAGCAATTTCTCACTGATGAAACTGAATAAACACAACAACGGCTAACTATCTGATCAGATAAACGTCTGATCAGATAGATACCTAATAAATAAATACACCGCCTGCATCACTATATTGCTATTTACTTCACTTATCGCGCTTTGTGCTTATTTAATATTACCACAGCAAAACCACTAAATAAGGCTACGTTTTATCGCTGCAATAACGAAATAGAGTTGACTGTAGATATGATAAATTCTAATGATTTAAAAGGCAGTTATTAAGGGTTTTTTAGATTAACCAAACCCATTAACCTTCAAAAATTTCAGTTAAAGAAGCCAAGGTTTTACCATGTGGGATCGGTTGTTTGGATTCAGGATCAACCTGAACAAAAACGATATCATCAGCTAAACATATTGTTTTTTTCGTCACCTTATTACGCATAATGCACGTAATGGTAATCGACGTACTTCCAACCGCTTTAGTTGATAAACCAAACTCAACAATGTCACCTTGTTGTGCCGGCGATTCAAAGTTTATTGCGCCAATATGCTTAGTAACCAAACAGTTTGTTTCTAGTTGGCAAATGGCATATATAGCAGCTTCCTCATCAATCCAAGCTAATGCCCTGCCGCCGAAGAGTGAATTGGCATAATTTAAATCATTAGGCAAAATTAACCGACGAGATAAAAAGCGCATAGGTATCCTTATTATAGCTATCAGCCAACTCAAAGTAGTGTTGGCTGATGAACAAAAATTTATTTTTTACAAAGATTTGCCAGCAATAATGTCTTGAACTAATTCCAAGCCAGACTGCTTACATTCAGGTAAGTCAACATCGGTCGTTGATAAAACGTGCGTTCTATCACCCCATTTCACCACATGAGCGCTCCATGTTAAACCACCACCAAAGGCCGGAAGCAACACATAAGATTGCTTCGCAATAAAGCCTTCTTCTATCGCTTCGACAAAGGCCACTAAGGTGGTTGCCGCTGACATATTGCCGTATTTATGAATGTTGATAAATACCTTTTCTTTGTCCACTTTAAGACGTTTAACTAGGGTATCAATAATACGTAAATTTGCTTGATGAGGAACAACACTGGCCATTTGGTCAGCACTAAGTTGCGCTTGTGCAAGTGCTTTTTCACAAGCCTGCGCCATACCTGAAACCGCTTTTTTAAATATTTCTGGGCCTAAAAACGCCCAATTAGACTGCCCAAGCAAACGTCCTTTATTAGCATATTTCATGCCCCAACCTTCAACAGCAAGAATATCTCGAGATTCGCCATAACAGCCTAAAGCTTGCGTTATAACACCCGTTTCTTCTACACTTTCTTCCAAGTAAAGCGCTGCTGCACCGTCACCAAATAAGACAGCAACATCACGATTACTCCAGTCCATAATGGGCGAAATAGTTTCAGCGCCAATAACCAGCGCTGATTTAACCACGCCACTTTTTATCATAGACGTTGCAACACTTAGGCTATACATGCCACCAGTACAAGCTGTACTAACGTCCATACAAGCGGCATTCTCAGCTCCTAGTAAACGCTGAACATTGGAGGCTGCGTTAGGACAGATCTGATCAAAGGTGGTGCTGCCAAAAACAATCAATTCAACATCTTTGGCAGTTTTACCTGCAGCAGCTAATGCTCGCGCACAGGCAACATGGGCTAACTCACTGACGGTAACATGAGAAATTCTTCGCTCTTTCATGCCAGTGCGAGAAGTTATCCATTGGTCATCTGTTTCTAAAAACGTTGCTAAATCATCATTGGTAAGAATAGCGGGCGGTAAGCATTTGCCCCAACCGGTAATTGCTGCGTATGTCATAGGAAACCTTATTTTGCTGTTATTTTTACTTTTAAAAAGCAAAGAATAGTCTTTTTTTTATAGCCACATCATACTACAAAAAAACAGTATTTTAACGGCTATTTACTGTATTTACATCAAGTTGATTTAAAATTTAGTCAGGCAATATAGGCTAGTATGAAATACCTCCTAAAAAGTCAGCGTTTTTACCTCTCCTGCCGTCCTCCTGCTTTCCTCCCTGAGAATTATTTTATTTTTTTACAGGAAGGAAAATAATGAGAAAACAAGGAGAAAAGACTTAAAGCTTTTAGGGCATCTATATTTATGCGAAGTTGATTTAAAATTTGAACAGTCGATAAAAACTAGCATTAAATACCACCTAAAAAGTCAGCGTTTTTACCTCTCCTGCCGTCCTCCTGCTTTCCTCCCTGAGAATTATTTTATTTTTTACAGGAAGGAAACAATGAGAAAACAAGAAGGAAAAACTTAAACCTTTTAGGACAGTTCTATTGATACAAAGTTGAGCAGTTAATTTTAAAAATTTTGAAGCTAAAGTTTCGCCATTATTAACGCATAACTATTGCGCCAATCTTTATAATCAATGGGAATATTAATAAGCGTTTGGTTGCTAACTAAAACTAACGCAGGAAAACCGTTAATCGGCATCATACTCATTTGGGTAATTTCTTTTTTCAGAGCCTTATCAAGTTGCTGGCTGTTCATTTGTTGCAAAAAATCATTGCCGTCCAAGCCAATTTCAATCGCTAACTTATATAAGGTATCGATATCCGATGGATTTTTGGCCTGTAAATAATAAGCATGCTGAATAGCGGTCAGCATGCTTTGTTCTTTATTGCTGGCTCTTGCAATAAGTGCAGCGCGACAAGCCGGAAAGGTAGAGCGCCTTGGCTGACAATCACGCCAAAAATCAAAATTAAATGTGGTACCAAGTTCCCCAGAGATATTTCGCCAAGTTTGCTGTAAAAAATGTTGCATTTCGTCTGGCATAATTTCATCGCAATCTTGTGCTAAACCACCAAGCCCATAGATAATATCAATATGTGGCGCGAGTTCTTGTTGCAGTCGATGCCAAGTAGGTGCATAACCCCAACACCAGCTGCACATAGGGTCGTAAATATAATATAAAGTAGAGGCCATATTCATTTTAGATCAGGGTGTTGGGTGTGATAACAACTAGCATACTAACTTCAATCTAACATTTCATTATAAAGCTATTATCTATAGTCTACATTTAGTTAAAACGTTGTAGTAACTTCCATTAACAACCAAATACGAACAAGGTTCGTATAACAGATAAATTGATGTATGCTTTAATTTATTGATAAAAATAATTAAACATTAATAAGGAAATTACATGTTAAACAAATTAGCTATAACCATAATAATTTCCTTATTTAATAGAGTTCGTTTTACTACTTACTATACTTCGTTTTACTAACTAACTCCTTTGATAGCTGAAACTTTTACGCAAAAGTTGCACCGACAATTTAATTGATTTTTTGTACAAATTTAATTTTTTTTTGTACAAATTTAATTATCCATAAAAATATTATGAACAGTATTGTAAAAAAAGCTGACAATATATTTTTAAATTTAACAAATTTAATTGTTACAAAGTGACCCTCGTCAATTTGCCTTGCGCAATTAAATCAGTGCTCATCTTCGTTAGAATAAACGACGTACATGTCTCCTACTAATACCTATCAAGCCTAAAACGAAAATCAATAAAGTTGATGGTTCAGGTACATCGATAACTAAAGGAGCTGGCCCGTAGATAGAGTTAATACCAGCTATGTCATCGGCAGACAAACTACGCCGACTCCCAGCATAAACCGCTTGCATAGCCGAACCGGCTACGGTTGAATGTCCCAAACCTAACGCATGCCCAAGCTCGTGAAGTGCGACGGTAAATATGTCATATGTCGAACTATTGGCATTAGGATCATCTACAAAGCTGCGTGCAACATCAAAATGCAGATCACCACCGACAGAGCCAATTGCGCCAAAAATAGCCTCAGTGCCGGGTTGAAAGGCGTGGGCAAGGGTATTAGGGTTAGCAATATTCCAGGCTGCTATTCTTATATCACCTGTTGCGTTTGATCCCGCAACATTTGAGCCGCTATCAGTTACCTGGCCCAAGTTAGAAAACCCAGAGACATCACCCCAAAGATTAAGCATACTGTCAATCATCGATTCAAAAGACGATAAGCCCAAACCAAGAGCCGTGATGTCTTGTGTCACCCCCAAATGATTGAAGGCATCAACAACAACGGGAACTTCAGTCAGCCCTGCTCCCATTATGCTCCACGTAGCATCACCTAACGACGGAAATCCATTTACTCGTGCAGTGTTGGGGCCAAGTTCCCATTTAGTAGGAGTAGCAAATATGCTAAAACTTTCCGGTTCTATACCATTTAATATATACCCAGCTTGAGCTTGTGACTGGGTGAATAGCACAAGTATGCAAGCCCAAATGGCAAAGGTTTTACGTTTTTGCCTTAGAAGTTTACTCATTGCGTTACGTTTTACAGAAATATATTTCAAGTTAGTCATCTAGATAATCCCTATATAAGTAAATTATTCGTCTGTAGATAAGTAATCGCAGACTTCCATCAGTTCAGCTATGAAAATTATCCCTATAAAAATACAAAACTACAGTTACCTTTAAATCTGCTATTCAAACAATTTGTAAGCCAAAAAATTAAGCCTTAAAAAACACATCTGCTTATGATGATGTCAAAATTCTCTATATAAAAAAGTGTAAATAGGTCTGGCACTTCAAACATCATAAGACTGTAAGTGAACTGCATCCATTTTTATTTATTGCCCTTACTTTTTTAAGTGCCCATACCATGACAACCGACACTAAAAACTATCAAGTGTGGGAAGTGGATTTATAACCTGTCTTATTTGACTAGTTCACGCGTTTAATTGTTGATAATAAACTGTAGTCCAGTAATGACAATGCGTCACGTTTACACGGTAATATTTATATAATATCTTTCTAGAGTAATATCTATGCTTTCTGACTGGACATCCCAGGACACGAACATGAACTTTTTTTTATTATCTTTTTAGCTTAAAGTGGTAAAAAAACAAGGGGCTTTTAATGAAAAAAACGCCATTTAAAACGTTTTATCAGCAGCATTTATTATTTCACAAGTATTCAAACACCTTGAATAAAGGCACTATTTTTCGCTAACAACTAAGAGTTACTGATCTTTATCAGCATTTTCCAACACAAGTTAGAGATATTGACCAAGTACAACTAAGCTCATAATTCAGCGATTAATGGAAACTGTTATGTGTAAATTGTGCGGAATATTCTTGATTTTATATTGTGCTTTGCTCTCAATGCATGCCTTAGGAACAGCAGAAACGCCGTATTTAAAGCCAGTAGCCAATAGCGTTCAGCAAGAGATAAGTATTAATGCCAACACTTTGGTTGTGCCATTATTAACCATCA
This sequence comes from Colwellia sp. MB3u-45, assembly GCF_014077005.1. GTDB lineage: Bacteria > Pseudomonadota > Gammaproteobacteria > Enterobacterales > Alteromonadaceae > Cognaticolwellia. The sequence goes on along the minus strand of NZ_JACGVC010000044.1, from coordinate 398,965 downwards.
AAGGTGCTATTGGGCCTGCCGTTAGTGACTATTTAGTGCGAGAAATAAACAGTGCTAATATGGCCAGTAACATCCCTTTAATTATTATCACACTCGATACTCCTGGTGGCTTAAGTGCCAGCCTACGTGACATTAATAAAAGTATCTTAAATTCTACTATTCCAATCGCCTGTTTAGTTTACCCACAAGGAGCACGCGCAGCGAGTGCAGGTACTTACATACTTTATGCTTGCCATATTGCTGCTATGGCTCCCGCCACCACTCTGGGCGCTGCGACACCGGTTAATATTGCTGGGCCGATGACGCCACCAGCAGAAGATAAGGCACAAAAAAACGCACCTTCTGCGATGGAGAAAAAGGTCTTAAATGATGCCATTGCCTATATTCGTTCACTCGCACAATTACGTTCTCGTAATGAACTATGGGCTGAAAAAGCCGTTACAGAAGCGGCAACGTTAACAGCGAAAGAAGCACTAAAAGAAAATGTCATCACCTTAATCGCTCAGTCGCCACAAGTGTTATTAAATAAACTAGAGGGTCAGCAGGTAGCGATAAAACAGCAAAATATTAAATTATCCTTACAAGGTGCTGAAATACTGAGTAAAAAACCAGACTGGCGTAGCCAATTTATTGCCACGATTACCGACCCTAATATTGCCTATATTTTAATGCTACTGGGTATTTATGGTTTGTTATTAGAATTCTACAGCCCTGGTGTCGGCATAGCGGGCATCATCGGCGGTATATCATTACTTATCGCTTTATATGCCCTGCAGTTATTACCCCTGAATTTTGCGGGTGTTGCCCTACTCTTGTTAGGCGTAACACTCATGGTGATGGAATCACTGATACCAAGTTTTGGTATTTTTGGCCTCGGTGGTATTAGCGCATTTGTTTTAGGCTCCATATTTTTATTCGACACTAAACTTGAGCAATTTAAAGTTTCACTGCCATTAATTGCCAGTTTTACTTTTGTCTCTGCACTCTTTATTGTCTTTGCCTTGGGTTTTATCTACCGAGCCCGAAAAAATAAAATCGTCAGTGGTCAAGAAGAAATAATTAATGCTTGGGTTACGGTGGAAAATGACTTCACTGATAAGGGTTATGTGCTCTTTAATGGCGAGCGTTGGGCGGCTAGTAGCCCACTAGCCTTAAAAAAAAGTCAACAGGTACAAGTGCAAGCAATTAATGGCCTAACCCTTGTTTTAGCGCCCGCAATCAACACAACAACTAAGGAGCAAGATAATGACTTCACTATTTAATAATTCAGAATTATTCACCGGCTCAATTATTTTTTTACTTATTGCCTTTTTTTTCAGTGCTTTTAGAATTTTACGAGAATATGAACGCGGGGTAGTTTTTTTACTTGGACGATTTTATAAAGTGAAAGGGCCTGGTTTTATTCTTGTTATTCCCTTTATCCAACAAATGGTAAAAGTTGATTTACGTATAGTAGTGATGGATGTACCTAGCCAAGACGTTATCAGCCGCGATAATGTCTCAGTAAAAGTTAATGCGGTTATTTATTTTCGAGTTATTGACCCACAAAAAGCGATTATCAATGTCGAAGACTATTTACAGGCAACGTCTCAACTTGCACAAACCACCTTACGTTCGGTGTTAGGGCAACATGAATTAGACGAAATGCTCGCGAATAGAGATATGTTAAATGCCGATATTCAAACCATTTTAGATGTCAGAACCGACAGTTGGGGCATAAAAGTGTCTAATGTTGAAATTAAACACGTTGATTTAAATGAAACTATGATCCGCGCTATTGCCAGACAAGCCGAAGCAGAGCGAACTCGTCGAGCCAAAGTTATTCATGCCACTGGGGAATTAGAGGCGTCAACTCACCTGACCCAAGCCGCCAATCAACTGGCCAAAGAGCCTGATGCGATTATGTTACGTTATTTACAAACTTTAACAGAAATTGCTGGTGAGAAAAATTCTACTATTATTTTCCCTTTACCCATGGAGCTGATAAGCGGTCTTATTAAATCAACAGACAAAACAACCAAAGGATAGTAGAAAAACACACGCTATTATCTTTACTCATTATTATAATATTAACGTTAATCTCTTATGACAAGGGGTTAACTCCTCTTAGAAACATTACCTAGTAAACCATAATATTGAAACAGTAAACTTTGCATTAAACTTTGCATTAAACAGCCAAGAAAAAGCCGTTAAACTTGAGCCTGTGCTTCTTACGTGCTGAATAAATTTTAACTGTAATTAAAATTATTGTTTATAGCAGAACATATACCTGCAGTGACTGGTTAATTTCACCCCGTCTATCGAGATAATATTTCGCGCACTTGAATCCAGATACCGAGCAGTAAAGCATAACAATCTATGTTGATATGGGTTTATTACCTTGAGTTATCAACAATAAAAACACACGACTAGCAGCTTAATTTTTTGGCATGTTCTATTTGCTAAAAGTTTATCTTTATTAAAGTTCAAGAGATTAGGACTTATAGACTTATGGAGCTATGGATTTATGAACTTATGAACTAATGAACTTATGAACTTATGGAACTATGGAACTATGGAACTAAAACAATAGGCACACCAACACAATGTGCCAGTTTATTCGCCACACTACCCAGTAATATATCAGCAAAGCGCGATCGACCTCGCCGACCAACAAAGAGCATATTAACGTGATAATCATTTACCTGTTGAAGTAATGCATCAACAGGCTCACCCCAGATATATTCACTACTCAAATCAACCTTTTCTGCTTTAAATTTTTCAATCGAGGGTTGTAAAATTTTTTCATTCACATCATGTTCTATTTGTTTTTTATCAAGCGGAGGTGGCGCAACCCCCTCAATCATCATTGGCTGAAATTCTTGCCAAGTAATCACATACACTAATTTAACACTTGCACCTGTTTTTTGTGCAAGATGAACCGCTCGTTCAACAGCTCTGTTACTCCATTCACTGCCGTCAACGCCAACTAAATATAAAAGTTTATGCATGTTATTTACCCTTTTTAATAACCTGTATTTTTAATAGTGATAAAATTGATAGTCAGTTCTTCTATAAGGCACCAACTCATAATGAGGTTGTAAAAATGTTACTAAATCAACCAACTCTGTTATCGTCATCACATCATTAAAATTGCTCATTTTAGACTCTCCGTCAACAGCAATAGCGGTAAGGGCATAACCTTTAGATAGTTTATGTGAAGGATTAATAACACTGGTCACAAGTTCGGCATACGTTGTTACCTTGGTTGATTTACCTCCTAAACGTACATTTAAATCAGGGTTATTTATACCTTCAGCTTGTTCCACACCATTGAGATTATGACAAGCTAAACATTGGTATTTTGTTAATACCATCGCTCCCTTAGCAATATCACCTTTTGGCAAACTAAAGCCTCTGGGTGAATCAGGACCTAAGTCACAACTGCTCAGACTAATAGCGATTAAAGTAAAGCAACAAAAAAGTAAATATTTCATAACAACTCCTCGACACCGATTCAAAAAAGAACAACTACTTTATAAACCTAACATCTAAGTAATAATGCACAGGTTAATTTATCTCTACTTTTTCTAACAAGTAGCTGAGATAGATCAGTTAATGGTCACTAACGATGAAAAATAAGTGTTATTCATCAAAAAGTAGAGCAATACCCCGTAAAATTGCTCGCTGGATTAATAAAATTGCCAAGATAAAGATAAGAATCAACGCCTCATTTACCTCTCTATCTACACACAAAATGACACGCCAAAAAACTTCATATAAATGACATTTATCAGGATCGCCAATATAACTTGGTGATAATATCGTGGTGAATAGCAGCGGTATTGTCTGTTTTACTCAATGTACCTATTGATTATGACAACGACTATTTAATGCATGAGCTTGTAAAAGCTATATTGAAATTTTTATTAACTTATAACGCCAGCAACTATTACGCTGTGGCGTTATAACACTGTACGGAGATAAAAATCATGACATTATTTAAACATCAACCATTATCAACAAGACCACAACTGCCCTTGTTTTCGCAATTATCTAACGAAATTGATCGGTTTTTTGGTCAGGGGTTTCCGATGAATAGCCGGAGTTCAGATTTACTGACTGATGTTTGGCAACCTTCTGCGGATATAGAGCAACAAGACAATCGCTATATAATCAGAGCCGATATTCCTGGCGTTGATCCTAAAAACATTAATGTCTCCATGGACAATGGTAATTTAGTGATTGAAGGAAAAAGAGAAAGCAAAGCGGAAGATAAACGAGAAAATTACTATCGACTCGAACGTTCATACGGAAGCTTTTATCGTAGTTTCAATTTACCTGATGCCCAAGATGCAAAAAAAATTGAAGCGCATTGCCATAACGGTGTATTAGAAGTTATTGTGCCTAAACTCGTCGCAGAAAAGCACAAAAAAATAGAAGTAAAAGTAGATTAATACTCGCTCTATTATGTTTGTGAGCTTGTTGCGCACAGAAAAATAATTCAAGGGGTTATATTAAGGGTCATATTTATTTTTTCAGACTAAACATAAGTATCTACATCCGTGTAGGTAAGGTGCTCAATTGATCAATAGCGAACTGTTGGTATTAAGAGCACAGGTGTTTAGTTCCAGAAAAAATCTAAGTACTCGGCTCAATGTGAGCAATAAAGCCTTGGGCTATTTAAACCAGCACAAGTGAGCAATAGCTTAATAGAATTGGTATCACTCAGAAAATTTATTTATCTGGACTAGGGGATCAGTCCAGATAAACTTTAGCTACTCAGTGCTAAATCCATGGAAGCTGAGCTTTATGATAAGGAATAAATCATGTTATCTTTTAATTATGAGGTAGCCAAAAACCTGCGAAAAATCTCATTTTTGCTTAAAGAGCAACACGCCAATCCATTTCGCTGTCAAGCTTATCTAAAAGCGGCAATCACCATTGAGGCATTACCACAAGATCTCAGGCAACTTTTTAAAAACAGTGGAATCAAAGGATTAACTCAGTTACCCAATATTGGCCTTGGTATCGCCCGTTCAATTAATGATTATATTACCATGGGACATATGACGAGATTAGATAATCTCAGAGGAAACACCAATCCCATCGATTTATTTCAAGTTATTCCAACCCTTGGTCGAGAGATGGCTCAACGTATTCACGACACCTTACATGTCGACACCTTAGAAGCTTTTGAAAATGCGATCTTTGAAGGTCAATTAGATAATGTTAAAGGGATAGGCGTAAAACGAAAAAAAGCTATTAAAGCTTGGTTTGCTCAATGTTTTGGTGCCCGTCAATTACCCATACCAACTCACCACCAGCCCATTGAGGCTAAGCCCAGTATTGAGCTAATTTTCAATATTGATGCACAATATCGTAAAAAAGCAAAAGCAGGAGAACTGCCTGTCATTACACCAAAACGTTTTAATCCAGAAAATAAGCCTTGGTTACCTGTAATGCATCTTAATAAAGAAAATTGGCATTTTACTGCCATGTATTCTAATACTCAGCGCGCCCATAAGCTTAACTTAACTTTAGACTGGGTATTAATCTTTTGTTATGACGAACATCATCAAGAAAGCCAATACACCCTGGTTACCGAAACCCATGGTCCACTGAAGGGAAAGCGTGTGATCAGAGGACAAGAAGCCGCCTGTGAAATTTTTTATACCACAAAAAATGCTATCAAAAATCCTAATACTGATATCGAAAAAATAGCAGCATCAGCAAAATAAATCACCAAATTATAAAGTAGCTGCCAAAATAACAATAATGAGACAAAAATCAATAATACTAAGGTTTGTCATATAACACCTGAAAGCAAAGCAGATATTCGATGCTTAGGCCGATTTAGAATAAACCATTATAGAATTAAACATATAATTCAATGATTTATTGTAAAGTTGCGTTGTTTTTTTTATCTAAGCGCTATTTTTCTACCTTAGTTTGTTACGCAAGTGATTGCGATTATCTAATGTTGGGTGATTTTTTGTAGGTCGGACTTCAGTCCGTCAGCCGTTAAACAGGCAATTAACCTGATGTGTTAACCAACATCTGAAACGGTCGTATTTTTATCGTTTGGTAGTTATGCTAATGACGGTTAAATTTCATTTAACTTGATGGACTAAAGTCCATCCTACATAAACCCTACGGGTGTTCATCTAATTTTGTAGGTCGGACTTTAGTCCGTCAACCGTTAAAATGGCAATTAACCTGATGTGTTAACCAACATCTGCAACGGTGTTATTTTTATTGCTTGGCCGTTATGCCAATAACGGTTAAATTTCATTTAACTTGATGGACTAAAGTCCATCCTACATACGACCTACATAAACCCTACGGGTGTTCATCTAATTTTGTAGGTCGGACTTTAGTCCGTCAACCGTTTAACTGGCAATTAACCTGATGTGTTAACCAACATCTGCAACGGTGTTATTTTTATTGCTTGGCCGTTATGCCAATGACGGTTAAATTTCATTTAACTTGACGGACTAAAGTCCATCCTACATAAGACCTACATAAACCCTAGGGGTGTTCATCTAACGTTGGGTGATTTTTTGTCGGTCGGACTTTAGTCTGTCAACCGTTAAACAGGCAATTAACCTGATGTGTTAACCAACATCTGCAACGGGATTATTTTTATCGTTTGGCAGTTATGCCAATGACGGTTAAATTTCATTTAACTTGATGGACTAAAGTCCATCCTACATACGACCTACATAAACCCTACGGGTGTTCCTCTAACGTTGGGTGTTTTTTTGTGGGTCGGACTTTAGTCCGTCAACCCTTAAACACCCTATTGAATCGGCTTTGTTAATGCTTCATCTAATACAGTATCGACATGTTCAGCCAACACAAAACGCATTTCTTTCTGAATTGACTCAGGTAAATCAGTCAAGTCTTTCTCATTTTTACTGGGTAAAATAACTGTGGTTAAACCGGCGCGGTGTGCGGCCAAAATTTTATCTTTTATCCCCCCCACAGGTAACACTAAACCCCGTAAGGTAATTTCGCCCGTCATGCCAATATGATGAAAAATAGGCCTATCAGTTAATAACGACACTAACGCGGTAATGATAGCAACGCCCGCAGACGGCCCATCTTTTGGTGTTGCCCCAGCGGGTACATGAACATGAATATCAGTATGCTCAAAAAAATCTTCAGCAATACCTAATTGCTTGGCTTGGGATCTTACGTAACTTAACGCTGCTTCAACTGACTCTCGCATTACATCGCCTAATTGTCCGGTAATGGTCAACCCTTTTTTGCCTGGCATAGCGCTGGCTTCAATAAATAATATATCGCCCCCAACAGCGGTTACCGCCAAACCCGTTGCTACGCCTGGACGTTCAGTACGTTCGGCGAGATCATAAGAGAACGGCGGTTTACCCATTAATTCTTCCAACATGGTGTTATCAACAGTGAGCGATTGACCACTTTTTGTGGCAATTTTTATCACTAATTTTCGACAAATAGCACCTAAACGTCGATCCAAACTACGTACGCCCGCTTCTCGGGTGTATTGACGAATAAGTGTCAGCATCGCTGTGTCACTTATAGTTAACTCATTAATATGTAGACTATTTTCTCGTAATTGCCGAGGTAATAAATAACGCTTCGCGATATGAAATTTTTCATCATCGGTATAGCCCGACAAGGTTATAACCTCTAATCTATCTCGTAACGGCCCAGGAATGTTATCGAGTTGATTAGCCGTGGCAATAAACATTAACTGACTAAAATCAAAAGCGACTTCAAGATAATGATCACGAAATTCGCTATTTTGTTCTGGATCTAAAATTTCAAGTAGCGCCGACGCAGGATCACCGCGCTGATCGCCAATAATTTTATCAACTTCATCTAACAATATAACCGGATTATTAGTCCCCACGTCGCGCAACGCTTTAATAAACCGACCCGGCATCGCACCAATATAGGTACGACGATGGCCCCGAATTTCAGCCTCATCACGTATGCCTCCTAAACTGATACTGACCAACTTACGTCCCAAGGCATGTGCTATTGAATGCCCTAATGACGTTTTTCCAATGCCTGGAGGCCCAACAAAACAAAGAATAACGCCTTCTCGTTCTCGGCGAATATGGGGTGACGATGCACTCTCATCTAATGGCTTAGTTAATAACCTTTTCTGCCGCAGCTGCCTGACCGCCAAGTACTCTAAAATGCGCTGCTTTATTTTTTCCAAGCCATAATGGTCTTCATTAAGAATTTTTTCAGCCTGTTTAATATCAAGCATGTCTTCCGTCGTTTTTTTCCAAGGCAACGCGAGTAACCAATCAAGATAAGTTAATATCACGCCCGACTCTGAAGATGATTGTGGGATATGTTCTAAACGAGAAATTTCCTGCCTTGCTTGCTCTTCTGCTTCGGTTGACATGCCACTGGTTTCGATTTTCTTAAGGTATTGCTCTATTTTAATTTGTTGGCTATCTTCTTCACCCAATTCGCGTTGCATAGCCTTAATTTGATGGCGCAAAACATAATCACGTTGTGCCTTGTCCATTTCACCATGGGCTGAACTTTGTATTTTCTTACCTAGCTCAAGTACCTCCATTTCGTGTTGGATAAGATCGGTTAATTTAAGCATTTTTGCCACAACATCTTTCATATTAAGTATGTCTTGAGCGTCAGCCATGTTCATTCGCATACTCGAACTGACTAAATAGACCAGTTGACGACAATCTTCTGTTTGGCTTAATGCACTTACTAATGATTTAGGTAAATATGAAAGTATGTTAATTAATTCGCTAAACGACTTTAACAAGTTATTGCGTATTGCTTGTGCTTCAATATCTCCTGCTTCTGGTTCAATATCAGCAACAAGATGAATTTTTGCTCGTAAATAGGGTTTTTCGCTCAGCCAAGCGTCAACCGAAAATTTATCAAGCCCTTGTAACAATACTGTGGAGTGATTATTTTCACCCTTTGAAATTCGTAATATCTGTGCAATACAACCCACTTGATAAAGATCTAAAGGTGCTGGCTCTTCAACGTCTTGATCTTTATAAGCAAGGGTTGCCAATAAGTTATTACCTGCGGCCACATCCTCGAGCAATTTCAACGAGCGCGCTTGACCAACAGAAATAGAATTGACGTTGTAAGGGAATAAAACTAGATTTCGTAATGGCAATACCGGCAGATTATCAGGAATAGCGACTACCGATCTAGGCTGTTGATTTACATCAACTGATTGCTGCTTATTGTCCTCTTTTACTTTAATACCTTTAACATTAATGTCTGACATCTGGGTTCCTTAATATTACAAAATTATAAATTTACTTTTTTTTTCGTAATATGGTCATTACTGCTTGGGTTAATTCACCAAGCATAATGCTAATCCCAGTTATTAATTTACACGCTGATATTTATCAGTTCAATTTCGTATTATTCTGTTTAAAGTTGCTTTAGTGTTTTAAAGTTATAATGTATTTACATTAGCGATATTTATAGCTAATGCTGATTTTTAATGAGAATCAAGCCATTGAAACTACAAAATGTTGACGCTAAAACTTGATATAAACAGCGAAAACAACTTGCTGAGATGAGCAAAAACAATAAGTACAATATTGTTAAGGAGGGGTCAAGTGTCTGGACTAAAAGTACAAAAAATTTTTATTGTTGACGATCATGAACTCGTTCGCCAAGGATTACGTCAGTTGGTTAACGGTGAAGCAGACATGCACATTTGTGGTGAGGCCGCCAATGTCTATGACGCACTTAACATGCGCTCTACCCTGACAGCAGACGTTGCTATTGTTGACTTATCATTGCCCGACGGTAATGGTCTGGATTTAATCAAACAACTTCATACTTGGCGACCACAAATGGGGATTATCGTCTTATCAATGCACGATGATGAATTGTATGCAGAAAGAGCATTAAATTGTGGTGCGCTAGGTTATATCAATAAACAAGACTCAGCTCAAAAATTACTCCTTGGCATAAGACAAGTAATGAAAAATAAAATTTTTGTTAAAGCAGAAATTCTTGAAAAAATACGTAAAAACCCATCACGAACAATAACCTCTAAAAATGCTATCAACATAGAGATACTGACCGACAGAGAACTACAGGTTTTTGAAGCTATTGGACAAGGCATCACAACAACAAAAATTGCCAAATTACTCAATGTTAGCGTAAAAACGATTGAAAGCCACCGGCGTCACATCAAAGACAAGTTCCACTTAAGCTCTGGTTTAGAGCTAACGCGCTCAGCAATAATCTGGAGTTTAGAAGTCATTTCAGCTGAATAAAAAATAGATATAAAAATATTTTTATTCTTAGCACAACACTTAAAATAAATCACTTTAGATCACACTCACTTTTCCACCGAAACTAGGTGCTACATGTCTGGAATAAATGCAACTAAACCTAAGCTGATTGTCGGTATTGGCGCTTCTGCTGGCGGGCTTGAATCATTTAGTACCTTCTTTGCTCATATGCCAAATGACAGTAATATAGCCTTTGTTTTATTACCTCATTTAGACCCAACACATAACAGCTTGATGCCCGAGTTACTTTCCAAAAAAACGGCTATGCCGGTTTGCGAAGCGAGTGAAAATATGCAAGTGCAAGGGGATCATGTCTACATACTGCCTCCCGGTAAACTGCTTTTTATCAGTGGCGGGCACCTGCACCTTTCACCAAACGTTAAAAGTCGCACCCAGTGGGTTGCGATTGAATATTTTTTACGCTCTTTAGCGCTAGATCAAGGTGAACATTGTGTTGCCATCATTTTGTCTGGCACTGGCAGTCATGGCACATTAAGTTTTAGTGATATAAAACTTGCAGGTGGCATGATCATAGCTCAAGACCCAGCTAGCACTACCTATAATCAAATGCCTATAAACGCCATTAATACCGGATTAGTTGATGTGATTGCCCGACCTGAAAACATGCCAATCTTGTTAACAGAGTTTTCCAACCACCCCTATTTACAAAGTAAAGCTGAACAAACTGATCAACAGGTGTTTAATTGCATGTACTCTATACTGTCATTATTGCACAGCCGCACAGGTTATGATTTTAGTGGCTATCGGAAAAATATGTTATTGAGGCGCATTCAACGACGCATGTGTGTGTGTCATACCGAAACAATACAAGATTATCATCAGTTTATGAAAAATAATCCAACCGAAACCAACTCATTAAACAAAGATTTATTGATTGGGGTTACCGCATTCTTTCGTGATAAAGAGGCATTTTCAGCGTTACAAACCCATGTTTTTCCTGAACTTGTCGCGCGAAGTAGTGTAGATAATCCTGTTCGTATTTGGATCCCTGCCTGCGCTACTGGTGAAGAGGTTTATACCATCACCTTATTAATGTTTGAGGCTTTTGACCAAGCGAAGAAAGAAATTAACCTGCAAGTTTTCGCCAGCGACATTGATGAAAAGTCAATCAATGTTGCTCGCGGCGGCATCTACGCTAAAAGTATTGCTGAAATTATCTCTGCTGAGCGCTTAGCAGGTTTTTTCGACGTGACTAATAAGGGCGATTATCAAATTAAAAAAGTCATTCGCGAAAAAATTATTTTTTCTAATCAAAATCTGATAAACGACGCGCCATTTTCTCGACTAGATCTCATCAGCTGTCGTAATCTGTTTATTTATTTACAGCCAGAACTGCAAGCTAACCTGCTCGATTTATTTCATGTTGCGCTGAAAACGACAAGTTATTTAATGCTAGGCCCGTCTGAGTCTCTAGGTAAAAATAAACATCAATTTACCACTATATCCAAAAAGTGGCGTATTTTTAAAAAGATTACACCGTTAATTAAAAACTCATTGGCTGTAACCCTGAGCCGCATGCCAACACCAAATATCGCAATAGATCAAAGTACTATAAGCAATAATTTTAGAGTTGACTCACCTTCTCGTTATAGTGACTTGGTTAATCGTGATTTACTTGCCGCTTATGCGCCAGCAGCCGTGTTGATTAATCGTTCATTTGAAATACTGCACCATCAAGGCCCTACGGTTAATTTTCTTGAGTTTCCAAAAGGCTCCCCTTCTAATGATCTATTAGTCTTATTACGTGAAGGACTCAGAGCGCGAATGCGTTCAGCGATTAATTATGTGCAAAAAGAAAATCAGGCTATTGCAGATCACCAAGCCAGAGTAAAACGTAATAATCATTATGTAACTTGTACACTTACCGTTCGCCCAGTATATGAGCCAAACCTTTCAACTGAGTTGTTACTGATCACTTTTGAAGACAAACATTCTTTACAAAATAGCTCGCCGCAAAATATTTCAGTAGAAGATACGCTTAAAAAAAATCCCCCTAGTCCGTATTTAATCGCAAACAATGACAGCGCAGGAAGCTCAAACATAGTCACTCAACTTGAGTATGAACTAAACGCTACTCGCGAAGATTTATACAGTACGGTTCACGAACTGGAAAACTCCAATGAAGATCTAAAAGTAAGTAATGAAGAAGCCATGTCGATGAATGAAGAGTTGCAATCTGCCAACGAGGAATTGGAAACCTCTAAAGAAGAACTGCAATCGATGAATGAAGAACTCAACACCATTAATGCCGAATTACAATATAAAGTTGAAGAATTAGAGCGAAGTTATAATGATATCAGCAACTTACTTTCCAGCACAGATATTGCCACTGTGTTTCTTAATCGCGACATGCAAGTGATGTTATTCAATCCTCCTATTAGTGAATTGCTCAACTTACGTGAAAGCGATATTGGTCGTCCTATTAGTAATTTTTCTGCCAATGTATCTAATAAAGCTTTAATGACTGACGCAAAACAGGTGCTGGAAACATTAACCCCGATTGAAAGCGATGTATGGAGTCATCATAAAGGTCAAAAGCAGCGCTGTTATTTACGTCGAATAGTGCCCTATCGCACCTTAGATGATCATATTAACGGTATAGTGATCACTTTTGTCGACATTACTGAGCGCCATCATCAAAAACAAATATTGGAACAATGTGTGCAAGAGCGCACGCATGCGTTACACGAGCGAGAAGCACGGCTAAGCGCCATAATGAATTATGCTTTTGAAGCCATACTTGTTTTAGATTTATCAGGCAAGATTACCGAATTTAATGACTCAGCCCAAACAATGTTTAATTATAATAATAAAGAAATTATTGGCAAAAACATTCAAGCATTAATTCCCTCAATCAATATTAAACAGCTAACTAGCCAAGCACTGAACCTTGAATCATCGGCTCTGTCTACCTTGATTTTAGAGAAAAAAGAATTGATAGGGTTAAGGAAAGATGCGCTTGATTTCCCCATCGCACTCTCCTTAACTAAGGTCAAGGGTCGAGCACTTTACATCGGTATTATTAATGACTTGAGCGAACCTCAAGCATTAAAAAAAGCCTTAATTAACATCAGCACCTATGAGCAGGAAAAAATTGGCCATGAAATTCATGATAATTTAGGCCAACGTTTAACTGGGATCAACTTACTGGCGAGTAATTTAAAACGCTCTTTGCCTAAAAGTGACATAAAAAACAATCAAGCAATGGACCTTATAATAGAACAATTGAGTCAAGCCATTGGTGATACTCGAGATTTTAGTCATACCTTAGCCCCTATTTTATTTCCTCCGCATGGCTTACAAGGCGCCTTAACCACCATGATGAAATTATTTGATTCATCAGGTATTAAAAAGAAAATAAAATTATCTTCAAATTTAACCATTGTAGATTCCGTCGTAGCGACTCAAGTCTACCGCATCGCCCAAGAAGCCATTAATAATACCTTAAAACATGCTAAAGCCCGAGAGGTAACACTGCAACTACAAGCGCAAGGAGAAAACACCTGTTTAGAGATCACTGATGATGGCCTAGGTTTTGACATCAATGATCCAAAGTTTAATCAAGGTATAGGTATACAAATCATGCGATATCGGGCATCTAATATTAATGCGACATTAGATGTTGTCTCATCGAAAGGCAAGGGTACAAGTGTGCGCTGTGTGTTTTAACACTCTAATTTATTTTCATCACTTCAATAAACCTAACTAAACAGCACACTAAATAACAAAGTAAGAATATAGCAAAGTAAAGCCACAGCAGATGAAAAATCAGGTCGGCAGACTCATAATAACCCGCGTGTATTTTAGTGTTTTTTATACTCAAATTATCTTAGCATTACCCGTGCATTCGATAATTTGACAGTATCAGCTATAAGTCTATAGTTATAAATGATGACATCCAAAAATTAAATAACGAATAATTATAGTCAACATTAGGAGTTAGTTTAATGGTTCGCGTTAAACGTTTGGTACTCGATATTCTAAAACCCCACCAACCCAATGCGCTAGAATTTTGTCAGGTGTTAGCGTCGGTAGGTGAAGACTATCATGTGACGTTAACTGTAATCGAGATGGATGAAGAAACAGCCACAACCGAAGTGGTAATAGAGGCAAACCATATTGATTTTGATGCAATTTGTGCTGCTATTACTTCAGTAAGTGGCTCAGTTCATAGTATCGATTTTGTCGAAGTACAAAACGACACTCAACAAAAGTAACCGATGAATCTGGAATAGCATTTTGATTAGCACTTTAAAACAGGTTGCGTTATTGTTGAGGATCACTAACTCGCAAGACATTATGCGGCGGTACTTTGTGGTTAACGGCTTCGATGGTGCGCTAACAATGCTTGGCATCATTGTCGGTTTTAGTCTTGGTTCTACCACCAGTTTGACTGTCACCATTAATGCTTGTGTAGGAGCGGCTATTGCGCTTGCAATTAGTGGTTTAAGTAGCGCATATATCAGTGAGCATGCAGAGCTTAAACGCACGTTAGTGGAACTTGAAAACATTATGTTAGTTAACATGGAAAATACCGCTCATGGACAAGCAGCACGCTGGGTACCTATTTTTGTTGCGCTAGTTAACGGTTTGGCACCTTTGGTCATATCCTTATTAATTATTGCTCCGCTATGGTTGGCCGACGCTGGATTTTCGTTAATTTTTCCACCTCTGTTAATGGCCAGTATTATCGCGATGACATTAATTTTTTTTCTTGGTATATTTCTAGGCCATGTCTCTGGAGTGTCTTGGTTAATAAGTGGTCTAAGAACCCTGCTAATCAGTTTAGTGACAATCTTTCTTATCTATCTGTTTAGTAAAAACTAATCTCAATGAAATTAGACTAATATCCATCAAAAAAAGAGACCGTATTTTATGCGTTTATTCGCCGAGTAACTTCAAGGTATGCGCTTCCAGCCTTAGTCGATTTTAAATTAATGAGTGGCTTTAATTCGTCTCTTTCCCCAATAGTACTTCAACCCTTAATAGTTCATTATCACTCGGCAATGCGACTTGCTGACCTGTTATTACCTTGCCATTAACACTGATTTGAATGACACCACAGCCGACTCCCTCAGGGTCTTTCACTGCAAGCTCAACAGTGCCGTTTTCTCGAGTTAACGTAGCGCTATAACTGCCCCATGACTTAGGAATACAAGGGTCAATCAAGAGGTATTTATCACGATAACGTATGCCTAAAATGGCTTCAGTTCCTAAGCGATAAGCCCACGCTGCTGAGCCCGTATACCAAGACCAACCCCCACGACCCATATGAGGCCCAGCCGTTGCTATATCTCCTGCCATTACGTAAGGTTCTATTTGATAAGTGGTCATTTCTTCTGTCGTGCTAGAACGCTCAATAGGGTTGAGCATGTTAAATATTTGCATCGCCCCGTCTCCATCTCTGTCTTTTGCCAACGCCCAACCTAACCAAGTAGCCGCATGCGAGTATTGTCCACCATTTTCTCGAGTGCCTGGAGGATAAGCCTTGATATAACCTGGGTCTCGCATGGTTGCGTCAAACGGGGGCCATAGTAGTCGAGCTAATTTATGCTCTTGATCAATTAATTCATTTTGAGCCGAGGTCAATGCCTGCTTAGCGCGAGTTTTATCAGCTTTACCACAAAGAGTTGCCCACGATTGTGCAATAGAGTCGATACGACATTCTTGACACTCACTTGAGCCCCAAGGGAGTTGCATATCATCGAAAGCTCGTCGATACCAAGCGCCATCCCAGCCATTATTTTCCACAGCGCGGCAAAGATCTTTAGCTCGCTTACGCCATTGTAAAGACAGATCACTTCGCTGTTGTTGATCGCATATAACCGTAAAGGCATCAATCACAGCAATAGCAAACCAACATAACCAAACGCTCTCACCCCGACCTCGAACACCCACTCGGTCCATGCCATCATTCCAATCACCCGTACCTATTAGCAATAAACCATGCTCTCCAGATGAATCAGTGCCACGTTCGATTGCCCGTTGGCAATGTTCAAAAAGCGAATAGCTTTCGCTTGAACTTTCATACTTACTGTATCGGTCTGCTTCCTGTGTGGTTAAGGGCTCTCCAAGTAAAAACGGGACTTTCTCATGCAATATCGAACTATCGCCACTGGTTTCAACATAATAGGAGGTAACAAAAGGTAGCCACATCAAATCATCAGAACAATGTGTTCGTACACCTCTACTATAAGGTGGATGCCACCAATGTAGTACATCACCCAGGTCAAACTGGTGTGCTGCACACTCAAGAATATACGCTCGAGCCAAAGCGGGTTCTATGTTTACTAGCGCCATCACGTCTTGAAGTTGATCGCGAAATCCATAAGCACCGCTTGATTGATAAAAGCCTGAACGCGCAAATATTCGACACGCTAAGGTTTGATAGATAAGCCATTGATTCATCATCAAGTTAAACGACAGTGACGGTGTTTCTACCTTGATGGCATTACAGACCTTTTGCCAGTGCGCCTTCATTAATGTCCAATCTTGGTCAATAACACCAGCAGAGCGCCATTTCTTAATGAGTTGTTGCACATGATTATCATTTTTACCTTGACCCAAGATAAAGTGAATATCGACTTCTTCATCAGGGGCTAAATCAATATGCACTTGCAAAGCGGCACATGGGTCAACTGCCGCGCCTACTTTGCCACTCATTCCCCAACGAGCTAATGCGGCAGGCTTAGAGAAATGCCCTTCACGACCTATAAATTCAGCTCTGTCTGTAGTAAAAGCATGCACTGGATAATCAGAGAATAAAAAACTTACATTAGTCGAGAAATCACTACTCCAACGATTTTTAGCTAAAATCACGCCCTCATCAGCTAAATATTCGGTAAATATATGCGAGCCACTATGGGCTCGACTAACCCCGTTTACGAGTTCAGCATAATAAGTAACTGTTAAACGTCGAGCGACAGGGCTGGTATTATTTAAGCGCAGACGAGTGACTTTAATCGGGTCTTCATGGGCGACAAATACGGTTAGTTCTTGCTCTAATTGATGCCAATGGCTACGCCAACGACTATAACCCACGCTATGGGTGACTTCGCAAAGGTTACCTGTTCCTATAGGTTTTGGGGTTACTGTCCACACTTGTGCTGTTTGTTCATCACGTAAATAAACCGCTTCACTGGGTTGGTCAATAACGGGATCATTCGTCCAAGTCGTGAGTCGATTTTCACCACTGTTGCCAGCCCAAGTATAACCACCGCCAACTTCGCTGACAATACTGCCAAAATTAGCATTGGCTAACACGTTACACCAAGGGGCTGGTGTGGATTTATTTGCCTCAAGATAAATAATGTATTCCTTATCAGTAAAGCCACCAAGACCGTTAAAAAAAGCCAAATCTTTGCGGCGCTGTAGTTTTGGTATGTCAGGTACTTCTTCAGGAGCCACCATCCCCCGAAAAGGAGGCAAGAGTTCTGTCTGACGATAAGCGAGCGCTAACTGCTCTTTCAATGAAGAATGTGCACCTAAAATGACATTCGCACTCGCCTCAAGTAAATGTGTTTGCGGAACTGAGATTTGATCTGAATGAATGACATGAATACCCGCCCTTTGCGCCACTAAAGTTTCAATGTCTAACTCATGTATAAGTTGCTGTATTTGCGCACCAAACTTGTCATCATAACCAGAAGGGCCTGATTGTAATATCACAAAATCAATCTTGATCCCTTGATGATGCCAACGTCGATAAGAAAAAAATAACAGTCGTAATAACGCCACATTCGTTTCATCAACAAGTCGCATCAACAAAATAGGGAAATCACCCGAGATACTAAATGGCCAAAGAGCTGACTGACCCAATAAGTTATCCGTGATCACTTTATCTGCGGCGCGTAATACGTCAACCGGATAAATAATGAGTGCCAATAATTGCTGTAATTCGGGTAAATAAGCAACGGCATAATCGAAGGTTTTCATCTCATTACTGACTTTAAATAAGGCATCATGAAAAAGTAAATCAATGGCAGAGTAAACTTCATAACATTGGCAAACATCAAACAATGCGTGTCGCGAACTGGCTGCAATAGTAACAAAGGCAAAAGATTCACTATGATAAGGTGATAATTCAACATTTACCTGTAGAGACATAACTGCATCAAGTGTCCAGCCAAGAGTTTTCGAAACCCCGTCAGTGACGGCTTGTGGACTTTGTATCGAGCCATTTCTACCCATAAATTTAGCACGGTCAGTCTCATAGCCAACCAATGTTACCGCGTCGCTATCGCTCAGTAATCGATGCATCATAGCGGGAGATTTTTCTTGTGGTGAGCGCGCACGACGTTCAAAAATCAATGCATTCATGTTGCTGGCTAATTCACTGTGAACAAATAATTTGCTAAAAGCGGGATGACTTTGGTCGGCGTCGCTTGGGGTTAAGACCACCTCAGCATACGTGCTGACTTGAAGCCTTCTTGACGCGGCCGTTTCATTTATAAAGCTTAATCGCCTGACTTCTACATCATCATTTGCCGCGACCGCGATTTCCATACGTAAGCTAATGCCTTTATCGTGGCGATTAAATTCTGCCATATGCGCATGAAATACCACTTCGTATTTATCAGCGCGTTTATTTACCGGTTGCCTACCTGCAGACCAAATTTCTCCACTATCAAGGTCACGGATGTAGATCCATAATCCCTGATTATCGAGTGTTGAATCCGCTGACCAACGTGTTAAAGCGTTATGGCGCCATAATATACCTCCTGATCCCGAGTCGGTCAGCAAAGTGGTGAAACGACCATTACTTAAAGTATGCAGCTGCGGAATAACGCCATGCAGTTTAGGTTTCCAAATGGGTAGGTGTGGCAATTGATGCATAGGTACATGATTGATTTCCGCTTCGGTAATTGCATCAATAGGAAACTCAAGGGCATGGGTTGTTGGTATTTGTTCATGTAAAAGCAATTCTACCGTTTGCACCATGGGACACGACTGAAAACGCTGGGCAACCTGATCATGAAATATCGCATTATCTAACGCAGTTAATATCATGCCTTGATGATGCGCCATATGAGAACGAACAATAGAAAAACGTCGATTCTTAGCGACTCGCCCTGGGGTGTAATCAATCGCTTCATACATACCATAAAGGCTCATCATACCGAGCTTGG
Organism: Colwellia sp. MB3u-45; assembly: GCF_014077005.1. Taxonomy (GTDB): domain Bacteria; phylum Pseudomonadota; class Gammaproteobacteria; order Enterobacterales; family Alteromonadaceae; genus Cognaticolwellia. The sequence continues at coordinate 379,539 of NZ_JACGVC010000044.1, read as the reverse complement.
TTAATTTTTGAAGGTTTTGCACGGCGCGAAGTGGATAAATAGCTAATGCCAGTGCGGTAGAATAAGGTGAAATAACCGTATCTTCCTCTAAGCCACGCTTATAACCCAAACTGGGCACACCAAAGGCACGATATTGATAGTTATGTTGAAAATCAACCGCCGCATACCCTGACTCAGAAATTCCCCAAGGGGTATTACGTTTTTCAGCTAATTTAATTTGTTCATCGACCGACACTTGTTCACTTTGAGCCAATAAAGTTCCAGCGTGACTTCGCAGTAATATCCGCGGCATCAAATACTCAAACATTGTTCCTCCCCAAGAAAGTAAAACACTACGGCCAGCAACTTTGGTGACAGAACGCCCCAAAGTAAACCAGTGTTTTATCGATACATCTCCCTTTCCTATCGCGACAATACTCCCCAAACGCGCTTCTGATGCGAGTAAGTCATAATGGTGTGTATCCATAATTCCGGTAGTGGCATTCCAACCAATATGAAAAAGTGCAGCGTCTTGATCATAGAGTAAACGAAAATCCATCGCCGATACTTCTTCACTCGCCAATGTAGCGATAGTATTTAATTCTACTTGCAGGGTTTGAGCATTCTTTTTGGATTCACTTACTGCAGTCTCCAGCTTATTAAGCCATAAGGTAAAATCATTCGCGGGTTCCTCTAGCCAAAGACTTGGCTTGGCGTCACGTAAAGTGGCAATAAGCGCTTGAGCTGACTCACAAGCGAAAGGCACTTCAGCCAAGCTTAGCGTTGGCTTTAAAACTTGATTAAAAGCACTTATGGCTTGGTAGTAGCTACTTGTATCTTGGTGCAAGGTTTTTGGCTGGGCTTGCAATAACACAGACAACCAAGGTAACAAGCGGTCAATATCACGTAACATATCACGTAGATGTTGGTGTAGACGCCCTAACCAAACACGGACATCTCGCAGTTGTGAAACCCTTGAAACCAAAGATTTTTTAGCCAGTGTTGTCACCAAAACATGGTCGAAATTAACGCAGTCATCTTGACAAAGTTCGTGTATGGTTAACCACCAAAGCGCTGAATTTTTTTTGGCTTTATTGGCCTTATGACGGATATCAGCTATTAGTGTGACTAATAGGGTAAAGTCATGGTGTTTGTCTGTGTTAAGTAACGCCAAAGACTCTTCAATTAAGGCGATATTATCCATCAAGCCATCCCAACGTGAACAGGTAAATATAGCGGTGTTTTGCACTTCTTGGCAGCTTTTTTCAAGGGTCATTAAAGCCGCCGCCAAATTACCGCTATCAACCATTGAAATGTAACGAGGTGAGAGTACTTCTAATGTTTTAGTGTCATACCAGTTGAAAATATGACCACGATAATGCTCAAGTTTAGTCAGTGTATTCATACTGGCCAGTAAACGAGCAGCCAAATCTGTTGGGCCAAGGTAACCAAAATCCCAAGCAGAGACATTAGACAAAAGCATCATGCCAATATTGGTTGGAGAGGTGCGATGTGAAACAGTGCCATGCGGGTCTTCTTGATAATTGTCAGGCGGTAACCAATGATCAGAGGGTCCAACAAAGGTCTCAAAAAACAACCAGGTTCGTCGGGCCAAACGGCGTAAAAATATCACCTCATCATCGCTTAATTTTTCTTTGTCACTCGATAGTGTACGCCCTAGTACCCTGGCTATTTCTGGTGCCATAAGCCACAAAAAAAACAAAGGTGCAGCAATAGGTAATACCGCTAAATTAACACTAGCAACGGCTGCAGCTAGCGATAAGGTCAGCAGTATACTTGTGCTCATTTCACGCCAATAAAACAACCGAGTATCATCACCATTGAGCTGATTGTCAGTATCAGCTGCGGTTACCCATTCTAACATTTTACCTCGGCTAACCGTGATTCTATACAGTGTTCGAGCGATAGCATCTGTGGCGATAATGGCTTCATAAGGCAGAAATATGAGTAACAATAACCAGCGACCCGCCACCTCACGTGGCACAATAAAAGAATGCATCAAAGTTTTAAAATTAGCCGCACGGGCGACCCCTAACATGAAATGACAAAAATTATGTCCAACAGGGGCAAGTAGCGCCATTGCGGTCCAAACTAGGGCGTTACCGGGCAACCATAGCCAGCCCGCAATAAGCCATAAAAGCAATGTTGGTGCAAAAAGGCTGCGTCGTAAATTGTCGATTATTTTCCATCGTTCAATCACACCAAAACGATTTTTAACCTTGGTGCCATCAGCCTGAAATAAACTATTGGCTAGCCATGGCATGAGCTGCCAATCTCCGCGTATCCACCGATGTAAACGGCGACTAAAGCTGAAATAATGTGTCGGGAAGTTTTCATAAAGCACAATGTCAGAAGCCAGTGCTACCCGGCCTAAGATACCCTCGAATAGATCATGACTTAGTATGGTGTTTTCCGGAATACATTGCTTGAGGCTGCGCTCAAAACTAGCGACCTCATAAATACCTTTGCCAACAAAAATGCCCGTACTAAAAAGATCTTGATACACATCAGACACGGCATGGCTATATATATCAATAACACGATCGCCAGAGGCCAATCGAGTAAACAAAGTGTGGCGGTGTATGGTAGGAGCGATTTCAATACGGGGTTGAATAATGGTATAACCTGCAATAACCTTGCTTGTTTTATCATCAAAAACTGCGCGGTTCAGCGGATGCGCCAAGGTACCAATCAGCTTAGCCGCAGCCCCCCGACAAAGCTGGGTATCACTATCAAGGGTGATTACATAACGAATATCATTCAGCCCTAGCGGCTCTCCCTCATGAACAAAAATAGCCTCACAGTTTTTGTCGCTAAGAAAACGATTGAAATCGCTTAATTTACCGCGTTTTCTCTCCCAGCCCATCCAGCAATTTTCACTGAGGTTATAACGTCGCTCTCGGTGTAATAAGTGAAATGGTCCGGTATTGCTAGCACCGTATTTACTATTGAGTGCTCTGATACCTTGACTAACACGATTAAGATAATCCGCGTCACTGGCAATACTCTGCACTTGCGCGTCAAGATAATCAGTTAACAACACAAAACGCAGTGCAGGATCGCTATTTGACAAATAATGAAGCTCTATTTGTTTGAGTAATATGTCGATATCGCTATTACTACTTAACATACTAGGTATAACAACAGCTGTTTTATATTGGGGGTCTATATGCTGTTCAAAGTCGAGCTTGTTTAAAATTCGACTTGGCCATATGAGGGTAATCAACCAATTAGTAATAGCAATCGATAACATGGACGCGGGTATTAATGTTAATGCCAAACCCGCCAAATATGTTAAGGCTTGAGCATCATTTTGATAGAGATAAACAACAACCACAACTTCAGCCAATATCACAGAGAATGCTAGCGCTAATAAATATAATAGGCTGGAAAATTTGCCACAAAAACGCTGAAAACGCTGCCACCAAGACACCTGATAACCTAAATCTTTTTCTAACGCCATTAATCCTTCATCAACCAGCCAATAACCTACATGGGAATAACGTTCGCCATTGGCACTTTCACAACAGGCTAATGCGACCGCTCGCTCGGCAATATGAGCTTCATCATGGGCAGTTGCCCTTGCTAAGTTTTCAATGACTTTGCAATACCTATCACGGCTGTCAAAATCAAGGCTTTGATATATGTCTGCCGGCTCATGGCGAAGCTTTTCCTCAACCGCACTCACTTGCTCAAAAAACTTACGCCATGGGATTGTTTCTATCACTGAAAGACAATGAATAGCTCGACTTAAATAATCAATTTCATCACGAGAAACCATTAAAGGCTGGCTAATATCGTCACGCGAATAAGGCACAGTGAGTTCAGGCACTATATTGTCTACCGCTTCGACAATTAATTGGATACAAACCAAACGCAATAGTGTCGGTAAGGCCCATAATTCAGAAATATTGAGCGTCGTTTCTTGTTGATAGCCTTTAACAAATTTAACCAAAAAATTTAACGACAGTTGGATACCTGTGGCCGCTAATAAGCCACTAGCCAGATAATAGGCTCGCGGTAATGACTGAGTACTGGTATTTTGTAGACTCGGTAACAGCCGATAATAACTTGTTGGCATATCGATTTGTATTTGAGTAATTGCGCGGTCAACAACATAGCCATTGTCATAGACCCACTCAGCAACTTTCGCGGTATTAACATCACGGGTATTAAACAAGAGCTTTGCCTGCTCAAGCCACTTGGGTATTTTGGGCAGTGCATTAAGTAAAGGGATTTGAGCAGGCGGACGATACGACACGGTTTGACTTTTAGCCAACTCCTGCGCCTTTATCGCTAACAAAACTTCATTCGATATTTCCGCCTGAGGATTCATTAATAAGCCCTCTGAGGATAACGTCCTTCTAACTCAGATTGATCAGTATTGCCCGGCCTGAGTAAATCATCTTGCGGTGTTATACCTTTTACCAACAACACGGGCACTTTACTATTTGCCAAAAAATCCATGGCAATATTACCATGGTAACGCCCTGCTCTAGCAGAGCGACCATGCGCGTTCATAATCACCATATCGATGTCATCTTGCGCTACCACTTGTAATAACTCGTCACACACGCCATGTTTGGGGATCAGCATAGAACTGATGTCTAAAGTGGTTAACGATGATAATTGTTTTCTCACCTGCTCGAGGTAATTGGCTGCAACTTGTTCATTATGTCGCTGAATACTATTTTCCAATGCTATTTCATCATTGTTCAACGGCATAATATGCGTCAGTCCAGACTCTGGTACAACATGGGCTAATAGTATTTCTGCCTGCTGCTCTTTGGCGATGCTTAGCGCAACAGGTAATACGCTTTCAGCCCAAACAGAGCCGTCTAGCGGTATCAATATTTTTTTACAGTGAAGGGGTTGTTCTTGATGTTGTTGATGCTCTTTTGCTGGCACCAATAATGTTGATACTTTGCTGCCAAAAAGTAGTTTTTGACTATTACTGGCTAATGGCCACTGCGAATAACCATTGGCACCATGACTGCAAAGTACGACCAGATCGACAGGGTGTTTTTTTATCCAATGACTAATTTCTTCTGCCGCTTTACCTTCAACAATATGGCTAGTAACTATATTAGTGTTGGCTGGAAAATTTGACATAATATCATCAAGATATATTTCTATTTCTTGTTTTTGTAGCGCCCAAAGAAAAGGGTCAACCGGTGTTTTAATATTATTGTCTGAATATTCCAGTACATGTAGCAGGGTAATTTTTGCTTTAAAAGCATGTGCTATCGCCAATGCATAGGGAATAGCCTGCTTAGAAATAGCGGATCCATCAAGGCAAATTAAAATATCACGCATGATATACATCTCCTTCATAGTTAAGGACACAATTATTGAGCCTCTTTTTTAGGGATAAACGTAAATACGAAAGGAATTCGTGGTAATACGCTAAACATTGTCAGTGCTATATTTCAGGCACAGTTGAAATGCGCCAAGGCAGTAATAATGTATGTTAGCTAGACTATAAATAAGAAGGGGATTTTTTAAACTGATAATAATCAGGTCAAGAAAGATTAACTAAAGTATAACGTCTTAAACTGTATTAATCTTGATGTAATATCTTGATTAATTCACCCATAGATAATAAAACCTGTTTCTTTTTACCAAAGGCTTGTACTCAAATAAGTACATGCATATTGAGTCAATCAGTAATACATAATAACGAGTTACCTACTGCACGAAATAGCAAGATAACAGCAGCATTTATGAAGCCCTGAAAAATATCCGTTGAGCATAAAAAGTGTTTTATGCTTGCCTTTTAACAGGCACAACGCATGTATTTAACCGAGACCTTAACTGAGATCTTAACCTAGACAAACAGATGATTTTACAATAATCATCCTATTGTGCTTAACGATGTTGCGCCATTTCACTTAAGTGCGGCGCATTTATAATCGTTACATTTCTCCGTTCCATTTTTACTGAGCCTTCTTGTTGTAACTGAGTCAATGTTCTGCTGACGGTTTCTGATGCTAGCCCTAGATAATTACCTATGTCATCACGAGACATACTTAATTCAAAGTTCTTATCTGAACAGCCAAGGGATTTGTAGTTATCAGCCATATCCATTAAAAATGCCGCTATCCGTGCTTTAGCTTTTTTCTTATTTAACAAAGCAATATTACGCCCCTGTTTACTCAAATTATCGGTGGCAAGCTTGATTAACCAACTTGGTACTAACTCAGCGAGTATATTTCTAAACTGTTGTAATGGAATAGCACAAACAGCTGAGGTTTGTAAGGCAATAGCCGAAGAAGCATATTGCTGTGTATCTAAACCATCAAGGCCAAGGATATCGCCTGGAATTAAAAAATTGAGAATTTGTTCATCACCATCATTATGGGTAACATAATTTTTAATTGCCCCTGATTTAATTATATAAAGTGCACTCAGCTCATCACCCGCATGATATAAGTGTTCATGAGTACTTAGTAAATATGAATTAACGGTTTTAATATAAGGCGTACTTCCTAATAACTGTGCGACAACGCAATTTTGATATCTAATACAACGTTCACATTTACTTGCTTCCGCGTATTTAAGGTGTTTCATGGCTTTCCCTAAGAGGTTTTTACGCTCATATATGTATTTCTCCCATTAATCATTATCCAAAGGAGAAAAATTAGTAATAAGGGAAAACCTGATATAAAGCTTATTAGTTAACTCTCAAGAAATATTGATGTCTTCTGATTTGCTTATACCTAAGTTAATGTATGTAAAAATAGCGTTCGCTGACCTTATTTTTAATGACAATAAGTAGATAAATCAACAAATTAATCAGCTTGAGATAAGCCTATTAAGCATGACAAGATAACGATGTTTTAAGCAGGAAATAAGCTCTGTGAACAATAGTCTTAAATAGAATTAACAACCATCACCCAATATATTCAGATCCTATATAAGATAATCAACAAAGTCATTTATTACGCGTTGATGTCATCTAAAGATGAGGTAATTGTTTTAGCTGCCTGATTCGCCCAAGCTTGATAGGCTATTTTTGATGGGTGAAATCCATCCTTGGCGATGTACCTTGGTTCAATAGGTGCATCGATATCAAAGCTAGTACATTGGCTAAAATTTTTAACAACAACAGTGAGCCGGTTATTTAACTGCTTAGAACGCTGCCCCCACCACCAACGTAAAGGTAAAGGAAAGGTGGTAAATTCTTGCATAGGTGGTAAGTTTGATAGCAGTATTTTTTTTACTGAAAATTTTGATACTAGGATATTGAGCATCACATTCATACTCTTTTCCCATCGATTTAAATGAGTGAAATGCGTTACGTCATTAACACCAATCGATACGAGTACCACATCAAACACTTGCTCTTCTTGATGTTGTAACATAACCAGTACATCTTCAGCAGTAGCCCCAGTCTTTGCAAGTAACTGCCAATTAACACTATAATAACAGCCAAGTAATGATGATAGCTGTCCGGCTAAAGCATCTTCTTGTCCATCGACCCCAACACCTAAGGCAGCTGAATCGCCAATGATGAGTAATTTCAGTTCATTACCCGCACCACATACACCTAAACGCTCCCCTGTTGGCTCTGGCAGTGATACTGTCATTTTATTGATAAAAATAGCTTGAGGTATCAATACCGGCATTAACAAAACGGTTGTTATTTGATGGAACATATTAATCACCTTCCCTGAGTTTATTTCCCTCTTTGTGTTTTTAGCTCTTTGTGTATTACTATCACTAAACGGGGAATTGAATGCTGTCACTGCTTGTGCTGCTTGTGCTGTTTGTGCTGCTAATAGATGATATTCACCATTTTATGATTAATACTTTGATTAATACTGTGAGTAACAAACTTAGATGAAAGCGAGCAATCATATCCTTGTTGCGGTAATCACTTTAAAAAAGCTTTAGCATCATAAGCGTCATCTAAGTCACTTCCATGGTGTTGATCAATCACCTTATACTCTAGCGCTTCAAGTTCCTGTAATTCTTGTCGAGTTGCATTTTTGTTGGCTTCTTTCTTGGTTAGTACCAATAAACGGTTATAATCACGTTTTTGCATAATCAGCTCTATTAATAAATAAAGATCACAGTCTGCGGCATCTACTCCAAGGATAAAATGATAAATATCAGCCGAGTTAACATATAAATGACGCAAGCCTGCCTAACCTCAAAATGATTTAATTAGTCGCAACAATCACAATAAAAATAGCTTATTGATACGATAATAAAAATGTCACCAAACCTTGTTCAAGGGACTAGCACAATAGGTATGCCGATAGAGTGAGCCAGTTTATTAGAGACACTGCCAACAATAATTTCAGAAAAACGCGAACGACCTCGTCGGCCAACAAAAAGCATATTGGCATGTTCCGTTTTGGTCTTCTCATGTAAAATTTCAGCTGGGTCTCCCCTTAGCACTTCACTGTCTAAATGAACATTTGATTTCTTATATTGATCACACAAAGACGACAGCATGTTCAAGGCGATTTTTTTTTCATCTTCATTTTTTATCATAGGCACAATACCGCCATCAACAACAAATGGTTCTGATAGGATCGGATTAATAACTTGCACCAATTTAACCTTAGCACCGGTTTTTTCAGCTAATAAAATAGCACGTTCTAGCGCTCTTTTTGCCCACTCACTGCCATCGATGCCAACAATATACATAGGTTTGTCCATACTATTACCCTCATTTATTAAGACCTGATGCCAAGCCAATAATCAATAATAAAAAGTCAAAAATCGTTATCCTGAAAAACCACTCTATTATTAACTTGCCACTTATATTTTGCTTGTATGAGTGTGATTAAATCCAGTAGCGCGATAACAATCATCCCCATTAAAATTTTCACCTTGTTGATCTACCCTTTTTTGGATAGCGCACTAAGGCTAACCTTTTTAATTGACTTTATATGGCTAGCATTTCAGTCGTATGCCGTTCTTAAAATATTCAATTAGAGGTTATCGCAATTTTCAGCACGCCATCCCTTTGATTGGCAAATAGTTCATAAGCATCTTCTATCTGATCAAGCGAATAATGATGAGTAATTAAGGCTTTGAGATCAATTCGCTCAGATTCGATCACATTCATCAATCTACGCATCCGCTCTTTTCCGCCAGGACATAAAGAGGTAATTATTTTATTGTCGCCTAGTCCGGCATGAAAAGCATCGAGGGGGATAATTAAATCCTCAGAATACACGCCAAGGCTAGATAATGTGCCTCCAGGCTTGAGTGCTCTTAGGCAGTTTTCAAAGGTTGACTGCAGCCCTAACGCCTCAATGGCCACGTCGACACCGCGCCCTTGGGTAATGCGCATAATTTCTTTAACGGGTTCTGTTTTTCGATAATCAATGACAAAATTTGCTCCTAACTGTCTGGCCATTTCCATTCGCCGTGGTACTGTTTCTACTGCAATTATGGTGGTTGCACCGCGCAACTTAGCCCCTGCGGTAGCACATAAACCGATCGGCCCTTGGGCGAATATAGCCACACTATCACCAATTTTTATGTTGCCTGATTCAGCGCCAGCAAAACCGGTAGACATAATATCTGGGCACATAAGCACTTGCTCGTCGGTGAGATTATCTGGTACCAGCGCAAGATTTGCCATCGCATCTGGAACCAATAAAAATTCAGCTTGAGCACCGTCAATGGTATTGCCAAAACGCCAACCACCAAGTGCTTTTAGGCCATGTCTACAGCTGCCACCATCTTGCGAATGAAGTCCATCAAGACAAGCGTGTGAATAGCCGCTAGGGCAAATTGCTCCCGCAATAACACGCTGACCTTCTTGATAACCAGCAACATTAGCACCTAACTTCTCTATTATCCCGACCGGCTCATGGCCTATTGTCAGGCCTCTGGCGACTGGATATTCTCCCTTCAATATATGAACGTCTGTGCCACATATTGTTGTTGTAGTTACCCTTATTAACGCATCATTAGGCCCAACATTGGGTATAGGTTTGTCATCAAGAACGATTCGACCAGGCTCAACAAAAATAGCCGCTTTCATCATCTCAGCCACAGTAATTTACTCCAAAAATTAGTCTTGAATATAAAGGCTATCATGGCTGCTGTGGGTGAGAACTGATATTTATCAGTTCGACAATAAGTGTAAGCGCGTATTCTTTAGTTGGTAATTTAGATATTGATTCAGATGATGAATGTTTAGTGCATTCAATAATTAGCATAGCTATTGGAGGGATAAGGATGTCAAACAGTTATCATACTGAACAGGTACAAACAGTCTTCGAATTACTCGAGGCAACACCGAGTGGACTATCAAAAGATGAGGTAAATAAAAGACTGACAAAATACGGACCCAACACTTTACCCGAATCAAAGGGACGTGGTTTATTAGTCCGTTTTTTATACCAAATTCATAATATTCTCATTTATGTCTTACTAGTAGCGAGTGCTGTTACCGCAATCTTGGGTCATTGGATAGATGCCAGTGTGATCCTAGCGGTTGTTTTGATTAATGCCATGATTGGCTTCGTGCAAGAGGGTAAGGCCGAGAATGCTTTGAAGGCTATTCGGAAGATGCTTTCTCCAAATGCCATGGCATTACGTGATGGCAAAAAAATAAGTGTCGCTGCACAGGCCTTAGTACCTGGTGATATCGTCATGTTGCAGTCGGGCGATAAGGTCCCCGCAGATCTACGACTATTTTATGTTAAAGGGCTTCAAATACAGGAGGCAGCGCTAACAGGAGAGTCGATAGCAGTAGAAAAAATAACAGTTCCTGTTGCACAAGAGTCGATGATAGCTGACCGTCGATGTTTAGCTTACTCAGGCACTCTCGTGACTCATGGCCAGGGCAGCGGCGTGGTTATTGCAACAGGTGCACAAACTGAGATTGGTCACATTAGTAAACTCGTATCACAAGTAGACTCACTAACAACACCATTATTACGTCAGATAGCCCAGTTTGGACGCTGGCTTACACTCGCCATTTTAGCGATTGCCATGTTTACATTCATTTTTGGTTCACTAGTAAGAAATTATTCACTCGCTGAAATGTTTCTTACCGCTGTCAGCCTTGCTGTAGCGGCAATTCCAGAAGGTTTACCTGCCATTATGACAATTACCCTGGCCATTGGTGTACAGCGTATGTCAAAACGAAATGCCATTATCCGTAGATTACCTGCCGTGGAAACTTTAGGGGCCGTGAACGTCATTTGCACTGACAAAACAGGTACCCTGACGCGCAATGAAATGACGGTTCGAATGATTGCCACGACTAGTAGTTTATTTGAACTGAGTGGCACCGGCTACGATCCTCATGGCTCAATAATGTTATCAGGTATGAATGTGTTTCCTGAAGAGAAGTCACTTCTGTTGGAGGCTATCAGGGCTGCGGTGCTATGCAATGATGCATCACTAGAACTAAAAGAGGGAGAATGGCTAGTGCATGGTGATCCCATGGAGGGGGCTTTATTAGTATCAGGTATCAAGGCTGGATTAGACCTTGAGGCAGAGACTAAGCTATATCCCCGCACAGATCTGATTCCTTTTGAATCCGAACATCGCTTTATGGCGACACTTCACCATCAACACACAGGTGATGCCTTTGTTTTCCTAAAGGGTGCCCCCGAGCGTATTTTAAAGATGTGTAGGTATCAGAAAACAGCACAAGGTGTTCAGACCTTAGACAGTGATTACTGGTTAAGCCGTATTAATGAAATGGCTCATCAAGGCCAGCGCGTATTGGCTATTGCCGTTAAGCCAGTCAATGATAAGCAGCTGGAATTAAAGTTTAGTGACGTGGATAACGGTCTCATATTGTTAGGCATGTTTGGCTTGATTGACCCGCCTCGCGAAGAAGCAATAGAAGCGATAAAAGTCTGCCATGCAGCGGGTATTCGGGTAAAAATGATTACAGGTGACCATGGTGTTACAGCCCGCGCTATCGCCCAGCAACTCAACCTGATTAATGTCGACGATGTTCTGACCGGACAGGAACTGGATCTCATGAGTGAAGATGAATTACGCCAGCGCATCCAAGACATTGATGTCTACGCACGTGTCAATCCGGAGCATAAGTTACTTTTAGTTAGGCTGTTGCAAGAGCTAGGGCTAATTGTTGCCATGACCGGAGATGGTGTGAATGATGCCCCGGCCCTGAAACGTGCTGATGTCGGCACAGCTATGGGTCATAAAGGTACAGAAGCGGCCAAAGAGGCGGCTGAAATGGTGTTGCTTGACGATAATTTTGCTTCTATCATTCATGCGGTAGAAGAAGGACGCACCGTTTATGACAATATCAAAAAATCGATTCTTTTTATTCTGCCCACCGGTGGTGGCGAAGCACTGATCATTTTGGCGGCAATTTTATTTGGTTTTCATCAGTTACCGTTAACGCCAGTACAAATTCTCTGGGTCAATATGGTGACCGCCGTTACTCTAGCATTGTCATTATCATTTGAGCCGCCCGAAAAAAATGTCATGAAACGCCCACCACGTAATTCTAAGGAACCTATGCTGACGCCCCACTTAATTTGGCGTATCAGTTTTGTTGCTGTTATTTTGATGAGTGGAACAATCGGCCTTTATATTTGGGAAATTAAACAAGGTATGAGCATTGAACATGCACGCACAGTAGCGGTGAATACCTTGGTTATGTTTGAAATATTTTATTTATTTAACTCCCGCTATTTGAAAAACAGTGTCTTTAATTGGGCGGGACTAACGGGTAATCGTTATGTATTAATCGCTATTGTTATACTGATTTTTTTACAGTTAGGTTTCACCTACCTAATACCCATGCAGTCTTTATTTGGCACAACAGACATTGACTTAACTGTATGGCTACGTATTTTTCTCGTTTCTTCTTCGGTATTGTTTTTAGTCGAGGGGGAAAAATATTTTAGGCGACGTGCAGAACGAATGACATCATGAGTCATATAACCACTGGCTAATTTTACCAACGGTTAATCGTTATATTGGTTGGAGGATAATGATAAGCATTGGCTTAAAAAATTGTTTGGTTAGCTTTTTATATTGTTGGAGCAATGCATAGCACATCAGCTTTAGTTGCTTTAGTTACTTTAGATCAGAAATTCAAACCAAAATCAGCTAATGAGTATTTGGCTTACTGCTCAGTAAATTTTTTAAAACCCTATTCATTCTTTATCTCTAAGCTGTTTAACAAGGTCTGGGAAGATAACTTTCCATGTTTCATAATATATATTCAGTTCTTCGCTATCGACACCATCAACGCCAATCAATTGATTTAGTTTAGCCATGAATGCCATACGTAAATTAGGATTCTTTTTTAGGTACATATCAACCGTTAATAAATCAGATTGTAAATCACTTTTAAGGTTTTTCACATAGTGATAAAGCACCATAATTTGTTGTTCTGACAGCTGAAACTCCTTAGCCATAATAAGTTTAAATGCTTGCTTTTCATTATTATCATCCAAACCGTCAGCACTAATCACATGATAGAGCAAAGCAGCCAATGCGATATGAAGGTTCAGTGAGTTTGGATGCTCAAATAATTGGCTTTCTTGATTTCTGGCTTCAAACCAGTGTTTAAATGATTCAAACATACTTACCTCCTATGTTGATATTTGCGCAGATCGTGGTGCTGACATTGAAATTAGATAGTCTGATATTCAAACAAAAACCACTGAACTGCTAATGGCAACACAGCCTTTTTTTATCCAAAGCAGAACCATAACCGCATCTTCGCCATGGCTATTAATAAGATTAGGGAGTTTTTCAATCAAGCCTATATCAGCACTATTAAATTCATAATACTGCGTATTTTTGGCATAGGGTTCTGCAATTAATACCACTTTATTGGTATCATAAGGGTGTTTACCCAAAGCACCAGAAAAAGCCACATGCTCATTTTTAAATGCCGTAATATTAAAAGCGAGATGATATTTAACTAATTCAGTACCTTGGGCTGCAATAATAAAATATGACATAACCGACCTTATTTAGCTGGGAGCTTAGACCTTAGCTTAGACCTGAACTTAGACCTGAGCTTAACTGTGAGCGATGCAATTATTTTAAGTGAATATTAACTCTGATTGCGCCGATAAATAATGTGATAAACAAAAGCAACAAAAACACTCCCCCCCACAAGATTACCCATAATTACCGGTACTAAATTACTAAAAAACCCAGACCAAGTTATCGCAGCAACAGCCAAGTCGGTGTTACCAAAAGTCTGCGCTAACATCGCCAAAGGAATGATGTACATATTAGCAATGCAATGTTCGAACCCTGCGGCAACAAAAGCTGAAATAGGAAAAACAATAGCCATCACTTTATCTGTAACGCTTCGTCCCGCAAAGGCCATCCAAACCGCCATACACACCAAGACATTACATAAAACGCCTTTAAAAAAAGCACTCCAAAAAGGCAAGTTACTTTTAATAAGCGCTATTTTGATATATTGCTCAGCAATAGCACCCTGGTTCATGTCAATATGACCCGACAGAAAAACTAATACGGCAAGACCTGCTGCCCCAATAAAATTAGCAAAACAAACAACAAGCCAGTTTTTTAAGATCTGGGCTGTCGATATCTTACCTTCGGCCCACGCCATCGCTAATAGGTTATTACCGGTAAATAATTCCGCGCCAGCAACAATGACTAAAATTAAACCCAGAGAAAATGCTACCCCTCCTAACACTTGGCTAATAGCAAAACCCAGGCTGGCATCTGACTTTATCAAAACAAAATAAAGTGCGCCTAAGCCAATAAATGCCCCCGCAAGCATACCCAGCATCAATAACGATAAAAATGGCAAACCTACTTTAGCAACACCTACATCATTAACACGCTGGGCAATTTCTTTGGGTGAAAAGGCATCAGAACCAAATATCTCAGACATATCAACAAACCTTGTGCGATCAAATATTAATAATTTCAAACCTAAGAATAAACCTTAGCTGTTCATAAAATATACTTATCACAGTGTTGGCTGATTTATATCAGGCAAAGCAAGCTTTTGCCGATAAGCAGGCATTTTTTAGACTCTATACTCAATGTAAATGTTGGCTTTGCCGGTGAATTTTAATCAAATTTTAATCAAACTTTAATCAAAGTAATGGGGGATTAGACGTGGCTAATAAACTGATAAATGCTATTTGTCCTTTTTGTGGCGTAGGTTGTGGTATAGCTTTATCTGTAGACGAAAAAGGTAAACTTATCGGTGTTGAGCCACAACCCTCACACCCTATTAGTCAAGGGAAACTCTGTGATAAGGGCTGGAGTACCGCTTATGCCATCACGGATAAAAACCGCTTAACACAACCACTAAAACGTATTAATCATCAATTTTTTCCTATTAGTTGGCAAGAAGCCCTTGTGAGCATTGCTGAAGAATTAACTCAGATTATTGAATATAGTGGTGCTAACAGTGTCGGTGTTATTAGTAGCGCTCGAGCGACTAATGAAGATAACTACGCCGCGCAAAAATTCGCTCGGGCGGTATTAAAAACAAACAATATCGACCATTGTGCCCGTATTTGCCATAGCCCAACCGTTGCGGGCTTAAAACAATCTTTAGGCTCTGGCGCAATGACCAATAGTGCCAAAGATATTTTCGACACTGATTTGATTATGGTCTTTGGCGCCGACCCGACAGAAAACCACAGTATTTTAGGTGGGCATATTATGCAAGCACACCTCAATGGCTGTAAATTAATCGTTATTGATCCAAGAAAAATACGCCTAGCGAAACTAGCGCCACTGCATTTACAGCTCAAGTTAGGTAGTAATATTGCGCTGATAAATGCAATGTTACATGTCATTATCAAAGAGAAATGGTATGACAAAGATTTTATTGATCAACGTTGCGAAGGTTTTGAGCACCTAGCTAAACACGTTGAGAATATTACGCCAATATCAGTTGAAGCAATAACAGGCCTTAAAGCCACAGATATTTACCAAGCCGCAAAGCAATATAGTCAAGCGAAACGGGCAATGATTTTCTATGGCATGGGCATCACCCAATACATGAGCGGTACCAATAATGTTATTTCCTTAGCTAATTTAGCGTTAATCTGTGGCCATATTGGCAAGCCGGGTACTGGGGTCAATCCACTTAGAGGACAAAATAATGTTCAAGGTGCTTGTGACATGGGCTGCTTACCTAATGTTTATCCAGGCTATCAAAATGTTGATGATGAAAAAGCGCATGAAAAGTTTAGTAACGCTTGGCATACAGAACTAGCAAAGGCCCCAGGATTAACCTCATTAGGCATGACCAAGGGCGCTTTATCGGGAGAGTTTCGCGCACTTATACTGTTTGGAGAAGACCCCGTAGTGACCGACCCAGATCAAAACCATGTAAAATCGTCACTCAAAAATTTAGACTTATTGGTTGTTGCTGAACTCACCTTAACCGAAACAGCAAAGCTCGCCGACTTTGTTTTACCCGCGGCTTCTTTTGCCGAAAAAGAAGGTACCTTTACTAATTGTGAACGCCGAGTACAGAAATTAAACCAAGTTATCGCGCCTGTTGGGCAAGCAAAAGGTGATTGGCAATGGCTACAAGCGTTGGCAAAACAAATGGGATCTGAGCAACTAAACTGGTCAAATTCACAAGACGTATTTAATGAAATGACCTCCCTAACGCCGCCATATCAAGCGATGAATTATCAAAAACTTGAGGATAATTACGGCTTACAATGGCCCTGCACTGATGACAGCCCCAAGGGTACCGCCATTTTACACAGCACAAGTTTTCCTATTGGCAAAGCAAGATTAATTGCAGTAAACCATAGTGATATCGATGAAATGCCTGATGAAAACTTTCCATTGCAGCTGACCACTAATCGGCTACATTTTCATTATGGTTGTGGCTCAATGACCCGAAACTCGCCTTTGTTAGAAAGAGAAATACCCCCTGGTATTTTATTTATTAATCCCATTGATGCCAACAAGCTTAATATCAGCCATCAAGACGCTGTCAGCGTTAAATCGCGTCGAGGTTATTTAGAGACCAGAGCGATAGTCACTAATGACGTGCCTGTTGGACTGGTCAGCATGCCTTATCATTTTAAAGAAGCGCCATCGAACCAACTGACCAATACCGCGCAAGATCCAATCACTAAAATGCCTGAGTTAAAAGCCTGTGCGGTCATGGTTGCAGCATTAGCGAAAGGGCAAATACCAAAAACAATCGAGCAATTGCAGCAGGAGCCAAAACATGAAAATTTATTTACTTGATGACTTGCAGCATTTGCAAGCACATTTAGCTCAGGATTATCAATTTCATCAGGTGGTAACAAACAACAATGGCCAATATCATTGGCAACAACTCGCCAGTGATGAAACTCAACCTCTAGTGCATGACAAACCACAAAGCTCAGCCAAAGGCTTCTTTTTTGCCGAACAAGAAAGTTTACTGGTTTTTAATGGTGAATATTTTCAAGAAACCTTGCCTACACCTAAGCCTTTTGTTTTATTTGGCGTACAAAGCTGTGATTTAACGGCTATTCATTATCAAGATAAATTTTTTAAAGACGATCGCTATTATCAGGCAAGGCGCCAGCAATGCTTATTGGTAGGACTTGATTGCATTAATCCTTGCGAGCATGGTTTTTGTCCAACGGTGAATGCAGGGCCTGGTGTAAGAGAAGAGCACGCAGATATTGTTTTACACCCGCTAGGTCATAAATGGCTAGTCATTGAACAAACGAGTAAAGCTGCAGAAGCATTACAAGCATTAGCACTGATAGAAACACACTGGCATTATTTGACCCAAAGAGACTTAACATTACATCAATGTGAACAAAAGTTTCCTGACGATAAATACATCACTGATGGTATAAAAAAGTTAAATTCAGGAACAATAACTGATGAGTTTTGGCAAACGTTAGCCATACAATGCCGGGGTTGTTCTGGTTGCACCACGCTCTGCCCAACCTGTTCTTGTTATGGCACCCGAGCGATAAAACAAGACAACAATGCGTTTAGTCAGCAGCGTTTTTGGGACTCTTGTCTTTATGAAGGTTTTCAACGAGAGGCAAGCTTTAATAATCCCTCGGCAGAAGCAGGCACAAGAGTAGAGCGTTTTTGGCAGCATAAGTTTGCTGATGAATTTTTCACCGAATTTTCTCGCCATAGCTGTGTAGGCTGTGGTCGTTGTGAACAAACCTGTCCGGGTGTTATTGGTGTACATTCAGTGATGAAGCGTATCACTAAAGAAGGTGGTCAAGAAAATGGGCCTGAGGTGACTCATGCTTAGTCATATTCCTGATTGTATTGAGTTAGTGGATTACATTGATGATGGTGAGCAGGCTCGTCATTATTTGTTTCGGCTGTTAAATTTAGCACACAGTAAAAATAAAAATCATCCACATCATTGGCAACAAGTACAACCAGGACAGTTTTTTATGCTCAATGTCCCCAGCATAGGCGAAGCCCCCTTCACCTTTACCGAACCACCCAATGAACGAGGTGAGTTTAAAGCTTTTATTCGACAAATGGGGCAAGTCACCTCAACTTTATTCTCTATGCAACGAGGTGCTATTCTTGGTGCGCGTGGCCCTTTTGGCCGTGGTTGGCCGTTGGATAAAATTGTTAATCATAATACGCTCATTATTGCCGGTGGCTGCGGATTAGCGCCTTTAGTGACTTTAATAGACAAATTAACTAACAACTCACCTGACAAACCAACTGATAAACTAGCTAATAAAGCCAAAAATAAACAGCAACTCATCTTAGTCTATGGTGCTCGTAATAAAGCCGCGCAGATGTTAACCCCAGAACGTGCGCGTTGGCAAAAGCAGATCAAGATATTTAATACGCTTGATGCCACTGATGAATATACTAGTACTAATGCCAATACCCGTGCTAATACCAGTGATAATACCCGTGCTAATAATAGTAATGAATTACGGGCAACTACTGTTCAAGGTAGCCCTTTAATGATATTACCCACAGCGCTGAGCACTTTTACTCGCCCACCCACAACGGCGCTGCTTTGTGGCCCAGAGCTGATGATGAGTAGTGCCGCCACTTATTTGACTGAGCATGGCATGACAAGTGATGCTATTTTCCTTGCGCTTGAACGACGCATGCATTGCGCCCTTGGTTTATGTGGCCATTGTTACATCAAGCATCAATATGTTTGTAAAAGTGGTCCCACCTTTAGCTGGCAGGCTTTACAGCAACTCAAAGCAGATTAATCATTAAATGTTTTTCTGCTTTTTTATCGTGTTTTCTGCTAAAGCAATATGTACGCTAGCCTTAGCAACTGAGTCGGGGTTCAATGAAATAGAATCAATACCGCATGCCACTAAAAACTCGGCGAATTCAGGATGATCCGAAGGTGCTTGTCCACAAATCCCTACTTTGCAACCACACTCATGAGCGACTTTTATCACTTGTGAAATCATACTTTTAACCGCATCATTCCTCGCATCAAATAAGCTTTTTAACTCTGTTGAATCACGGTCTATACCTAAAACAAGTTGCGTTAAATCATTGCTGCCAATAGAGAAACCATCAAAACGCTGAGCAAACTCTGCTGCCAAAATAATATTAGAGGGTATTTCACACATAACATAAACCTGTAAGCCCTTCTCGCCTCGCGTTAACCCCGCTTTACTCATCACAGCAAGTACTTTATCGGCTTCATCGGGTGTGCGACAAAATGGGATCATCACGATGACATTATCAAATCCCATCTGCTCTCGCACTTTAACAATCGCCTGACATTCCAACATAAAAGCTGCGCGATAAAGTTTATGGTAATACCGTGAGGCCCCCCGTAAACCTAGCATAGGATTTTCTTCGATCAGTTCAAAAAACTCACCACCCAATAAACCACGATATTCGTTAGATTTAAAGTCTGACATGCGCACAATCACAGGTTTTGGGTACTGTGAAGCGGCAATTTTAGCGACGCCTAGCGCAAGATTATCAACAAAATAATCTCCACCTTGTGCATAGCCACGGCACAATTCACTAATTTTTTGTTTAACTTTACTATCAGTCACTTTTTCAGGGTGTAGTAACGCCATAGGATGCACCCCTATTTGACTGGAAATAATAAACTCTATGCGGGTTAAACCTATGCCCGCAACCGGCAAAGCACTCCATTTAAAAACGCCATCGGGCATCGCGGCATTAATCATAATGTCTGTGTTGGTGTGAGGTATGTCAGCTAAATTTACCTCTTCAGTTTCAAAAGCTAATCTGCCTTCATAAACAATACCGAGTGTGCCTTGGGCGCAACTTAAGGTAACTTCTTGATCATTTTGTAGCACTTGAGTGGCATTTTCACAGCCAACAATCGCGGCAATTTTTAGCTCGCGACTAACAATCGCTGCGTGACTTGTTGGTCCGCCCGTATCGGTAATAATACCCGCCGCTTTTCGCATTAAAGGTAACCAGTCAGGATCGGTTTTTTGAGTTACTAACATAGCGCCTTCAGGAAAGTGTTCAACATCTTCAGGATTAAGGACTTTAAACACCTTACCCGTAGCAATAGCACTGCCAACACTGGCACCTTGCACAAGTATTTTTGATTTTTCTTTCAGTTTATAATTGACTAATACCGAATGATTTTTCTGTGATTCTACTGTTTCAGGACGAGCCTGAACGATGTAAAGCTGCCCTGAAATACTATCTTTTGCCCATTCCATATCCATGGCTTTGCCGTAATGTTTCTCGATTATCACCGCCCAGTTTGCCAGTTGTAGTATTTCATCATCAGATAGCACTAAGCTGGTACGTTCTTCAATACTGGTTGCTAGCGTTTCAGTACTTGCTTCTACTTTACTTAGATGAATGCTTTTCGATTTATCCGCATGGGCAAAGCACATTTTCTCTAATTTGCTGCCACATTTTTTTTCAATAATAGGTCTAAAATTGTGCTGTGGCTCACTAGCGGTAACTTTTATATTTTGTGCTAACAAAGGCTTAAAAACCATAAATCTATCTGGCGTAACGCTGCCTTTTACTATTGTTTCGCCTAATCCCCATGCGCCATTGATTTCAACAACGTCACTAAAGCCGGTTTCGGTATCAAGCGTGAACATCACCCCTGCTGCTTGAGCATTAATCATTTGTTGAATACCAATCGACAAGGCGACTTTCTCATGTTCAAAGCCTTGTTTTTCTCGATAAACAATGGCTCTGTCGGTATAAAGCGAAGCGAAACATTGTTTACAGGCAATAAGTAAATGTTCAATGCCGATAACGTTTAAGTAACTCTCTTGTTGTCCGGCAAAGCTTGCTTCGGGTAAATCTTCAGCGGTCGCCGAACTTCTTACCGCAACACTGGCCATATAAGGGGCTTGGTTTACTAAGTCATTTTGATTAAGTTTGTTGTGTTGAGTTGCTTGTATTCTTTTTGATAAGTCTTGATAGGCTTGAGTAATCTCACTGCTTTGCTGCTCGGTAAAGTCACCATTCGCAATTAATTTTCTGATCGCACTGCCGGTAGTGGCCAAGTTTTGTTGTGCTGAACCATAGGCATCAATATGATGTTTTATTTTTTCATTGAGCTTATTTTGTTGTAAAAAATCGACAAATAATTGTGCGTTGGTCGCAAAACCAATAGGCACCTGCACTGGTGTTTCACTCATATTGGCGATCATTTCGCCTAAACTGGCGTTTTTTCCACCCACTTGTTCAAGGTTAGCGAGCGTTAATTTTTCAAACCAAAAAATAGTTTGCGCTTGTTGTTTTGATTGCATATTTATCACCTTTATCCGCTCGACATTACCGACTATAAATTCAACTATTCTTATCGTTAAGAAAAGCTAACGCACTATTAATACTATGAAATTTAGGGTAATCACCCTCAATAATTTTTATTCCCGTTGATTTTTGCAACGCCGCTAAATAATTAATAAAGTCCATTGAGTCTAAATCACACTCTTCACGGATATCTTCGTCAAAATCAATGGTGTTTTTTTCAACTTCAGGCGCAACTTCCTTTATAGCCTCGATAATCAAGCGCTCGATTTCTGTTGAATTCATAATTGCTCCGGTTTTTGTAAATTTTTAGCCAAGCTATTTAAAAACTTCGCCGCGAGCATGCCATCAACGACTCGGTGATCGGCACTTAAACAAAGCGTTATTTGCTCACCAATATCAATTTTTTCATCGTATACTTGTGGCACTTTTTTTACTTTACCAACACCGATAATCGCGACTTGTGGCGGATAAATAATGCCAAAAACTTGATCAACGCCACGCTCACCCATATTGGTTATGGTAATCGTGGCGCCCATCAGTTCTGAGCTACGTAAACGCTCACCACGTTCAATCGCTCGACTTCGACGCGTGATATCACGCAAAGTAGCCATAATTTCTGGCACCGATAACTGTTCGACATGGCGCAATGCAGGTACAACTACCCCACCAGCTCGTAAACTAATGACATTGGCAATATTGATTTCACTCGCTGGCTCAAAATGATCCTTTTGGTAAAAGCCATTTAATTGCGGATATTTTTGTAAACTTATAGCAACCGCTTTAAGTACTAGTGCAATAAGTAAAATATGTGTTTGGGGTGTTTTGTCTTTATTGGCTTGTTGTAGCCATTGCTGTGCCTTATTTATAGGCAGGTCTACACTCAGATAAAAATGGGGGATTTCTTGCTTAGATTTCGTCATAGCAGCGGCGATCGCGCTACGCATGTTTGTTAATGACTCGCCTTCAGTTAAGCGCGTTTTGGGTGCTATCTGCGTAATATCTTTTAGTATGATGCCACCATTAGGACCACTGCCTTTAATCCTCGACAAATCTAGCTGCTGTGCTTTTGCTATTTTACGAACAATGGGCGAAGCAAGTACCCTATTGGTTTTGGTATTGATGTTTAGCTTTTCAGTCGATTTTTTTTGCGATTTTATTAACGGTTTTTCTGTCAAGGCTTCTGCCAATAATGAAACCGGCTCATCAATTATTTTCTCGGGTGTTGTTTGTTCAGTGGTTACTGGTTCTTTGATGATGCCTTCAGTGCTAATGCTTTGATTTTTAGATTCATTTAGTGACTTTTCTTCGATTTCTATCCTTGCCAATACGCTACCAACAGAGACAGTGTTTACCGGTTGAACTAATAACTGGGTAATAATGCCGTCATGGTAGGCTTCCATGTCAATCGCACACTTTTGTGTTTCAAGCACGGCAATAATATCGCCATGTTTTACCTTATCACCTACCTTGATTAACCATTCGACCAACATGCCTTCGCTCATATCTGCCCCCAGTGATGGCATGGTAATGTCTATGGATTTTTTCATGCTGCCTTCCCCCCCTATTTTACATGACCTGCTGAACGTTGAAGCGCAGCGTTATTGTTCACCTGCAAATAAAGTTGTTGCACAACGGATGATTTGTTCTACCTGAGGTAAAGCCGCTTGTTCGAGGTGACTTGGGTAAGGAATAGGCACCTCTTGAGTACAAATTCGCTGCACTGGCGCATCTAAATACCAAAAAGCTTGCTCCATAATAATGGCGCTGATTTCACCCGCTAAACTGCCGGTTTTCCAGCCTTCATCGATAATAATAGCGCGGTGTGTTTTCTTAACACTGGCTAAAATGGTGTGGTTATCTAATGGTCGCAAACAACGTAAGTCAACAACCTCGACATTAATATTCAATGTGTCAAGCGCAGAGGCTGCCATTAAAACTTTAGGTAAGCTGCCCCCATAGGTGATCAGGGTAATATCTGTACCTTGCTTACGCACTAAGGCTTTTTCCATATCAGCGTCTGGTGCATTAAAGACTTCACCTTGGTTATTTAATAACATGACATGTTCAAAAATAAGCACAGGGTCAGGGTCTTGTATTGCTTGTAATAGCATATAACGGGCATCGTTATGCGTTGCTGGGCTTAATACTTTTAAACCAGGAATATGGGCGTATAAATTTTCCCAGCTATGAGAATGTTGCGCGGCCAGTTGTAAGCCGGCACCACATGCCATGCGAATAACAATGGGGACATTCAGTTGACCACCTGACATATGACGTAACGTGGCGGCACTATTAACAATTTGATCCATTGCCAACAAGCTAAAATTAACCGTCATCACCTCTACTATCGGCCTCATTCCCCCTAACGCGGCGCCGATACCTACCCCGACAAAACCTGATTCGCATAGCGGCGTATCAATAATTCGCTCTGCGCCATAATGTTCAAACAAGCCTTTACTTACGCCATAACAGCCACCATAACGTCCAACGTCTTCACCCATTAAAAATGTACGTTCATCGTCGTTTAGGCATTGTTCAATACCCGCACGTAAGGCTTCGCGGTAAGTCATTGTTTGACTGCTGTTTGTTTGAACCTTCATGCCAAGCCTCCTTGTTCTGCCTTGATATTTATTTTCGGTGTTGCTGGGCTATAAACATCTTTACAAAGATCTTCAACCGGCTCCCATTGTCCTTGCTCGGCAAAGTTAATAGCTTCGATTATCTCTTGTTTAATTTCTGATTCAATGCCGTTAAAGTCACTATCACTGAGCTGATGATTTTGTATCAACCAGTGCTTTAATTGCTTTACAGGACCGTGCTTTTTCCACTGTTCTATTTCTGCTTTATCACGGTATAGCTGACCATCAAAGCTTGAATGTCCTCGAAAACGATAAGTCTGACACTCTAAAAAATAAGGTTGCTGATAACTTCTAACGTGCTGAACGGCTTTAGTCGTTGCCGCTTCCACGTTGACCACATTCATACCGTCGACTTGCTGCGCTGGCATGCCATAACTTTGTGCTTTTTTGGCAATATTGATTTCTGATTCAGATAAGGCCAATGCCGTACCCATGGCATAACCATTGTTTTCACAAATAAATAGTATGGGTAATTGCCATAACACGGCCAGATTCATTGCTTCATGAAACTCACCTTCTGCCACGGCTCCTTCGCCAAAAAAACACACGGCTATCGCTGATTTTTTCAGTTGCTTATTGGCCATAGCTAAACCTGTGGCTAAAGGCAAGCCACCTCCAACAATGGCATTGCCACCATAAAAGTGCTGCTTTTTATCAAATAGGTGCATAGAGCCGCCACGCCCTTTACTGCAACCATTCGTGCGACCATACATTTCAGCCAACACAGACTTCATTGATAAACCACGCGCAAGCGCGTGACCATGTTCACGATAAGTGGCCACAATATTATCTTCTGGGGAAAGCGCCGCCATCACGCCTACGGCTACGGCTTCTTCGCCAATATAAAGATGAAGAAAACCTCGTATTTTCTCTTGTGCATAAAGCTCAGCACATTTTTCTTCAAAAAGACGAATGCGTAACATTTGTTTTAATTGTGCAAGTAAGTGCGCTTTATCAAGATGTAATTTATCATTCATTTTTTATTACTCTTTTTTCTTACTATTTTTCATTACCTTCTTATTGAACATTATTGTTCATCACTTTCTAAGGTGGAAATATCACCTTCGGGTAAATTGAGTTCACGTGCCTTTAATAAGCGCCGCATTATTTTACCACTGCGAGTTTTAGGTAAATTTTTTCGAAAAACTATTTCCTTAGGTGCAACTGCCGCGCCTAATTTTTTACGAGCAAAACCTTTTAGCTCTTTTTGTAATGCGGCTAAGTTGTGCTCAGTGCATTCAACATCAGGGTTTAACGTCACATAGGCTTTAACCTTTTGCCCGGTGATTTCGTCAGGAATACCAATAACACCCACCTCAGCGACAGCTTCATGCTCCATCAAGGCACTTTCAATTTCAAATGGGCCAATTAAATGACCTGACGATTTGATCAAATCATCAGCCCGACCTACAAACCAGTAATAGCCTTGTGCGTCTCGCTTAGCGAGATCGCCAGTTAAATACCAACCGTCTTGAAAACACTGTTGATATTTTTCTTCACGATGCAAATAGCCACGAAACATTGAAGGCCAGCCTTGTTTTAATGCCAGCTCACCAATTTGCATAGCTTGCTCTATTGTTTCAATACGCCCTTGTGCATTACGCTTAACAATAGCGGCCGTTATACCCGGTAAAGGTAAGCCCATTGAACCGGGTTTTATTGGCTGACTGGCAAAATTAGCAATCATGATGGCGCCTGTTTCTGTTTGCCACCAGTTGTCATGAAAAGGTAAACCCAGTACTTTTTCACTCCATCGCACGGCTTCAGCATTTAAAGGTTCACCAACACTAGCGATGAAGGTTAACGCGGATAAATCATATTGTTCACGAATAGCTGTTCCTGCTTTCATCAACATGCGAATCGCGGTTGGCGCGGTATACCAAATGGTTATTTTTTGTTGCTGTAAAATGTGATACCAACGCTCAACTTCAAATTCAGCTTCATCAACAATCATTGTCACGCCCAAACAAAGTGGCGCAATAATGCCGTACGAGGTACCCGTCACCCAGCCAGGATCAGCAGTGCACCAATAAATATCGTCTTGTTTTAAGTTTAAGGCGTACTTTGCCGAAGATTGATGGGCAACCACCGCTTGATGCACATGAATAACGCCTTTAGGTTGACCCGTTGTACCGCTGGTAAAGTGCAGCAAAGCCATGTCATTAGCATGAGTTTTAGCACAGGGATATCTGGTGTCAGCATCAGTAAGCAGTATGGTTAACCAATAACAGCCTTTGTCTAAGGGATGAGAAGAGGCAACTGAAATTTTTTCATCTTCAGGGCTATCGATGAATAGAATAACGTTAAGATGAGGCAGTTCGTGCCACCAAGTGGCAATTTTTTTATCATATAAACGCTTAGTGGTAACTAATACATTAACTTCGCCTATCTCCATGCGAGAACGAATAGGCTCAGGGCCAAAGGCAGAAAATAAGGGGGTGAAAACGCCGCCAAACTTTAACGTACCTAACGCTGAGATATACAGTAGCGGTAATCGCCCCACCAAGCTAAATACCCGTACGCCTTGTTCAAAACCCAGCTTAGCTAACACACTCGCAAAAAGGCTAGTTTGTTCTGCTAAATCACGGTAACTATAATCAATTAACTGTTCATCTTTACCAAGCCAGCGAAGTGCTACTTTGTTTTCAATGCTGGTATTTAAATGTTTATCAACGGCTTGGTAGGCAATATTAAGTGTTTTTTTGGGGTCGGTTTGCCAATTAAAGTCATCACAAGACTGCTGATAATCATGCAAATTTGTATCACTGCTATTATATGACATCTTATTAATTATATTTTCAGACATGCGAGCAAGATCAATCAAACAAATGATGTAAGAAGTATAGTGTTCATTAAATTTTTTACGTTTACTTTTACTGATCTACATCAGGTGAAAACACAATAAAAAACAGGCGTTATCTCGAAGAGTGTGAGTAGGGAGATATGCAAATTTCAGAGAAAAATGAACCCTTAGGTATCGTAAAGTAAGACAAACTAAATTTCAGAAATGGCAGAGAAACTTGGCCAGAGCTACGAATCATAACTTTATAAAAACTTTATTATGTTTTTTGACCCACATATGACCCATACAAAAAAGCCCGCTTTAAAAGCGGGCTTTTTCATACACTAAGAACTAGAAAGGCATTTTCATCCCTGGAGGCATTTGCATACCACCAGTTAAAGCACCCATTTTATCTTTATTTTGCTCTTCAACACGACGTACAGCATCATTCATTGCTGCGGCAACTAAGTCTTCAAGCATATCTTTATCATCGGCTATTAAGCTGTCATCGATAATAACGCGACGAACGTTATGATTACCTGTCATAGTCACTTTAACCATACCGGCACCCGCTTCGCCGGTCACTTCCATTTTGGCTAGCTCTTCTTGTGCTTTTGCCATTTTAGCTTGCATGTCTTGGGCTTGCTTCATTAAGTTACCCATGCCACCTTTCATCATAATTTTTCTCTCCAAATGTAATATGCCGCCAAAGATAGTAGTTAACGGCTAAAAGTTCAAGTAGCGATTAACGCGCTACGACAGTTTCTTGGTCAAGCTTAGCTTGAAATTGTTGTTGCAGTGCTATAACAATTTCATCTTCAGCTAATACTTGCTTTGCATATTCATAGCGCTTGGCATTAATGTCCGCTTGGATCTGATAAGGATCTGAAAAGGTTTTTTCAACAATATTTAATTCAACGGTAATTTTACGTTGTAAATATTCAGATATTTGTGCTTCTAATTGCTTATGTGCTGTATCGCTATTTAAGTGTTTAATTGATTGATCTAGTTGTAAAATCAATAAGTCGTCAGTAGACCTATCATCAATAGTAGCGTGGATTGCTAGCTGCCTTAGCCGCGCGAGCAAAGACATACTGTCAATCATATGTGCCCATTTATCAACTTGGTTTGCTAGTTTAATCGTTGCTGGATTGATAACGCCTTCATTATAAGGTTGCTCAGGTA
This sequence comes from Colwellia sp. MB3u-45, assembly GCF_014077005.1. Lineage (GTDB taxonomy): Bacteria > Pseudomonadota > Gammaproteobacteria > Enterobacterales > Alteromonadaceae > Cognaticolwellia. Next base: position 351,255 of record NZ_JACGVC010000044.1, on the reverse strand, counting down.
ATGTTGCTAGTTCTGGAACATTAGGCTGCTCAACAGCGGTATTTTTTACCGTGTCGACACTGGCATTTTCTCTCGTTGCTAATGCTGGGCGCAAGGCAGCGCCGTTAGGCTTTTTTCCGCTATCCTCCATTGACTTTTTACGACTTCTGAGCATATTTCGTGTCGCTATTGCTGCCGCAACGGGCGATTCGAATACTTTTTTGTCATCTTTAGCCGGTTGTAAATCTGAACTATTGTTAGTGGTGCTAACAACAGTTTTATCTTCATCATTATGATTAGCAGAAAGGTTTGGCTCAGTAATATTTGGTTCAACAGGGCCTTGTTCCATAGGGCTTTGATCAACAGGGCTTTGTTCAATAATATTTTGATCACTATTACTCTGCTCAGATTGTAATATATTCTCTGCGGGTATTGGCTCAATAAGCGTATGAGCTTGATGTTCAATTGCCCGCATTTCTTCTGCTAAAACATCATTCGCTTCAAGTTCTTGATCAGGGGCTATACCTGCATCTGAAATCGATTTGTCTTCATTTATATTAACGCTTGATTGCTGATGAATATCTTCCACAGTCTTTGGTAAGGCTGATTTTTTTTCTGGATTGAGGTTTTCATCGATATTAGCGCTAGCATGAGCTAATAACGTTGTATCATTGAGCGATATATCATCAGCTATTTCTTTACCTGCTTCGGGTAAATTATGACTATTAACAACCGGTTTAAAAGCAAGTAAGCGAAGTAACATCATATCAAATGCAGCTTGTTCATCATCTGCATAAGGTAAATCTTTTCTGGCAGTTAACACGATTTGATAATACAGCTGAACATCTTCAGGCGACATTAACTGACAGAAACGCGTTAGCAATTGTTGGTGTTCTGCCGGCAAGCTAAAATTAGCTTTAACCACTTGTGTCATCGCTATTTGATGCAGTAGTTGGATTAGATCAGCTGACAATCGGCTATAGCTTGGCGCGTATGAGGCAATCACCAGTGAAAGCTGCATTAAAGCGGCAGAGTCTTGTTTTAATAAGGCGATGATAATTTTAAAGACCCAGTCTCGGTCAACACCACCTAACATTTGCTGCACGTCATTTCTGGTTATATGGCCATTACCTTGCGCGATGCATTGGTCGGTCAAACTTAAGCAGTCACGCATGCTGCCACGGGCCGCTTTAGCGAGCATAGCAATTGATTCATCATCAAATGATACGGTTTCTTTTGTGAGTATTTCAATAATTTTATCGCTAATTTGTTTAATCGTTAGCGCTTTTAAATGAAACTGTAAACAACGAGAAAGTACCGTAACGGGTAATTTTTGTGGATCAGTAGTCGCAAGGATGAACTTTACATGCTCTGGCGGCTCTTCAAGTGTCTTTAATAATGCATTGAAACTACTGCGCGACAGCATATGAACTTCATCAATCAAATAGACCTTATATCGACCTCTTGTTGGTGCATATTGTACGTTATCTAAAATTTCACGCGTATCGTCAACTTTAGTGCGTGAAGCAGCATCAATTTCAAGTAAATCTACAAAGCGACCTTGATCTATATCCACACAAGCATCGCAAGTACCACAAGGCGTTGCTGTGATGCCTGTTTCGCAATTTAGGCTTTTAGCAAAAATTCTTGCGATGGTAGTTTTGCCAACACCACGAGTTCCAGTAAACAGATAGGCATGATGTAACCTTTGTTGCGTCAGGGCATTAACCAAAACAGTAACAACATGTTCTTGGCCCATCAATTCACTAAAGGATTTTGGTCGCCATTTTCTTGCTAAAACCTGATAGCTCATTCTTCAGCCTTAATCACCAGCATATTGCAGTAAAGAGAACACAGATAAATCCATGTCTTCGAGTTTTTTTTCTCCACCTAAATCTGGCAATGATATAACAAATGCCGCATCTGTTACCTTCGCACCTGTACGTCTTATCAGCTTGGTGGTTGCTTCAATAGTCCCACCTGTTGCCAGTAGATCATCAATAATTAAAACATTATCATCTTGGGTTAACGCATCTTGATGAATTTCTAAGGTGTCGTGACCATACTCTAGCTGGTAGTCTTGCCTGTAAGTAGCTCTTGGCAACTTACCTGGCTTGCGCACTGGAACAAAACCTAAGCCCATTGCTAATGCTAACGGAGCTCCAAAAAGAAAACCACGTGCTTCAGTACCAACTACTTTAGTAAAACCACCCGCTTTGAATTTATTCACTAAAATGTCTATGGTGAGCTTGAATGCTTCAGCATCATCTAATATACCTGTTACGTCTCTAAACATAATACCGGCTTTTGGATAATCTGGAATGGTATGAATTGCGGATTTAAGTGTATTGATTTGTGTTTCAGTCATGTTCTAAGCGTCTAAAAATATTTTAGTTACAGAGTAAAGCAATTCATTGAAAGATTATAGTAACTGATAGCGAGTATTTACCGATAGTAAGCTCTTTATCAATTTAAGTAGGTTTTGTACATCAATCGGTTTATCAATTACCGCTGAAAATAAGTTGGTATTACAAATCAGCTTTAACGATTGATGACCTTGCGTTGTCATCAAGATAACCGGTGTATCTAAATAGGTTTTATGTTGGCGTATGTGTTTAGTTAGCTGAATACCATTCATGATAGGCATCAAGTGGTCGACGATCACTAAATCGTAGTATTCGTTTTGTAACTTTTCAGAGGCATCTAGACCGTGACACCCTGTATTGACACAATAACCTTGAGCGAATAACAGATCACTCAGGCTATTGAGTATTAACGGATTATCGTCTACAACAAGAATTTTCATATTAAATAAAACTGTTGTTGGTTAATTTGACAATAATGTAAACCAACCGGCCAACATGGGTAATAAAGGTGCTGCGAACATCACAAATAACGCGGCAAATAAATGACGCTTAGACGAACTATCTTTGAAGTTTTCTTCTGACATTGGCATTCCAATTGATTGACTAAACGGCGCGGATTGTAGTCTAAAAAAGCTATTAAAAATAGCTTTATTTGATTTAGAACAACTAACTTAACTATAGTTTAAAGTTTTATTTGAAATTTTAAATTAATGTGCTACGAAGTCATTATTGAATAAGTACTCTTCAAGATATAAAAAAACCAGCCTAATTGGCTGGTTTTTTAGTTTCATATCTATTAATTAAGTATAAAAATTAGATAGAAACGTTCTTACGTCGTGCTGTGTCTTTAATAAAGCTTTCCCAACCCTTAGCTGACTTACGGGTTTTAGGATCTTTCATTGCTAAACTAATCGCTTTATAAGCTTGTTTATATTGCTCTAAATAAAAGTGAGATTCTGCGATACTCATTTGCAGTCTACCTTCATTTTTAACACCAAGCTCAATTGCTTTAGTTAACGCTACGATCGCTGGCTTAAATTGCTCATCTTGCTTTAATAACATACCTTGTTTGCTGTAATGCTTAGCAAGGTTAGTCATTTTAGCTAATTCGCCATAATAAGCAGCCGCCTTATCAATATTCTGAGCAGCGTGCCAAGCGTTAGCTAGTGAAGATAAATTTTTATCATCACGTGGTACTAAGCCAGAATCGATATGCTTTTCTAACAGTATTGCTGCTTTATATGGCACTACATTCTGCGAATATAAACTTGCTAGTGTTTTAATTTCAGATTCTTTAACAAGGAAACCTTGTTTATAAGCCAGATCAAGTGTTTGTAAACCTTTCTGGTAATCTTCAACTAGCAGATAGAACATACCTAACTGCGTCCACCAAGTTTTATCTTCTGGGAATATTTGGATAACAGTTTCAAGCGTTTTAACAGCCTCTTTATATTTTTTATTTTCATAAAATGAAGTGATCTTCAATATATAAGGATTTTTGTTTTGCTTGTCACCATAAGCTGCAATCGCATTATCTGCTGGCACAATCATTTCATCTAATTGTTTCAACGCATAATGAGCATTAGCTATTTTTGTCCAAGTATTACCGTCAGATTCACCCGTAAAATCCATCCAAGCTTGGTAATTAACTAGTGCTTCTTCATAAGCCTTGGTCTGCATCTGTAAATCAGCTAACAATTTAATCGCAGCACCATGATCACCTTCGTTAAGGAGATCAGGTTCAACCGCTGCTTTTAAATATTTAATTGCATTAGCTTCTTCATCACCCATAGTTGCATACATAACTGCTATAAAACGGGATACATAAGCTTTGTCGTAGTCTTTACTCGCATCAATATCTAAAAGAATAACTAAAGCACCTGGAATATCATCCGCTGAATAAGCTTCAAAGGCTTTTGCTACTTTTTTACCGACACTAGGACCAACAAGCTGTGTTTTACGCTTTGGTTTTTCAGACTTTTCAGCACCAGCTGCAGATACTTCTGCAGCTATTGGCAATTGAATTAGAACAACTGAAATAATTAACAGTAAAGATGAAAAAATCTTATTCATTACTAATTCCCTCCATCCATTTTAAAGTCAAGTCGTACGGTCAAACCTGTTTGTCTCATAGCTTTGCCATCAACAACTTTTGGTTTGTATTTCCATTTTCGCAAAGCACGTTTAGCTTCTCTGTCGAAAACACGTCTTGGCTCTGCTTCAATGACATCAACATCTTCAACACCACCAATTTCATTGATAGTAAATGAAAGCGTAACCCAACCTTCTTTACCATCACGAGCAGCTTGTATTGGGTATTTAGGCTCAATACGAACTATTGGTGTTGCATCTCCGTCACGACCGAAACCAGCACCAGGTGCAGAAATACCTGCATTTGCTCCGGCTAACTGTACACCAGGCATATTAAACGTTAATCCACCCGCGTCGTTATTAGCTTCAGGCTCTGGAGCTTGAGGCTTAGGTGGCGTTTTAGGCGGCGGCGGCGGCGGCGGCGGAACACGTTGACGGCGTTCAGCAGCTGACTTAGGTGGCGTCGTATTAACTTCTACAATGATATTCTCTAATCCTACTTCCTTGGTTCTATCACCGCTAGAAACAAGGAAGGCCATAAAAGAAAACAAAGCAAATGTTACTGCCGCGCCTAGTAGTATAGATACTAAAAAGCGAACCATAAACTACCCCTTAGCTGCAGCGATAGATATTCTGTCTATGCCCGCTTCTTTAATTGCATCCATTACTTTAACAACTACACCATGTTTAGCGTCTTTGTCAGCTTGAATGATTACAACATCAGTTGGTTGCTCAGCCAATAATTTTTCAATATTGGCCGCTACGCGTTCAACATCAACACGACGCTTATCTAACCAAATTTCACCATTATCTTTAATTGCCACAAAGATATTAGCTGACTTTTGTTTCGATTGATTTGCCGCTTTAGGTTTATTAACTTCAATACCAGCTTCTTTAACAAAAGAAGTAGTTACGATAAAGAAAATCAGCATAATGAATACGATGTCAAGCATCGGTGTCATATCTATAACTGCTTCTTCGTCCTCACGAATACGTTTACGTGCCATTCGAATATCTCTCTAGTGATGAGGTAAACTGTCAACCAGTTTAGCCTTTGCTAGTTTAACTTTAGCGTCTAACCTTGAACTGAAAAACACCCCTGATAATGCTGCAACCATACCCGCCATTGTCGGAATTGTTGCCATTGATATACCAGACGCCATCAGACGCGGATTACCAGTACCTTGTTGTGCCATTACTTCAAACACACCGATCATGCCGGTTACGGTACCAAGTAAACCAATTAGTGGACACATTGCCACCAAGGTTCTAATTGTGAGCATACGTTGCTCTAGTAGTTCTGTCGCTTCGGAGATCCAAGTATCTCTAATTCGATGTGCATACCAAGAAGTAGTATCTTCTCTTGCATCCCAACGTCCGACAATATCGTCTTTCATTTTAGGATAGATTTTAGATAGGAACCAATAACGCTCTATCATCATTATCCACATCAATAAGAGTGCGAAGGCAACAACGTACAATACGTTACCGCCAGTCGCAATAAAACTCCTGACAGATTCCCAAAGCTCTATCAGGAATAACATTATTTAGACTCCTTCTCTGCAATAGCAGCGATCAAGCCAGCACTTTGCTCGTCTAGCTTTTGCAATACAGATTTACTTTTACCAGCAACAACACTGTGGATTAAGATTAATGGCAATGCACAAATCAAACCTAGGGCAGTTGTTACAAGTGCTAGAGAGATGTTACCCGCCATAATTTTCGGGTCACCTGTACCGTATAATGTAATCGTTTGGAACGTCATAATCATACCGATTACTGTACCTAATAGACCCATTAGTGGTGCAATTGCAGCGAACATTTTGATTAAGTTAATACCACGGTCAACTTTAGGTGTTTCGCGTAATATAGCTTCGTCAAGTTTAAGTTCAAGTGTTTCCGCATCAACAGCTTTGTTGTCAAAGTAAACTTTTAACAAGCGACCCAGTGGGTTATTGTCGTTTGGCTGTTCAAGATTCTTCTCTTGAGCGCGGATTTTAGAACTCATGCTGCCAAGAACAATCATACGCTCTAAAGCAATAAGAAGACCAAAGAATAGTAATACAGTGATGGCATAGCCTACTTCTTTACCTTCATGGTAGAATTCCATCAATGTTTTCTTACGCGTTTCAAGCGTTAAGATAGCACCACGAGATGGATCAACATAAAGAGGTGAGAAACCAGCAGTTTCACCAAAGAAAGAAATCGCAGTATCAGTGATATAACCAGCAGGTTGCTTAGCTAGTGGCTGTACTTGACCAACTTCATCATTATAGTTTAAGTAACCGTTTTCAGATACTAAGTTGAAAGTACCAACACGTGTTACTGATTCAGTAGACTTTGAACCATCTAAGTTAGTTACTTCTGTAGTAAACTTAGATACTTCACCTGACTGAGTCATTTCAGTTTGCAGAGCAAACCATAATTCTTCAAGCTGCTCAAGTTCAGGGATAGCTTTTGAATTAGCAATCTTGTCTAACGTGTTACCACGACCTGGGTATTCAGCTGAAACAATTGACGTTACAATTGAACCATAAGCATTAGCTGCAGCGGCACGACTTACACCGAACATTTCACCTAAAGTACCTTGGGCATTGTCTAACTCTACAGATTTTTGCGCTAAAGTAATTTCATTAGCGGCATACTCTTTTGTCAAACGTTTGTTTCGTGCTTGTTGATTTGCTAGTTCTGTTTTAGCTGTGTTCAATAAAGATTGCTTGTCAGAACGCGCAGAAATAAATTCCGCTTCACGTTTTTTATCAATTTTAGCTTCAGAAATACGGTCATTTTTAACTTGTTTTAATAAGTCATCTAACTGATTAGCTGATGCTGAAGCTGCTACTGTCATTGAAGCAGCAAATAATACGAAATTAATAACTTTTTTCATTATTCTGCTCCTGCTGCAAATACGGGTAGTTTAGCTAGATCAAGTGGTAATTGCTTACGAGCCATACGAACGGCATCAGTCACTGGTTTCAAGTATTCGTCACCTAAAGCATCCCAACCACGTTTTTCATTATTCCAAACCCAAGAGTTTTTCATGTCAAGAGATTGAGCAACAAATGAAATACGACCCATATGAACAAAATCAACAGTGATCATACGATCACCTAAGTCAAGCTCACCTTGATACACACCGAATATGGTGCCGTAACTGGCTTCAATTTCGTATGCTTCAAGCACTAAACGAAACTGTTCAGATACTGATACATCTGAATCACCCATTACATCACGTAAACCAGCAATACGCTCTTTACGTGCATCAATGTTCATAGGAACATCAAGGTCAACAAACTTCTCTAATGTGTCAATCATTTTGTACATCAATGGTACAACGCCTTGCTTGGTTTTATCTATACCAGCAATTTGTTTTTGTAATGATTTAATATTAGCTTCTTGATCATCAACCATAAGTTGAACATGATCGTTATAACCGTTTAACACGTCAGCTTCATCGACTGTATTACGGTACTCAGCTAGTAGCTCTTGAGTTTGTCCGTAAATGTTGTCTATTTTGCTTTGTGATTGACTTGAAGCTTTAAAAATTTGAGCTTCTGCTTTTTGTAGATCTGTTAATGCATCTGCAGCAGCGAAGTTGCTTGCTGAAAATGCTAGTGCGCCAATTATCGTCGTTGCGATAAGGCTTTTCTTGCTTAATTTGGACATAGTTCCCAACCATTGCTATTGAATTTTGATAACAAACTTTATTGTTAACGCAAATTTAATAATCTGCCATTTAAAGTTTTATTATTCTAAAATAAAACTACGACAATATTCCCAGACGACAGCCTAACTGTCAACTAAGTACAATAAAAAGACCATTTATTTCGCTTTTAAAGAGTGAAGTAAATTTTTTTGTAACGATAATTTAACAATATATTCATTTAATGCAGAAAATTATTAATTTAATCGATGTTACAGAAGGCCTCATTATTGTAAAAATATGTGCTGTTCATGTTTTACTAACTCTTTCGTAGTAAGTCAAACTTTATTATCTAAATGCAGTTTAATTTTGCCATTTTGGTTTTTAAATGAACAAATATATAACATTATAAATATGCAAGCTATATGGCGTTCATCAACGCCTGCCCTAAATTATGCGAGTTAGGTCAGCTTATAATTTAATCACAAGTAAGACTGAGCCAACCAAAAGACTAGCAAATGCCTTAGATAATAAGCTGTCATAAAGTGGTATTAATTAGGTATTCTTTTTTACTATAAAAGTATATGACAATCTCCTAAAAATGCACAAGTTAAGCGATACAAAACTAGCAGTTTAATTAAACAACTTTTACTTTCCAACTATTTGAATAAACTATTTGTAATCGCCTAAAATAACGAGGCACTAATTGTTTCAATCCCAATTACGAATTTTAGTGAGGTAGTCATTTTTAAGACGTAATTACGCACTATTACAATCAAAAAAAAGCTTGCTTAACATCAAGAAATAGGTATTCAGGTAAGTTCGCTTAACCAAAATTCAAATTAGCTTGCTCATAACAGTATCCAGTCGAGTTGTTGAAATTGTTTAATACACTGAGAAAAGTATTCTATTAACTGATTATTGTCTAAGGATTGATCCTTCAGTTCTTGTCTAACCTGATCAAAAAGAACTTGTAGTGTCTTTTACCATCAATATTTTTAAATATTAAATAGTCTAACTGTGACGCGGATAGATCAAACTTAAATCCGCTGATATGTTTCATCAAAATAGATTTATTGGCGTTTGCCAACATAGCTTCTGCTAGTTGACTACCTAGATTTCATAAAGGTTCTCAGGAAAAAAGAATGGTAGATTGGACAACGTGGAAAAACTTACCTTTGTATCAACACCTACTGAGGCATAGTACTCATGATTTTTAAAAGCGCCCACTAGCAACTCAGCAATGCCGTGCTGCTCTTTTATCGGTCGCTGTTTAATCTCTTTAAGCAAGTTATTGTCGGTAATATATTGCTCTGGCCGGTAGGACGTTCTCAACTTACCATCATTGAGCTCTACAAACTGCAACCCCAACTGTTTTAGCAACTGATAAACTTCTAAAATGCTATAAGCACAGTATTGTTCATGCAACAATAAATGTACTAAGCCATTATCTTCACATTTAATATGATCAACGATAAATTTTTCATTATGGGAAAACCAATTAGTTTCTGGGATATTTTCCAATATTCTTTTAGTATTTGTCACCTATTAGGCAAATATTCTTCATCCGCGTTAATCATTCTCATTAACTGCTGCATTTGATAAACGCCAGTGCGTCCATATTTCCTTATACCATCAAACCCATTGCACCTGAGTCATTCAACAAATTTTTAAGTGAGTGTAGACCTAACAATTGCTCGTCTAAATGATGTAATACACCTGCTCAACCTATGTAGTAAAAATTACCTATATCCCAATAAATAAGAGTAGTGAGCCATGCAACCAGTTTATATTGGTCAAATTTCTGCCGTGTTATCTTTTAATTATTCCACTAAAAAATATCGGAATCTCCTGTTCCCGCTGCCAGCGACTAACACTCTTAATTGATTAAAATCACAGCCGCCTTTAAAGCAATAGAAATGGATCCAATTAAGGCCTTCAATACCTACTTCAACTAATCGACGGATTTCGTCAAACGGATCTCTATGAGCGTAGGCGTAACTTTCATATAAATCTCTACCTTTTTTAAATATTGCCTATTACGCTATGCTACCTTATTATTTAAGGATCAAAATAATCTTTGTTAATCATCTGGATAGAAAATTTCATATTATTTTGGATTTATATCATTTGTTACAAAATCATTATATACATATTTATAGTGAAAATTATAATTTAGGTTATCTTGCAAAGTACTAATAAAGAAATTTAATGAAACACGTACAACTTACTAATAATGCCGTTTGCAGCATTTGCTAAGATATAGTTTGTAAAATCAGGCTGTTTGGTTATCAGTTTAATAATTTAGTAGGTTACAAAGCAGTCGTTACTCATAAAATATAACAATGGAGCTCAAAATGTTAAAAAAAACAACACTAATTAGCATTACCATATTACTTGCCGCTTGTAGTTCAAGCCAGTCAGGCTATGCTGATAAATCTAAAGAAAATGATGATAAATATACCAAGATGGCAAATGATAAAAATATGGTATGTGAGTATAGAGCTACGACAGGAAGCCATAGAAAAAAACGCAGTTGTATGTCGAAAGAATTGGCTGACGAAGTAAGAAGAAGAAACCAAGAAGCGCTTAGATCACAAGAAAGTAAAGCCCAAACTAGCGCTGGTTCAACAATTTAGCGATTGAATAAGTGCTAGATTATAATTTACATAGTAATGTGATTGCTAAATAAAGCTTAAGTAGCTTCTGCAGAAAGCTAATCCTTAACTATTGAGTAGTTAGGGATATTTTATGCTTCAATGTGTCGATAGCATGGTTTGAAATAAGGTTGTTACAATTCGATGGAGAAGCACCTAAATAAGTAAAGAAAACCAACAAAGCTGAAATGCTATTCCATATACTTATACTCCCCGCGGATGTCAGCTTGACTCTTTTCGGTATCGCCCCTTATTCTTAATAAATTCAGTTTATAACATAGTTAGTTTATTTGTCTATTGGTTGATTGTTTATCGAAAATAAAAGAAAAACAGAAAGATAAATACCTTGGTTGTAGTATGTTCGGAGTGAACAGGACAGACTTATACCAATTGCATTAAATTACTGCTCAATTGCTGTGGTTTAAAATACCTAATAAAGAAAATAAAAAAGCCATTGAGTCGTTCTCAATGGCTTTTATGATTTTACTTAACTAAAACTAACTTAAAAAGCTAATCCTAAAGTTACGTAAACGTGACGACCTGACGTGTTATAAGTACGCGGGTCTGTATTATCGTTGAAGCCAGTATCTGCATACGGAGGATCTTCATCAAATATGTTATTCAGACCAATAGTTGCCGTCATGTTATCCATGAAGTAACTAAAGCGTGCATCATTAATAATTTGAGCATCAATAGTACGGAAGTCACCGTCAAATGGTTCATCTACTTCACCAATGTAACGAACTGACCATGCTGCAGACCAATCATCGCTTGTGTAGCGAACGTCAGCATTTGTTTTCCATTCAGGGAAGTTACCATCACCACTATTGCGGTAAAAATAACCCGCATTCTCAATTACATCACCATTGGCTTGTGTAATATCATATGTATCATAATAAGTCGTGTCAACGTTGTAAGTTATCGTGCCACCTTCAAGGTCTGTAGAGTAACGAATGTTAAAATCGTAACCAGATGAGTCAACACCACCAACGTTAGTTGTGCGGTCATCAATGTCAATTGAGTTACCGTAAAGTGTGCTATCAGCACCGAAACGTATAATTTTATCACAATGCTCGCCAGTTGCTGCACAGCTATCTAGAATTAACTGCTCACCTAACGTACTAATTGCACTCGTAATTTCGATATTCCAGTAATCTAAAGTTAATGACAAACCTTCTACGAAATCAGGGCTATATACAATACCAGCGGTAAAGATATCAGCTTCTTCTGGTTGTAAATCTTGACTACCACCACGCGTTGAAGATAATTGGTCACCAATGGGTTCGAAACCGGCAGCAGGAACACCATCAGCAATACAGAATGCTGTTGGGTTTGTGTTACAAGGATCAACTACTTCTGGACTGTTGTCTGAAGAACCAGCAAACAGGTCAGATGTAGATGGAGCACGGAATGCTGTTGATGATGTACCACGTACCATTAGTCCATCAAATGGAACCCAACGAACACCAATTTTGTGGTTAGTTGTATCACCAAATGTATTGTAGTCAGAGTAACGAACCGCTAAATCAACTTCTAATACTTCAGCGCCAACAACACCACTTAATAGTGGAACATTAGTTTCCAGGAATACTTCATCTACTTCGTAGCTACCTACCGTTGATGTACGCGATGAGCCAGATGTAATACCTAAAGCAATTAGCGCGTCAGGAAAATCAGCACCTTTTTCTTCACGATGTTCAACACCTAATGCGAAACCTACAGTACCAGCGGGTAATTCAAACGCATCACCAAAGATACTTGCAGACATGATTTGCTGTTCGTTAGAACCCACATCATGTGCTTCAAACAACATATAATCCATCATTTCTTGGCTAATTTCGCCATCTGTACCAGGAGTACCGAAGGTATTTAATGATACACAGCCCGCAATTGGAGCAGCTTCAGTACCACAAACTACATTACCAAGGTCATCCATAAAAGATGGACCAACAGCTGCGCTAACTTTTTCAAAGTTTACACCGCCAGCACCTTGTGTTGCTGAATCGTTACGACCAAAAATGTAACTTGCTTCCCAGCCCCAACCATTGTCAAATTCACCGTCCATACCAATCATAGCACGTACCGTTTCAACGCGGAATTGTGAATCACGTCCACCTGTTTCAACCATACGACGACGCCAATCAGCAATATCTACTGTATCGCCATTTTTGTCTTTTGGACCAAATTGTTGATTGTAGTAGTTGTCTGCAGAGTAAGTTGCATCACCCCAGCCAAAAAATGCTAATGGTGCTAATGGCAACGGTGCTAGTTTTGTTTTAGAAGTACGACGGTTAAAGCTTAATTCAGTAAATACACGAACAGTATCAGTGATTTCATAAGAGCCTGAAGCATAAATACCGTAACGCTCTTGTGGCGTTAAGTGATAGTTAGCTGGTGCGAAGTTGTAAGTATCTTTATCCCAATCCCAACAATCATAACCCGTAGCATTTGCTGGGTTAGAAGGATCAGATTGACCTGGACCATTTGCTGCGCCGTGAGTAAATGAGTTACAAGTACCTGTAGGTAAGTCAAATTGTTGGTTACCATCTGTATCTAAATCAGGGTTGCCATCTTCATCTAAACGAAGTTGAGTAAAGTTATCTGGGTTAGCTGAGTTTACACCGTTGTAACGTCCCCATGGTGGAGCCGAAGAGCCCCCTGGAATAAGTTCGCCATCTGCATTCATACCATAATCGAATTTAGACCAATCACGATCGCCAGACCATTGTGCGCCCTGCTGAACATAGTATGCATTTACAACAGCATTACCTTTATCGCTTGAAAAACCTATGGTTAAATCCATATTTTTGGTTTCGCCATCCCACTCTTCAGTGCCGATATCATAACCTGCATTGAATTCGAAGCCTTCAAAGTCATCACGAGTGATAATGTTTACAACACCACCGATAGCATCAGATCCATAGATAGCTGACGCGCCATCTTTTAAAACTTCAACACGTTTTACAATGGCAGTTGGGATAGTACTTAAATCAACTGAACTGTTTGCACCAGTACCAGAGGCAACCATACGGCGGCCATTTAAAAGTACCAATGTACGAGGAGAACCTAAACCACGTAATGAAACACGAATGGCACCTGAACCACCGTTATTGATCGCGGTGTTAGTTGCGGCACCAGCTACAGATGGAATTTCTCGTAAGATATCACCCATATTAGTGATACCTGATGCAACAAGGTCTTGGCGAGTGATAACTTGGACAGGATTTGCACCTTCCATATCAGCACGCTTAATACGAGAACCTGTTACTTCAATACGCTCTACACTTTCAGCTGATTCATCTTCTGCTGAAAATGCAGGTGCTGAAATTGCAGCAGCTGCGCCTGCGCCAAACATCATGGCGACGCGTACTGCTTTAGCTATTTTGCTATTGTTATACATAAATACTCCCTGGACCACTTTCGTGATTCTAGTGTTTAAATTCAAGACTATATTGCCTTGTTGAATTATTTTTGGTCAGATACCTGACCTAACGGTTAAGATATTAAACTTAATATTGTTAACAGGTCAACACAAACAGTTACATTTGAATTACTTTAATCAGAAGCAGCAGTCCAATTAAAAAAAAACATATTATAAACAATTAGATAAATAATATTATTTTAAATGAAAACTTACTAAAATAAACATCAACAGATCGCAGTAGCCTGGTTCGCTATAAAAATAATGCCAAATTCGACAGCATATTAAATTTTAATAATTTTGTTAAGAGGGCCAACATTTAAAAGAATAATATTTTGGAAGGTATAAAAGAATAAAAAAACATGTCTATGCAGATAACTTAGGATGGAACAATAGCGTATATATAAACACAATGTGTAGCTAGCCATTACCCTGAATATGCCAGAAGCCATATTTTTAGCTTGGCAGAAACAGTTTAATACCGAAGACGATTGCTTGAAATACTTACAACAAATAAAATAGCCAGATAGTTTTATTTGTCCTCGTTGTGGTAATGCCCATCACTATGCAATAACAAATCGCCATTTATACGAATGTACGCAATGTAAAAAGCAAACATCCGTCATGGCGGGAACACTTTTTCATGACAGTAAAATCACCTTGATTCAGTGGTTTTTTGTTATCTATTTTCTTGGCTCAGAAAAGGGAAGTAAATTAATAAAAATCAATTGGCGCAACGCTAGACTTATTGTAAATAAACTTAGAAAGGCTATAGGGTATAGAGCATAGTTTGTATCAATTAAGTGGCACAATAGAGCTAGATGCTGCGCTAGTTGGTGGCAGACAAAAAGGCAAGTGTGGTCGTGGCGCAGCAGGAAGAAATAATGTGTTATCACCTGTGAAAGCAAAGATAAAAAAACAGGATTTATTGCTATGGCAGTAGTCGATAGTATTTGTTATTTTAGTGTAGACAAATTTGTCAAAAAGCACTTAAAGCTAAGTCAAAAAGTTCATTCAGATGCATTGCCCGCATTGAATATTATTGACCAAACACAAGACCACGAAGCCAAAGTAACACCAAGTCATTTGGTTGATGAATGGTTACCGAGGGCATACATCGCCATCGGTAATTTAAAAACGTTTTTGTTAGGTAGATTCCATGGTGTATCAGGGAAATACCTGCAAGAATACCTAGATGAGTTAAGTTATCGCTTTAATCATCGATTTATCGAAAAATAGATTCCTAATCGTTTGTTAAAGTTGGCAATAATTTATTCACCTATTAAATCGTCCTGAGCCAAGTGCATAGGCATTTTTATCTATTGGTTGATTGATTATCTAAAATAAAAGAAAAACAGAAAGGTAAATATCTTGGTTGTAGTGTGCTCAGATTGAACAGGACAGACTTATACCAATTGCATTAAATTACTGCCCAATTACTGCTGTTTAAAATACCTAATAAAGAAAATAAAAAAGCCATTGAGTCGTTCTCAATGGCTTTTATGATTTTACTTAACTAAAACTAACTTAAAAAGCTAATCCTAAAGTTACGTAAACATGACGACCTGACGTGTTATAAGTACGAGGGTCTGTATTATCGTTAAAACCAGTATCTGCATACGGAGGATCTTCATCAAATATGTTATTCAGACCAATAGATGCGGTCATGTTATCCATGAAGTAGCTAAAGCGAGCATCATTAATGATTTGCTTATCAATCGTACGGAATCCTTCACCAAACGTCTCTTTAACATCACCTATATAACGAACTGACCAAGCTGCAGACCAATCATCGCTTGTATATCGAACATCAGCATTAGTTTTCCACTTAGGAAAGTTACCATCACCACTATTACGGTAGAAGTAACCAGCATTTTCAATTACGGCGCCATTGGCTTGTGTAATATCATATGTATCATAGTAAGTCGTGTCTACGTTGAAAGTTATTGTACCGCCTTCAAGGTCTGTAGAGTAACGAACGTTAAAGTCGTAACCTGATGAGTCAACACCACCAACGTTTGTTGTACGGTCATCAATATCAATTGAGTTACCGTAAAGTGGGCTATCAACGCCGAAACGAGTGATTTTGTCACAATATTCGCCACTTTTTGCACAACTTGTAAGAATTAACTGCTCACCTAACGTACTAATTGCACTAGTAATCTTGATGTCCCAGTAATCTAACGTTAGTGATAAATCTTCAGCAAAATCAGGACTATACACAACACCAGCGGTAAAAATATCAGCTTCTTCAGGTTGAAGATCTTGATTACCACCACGCGTTGAAGATAATTGGTCACCAATTGGCACAAAACCAGCGGCAGGAACACCGTTAGCAATACAGAATGCTGTTGGGTTAGTAAAACATGGGTCTACGACTTCTGGACTGTTGTCTGAAGAACCAGCGAACAAATCAGATGTAGAAGGAGCTCGGAATGCTGTTGAAGATGTACCACGTACCATTAGACCATCGAATGGAACCCAACGAACACCAATTTTGTGGTTAGTAGTATCACCAAACGTATTGTAGTCAGAGTAACGAACCGCTAAATCAACTTCTAATATTTCAGCGCCAACAACACCATTTAATAGTGGAACATTGGTTTCAAGGAATACTTCATCTACTTCGTAGCTACCTTCTGTTGATGTACGCGATGAACCCGACGTGATACCTAAAGCGATAAGCGCGTCAGGATAATCTGCACCTTTTTCTTCACGATGTTCAATACCAGCGGCAAAACCAACAGTACCTGCTGGTAATTCAAATGCATCACCAAAAATACTTGCTGACATAATTTGCTGTTCATTAGAGCCAAGATCATGTGCTTCAAAAGTAATATAATCTAACATTTCTTGAGAAACTTCACTGTCTGTACCTGGAACACCAAAAACATTCAACGATACACAACCGGCAATTGGCGCATCTACCGTGCCACAAATTACACTTCCAGTATCATCTAAAAATGACGGGCCTACCGCTAATGCTACTTTCTCAAAGTTTACACCACCTTGTGCGGAGGTTGCAGAGTCATTTGAACCAAAGATGTAGCTAGCTTCCCAGCCCCAGCCATTATCAAATTCGCCATCAATGCCAAACATTGCACGTACAGTTTCAATACGGTAGGTAGAATCACGACCGCCAGTTTCAACCATACGTCGACGCCAATCAGCTATATCTTGACTTTCGCCTGCACCATTTTTTGGACCTACAGTCTGGTTGTAGTAGTTATCGGCAGTGTAAGGAGCAGAATAACCAAAGAATGCTAATGGAGCTAAAGGTAATGGTGCTAATTTAATATCTGATGTACGACGGTTAAAGCTTAACTCCGTAAATACGCGAACACTATCATTAAGTTCATATGAACCCGATGCAAAAACACCGTAGCGCTCTGCAGGTGTTAAATGATAATTTGCTGGTGCGAAATTGTATAAATCGGTACCACCAAAACAGTCATAACCGGCAGTACGGTGATCTGATGGATCAGATTGACCTGGTCCATTAGCTGCACCATGAGTGAAATCTGTACAGCCGTCAGCGTCTTCATCAAAACCACGGAAACGACCCCATGGTGTAGCTGAAGAGCCACCTGGTGTTAATGAACCATCATCTTCCATACCATAATCGAATTTAGACCAATCACGATCTCCAGACCATTGTGCGCCCTGCTGAACATAGTATGCGTTTACAACCGCATTACCTTTATCACCAGAAAAGCCAATAGTTAAATCGATATTCTTGGTTTCGCCATCTGACTCTTCAGTGCCGATATCGTAACCCGCATTGAATTCGAAGCCTTCAAAGTCATCACGCGTAATAATGTTTACAACACCACCAATCGCATCCGAACCATAGATAGCTGACGCGCCATCTTTTAAAACTTCAACACGCTTAACAATCGCAGTAGGAATAGTACTTAAATCAACTGAACTGTCTGCACCAGTACCTGAAGCTACCATACGGCGACCGTTTAGAAGAACTAGAGTACGTTCAGAGCCTAAACCACGTAATGATACGCGAATAGCACCTGAACCACCGTTATTGATCGCTGTGTTAGTTCCCGCACCAGCTACCGATGGAATTTCTTGCAAGATATCACCCATATTAGAAATACCTGATGCAACAAGGTCTTGGCGAGTGATAACTTGGACAGGATTTGCACCTTCCATATCAGCACGCTTAATGCGAGAACCTGTTACTTCAATGCGCTCTACGCTTTCAGCTGATTCATCTTCAGCTGCAAATGCAGGTGCTGAAATTGCTGCAGCTGCACCGGCACTAAACATCATGGCGATGCGCACTGCTTTAGCGACTTTGCTATTGTTATACATAAATACTCCCTGGACCACTTTCGTGATATTAGTGTTTAAATTCAAGGCTATTTTGCCTATTTTTGAATTGTTTTTGGTCTTTTGGTTACAGACCTAATTTGCTCTTTTGGGTCGTAAACCTGATATGTCAGCTAAGACATCGAACCCAATATTGTAATAATTAAGTTAACAGGTCAATGCAATATTGTTGCAATTTAGTTGCCAGGTCAATACAAACGGTTACGTTTATTGACTTTAGATTAGGTCAACAACTAAACACAGCAAAATACCTGAACAATACTGACTAAAAACAATAAAATGTCATCCCGAGTGAAACTTACATAAATAAACACTAATACATCACAACAACCTAGTTCCATATGAAAATTAAACTATATAAAACAATGGATAAAGTTAAATGATAATATAAACTGAAGAACTGCATTTAAAAAATAAAATCTTTTGGACGATATAAAAGAATAACCAGTTAATTAAGATAAACTAATAATTACAATCACTTAATAAAAAAATAATTACTGTAAACAAAATGAAACGTTTTGCTATTTTTTTATTGGGATTTATTTTGTAACTGAGCTCAAGCAATACTGAAGCACTATTGTATTACTAGTTATAACTAGGTGGAATATTCGTATTTAAGGTTATAACAGCGCCTAAATTATTAGTACCACAACTCATTAACCGCATATGCAAAATCTCTAAGTTAGGTTTGATTAGTACACATTATTGAAAACTAATTTCACACGTGAAAAATTGAAAAATAAAGGGCAATCAAATCAAGCTTTCACTGTGGTATAGTTAGCGCTAAATTTTATACGCAATAAATCCTATGATTATTGATCCCGTCCTAGACATGAGTTTATGGATAACCTTATGTAGTGTCGGCTTTGTTGCAGGGCTAATTGATGCAATCGCCGGTGGCGGCGGAATGCTAACAGTTCCAACATTACTAACGTCAGGCTTGCCACCACATGTTGCCTTGGGCACCAACAAACTTGCTGCGTCTTTTGGTTCATTCACCGCATCATTTGCCTTCTATCGTAAAAGACTTTTTAGCCCTAGATATTGGCGATTTGCTATTATTGCTACCGCCATTGGTGCTGTTTTAGGCACCATAATGGTTAATTTTTTATCCGTCGAATTTTTAGATAAGTACATCCCGGTACTCATAGTGATGACCGCGATATATACCTTAATTTCAAGTTCAGTCACTAGTGACATACATGGTTTGCCGTTAAAAACCATGTCGATTAAATTTAAGCAAGTTGTACAAGGCTTAATACTAGGATTTTATGATGGTTTTGCAGGCCCGGGTACAGGGGCATTTTGGGTCAGCTCGTCTAATGCAATATATAAGATCGATATTCTTTTAAGCTCTGGCTTAGCCCGCTCCACCAATTTTGTCAGTAACTTTTTTAGCTTATTAACCTTTATCTATCTTGGCCATGTTAACTTTGTCTTAGGCATTTCTATGGGAATATTTATGATGCTAGGTGCGTGGGTAGGCGCTCATTGGGCGATTAAATTTGGTAGTAAGTTTATCCGCCCAGTATTTATTACTGTGGTCATTTTAATGTCTGTTAACTTGGGCTACCAAGCCTGGCTGAGCTAAGAAAGGTTACTTATGCAAAGTGCAATTAATAAAATTCACGCCATTCTTGATCAACTTAACGAGCAAGCTCTGCAAGTTGATCAACAAAATAAGCAGTCTAAATCGCATAAAATAATTCAAGAAAATGATATTTTTTCTGAAGCATTATTCCTCACCCATAGCGATCAGTTCCACCCTTATATTGTTGAAGTAAAAAATAAAACTAATGAATTGTCTCGATTACTATCAGCTAACAAGAATGCACTTGCACACAGCCGTTTACTGATATTAGAACAGCAAATATCGGCGTTGCGTAACGCATTGAATTCAAATAGTGCGCTACATAAAGAGCCAACTCAAAGGCTTGTTGCCATAAAAGCCCGTCGTTATAAAAAAGCGGCTCAAGCGGTAATGCAATCGAGTCACAACTTACATAAAAAGCTTAATGAAACCTTTGAGTTTGAACGCCGATTAGTAGAAATGATCCAAGTGCGTGAACGACAAGGCCACAACACATCAGCGACACAAGCAAAGCAATTTACCGAAGAAATTCTTGCGCTACACCAACGCCTTGGTCGGTGTCGTCAAGCCATATCTAAATTAGAGCGTGAAATAGCCCAAGCTGAAAAATTTTAACTAACAGCTTACTGCCATTAACTTTTTTGATAAAAATCAATCTAAAGGCATAAAAAGTTGGTGTTTTCATTACACTAGCATTACGCTTGAAAATATAGTTATTAAATTAAGTGACGCCGACATGAAAATTTCTGATGATATTCACAACTACTATGAAAAATTAGTGGATCAGCACTTTGCTACGTTAAAATTAGAAGAAAGCTATGATGCTGAGTTTATAGCCGATTTAGTTTGCGTGGTGTTAAACCAATTACCCACCCGCTATATCCGCCATGAAGTTGATATGGCCTTTTATTTACCCGCATCTGAGCGTTTTGAAATGGAAAGCGATGTCAAAGTAGCGGTAGCAAAAGCATTAGAATTTATGAAAGAACATACTTAGTTTGTTAATGAATAACTGATAAAATTCGACCAAGTCAGGGCGAGATCTAAAAACTAAACAATTAAATCAACTTGGTAAAGCCTTTGAATATTCCAGAGCTTCCTAATAATCATGCCTTAGCAGTTTTATTGATAACGGTATTGGCATTGTATTTATTTCGTCGAGAAGATACTCCCTTAGAAACCTCCTCACTTGCTGTTATAGCAATTTTAAGTGTGATGTTTGCTGTTTTTCCATTTTATAGCGATGGCAAACACTTTGAGCCAAGCTCCTTGTTCTTTGGTTTTGGTCATGAGGCTTTGGTTACTGTTTGTTCCTTGATGATTATTGGTCATGGCATTGTGCGCACGGGAGCCTTGGAGCCTATTGGCCGATACCTGGCCAAGTTGTGGAAAATAAGCCCCACACTATCTTTATTGATCACACTTATTTTAGCAGGCGGGTTAAGTGCCTTTATTAACAATACCCCTGTGGTAGTTTTATTACTGCCTATTTTGATCAGCGTGTCGTTACGCACTAAAACAGACTCATCACCCATGTTGTTACCTATGGGGTTAGCCACCTTAGTCGGCGGAATGGCAACAACGATAGGCACCTCAACAAACCTTCTGGTGGTTAGTATTGCAAAAAATATGGGCGCAGCTGAATTTGGGCTATTTGACTTTGCTAAACCGGCACTGATGGCTTCAGTCGTTGCTGTACTCTACTTATGGCTAATTGCGCCAAGACTTTTACCCCGTAGAGCACCATCAATGCCTGATACGTCGCCACGTATATTTAGTGCTTACCTCAATATAAACGAAAACAGTCTTGTTAACGAAAAAACCATCACCGAAATAATTGCCTTAACTGATGGCCAAATAAAAATTGAGAGTATCCAGCGAGGGCCCGAAAATAGAAATATTATCCCTTTACCTGATACTTTGCTTGTTGTTGGGGACCGATTAAAGGTTCATGACTACCCCGATCGTCTAAAAGAATATGAAACAGTATTAGGAGCCACTTTATTTTCTGGCTTGCATAAAGTTGACGACGAGCATCCATTAAAAGCTGAAAAACAAACCTTGGCTGAAATTGTCATCATCGCTGGCTCTGGTCTTGAAGGTCGCACCTTACAACAGGCCAATTTCATTCGTAAACATGCCATAACGGTAGTGGCATTGCACAGAGCAGGTAAAGCCATGGAAATTGGTGCTAATGGCATAGGAAACAGTCGCTTGCAGATTGGTGATGTATTACTTGTGCAAGGAGAAACCGAGCAAATAAGTTTATTAAAATCCAAACCCGGTCTGTTAATAATCGATGGGGCAGAATCGTTGCCACAAACAAAAAAAGCCCCATTGGCTTTAGGCACATTACTCGCCGTGGTTGTTTCGTCGGCACTGGGTATTTTACCCATTGAAATTAGTTCAGTATGTGGGGTCCTGATACTGTTGGTGACTAAATGCTTAGATTGGCAAGAAGCTGCATCTGCGCTTAGTACCCAAGTTATTTTAATTGTTGCCGCCTCTTTAGCTTTAGGCTCTGCAATGATGATAACCGGAGGCGCAGAATATATAGCCCAGGTTTTTGTCGCCTTATCTTTTGGTTTACCACCAGGCGGAATTTTAGCCGCGTTAATGTTGTTATTAGCCATATTAACTAATATTGTTTCTAACAATGCTGCAGCCGTTATTGGTACACCTATTGCTATTTCCGTGGCTAGCCAATTAAACCTTTCACCTGAGCCATTTATCTTAGCGGTATTATTCGGTGCTAACTTGAGCTATGCCACACCTATGGCTTATAAAACTAACTTATTGGTGATGAATGCCGGTGGCTATAAATTTTCTGACTTTATGCGTATTGGTATTCCGCTGATTCTACTGATGTGGGTAACACTCTCTCTGTTATTAAATTGGTTGTATTTATAATCTTGGTGATGATGAGGGTTAAGCATAAGTTTATGCCAAGTTGCCATTTTATTGATATTTTTCCTCACAAGGTAACTTTATCACCCTATTTACCTTTACCCAGAATACCCTTAATTGCGGCTAAAATTTCTTCTGATTGGCTGGAAAAATATAAAAGCTATCTCCCTCGACACTAAGCGCCTAGTGAGTTCCAAAAAAGGTTAATAGCGATTGTCATCACAACTATCGTTAAACTAAAGATAAATAATTGATAAGAGGTTTTAGTAACTAGCATGTTAGCTAAAAGTGATCAGCATCGATGTTATTCAGTGATGGGGCTCAGTGGTAATGTACAAACATTATCACTGGCTGTATTTAAAATATAAGTCAACCTTGCTATTTTATTCTTTACAAAACGTATAACGCAGATGTTGTTACCGGTATAGACTCATCGATAAACTAAGGGTTTGAGCTATTATTTTTCGCTAAAACGTCATCATGTAAATATTTTTTCTGTTTTTACTCATGTTTTCACTCATATAGTGCTGGCTTAACTTTTATAACTTTAACTACTGCTATCGTTACCTAGTGATATCATTATTTGCTAAATTAAGGCATAACTTTCATAAAACGTTTAAATTTATCTTGGGCTCTTACCACCCAATGAGGAGCTCCTTCCCCTATCCCTGCCACTTGAATATTTGGATGCATCTTCATCACTGAAGCTATTGCCATTTCTTGTTCAGGGTCGACATCAACAAACAAAATATACTTACCTTCATGCAACATTTCCTTAAACTGTACAAAATTGATATTGGGTGTTTGAATGCCGATAAGGCCACCCTCCCAAGTACAAAAACCAAGTATAATAATAGACAAGAAAATAAAGGGTATCCAACCCACAGTAGATTCTGTCCAGCCCATAGTATATGAAATCAAGAGAGTGATAATAGCGCCAATAACGCCATAAATAGCACCAATTTTTGTTGAATGGACAACATCTTGTTTCAATACAGACTCTACTGCATGTAAATCATGGGTTTCTACCTCAGTATCATTTTCACTCAGCACATGAATTTGTGAATCAGTAAAACCTTGTGACTTGAGCTCTTTTTCAACTTCTTCAACTTCGTCAATGTCTGCTGTAACGTAAAAGTGTCTGATCATAATTGTTCCACCTAAAATAGGATGTATAAAGTTGCTATTTACAGCTAGCGTATAACTAATGATAAACAGGCTAAACCCCACAACTAAGCCTACTACGTGTTGAAGTATAGCAGCGATTTTTAAAAGACCTTCTGGCAGTGAAGATAAAATATTTAAGCTTTGTGTTGGCAATAGATTTGTTAAGGTCTTGTTTTGGAACATAGGTTTTTAACGCTAGGGTGTTAATCTGCTTGTCGTAAATTTTTTATACTAATTTAATTAAGTGATCAGCTTTTTTATGAGGGAGAATGGATAAATATAAAGCATTAAATTTAGTCAGTAGTTATTCACCTTAGTAATTTTATAACGATGATGTTGTTCATTTTAACCATTAGAAATGAGCAGATAATTAATCAACTTGGTATTACTTCCATTCAACTGCCGTCACTATCCCTAATTACTATTGGGCTTGTGCTTGTTTTAGGGCTTGGGCTAGGTCTAGGTCTAGGTCTAGGTCTAGACCATTTTGCAGTATTCATTTTTTAAGTCAGCAAATTTAGTTAGTTACCATTACTGAGGACTTGTCTGATGGAGTAGTCTGAAAGGCTCGCCTATTGGTATCAAAACCTTAAGGAATTTTGGCAAGGAATAAGGTTTCCATTAGCGTCCACTTTGCTATTTGGGCAATTCTGAATCAAGAGTTCTACTACGGCGCAAGGTAATTTTGTTGCAATCTGGCCTGTCATCACAGATAAATTTTGGCTTAATTTTGATGAGTAATACAGTGCTTAACGAGATGATAGTATGTTGTGTTGGTGCGGTTGGTGCGGATAGAGAAAAAATATATAGTCGCTGATAACTAATTGAAGCTGCTTTTTCTAAGCTATGCTTAATAATGTACAAACAGGGTTATTTCGATAAAATAATACTATTACAAGATTACAAATGAGGGATTATAGCTGACTTCGTTGCTGCACCAATTGTAGCCGTTACGCTTTTCTGGTGTAAGTCATTGATAAAAATAGTGGTGGCAACCCTAATAGCCACACTCCGGCACATGAGTCGTCTGCTGCGGTTGCTTCCTTCCGGACCTGGCCGAGTTCACAGAGTATCATTGCGGAGGGACCAAAAGGGTCACCATAGAGGCGTTAAAAAGAATATCTTCTAACACGGCGCGAATTATGGCTAATCAATGGCTTGGTTGCAAGCGCTAGTTACTAAATTCAGACTGCTTGCGGATTTTTTGCACAAACATCAGTAAAAACTTGCTTAAATTCAATTAACGCTTGATTTATATCGTTCGTTATAACGACTGCAGGATGAAGTCGCTCTTCCTTTTTAATCAAATCAAAACTTAAGAGTACCACTAGCACATTCGCTTGCTTGGCAATATGCAAAAATACAGTTCTCCACTCGGTATGTTTTACCGCGAGTTCATTTTCGGTGCAATCGCTAAAATAAACTGCTTATTATCTTTAAATTTTTCAACTGCTTGGCTAAAAACACCATGACTATGCTTATAGTTACGTTCAACACCAATGGCTGTCAATAACGACTTTATTGGCCAGTAATAGATACTGCCCTTAGCAAGAAGTCACAGCTTGATATTTAATGAAAAAATAACCGCGATGCCAACACCTCGCAAAATTTAAGGGCTGAGGGGCCACCGCAATAATAAACGTTTCATGTTGTGGCAACGCTGCAGTAATTTTCAAACTACAGCGCACCACTGCTTGACTGGCGAATCATCTTACAAGAGCATAATCGCGGGTTGTTATACGCGCAGGTAATCTTGGTTTGATTAACAGATTCATTTAATACTTAACCAGTACTTAACGCGATCTTGCTAGCTTTTCGTTAATTTCTAACAACACTGACTTGATCACAAGTAAGTTTTCTTTACCTAGTCTTAGCAATAGTTTTTCTGCGTCATCTAAAGACTCTAGCGATGAATCTTTATATTTATACATAACGCTAAGGCGCTCTAACTCAGGCTGGGTTTTAGGGATTTCCATATCTAAAACCTTGGTTATAGCATTGTGTAATACTTCGGTAAAATCTTGTTCAGGGTAACCTAACTCACCATAAGCTTGATCAATTAACGGCTTAAGTTCAACATACCATTGAACTAGCGTTTCGCTGTCCATTGAGCGTAAAAGATCAACGTAGTTGCTAAAACGACGAGTGCTACTTTCATCCCACTGCAATTTAATGCCGTTGTCTGTGGGTTCTTCTAGCGCAGTAAATTTTTCACTCGGTGTAATTAATGGTGTGTGCTCATAAGCTAAGGTACCTTGGCTGAAATTATCAGTAAATACCACAAACCGGCGGATTATATCTTCTGTAACGACCAGTTTCAGTAATTCTTTGCGCCAAGTTAACGTCGGCAATTTAGTACTAAACCAAGTGTCACTTTCGTCTAATGTTGGTAATAAAATTTCAGGCTCAAGCTCAATAATCTCTTCTTCAACCTGCTCTGTGGTAATTTCTGGTTCAATTAACTCAGGTGTAATTTCAGGCTCAAGCACGGGTGTTTGAACGGGTGCAACGGCAGTAATAGCGACGGTATCACTACTGTTATCTTCATCTGCTGCAATCACGTAGAAATAGATAACCAAGGCGATAACAGTAGCAATAATTACTGCAATAATGGCCCAAGGCGTTTGTTTTTGTTCAGTATTTTTAGTTGACATAATAACCTTAAATTTATGTAATACCCATTGTATTAATGAATTGGTTTAAGTAATGGCATAGTAAATAATAAATTTTCAAAAACATTGCACGTTACTGTGCATCCGCCTGATTCTCAGGCAAAGCGGCAATAAAGGCCGCATGTTGATTACAATTTTCAGCCACCCGACAAATATTTGGAAATTCACTCATATCAAGATTAAATCGATAGGCGTTATATACTTGAGGCACTAAGCAAATATCGGCCATAGTAATGATATCGCCAAAACAATATTTTCCTGAGTTTACTTTTAACTGCTGCTCAACAGCCAAAAAACCTACATTCATCCAATGATGACTCCAAATAAGTTTATCACTTTCTGGTAGTGAAAAATGATTAACTAGGTATTGTTGTACGCGTAAATTATTAACCGGATGCATTTCACAGGCAACATCAAGTGCAAGTGCCTTTACTTTTGCTTTAGCCACAATATTTTCAGGATAAATAGCCACCGACGGATATTTATCATCTAGGTACTCAACAATCGCAATCGACTGATGCAAAATAACATCATCATCAATCAAGGTGGGCACTAAATGTGTTGGGTTTAATTCAGTGTAAGCTTTTTTATGCTGCTCGCCACCATCTTTAACTAAATGCACGGGAACTGATTCAAATGTCAGCCCCTTTAAGTGCATAGCAATTCTTACTCTATACGCAGCGGATGAGCGCCAATAACCATATAATTTCATATCTAATACTCAAATAGCTTTTGCAGTAAAACCAATATTGGTCAGTTAACGTTAAATTTTAACCGTTTTTTTATTGATATCGTAGTCACGTAATTTGTTGGCAATGGCCGTGTGACTCAGTCCTAATTTTTTGGCTAATTGTCGCGTACTTGGATAAGCAGGATAAAGTTTACGCAGCAAATCGGCTTCAAAATTTTTCACTGCCGCATCCAAAGTACCTTCAAAATCTTGCTCAAGATAACCATGCTCGCGCGTATACGCAGGTAAATGCAAGTGCGAGGTTGTAATAATATTGCCGTCAATTAAGGATACAGCTCGAATCAGCACATTTTCTAGTTGTCTAACATTACCAGGCCAAGGGTAGTGTTCAATAAACTCAAGACATTCTTTATCGAAAGAAACATGAGTCTTGCCAACACGTTGACCAAATTTAGCGACAAAAAGTTCCGCTAAAGGCACAATATCTGAACGTCGTTCACGCAAAGATGGAATATTAAGCCCCAAAACATTTAAACGATAATATAAGTCTTCTCTAAACTCTCCAAGAGAAACCATATTAAGTAAGTCGCGATTGGTTGAACCGATAATACGGACATTAACTTTGATTTCTTTTTCGTCATCAATGCGTCTAAAAGTGCCATCTTGAATGACCCGCAGCACTTTAGTTTGTAATTTGGCTGACATCTCGCCTACTTCATCGAAAAATATAGTGCCGCCGTCTGCTGATTCGAATATACCTTTTTTACTTTTTGCTTCTCCAGCAGCACCAGAGCCAAATAATTCTGTTTCTGCAGCATCGTCAGGTAATGCTGCACAACTTAAGGTCATAAAAGGCTTATCCTTGCGATCACTGGCCGCGTGACAAGCGCGAGCTAATAACTCCTTACCTGATCCTGTTTCACCCACAATCAGCATAGAAGAGTCGAGCAAGGCCATACGCTTTGCTTCGCGTATCAATTTACGCATTGAACTGCTGTTAGACTGGATGCCGTTAAAATCATTTTCATTGGCTTTTTTAAAGGCGCTAATTTGTTGACCTAATCTCGCTTCTGATTTTAATATCAGTACTGCTCCCGCCAGTACTTGCCTGCCGTCACCTTCAGCAATGTGAATAGGGATAATGTCGGCGACAAAGTCACCTTCTTGAAATTTAACACGGCGAGTTTGGGCCAGCACTTCTGCACTGCCAAACCAGCGGGTAAAATTAAAACCTTTTAGCCATTGTCCAATATACTCACCAATAATATGCTCAAGCGAGCTACACATTATTTGCGCAGCAATATTATTAACCACACGAATTTGGCCATTATTATCAA
Source organism: Colwellia sp. MB3u-45 (assembly GCF_014077005.1). Lineage (GTDB taxonomy): Bacteria > Pseudomonadota > Gammaproteobacteria > Enterobacterales > Alteromonadaceae > Cognaticolwellia. The sequence goes on along the minus strand of NZ_JACGVC010000044.1, from coordinate 322,386 downwards.
TCGAGATAAAAGGGTCTGGAAAGGTTTTAACTAAGGTTTCAAATTCATTTCTTTCACGCTCAGACGGCATGTAAGGTGTTGTTTTAACATCAATAACGCCATCTATTAATCGTAATTGCGGCATAAAACCTTGCAGCTCTGAAAACTCTAAATCAGGGATGTTAATAAAAATTTTCCCTGGTTGTTTTAACTCGATACCACGTAGGTCGATCCCACGTTCAACAAATATTGCTAATACACTTTGCGCAATACCAACTCGGTCCTTGCAACCAATTTCTAAACGCATTTAATAACCTCAAGCAAACAACAAAATCCAATATCACCATTGTAAACTATTTTTTACAACAAAAAAAAGCCCCCTTTAATAGGAGGCTTAGTATTATTGTGTGGTATTAGGTTAAAGAAGCTGATCGGTTTTGGCCGCACAAATAAAGTCATTCTTATGCAGCCCTTTAATAGCATGGGTCCACCAAGTAACTTTTACTTTGCCCCACTCTAATAAAATGGCTGGATGATGAAATTCTTTTTCTGCTAATTCAGACACTTTATTTGCAAAAGCCCATGCTAGTTTATAGTTTTTAAATTTATAAACACGTTCTAGCATCATAATACCGTTATTCACTTCAGGTACCCAATCAGGTATTTGAGCCAATAAACTTGCTAATTCGTCATCGCTAACCTTTGGTGCATCTACTTGGCATGCTTCACATTGTTGATTTGATAATTCGCTGATCATAAAAATTCCTTTAACTTACTTTTGAAGTTGTTTTTAATTCAAATTTAGCTGGATGTAGACCTATTGCTTTCGCTTGTTCTACCAACACCATAATATCTTCTACGCTTAATTTTCGTACCTCATCAAGATCACTAACTTTGGTGAGCATAAAATAAACCGGTTGCAAAATATCAATGCGATATTGTGTTCGTAAAACATCTAAAACATCGAGTGGTTTTCTTTCAACATTTTTATCATGTAATGCATATTCTGTTTCAGTTGGAGAAGACAAAATACCACCACCGTATACACGTAAACCTTTAGGGGTATCAAGTAAGCCAAACTCTACGGTAAACCAATAAAGCCGAGCTAAAAATACACGGTCTTCCTTCGAAGCATTTAAACCCATCATGCCATAAGCTTGGGTATAATTAGCAAACGACGGATTAGTCAGTAAGGCACAGTGACCGTATATTTCATGAAATATATCGGGCTCTTGTAAATAGTCAAACTCTTCTTGGGAGCGAATGAAGGTCGCAACAGGAAATTTCTTTTCTGACAGTAAGCGGAAAAACTCACCAAAACCAATCAGTGCTGGCACGGGTTCACAGCTCCAACCCGTTTCTGCCCTTAATACCTGGCTAACTTCTTCTAGTTGAGGAATACGATCAAGTGGCAGATTTAACTTACTTAAGCCGGCGATAAATTCATCACATGCGGTATTTTGTACTGTTGAAAGTTGTCGCGTAATTAACGCTTGCCAAATTTTGTTTTCTGCTGCTGACCATGCAATGTTGCCATGTTCATCTGCAACCTTAGAAACGTACTTACTCGCCTTTGCCATTCGTTTAACCTTATTGAGTGAATATCAATTTTATTATTTTTTGTTAATTTTATTTTGATATTTAAAACTACTTTAGTTGTCATAATCATAAGGCAACACCAATAGAAAAAGCACGACTTTCAAAGTGGCTATTTTTTCACCAGAACAATAAAGCTGTAAAACTTATGTTACATCTAAATATACAGTTAAAGAAATTATATTTATTTTCAGTAGCTTGGCTAACTTCTCTTCACCAGTGATTGCACTTGGCTGACAATCTGTTGACGAATATGCCCAAGCTTTGGCGCATCATCGGTAAAGGGAATAGGGCGACATAAGTGCATGGCTTTGAGCCCCAATCGGGCGGTTAACATACCTGCACCTAGGCCTTGTGCCATACGCGCTGATAATTTTCCTAACAGCTCTGCGCCCAACAGATCTGCACCTAAATCAGCCACTAATTCACTTGCGCCGGCATAAGCCATGTTAATAATCACTTGTTTAATCAGTTTGACTCGGCTCCAGTAACTTAGTTTTAAACCATATAAAGCAGCTATTTTATTAACTAAACGTAAATTTCGCCATAACATCAGCAACATATCAATAATGGCAATCGGACTTAAGGCCACTAAAACAACTGACTCTGAAGAAAACTTTGCAATTTCTTTCAATGCTTTTTGATCCACTTGAGATAAAACGTTGCGAGCATATAACTGCATTATTTCCACATCGTTATACTCTTCAAGGTTTAACTGCTGCCATGAACTGTGATCAAATTCAGCTAAGTCAACCGGTAAACGCTGAGATATTTTATCACAAAGGCTGATGGCATCAATTTGGCCTTCTTCATTGATAATATCTTGTGCTTGTTGTTTAAGATTTTGCTGATATTTAAACTGCCTAAGCCCAGCAAATTCTCGCCAAACACTTCGGCCACAAATAAGTGATAAACCGGCCAGTAAGATAGCGTACAAACTGGCGATTATCGGCGATTGGCTGAAGCCATTAACAAAAAACTGTACCGCTTCAACCGCCACTAAAGTAACAAAAACCACCCCTAATGTACGCCAAAGCCAGCTTGGTTTTTTGCTAGCAATAACGCTATTATCGTCAACCGTTTCTACTTGCTCATCACAAACCCAATCTTGCTCATTAACAATAATTTGCTGGGTGTTTTCTGTTGTTGGCTTGTCAGTAATATCAACATCAAATAATATTTGTTGTTGATGTTTTTCTTTATTTTCGGTCATTTTAATTTATCTCCAAGCAAAAACTGCAACATTTGATCCATGCGAAGATGCGGTAAACATTCGTCACTACTCGCCGGTTCAATCGGCGAAAAAGCGATATAGTTAAAGGCTTGCTTTTGCCAATAATCAAGCGTTGGAATACTCGCCGGCACCGCACCAGGAAATAAGGTGATCATTTGGCCATTACTTAACTGACGACCTTTAATCACCGGAATATTTTGGCCTTGGTACAGGCTTTTGCCCACTTTGGTTGCTTTGACCGAGGCAATAGCGATTGTTTTCATTTTAATGGCATCAAAACTCAGCGCTTGCTTAGTTTGAAAAACCAGCTTGTTGAGCAAGGAAACTAAATTACCGTGTTGTTCAGGTGTGACATGGTCGGCCTTAGTGGCAGCAAAAAGTAATCGATCAATTTTTGGCGAAAATAAACGCGACAGTAAACTCGATTGCCCATATTGAAAACTTTCCATGATCATTGCCATGGCATGTTGTAAATCTGCAAAACTTTCTGGGCCTTTATTTAATGGCGTTAAACAGTCAGCAAGCACAATTTGTCGATCAAAATTAATAAAGTGCTCTTGATAAAAACGCCGTACTACACGCTCTTTATATTCAGTAAATCGTGCGCGCAACATGCCGATATAACAGTCGTCTTTAGCATTTTTATAGTCATTACTGTCAATATCGTCAAATCCGCTATAAGGAAAAAACTGCAGTATTGGCGCATCTTCTAACTCACCGGGTAGAATAAAACGTCCTGGTTGAATAACAGACAAGCCAAGTTGATGACGAAAGAGTAACAGTAGGTCGGTATATTCTTGTGATAGTTGCGCTAAAACAACTTCGTCAACACTGGCAAAGGCATCAAACTCAGCCAGTTTATCGAGAAAGCCCTGTGCATGTTCACTTCTGGGTGCCTGCTTAAGCAGTTCTATGGTCTGTTTCGACCATTGCTCAAATGTTAACGACAACATAGGTAAGTCAAGCAGCCACTCGCCTGGATAGTCGGTAATATCAATATAGAGCGTTGCCGACTCCGTAGCATACTTTAATAACGAGTCTTTCGGCTGATAACGCACCGCTAAGCGTAACTCGCTAATACCGTTGGTAGGTTTTGGCCATTTTGGTGGCGACTGACACAAGGCTGATAGCGCCCCGTCATATTCAAATCTTGAAATATGAAGATGCTTTTGTGGCACGCGTTTAGCGGCAATGTAACGACCTTGATGGACTACATTAAAAAAGCTGAGCTGCGAATTGTTACCTTCGTTGAGTAACTGATTCACTAAAGAGGTAATAAAAGCGGTTTTACCACTGCGGCTAAGTCCGGTTACAGCCAATGTGATATGTTGATCGATAGAACGATTAACGATATCGCTAGCTTTTTGTTTTAACTTGTTTAACTGAGCTTTATTAATAAATGCCATACTTGAATGCTATCTTTTTATTTTCAATACGTTGAAGGGAGAATACTTGTCTTAACAATACTATCACTGCCTTAGATATTAGCGACTTTTACATTGAGATAACAGTGCTACAACGGCTTTATCATTAAGTTACCACTATAAAAAAAGCGGCCTAGCCGCTTTTTTTATAGTTGATTAATTTCTCGTGACACCGTAAATTCTGGTGAGGTGACATAGCGTTCAATCACTTGTAGTTCCAACTCTAATGTCTTGAACTTGCGCCTAATATCTTGAAATGCTTGTTTAGGCGGCTCACCTGCTTGCCAGATTCGCGATTTCACTTTAATCGACTCATTGGTAATGTCTTCATCAAACCCTTGTTGTTCTGGCGCTTGCTGCTTAGACTGCTGCTGACCAGCCTGACCATGGCCAAAATGACCTCTTTGGGCGTTACGGTTAACATGGCCTACATTGGCGGGTTTTTTATCTAATATAAACCAAGCGGCAATATAGATAACAATAAACCAACCCATGCCTAACAACACACCAGAAACCACGAGTATACGCACCAACCATGATTCCCAGCCAAAGTAATCGGCAATACCTGCACAGACACCGGCTAACTTTCCTTGGCTAGTATTTCGATATAACTCACCTCGGGATTTGCCGTTCATCATTTGTTTCTCCACTCGGGTGTTTCAACATCTAAAATAGCTTCTAAGGTTTTTATTCTGTCAGCCATTTTATCGGCGAGTTCAGACAACTCAGTCAGTTGAATATACTCTTCTTCACTGAAACCCTGGCTAATTTGGCGTTTACTACGATAATGCAATATCAACCAAATAGGCGCTACGACGACCATGAATATAATTACTGGGGCGATGATAATCTCCTCCACGATTTTTCTCCTTTAATTGCACCTAATTAAGGCATATATTCTTAATCTATGATGATTTATTTTTAGTCTCTGATTTCATTTTAGCTTTTAATTGCGCTAATTCATCATCAACTTTTTCATCTGAAGCCAACTCTGAAATTTCATCAGCCAATGACTTGCTGCCCATATCGTAAGATTCGACTTGTGCTTCTATACCATCAATTTTACGCTCGTAGCGGTCAAAGCGGCTGAGCGCGTCATTAACCTTATCGCTGTCAATATTCTGTTTCACTTTTAAGCGTGAGTTCGCTGTTTTTTCGCGCATAATAATCGCTTTTTGACGCGACTTAGCATCGGCTAATTTGTCTTGCAACTGTGAAATTTCACTTTGCAATTTAGCAATATGGCTATCTACGCGGCTTAACTCTTCACGCAAAGCACCAGCGCTTTCAACACATTTTTTCTTTTCCATTAATGCTGCACGCGCTAAATCTTCACGATCTTTACTTAATGCTAGCTCAGCTTTTTCTTGCCATTGTGATGCATCCGCTTCAAAGCGACTAGCTTGGCGTGCTAATTCTTTTTTATCTGCTAAGGTTTTTGCTGATGAAGAGCGCACTTCAACTAGCGTGTCTTCCATTTCCTGTATGATTAAACGCACCATTTTTGCAGGGTCTTCTGCTTTGTCTAATAAGTTGTTAATATTAGAATTAATGATATCTGTAAACCTTGAAAAAATACCCATATTTACTTCCTCGTTCAAAAAATGACTTTAATTGTCTTAGGTTTTACTATTCACGTTCTGCGCCAAGTTTTTATAACACTATAATATATTGATTAATAATGCTTTATTATTATTTAAAAAAAGACTTTTCTCTAAGCGGTTAATAAAATACACTATTTGTTAGTGAAAAAAACCAATTATTAGGTCAGTTCATGACACGTTTTAAACAACAAGATAATCTCATTGGCCAATCTAACAATTTTTTAGAGGTGCTTGAGCAAATTTCACAGATAGCACCTTTAAGTAAGCCTGTGCTGATCATCGGTGAACGCGGCACAGGTAAAGAGTTAGTTGCGGCCCGTTTACATTATTTATCTAAACGATGGGATCAAAATTATCTCAAACTTAATTGTGCGGCGTTGAATGAAAATTTATTAGAAAGTGAATTATTTGGTTATGACAGTGGTGCCTTTACTGGCGCCAGTAAACGTCATGAAGGTCGTTTTGAACGCGCAGACAACGGCACTTTGTTTTTAGACGAAATCGCCAATACGACTGGCTTAATCCAGGAAAAATTATTACGTGTTGTAGAATATGGCGAATTTGAACGTGTTGGTGGCTCAAGAACCATTAAAACTAATGCTAGATTAATCGCAGCAACTAACGAAGACTTACCGTCAATGGCTGCAGCAGGGGAATTTCGTGCAGACTTGCTTGATAGATTGGCCTTTGACGTGATCACCCTGCCGCCTTTACGCGAACGTTTAGACGATATATTGGTATTAGCTGAGCACTTTGCTATTAACATGGCGCGCGAACTTGAATTTGAGCTTTTTAGTGGTTTTACCGCAAAAGCAAAACGTGCTTTACTTGAATATCATTGGCCGGGTAATATTCGAGAATTAAAAAATGTAGTAGAACGCAGTGTTTATCGCTGTAATAATCCACACTTACCTGTGCATGAATTAGTCATAGATCCATTTGAGTCACCTTATCGCCCTTCTAAACGTATGAAAACTCAAGATCGCATCATAGCGACACCTGTTGCACAAACCAATGAAACCACGACAGCAACGCCGGTTAAAGTAGAAGAAAAAATTCAGCCAAGCACGCAAGCGTTACAATTCCCGCTGTCATTAAAAGATTTATCACAAAACTATGAAGTCGACTTGATCAAGTCGGCATTGGCGCATTGCCAATATAGTCAAAAGAAAACCGCTGACGCCTTAGAATTAACCTATCATCAGTTAAGAGGCTACTTAAAAAAATATAATCTACTCGATTCAAGTAGTGCAGACGAAGAATAAAGATTAGCTATGGCTTACTCTACCCTTACATACTATTACGGTTTTGCACTATTGATATTGGTGTTGTCAGGCTGTGATTCAAACGAAGCACTTTCGTTAAGTAAAAAAAGCATTATCTATTGTAGTGAAGGCCCTCCCGAAAGCTTCAACCCCCAAACAGTGTCATCTGGGACGACAATAGATGCCACGTCACATCAGTTATATAACCGTTTGATTGAGTTTAGCCCTATCGATAATGCGATTATACCTGCTATTGCTAAATCTTGGCATGTGACACGTGATGGCAAAATGATCACTTTTTATCTTCGCAAGGATATTCAATTTCATCAAACTAGCTATTTTATGCCAACAAGGGCGCTTAATGCTGACGATGTGCTATTTAGTTTCAATCGCATGTTGGATATCAACCACGAATATCACCCGATTTCAGGTGGCAAATATCCATTTTTTCAAAATGCTCAATTAGCCAGTTTGATTGATAACATAGAAAAAATTAATGACCACACCATTCGCTTTCGACTTGCACATTCTGACAGTTCATTTCTCGCCAACATTGGTGGTGATTCAGCCGTTATTTTATCAAAAGAATACGCCGACGAATTAGTCGAACTTAATGCTATGCCAGAAATAGATATGCTCCCCATTGGTACAGGGCCTTTTAAGTTTAAACAGTATAGTTCAGGGGCTTTTATTCGTTATGAACCTCATTCAGATTATTGGCGAGGTAAGTCAGAGCTTAAACAACTCGTTTTTGATATAACCCCTAGAGATACAGCTCGCTTAACTAAGTTATTAGCCGGTGAATGTGATGTAATTGCCTACCCTATTGCACATGAAAAAATTAAACAGCACCCCAATCTCATTTTAGAATCAGTGATATCTTTCAATGTGGGTTATTTTGGTTTCAATACCCGCAAACCACCCTTTAACAATCCTTTAGTACGCAAAGCGTTATCCTACGCTATTAATAAGCAAGCAATTCTAGAGGCGGTTTATACCGGCCAAGCAGAAATTGCAAACGGCATTATTCCAAACTCTTCTTGGGCTTATGATGCAACGATAACAAGCCAAGACTATTCAATAGCTACGGCACAAGAATTATTAACGCAAGCGGGTTATAGCAATGGCTTTTCTATGGATTTATGGGCAATGCCTGTGCAGAGATCCTACAACCCAGATGCCATTACGATGGCAAAACTTATTCAGGCTGATTTACAAAAAATAGGGGTAGAGGTTAATATAGTGTCAGGTTATGAATGGTCAACTTTTTTACGAAAGGTTTCTGAAGGTGAACATCAAAGTGTGCTATTAGGTTGGTCAGCTGACAACCCTGATCCCGATAACTTTTTTTCGTCATTACTCAGCTGCTCTGCAGCAAATACTGGCAGCAATCGCACCTTTTGGTGTAATAAAAAATTCGATCAGCTTATCCAAAAAGCGCTAAAAACAAATAACACTAATAAACGAAAAGCCTATTATTCAAAGGCGCTAAAATTAATCAATGAAGAAGTGCCATTAATTCCCATTGCCCATTCAAAAAGATATCAAGCACGGGATAATAGTGTAAAAGGCACTGTATTACGCGCCATCGGTGGGGTTGATTTTAACGGAGTTACAAAAAACTAATATGCTAATTTTTACTCTGCGTCGTTTTAGTTTATTCTTTTTTACCTTGTTGTTATTAACAATGTTGTCATTTAGTTTGAGTTTTTTATTTCCTGGTGAGCAACTCATTAACCTAACGGGCCAAATAAGTGCTTCACCAGAGCAGCTAGCGATTTTAGCTGATGAATATCAACAGCAATCGGGTTTACTGGGGCAATATGTCAGTTATTTGAAACACCTATTTCAAGGCGACATGGGTTATTCAATGACCAGCCACCTACCGATTTCAACCGAAGTACTTAACCGTTTACCTGCAACGGTCGAGTTGGCCAGCGTTGCTTTGTTAGTAGCAATGTTTGTTGGTATTCCCGTTGGCTTTTGTGCCGCGATTTACCACCGAAAAGCGGCTGACAATTTAATATTGACCATTGCAATGATTGGCTACTCAATCCCAGTTTTCTGGTTAGGCATACTTGCTATATTGGTGTTTTCTATCCAATTAGGTTGGTTTCCTTCTTCCGGACAAATAAGTCTTTTGTTCGAAATTAAACATATTACCGGTTTACAGTTAATTGATATTTTACTCAGCGACAGTCCGTATAAATGGCAAGCTTTTCAAGATGCCACTCGACACCTTATCTTACCGGTTATTGTCGTGGCATTAGCACCCGCCACCATCTTTATGCGCTTAGCCCGCTCAGCTATGCTGGAAGTTTTAGACACGCATTACATTAAAGCGGCAAAAGCAAAAGGCTTAACCTTTAGTCAAATTATTTATCGTCATGCTATGCGTAATGCTATTATTAAAGTTATCAGAGATATAGGCTTACAATTTGCTAATCTGATTACTATAGCCATGGTGACAGAAGTTATTTTTAGTTGGCCAGGCATTGGCAGCTGGTTAATCGAAAGTATATATCAGCGTGACTATACCGCTATTCAAGGCGGACTTATTGTGCTTTCAAGCTTTATATTCATTGTTCACATTATTATAGATTTAGTCTATGCAGCGCTTAACCCTTTAGCTCGGGAGCCTCGTCATGGCACGTGATAAAATATACTTAGAAGAAGAGTTCCCAACTCCACTGATGCAGTTGTGGCATAACTTCAAGCAACCTCCTGTTGTTATGATTGGATTTTGCTGTTTTTTATTTTTAATTGCGCTGGCAGTATTAGCCAATATCATTACGCCGTATTCCTCGGTGGAAAACCATTTAGACCACTTATTATTACCCCCGGCATGGAGTGATGATGGCGATGTCAGCTTTTTGCTAGGTACAGATAACCTAGGTAGAGATATGTTGTCGCGGTTAATTCAAGGTACCTCATTAACTTTTGGCTTAAGTATTATTGTGGTTATTGCCTCTTTAGCCGTTGGTGTTGTTATTGGTTCACTATCAGCTTTAACAACCGGGATTAAATCTAGCTTTCTTAACCATTTTCTCGATGTTATTTTATCCATTCCTTCCTTACTTTTAGCCATTATCATTGTTGCCATACTCGGTCCTGGTTTAGAGAACACCTTGTGGGCCATCATTATGGTGTTAATACCACAGTTTGTGCATGTAACCCGCAATGCCGTTAAGGAAGAGTTTGCCAAAGACTACGTACTGGCATCGCGTCTTGATGGCGCTAGTTCGATTAGAATTTTACGTTATTCTATTTTCCCTAATATTATCGAAAAATTAATTAGCCAAGCAACACTTGCTCAATCAGCTGCTATTCTCGACATTGCAGCACTAGGCTTTCTTGGTTTAGGTGCCCCTATTCCTATGCCAGAATGGGGAGCCATGCTAGCTAATGGTATTGAGTTATTTTACATTGCTCCTTGGACCGTTTACCTACCCGGTTTAGCTATTTTATTTTCAGTTATCGCGACAAACTTGGTCGGTGAAGGCATGCGCCATGCCCTAAAAGTGCGCAAGGAAAACTAATGAACTTAATTGATATTCGCAACCTTTCCATAAAACTGCAGACGTCAACAAAGCCAATATTTGCTGTCGACCGAGTAAACTTGACCATGAAAGAAGGTGAGGTTCGCGGTTTAGTCGGTGAATCTGGCTCTGGAAAATCGCTATTAGCTCAAGCGATTGTTGGTGTGTTAGATGAGAAGTGGGCAGTTGATGCCGACCGTTTTCATTGGCGCGGCAACGACTTAATGCGACTATCTGCTGAAGAAAGAAAAGCGATTATATCAAAAGACGTCGCCATGATTTTTCAAGAACCTATGGCATGTTTAGATCCAACCACCACCATTGGCGAACAATTAGAAGAAGCGGTAGATGTTGAGCAACTGACAGGCTATTTTTGGCAAAAAAGACAACAGCGTAAACTGGCTGCTATTAACTTATTGCATAAAGTTGGTATCAAGCAGCATGAGGTCTGTGTGAAGAGTTTTCCTCATCAACTAACCGATGCATTATGCCAACGTGTAATGATCGCAATGGCCTTAGCACGTCGCCCTATGCTGCTTATAGCTGATGAGCCTACTGCGGCAATGGAAAGTACCAATCAAGGCCAGATATTTCGTTTGTTAGCGAGCCTAAATCAGCTGAAAAATATGTCAATATTATTAATAAGTCATGATTTAGAAAATGTTACCCATTGGACCAACACCATTACCGTGATGTATAGTGGCCAATTTGTTGAGGCTGGCACCACAGAGCAAATTTTTAACCAACCATATCATCCCTATACCCGCGCCTTGGTCGACAGTAGCCCAAAAGCTAACCGAATGATCCCAAATAAATCTCGACTAATGACATTGCCTGGTAGTATTCCTACTTTGCAACATTTACCAATAGGCTGCCGATTAGGCCCAAGGTGCCCGCGAGCACAGCAAAAATGTGTACACGCGCCAAAAATTAAAAATTTTCATAGCCATCAAGTCAGTTGTCATTTTCCACTAAAGGATAACTATTCGTGAGTGATGTTTTATTACAAGTCAGTAACCTGAGTAAAACCTATAAAGATAAAAATTATTGGTTTAATCGTAAATGCGTCACGGCACTTGAGCCTTTATCTTTTGATATTATGGCGCATAAAACGCTCGCTATTGTAGGCGAAACAGGCTCTGGAAAGTCTACGGTTGCGAAACTACTAGTTGGCGCTGAGTTGCCAAGCACTGGTCACATTCGTTTAAATGGCCAAAGCTTAGAACCTGGTAACTTTAAGCAACGTTGCCAACATGTGAGAATGATTTTTCAAGACTCAGGCACCACCTTAAATCCTAGTCTAACGATAGAACAATTATTAGATGAACCACTGCAACTCAACACCAACCTAAATGAAACTGAGCGCCATCAGTTGATCCGAGAAACCTTACAAAAAGTTGGTTTATTAGCTGAGCATATGAGCTTTTACCCTCATATGTTTTCAGGGGGTCAAAAGCAACGTATTTCATTAGCACGGGCGATAATATTAAAACCACAAGTGATCATTCTCGACGAGGCTTTAGCATCACTCGACCCGTCTTTACGTTCACAAATGATCAATCTATTGCTCGATTTACAACAGCAAATGGGGCTAGCATTTATATTAATCTCTCATAACCTTGGCATTGTCAGACACTTTAGTGATGAGATGATGGTACTAAGCAAAGGTGAAGTTTTGGAGTTTGGTAAAACTGCTGATATTTTGCAAAAACCGAAACACAAGTACACTAAAAGGTTGATAATGAGCCAACGTTTTCAACTGCTGCATCGTTAGCGTTAATGGCCAATTACTTGGTCTTAATGATTATAAGCAAGGCAAACAAGTTATCTGTTATAGCAAACTGATCATTTTATGTTTCAAATGAGCTAGCTACACCTACCTAATAAACCACTTCTTTTTACACAATAACATCGTTTAGTTATAGAACAATTAACCGGATAATTTTTTCAGTGCTTATACTATCTGATGTTATACCAGTGTCATTAAATTATTACCCATTTGTGCGGGTTAACCAATAAAACTTAAACCCTAGAAGCAAAAAACCAGCCTATTGGCTGGTTTTTATTTAACGCTTTATTAGCTCAAATGATAGCTTGAGTTAGTATTGTGTCGTCGGTGCTTGCACTTGTTTGCGTACAATCTCTGCGCCAACTTTCAGCGATTCAACGTAACTTAAATAAGCCGCTTGTGCCAATTGCTGAGTTAACTGCTGCGACAAGTTCGGTGAGTTAACGGCTGTACCTTCGTTAACTGCTTGCACTTCAAGTAATGCTAAATTGCCATTACTAAGATTGACTGTCGTTGCAGATACCGCGTTTTCACTTGGACGAGGTAATTTGAAGGCTTCACGTGCCAAGCTTGCATCTAAGCCGCTACCCACACGTGCAACTGCGGCTTTAACTTCCATAGTAGCGCCAATTTCAGCTAATTGCTCAGTGATATCGCTTCCAGATTTGAATGCAACCAGCAATTCATCCGCAACAGTTTGAGCTTTTTCAGACGCTTTTTTCGCAAGTAAAATATTTTCAATTTGTGCGCTAACTTCAGCAAGAGGTTTAACACTGGCTGCTTGGTATTCATTTAAACGCATTACAATGGCTAAGCTATCGCTAACGTCAACAATGTCAGAGTTTAGTTGTTCATTCACCACGATATCAGAAAAAGCCACTTCAACAACATTGCTGACATCAAAAGGTGTGCTATTAACACCACGCGTTAACCAGTCAGATGTTTTTATAGTGGCATTAATTGCACCTGCGGCATCATATAAACTGTCAGGAAACTCGAAACTTAAACGCGCTACTTCCTGTTGAAGCTCAAAGAACTTGTCTTGCGCTTTTTCATTTTTAACTTTTGAGACAATATTGTCACGTACTTCAGCTAAGCTTTGCACTTTCTCAGCCTTATAATCAGTTAATTTGATGATATGAAAACCAAAGTCAGTTTTAACCACATCACTAACACTACCTATACCAGACAAAGCAAAGACTGCATCATCAAATGCGGTGTCCATTACGCCAGCATCAATCCAATCTAGATCGCCGCCATTTTCGCCACTAAAAGTATCGGCTGAATGCTCTTTTGCTAATTCAGCAAAGTCTTCACCGGCATTTATTTTAGTAAGTAAGGCTTCTGTTTTGACTTTAGCTTTCGCTTCGTCATCACCAAATTCAATGAGAATGTGGGCAACGCGACGTTGTTCTTCGTCGCGGTATTGACTAATATTGTTCTTATAATAATCATCAACATCGGCATCGGTTAATGTCACTGTGTTGGCGATAGTGTCAACATCAAGTGTGATGTAGTTAACTTTTACTTGCTCTTGGTTTTCAAAACGCGATTTGTTGGCAAGATAATAGTCATTAACTTCTTCATCGCTTAACTCGATACTCGCTTTAAATTGTTCCGCATTAATCGTAGCAAAACGAATGTCACGCTGTTGATTTTGTAAAGCAGTAAACATATTTTCTTGGTACGGTAAGCTAAATTCGCTTGCTACCAATGCTTGAGTTAATTGACGACGGGTCATTTCAGTGCGCAGATAGTCACGAAAATCAGCTGATTGATAAAAACCCGCTTGATTAATCATCGCTAAGTAACGATTGTTGTCAAAAACACCGTCAATTTGAAATTCTGCCATATTTTGAATGGTACTTTTAATTCGCTGATCTGCTACACGAATGGCAAGCGCCTCTGAGTTTTGATCGATAAGTTTTTGGTTAATTAAATTATCAACCACACCGTTACGAAAATTACTCATGTAACTAGGATCAGCTGATAATGTTTCAAACATTTCACCAAACTGCTGCGCCATACGGTTACGTTGTGCTTGATAAGCTTTATTAAACTCATCTTGTGATATTTTATCACCATTAACATCAGCCACTGAAGTGTCAACTGAGTTGCTGTAACTACCAATGCCGGCAACAGCGAAGGTTAAAATAATAAAACCAAGAATAATCTTAGCCGTTAATCCTTGAGAGCTTTCTCGAATATTTTCTAACATCTTTATCTCTTTACACGAGGGTATTGTACTTTTCGGGCGATTTTAACTGCGACATTACTTTACCGCTATTATACGTTGTAATTATTGAGTAGCTGGTTAATTTATCAAAGTGTCAATTCACTTTAACAGCAAACTAATCAGGCTATTTCACTAACTTACACGCTTTAAAATCGCAATATGAACGGGCATGTTAGCCCAATAATAATAAAAATGAAACCCTTTTACTCTAGCGATGAAATAACGGTTAAATAACCATCATCCAAGCATAAAAAACACTAATATCATCAAGTTTAGCTTTAGATGTTTTTTTATGGCTTTAATGAATTTAATGGATTTACGGCTTATTGAGAATATCATCCAAGTTAGCTTGCTCTTGTGTTGATAAATCATGTTCATTTACCTTAACTTGACTACGTTTTCGTAAAACAAATATCACACCGATAATAAAACCGAAAAGAATAATCAATGGACCAAACCATAGAATATAAGTTTTTTCTTTCAATGGCGGTCGATATAAAACAAAATCGCCATATCGATAGACCATAAAGTCAATAACTTCTTGATCACTCATACCTTCTTGCAGCAGGTTATAGAGGTTATTTCTTAAATCTACAGCAATTTTAGAGTTCGAATCGGCTAAATTTTGATTTTGACACTTAGGACACCGTAACTCTTTGGATAATACTTGAAAGCGTAATTGGGTTGCTTCATCTTTAAATTCAAAAGTGTCTACTGGGCTAGCATTTACGCTAGTTACCCAAACAACACTCAGCAGCATGCTGCTAATAAACAAGCGAATAACATGCTGTAATGTTAGGCTTTTACTGTCTATTCTGTTTTGCATTAGGACGCTCCTGCTGCCATTTCTGCTTCAAGAGTTTCAATTAACGGCAGAAACTCTTTTTGCCATACCTGATCGTTAATCGGACCTGCAAAACGCTTACGAATGATACCTGTGTGATCAATAACAAAAGTTTCAGGCGCACCAAATACACCAATATCTAGACCAAGTGCACCCTGTTCATCAAAAATTGAGAATACATAAGGGTCTTGATATTGTTTTAACCAATTTAAAGCGGCCTTGTGATCGTCAGTAAAATTAAGGCCATAGAGCTTAATACGCGGATCACGAGCAATATTAAGCAAATATGGATGCTCATATTTGCATTGTATACACCAAGTCGCCCAAACATTAAGTAACACGATATCGCCTTGTAGATCATCTCGACCTACCCGTTGTTCAATCGATTTTAATGTTGGCAATTCAAAGTTTGGCAATGGCTTGCCTATCATGGCTGATGGCATCGACTGCGGATTAAGAAATAAACCTCGATATAATAATACCGCCAATAAAAAAAATAGAATTAATGGGATAAAACGAATAATACTTTTCACTAATTATGCCTCTTGTAAAACAGCGGGTTTAGCTTGGGTAAGCTTTTGTTCTGTGACCAACACACGCTTACGATAGCGTTTACTTAATATCGCTAAGAAACCACCTATTGCCATACAAAAACCACCTAACCATATCCAGATAATAAAAGGTTTATAATATAAGCGCATTGACCAGGAGTTTTGCTCTAGCGGATCACCTAAAGCGACGTAAATATCACGCCATAAGTTGGTATGAATGGCGGCCTCGGTCATCCCGGAACGTTGTACTTTATAAGTACGTAGCTC
Source organism: Colwellia sp. MB3u-45 (assembly GCF_014077005.1). GTDB lineage: Bacteria > Pseudomonadota > Gammaproteobacteria > Enterobacterales > Alteromonadaceae > Cognaticolwellia. The sequence goes on along the minus strand of NZ_JACGVC010000044.1, from coordinate 306,058 downwards.
AGGCTTTAATAAGGTAACAAATTCACCATCCAGTGAGACCTTAAGTTGCCCTTGAATTGCACTATAATTTGGTCCTAAAACATCTTTAGTACCGGCAAACTCTATCATGTAACCTGATAAATTAGCACTTTCCCCTGGCGCCATCTTTATGTTCATTTCTTTTTCATAGGTCGACACCATAGTCACACCAATAACCGTAATTGCAATGCCGGCATGGGCAAGCGCCATACCAATATGATTAAGTGGCACGGCTGAAAATTTCAATCTACCGTCGGCCTGCTTAGCATTGATAAATACATCTTTTAAAACAGCTAAGACAATCCAACAACCTAGAGTCATGCCAATGAATGCGCTTAGGCTAAATTCACCCGCATAGATAAACGGCCAAGCAGCACCAAAGAAGACACTAAAAATTGAAGTTTTATTTAAATGTTTAGCTAGTTCACCTTTACGCGCTTTTTTCCAGCGAGTGAGCGGCCCAACACCCATAAATAGAAATAGAGCGATCATCATAGGAACAAACACAGCATTAAAATAGGGTGCACCTACTGATATTTTTCCCAAGCCCATAGCATCGATGATTAGCGGGTAAAGTGTGCCTAATAAAATAGTCACTGTCGCCGTGACCAATATTGACATGGCAATTAAAATAGCGTTTTCACGTGAATAAAACGTAAAGCGGCTTGGGCTGCTAACATTTGCAGCTCTAAAGGCATAAAGCGTTAACGAGCCGCCAACGGCTATCGCTAATAATACCAGTAAGTAAATGCCGCGCTCTGGATCTACTGCAAATGAATGTACTGAAGTAATAACACCTGAGCGGACTAAAAAGGCTCCTAATAAAACCAAAGAAAAAGTAAAAATAGCCAGTAATAATGTCCAATGCTTAAAAGTGTTACGTTGTTCTGTTACTGCTAACGCATGAATCAGCGCAGTACCAGCAAGCCACGGCAAAAATGAAGCATTTTCAACAGGATCCCAAAACCACCAACCGCCCCAGCCAAGTTCATAATATGCCCACCAACTACCTAACGCGATGCCTACCGATAAAAATGACCAAGCGGCAACTGTCCATGGGCGAGACCAACGTGCCCATGCGGCATCCATTTTTCCAGCCATAAGCGCGGCAATAGCAAAAGCAAAAGCAACTGAAAAGCCAACATACCCCATATATAACATTGGTGGGTGAATGATTAAGCCAATATCTTGTAATAATGGATTTAAATCAAGACCTTCAAGCGGAAAGTTTGGTAATAAACGCTCAAACGGGTTAGAGGTTAATAGCGTAAATAAAATAAAGCCAACCGCAATCATGCCCATTACCGCTAAAACACGCGCGACAAACTCTTTTTCTAATTGCTTACTAAAAACACTCACCGCGAAGGTCCAACACGTTAAGGCAAAAACCCAAAGTAGCATAGAGCCTTCGTGTCCGCCCCAGATCGCACTGATTTTGAAATAATAAGGTAATAAACTATTAGAGTGACCGGCAATATATTTGACTGAAAAGTCATCTACCGTAAAGCTATAGCCTAATAAAAAAATACTGATTGCTACAAAGAAGAAAAGACCAAAACTCAATGGTTTGGCACTATTGATTAATTGATGATTGTTCTGCGCTACGCCAATCAGCGGCACTACGCTTAAACATAATGCAAACGCTAACCCGATAATGAGTGCGAAGTGCCCGAGCTCTGGGATCATGATAATTCCTGTAAATTAATGTTAAAACATTATTGGGACTAAGTTTAGCTGATTTTAACTAGTCAAGACTAGCGCCAAATCAGATCTTCTCAGCTTAAATATCACCCTAAATGTTACCAGAGGTAAGTTTTACAGTGATACTTAAGCCATTACCTTTATGGTACTTGTACTGATATTTTCATTGTTATTAAACTTTTTTCCATCGCATCAACATTAAGTGCTTCTGCTTTAAAGTCACCCGACTTAATACCCACACTACCTTGCATAGACACTACGGCGTAAATATGAACTTTATCCACACTACTTAAGCGCATTTGTGGCGTCATTGCTTGTGAATCATCTAAAACTATACTGAGCGGCAAGTCACTGGCTTTAATTTTTACCGCAGCTAAAGGCATTCTAGGCCCCTCTGTAGCAATGGCATATATATATACGGTTTTATCTTCACCGTTGATCAATTGTTCTTGAACATTCGCCGCTAAAGATACCTCAATAGTAAGGTGTGGCAAGTTTGCCTCAAGTTCAGCACTACCGGCTCCAGAAGCTGTATTTTTATTGCTCAAGCGCAATTGGTTTTTAGCTTCTTCTACAGCGCCCGCTAGCGCTTGTGTACTTATCCCTGGCCGGTCGCTATTTAAAACCACTTCCCAGTACTGCACTGCTTTAGCAAACTTTCGCTTGGTGAAACTGTCCATACCTAAAAGGATATTGGTTGATGCGTCTAATGGGTTTAACACTAATGCCTTATCAATCACAGCTTGAATGTCTGAGCTCAATTGCTGATTATTTTTATAATACATCGCTTGAGCTTTTGGCCCTAATAACTCGGCATGCTCGCCAACTTGCTTCATTACGCCGTCAAACGCCTCAATCGCATTGTCAAACTCACCGGCAGAAATATAGGCTTGACCTAAGCTGAACAAAGCTTGTGAATTACTCGGGTCGTCTTTTACCTCGCGCTGAAGTTTCTGTAAACGACGAACTAGCATTTGTTCTGGGGCTAATTCACTCTGTGCGTTATTTTCATTACTCAGGACAGATGAACTCAATTGTGCATACGAACCAAGGTTCATGTAGGTATATAAGCTAAAGCTAACGACAGCCAATGCTATGCCTAGTGGCCATAACCATGATGTCTGTTGTTTTTCAACCCTTGACGATTTACTTAATGTAGCATCTTGCAAAAGTGTTTTATCTAACTCTGCTTTTAATTGTAGGTAACTGTCTTGCCCAATACTGCCCTCAGCCAAATCGTTTTCGAGAAGTGATAAGTGCTCATGGTAAAGTGTGACATTGGTTTCTTGACGAATATTTAGATTTTCTGCACCAATAGTATTTTTAGATGAAGAAAAAATACGCCAGACAATAATTAATGCAATCACTATTAATGATAAAACTGCCAGCCAGAATGTAGTCATATTATTTAATTTATACCTATGTTGATCAAATTATTTAAACTGCTGAGTATTAGCCCTGTAAGAGGTTTTAATTAAAGTTATTTAAAGCAATAAGTAACGTTTAACACCCTTGTTTATAAGTGGCATAGCGTAACAATTTTATCTGGTTTTTTCTAGCGATACCGTCGCAAAAAAGCCACATATTCATCGTAATAATAGTGATAAATTAGTCGCGGTAAACGTGTCGTTGCTATAACCGCCTAATGGCTCAACTTTATTTTTCTAATATGCCAAATAACATTGCCCATTAACCCTAAGTGCAGAGCTACCAATGCTATGTTTAATTGCAGTTAAACCTAGCCTAAATTGATTAGTAGCATAAATTAACTAGTACCATAAAAAGCACACAGAATTTTAAGAAGAGGTTAAAGGGGTAATTAAACCAGTTTTATTACCTTTGGCTGCTTTATGCGGGATATTGATGAAGAGTAACCTAGCTGTGGTTTACTTTAACCAGCAAAAGTGACCATAACTTAATGAAACTGGTATTAAGCTTTATAGTTTACTGAAGGAAGTGATGTTATTACGATTAGTCTTTTCAATGATAACTAATGCGCTAGAAACAATTAAGCCGCTTATAAAAGCGGCTTAATGTTCAATCTTTAGCAAAGCTATTAATTAAGCGTTGCAAGCATCTTTAAGTGCTTTACCAGCTTTAAAAGATGGGATTTTTGCTGCTGCGATTTCGATAGTCGCGCCAGTTTGTGGGTTACGACCTGTACGTGCAGCACGGTCACGTACTGAGAAAGTACCAAAACCAACTAGTGCAACTTGCTCGCCACCCTTTAATTCTTCTGTAACTGCTTCGATAAATGAATCTAATGCACGACCAGCCGCAGCTTTAGAAATGTCAGCACCCGCAGCAATTTTCTCGATAAGTTGAGATTTGTTCACAGTGTATTCCCCTTCAATTGTTATTATTCAGCGCTATCTTCTGTTTAGCGTCCTGCAGAAACTTTATCCTAAGCTTCTTTTTGAACATAAAGCGCCGAGTTAAAGAAAACTAAAAATATTGATAATAATTTTTATCTCTACTAGGCCCCTTATAAATGGGGGCTCTAGCGTTGTTAGCGTCATTAACTTACCATAGTTTCAGCGTTTGAAAAGCGTTAATTACGTTTTTATCAATTTTTTTGCTATTTTTTTAAGTTTTTTAACAAAAACAGCTATTTTCTAACCACTTCCTTGTCTAACTGCCATTTATCAACAGGATGTTCTAAAGCAATGTTTAACACTTCATCTATCCATTTCACTGGGTAAATGGCTAGATCAGCTTTGACATTGTCAGGTATTTCTATCAAATCGCGCTCATTATCTTTAGGTATAATAACCGTTTTGATACCACCACGATGCGCGGCAAGTAATTTCTCTTTTAAGCCACCAATTGCCAGTACTTCACCACGTAAAGTAATTTCGCCAGTCATTGCCACGTCAGCTCTGACTGGATTACCGGTTAAACTTGATACTAATGCCGTACACATACCGACACCAGCACTTGGGCCGTCTTTCGGTGTTGCACCTTCAGGTACATGCACATGAATATCGCGTTTTTCATGAAAGTCACTATTAATCCGTAGCTTTTCTGTACGACTTCGCACTACCATCATTGCCGCTTGTATCGACTCTTGCATTACGTCACCAAGCGAACCCGTATAGCTCAACTTACCTTTGCCTGGCACAGAAGCAGTTTCAATGGTCAGTAGCTCACCGCCGACTTGAGTCCAAGCAAGACCAGTGACTAAACCAACACGATTTTCATCGTCTGCTTTACCATAATCAAAGCGTTGCACACCAAGAAATTCTGATAAATTCGCTTGATTTATCGTTACCTTTTTGACGTTTTTATCCAATAAAATCGATTTAACCGCTTTACGACATAACTTAGAAATATCACGTTCTAAGCCACGCACACCAGCCTCACGAGTGTAATAACGAATAATACCGACAATGGCGCTGTCTTCTATTTCAATTTCTTTACTTTTTAAACCGTTGCGTTCTATTTGCTTATCAAGCAAGTGATTTTTCGCAATGTTAAGCTTTTCATCTTCGGTATAACCCGACAGATGGATAACTTCCATACGATCTAGTAAGGGGCCAGGAATATTCATACTATTTGACGTAGCAACAAACATCACATCAGATAAGTCATAATCAACTTCCAAATAGTGATCATTAAAGCTACTATTTTGCTCTGGATCTAGCACTTCTAATAATGCCGAGGCAGGATCGCCACGCATGTCAGAAGCCATTTTATCTATTTCATCTAACAAAAATAACGGATTTTTCACGCCAACTTTAGCTATTTTTTGAATTAGCTTGCCCGGTAATGAGCCAATATAGGTTCGTCTATGTCCACGTATTTCAGCTTCGTCTCGTACACCACCTAGCGCCATACGGACATATTTACGACCGGTCGATTTAGCAATAGATTGTCCTAACGAGGTTTTACCTACACCTGGAGGCCCAACTAAACACAAAATAGGCCCTTTTAAATGACTAACACGTTGTTGAACGGCCAAGTACTCTACTATGCGCTCTTTAACTTTATCGAGTCCGTAATGGTCTTTATCTAACACTTCTTGTGCTAATTTAAGATCACGCTTTAATTTACTGCGCTTTTTCCATGGCACACTAATCATCCATTCGATATAGCTGCGCACAACCGTGGCTTCAGCTGACATGGGTGACATCATTTTTAATTTTTTTAATTCTGTTAAGGTTTTTTCTTTTGCTTCTTTAGGCATTTGCGCTGCTTCGATCTGCTTTTCTATTTGATCAGCTTCGTTCGTACCCTCTTCGTCATCACCTAATTCTTTTTGAATTGCTTTCATCTGCTCATTCAAATAATATTCGCGCTGACTTTTTTCCATTTGTTTTTTAACACGCGTGCGAATTTTCTTCTCAACTTGCAATAAATCGATTTCACCTTCCATTAACGCCATTAAAAACTCAAGACGTTCTGAAACATGGGTAATTTCTAGTACCTTTTGTTTGTCGACTAATTTAAGCGGCATATGAGCTGCCATAGTGTCAGCTAACTGCTCGGCATCATCAATACCTGAAACCGACGTTAAGACTTCCGGTGGTATTTTTTTATTTAATTTTACATAACCTTCAAACTGAGAAATAGCCGAGCGAATTAACACTTCAGTACTATCGTCAGGAACACCTTCAACACTTAAAAATGTAGCATTGGCGGTAAAGTATTCATCAGTTTCAACAAACTCAGTAATTTGAGCTCGACGCACACCTTCAACCAGTACTTTAACGGTACCATCAGGTAATTTAAGCATTTGCAAAATAGTGGCAATAGTACCAGTTTGATACAAATCGCTCTGTGCGGGGTCGTCTACTGCAGCATCTTTTTGTGCAACAAGGAATATTTGCTTATCATTTTCGTTGGCAATATCAAGACAACGGATAGATTTCTCGCGACCAACAAATAATGGGATAACCATTTGTGGATAGACAACGACATCACGTAAGGCTAATACGGGAATTTCAACTACGCCAGATAACTCTTTAGTCATTGGTTACTCTCTCGGTGAATAGTATGATGTGATTTTTAAGGATATGTATTTGTATATGGGGTGTTTGTAAATACTTTCAACAGATGAATAAAAAAAAGTGACGTTAACCAAACTGGCTAACATCACTTTTTAGACTTAAATTAGCGAAATAATTATTCTGATGACGCTTTATCTTGCTGCGTTTCATAAATAATAATAGGTTTAGACTCGCCTCTAATCACCGTTTCATCAACAACAACTTTCACAGCATTTTCCATCGATGGTAATTCATACATAGTTTCGAGTAGAACCCCTTCGACAATGGAACGTAAGCCACGAGCACCGGTTTTACGCACCATAGCTTTATGGGCAATAGCGGTTAAAGCATCGGCTCTGAATTCAAGTTCAACATTTTCCATATCAAAAAGCGCAGAGAATTGCTTAGTTAAAGCATTTTTAGGCTCTTGTAAGATTTGAATAAGTGCCTGTTCATCAAGCTCTGTCAAGGTTGCAACGACAGGTAGACGGCCAATAAATTCAGGGATCAGGCCATATTTAACTAGATCTTGAGGCTCAACTTCTTGAAAAAGCTGTGTTAAGGTTTTTTCGTCGTCTTTGCCACGAACTGTCGCGCCAAAACCAATACCTGTGCCGGTTTGACAACGTTGTTCAACAACTTTATCAAGGCCTGCAAACGCACCACCACAGATAAATAGAATCTTTGAGGTGTCAACCTGCAAAAACTCTTGTTGTGGATGCTTACGACCACCTTGCGGCGGTACAGAGGCAATAGTACCTTCAATGAGTTTCAATAACGCTTGCTGCACACCTTCGCCCGAAACATCACGGGTGATTGATGGATTGTCTGATTTACGTGAAATCTTATCAATTTCATCGATATAAACAATACCACGCTGTGCTTTTTCAACGTCATAATCACATTTTTGCAGTAGCTTCTGAATGATGTTTTCAACATCTTCGCCCACATAACCCGCTTCGGTTAGTGTGGTGGCATCAGCCATGGTAAATGGTACATCTAATAAGCGCGCTAATGTTTGCGCTAGTAATGTTTTGCCACTACCCGTAGGGCCAATTAACAATATATTACTTTTGCTTAGCTCTACACCATTATGTGAGTCACCATTGCGCAAGCGCTTGTAATGGTTATAAACCGCAACAGCAAGCACTTTTTTAGCGTGTTCTTGCCCGATAACGTAGTCATCTAAGCTTTCACGAATTTCGATTGGCGTTGGTAAGCTTTCTTTATCTTGCTTAGGCGCAATTTCTTTAATTTCTTCGCGGATAATGTCATTGCATAACTCAACACATTCATCACAAACAAAGACTGAAGGGCCTGCAATTAACTTACGCACTTCATGCTGACTTTTACCACAAAATGAGCAATACAGTAACTTACCGTCATCACCGTCACCTGTTTTCATATCGGTCATACGGTACCTCTAATATTTTAAAAATTTTACAAACAAATACTGTTCAGTATTTCATAAATCGCGAGAATAACAACGCGCATCACAAAATAGAAGGTTATTTATCCATTCTTTGTTCTAGTATGGCATCAACTAAACCATATTCAACCGCGCTTTCAGCACTTAAGAAATTATCACGGTCTGTATCGTCAGATATTTTATCTAAGCTTTGGCCGGTGTGCTCTGCCATTAAACGATTAAGCTTGTCTTTGATATACAAAATTTCTTTTGCATGAATTTGAATATCAGAAGCTTGACCTTGAAAACCACCAAGAGGTTGATGAATCATGACACGAGCATTAGGTAAACAATAACGTTTGCCCTTTTCTCCGCCAGATAGCAAAAATGCGCCCATGCTAGCCGCTTGACCAATACAAACTGTGCTAATATTTGGCTTAATAAACTTCATGGTATCGTAAATAGCCATGCCTGCAGTCACAGAGCCCCCTGGAGAATTTATATATAAATAAATATCTTTATCTGGGCTTTCTGACTCTAAAAATAGCAATTGGGCAACGATCAAATTAGCCATATGGTCTTCAACTTGACCACAAAGGAAGATTACGCGCTCTTTTAACAGTCTTGAGTAAATATCGTAAGAGCGCTCACCTTTGGCAGTTTGCTCAACAACCATAGGTACTAAGGCACTTTCGGTCATACTCGTTAAATCGTGAGAATTATTTTGAGAAGTAAACAACTAACTTTCCTTTTATAAAAAAAATGGCTCATATGTCCCCATACAAGCCATTTAAGCGATTGCTCAGCAGAATGTCAATCTAAAAGGTCTATTTACCTTCAGGATTCATGATATCTTTAAAGCTGGCTTTTTTGTCTGTTACATTTGCACTGGCAAGTAACAATTCTACAGCTTGTTCTTCTAATGCAACATTTTGCATTTGTTGAGCAAGTTCTTTGTTAGTTTTGTAGTACTCAATAACTTCAGATGGATCTTCATAAGCTGAAGCTGCTGACTCAATTAAGTCAGTTACTTTAGCTTCGTCAACTTTTAATTCGTTAACTTTGATCACTTCACCTAAAAGCAAACCCGTTTTAACGCGGCGTTTCGCTTGTTCTTCAAACATTTCAGCTGGAAGCTCTGGTAAGTTATTAGGGTCCATTTGATCGGCAAAACGTTTCATAGCTTGCTTGCGCAATACGTCAACTTCTTGCGCAATAAGTGCCGCTGGAATATCTAATTCGCTAACTTCAAGTAGGCCTTCAATCACTTGCTCTTTAACTTTAGCTTTAACAGCTTGGTTAAGTTCGCGCGCCATGTTTTTGCCAACTTCTTCACGAAGTGCAGCAACACCACCAGTTTCTACGCCGAATAGTTTTGCAAACTCATCATCTATTTCTGGTAAAACGGCTGATTCAGTTGTATGCACAACAATATCAAACTCAGCAGTTTTACCTTTAAGCTTCTCAGCATGGTAATCGTCTGGGAAAGATACTGTGATAGTTTTTTCTTCGCCAGCTTTCATACCTATGATGTCTGTTTCGAAACCAGGGATCATACGACCTGAACCTAATTCAAGTTCAAAACCTTCAGCTTTACCACCTTCAAATTCTTCACCGTCAACGCGGCCATTGAAATCGATAGTTAGCTTATCGCCTGTCTTCGTTTTACGCTTGTTTTCTTTCCACGTTTTATGCTGATTTTGTAATGTTTCAAACATTTCATCAAGGTCAGCTTCGGTAACGTCGACTGCAGGACGTTCTACCGCTATCTTATCTAAATCTTTTAAAACAACATCAGGGTAGATCTCAAATGTTGCTTCAAATTCTAATGGTTGACCATCTTCGTTGCTTTTGGCAACGAATGATGGACGACCGGCTGGGTTTAATTTTTCAGCAACAATCGCATCAACAAAGTTGCGTTGCATAAATTCACCAGCAACTTCTTGACGAACAGATTGACCATAGCGTTTTTGAATAACCGATGGTGGTACTTTGCCTGGACGAAAACCATTGATACGTTGGGTCTTACCGATGTGGCGAAGACGATTTTTAACTTCAACATCTACTGTTTCGGCAGGAACAGAAATCGTTAAACGACGTTCCAAACCTTGTGTAGTCTCAACTGAAACTTGCATTTAATTACCTCAAAAAACTTAGCGTTTGTACGCTTTCTATAACGCATCTAAATATAGTCAACAAAACTTTATAATAAAGTTATGTATGCAGCCTGCCAGTATTACTAGCAGAGCCCGGAAAATCCGAATAAAGATGTTCAGATTAAAATAATGACGCGAAATTATAGCGGTGCTTTAAACAAGAGTCGAGCATAGAACGCAAATAAATTAAAAATTTAATGCTATTGAAGTAATAATAGAAAGTAAAATTGCTATTTAGGGAGATTTAACTAAGGAATTTTAATAAAGTTGTTGGTAATGCAAGATTTGAACTTGCGACTGAACTTAGTGGAACCTAAATCAGTATTTAATTTTTTAAGCTACATACGGTAGTTAAATAAATCACATAAAATAAAAATTGGCCGGTGATGTAAGATTCGAACTTGTGACTGAACTTAGTAACACCCAAACCAGCACTTGATGTGTTAAACTACGTAAAGAAATTAAATCAAGTAAAGTCATCAAAAATAAGAAGTGGTCGGTGATGCAAGATTCGAACTTGCGACCCCTTGGACCCAAACCAAGTGCGCTACCAAGCTGCGCTAATCACCGATATACTTTTTACTAAACCATACAAAAAATGGGGTGGCTAAAGGGACTTGAACCCTCGACAACCGGAATCACAATCCGGGGCTCTACCAACTGAGCTATAGCCACCACTGTATGGCGCGCCCTGTAGGATTTGAACCTACGACCCACGCCTTAGAAGGGCGTTGCTCTATCCAGCTGAGCTAAGGGCGCACATTGCCTACAGATGCTAAACAAGCTTCATTAGGTATAAAACTTATCTTTTTTTATTTTAAAATAAAAACATTGAAAATAAAAAAATGGTCGGTGATGCAAGATTCGAACTTGCGACCCCTTGGACCCAAACCAAGTGCGCTACCAAGCTGCGCTAATCACCGACGTATGTTAAAAGAGCTTGCTCTCTCAACGGATGCGGATATTACCTAGTTGCCCGTTGTCCGTCAAACACTTTTTTTAAATAAATGTTCGTTCGCTCACTTTTACAGCATCTTGATTAAAATACCACTGATATTGGCTAATAAAATAAAAATATCACCATTATTTATCAATAAATAATTATTTCGACACGCTATGCATTTATTTTCTACAAATAGCTTTTCTATTATGCGAAAATAACCACGTTTTTTAGCCTTTTGTGAAGAATTATGACTGCAGCTCTTATTGACGGTAAGTTGATCGCCCAACAACTACGCCTTTCTGTTAAAGATAAAGTACAACAACGCATAAAAAATGGTCTGCGTGTTCCCGGATTAGCCGTGATTTTGGTCGGTTCAGATCCCGCCTCTCAAGTTTATGTTGGTAGTAAAAGAAAAGCCTGTGAAGAAGTTGGCTTTGTATCACGTTCTTATGACTTGCCTTTAACAACATCTCAAGAGCAACTGTTCAACTTAATTGATGAGTTAAATAACGATAATGCAATAGACGGCATTCTTGTTCAACTGCCCTTACCTGCAGGCTTAGATGCCAATTTAATTATTGAGCATATTAATCCATTAAAAGATGTTGATGGCTTTCATCCAAACAATGTGGGTAAATTAGCCTTACGCCAGCCTGGACTTCGTCCTTGTACGCCAAAAGGTATTATAAAATTAATCGCCTCAACTGGCGTAGAACCTCACGGCTTAGAGGCTGTTGTGGTCGGTGCATCAAACATTGTTGGTCGCCCTATGACACTAGAGCTATTACTCGCCGGTTGTACGGTTACCACCACCCATAGATTTACCAAAGACCTAGAAACAAAAGTAAGAAATGCTGATTTATTAGTGGTAGCTGTTGGTAAACCTGAATTTATTCCTGGTGAATGGATAAAAGCAGGCGCTATTGTTATTGATGTGGGTATTAACCGTTTAGAGAACGGCAAGCTAGTGGGTGATGTTGGCTTTACTAAAGCAAAAGAAAATGCGGGTTATATCACGCCAGTACCAGGCGGTGTGGGTCCAATGACGGTTGCTAGCTTAATAGAAAACACCCTTATTGCGTGTGAAGAGTTTCATAGTAAATAGTCTGGTTATTTGTCAATGTAAGCGCTGGTGCATTAATGCGCTGATGACACTGCCTGCATGGACGCAGGTATTAAGTGTTTGTCTAGAAAAAAACTGCCAGTACATCATGTACATAAAAGCCTGCTATTGCAGGCTTTTATCTTTATAATACGCTTGTGCTAAGGTAACTCTAGCCTTTACGCCAGGTTGTACCGCCCGCACTATCTTCTAGAATAATATTCAATGCCGCTAGCTTATCGCGTGCGTCATCCGCCATTGCCCAATTTTTATTGGCACGGGCGTCATTACGTTGTTTAATCAAAGCTTCAATTTCTGCCACTTCATCGCTATCGCCATTCCCACCTTGTAAAAAATCTTCCGGTGAATTTTGCGCAACGCCTAATACTGCACCTAATGAAACTAAAATAAAGGCCAGTTTAGAGGCGGCTTCAATATCTGTTGCTTTGATGCGATTGATTTCTTTCGCTAATTCAAATAAAACTGGCATAGCTTCAGGACAATTGAAGTCATCATTCATCGCTTTTTCAAAACGTTGAACATATGCGTTGCCTTTTAACTCGACCTTAATGGGCGTGACGTCACGCAACGCCGTATAAATACGCTCTAAACTTGCACGCGCCTGCGTTAAGTTATCCTGTGAATAATTTAACTGGCTACGGTAATGACTCGAGGTTAAAAAGAAACGCACACTTTCTGCATCATAGGCATCAAGCACGCTGCGCAAAGTAAAAAAGTTATTTAAAGATTTTGACATCTTTTCTTTGTTTATTTGCACCATACCGCCATGCATCCAGTAATTAACGTACGGTGTATCGTGAGCACAACAAGATTGAGCTATTTCATTTTCATGGTGTGGAAATTGTAAATCTGAGCCGCCACCATGAATATCAAAATGTTCACCTAAATGCTTTAGATTCATCGCGGAACATTCAATATGCCAACCCGGACGACCTTTACCCCAAGGTGACTCCCAACTTGGCTCATCGGGTTTAGCCATTTTCCACAGCACAAAATCTAATGGGCTACGCTTTGCTTCATCAATATCAACACGAGAACCCGCTTGCAGCATATCTAAATTTTGTAAACTCAATTTTCCATAATCTTTATAGGTACTGACTTCAAACATCACATCACCATTACTGGCAACATAAGCATTTTTTCGCGCTATTAGGCGTTCAACCAAAGCAATGATCTCAACCATATGACCCGTAACCGTTGGGGCAATATCTGGGCGCATAATATTAAGATCATCAAAGTCTTGATACATTTGCTCGGTCATACGTAAGGTTAAGGCTTCACAGCTTTCACCGTTTTCATTAGCACGTTTGATAATTTTATCGTCAACGTCAGTAATATTACGCACATGCGTTAAGTCGTAGTCTAAATACTTTAAGTAACGGGCAATAATATCAAAGGCAACGTAGGTTCTGGCGTGACCGATATGACATCGGTCATAAATAGTAATACCGCAAACATATAAACCTACCTTGTTGGAAGTGATCGGCTTAAAAACTTCTTTTTTCCTGCTTAAGGTATTATAAATCTGCAACATAATGGCGCTTTTTCCTATCTAATATCAATACGTGATTAAATTCACTTATCCCCACAACGGGAATTATCGCAATTGTACCCCAAGTATGGGTATGAATCATTAACTTGGCTCATTTGCAGAGAAATTTTCTGATAAATTTACGATGAATTTTGCCAAGAAATGTTTCTTTTATTGAGTTACAATTTAGCCAGTTAAATTTCCTTTAGATTTATGAGTAAAAAAATGATCACATTTAAAACAAGCTTAGGCGACATTAAAATTGAATTAGATTTTGATAACGCACCTGTTACCGCTAAAAACTTCCAACAATACGCTGAAGACGGCTTTTATAATGGCACAGTTTTTCACCGTGTTATTAAAGGTTTCATGGCGCAAGGCGGTGGTTTCGCATCAGGTATGGACGAAAAAGACAGCCGTGAATCAATTCAAAACGAAGCAAATAATGGTTTAAGCAATACCCGTGGTACTTTAGCTATGGCGCGTACCCAAGACCCACATTCAGCATCAGCACAATTTTTTATTAACTTAGCTGATAACGACTTCCTTAACTTTAAAAGTAAAGATGTGCAAGGCTGGGGTTACTGTGTATTTGCTAAAGTGGTTGAAGGTATGGACATAGTTGACAAAATGACTTTAGTTGATACCGGTCGTTCTGGCTATCATGACGACGTGCCAAAAGAAGAAATACTAATTGAAGAAACTATCGTAGCGTAATACTTAAATACGCACGTTAACGCCATGAGCGATATTTCTCACTTGAGCAATAAATCAGCTTTAACTTATTTTATTGCTGATTTACATCTTGCGCAAAACAGGCCCGATATAACGGCCTGTTTTTTAGCGTTTTTAAAAAACGAAGCACCTAAAGCACAAGTATTATATATTTTAGGCGATTTATTCGAATACTGGATTGGCGACGATGACGATAGCCTTTTTATTCTAGACATATCTCAAGCGATAAAAGCACTATCAGCACTTGGTTGTAAAATTTATTTTATTCATGGTAATCGTGATTTTTTATTAGGTAAACGTTTTGCTAAGCAATCCGGTATGCAACTATTACCCGAGGTCACCTTAATAGACTTATATGGTAAGCCTGTGATTATTATGCACGGTGATACCCTTTGTACTCGTGATGTTAGCTATCAGGCTTTTCGTAAAAAATCACGTAGTTGGTGGTGGCAAGCGATGATAAAAAGCTTACCTTTATTTGTTCGACGAAAAATTGCTAATAATTATCGTGACCAAAGTGCGACAGCCACAGCGATGAAATCACAAGACATTATGGATGTTACGCCCAGCGAAGTTGTTCAGTGTTTAGAGCAATACCAAAGTCAGATTTTGATCCACGGCCATACGCACAGACCTGCGGTACATGAAATAAAAGCCAACAAAAAAGCAGCAAAGCGTATTGTACTGGGTGATTGGTACGAGCAAGGTGCTTGGCTTAAAGTCACGCCTGATAGCATGGAATTAATGGACAGCCCATTTGAGCTAAATAAGTCATAAGCGCTTTTTCTGAGCACATTTTATCAGCCTACTAGTGGTGATTTAAGTAAAAAATCACCCTGTCTAACTCTACTTATTACCCTAAATATCGTCACGCTTTCACTATCGATGCCCATGGAGGTATTAATGCCGTGGCATCATATTTTTACATGAATGTAAGTTATTAGCCTAATGCGGCACAATGACCTCAATGGCTAAGAGCTAGCGGCCCTGTGATCTTGGCATACCATTCATCTTGAATATAAAAAAGTGCCTGAATTTTCACTCAGGCACTTTCATTCAAGCACTTTTATTCAGGCACTTCATTAATAAAGCTAATAACTACCTAGGGTTGATCACGACTTAGGCATTTGGCTACTTACCCAGTCATTCACTCTTCGCTCTAATATCGCTAATGGCATAGCACCGCCACCAAGCACGGTATCGTGGAAGCCTCGAATGTCAAAACGATCGCCGAGTGTTTGTTGGGCATTTTCACGTAAGGCTAATATTTTCAGCATGCCAATTTTATAGGCGGTTGCTTGACCTGGTAGCACTAAATATCGACGCACTTCAGAAACAATAGCTTCTTCAGCAATAGGTGTTTTTTCTTTAAAGTAAGCAATAGCTTGCGCTTCAGTCCAGCCTTTTGCATGTAAACCGGTATCAACCACCAAACGGACGGCACGCCACATTTCATTCACCAGTCGACCAAAATCAGAAAAGTCATCTTGATACGCGCCCATCTCTTTCGCTAGCAATTCAGCATATAAACCCCAACCTTCGCTATAGGCAGTAAAGTTAGCTTGTCGACGAAACTGTGGCACTGATGTTAGCTCTTGTGCGATGGAAATTTGCATATGATGGCCCGGATTACCTTCATGGTAAGCCACACCTTCCATTTCATTTTTTGGCATGGCTGACATATCAGATAAATGCGCATAATAAACCCCTGAACGACTACCGTCTGGCGTACCTGGGTTATAATGTTGAGCGGCGCCATCTTGTTCTCTAAAGGCTTCTACGCGCTTAACCACTAAATCAGCCTTTGGCAACAGGCCAAAGTATTGTGGTAGTTGTTCATTAATAAAACCTAAATAAGCTTCAGTATCACTAATATAACCTTGTCGCCCTTCGTCAGTATTCGGATAAAAAAATTGTTCATCGGTTTTGATAAAATTAAAAAACGCGGGTAAGTCGCCTTCAAAACCAACACGGTCTTTAATCGCGATCATCTCATCGGTGATACGCGCGACTTCTTTAACACCAATGTCATAAATTTCATCAGCAGATAATTCAGTGGTTGTTGAAGCGCCAATCATATAATTATAAAATGCTTGACCATTTTTTTGTGATGAAACGCCTGTTGGGTTACTCACTGTGTTGACTATATCACTTTCAAACCAGGCAATTAACGCTTGGTAACTTGGTAAAAAGGCTTCAAGCAGTTGCTTTTTCGCGTCTGACTCTAAAGTTTTTGCTTGTGCTGCCGTAATTTTTTTAGCGTCAACTAGCGTTTTAATTTTTTTCTGAGCATCTAGCCAAAGTGGCGAATCACTTGCGCTTTTTGCATTTGAAAATGGACGACCCGTAATCAAATTACCTGCCTGTTCAATAACACCTTCGTAAGCAAATTTTGGTGGCCGTGTACCTAACGCAGCATTTTCTTTTGCTCGCAGCAATAATTGACTAATTGCCGTACTAATACCGCCAATACGTTTGATATATGCCTGCATATCGCTTAACTCATCAACACGATGAAAGTTAATTAAAAACTGCGCGGCAAAGGCTTGAATGCCATTGAATTGAGTAAAGATATAATTGTTATTGTTAAACTTTTGACCGGCTTTAGCTTGTTCATACTGATAAAGCCAAATATCGTATGATATTTTAGCCTCGGCGGTTAATTTGTTGTAATCAAAATTAGCACTTAACTCAGCAACCGTTGCCGCTTGCCATGCCAATTGCTTTTGCTCAAAAGCTTCAGTCATATCATTGATTTGATCGTACTGCTCTTTTCGCCCTAAAAACGTCAACATGATTGGGTTGCTTTGCAGCTGCTCTTCATATTTAACCGCAAACCATTCATTTAATCGTTGCGACTCGCTAAGTTTATTTTGTTCAACCGGTTGAATTACCGACACTTCGGTCGGTGCTTGAATGGACTTTTGTGTTGAACTATTAGGTTGGCAGGCAGACAAACAGGCCACAGCTCCAACTAATGCAATTATAGTGCGCATCAATTATTTTCCTTATTATTGTATTTTATATAAATATCATATTCATAGGCAGCGCATTAAAACGCCTGTTAGCAGTCTAGCGAGTTATGGTGAGAATTAAAAATTTTATCCGACATTATTGATCATTGGGTAGGTATAAACCCTACAACCGAAAATATATAATAGGGTAATAGGGTTTTAATTATTCACTGTAATAGATGGGATTTTTCGCTAACGATTGCCTTTAGTCATTATTGAGCAAGTTAAACAGCTAAGGTGGTTTTCGCCACTAAAATGATGGTGCACCGCTATGAAATTTAAAATCATTATCTGGGCTGATGATTAATTGGCTTTCTACCTCAGCAAAGTAAGCAATACGACTATCAACTTTGTCACTTTGTTCTGGGCCTGAAATTTCTTTTGCCAGTGTTAGGTAGTCTTGATAATGTCGTGCTTCAGAACGAAGTAAAGAGATATAAAAGTCGCCCAAGCGCTTATCAACCAATGGCGCCAACATAGCAAAACGTTCACAAGATCTTGCTTCAATATAAGCTCCAACAATTAATTTGTCGATAAGTGCATCAGGTTCGAAGGTTTTAACGTGCTTTAACATGCCTTTAGCATAGCGACATGGGGTAATACTACGATATTCAACACCGTATTCAGCCATAATTTCTAAGACCTGATAAAAGTGATGCAGCTCTTCTTTTATTAACAAGACCATTTTATCAATCAAACTTTGCCCATAAGGAGAATTTGCTTTTGGGATCACTGACTTTGTCAGTTTATTTTTAGTTGCTAATGAACGCCAATCACCTTCTCGCTTGTATATCAGGGTTTCAAAAGGTTGTAACCAAGCTAATAATGCATCCCCACTGGCTTTATCAACCACATATTTTCGGATAAAAAACATCGCAGATTGTGCGGCTTTAAGCTCGCATATCAGGTGATCAATTAACAGAATCGATAAGTTTTCTTTTTTCGCCGCTTCATCAAGCCATGCTTGTGGTGTTTCACATTTTAAGAATGACTTGATTGGGGCTAAAAGTTTTTCTGTGGTCACAGGTAAGGTATCTCGCTATAGGCTTAGAAATCATGACTATTTCATCATGAATTTATGAGTGGGAATATTGGTAAATCATGGAGTGAATTTTCTCTCTGTAACAAACCATACAAGGGCTAACTCGCCGCCATTAAGATATGTTATGTGCATACTTCTAGCGTAGAGTAGGTGTTTAACGTGACTAAAATATATTGACTAGGCTTGTTTCAACAACTCTGCTTGCGCGTTATTTAGTGTTAACTTTCATTTAGTAGTTTCATACCAATAAAGCCGTTTAGCTATTTTGCTGCGCTATAAAATCTAAAGAGTGTTTATTAAACACATCTGGGCTCTCAACATTACAGACATGGCCGCATTGATGAATGGTATGTAATAAACTATTTTTGTGTCGCTTAACCATCTCTTTTACCGGCTCTAGAAACATATGGTCTTCTTTACCCATAATATAAAGAATAGGTATGTCGATTTCCTTCTCTTTGAAGTAGCGCATTAAAGGGTTAACATCCATGGCTAATTTGAACCAACGAATAAATTCTTTCTGGCACAAACGCTTAGCTTCGCGAACAAATAAATGACGAGATTCTTTATGGCGTTTTTTCGGCATCATAATAAAAGCAAATAAACGGTACAACCACATATAGGGTAAGCAATGTTTAAAGGTATTGCCCAAATAAACTAAAATATTACTGCGCACGTTAAAACGTGTAATAGCACCACCTAAAACCATACTTGATACGTACGTTGGTGCAATTTCAGCTATGTTACGAATGATAATAGTGCCTAACGAAATGCCAACAAAATGTGCACAAGCAATATTATTATGATCTAAGACATCAATAATATCTTCAGAGACTTTATTAAAAGAATAATGACTGCCGACAAAGCTTTTGACTAACTGATTTGATTTTCCATGGCCTCGAAGGTCCAACAAGAGCACATTATGCTGTTGTTGGAACGCTCTGATCTGACGAAACCATACCGCAGAACTACCACCAGCTCCATGGACAAAAACCACCCATTCTTTACTTGTTTTATGTGGATAAATAGTATGAAAAAGAATTGGTTTTATCATTACTGCAAGTGACCTGTTATATATACAAATTTAATATCGACGAGTATAACTAATTTAAAAAAAAATCGCTCAAATACCTACTGATGTGATGAGGCATCTGGTCTTAAGTAGGCAATATCGTCTTCATCATCAGCATGAAAGTCGTAACCGCCATCAAAGTCACCATTCAACTCATTGGCAACAGTGATAGGTAGCTCTAATATCTCTTGTATATAAACAGCGATATTTTCTTGTTGGTGAATAATACCCTTGAGTTCAGTAAAATCCAATAAAGCTAGCGCTTGAAGATCACTTTTGGTTAATCGTGATAATTTTTCAGTAAAGCTAATAATACAACGCTCTATATTAATCAGCACTCGCTCTTTTTCTGTACTCAAAAGGTAAGTCGTTAACTCTTGATATAAGCTATGGGTAAAGATCTTTTTATCAGAATCAATCAGTAATAATGCAATAGCGCTGTTAAGAAATCGTTGTAATTCAAATTTCAATACCTCTTCATCACTATCAATGAGTATAGTGCTAGCGCAATAGCTCGCCGCAATAGTTTTATAGACTTGTAAAAGCTTAGCACTTTGATAGCCTTCATTCACTAACGCTGCATGCATAAGGCGAATATCTGAGGTGTCATTAATCGCTAAAGCATAGGAAAAAATAGAAATGCTGTCGAAGTATGACGCTGATATGGTTTTTAACTGAGCATACTTTGCCCAGCCGGCCCTAAAGCAGTAAACGACACCATGGGTTTTTAGTATCGCCTTGGCTTGCTCAGTATCGTTATCACAAAGTTCTAATAAACCTAAGTTACTCATGCCTAATACAATTTCACAGCCTTTTTTTATTTGATCGGCATAAATTATTGAGAGATTATCAGAGGCTATCCTCAACGACATATCAATTAATTGTTGTTTGGTTTTACGGATAAATTCGGCGGTAAAATAGCCGTCATTTTCACCATCTTTTAATACTAAAAGTAAAAAAGGATGATTTCTTAACTTTGCAATGGTCATTGATGGATCCCAATCAATTAAAGCGGTTGCTATTGGTGAGCTTGGCTTAAGCTTTTGTCTTTATCTCTGCTGGCGCTTGTTTTATGCCAAACAATAAAGAATCTCTCTTGATTATGCTAGGTAAACGACAAACAGCGTTAGCCGGGTAAATAGCCCTGAGCCTTTGCAGATAGTTTAAAAAGCTTAAGCTTAAGCTTAAATTTTTCATTGTTTATTAGAGCAACCCAACAATATTTTCAATCTCTAATTGATGGGTTTTTGTTGTCCAAAGCTGAAGTTCAATCTTCAATCTTCAATAGTCAACAGGCTCTAAATACAATATTTATACATTACAGTGGCGCGAACATATCGTCGGTGTCCATTTCAAGGGCTGTAACGCGATGTTTATTGGCATTTTGTTTTAGCGAGTTTTCAATATTCTCAAGTGTACCATTGCTGCTAACTGTCATCACTTCACGATAAGCTTCTTCGCTTAGTGTTTTTATTTTCATTAACAGTTCTTCAAGGCTGCCTGATGTTTGTTCTTCATCTTCTTCTAATTCAGAAAAATCGTGACCGATAAAGGGTAACGACAAATATAAAAGACCAAAATCGTCTTCCACAATAGCTTTTAATACTTCTAATTGTTTTTCTTCATCATCAGAGGAGAGAAATATTTGTGTTAATAAACTGTGTGCTTCTGTTTGCGCACAAAACACATGGTCTTCATCGATATTTTGCCAGTATGAGGGTTCAACGTTTAATAGTTGTTTAATTGAATCTGCATCCATTAACCAGGTGGCAATAGAAGGTATGGTGGCATCATGCTCTCGCACAATTTTAGCTACGGTTAAAATATCCATCTCTGTTAGTACCGCAAGCATTTTCTCATCGCCTTGTTCAGAGGCAATCGCTTCTAGTGAGGTGCCAGCACGTCGACCACTCAGTTGTGCTTGTTCAATAATGTCGCTAGCAAGAATTAATGCATTTTTTGTCAAGGTCATTCCTTAAAACTGATATCTATTGAGTAATGAATAAAATTTTTATTTTGTTCAATGCAAATTTTATAAAATCTATTGTTTATCGCCTTAGTAATTCTCATCATAGTCATTATATTCATCATCTGTGACTTGATCATCTTCATCTACTTGCGTTCTTAAAGGTGTCGCATCATAGCGGTTATAAAAATGAATCAATAAAACAGCAATTTTTAGCTCTTGTTCTGCATGCGTCATTATCTCAGTAATACAAGTTCGAGCATCTGTGTGTACTCCAACAAAAGGTTTTACTTCATCCCATGAAGGCTCAGGGGTAAAACATATTTTTTCTAGGCTTTTACTGTCAATTTTAATTTTAGTTGATATCGCCATCGCTAATTGATCAACCATGCCAGTAAATAATAATGGCATTTGCTTTAATTGTTCGAAGAGCGTCGCGACATAGTTTGATAATAAGTCAGGATTTTCAGGATCAGCTAACGAGGTCATATTCTCTAAATACAGAGAAAAATCATCGGTTAAATAATCAGGAATATTGGTTTCTGATGACATTCTTTATTTCCTAATGGAGAGGCTAATTGAGAAACTCATGTAAAGCTTAATAACTACTAACTTAAAGCGCTTTGCCAAAAGGAGTCAGCAATTTCTCGAGGATCAGTGATAACGGTATAGTTATTTTTTAAATATAAAGATCGTTTTTTTGGATCCGCAATAACATCATAAGCTTGCTGAATTAATTGAAATTTTTCTTTAGCTTCAACACTATCATTTCTGTCTGGATGATATTTATTAGCGAGTTTTCGATAAGCTTTTTTAATCTCTAAGGTGGTCGATACTCTACTAACACCTAACTGTTCAAAATAATCCATAAACCTTCAATTACCTTTTACTAGACCACATAAAATAACGGTTACCACAATAGCGCCAATTTTACCTTGACAGTTATATTATTAACACCATTATGTTTGCTTATTTATTGTTTGATCGTCAGATATTAATGGCTATTAATTTTAACTGATTATTTTTCAGCAGTTTAATCGTTTTTACTAAGCTGCTACTCACCACAACTTATAGCTCAACGCCCGGCTATCTTGATAAACGATTTTCGCAACAACTTACCTGCCTGCTATGGCAATAAAGAGTAACTTTGCTTTGGAATTAATCAATTATCGACGTTTAAATAACTCAATAATAATTAATTTTTACTAACAAGTATTCAAAGATAGCGTTAAAAGTCAGCAATTAGCTAAAATAAAGTGGCACTATTTGTTATAATATTTCCTTAACAAGTTAACCAGACGAACTTATTTTTAACAAAAACATAGTGAATACCACAATGAAACAAACTGACGCTGAATCACTAACAAAGAAACACCAGGCACTTACTCATAGTGAGCAAAAAACTGTGCTCTCACATGTGCAGCGTGAAGTTGACCATTGGTACCTAAATACCATTATGCTAAAGGGTATTGATGTACCTTTTAAGTATCGTAGAAAAAAACTTTATAAGTCGTTACACAACCAACAGGTCAATATTACCTATTATGCCACTAAAGAAACGGTTGCAGGTTTTGAACTTGAAGTCATGAAGATTGTGCGCATTAAAGTCTGCTAATTAAAGTCTGCTAGTCATTTTTTGTCTAAAAGACAAATTAGCAGACTGATAGATGGCTAAAGAAATATATTTACGTCTAAATATCAAACAAGCCTTGACGAATCCCTCTTCATCTTACATAAATAGCATATCAACAATAAAAAAAATAACGTTGATTTAAAGTCAGGTCGCAGATTTTTACTTATATCTGCAATATTTTGGGCTACAGTACAGAGAGAGGTACATAACATGATCTTAAATCATATCTGGGGGCTTTATACTGCACCTAAAAAAGAATGGCAAACCATTGAGAAACGTCACGAGAGCTTAACCTATTCTATGGTGCATATTCTCACTATAGCCTTAATTCCCGCCATTTGTGGTTATTATGCTACTGCACATATTGGCTGGGCAATAGGCGCAGGCGATCCGATTCGATTGACTGAATCAAACGCAATCTTTATGTCAATCGCTATGTATATTGGTTTAATTATAGGTGTACTTTCCCTAGCCGTTTTAATTCAATGGATGGCAAAAACCTTTGATTCAACACCAAACTTCACCCAGTCATTAGAGCTAGCCGCCTATGCAGCAACACCTTTATTGATGGTTGGTTTAGCTGCGCTATTTCCAGTGCTTTGGTTTGTAACTCTGGCCGGGTTAGCCGCGCTGTGTTACTCGGTATATCTGCTTTATTCAGGTGTACCCATTATGATGAATATACCTGAAGAAAAAGGCTTTATTTATTCAAGCTCTGTTGTAACTTGTGGTCTAGTACTGATTGTGGCACTCATGGCAGCAAGTGCTATCGTTTTTAGTTCTGGCTTAGGCGTTGAATATATTAGCTAACAACACAAAATAAACATCGTCGTGCGTTCACAGCTATGTGATCACGACATACCCTTTTTCTTGAACATAAAAAAACCGCTTAATTAGCGGTTTTTTAATATCAAAGATTTAGTATTTAAAATTTAGGTAATTATTCTGAACCTTCATTATGCATATCAATAATTGAGTCAGCATTTTTATCAGAGGTTTCTTTAGTGTCGTTATTGCGCAAAGCGTCTAATCGGTCTAAATAGCTTTGATCTATGTCCTTAGTAACATATTCGCCATTAAAAACTGAGGTTTCAAATTCAGTAATATCTGGATTTTGTATTGAAACAGCCGCAACCAAATCTTCTAGTGTTTGAAAAATCAGTTTATCTGCACCGATAAGCTCGCAGATATCGTCTAGTTCGCGACCATGAGCAATTAACTCATTAGCACTTGGCATGTCAATGCCGTAAACATTAGGGAAACGAATCTCTGGTGCAGCTGAAGCAAAATACACTTTTTTAGCACCGGCGGCACGAGCCATCTCAATAATTTGTCCTGACGTTGTGCCACGTACGATAGAGTCATCAACTAACAAAACATTTTTGCCTAAAAACTCTGTACCAATAGCATTAAGCTTGCGACGTACTGATTTTTTACGCAGCTCTTGTCCCGGCATAATAAAAGTACGGCCAATATAACGATTTTTAACAAAACCTTGGCGATATGGAATATTAAGGTGACGGGCAATCTCTAATGCGGTATCACAAGAGGTTTCTGGAATAGGAATAACAACGTCAATATCGATGTCGTCCCATTCTTTGGCAATTTTATCACCCAGCTTTTTACCCATTTCAACACGAGAACCGTAAACTGAAATTTTGTCGATAGATGAGTCAGGACGAGCAAAATAGACGTATTCAAAAATACAGGGATGAAATGATGGATTTTCAGCACATTGTTGGCTATGAATTTCACCCGATTCAGTAAAGAATATCGCTTCTCCAGGAGCAACATCACGCACAAACTCAAATTCGTTAGCATCAAGTGCTACCGATTCAGACGCCACCATATATTCAACACCTGATGATGTTTCGCGCTTACCAAATACCAAGGGACGAATACCATTAGGATCACGAAATGCCACCATACCGTAACCAATAATCAAAGCAACCGTAGCATAGGCACCACGTACACGTTTGTGAACATTGCTTACGGCTTTAAAAATATCACTTGGGTCTAACGTATGTTGCTCTGAGTTTTGTAGTTCGTGACCTAAAATATTTAATAATAATTCGGAGTCAGATGTCGTATTGACATGACGACGGGCTTCTCTGTTAAGCCATAACTTTAACTCTTCGGCATTAGTTAAATTGCCGTTATGCGCTAGAGAAATACCAAAAGGTGAGTTGGCATAAAATGGCTGCGCTTCTGATGAACTTGATGTTCCTGCCGTTGGATAACGAATATGACCAATACCCATATTACCTTGCAGACGTAACATATGGCGGGTATGAAAAACATCTTTCACCAAACCGTTACCTTTTCGCAATCTAAAGGTATCATCGTGAATAGTCACGATACCTGCTGCGTCTTGGCCACGATGCTGTAATACCGTTAAGCCATCATATAAAGCTGTAACAACGGGTGTTTTACCAACAATACCAACAATACCACACATGAATTTTTTCTCCGACGAACTAAGTTTAAATACTAAGCTAAAAAACTTGATGATTGTTTGAGATACTCAAAAAACCATTCAACTATTAATGTAAATTCTGGAACTAATTGTGAATTCTGCCACCATGCTCTAGATGACGCGGGCGTAAACGCATCCATAAAAAATAATACCGCAGCTATAATTAATACACCTCTTAACGCCCCGAACACGATACCCAATACCCTATCGGTACCAGACAAACCGGTTTTGCTAACAAGTTGACCAATGATGTAATTAATAAGCGCACCTAAAATTAAGGTGGAGATAAATAAAATGGTAATCGAGGCGGCGTTACGCAGCAGTTGATCAGAAATATTGGTGAGTTGGGTCGACAAGTTGACATAGAAGCTGCTAGCGACAAAAAAGGCACTGATCCAGACAATTAATGAAACCGCTTCTTTGACAAAGCCACGCACTAAGCTAATTAAAGCTGAAATGCCAATGACAGCCAAAATGGTATAATCTATCCAAACCATAAATCGAATATTCTCATTGATTAGAGGCGCGCATTCTATCAGAAGGCGACTAGGATTTACTATTAATTTTATTATTTAGCTGGATAAAAGCGAGCCACTTTACCTTGCACATTAGTCAACTTTTTCAATGCCGGTAACTGTGCTTCCAAGGATGACTTGATCAATTCAGGTCCAATACACACCTTGGTCAAATTACCATTTTTAGTTTTAATAGGCTTAGTAAAGGCGGTGTAGCCGGCTTTTTGTAATTTACTGAGTAAGTCATCAACATTATTTTGATGACGAAAACTGCCCAATTGAATGACCCACGCCTGTTGAGGTATTGCTTTGCTAGGTACTTTTTTTATGGTTTCAGTCACAGAAGTTTTTGCTGACGCGACTGCCGGCACAGCTGAAAAATCAGGCTCTTTGGATAAAGTAGAGACGGTAACACCTTTTTCCTTAAGGGCTTTTGCTGAGTCGATAACACTTTGCTCGTCCAGGGCAAGCTCATCAGAAATAGACTCTACGGGTAAATTAGCCAGTTTTTCTTCTGGAAAGCTTTTTTTGGCTTGCAAAAAGTCTACCTGAGGTGTGCTTGGAATGGCCTCAAAGTTATCTTGGTAAGTTTTTTTGTCACCATCAAGTACATCAGGTAAGAATATGATGGCGATAGCTGCAACAATAATGGTACCCACTAAACGATTTTGAAATGGTGTAGACAAATTAGACTCCAAGCATGGCTAAACTAACAAACGTCTTATTTCAGCAACCGTATAGAAAGATCCGAAAACCAGAATAAGATCAGTTGCTTTTGCATTCTTTTTAGCCATTTTAAATGCCTGAGAGACATTGTCAAAACAATTCACCTTAGCAGGGTCTATTTCTGTAGCTTCAAGGATTTTTTTTGCTTCACAGCCTCTGTTAATATCAAGCGTACCTATATACCAATGCGCAACTTCTGGCAATAGTGGTGCTATGGTGTTGGTGATATCTTTATCTGCCAACATGCCTAGCACAGCATGAACCTTAGGATAGTTTAACTGCTGCAATTGTGCTGCTAAATATCGCGCCGCTTGTGGATTATGACCAACGTCTAAAATAACATCACAATCAAGAATGAATTTCTCCATTCTCCCCGCGACTTTTGTTTGAGTAATAACCTGATTGATAAAGGCACTATCTAACGATAAACTGAGTTTATCCGCTAAAACACTTAACACCATAATCGCTGTTGCCACGTTGTCTTGGGGTATTTGGCAAGGTGTCAGTGCTGAAAAAACCTGGTGACTACTGCGCCAATGCCAAGTGTTATTATCGCCTTGTTCAACAGTAAATTTTTGCTCGCGAGAATACGTTATAGCACCAATATCCTTGGCGTGAGTGATTAATGAGCTAGGTGGATTAGTATCACCCACTACCACCACTTTATTTGCCCGCATTATGCCCGCTTTTTCGAAACCAATAGCTTCTCGCGTGTTACCCAAAAATGCTTGGTGATCTAAATCAATAGTGGTAATGACGGCAATATCGGCGTCGATCATGTTAGTAGCATCTAAACGTCCACCTAAGCCAACTTCAAGAATAATAACCTCGGGCTGTTCGGCCATTAAAACCAACAAAGCCGCTAATGTAGTGTATTCGTAGTAGGTTAGGCTAATATCGCCACGGGCGCTTTCTATAGTTTCAAAAGCACTCACGAGTGCCTTGTCACTCACTTCACAGCGATTAAGGCGCAAACGCTCATTAAAGCGCTCAATATGAGGTGAAGAGTAAACTGAACAAGTTAAGTTTTGTGCTAAAAACGCATTTTCTAGAAAAGCACAGGTAGTGCCCTTGCCATTAGTGCCGGCAACGGTGATCACCGTTGACTTAGGAAAAGCAATGTTAAGATTTTTCGCCACAGCGGTAATACGCTTTAAGCCAAGCTCTATTTCGACTGAGTGAATGCTTTCTAAATAAGAAAGCCATTCAGTAAGATTTTTTCTTTGTGAATGGCTTTGAGTCATTTTTGACATGAGTTTACCGTTAGGCTGCTGGGCTATCTTGTCCCATAAACTTAGCAAGCATTCTTGCTAAAGTACTGCGCATTTCACGGCGGTCAACAATGATGTCAATCGCGCCTTTCTCTTTTAAGAACTCACTGCGCTGAAAACCTTCAGGTAGTTTTTCACGTACCGTCTGTTCAATAACGCGCGGGCCGGCAAAACCAATCAATGCTTTGGGTTCAGCCACGTTAATATCACCTAGCATCGCCAAACTTGCTGAAACACCACCCATAGTTGGATCGGTTAATACTGAGATGTAAGGGAGACCTTTTTCACTCATTTTTGCTAAAGCGGCACTGGTTTTTGCCATTTGCATTAATGAAAACAATGCTTCTTGCATACGCGCACCGCCACTAGCAGAAAAACAAACAAAAGGTACATTATTTGCTAAACAGTACTCAACACCTTTAACAAAACGCGCTCCAACAACAGACGCCATTGAGCCACCTAAAAAGCCGAATTCAAATGCAGCAACAACAATAGGTTGCCCATGTAATTCACCTCTCATTACCACCAAGGCATCTTTTTCACCGGTACTTTTTTTCGCCGCTGAAAGACGATCTTTATAGCGTTTTGAGTCTTTAAACTTGAGAATATCTTGTGCTTCAAATTCTTCACCTAGCTCGACTCGCTCGCCTTGGTCAAGAAAACCGTCAATGCGTTTACGTGCAGAAATTCGCATGTGATGATCACACTTTGGACAAACCGACATCTGTCGGTCTAACTCAATTTTATATAGAACCGCGTTACAGCTAGTACACTTACTCCAAACACCTTCTGGAATATTTCTTTTTTGTGTCGACTTTGCTTTTGGGAGAATCTTTTCAATCCAGCTCATAATATATTTTTGCCTATACACGAAAGATCTAATAATTGTTTAAAATACAACCACTAAATATAAAATTTTTGCTAATACTATGAATTAAACCATAGAACACCTATATAATTATAGGAAAAACTGGTCTGTTTACTTCTAATATTTGATTATAGTAAAAACAAGGGTCCTGGGTTGCGCTTTGGAATGCCAAACTCCTCTGGGTAATCAACATCAACAAAGTATAGTCCAGCCGATGGTGCTGTAATACCAGCAACACAACGATTTTTTGCTTCTAATACTTCTTTGAGCCAACTCACTGGTTTTAGTTCCTGACCTACTTTCATCAAACTACCGGCAATATTTCTCACCATATGGTGTAAAAACGCATTACCTTTAACATCAATAATAATAAACTCACCTTGGCGAGAAACATTACAATGATGCAAGGTACGGGTTGGAGAATGTGATTGACAATGCACGGTTCTAAACGACGTAAAATCGTGTTGACCCACCAAATATTGTGCGGCTTGATGCATTAAATTTTCATTAAGTGGAAAATGACAAAAGCTAATACCTGAACTTAAAATCGCTGACCGTAACCGATTGTTATTAATAATATAACGATACCGTCTAGCCGTTGCACTAAAGCGCGCATGAAAGTCATCATTAACCTCTTTCACCCAAGATACCGCAATATCTTTTGGTAGGTTAGTATTAACGCCTAGTGTCCAAGCAACATCTTTACGGACTTTATCAGTTTCAAAATGAATGACCTGATTAGTCGCGTTGACCCCAGTATCGGTTCGGCCTGCACATACTACCTCAATGGGTTCATTTGCTATTTTTGATAAAGCCTTTTCTAATGACTCCTGCACACTAATAACATTCTTTTGTCTTTGCCAACCGTAGTAGTTGCTACCATCGTATTCTATGCCTAAAGCGTAACGCATTTTATCCTCCACTGCTAAGATCACGACATTATCTATTATTTTACTGATTATTACCAAGTGACTATTGGCTAATGACCAATAAAATAATGAATTATACTCATTTGATGAATTAAGTGAGCACCTTTTTCATGCAGAAAAATGGATAAATACCAGACATGAAATTTAATCAGTAGTTATTCACCTTATAAATTTTATAACGCCATAGTTTTTCATTTTAACGTGAGCGTCTAGTAAACAACACCTAGCCAAATTTTACATTCCAAGGTACCAGTGGAGCAATATCAGTAGGGTTTTGACTTAGTTGCTCAAGACAATGTGGCTTGCTTGGTAATGACATGTGCTTGAATAAAACCCTTGTTGTCTGCCGCCTTACAAATCATAGATTAACGGGAGTAAAAATATTTTAGCTTTAATTGATGTTGATGACAAAACTGGAGCACAGATAAGCCGCTAGCTATTTGTTCATCAAGAAGTTTTCCAATCATCAAAATTTTTACAAGACATAAGTTGCTCCAATGAATTAGCTGGAAGTAACTTTAGAAGGAAAGGTTAACGAGGGAAATGTGCAGGTCGCCGGACACTGACGATAAATGGTTATAATTTTGATTATTAAAATAAAAATAAACAAAAAACAGCCGTATAAGGAGCCTTTAGGTATTTATTTTTCTCATCAATAGACAGCTTGTATTAGATCAATAGTTACCCGTTATCCTTGAAACTACGCCTTACTAGGGTGCCAATTACATAGTTTATCTCTTCTCATAGCACTCACTTGCTCATCGCCTAACGGCATTTATGCTGCTTTCCGGGATATTATTTTAACGCTTTAGTTCAACGTTTTAGTTCAACGTTTTAGTTTAACGCTTTAATTCAACATAGCTAAGCGGTTTTGCTGAATCTGCTCTTTTTCAACGTAAGTAAACCATTGTTTTGCCACTTTGGTCGTTTCAGCATAACTAATAGCTTGGGTTAAAGAAGTTAGCGCCTGATCATATTTTTTTAAATTAAATTGCGCCATACCCACCACTAAATACATAGTGCCCGTTGAGGACAGGCCGCCGCGAGCTATGGCTTTTTTTGCGGCATCTTGCGCAAGTTGCCAATGCTCAGTATTTAAATAAGCTTGCGCTAATTGCGCATCAAAAACACCAGTTTCAGCAATGCTGGCCGCTTGTTGCAATACCGGGATCGCTTTATTATCTTCTTTCGCCATTAGGTAAGCTTGTGCTAACAAATTAAAATATTTTTCTTTTGCACTCACTTGCCCCTTGTCAATGGCTTCATGTAACAAGTTGGCCGCCTTGTAGGGTACGTTATGATAAAGATATAACTGTACTAAAGAAATAATATCATTGGGTTTGGTAATAAAGTCATTTTGCCAAGCCGCTTCCATGACCGCTAACTGCTTAGCTTCTTCACCAATTTCTCCGTACATAGCTGCTAGTTGTGGCCAATATTCAGCTTTATTGTAATAACGTACCAGTTGTTCCATTACCTTAGTGACTTGCTTTGGTTGTTTTAATTCAAAATACGCAGCGCGTTGCAATATCAGCCAATTTTCTGCGGGTAGATCATTTTTAGCTAAAGCCTGTGCTATGGCGCTGTCAATATGGCTAATACTGGCTTCATATTGCTTGTCTTGGTAAAAAATCTGAGCAAAGAGTAAATCTTGACCTGGCGTTAACGCTTTTTTATTAACACTTTGCCATTGCTTGAGATAAGCCAAAGCTTTGGGATAATTATTTTGCTGCATTGCCAACTGTGCCAGTGAATACAAAGTGGATAAATAAAGACTGTCGGGGATCCCTTCTTCACGCACCACCTTTTCAAAGCTAGTCATAGCTAATTCGGTATCGTCATTACCATAGTGCATAAAACCGTAAAAGTTCCAGAGCATGGCACGTTCATACGAATTTAAGCTATCAAGGCGGGCTTTAACTTCATCTAAAATCGCAAAGCCGCCAATTTTATCACCTTCATCGGCCTGTTTTTGTGCTCGTGCTAGCTGGCTGTAAACCCGATCTCGCATGGCTGGCACTATTTTAGATTGCCTTGTTTCAGGCGTTGAATCCGCCGCTTGAGCTATGCCAATATCGATAAACCCGGTGATATTTACCAGTACCGGAGCAAAATATAACAAGCCAAGACTTAATAGCAATAAGGGTGTTTTATTCATGAGTATTTATCCTAAGTTAATCATTATCTTTAGCTTGATCTTAAGCTTACCGATTTTAAAGCTACGGTTTTTAAACTTACATTTTATATCACGGCGTTAATCGTCAATTTGAAAAGTGATTTTGTTTTGCACGCCGGCCACCGCCATCGCCTCACCATCAACGACTCTAGGTTTGTATTTAAACTTCAATACCGCATCCATTGCAGCGCGGTCAAATAAACTTTCAGGATTTGCTTCTACGACCACAGGGTCTTTAACCGAGCCATTTTTAGTGACGGTAAATTCAACAATAACGTAACCCGCTATGCCCCTAGCCTGTGCGCGCCTTGGATAAATCGGGGCCACTTTAACAATTGGTAAATAATCGCCGTCACCGCTGTCTAAACTTAAGCCCCCGCTTAATCCTGCATCAATTTGAATGTCAGCAGCAAAGCTGGTGCTTAACGTTTCGCTATTGGGATTATTTTGCTGCATTTGTGGTACAACCATAGGTGGTGGTGGTGGTTCTTTCGGCTTGGCGGGTTTTTGTGGTTTACGCTCTTTCTTTAGCACCTGTTCATCTTTTTTTAAGCGAATAAAATCAAGAACATGACCTCGTGGCGCTTCGGTCATGGCTTTATTACCACCCACGATAAGCGCTTGCATACCCCAAAGTAATAAAAAGGTCATAACAACAGCGAACAGCAAAGCGATACCGTAACGACCAGTGTACGAAACCATGATTAGCCCTCTTGCGCAGCAATGGAAACGTCATAAACACCCGCAGCGCGAGCAGAGTCCATGACTTTAATTAATACGTCTGTCGTGGCTTTTTTATCCGCTTGAATAACCACAGTACCTTGCGGGTTTTCAGCTTTTAAGCGCTCAATGTTAGCTTGTACCGAACGGACATCAACGTGACGTTTGTTGATCCATATTTCACCTTTATCGCTGATGGCCACTAAAATATTAGCGCGCTCTTTTTTTACTGCCGTAGCGGCTTCAGGACGATTTACCTCAATGCCCGCTTCTTTAACGAATGAAGCAGTAACAATAAAAAAGATCAGTAAGATAAACACCACATCCAGCATAGGTGTCATGTCAATTTCTACGTTTTCATCGGTATTTTGTTGTAATTTTGCTAATTGTGAACGCATAATATTTCTCAAATGTTGTTTTCGTGAGTCACTCTTGTTGTGCCAACATGCTCTGCCAACATGTGGTTCCAACACCTAGTTAACGAATTATCTAGTGCTTATTACCATACTATCTTCAAGCAATTGGCTTTCACGCTTGGCATAACTTTTCAGCCATGTGACCGCGAATACCCCAGATAATGAACCCACCATGCCGGCCATTGTTGGGATAGTGGCACGCGACACCCCAGAGGCCATGGAACGCGCATTACCGCTGCCTGAAATAGACATAACATCAAACACTTCAATCATACCGGTTACCGTACCAAGCAGACCTAATAAGGGACAAATCACCACTAAGCTTTGGATCAGAACCAAATTATTGTTTAACGCGGCTGAGCCGCGAGATATCAACGCAGTTCGAATTTGTTCTGCGTGCCAGGATTTTTGCTCACTGCGCCCTTGCCAATTTGCTTGTAACTTTTTTTTGGTCTCTTTATAGCCAAAATATACAAAGGCAAAACGTTCAAAAATGAATAACCACATCAAACAAATAACCCAAGCAATCACAGTCAACACCAGACCGCCAGTGTCCATAAATTCACTGATTGCGTTCATCATTTCCATGAACCAAATCATGTTTACGCTCCTTTTTCCGCACGTTCGGCAATTATTCCAGCACTTTGCAGTTGCAACACATTGATAATGTTGCGGCTACGAGAGTTTAATAGCGCAAAGATAAATACCATAGGAATAGCAACTACTAGACCTAACACTGTGGTAACTAGTGCCTGTGAAATGCCGCCTGCCATCAATTTAGGATCGCCGGTACCAAACAAAGTGATGGCTTGGAAAGTATTTATCATCCCAGTCACTGTGCCCAATAAACCTATTAGTGGCGCAACCACTGAGATAATTTTTATTAAGGTTAATTTACTGGATAGTTTTGGCACTTCACGCAGTATTGACTCAGAAAGTTTTAGCTCGAGGGTTTCAGTATCCGCCGTTGGATTTTGTTCTCGAACCAGCATCACGCGGCCAAGCGGATTATCACTTGATGCCTGATCAGATTTAAGTTGGCGATTGACTTTAGCGCCAGTAAGAAAAAGACTAATAAAACGTTGTATAGCAATCAACAAACCAATCAAACCAAGACCTAAAATCACGTAACCGATAGCACCACCCTGTTCGATACGTTCTTGCATGTCAGGTGCCTGTACTAATAAACCTAATATTGAGCCGCCAGTGGGGTCAAGCGCAAATGGCACCACATCACCGTCACTGTTACTTAAGGCTGTTGTGGTGGTTAAAAAGCGCTCAGAGGGTTGTCTGATAAGTTCGGCTACCGTGCCAGTTTCATCAATATATTCAAGATATTTACCATCGGCTATCAAGTTAAAACCACCGACACGGGTAATTTCTTGGTTTACTTTTTTACCATTAGCTATAACAACTTCGCGGGTAAATTGCTGAACTTTACCGCTTTCAGTCATTTCACGTTGTAATTCAAACCATAAACGTTCAATTTCTTCAATCGATGCAAGTTTCGATGTTGAGCCCATGCTTTGCGCAAACTCATCTAAGAATTCACCACGGTCTTCAAACTCTGCTGAAATTACCGAGGTTTCAAACTTACTCCTGGTATCACCCGCTACTTGCTGTAATACCCCAAACAATTCTTTTAATTCGCCTAGGCTTTTATTGAGGGCGTCGCTTTGATCAGCCAAAGCAAGCT
Source organism: Colwellia sp. MB3u-45 (assembly GCF_014077005.1). GTDB lineage: Bacteria > Pseudomonadota > Gammaproteobacteria > Enterobacterales > Alteromonadaceae > Cognaticolwellia. The sequence goes on along the minus strand of NZ_JACGVC010000044.1, from coordinate 270,935 downwards.
CGTTGTTTTGAAAGTTTTGCTCAAGCTGGTTACTTAAATCAATTTGCTCATCACGCTGTTTACTTGCCTGCACCAGTAATTGGTCTTGTTCGCTAAACTTTGCCTTAAACTGAGCTTCTCGTGCTTTGTTTTGTGAATTTTGAGCAATTTGTCCAGCTGCTACTTGAGCCAACAAATCATCTAAATCAGATGCTGGCTTTGCAAAAACAGTATTTGCCATTGCCAACAGGGTGCTTAATGCCAATACTAGGCAAGAAAATGGTTTTTTAATTCGCTTCATTATATGTTCCTATATTCCTATCGGTTGGCGACTCATTCACACTGTTTTGGTTTGCTGAGGTGCTCTTGGCTATGTTATTGGCCCTGCTATTAACAAGTAATGGGACTAAGACCAAGTCAGGGGCAAGTTGTTTGCGCGCAATGCGCAGCGCTTTGTTAACACCCAAACGGTAATCACTCGGCAGTGTTTGCCAGCTTTGACTTGTCTGGTCCCAACGCCCTAAGTGATTACCATCACGCGTTTGATACACCAAACTTATCCGGCCAATGCGCAAAAAATCGACGTCGCGCTCACTCCCTTCAACCTCAAGTAAACCTGAATAGGCTTCGATAGTGCGACCGTAATCCACTTCCACCTGATAGGCTGCTAACACTCGACGAAATTTTTCAGATACAGAAACATCGGCGCGATTAAGCATGGTATTTAAACTCGCGATACGTTCACTGCGCTCTATCGGTAAAAATGGCACATCTAATTTTACAAACTCAACCAAAGTAGAGATCATTCGCGACATCAAGGGTGAAACCTGACGTTCGATAATACTTACCTGATTCATCGACTGAGCAATTTGCTGTAATTCAATCAGTTGATTCGAGGTCTGGCTTTGCATTTGTTGGTTGTAAATATTTAACCCCTGAATTTCCTTATTAACAGTTTTAAATTGCTGTAATTTACTCAAGGTCTTATCACTTAACTTATTGATCTGTTGTTGTGACTGACTCGCCGTTTTGTTGAGCTGTTTACCTGCTTTAACAACGTCAGTAAGTTCAGCGCTCTGGGCATTAACTTGACTAACAAATAACGAACAAACCAGTGTACTTAAACTAATAAGCAAGTTAATTTTCGCCTTTAGGGATGTTTTCATAATAAAACCTACTTATTGCGGTTAATGCTAAAAGTGGTAGACAATCACCTAGTGTGGATATGTTTGTTTACCGTTATTACTATGAGGCGCAGCTTACTTACCCATTGTGACATTCAGGTTGCAGTAATATTTCATCTCTGTTAAATAACAAAAATATGATTTTTTTCTTATAGTTAGAACAAACAAATCAGAAAAACAATTGCGCCCGTAAGTTCCAGCTATAATTTACACACTTAACTTACCCGCATAAAAAAAGGCCACCGAAGTGACCTTATGAATTAAAGACAAGCATGACGCTTACATTAGAAATCCCATTTTAACGACAAGTCTACCCCGACACCCCGAGACTCGCTGCGTAACAAGGTATTTTCAAAAGTAATTTCTTTTTGTTTGTCTAACAGGTTCTTAACTTTGAACTTAACCGTTGAGGCATACGTTGGATAATAAGTGTAAATAAAGTCCAACGAATGGAATGGTTGCTCATAAGCATCATCTTTTTCATCAATACCTGGAATGATAATGCGTGCACCAGAAACGTTATACGCTAAAGTCGCCGAATGGTTACCGTTAGGCGCGTCGTAACCCAAATTCAAATTGACCACGTATTTAGAATGGCCTGTCATTCGTCTAATTGGGTTAGTGACGGTAGTTGAAACGCCCGTTTGCTCCACCACTTTTTGAGTGTCTATGGTGATTTCAGAATCACTTAAGGTCAGGTTACCCGATAAGAAGAAACTTTCAGCCCACTGCCCGATGAAATTAAAGTCTTTCAAAAATTCCATTTCAATCCCGTACACTTCGCCCTTTTCCGCATTAGCGATTCGGATCAATGGTGGACCATCTTGAGAGGGTGATTGCACCGCCTCTATGGGGTCGATCATATCTTTATAAAACAGACCAACTGACAGGTTTTCACCGCTACTTAAATACCATTCCCAACGCAAATCGTAGTTTTTCACCTCAGTACTAGTGACACTAGGCGTACCACCGATAGGGAAACCAGTCAGTGGGTCAAGATAAGTGGCCGGAGCCACTTCACGAATATCAGGACGCACGGTAGTTTCACCGTAAGAAAAACGATATTGCATTTCAGTATCAGGAATATAGGTCAATGCCAGTGCCGGATAAAAACCTTCTTCAGCAAAAGCAAGTTTCTCTAAGTCGGCTGTGGTCGGTTGTAAAGGTAGATCAAATTTTCCAGTCGCTGGGTCTAACGGTGCCACCACTTGGCGGAAATCTTCCCAACGCACGCCACCACTAATTCGCCAGCGATTATTGAAGAAAAAATCAGCTTCAACATAATAAGCATCCACTAACTGTGCGGAATAATAATCATCACCAGCCACCGAAGTATCGCGAATAATTTGCTCATTGCCTCGCAGTGGTTGATTGAGTATGACCTCATCGGTCAAAATACTGTTCAGTTGGCTACCCGTTAAATCAAGTGCATCGAACGCCAGCGTATTTACGTCAACTCTGCGGGCAAGCGCATCACGTGATTTTTCAACAAAATCAGCACCCGCTTTTAACTCAACTTCTAATTGTTTGAAGCTAAGCGGCAACGAGAGGTTAAAACCATAATTTTCAACTTTGTCATTCAGATTTTGAAAGCTGTATCGAGAGGCTGTGGTAGCTTTGCGCAGTGAACTTTCATTGCCGACATCAAACAGACCATCTTCGTTAACATCTGACAGAATATAACGGGTGGAAATATTACCTGGTGCATAGCGATTCGAACGGGCATTTGAGTATTTCCAGTCCAGCCCTATGTTCCACAACGCGGGGAAGTTGTGAGTACCGCGCACCTGATTAGCCAACATTTGGCGCTCTTCATAATTCACTTCGGTATCGCGTACCCGCAAGCCATCACTTAATAATACGTTATTGGTATTACCGAATTTGTCTTTTATTTCATCGCGAGTATCACGCAACACTAATGAGCTAAAATCAAGGCGGTGATTATAGTTATATTCAATGCCAAAATTGAACATACCTGAAAATTTAACTGAATGCTCGGTGGCATCCACTTTATCGAAACCGCGCACTAATGACCAGATACCATCACCTTGATTGGTAAAGTCTTGCCCTTCATATTGTTTAGATACTTGCCATTGATTGTCATAAGACAAGGCGGCCAAATATCCTAAGCGAAAATCATTATAGGTAAAAGTGTCACCCAAGGTCGCATCAACACCAAAATCAGGGGCCACTTTATCGTCTACTGGGTCGTAGTCACGGTTAAGATCGGCGGCAATTTGGCGATTTTTCTCTTGCGAAAGACCATTGAGTGAATTGTAATTGTTCCATAATTTCTTTAATGCTGCAGGTGCTGCGCGAGTACCATCATCTTTGCCACGCCAGTCGTTACCTCCGCCTTGATAACCAAAGCCTTCGCCAATGTTGTCAGTATTTCCACCAAAATTTCCCGCCAAACTAAAGATAAAGTTCTTGGGAATAGTTTTTAAGCGAATATCAACATTACCGCCACCAAAATGGGCCGGCATAGACGGCGAGTAAGATTTTTGTACCGATAAAGTCTCTATGATAAGTGCAGGAAACAAATCCAATGGGATAATAGTTCTAGTGGGATCTGGACTAGGCACAGCGGCACCGTTTAGCTGGGTGCTGGAGTAACGCTCACCCAAACCACGTACGTAAATAAATTTCCCATCAACTAGCGTTAAACCGGTAACACGTCTAAGCGCCGCGGCGGCATCACTGTCACCCGTTCTTGATATTTGCTCTGCCCCTAAAATATCAGCAATAAACGCCTGATTTTTTCGCTCTGCAATGACCGCGCTGGCAGTTCCTTTTAAGCGACTGGCTTTAACAACGACTTCTTCAATGGCGGCGTTTTCGAGCGCATTGTTAGTCACTTGGTCGCTAACTTCAGTGTCGGATGTAACCACTTGCTCGGTTGTTTCTTGCCCAGAGGCATGCAAAGCGATCAAACTGCTTAGCACGCCAAGTGCAATGTGTGATAAAGAGAAACGGTTTGATTTAGTTTTCATTTTTAACCTCATATGAATGGCTGTCCATCAATAGGAAAAGCTGCTTATTCGCAAACTGTGAGTTAACGAGGCATTAAAGGTAATAACAAATGCCCTAATTAATGTTGCCGCCAACACGTATGTTGGCGGCAATGTTTAGATTATTAACAACTTATTCTAAACCTACAGTCCATCCTTGAGTCCAATCGTTGTCAGCAGTAACCGCACCTATATGGGTGGCATTATTGAAGAACGCATGACCGGTAAAGTCTTTAGCCGTTGTAGTATCTGTTGTGAAGATACCGTTAACCACATCGGTCATACTAGCGGCGGTACTGTTATCAAGATTACTGTTTAATACCCAATCACTGGTGTTTAATAACACTGAACCATCGGCCTCTTTTGCATTTTTGAAATTCTCGCTACAGGCAAATACTGAGTTAGCAATCACTGTTTCGCCAGCAACCGCTTGGTCAACTGTCACTGAAGAGGTATTGCCACCTTCAATTTCAAAGCACTCACCCATATCTGCTGTGCCAGTTACCACAAAGTTAAAAAGCTGAGCTTTAGTGCCTTCGCGTAAATAAACTCCTTCAGAGTCACTTGACGTACCTTTAAAGTTATTGCCGATAATAGTCATGTTGGCGATCGTTGGATTAGACTGTGGCAGCCTACTTGGATTTGAACCGTCGTTATCCGCTTCAATACCACGATTTGCTGGGCCATTGTCCGGATTTGCTTTTACCAAGACATATTGCAGATTACCGCGAAAACCATTATCCCAATCCAAAGCATCATCTTGGTTTGAGGTTAATACTAAGTATTTCGCATTGACTGTGCCACCAAAGAACTCAACACCATCGTCAGCGTTGTCGTTAACTTGCACGTATTCAACCGTTGTGCCTGAGCCAACACCACCAAAGGTGATACCGTTCAATTCGTTATCTGGCGCAATTTCAAAACCCGCATGATTAACCACTACATAACGCAAAGTTCCCGAACTATCGCTGTCATCGCTGCCACCAAATACAGCACCTTCTTCAGCGCCTTCCACTTGTAATGAACAAGCACTGCCATCGGTAGGACACTTATTGGATTGGGCATTACCTAACAAGACTAAACCGCCCCATTGCCCCGCTGATGTAGCTTCTCCTTTAAGATCTTCACTTGAAGTGAAGGTGATGGGCTTGCTTTGACTGCCGTTAGCTTGAATTTTTGAATCACGGCTAACTACTAAATAGTCAGCACCTGAACGGCCATAAATAGTAGTTCCTGCTTCTATGGTTAATACCGCAGAATCCGCTTTGTCGTTCCCCACAAATACTGGACCATTTAATGCGTAAACATTTTTAGCCGTTAAGGTTAAATCTGCAGTAAGGTGACCTGTGAGTTGACAGGTGGTCGTGACACCGTCGATAGGAGAAATGGCGGTAGTACCTGTTGGGCAACCTTGTACAAGTGCTGCGGCGGTAACTACGCCACCACCAAAGCCAAATGCCCAACCTTGACGCCAATCATTAGTGCTTGATATTGCGCCAATATAATCCACTGAGTCAAAAAAGCCGTCTTGGGTGTTTGCTACATTTTGACCCGTACCCACTAAGGGTGAATTGCTATCAGGCTGACCGCTTTCATCTAACAATATAGATGTACTGATACTGTTTGAAGACTCAGCCAAGAACCAAGCTTCAAGGTCTAACAGCACTGAACCGTCAGCTGCTTTTGAGTTTTTAAAGTTTTCACCGTTGCTACAAGCCATTACCACGTTTTGCATGACTATTTTGGCGCTATTGGCATTATCAACAGTTACCGATGAGGTGCTGCCACCTTCAAATTCTAAACATTCACCCATTTCGCTTGGGCCAGTAACAACAGTATTGAATATTTTTGCTGCTGTGCCTTCGCGTAAATATATACCTTCAGAGTCGTTAGCTGTGCCTTTGAAATTATTACCAATAATGGTTAAATTTGATAAGGTTGGATTAGATTGTGGTTCGATACTAGGATTTGAACCATTATTGTCTGCTTCAATGCCGCGATTGCCTGGGCCTGAATTTTTGTCTTGTTCAATATAAGCAAACTGAATTTTACCCCGAAAACCATTGTCCCAGTCGATACTATCGTCTTGGTTAGCAGTTAGCACTAAATGTTTAATTTGCACTGCACCGCCGAAAAATTCAACACCATCATCCGCGTTTGAGTGCACTTGCACGTAATCAACCGTGGTACCTGAACCAACACCACCAAAGGTGATACCGTTTAATTCGTTATCAGGGGCTATTTCAAAGCCAGCATATTTTACGACCACATATTTCAATATACCTGAATTATCTTCCCAGTCAGTACCACCAAATACCGCTCCTTCTTTAGCGCCTTCAACTTGCAATGAACACGCGCTGTCATCAGTGGGACATTTGTTTGTTGGTGCACTACCTAACAGCACTAGACCACCCCATTGACCAGCTGCTGTCGTTTCACCGATAACATCTTGCAGTGAGGTAAATATAATAGGTTTTGTACTTGTGCCGCTGGCATCAATTTTTGCGTCGCGATGAACAACTAAATAATCACCACCTGATTGACCAAATAATACTACCCCTGGCTCGATACTTAAGGTTGCACCCGCTTTCACTTCTAACGGACCGCTAATCGCATAAAAAACCGGTGCACCATTAGTAGAGGCAACAAGCGTCATATCTTCGCTAATTTCACCATCTAAGGTTTGTACGTTAACATCAAAACCAATTACTTGAGAAACTTGACCACTCAAGGCAGAGTTAGTTTTGCCAGGTAAAGCCACATTAATAGGGGTGCTTGGAGCAGGATTATTGATAACATTGTCTCCAGCAGAATTATCAACATCGGATGATAAATTAATATCTCCGCCGCAACCGGTTAATATTAGCGCGCCTGCAATGGTACTTATTTTGAATAGGTTTTTTATGTGCATTTAGCTCTGCTCCGTAGAAAGTAGTTGAAAAAATGTAATAGTGAATAAATTATTTTCGTTATCGTACGGTTGATAAATGACAGCAATGCGTTATTTTTGTGTACTTAATGTGACAGCAATGTAACTGTCAAAGAGGAAAGCGAATAAATAGCGGCTAACTGAACGGAAAAAGATAGCTCAACAGGAGCTGCTACAGTAATTGAACCAATTTATTGGTCACTTAATGGTGAGCGTCTGGCAATCGACACCTAGCCAAGTTTTACATTCCAGGGTATCAGTGGATTAATATCAATAGGTTTTTGACTTAGTTGCTCAAATTAATGTGCATATAGTCAAAGAAAATTAAGTCGTTCGCTTTGGCTGTTTCTATTATGGAATACAACATCCCACTGGCTTTTTCGCCATTAGCGGTATTTGAGAACAAGCAATTTTTTTCTACCTATCACAAAGGGTTTTACCGCACGTTAGGCACGGTTATTATCAATTGATAGATTGCCATCTTCAACGAAGCGAATAAGTTTATGCTATTGGTTTTTCCAGTCATCAAAAGTTTTACGATACATAAGTTGTTCCAATGAGCTAACTGGGAGTAACTTTAGAATGAAAAATTAACGAGGAAAATGTGCAGTTTTCCGGACGCTCACGTTGCTCTGCTGTGTACATTCATATAGTTTATCAATTGGCGCTATGATTAGAGTTTCCTAATGAGCTTTAAGGTAAGAGTTTAAACGGCTATATGCCTGTTATTGATGCAATGGCTCTGTCGATAAAAGGATCAAAAAAGGCTGCAAGTTGCAGCCTTTTTACCCAAGCTAAAATACTACAGCTTAGTTAGTCTTTTAGGTTGTCTAATAGTTGCTGTGCATCAAATTGTTGTTGTACATCGCCCTGTTTAATAACATCGAGTAAAATCACTTCGGCGTTATCGTCATCACCAATCTCAAGATACACCTTAGCCAAATCTAATTTTGCCGCAATACCATTGTCATCATCAATATCGTCTTCGGTGAGATCACCTGAAAACTCAGGAAATTCACTCAAACCGACATCAATATTCATTTTTTCATAAGGTTCACTTGGCTCACCATCTGATAGACTATTAAATAACAAAGAATCTACAGAAATAAAATCTTTATCTGCAGTTTTGTTATCCGAATTATCTTTTGTTGGCGCTATATCTTCCTCAACTGTCTCTAGGTCATCACCTATGTCAAAGTCATCACCGATGTCAAAATCATCATTACCAATATCACTGGCAGGTTGACTACTTTCTTCTTCAATATTGGCCAATAAGTCATCAAAATCTAAGTTATCAAGCTCTTTCATACCATTAACTTCTTCAGCGTTGCTCTTTGTAGTGTTTTTAGCAGCGCTCGGTGCAGTGTCATCATGACCAGAGAGTAAATCAGCTAAGACATTGCTATCAGTAAAATCTGGTGATAATTCCACCATATCATCACTATCTTTTTCATCATTGAGCAAATTGGCTAAAGTTGATTCGTCGAAGTCGCCAGATGATGCTGGTAAGTCTTCTTCATCAGTAGCGCTGCTAGCTTGCTCTGCCGCTTTATTTTCAGTATTTTCACTGAGCAAATCACTTGCCAATTCGCTATCTGAATCGCTATCAAATTCTTTATCAAACTCTTTATCAAATAATGTAGTATCAAGAATATCATCACCAATATCTAATGGTGCGTCACTCGCTTCAGGCGTTTGGTTGACTTCATCAATAAGAGTGTCAATATCGAAATCAAAATCATCTGAAATTTCTTCGTTGTTAGCCGTTGAGTTTTCAGTTTTACTCTCTGTGATTGTGTTTTTTTGCGGCTCAACAACCTCTGCTTCGTCAACACTCTCATTCGATTGTTCACTAAAGTCTGTACCTAAAAATGATTGTACATATTCATCAGTAAAATTATTAATCAGTGCTATATTTTCATTATCCGATGGCGCTGAAGTAGCAATATCGTCGTTACTGATATTCTCACTTGCTAATGCTGTAGCCGGATTACTTGTTGTTGCAGTTGCATCAGGGTCTGATACTTCACTGCTAGCTTCTTCACCCGTGTTATTTATTGCGTCTAATAAAGCATCAATATCATCCGGGTCTGATACTTCACTGCTAGCTTCTTCGCCCGTGTCATTTATTGAATCTAATAAGGCATCGATATCATCAGGATCTGATACTTCACTGCTCGCTTCTTCGCCCGTGTCATTTATTGCGTCTAACAAAGCATCGATATCATCAGGATCTGATACTTCACTGCTCGCTTCTTCGCCCGTGTCATTTATTGCGTCTAACAAAGCATCGATATCATCAGGATCTGATACTTCACTGCTCGCTTCTTCGTCTGTGTCATTTATTGAATCTAATAAGGCATCAATATCATCAGGATCTGAGACTTCACTGCTCGCTTCTTCACCCGTGTCATTTATTGCGTCTAACAAAGCATCAATATCATCAGGGTCTGATACTTCACTGCTCGCTTCTTCGCCCGTGTCATTTATTGCGTCTAACAAAGCATCAATATCATCAGGGTCTGATACTTCACTGCTCGCTTCTTCGTCTGTGTCATTTATTGAATCTAATAAGGCATCAATATCATCAGGATCTGATACTTCACTGTTCGCTTCTTCGTCTGTGTCATTTATTGCGTCTAACAAAGCATCAATATCATCAGGGTCTGATACTTCACTTGTCTTCGCGGCTAAGTTATCTTCTTCAACTTTTTGGTCATTGACTGGTAAAGTGTTACTTTGATCATTTATCGAGTCTAGCAGTGCATCAATATCATCGGGGCCTGATAGGTCATTAGTCTCTTCTGCTGCAGTATCTTCAACTTTTGGGTTATTGGCTGCTGACGTATCACTTTGATCATTTATCGAGTCTACCAATGCATCAATATCTTCGGGGGCTGATAGGTCATTAGTCTCTTCTGCTGCAGTATCTTCCGCTTTTTGGTTATTGGCTGCTGACGTATCACTTTGATCATTTACCGAGTCTACCGGTGCATCAATATCATCGGGGGCTGATAGGTCATTAGTCTCTTCTGCTGCAGTATCTTCAACTTTTGGGTTATTGGCTGCTGACGTATCACTTTGATCATTTACCGAGTCTACCGGTGCATCAATATCATCGGGGGCTGATAGGTCATTAGTCTCTTCTGCTGCAGTATCTTCCACTTTTTGGTTATTGGCTGCTGACGTATCACTTTGATCATTTACCGAGTCTACCGGTGCATCAATATCATCGGGGACTGATACGTCATCAGTCTCTTCTGGTGCAGTATCTTCCGCTTTTTGGTTATTGGCTGCTGACGTATCACTTTGATCATTTATCGAGTCTTCTAATGTATCAGTGTCATCAGTGCTTGATACTTCACTTGTCGCTTCTGGTGGCGTATTTTCAGGGGCTGATACTTCACTTATATCTTCACTGGCGGTATCCAACAAAGCGTCAACATCTTCTGGCTCGTTCAGGGTTTCAGAGTTGTCACTTGCTGTTGACTCACTTTTCGTACTTTCAGCACTCTCAGCCAATAGACTATCTAATTCACTTTGATCAATTTGGTCTGAATCAAGCTTTGTATCATCGTCCGTACTCGGTTCGTCTTCTAATCCTGCAAACAAGGAGTCTAAGTCGCCTTGGTCTAACTGACCACCTTCTAAGGCTTCACCTTCAACAATGTCATCATCTAAAGAAATAGTTTCCGAGTCATTGTCTAAAGAAATATCTTCGAGCTCGTCTAAATCATCTAAGTCATCGGAAAATAAATCATTATCACCTTCATCATTCTCTGATAAATCCATTGATAATTCATCGTCGAGTGAAAGTTCATCAAGCGCTAATTCATCGTCTACACTTGTAGACTCTGGTTCATTTATCGGTTTGGTTGTCGGCTTAGTTGTCGGTTCAACGATTTTTTCTTTCTTTGTAGGCACAACATTTTCGCTACTAGCTTTACGTCGGTATAAAAAAGCTAAAAATGACAACACTAATATGGCAGGTAAGGTTGCCATTAACACAACAAACCATGTGCTTGACATCAAGCTACCTTCTTCGAGATCAGCTTTTTGTTTTTCTAATAATAAAGCTTGCTCTCTAGCTTCAGCTTTTGCCAGTAAGGCTTGTTGTAGTGAGATCATATCGTCCATCTGCACTTTTATTTCTTTGCTTTTAGCTACTTCGTTCTGCATAACGCCCAGTTGGTCAGTAAAGCTGGTAAGGCGTTGACGTAATGCTTCATTCTCTTTTAGTAGACTTTGTAAGCCATCGATTGAATCTAAAACATCATTCTGAATGGTGGCGAATCTTTGCTGTTGAGAACTGTCTATCGCCTGTAACTGCACATTGATTTCTGATTTAGCATCATCTAAGTCTTTTTTATTCACCGAGGTTTCTTCTGACGGCCGCACTTTGTTAGGGGCTATTTTGAGCACTTTCTTTTGCCAAGCTTTATCATCACTAACTGATTTTTGTTGTGCGCCTTCAGGGTTAATGGCTCTCATTGCTGCAATTGAGGGGATTTTTAAATACTGACCATTGATCATGTGATTTAAATTTTTATCTTTAAAAGAGTCAGGATTATTTTCATACAGTGCTTGCATCACTTGATAAACAGACAAACCCGAGTCTGGCCGCACTTGCAGCGCAATATTCCATAAAGTATCTTTGCCTACAATCGGGCCATAACGGTCATAAGGAAAAGCATCTGTCGATTGTGGGCCACGAATACGTATACCATCGTCAGCAGAAATAGGTAGACTAAAACAGCTAATGCTAATAATAAGTACCTGCCATAGGCACAGGCGTAACAATGTTTGCATTAAAATTTCCTATTTATAATAATTATGCGCCAATACAATGACGGGACCAAGCTATGAGGTTTTAGAGCAAAAATCATTCCAGTTCTTAATCATTGCTGCTAGATAATTGGATAAATGCTCACTAATTTTCACTATATTATCAAATTAACGCGACAATACTTATCTTATCGTTAATTTAATAAAAGTTAAATAATACCAAGTTGTAATATCAGGTTGATTGACTACCTGTTCATTTTTAAGGCTTAAAATGAAAAAATACGGCGTTATAAAATTTATAAGGTCAATAAGTGCTGACTAAATTTTATGCCTGGTATTTAGCTATTTTTCCTGATGAAAAGGTCATCACTTATTTAATCAAATCGGTATAGTGACTATAAAAACAAAAAACCCGACGTTTATGATAACGACGGGTTTTCAAGTTTCTTTAGTAAAGCTATTACTTAGCGTTTAATACTCGCTAAGGTGCTCTTTAATTAATAACTCAGCAATTTGAACGCTGTTCGTTGCGGCGCCCTTACGTACGTTATCGGCAACTATCCACATATTAATACCACTGTTGTGGCTAATGTCTTCACGAATGCGACCAACAAAAGTTTCATCTTTACCGCTAGCATCAGTAATTTGCGTTGGAAAGTCTTCATCTTTGTGACAAACCACTATACCTGGTGCTTTGCTCAGTAACTCTTTAACTTCTTCAGCAGAAATAGGTGAGTTAGTTTCAATATGCAGTGATTCACCGTGACCAAAAAATACCGGTACACGCACAGCTGTTGGGTTAACCATTACACTGTCATCGCCCAATATTTTCTGGGTTTCCCAAACCATCTTCATTTCTTCTTTGGTATAACCATTTTCAAGAAATACATCAATTTGTGGAATAACATTAAAAGCAATTTGACGAGAGAAATTTTTCGGCTCGACCGGCTTGCCACACAATAAGTCTGCAGTTTGCTTAGCTAACTCGTCCATAGCCGCTTTACCACCACCAGAAACTGACTGATAAGTACAAACATTAACCCGTGAAATACCTACGGCATCGTAGATAGGCTTTAATGCCACCATCATTTGAATGGTTGAACAATTCGGGTTAGCAATAATATTGCGGTTACGGTATTCAGCTAATGCTTGTGGATTAACTTCCGGTACAACTAATGGAATATCAGCGTCATAGCGAAACTCAGAGGTATTATCGATAACAATACAGCCATCATTAGCCGCTATTGGCGCATACTTTGCCGATATTTCACCGCCAGCTGAGAAGAAACCAATTTGTGCTTGGCTCCAATCAAAATTGTCGGCATCTAAAACTTCAATACTTTCACCCTTAAAGTCAATAAATTCACCCGCTGAACGAGCGCTCGCTAATGGGTAAAGCTTATTAATGGGAAAGTCGCGCTGTTCTAGTATTTCAATAATTGTTTTACCAACTAAACCCGTTGCTCCTAGTACGCAAACATCAAATTTCTGTGCCATGTTCCTCTCTCTTTTTATCCAGTTTATTTATTAAAGCCAAGCTGATGTGGCACATCTAAACTCGACGCGTTATTCAAGTTGACAGTTATTGACGAAAACTCCCGGCGAGTCGGGTAAGTTTTACGAATATGGTCAAATCCTTGAATATTAATTTGTTGACGAAAAATTGCATCGTCACGCCTAACATCGTATACCATTTTTACTAGCTGGTTTAACAGTATTTCATCAAATTCTTGTTTAATTTCAATAGTGCCAATTGCCGATATCGGTAAAAAGTCAGTAAGCTGCTTATTTGGCAAAATATCTAGCTGTCGGCATAATGCCTGATAGAGAATTTCTGTGCCACGCGCTTTTCCTTCTAAGCTATAACCAGCAATATGCGCGGTGGTAATGTCACAATACGCGATTAAAGCGGATAATATATTGGGTTCATTTTCCCACACATCTAATACCAGCTTTAACGTATGTCCTTGCTGCTTGATTTTCAATAAAGCAGCATTGTCGATAACTTCACCCCGACAAGCATTAATCAGTATTTGATTAGCTTTAAATTGAGCTAATCGGCCGGCATCCAATAAATGATAAGTCGAATTCGGACCGGTGCGAGTTAAGGGCACGTGTAGCGAAACCACGTCGCAACTTAACGCTTGCTCAAGGGTAACAAAATTTCGTTTATCCACTGAATTTTCAGCCAGTATAGGATCACATAAAACATGCTTAATATTTAAAGCCGATAACTTCTCACTTAACCTTGAGCCAGTATTACCTGCGCCAACAATGCCGACGGTTAACCCTGATAAGGTTATTAAATATCGCTCTGCTAATACGACTAAGGCACTCAGAACATATTCAGCGACAGAGACGGCATTGCAACCCGGTGCAGAACAAAAGTTAACCGCTCGATCGGCTAAATAGTCTTGATCTATATGATCAACGCCAATGGTTGCAGTACCGACAAAACTTAAGGTTTTATTATTTTGCAACAAGGCTTCATTGACTTTAGTGATTGAACGCACTAATAACACGTCAGCATCACTAATATCAGCTGCCGACAAATCGCGGCCAGAAAATGCTGTTAACACGCCTAAATCAGCAAAAAAATCCGCCGCAAACGGCATATTTTCATCATAAAAAATATTCATTTAGCGTTTCCAATTCATCAGAAAGTCATAAAAGTATGACGACAGGGTTTACGCCGTTAATGTGACTTTCTTAATATAACTTTCTTTTTCAATTTTTGTTACTTCAACCGTAATTACCGCCTCTTCAATACCCAAGCGTTCAAGTTGATTGCTAACACTTTCAGTCAGTTTTTTACGCTGTGATAAATCACGCCCTGATAATATTTTTAAATTGACATGGACAAAGACTTGCTCAGCACCCGGCAGATAAAAGTCATCATAAGCACATGCTCGAACTTTAATATCAGCTGCCGTAAATAATTCACTTTGGTTTACACCTTTATAAACAGCATGCATTAGCTGTTCTACGGGTAAACTTTCGATAATTTTTGCAGAATACTCAACAATACAATGAGGCATAATAGGCAGACACAATTAATAACAGACAAGATGGCTATTGTAACGAAAATCTAAGCTAAAAAGAATATCGATGGCTAGGTTATTTAGCCAATTTTCTAATACTTTAGGCTTAAGTATATGTTAGCAAGCTATATATGCTGACCTAGATCTAGGTCATTAGCCTAATGTAGGAATAGTGTCGGAGTAATGACCTAAATCTATTAATGCTCCGCAGCCTTGGATGTCCTTACTTAGCTTTTTTCGCAATCATAAAAGCGAATACCAATCTCACTAATTATCTGATCATTTTTACTGGTTAAAATAACCCACTACTGCGTTATTTATTTAATAATTAGAACAACTAGTTATTAAATAAATGCCTTATATTTGGCCATTTTTCCTGCGTATAAAGTAGACCACCTAATTAATGAAATTGGTATAATTATTCTTCGACATACAAAGATGTACTCATACCTAAAAGACAGGATGTCTAAGAGCGGTCAGGTGATCGCACCATGCCATTGTCCTGAATATAAAAAAGCCGCTAAAATTAGCGGCTTGATAAACAGTTTGGGCTAAAAGCCAATTAATGCGGTTTTATTTATACTTTTGCATAACCAGTGTGGCGTTTGTGCCACCAAAACCAAAGCTGTTTGACATCACTAAGTTCAGCTCCATGTCACGCTTTTCAGTAACTATGTCTAAGCCTTCAGCTTTTTCATCTAAGGTATTGATATTAATAGATGGCGCAACAAAGCTATGTTCCATCATCAATAATGAAAAAATCGCTTCATGAACACCAGCGGCACCCAAAGCATGACCTGTCATGGCTTTAGTGGCACTAATGGCTGGAGAATCATCACCAAATACCGCTTGAATCGCACCAAGCTCTTTAACATCACCTACTGGCGTAGAGGTGCCATGGGTATTTAAATAATCAACTTTCGCGTCAACACCCTGCATAGCTTGTTGCATACAACGAATAGCGCCTTCACCACTTGGTGCCACCATATCAAAGCCGTCTGATGTTGCACCGTAGCCAACAATCTCAGCGTAAATATGCGCGCCACGCGCTAAAGCGTGCTCAAGCTCTTCAACAACAACCATACCGCCGCCACCTGAAATAACAAAACCGTCACGGTCTGCATCATAGGTACGTGAAGCTAGCTCAGGTGTATCATTGTATTTAGAAGATAACGCGCCCATGCCGTCAAACATCATAGCTAATGACCAATGAACTTCTTCACCGCCACCGGCAAATACTACATCTTGCTTACCTAGTTGAATAAGCTCAGCCGCGTGACCAATACAATGGGCACTGGTAGCACAAGCCGAACTAATTGAATAGTTAACGCCTAAAATTTTAAACGGTGTTGCCAAACAGGCAGAAATGGTGCTCGACATGGTTTTTGGTACCGCGTAAGGCCCAACACGTTTAACGCCTTTTTCACGCAGTGTGTCTGCTGATTTAACGACGTTTTCTGAAGAAGCACCACCAGAGCCCGCCACAATACCTGTGCGGAAGTTTGAGACTTGATCTGGTGTTAATTTTGAATCTTTAATCGCTTGATCCATGGCTATGTAAGCAAAAGCTGAAGCTTCACCCATAAAGCGTAAGGCTTTACGGTCAATGTGGTCTTTTACTTCAATGTCAGGCTTGCCCCAAACTTGACTACGCAAACCCATTTCAGCAAAACTTTCAGAACGGGTAATACCTGAACGCCCTGTTTTTAACGACGCTAATACTTCTTCTGTATCATTACCAATACTTGATACAATACCTAATCCGGTGATAACTACACGTTTCATATTAATAACCATATTCAATTAAAAAATCTGGGCGTATCATACATACTTTTGCCCCCTATACTGGTCTGTCCAGCGTACACTTGTACACTGAATTTTTTTCATTTTATGACAGTATTTTGTAATACTAGATAAAATAACCTTTTTTCACCTCCAACGGAAGACGTTAATATTGTGATTGTTCAAACAAAAATTACCTTTGAGGGTGACGGTTCACCTTATTCAAGCCAGTTTGAAGATATTTATTTTGATAGCAACCATGGTACTAGCCAAAGTGAATGTATTTTTATTGATGGCAATAATCTTAAAGCAAGACTAGCCCAGTACCCAGAAAAATTTGTCATTGCTGAAACGGGTTTTGGTACGGGATTAAATTTTTTATTGACCCTAGCGGTATTTGACCAAATAAAATCAACCGCTCACCAGCAAAATACAGCGCCAGCTAAAGTGAGTGCTTTGCACTTTATTAGTGTCGAAAAATATCCCTTATCAAAACAGCAACTGGCACAATCGTTAGCGATTTTTCCGCAACTTAAAGAATACAGTCAACAACTTATTACACAATACCCTGAAGGTTTTGATAAAGATATTACGCTAAGTTTTCTTGAGGGCTCAGTCACACTCCAGCTAATATTTAACGATGCCACACAAGGTTTAGCTCAGCTGGGAAACGAGAAAAAAGTGCATACTTCCACACAGGTTGACGCTTGGTTCCTTGATGGTTTTTCACCCGCCAAAAACCCTGAAATGTGGCACGAAGCGCTTTTTAAGCAAATCACACGCTTATCAAAGGAGCAAGCAACGTTAGCCACCTTTACGGTATCAGGAGAAGTTAAACGCCAACTTGTTGCTGCCGGTTTTCGGGTTGAAAAACGCCCTGCTATAGGTAAAAAAAATGAAATGCTTAGCGCGGTGTTTCAGCAAAATCCTCTTTCAGGCAAAGGTTATCAGCAACGCCCTATAGTGAACAAACCGCAACATGTCAGTATTATCGGGGGTGGTATAGCGTCAGCATGTGCCGCCTATGCCTTAACAAAAGCTGGGGTTAAAGTAACAGTATATTGCCAAGACTTCAGTGTTGCTCAAGGCGCATCGAGTAATAATATTGCCGCACTATACCCACTTATTCATCAAAAAGCCGATGATATTAGCCTATTTTATCAACAAGCTTTTGAGCAAGCACTCACTTATTATAAAAGTATTAGTGAGCAAGGGTTTCACTTTGATCACGACTGGTGCGGCCTGTTAGAAATATCCTATAAACCCGCTTTAGCATTGCGTCAGCAACATATAGCAGGCTCTAGTGTTTGGCCAAAAAGTTTAATTCATAGTGTTGATAAAAACCAAGCTAGCGCATTAGCAGACATAGCCCTTGATCATGGCGGGCTATTCTTTCCTAAAGCGGGCTGGATAGCACCTGCTCAACTGGTAAAGCAAATATTTAAGGCAGCTGAGTTAAGTCATCGCTTGCGCATTGAAACCGGTTGTAAAATTAATGAAATTAGCCAACAAGCTCAAGGTAAATGGTTACTACACAGTGATACGGATAATTATCCAGCCAATGTTATTATCTATTGTGGCGGCGCCCAAGGCATACCCTTGAACCTGATTGAGCAATTACCCTTCACGTCTGTACGTGGCCAGGTCAGTAACATGACCAGTAATGAAAAAATTGCCAAACTAGCGACCGTTATTTGCCATAAAGGTTATTTAACACCGGCGAATAAAAACCTACACTGCATCGGAGCAACGTTTCAAAAGCACAGCTTTGATATCGACAACAAAGCCGAAGAAGACCAATTTAATCTTGCTATGCTAGATAAATGCTTACCGGGTTTAACACAATGGCAAAGTAGAGATATTTTCAGTAGCAAAGCGCGCTTACGTTGTATGACGCCGGATCACTTGCCAATGGTAGGTGCTATGCCTGACATTGCTGGCCATAAGCAGCAATTCCCGCACTTAAGTAAAGATAAACGTTGGCGCTATAATCAACAAGCACCCGTGATTGAAAATCTTTATATGTTAACTGGATTAGGGGCGCGAGGACTTTGTACCGCGCCTTTATTGGCCGATATTTTAACCGCTGATATTTGTGGTACACCCTATCCACTAAATAATGAACAGTTATTTAACCTGGCGCCAAATCGCTTTGTTATTCGAGACATTATTCGTCGTAAATTCGATTGAGTTTCTCGACTTAAATCTAAAAAAAAGCAGCTAATTCAAAATGAAAGCTGCTTTTTTCAAACTGACGGTAATAAAACTTACGCTGTAAAACTTACGTTGTAAACTTACGCTGTAAAAGCCGTTTTTAATCCTAGCCAATAATCTTGTACAATTTGGTGATCTTGTGGCGTAAGCTCAGTACGAGCAACTTGTAACTTCTCACTAATATTTATCGCTAACGCTTGCGTTAACACTTGTGACTCATCGCCATATTCACTGCCCGCTAAACTAATAAATCCTCTTAAATAACTCCCGGCAAATAAATCATCGCCGCTGACATCTTGTGTAACTTGTTCATCTAAAAAGTGATATAACGCAGTAAGGTTTTCAAATTGCATACTTAATTCCAAATTCATGTAGACTCGTTTTTCAACTGCGTCTACTTTTAATATATTTAACGTTTGTTCAGGAGAGCTATTTATTATTGCGGGCTAGCAACCGGGTATAATACTTGATCATTATAACCTGTGATAACCGCCAAATAGCCTGACAAAACCATATCGAGTTCGCTGTCGCCGGTGTCAGCAATTAAAGGCCTAGCTTGCAGCGCATTCAATTTTGCTTTTGTTGCGATAATAATAATATTTTCTTTACCTATAGCGCGAATAACACGTGGACTCAATTGTTGATTACCGCGGCCAAATATATGACCTTGACCACCAATTAAGGTAATAAGCAGTTTAACTTTACCTTGTGCATAAGGCTGAATTAACTGCCAAAGCTGAGGTTCAGTCAAATCACTAGCGATTAAGGCTTGCTCGCTTATCGCATCGACGCCCAGTAAAGTATTTTCAAGCGCCAACTCTTCCATAACAAAAGCCGTGGTAGAGCCTGAGCCAATAATAAATAGCTCGTCATCCATTTTAGCGATAACATCCGCAGCAATATCTTGTAACACCAACTCGTCTGACTCTATACCACCCGATTTAACCGCTTGAATATAACGTAACTCTGATGGTACTTGCATTTCTCCAAAGCGCTTTGCTTTTACTATGCCTTGGCGAAATAAACTTTCATCAATATCCATAACGTCAGCATCGGTTAAGCTCACTAATTGATTCGTTATCATCAATTCGACCACTCGCCCAGCGGCTTTAGGCGTAATAGCATAAACACCTGAATGAATTTTGCAACCGGCTGGAATGCCCAATACTGGAAACTTGTCTTCAACAATATGGCACACATTACGTGCAGTGCCATCACCGCCAGCAAATAACAGTAAATCAATATCTTTAGTGATTAATGCGGTGACTGCCTGCTCAGTATCAAGCTCTGTGGTAAGCCTATCTTCAAGCCTATTTTCAACTTTATATACCACTTGAGTGTTAAAGCCTAACGCTTTAGCTGTATGCTCGCCCATATCGCCAGCAGCGGTATAAATAATGATATTTTCTTTGTAAGGGAGCAATATTTCTAACGCCAGCGATGCCCTACTGTTTGACTTTGCCGTAGCGCCAAGCGCAATCGCTTGTTCCGCAATGCCAATACCGTCGCTACCTTTTAATGCCACACTACCACCAATACCCGCAATAGGATTAATGACTAAGCCTAACTTAAATTGTTTCATTAATTAATCTCATAAATTTTCCGTACATTTATTTCAAAGACACGTGTTCTGCTGAGGATTTTAATTTTAATGACATTACTTTTAATAACATTACTTTCAAAAATATTCATGGTCTGAAAATTTAAAATGCTCAGAGACTAAAGGCCAAGGCGTTTGATAATAATTTGTTAAAGCGATAATAAATCTTGCTGCATCGTTTGGAAAACCGTATTCAAGATAGGCAAGCACTTGTTGGTACACCTTAGCTTTAAACGCCACTCGGTCAGTTTCGCCGTTACCCAGCAGATTATCACTAGAAACATCAAAGGCTTTTCCTGTAGCGACACATAACGCCCATTCAATCGCCTGCGGTTTAATCTCTACTTGCTCAAATGCTTGTTGTTGGCTTTGATCACGACCATCAGGAATATACCAATAGCCAAAGTCTTCTAATAATCGCCGCGAAGCCCCTGCCAAGCACCAATGAGAAATCTCATGTAAGGCGCTAGCGTAATAGCCATGAGCAAAAATAATCTGATTAAAATCACATTGCTCATTATTCGGCATATAAATAGGCTCATCGCCACCTTTAACTAATCGCGTATTATACAAATTATAGAAACTGGTATCGAATAACTGGATCAAATCTTGATAGTGATGTGAATTTTTTTTGATAGCGACTTCATCAGCGGACAGTATTGACATAGGCTTGGACATAGGCTCTGACATGAAAGAACTTGTTTAGGTAAATATACTGAAATACCTAGCGAGTGCTAACCGCTATGGCATTTTAAAGTTAAGCTTATTCTAACTAAAAACGACGATTATTACATCGCCGTTTTAAAAAAAATCACTCCAGCCGTTAAGTACCTAATCGGGCTTAAGCTAAAGTCTACACTGGCTTAGCCTAATCTTTAGTGCTTCTCATATCTAAAATCGGCATATTACTGCTACCTAAAATAGTTGCAGGTAATTTACCATCCCAATTTTGCGCTTCAGTCAGTTTCACAATTAACGGATTATTACCCAATGCTTTCGCTTTAGCCGTGATAGCCTCGGCTTCTGCCAAACCTTTAATTCGAATAGACTCAGCTTCGGCAATCGCGACTAATTTAATACCATCCGCTTTCGCTTTCGCCGTATTTACATCACGCTGTGCTTCAAGGTTCTGTCTGGCTAACTTGTGCTTTTCTGCGTCAGCTAAATTTTTCTCGGTTTGTTTAGTTTCAATTGAGGTTAAATACTTCGCCGGAAGTTGAATATTTTCAATTTGAATATTGTCGACAGTAACCGGAAATTCTTTCATTTCTTCAATGAAGTTAGCTTCAATCGCTTGAATCGCACCCGCTCTGTCTTGAATAAGCTTTTCTGCGTCATATTGTGGAATAACATCTTTTGTCGCTGATCTAAAACGGGGATCTAAAATTCGGTTTTCAAATTGTGACAAGCCGCCATATTGTCTAAATAACTCCAATGCCGCGGCTTTATCAACGGTCCAGTTCACTGATACACTAATAGTTACCGGCATTTGCTCTTTGGTACTTGAGGCCATTTTTTCTTCATTTTTACGGGTTCGCACTTCTATTTCTTCAACGCTATCAATAAAAGGTACTTTAAAATGTAGACCCGGATTTACCTGCTCTTTTGCTTCACTAAAGCGTTTTACAATGCCGATATGACCTTCGTTAACCGTATACACAGATCCAATGCCAGCAACAACAACGGCGGCAACAACGACAAGCGATTTTACTGGGATATTAAATTGTTCTATTTTCATGAGTAAACCTTTTTTATTTTGTATAGAATTTATTATCTGCATTTATTCTTTTATATCGTCACTTTCTTCACTTTCTTCAGCACGGTCAACACCACCTTTAATAATGATGTAACCAAAAATACCTGATATCAATGAACCAATCACAATACCTAACCTATCTTGAAACATAAGGTTAACGCCATTACCTTGCTCGAAAGCTAAAGAGCCAATAAATAAGCTCATGGTAAAGCCCACACCACATAATATTGCCGCGCCATAAAGCAAACGCCAATTAACCTTAGCGGGCATTTTTGCCCAACCCAACTTTATAGCAATAAAACAAAAACCAAATACCCCAAGTTGCTTGCCAACAACCAAGCCGACAATAATGCCTAAGGGTACAGGTGCCATCACTTGCTCAATACCAACACCCGCAAAGCTTATTCCCGCATTGGCAAAAGCAAATACCGGTAAGATAATAAAGGCAACTAGCGAATGCAAATTATACTCTAAAGACTTAAGCGGCGATGGCTCATTTTCTTTACCTTTAATAGGAATAAAAAAGGCTAACACAACACCGGCTAATGTCGCATGTACACCTGACTTTAATACCGCTATCCAAAGTACAACACCTAAGAAAATATAAGGTGCGGTATTGGTGACGCCACGTTTATTCATCGTAAATAAAATAGCAATAATACTGGCGGCAACAACTAAGGATAATAATGAAAGTTGATCAGTATAGAATAAAGCTATAACGATAATCGCGCCTAAATCGTCAAATATGGCTAACGAGGTTAAAAACACTTTGAGTTGTAACGGTACCTTACTACCGATAATTGACAAAATTCCTAAGGCAAAAGCAATATCAGTAGCGGTTGGAATTGCCCAACCATTAATCGCATCTGGATCATTATAATTAAAGGCGACATAGCATAAAGCGGGTATCAACATTCCGCCTAAAGCACCTATGGCCGGCAATGTCACTTGTCCTGGTTGTGATAAATCTCCTTCTATAAATTCTCGTTTAAGCTCTAAACCCACAAGAAAGAAGAACAACGCCATTAGGCCGTCATTTATCCACAATAATAGTGGCTTAGCTATTTCAAAACTGCCAACAGCCACTTGAACGGGAATGCTCAACAGCATGTCGTAGTAGACCATAAACGGCGAATTGGCGATAATCATCGCCGCAACTGCAGCTAACATTAATATAATGCCACTGGCAGCTTCAAGCTTTAAGAAATCATTAACACTTTTAATAATCATTTGTTCTCATCAATTAATTGTCGACATGACATAATATGTCACATGGCGGATTTTTACAAATTTGTTAAGGTGTTAATTTGTAATAGTTTTAATTTACATCGGTAGAAATTAATGACAATAATTCGGAAAGATGCAAAAATATCGAAAATAATTCATCTTTATAGTCAGTTCGCTGGTAATATTGGATTTAATAAGTGTAATATGTAAATTGATAAAAATAAAATCCAGTAAATGTTCTCCCAAAGGCTAATTGTATAAATGAAAAAACTTGATGATATAGATTTACGTATTCTCACCTTGCTTTATAAAGACGCTGATATTACTAACAAAGAGTTAGCATCACAGATAGGTATAGCGCCCTCAACTTGTTTAGAGCGTGTTAAACGCATGAAAAATAATGGCGTAATCAATAACGCTTTTATTGATATCAACTTCAAGAGTATTGGCGGCAACATTGAAGCGATAGCGGCAATAAAGTTACAACCGTATTCAGAGTTAATTGTGAATAAACTGAGAGATGATCTACTTAAGCTACCTGAAATTGTCAGCTTATATCACATGGGTGGAAGCTATGATTACTTTATTCACATGTCTGTAAAAGATAGTGAACACTTACGTCAATTTGTCTTCAATGCCATTACTTCTCGCGAAGAAGTCACCACAGTAGAAACTTCACTTATTTTTGAGCATAGTCGCAGTGGCGTATTACCCATTTTTGATGATGAGTAATATCTTATTATCAAAAACCCCAAAGCATTAAGTCTCAGCAATTGTTTAGTTTACTCGTCAATATAGTGTGTAAAACTCGCTGTTATTGAGATTTTTTTAGACGCTGCTATAACCAAACGCCTTACTCTGAAACAGTACCACAGAAACAGTACCACACTTTCAAAATCATCTACTCGTGGTATTGCGTGCATGGGCAGTTACTTGGGTAAAAATCTAATAAAAAAAAGCCGCATTGCTGCGGCTTTTTTATTTAGGGTTACTGTCCCATACTAGGACGGGTCATACACCCTACAGTACTTACTAGTTAGCAGTAAAGTCTACTATGAACCACCTGTAGCACCTGTACCACCTGTTGCAGTATCACAAACAATAGACTCTGTTTGTGTTTCGTCAGTGCCATCTGCAGTAATTGTATACGTTTTAGTACCTAAGTCTGCAAGGCTACCTTTATAGGTAACGCTTACGTTATAAGTTGAACCGTCAAGAAGGTTTCTTAGAGCGTAAGTACCCTCACCCTCGTCTTTAGCCACTTTTTTAGACTTATTACCTAAGCTATATTTAACTAACGCGCCAGAAGCACCTACAGTTAAGCTGGTATCGTTACTACACTGCGCTACTAACGAAAGAGTTTCATTAACAACAGCTGGGCCATCTAATACTACCGGAATATCACCACATAAGGCAACTTCTGACGTTGTTTCAAACCATACTGTGTCACTGCTATCAGTAATCACTAAATTCGCTGTAGTATCTGTAGCAATACCTCTTTTAGATAACTTGTTTAGTTTTACTAGTATTGGATTATTCGCTTTAAGCTTTTTAGAAAAATTAACGCTAGCTGATGAAATATCAACATACAAACCATCAGCAGGTATTGCATCACCCGTAGTTAAAATACGCACTGGTACAGAACAAGTATCGCTTACTGTAACACCCGCAAAAGTAGTTAAGTGATCAGTTGCAAAACTAGCATTGTAATAGTTTTCTGCTGTAACTAGGTCACCCACAACTAATTTTTGAGTTTCAGTTGTCCACACACCCGTATCTTCGTTTTGCGAAAGCAATGTTAGCTCATCACCTGTAGTAAAACCTTTATCTTCAGGTAGTGCCATTTCAATAGTAATTGGCTGAGAAAATTTCTTAATCTTAACGCCAGTATTATCAACCATTACTATGCTTGCAACACTTACAGGTGTAAGCGTTGTAGCTGACTCAGCAGCATTTAAGCCTTCTGGCGTAATTGCTGTACCAGAAGATGTACTAGTATCTGCAGTAACTATCGCTAATGAGACAGAGTCACCAGGAATTGCATTGCCATCGGCATCTTGTAATATAGTGCCCGCAGCAACCGTTACATTTGCTGCTGCTTTACCATCGGCTACACCGCCAGTAATTTCATCTGGAGTAGCTCCACCTGCTACAGACGCAGTTACTTCAGTAGTTGCAACACCCGCTGTGTCTTTTGAGATCAGCTTCAATTGCAGATCTAAGTTACCTTCGCTTAAGTCTTCAAGCTCAATAACATAGCTTTTAGTAATATAAGTATCAGCGGTAACAATAGCCGTTACTTCTGAAACACTAGCACCACTTTTCAGCTGAAAAGTAAAGCTACCATCGGTAGAGTCAATAGTAGCAGTAACATTACCATCAATATCAACTACGTTTGTTGACGCTGTACCATTTTCGAAAAATGAAATATTAGCAGCAACAAGGTCAGCACTTTCGGCATCAATAACGTTAACATTTGCAACAGGAGCTAATGCCACTGGCGCTTCTGGCTGAACGATGACTGCTGGTGGCGGCTCAACCGGTGGTGGCGCATCAGCACCTTTTTTGTCGCTAAAGCAACCTGATAATGCAATAGCAGATGCTACTGATAAAGCTAATAGTGATTTTTTGTTAGTAAACATAGAGAGTCCTTTTTGATTCCATCATTGTGTTGTTTTTAATACTGCGTCATTGTGTTGATTTTTAATGCTGCTTAATTGTACCTTGTTGTATCCCGTGGTTAAACATAGAGCTTGTTAATTTTTTGCTAAAAGCTAAAAGATTATAGCTTTAAACTGTCTTTAAACTGCTTTAAAAAACGTAGGGGCGACTTCAGTCGCCTTTATCAGCTGAACAATTTACCAATACCAGTGTTTATATTTAACTTTGTTCCAAGGCGAATAAATTCGCCCCTACAAGTGGCCGCAACCAAAAAACGCATTTAAAAACGTAGGGGCGACTTCAGTCGCCTTTATTGGCTGAACAACTGGCCAATACCTGTGTTTTATATTGAGGTTAGTGCCAAGGCGAATAAATTCGCCCCTACAGGTGCCACAACCAAAAAACGTCTTTAAAAACGTAGGGGCGACTTTAGTCGCCTTTATTGGCTGAACAACTGGCCAACACCTGTGTTTTATATTTAGGTTGGTGCCACGGCGAATGAATTCGCCCCTACAGGTGGCCGCAACCAAAAATGTCGTTAAAAAACGTAGGGGCGACTTTAGTCGCCTTTATTGGCTGAACAACTGGCCAATACCTGTGTTTTATATTGAGGTTGGTGCCACGGCGAATGAATTCGCCCCTACAGCAGGCCGCAACCAAAAAATGTCTTTAAAAACGTAGGGGCGACTTTAGTCGCCTTTATTGGCCGAACAATTTGCCAATCACCTGTGTTTTATATTTGGTTGGTACCAAGGCGAATAAATTCGCCCCTACGGTAAACTTCAACCAAAAGATCTCTGCCCTTCTTTTACTTATACTCCATATAAGCATTTTTCAATCGGGCTAAATTAGCATAAATATAATCGCTCGACATGCGGCCTTGATTGAAAAAACTACGATCTAAGCTAATGGCAGTGCCTGGGGTGTAGCCCTGGTTAAATACCAAGCGGTTATGCGACTTGCCTATTTGCGTACTCGCCGTATGGCGCCATGCTTCTTTACCCTTTATTTGACCATATCGGGTAACGGCCATATCTTTACGTGAGGTTAGCGGAATACTGATAGACACCCCGGCTTTTTGCGCGCTGGTATTTTCGTAAAACAGGCCAATGTAACTATCACCAAACCAAAAACGGCTTTCTAGTTTAGCGCCGGTATCGGTACTCCAAAACTCACCGGCCGTGGCATGAAAAGTAATATTCTGCTCTACCCAGTTATATTGATACGACATCGTTTTATAGTCGCGGTTACCATTATAGTTTTGATATACAAAGTAGCCTACATTAGCACTTACCTTGTGGCGCCCTGCAGGGCTTAACCAAGCGGTTTCATTAATAATACCGCTGTAATCGTAAGTTTCTTGAAAGTAACCTACTTGAGTTTGGTTGTATAAACCAAAAGGTAAAGCAAATGTTTGATAAAACACCGCACGGTCAACCCCGGTATGCTCACGATAACGTTTAAATGGGGCGGTTTTTTCAAAGTCGTCAGAGTTAGCAACATGTACTTGGCCGCTAACACTTACACCGCCCCCTTGCCATAAGGGTAAATCAATATCAGCGCGAAGCGCTAACGAAAAATCAATAACACCCAACTCGGTAGCATAAGTGTTTGTTAGTGCTGGGCTAATGGTCACCCGGGGTTTAAAGTAAGGCGAGTTTGCTCGTGTAAGCCCAACCCAAGTTACCCCTTTAGGGATAGCCGTTACACCTTGGTGTATAGCTAAGTCTGGGTTTTGCTGGCCGTTAATAAAGGCGCGGTAATTATCAACTTGCCCAAGTATACTCATTAATGGCGTATCGTATTTTGCCAGCTGAACATTAAACTCAACACCCGGCTCAGTTACATGTTCAGCGATACGGCCAAGGACTAAACCAAAAGCATCAATATCGTTACGGTTAAACACCGGATTTTCAAACTGAATAATCAACTGCTTTTGTTGGTTATAACCTACCAGTATGTTTTCAAAGCCATCGGCAGCCAGTGCCGCTTTTAGCGAGAATGCTTGGGTATTTAAGGTCAGTTTATTTAAGGTCAATTTATTTAAGGTAAGAGTATTTAAAGCGGTATCAGCTGCCGTTATCTGGAGAGCCGTAGCCTGTGCTGCAACTTTCATGGTATTGCGGCTAGGCGTGTTCTTTGATGCCGCAGTAGTTGTTACAGGTGCAGGAGCCACTAAAGGTACAGGTGCAGCAGCCCTGGGAGCAAAAGAAGAAAACCCTGGCGGTTTATTTTGTTTTACACCATATGTTGGCGCCGCGTGATTTCGCTGTACTTGTGCTGCGCTTTTGCTGTTAACTGTTGGCTGATCATAGTCATCAAACAAGGGTATGGTAAGGTTAAGGCCCCAATAGGTGCCCTGTTCATCATAAGCGCTATTACTATAAAAGCGACTGGTTAAGGTCAATGTACCTACATCAAACAGCCATTTTTTGGGTAAGGTAATGCGAGCCGCGGCATTTTCTGCCTCACCATCATGCTCTACCTGTAGGCTAAACCAATCAAATAATTGCCACTCAACACCGGCAAATACCCCATCCATTTGCCCAGTTAAACGCTCGCTGGTTGCAATACCCGCAGAAAATCTAAAATCCCATATTTGTTTAGAGGCCACCGCATAATAAGTTGCGTAATTATTCGCAGCGCCACCAATATCTTTACCCCCTAATGCTAAACTAAACCAATCATTAGGAATAAACGGAAGTTGATACTTCGCATTAAACGACAAGTCCCTCGTCTGACCTTTTCCCTCGCTATAAAAAAAATTATCGTTCATTGAATTAGCAGCAATTTGCCCGCTAACCTCAAAGCCCTTAAATAACCCAGCACTAAATATAAAGTTATGACCATCTATATATTTATTACCACGAAAATCAAGCTGGTTATTATAGCCAATATCAACCGTGCCTTTAGCCTGCGCCTGTGCTGAGGGCGTATTTATTAGCCCGGTATAGCCGTTTAACGATTGAAAGCTATTTAACTTATCTGCCGCCATAATAGGCGCGCTTAAAGCAACTAAACCGCCCAAAAATACTGTATTTAATTTAGTCATAGTGATAGTCATAAATCCGTGTTAACTCTTTTATTTTAGTGATTGTCAATGCGACATAAATGCGTCATTAGTGCGGCATTAACACAACATCAATCCATTATTCACTCACTACTAATGTGAGTATTTACTACACTTTGAATAGGCAAACGTTATTAACACTGTTTTTCAAGGTGGTTAGCATGAACAGCTTAAATTATATTAATGACAAATAGAAATAAATTAATAGTGCCGAGGCTAAAAAAAAGCTTTTCTACACTTGTTAGCACAATATCTTTATCAAACCGAAAGCAATTAATGCCCTCTAAAGCCCAGAGCCTATTGATGATGACTTTAATTAAAACCCATTGTCACCATAAGAAATAAATAAGGCTAAATGAAAAGTTAATGAAAAAGCATTAGCATATCTTCTATTACACCTATAAAGCACAGCGCCCTCATAACCTCTTCTTATACATAGTCTTTTTCAGACAGTGCACACGCTATAAAACCACACCTAGAGTAAAGCAAACACGAACTTGGCTTAATGTCTTACTGAAAGCTCAAAACTGATAGCTGATAGCTGATAGCTGATAGCTTAAAAATATATTTATAAGTTATTAAATAGCGTATAAATTAGTCATCTAGCCTTAAAAAGACAAGTATTTTAAAAAAAATTTCACAAGTAATTTACATTTAGTCTTTTTTACCGCAATATAAATTTAGCGAATATAATCAGATATGGAATTAATAATGAAAAAACTAAATACAATCAAAAAAGCACAAGGTTTTACCCTAATTGAATTAATGATCGTTGTTGCGATCATAGGTATTTTAGCCGCAGTGGCTTTGCCGGCTTATCAAACATATACAGATAGAGCCAAATTTTCTGAAGCTGTACTGGCTGCAACACCTCTAAAATCAGCACTTGAAGTGGCAATACAAACTAAAAGCCCTGAAGAATTATCAAAATTAGTAGGCGGAAAACTTGGTATTCCAACGGATATAACTGCCACTACAGCAGTTCATGGCTCAAAGGTAATCGCTGGTGTAATCACTATCACATGGAAGGATGACGGTACTAAGCTTGATGGCATTACTTACTCATTAACACCAAATGGTGTTACTGCGCCGGTAGTTTGGACGCAAGGCGGTTCTTGCTTAGAGAATGGGTACTGTTAAGAGCGAAAGTATTTTAATCTACAATGCTCAGTATATTAAAAAAAGAGCTCATTAGAGCTCTTTTTTTATTTTAAGATTTTGTTAAAATTACGCTACTGTGGCAAATTAATGAATAATAAACATGAAAAATTTAGTAGTTCATCAGGCTTCACGCTCATAGAGTTGATGATTGTGGTGGCTATTGTTGGAATACTGGCTGCAGTAGCATTGCCCGCATATCAAACTTATTTCGATCGTTCAAAATTTTCAGAAGCCATATTAGCAACAACTTCAATTAAATCAGCTGTTGAAGTCGCGGTTCAAACAAAAAGCCCTATGAATACAGCCGCACTTAAGGGCGGAGCTTTTGGTATACCGGTAGATGTTATGGCTACTGCAAATAAGCATGGTTCAACAGTCAGTAACGCCATAATTACAATTACTTGGAAAAGCGATGGTTCTTCTCTTCAGGGTACTACCTATACTTTAAAGGCAAACGGAATAACAAGCCCTGTCAAGTGGGAACAAGGTGGAACATGTTTAATCAAAAGTTACTGTTAACATTAAATAATTTTACTGTTATTTCATACATACCATATTTATAGTTAGCCGTGTAACGTACATATACCTTATACGACTAACTACATGTATTAACTGAGTTTTATTAAGAAACCTATGAAAGGACTACATCAACAATCTAGCCTACTATCTGCGCTATCTAAGCATAACGTTGTTCCTACTGAAAAAGCAGGGAAAATTAGTGCTGACTTTATTCGGCAGAACAAGCCTTTTTTGCGCTATTTAGTTGAAGACAAAGAGATTAACGCTAAAGACATTGCTAGCACCTTATCGCGTAGTTTTGGTTGTCCATTAATCGACTTAGACCATTTTGATACCTCGATAATTCCTGAGGGGATACGTAACGAAAAACTGATCCGTAAACACAACGCCCTGCCGTTATATTTACGTGGCAAAGTGTTATTTGTTGCCATGTCTGATCCCACTAACCTTGATGCCCTAGAAGAAATTCAGTTTAATACCGGCTATGCGACCGAGTTAGTAATTGCCAACGAAACCGCTTTAAGCAATTGCATTGAAAAACTATTAGAAGCCGACAGTGATGCGCTAGATATTTCTGATATCGACGCGAAAGAACTAGCTGGCATGGGTGTTCAAGAAGAGCGAAAAGAAGAAGAAAACATTGGTCTTGGCGATAAAGAAGATGCGCCCATTGTGGTCTATATCAATAAAATACTACTCGACGCCATTCGCAAAGGTGCGTCAGATTTACATTTTGAACCTTATGAAAAATCTTACCGCATTCGTTTTCGTATTGACGGTATTTTAAACGAGGTGGCTAGGCCTCCAGTATCACTAGCTGCGCGAATGGCTGCACGTTTAAAGGTGATGTCAAAGTTAGATATTGCTGAACGTCGTGTGCCACAAGATGGCCGTATTAAATTAGCCTTATCTAAAAAGAAGTCGATTGATTTTCGTGTCAGTACCCTGCCCACCATGTGGGGCGAGAAAGTGGTTATGCGTATTCTTGACTCGTCAAGTGCCATGTTAGGCATCGACATGCTGGGCTATGCGCCCAAGCAAAAGCAAATTTATATGGACGCCTTAGCACAACCACAGGGTATGATTTTAGTCACTGGGCCAACCGGCTCAGGTAAAACGGTTTCACTTTATACCGGCTTAAATATTTTAAATACCGAAGAGCGAAATATCTCTACCGCCGAAGATCCCGTTGAAATTAACCTTGAAGGCGTTAACCAAGTACAAATTAATACCCGCGCCGGTTTAACCTTTCCCAGCGCATTACGCTCATTTTTACGCCAAGATCCCGACATTGTTATGGTCGGTGAGATTCGTGATTTAGAAACCGCAGAAATTGCCATTAAAGCCGCGCAAACCGGCCACTTAGTCTTATCAACATTACATACTAACTCAGCAGCAGAAACCTTAACCCGTTTATTAAATATGGGTGTACCGTCATACAACGTTGCCAGTTCAGTCACCATTATTATCGCTCAGCGATTGGCTCGACGATTATGTACCCAATGCAAAACAGAAGAGCACATACCTGAAAGTGAACTGCTCGCTCAAGGTTTTTTACCTGAGCAAGTTAGCGAGATAAAATTATTTAAACCCATGGGTTGCGATTTTTGTACCGGCGGCTATAAAGGTCGTGTGGGTATCTATGAAGTGATAAAAATTAGTGACATTACCGCGAACTTAATTATGAACGGCGCTAACTCCTTAGATATTGCCGCCCAATGCCAACGTGAAGGCTACAATAATTTACGCCAGTCAGGGTTAGAAAAAGCCGCTTTAGGGGTAACCAGTTTAGAAGAAGTTAATCGGGTAACCAACGCCTAAGCATTTTACTGCTACGCCACTTAACATTATAATATTACTCGTTGTTTGAAAACGCTTAGCGTTATTTATTACCCCCTTAGCCAATAGATGCTGTTCGCTAACCTGCGATCCCTAGCTAAAAATTGCCAAGTGTAGCCAATAGCGATAAGCTCAATGTGACTATAACTATAACAATCATAAAAATTAACCTAGCGCTATGGCTAGCAATAAGCTTAACCATAGCTAGGTAATAACTAGACCATAACTAGACCATAACTAAACAATAAAAAAATTAGGTTAAGCCCATGGCTGTTTCTTCAACAGTAAAAGTAAAAAACAAAAAAACTAAAGTTAAAGCGCTTGATGTTTATAAATGGCAAGGGCTAAACCGCAAAGGTAAAAAAATCAATGGTGAGCTTAATGCCACCAGTATCTTAGAGCTTAAAGCCCAGCTCCGTAAACAAGGTATAACCCCAGGTAAAATCAGCAAAAAAGCTAAACCTTTATTTGGTATGGGCGGCGATAAAAAAATCATGCCGGTTGATATTGCGGTGCTTACTCGCCAAATTGCCACCATGTTATCGGCTGGCGTACCCTTAGTGCAAACCATTGAAATGATCGGCTCTGGCCACAACAATGGCAATATGCAAAAATTACTCGCCACTATAGGTCACAAATTACAGTCGGGTATCCCACTGTCTGAGTGCTTGCGTGAGCACCCAAAATATTTTGATGACTTATATTGTGATTTAGTTAACTCAGGCGAACAATCTGGTTCACTTGAAACTATCTATGAACGTATTGCGACCTATAAAGAAAAGGCAGAAGCACTAAAAGCAAAAATCAAAAAAGCCATGACTTATCCTATTTCTGTTTTAGTTATCGCCTTTATTGTTACCTCAGTTTTATTAATTTTTGTGGTGCCGGTATTCCAAGACATTTTCGCTAGTTTTGGTGCAGAACTACCCGGCTTTACGTTACTAGTTATTGCGATATCAGAATTTATGCAAGCCTATTGGTATTTTGGTCTTGCCGGACTATTTATTGGTAGTTACTTCTTTAAAAAAGCCCATACCAATAGCCTGACATTTCGCGATAGCGTTGATAGAAAAATATTAAAAATTCCTGTTATTGGTAGTGTGCTAAAAAAAGCAGCTGTTGCTCGTTATGCCAGAACCTTATCAACCACCTTTGCCGCTGGTGTACCTTTACCCGATGCGTTAGAGTCTGCTGCTGGCGCCTCAGGTAATGCGGTATTTCGTGAGGCTATTTTAGAAATTCGCGCTGAAGTAACCTCAGGTATGCAAATGAACTTAGCCATGCGCAATTGTGCTATTTTTCCTGATATGGTGGTGCAAATGGTCGCCATTGGTGAAGAGTCTGGCTCAGTTGACGATATGCTGGCGAAAGTGGCTACGGTTTATGAGCAAGAAGTTGACAATGCGGTGGACAATTTAACCACACTGCTTGAACCTATGATTATGGCGGTGCTAGGTGTGGTTATCGGGGGCTTAATTATTGCCATGTATTTGCCTATTTTTCAAATTGGTATGGTGGTATAAGTTATCTTAAAACACTAGCTATATACCTTGACTTAACTCGATAAAATTAAAGCCATGCTTGTCATCGTTTTTTTGTTCACTTGGCATTATTTAATCGAACCCACTAACATGAATCACCTACATTTTGAGGCTTATTCTTTTGACTGACTTTATTACACTAATGACCAACTCACCCGCATTTTTCTATGGTGTTGTCATCGTTTTTTCATTACTGATAGGGAGCTTTTTAAATGTGGTTATTTATCGCTTACCTCAAATACTAGAACAAGGTTGGAAAAGAGAATGTCGTGAGTTTTTAGCTGATGAACTTGCTAAACCCGTCAAGCCTGTAGAAGCGACTATTACCCTGTCAACGCCAAGCTCTAGCTGCCCTTCTTGCCAACATAAAATTCGTTTTTACGAAAACATTCCTGTCATAAGTTGGTTACTTTTACGCGGTAAATGCAGTCAATGTCAGAAAAAAATAGCGCTGCGTTATCCGTTAGTTGAATTAACAACTGCGCTATTAAGTGTGGTTATTGCCGCAAATTATGGCGTTACCTTCACCACACTCATGCTATTAATATTAACTTGGGGCTTAATTTGTTTAACCTTAATTGATTTTGATCACATGCTATTACCTGATCAAATAACGCTACCATTAATATGGCTAGGGCTATTGGTTAACATTAATGGCAGTATTGTGCCATTAAACGAAGCGGTTATTGGCGCAGTGGCCGGTTACTTGAGCTTGTTTAGTATATTTTGGTTATTTAAGTTAATGACCGGCAGAGAAGGCATGGGCCATGGCGATTTTAAACTGGTGGCGCTTTTTGGTGCTTGGTTAGGCTGGCAGTTATTACCCTTACTGATTTTAATGGCCTCAGCTGTTGGCGCTGTTATTGGCATTAGCCTAATGGTATTTAAAAATCACCAGCGAGAGCAAGTGATTCCCTTTGGCCCCTATTTAGCGGTTGCAGGTTGGATAACGCTACTATGGGGTAATGGCATTTGGTTGTGGTATTTAAGTACATTGACTTAACAAGCGTTCGAAGACAGAAAAAAGCTGTCAGCTGTCAGTAAAAGAAGCTTTCAGTAAAAACAATCGCCTCTAGACGGTTAGGTGACACTGATAGCTGACAGCTTCAAACTTAAAGCTTAAACAGGAATTATTTATGTCTGAATTTATTGTAGGCTTAACCGGTGGTATTGGCAGTGGCAAAACCACCGTCAGTGATATTTTCGCCGAGTTAAACATTGACATTATCGATGCAGATATTGCCGCCCGTATTGTTGTACAGCCTGGCAGTAAAGCACTATTAGCGATTAAAGCGTATTTCGGCACTGACTATATTGCTGATAATGGCGAACTTAACCGAGCTAAACTGCGCAGCCGCATTTTTAGTCAGCCTCAAGATAAAGTTTGGTTAAATAATTTATTACACCCGTTAATTCGAGCAGAAATAGTCAGCCAAATAGCGCAGGCCAAAAGCAGCTATTGCCTACTAGTGGCGCCTTTACTACTAGAAAATAATTTACATAAAATGGTCAACCGCGTTTTAGTGGTTAATGTTGACGAAGCAAGCCAAGTTGAACGCACCTTAGCGCGTGATCCAAGTTCAGCGGCAGAAATCAAGCGTATTATAGCGAGCCAAATGCCAAGTGAACAACGCCTAAGCTTTGCTGATGACATCATCAATAATCAGCATAAAAGTCTTGAAGATATTCGCCAACAGGTGATAGTTTTAGATAAAAAATACCGGTTATTATCTGCTAGCACTTTCCACTCTAGCCTTGATAAGTAAGCCTTTGGGCAGTGTTTTTGATAAAAAAATTCGCCATTTTACCAAGCTGTGCGTACTATAAAGACATCACTCACTCATTTTCAAAAAAAGTTTCTAATTAATGACCGCTATACTGTATGAACATCCGCTCAATGAGCGTATTCGTAATTATTTAAAACTTGAGCAATTATTTGTCCAAGCTTCTGACTGCTTACAATACAATATGGCCACTAGTCACAGTGTGTTTTTTAATGCTTTATTTGCCATTTTAGATACCGTTGATCGTAATGATATACGTGGTGACTTGATTAAAGACTTAGAAAAACTAGAACAAAATTTAGTGCTTTGGTCACAAATTCCAGATATTAATAGCGCCGCGCTCGAAGATAACTTAAAACAAACGGTTGCCCTCTCCAGCCAACTAAAAGTCCCTAGCCCTAAGTGGCTGCAATTCAAAGATGATAAATTTTTGATGGCGTTAAAGCAGCGTTTCGCGATTCAGGGCGGCAGTTCGCGCTTTGATCTACCACAATTACAGTTTTGGTTAAGCCAACCAAGCGCTGAAGTTGAAGCACAATGCCGCCATTGGCTGTCGTTACTGGCACAAATTAGTTCTGCTTTATCACTGGTGCTAAAGTTTGTTCGTCAACGGACGCAGTTCAAGGAAGTAACAACCGATAGTGGCTTTTACCAAGACAATGGCGAAGGGTTAATATTATTACGTATCAAGATTGCGGATCATCTACCTTTTTATCCCATCATTAGTGGTAACCGTTTTCGCTACTCAATACGCTTTATGATGCCCTGCAATGAAAGCGGCCGTAAATACGCCAAGCAAACAACCCACTTTCAGTTGGCTCGGTGTAAATAAACAGAGTTAATAGAGTGATTAGTTAATAGTTTTAAGCTGTCAGCTATCAGTATCGACATAGTTGTTAGTTTTAAGCTGCTAGCTTTTAACTGACAGCTTAAAACTGAAAGCTTATCGCTTCCCCTAGCCGCTTAAGTAAAATTCTCTTATAATGACATAACAATTTTAAGTTAGTAGTAATTCTTATGACACTAAAAGTAGCTTGTCCCACTTGTAAAAAAGAAGTAATTTGGCAAGAAGAAAGTCAATATCGCCCATTTTGTTGTAAACGTTGCCAGTTAATTGATATTGGTGATTGGGCTGACGAGAATCATAAAATTAGCCAACCCGTGCAAGGTGCTGTTGAGTTAAATGAAGAGATGCTCGATGCTTTAGAAGCCGAATTTTTACAACATAACAAATTCTTTGTTGAACCTGAGTAATAGCCATTTGATTAATTAAGTGATCCCCTTTTTTATCTGGAAAAATGGATAGATACCAGGCATAAAATTTAATAAGGCGTTATTCACCTTATAAAATTTATAACGCCGTAGCTTTGCATTTTAACTATTAATAATGCACAGGTCATTAATCAACTTAGTATATATGGCCTACTTAACATAAGCGGAGTTAATGTTAATGCTAATAGTGCCGCTATTGTTAGAGTGGATCAGCGATAAAATATTATTGATAATTTTTTATCAGCTTTTCAATAATGGCTTGATTAGCCGCCGGAAAGTTTAAAGTAGCGAACTCGGCTAAACTAAACCAACCTGATTGCTGCCCTTCTAAAGCTTTTGCTTGGCCGTTAAAGTTATCAACAACAAATACGTCTAGTAACACTTTTTTATCGCCGTAATCATGGCTGATTTGCATTAATGGTGTACACGTCAGGGTTTCAATGGCGACTTCTTCTTTTAGCTCTCTGTGAAGCGCTTGATGAACAGTTTCATTTTCTTCGACTTTGCCACCAGGAAATTCCCACTTGCCACCCTGATGACTATCAGCTAATCGTTTAGTGAGAAAAAACTTATGGTCTTGCTTGATCACCCCAACCGCCACATGCACAATTTTTGTCATTATTTATCCTAAATACCTATCTAGTACTTATCTAATACTTATCTAATACTAGGTTAATTTATTATCTGCGCATTTTTAATGCGCTGAAGTAAAAACTAGCTCATTTAATTAATCAAACGTGTATAAAAGATTATACCCGCTGCAGATACTTGCTAGCAAATCATGTTGATCGCCAGCTTAATAGTTGACGGACTGAAGTCCGACCTACAAAAAAACGGCCCTACACCGCATACTACCCGTAGATCCTATCAGCTGCACTTTAGTCCATTAAACTACAGGCTATTTCAACTGCATTGAAACACAAAACAACCATGCCTCAAAAATTAGCATGTCTGCACATTGTCACTCTTTCACCTGGCGTGCAAGCATACACTAATGCCGTGCAGCTATGGATCGGTAGTAACGGCCATGTGATTGTGACACACCCTGATCCTGAAAATAAAAATGCCAGTCAAGTGACTGGCATTTATCAACAATTTACTTGTTGAGTGCTTAGGTTAATTTACCATGGCACTGCTTATATTTCTTACCTGAGTTACATGGGCAAGGTTCATTTCGACCCACACGTGGCAAGGTTGCTTGTTCTGGCGCTGAAGCTGATTCATGCTTAAACTCTTTGGGCAATTCATCGGCTTTTCTATGTTGCTCTTCAACGGCTTCAACATCAGATTCTGCTCTGATTTGTACCTTACTTAAGATACCAATAACGTCGTATTTTAAGTTATCAAGCAACTCAGCAAACAATTCAAACGACTCACGTTTAAATTCTTGTTTCGGGTTCTTTTGCGCGTAACCACGTAAATGAATACCTTGACGTAAATGATCCATCGCCGCTAGGTGCTCTTTCCAATGCGAGTCTAAGCTTTGTAACATAACAG
The DNA here is from genome assembly GCF_014077005.1 of Colwellia sp. MB3u-45. Classification (GTDB taxonomy): domain Bacteria; phylum Pseudomonadota; class Gammaproteobacteria; order Enterobacterales; family Alteromonadaceae; genus Cognaticolwellia. Next base: position 232,083 of record NZ_JACGVC010000044.1, on the reverse strand, counting down.
CTTTTTCAAATTGACGTAAAACCTCAGCACCCACCATTTCTTCTTTGGCTGCATAACTGGCATCAACTGTATCTAAGATTTTTTCACGTAAAGTGTCTTCATGCAAATTACTGTCTTCTTCTAGCCATTTTGCAATAGGTAGTTCAAGCGTAAGTTCGCCTTTAAAGCGCTCTTCTAAGCCAGTAATATCCCACATTTCTTCTAACGATTGTGGCGGAATATGTTGGCCAATTAGGCCATTAACCACGTCAGCACGGATAGCGGTAATCACGTCAGCAATATCCGCTTCATCCATTAATTCATTACGTTGTTCGTAAATAACTTTACGTTGATCATTTGAAACATCATCAAATTCAAGTAATTGCTTACGAATGTCAAAGTTACGACCTTCAACTTTACGCTGTGCGTTTTCAATGCTCTTAGTTACCCAAGGGTGTTCAATAGCTTCGCCGTGCTCCATGCCAAGTTTACGCATCATGTTGCCGATACGCTCTGAAGCAAAAATTCGCATCAAACTATCTTCCATTGACAGGTAAAAACGTGTTGAACCCGCATCACCTTGGCGACCCGAACGACCACGCAATTGGTTATCAATACGACGAGATTCATGACGTTCTGTCGCAACAATGTGTAAACCACCGGCGGCTAATACTTTGTCATGCTCTACTTGCCAAGCCGCTTTAACTTCAGCAATTTTCTCTTCACTGGGATTATTTAGCTTTTCAAGCGTAGTGGTTAAGTTACCACCTAGTACTATATCGGTACCACGACCCGCCATGTTAGTGGCAATAGTCACGGCGGAAATTTTCCCGGCATCAGCAACAATTTCAGCTTCTTGTTGATGAAACTTAGCGTTAAGTACTTTGTGCTTAATTTTTTCTTTCTTTAAGAATGACGACAAAAACTCTGAAGTTTCAATACTGATGGTACCCACCAACACTGGTTGGCCACGCTTAACACAATCTTTAATATCTTCTAAAATGGCTTCAAACTTTTCTTCACCTGTTAAGTAAATTAAATCAGGTAAATCTTTACGTACCATTGGCTGGTTTGTTGGGATAACTACGGTTTCTAAAGCATAAATATGATTAAACTCAAACGCTTCAGTGTCGGCAGTACCTGTCATTCCTGACAGTTTATTGTAAATGCGGAAAAAGTTTTGGAAGGTAATTGACGCCAGTGTTTGATTTTCGTTTTGAATATCTACACCTTCTTTTGCTTCAACAGCTTGATGTAAACCTTCTGACCAACGACGACCTTCCATTGTACGTCCGGTATGCTCGTCAACAATAACAATTTCGCCGTCTTTTACGATGTAATCTACGTCTTTTTGAAATAGCTTATGTGCGCGTAACGCGGCCATAACATGATGTAATAAGGTAATGTTTGCTGCTGAGAAAAGTGAGTCTCCTTGCTGCATCAAACCTTTTTCGAGCATGATTTCTTCGATATGAATTTGACCAAGCTCGGTTAAATAAATTTGCTTGGCTTTTTCATCGATAGTGAAGTCACCGGTGCTTTCTTCACCTTCTTTATCTTCTTCTTCCTGTTGTACTAGTGTGGGTACAACGAGGTTGATATTACGATAAAGCGCTGAGCTGTCTTCTGCTTGGCCAGAAATAATGAGCGGTGTACGTGCTTCATCAATTAATATCGAGTCAACTTCATCGATAACCGCAAAGTTTAACGGTTTTTGTGTCCGCTCTTCTGGCGAAAAAGCCATGTTATCACGCAGATAATCAAAGCCGAATTCGTTGTTAGTACCGTAAGTAACATCCGAATTATAAGCGGCTTGCTTATCTTCTGGTGCCATACCGGCGACATTACAACCAACAGTCATACCTAAAAATTCAAATAATGCCCGATTCCAATCGCCATCTCGCTTAGCAAGATAGTCATTGACCGTAATTACATGCACACCTTTACCGGTTAGTGCATTTAAATAAGACGGTAAGGTGGCGGTAAGTGTTTTACCTTCACCGGTACGCATTTCCGCTATTTTACCAGAATTGAGCACCATGCCGCCGATCATTTGCACGTCAAAATGACGCATACCAAATACCCGTTTACTCGCTTCGCGTACTACCGCAAAAGCTTCAGGAAGAAGAGCGTCAAGCTCTTCGCCTTGTGCAATACGTTCTTTAAACTCAGGTGTTTTTGCTTTTAGTTCTTCATCACTGAGTGCCTCAAAAACCGGCTCTAGGGCATTAATCTTACTTACTTCTTTCTGCATTTGTTTAAGCAATCGATCATTTCGACTACCAAACAGTTTTGTCATTATATTTACAAACATCGTGTTAAACCATATTGAGAAGAATATCTTCAACTGAAAATAAAATGATCGGTTGAGCCGATCACATAAACTTGCTTAGTATTGTAATGCCAGTTCTATTTTAAACAACTGAAATTAGAGCAAAAGTTATTATTTTGCATTATTTTGCTTTGCGATAAACATATTTTCTTGGATCTATTTGTCGGTTATTACGTAAAATTTCGTAGTGTACGTGCGGCCCTGTCGAGCGCCCTGTACTGCCCATTTTCGCAATAACTTGACCTTTGTTAACTACATCACCAACTGATACTGCTATGGTTTTATTATGACCGTAGCGAGTTTTTAAACCATCACCATGATTAATCTCAATTAAATTACCATAACCGTAACGAGAACTCGCCCAACTTACCACACCTGATGCCGTGGCAATAATGTCATCATTTTCACTGCCCGCAAAATCAACACCTTTATGCATGGCAGGTTTACCATTAAAAGGGTCTTTACGTAATCCGAAATACGATGACAACCAACCCTTAGTAATTGGTCGACCAGATAAATACCGAGTATTCTCTATATGGTGTCCAAAACTAACAGATTCAAGCATTTTTAATTGTTTTTCTTCATGTTCGAGTGTTTCTGCCAATGTATCTATACCTTGGCTCAATTCGGCTAAACTTTTTTGCTTAACACTATCGGCCTGATACATTGGGCCACCGCTAGGCGGCGCTTGTTGAAAATTAAACTCATTGTCTGGAATGCTAGCTTCTTCTGCTAAGCGATCGCCTAAAGCATTTAACCTCAACACTTGGCTTTGTAATTCGGCCAATTTCATGGTTACTGCGGTTACTTGGCTGTTGACTTTAAGGTTATCAATAGTGGGTAAACTTGACAGGAGATAAGCCGGATTTTGTGGTACGTCATCTGCTGAAGCAATTAAATGCACAATGAGGCCAGAAACCAAGGCAAAGACAACGAGAGCAGATAACCAATGCAGCTTATTTAGCTTCATTGAAAATCTAACGTTCTTTCCACGGTATAGTAATGTTAAACTCATATATCATTTATCATTTATCGTTTGTTCAGAGCTGACTTATGGCACGAAAATCTAGAATCCCCACAGACATGTCAGCGCTGTTTAATTCAACGTCAGGCACTTTGGCACAAATAGCCGCAAAAACCAACTCTTTAACCTTATTGTCGGACATTGTACGCCAAATTTGCCCCGACCTACCAGCCGATGTCTTCAAAATAGCCAATTTCAAAGCCAATGCTATTATTATTGAGGTAAAATCAGCTGTTTGGAGCCAACGTTTACAATTTGAAAGAATGAATATTTGTCGTGAATTAGCCCAAGTGACCAACAATGAGTTTAATCAAATAGAGATAAAGATCACGCCTTTTCGACATAAAGTGCTCGAAAAAACGGTTATCCCCAACGCTATTAACTCAACAATTTCAGCTGCTACTGCCGCAGATTTATTAAAAATAGCGGCAACTGCGCCCGAGAGTTTACGTAAAAAACTCGAAAAACTGGCTGCACACGCTAATAAATAGTTTGATATACGCAACTTACTCATCACTCTTAGGCTTATCCATCACTTTTAGGAATGTACTTTAGCCATAGCTTATTGCAGCAGTTACACTGATAAAAGCAATAAAGGTTATATTTCTTTGTGCAATATTCATTAATATTGGCTGTTCAACTGCCACCGTTAAGACATCAAGCCGAGGGATTAACGTCCAGCCTAGATTGAGACTACGAACGACTACTCGGTATTTTGAATCTTGTAGGTGATATTGTAGTCTTGAGTGAGGTTTTGTAGGTCAGACTTTAGTCCGTCAACCGTTCAGCGAACACATAACCTAATGTTCAAAAATCCAACAAAGCATTAAAGTAAAAGCAGTAAAGTAAAAGCAGCTTTCTTTTAGTTGCCATTGTCAGCTAAAAAATCAAAGCTATTTATAGCTCAGCATTTATGTCGTCAGACTGGTAAAATTTAGCCATATCTATGCCTCCTTCACAGATATGTCAACGCGACATACCCTTCATCGACGTGAATGGCGGCACTAACGTTGTGGAGCTAGGTTCTTACACGGATGTAAGTCAGTAGAGTGATGCAGAAGTAATTACCGAGATGGCTATGAACATCTGAACATAAAAAAACCAGTACATTGACTGGTTTAATTTATGGGACTTTGCGATTAAACGGCAGTATTAAAAAGCAGCCGCATTAATCTCTTGAAATTCAATAGGTGATTCAATCGTATCTTCGTACGTAACCCATTCAAAACAATCAACTTGTTTAAATACTTCGCGTAACAACATGTTATTGAGAGCATGGCCAGATTTAAAGGCATTAAGTTCACCTAAAATACTCACACCACCCATATACAAGTCGCCAATGGCATCAAGAATTTTATGTTTTACAAATTCGTCGTCATAGCGCAGGTCATCTTTATTAAGCATACGGTATTCGTCTAGCACGATGGCATTTTCTAAGCTGCCACCCAAGGCTAAATTATGAGAGCGTAAAAACTCAATATCTTTCATAAAGCCAAAAGTACGCGCACGACTAATTTCTTTGATAAATGAACAGCTTGAAAGGTCCATACTCATCGATTGACAAGTATTTACAATCACAGGGTGTTCAAATTCAATCGCAAAATTGACTCGAAAGCCTTCATAAGGCTTTAGTTCTGCCCATTTATCGCCTTCTTCAACACGTATTGCTTTTGTAATACGTAAAAAACGTTTAGCAACATTTAACGTTTCAATGCCAACCGACTGAATTAAGTAAACAAAGGGTAAAGCACTGCCATCCATAATTGGAATTTCAGATGAGTCAACCTCAACAATAAGGTTGTCAATACCTAAGCCTGCAACAGCAGAAAGCAAGTGTTCGACGGTGGAAATCTGAACACCTTGCTCATTCACTAAACACGTACATAAGGTAGTTTCGCCCACAGCTTCCGGTGTCGCGGGGATATCGACAACGGGATCTAAATCAACTCGGCGAAAAATAATACCGGTGTTAGCGGGTGCAGGACGGAGAGTAATCTGCACCTTTTCACCTTTATGTAGCCCTACACCAATAGCAGAGACACTTTCTTTTAACGTACGTTGTTTAATCATAAATAGCCTTCTTAAGCCTATATTTTTGTATCAATTAGCCGCCACTGAATATGCGGAGACGTAATATATCAAAAAAGCCTAACAAAATCAAAATTCCAAATTTTTAGCAGTATTCAATTAGCTTCACTAACACGTATTAATCTGCTTGTTTGCGTAAAAATGCTGGAATATCTAAATAATCATCAAGCTCTGTTGCTGTTACTCTTTGCGCTTGAGCATTTGCTTCTGGCATAGTGACCGGATTTGACGATAACTCTGGCTGCGCGCTTGGTGTATAATCACCACCAACCACTTGTGGCTCTGCTATCGGTGTTGGGTTAACTAGCGTAATATCAGGCTTGCGATCAGCACCAATACCCGTGGCAACAACCGTGACTCGTAGTTCATCTGTCATTTCCGGGTCAATAACTGCACCAACAACCACAGTGGCGTTTTCAGAAGAAAAGGCTTTAACGGCATTACCAACAGTTTCAAACTCATCAATACTAATATCCATACCGGCTGTAATATTAACCAATATGCCGCGAGCTCCTGCCAAATCAACGTCTTCAAGTAATGGACTTGAAATTGCAGCTTCTGCTGCCTCTTCTGCACGATCCGGACCTGATGCTGTACCTGAGCCCATCATCGCTGTGCCCATTTCAGACATCACGGTTCTAACATCGGCAAAATCAACGTTTATGAGTCCCGGACGAGTAATAAGTTCAGCAATACCTTGAACTGCGCCTAATAAAACATCATTGGCTGCTTTAAAAGCATCTAACAAACTGGTACCAGGCCCTAATACTTTTAATAGTTTCTCATTAGGAATAGTGATCAGTGAATCAACACTTTTTGATAAAAACTCAATGCCTTGATCGGCATAATTCATCCGTTTTTTGCCTTCAAATGGAAATGGCTTAGTCACTACCGCGACGGTCAAAATACCCATTTCTTTCGCTATTTCAGCAACCACAGGCGCGGCGCCTGTGCCTGTACCTCCGCCCATACCTGCGGCGATAAACACCATATCTGCACCTTTAAGTGCTTCTTTGATAGTTTCTCTGTCTTCTTCTGCACTAAGACGACCAATTTCAGGGTTAGCGCCAGCGCCTAGACCTTTAGTAACATTATGGCCTAGCTGCAAAGTCACATCAGCGCCCGAATTGCGTAGTGCTTGTGAATCGGTATTTGCGGTGATAAATTCAACACCTTCTATGGTTTGTAACACCATATGTTCTACCGCATTGCCACCACCACCACCAACACCGATGACTTTGATGATTGCTTCTTCGTTATGATCTTCCATTAATTCAAACATTTTATTATCTCCAATTTTTGTTACGTTTTGTTCCACCAAAACTCTTTTTACTTTCTAAGACCCATGCCATTAAATGATTGGCATGGGTCTAACTAGCCGCCAAAGCAGCTAATTAAAATTCACCTTTAAACCAAGCAAGTACTTTCGAGCCGATGCTCCTGACTGATTCACTTTTCTTTTGCTCTTTATTTTTTTGCTGATGCGCCTGCATACCATAATGCAGCAAGCCAACTACCGTTGAATATGTGGGGTCGTTGACATACTCTTTCAATCCACAAACATCAAAAGGCTTGGCAACGCGTGCTGGCATTTGAAACACTTCTTCTGCAAATTCAACCACACCTTCCATTTTGGCTGTACCACCGGTTAACACGTAACCTGCAGCAATTTGATCTTCTAAACCAGATTCACGTAATTCTTCTTGGATCAGTTCAAATAATTCCTGATACCTAGGCTCAACAACTTCTGCTAATGTATGACGTGACATAGACCGCGCAGGACGTCCACCGACACTAGGGACTTCAATGTTTTCTTCCATACTAACCATTTGGCGTAATGCGCAAGCATACTGAACTTTAATGTCTTCCGCGTGGCTTAATGGCGTGCGGAAAATTTTTGCAATGTCGCTAGTCACTTGGTTGCCCGCTACGGGAATTACCGCGGTATGGCGTAAAGCTCCGCCGGTAAAAACCGCGATATCCATGGTGCCGGCGCCCATGTCAACAATACAAATACCCAGCTCTTTTTCATCATCTGTTAATATTGCATAACTAGAAGCTAGCGCCGAAAAAATCAGTTGATCCGCTTTTAAATCGCAACGTTCAACACATTTAACAATATTTTTTGCCATGTCATTGGCACAAGTCACGATATGAACTTTCGCTTCCATTCGTACACCTGACATACCAATCGGGCTTTTAATGCCGTCTTGACAGTCAATGCTATATTCTTGTGGCAAAACATGTAGCATGCGACGCTCTGCAGAAATAGGGACTGAACGGGCGGTATGAATAACGTTATCAACGTCATCTTGCATAACTTCTTTGTCGTTAATAGGCACCATACCGTTCTCATTTTGACAACTAATATGCTTACCAGAAATACCCAAATATACCGAGGTAATATGGCAGTCAGCCATCAATTCTGCTTCATTGATAGCCCGTTGAATTGACTGAATAACTAGGTTTAAATCATTAACGCCACCTTTATCCATACCACGTGCCGGTTGATTACCAACACCAACAATACTCAGCTGGTTGTCAAGCGTGATTTCACCAACGGCTACTGAAATTTTTGACGTTCCAATATCTAATCCAACCACTAAATTTCTTTCAGTTATTTTTGGCATTAAGGCTAAACTCTTTCTTTATTATTCGCGGCTTTCCAACCAACGGCTAGACCAGTATCGTATCTCAGATCAACATAATCGACTTGTTGATCCTGCTTTTTATTCAATTTAATTTCTGGATAAATGTCCATAAAACGCTGTATGCGTTCTACACGATTATCACGTCCTAAATTAATGGTGACACCATCATTTAAGATTAACTGCCAAGCAAAACGCTCAGTTAGTACTAATTCATCAATGGCTAATTGGCTAAAATCTAATAGCTTGTTCAAGTTTCTAAAGTTCTCTAAGGCTATTTGTTCACTGCCCTCTGGACCAAAAAATGCTGGTAACTGTTTGACCAGACGCTGCACATCAGCCTGAAACGCTTTGCCATTAGCGTTAAGGAGAAAATCACCATTCCAGTGGGCAATAGGTTTTTGGTCAACAACATAAATTTTCAATTCATCAGGCCATTTTTTCCGTACTGAAACGGAATAAACCCATGGCAACTTAGCCACTTTTTGCTGAACATCATTAACATCTAAGTTGAAAAAATTGCCTAAATTAACTTGTTCTATCGCACGTTCAATATCTAAACGCGTGGTATATGGCATTTCACCGGCAATCGCAATTGAGGTAACCGGCGCTGACTCTTCTGAACTTAAATTTTTGTTCAGAAAAATACCGAAGGATAATATAGCGACAATAACAGCAACGAAAAACGCAACACCTAGCCAAAATGACCAGTGTAAGTTTGCTACTTCTTCCTTTAAAGGCAGTTGTTTGTCTATTGCCGCAACCATATTTTACAAAGCCCCTTGTGCGCTTATAGCGACAATTTCTGTCACTAATTCACTAAAGCTTAAGCCGTGAACTTTAGCGGCTTTGGGTACTAATGACGTTTCTGTCATACCAGGTACTGTGTTAACTTCCAATATCTGCCATTGATTTTGGCCATTGCGCATAATATCTACCCGGCCCCAACCTTTTGCTCCGGTGGCATTAAAAGCTCGCAAGGCGATATTTTGTACCTCTGCCTCATCATCTGCTGATAATGAACACGGACAATGATATTGCGTACTAGTTGATTTATATTTCGCATCGTAGTCATAAAAATCGTGCGGCGTTTCCATATGAATCACTGGCAAAGGTGTTTGGCCCAGAATGGCGACAGTATACTCAGGGCCTTGCACCCAAGCTTCTACTAATACTTGTTGGTCGTAGTTAAACGCGGCCATAAGTGCTTGATGCAATTCTTCGCTATTATTTGCCTTTGACATGCCAATACTTGAGCCTTCATTGGCAGGTTTAACCATAACAACAGCGCCTAACTGCTGTGAAATTTTTGCCGCGTCGCCCATTTGATAGTCAGTTTTACTGACAATGGCAAAGGCAGGCGTAGGTAAGTTCATCGCTTGAAATACTTGCTTACTACGAATTTTGTCCATTGATAGTGCAGAGCCAAGCACATCAGAGCCGGTGTAAGGTATATTCATATATTGCAGCGCACCTTGCACACAACCGTCTTCGCCACCACGACCATGTAAGGCAATAAAAACACGGTCAATATCCAGTGTTGCTAAATCACTTAAGCAATAATTTTGGGTATCAATTAATTGCACATTAAAACCGGCTTCGGTTAAGCCTTTTGCAACCGCTTTACCAGAATTTAGTGATATCGCTCTTTCTGCTGATGTACCACCATATAAGACGGCTAATTTTTGCTCGATTAAAGGCTTCATCATAGTGCCACCGTTAATTTTTTATCTGTCGCTAAATTACTGGCAATAGTACCGATATTTCCAGCACCTTGCGTAATAACCATGTCGTTGTCACGTAACTGCGCTGCCAATAATTCAGCTAACTTGTCACTGTCGCTGACATAAATCGGTTCAATTTGGCCGCGTTGACGAATACTGCGCGCTAAACTTTTACTGTCGGCATTGGCAATGGGCGTTTCACCCGCACCATAAACATCAAGTAAAAATAAGCAATCTACCTCAGATAACACTTCGACAAAGTCTTCATAAAGATCACGAGTACGCGAATAGCGATGGGGTTGAAATACCATCACCAGGCGTTTTTCAGGCCAGCCATTTCGCATGGCCGCTATAGTGGCTTTAACTTCTGTTGGGTGATGACCATAATCATCTATGAACATCATTTCGCCTTGCTCAGTGCGTAAAGTTGCTAATTGTTCAAAGCGTCGACCAATACCAGCAAAGTTTTGTAAAGCTTGCTGAATAGCGTTATCGGCAACACCTTCATCAATAGCAACGGCCACACCTGCTAAGGCGTTTAACACATTGTGCTCACCTGGCAAATTAACGCTAATGGCTAAGGGTGCGTGGTCTTTGCGCTCAACAACAAATGAACTAACGCCGGCTGATTGTTGATATTGCGTGGCTCTTACATCAGCATCTTGACAAAAACCATAGGTAATAACCTGACGACTAATACGTGGTAATATTTCTCGCACCGCTGGATTATCTAAACACACCACGGCTAAACCATAAAAAGGTAAGTTGTGGAGAAACTCGATGTAGGTGTCTTTAAGTTTCTCAAAATCACCTTGATAAGTCTCCATATGGTCTTCGTCGATATTGGTGATCACAGAAACCATAGGTTGTAGATGTAAGAAAGACGCATCGCTTTCATCCGCTTCTGCGATCAAATAACGGCTACTGCCTAAACGCGCATTGGTGCCCGCGCTATTAAGTAAGCCACCAATCACAAAAGTGGGGTCTAAATTTGCCTGAGCAAAAATACTGGCAATTAAACTTGTAGTGGTGGTTTTACCATGTGTTCCCGCAATGGCAATACCGTGGCGAAAACGCATCAGCTCTGCCAACATTTCAGCGCGACGCACTACAGGAATACGTTGTTGATGTGCAGCAAGTAGCTCTGGATTTTCAGCATTAATCGCTGTTGACACCACAATAACACTCGCATCGTTTACGTTATCTTGATGATGACCTAAGGTGATTTTTGCACCCAAGGATGTTAGCCGTTTAACGACTTGGTTTTCACCAATGTCAGAACCGGTAATTTGATAGCCTTCATTTAGCAAAACTTCAGCGATACCACCCATACCCGCACCACCAATACCAACAAAGTGGATGGTTTTAACCCGACGCATTTCCGGCATCCTATTACTGGCATTATTTGATGTTGTATTGTGTAATCTTGCATCGCTGTTACTTGCTGTTGTCATTGCTTTACTCATGTTTTTGCCACCTCAATACAAGCTGTTGCTACCAGGTTAGTGGCATCAGCATGGGCAGCGTTGTGTGCAGCTTTAGACATCTGCTGCAGCACTTTGTCGGATATAAACAAACTATTAAGCATTTGCCCTAGTGTGGTGCCGTTAAATTCTTTTTGAACAATTAACTTTGCCGCGCCACAGTTAACCAAATACATAGCGTTCTTGGTTTGATGATCATCAACCGCATGCGGCAAAGGTACGAATATAGCGGGTTTTGCTGCCATCGCTAATTCAGACACAGTGAGTGCGCCCGCTCGGCAAATCACTACGTCAGCCCATTTATAGGCTGCTGCCATATCATCAATAAACTCTGTTACCTTAACCTTCTCTTCTGGTAAACCGTAATCTTGATAACTTTTTAACACTGACTGTTCATTGCCGCCACCGGTTTGATGCCACACATCAATACTTTGTACTTTAATTTGCTTCATCGCTTGTGGCACAACATCATTGAGTATTTTCGCGCCTAAACTGCCACCCACAACTAATACTTTTTTGCTGGTGGCTGGTTTTTCAGGCATCACGGTTTCAATAGCGATAATCTCGCTACGCAATGGGTTGCCAACCACCTTTGAGGTGACGCGATTGCTAAATGCGCCCGGAAACGCACTTAACGTTCTGGTGGCTAGATACGACAGAAAGCGATTACTCATGCCCGCAACGGCATTTTGTTCATGTAATACCAAGGGAATACCTAATAACCATGCTGCCACACCACCCGGTGCACTGGCATAGCCGCCCATCCCAAGCACCGCATCAGGCTTAACCTTGCGCAGTATTTGAATTGACTGCAGTACAGATTGCAAAATTTTAAACGGTGTTTTCAACCACGTTTGCCAGTTTTTATTACGTACGCCAGACATATTGATAAATGAAATGGGAAAACCATTTTTTGGTACCAATTCCGCTTCCATACGCTCAGCGGTACCAAGCCAATGGATGTTCCAGCCTTGTTTTACTAGGGCTTGTGCAACCGCAATACCTGGAAATATATGACCACCGGTTCCACCTGCCATCACTAGCAGGGTTGGGCGCTTTACTTCATGACTTGTCTGTTCAGTCATTTTCGCTCTCAATAATTTTTGTTTGATGCACTTTTCTGGGTTTCTTATTGCTGTCTTTATGATCACCAGTCGTGCGACTAGTGGCTTGAATACTTTGCAAGCGAATTTCGTGGTCTATGCGAATCAAAATCACTACAGCAAGAGTCATAATAATCATTGAACTACCACCATAACTAATCAGCGGCATTGTTAAGCCTTTGGTTGGTACTACGCCTGCACTCGCGCCGATATTAACCGCTGCTTGAAAGCAAAACCAGATACCAATGGCATAGGCAAAAAAACCTTCAAAATACTTTTCTTGATTAACCGCTTTTCGACCTAGCAGTAAAGCTTTAAAAACCAAGGTCATACTTAACAGTAAAATAACACTAATACCGATAAAACCAAACTCTTCTGCCAATACAGCCATAACAAAATCAGTATGTGCCTCAGGCAAGTATTCTAATTTTTGTACGCTATTACCTAGGCCTTGACCAAATGTTTCACCGCGACCATAAGCCATCAGTGATTGAGTTAACTGATAACCACTACCAAAAGGGTCTTTCCATGGGTCGAGAAAGCCGGTTACCCGTGCCCAACGATAAGGCGAGAAATACGCTAACATCGTCAATAAAGTAATACCCACACCTGAGATAGCAATAAACTGCCATAATTTTGCACCGGCTAAAAACAACAAACCAAACGTGGTAACAAACATCACAATAATGGTGCCTAAATCAGGCTGCATTAATAACAAGGCACTTAATAGACCAAAAACCATTAAAGGCTTGGCAAAGCCTTTAATATTTTCCATTACCTCATTACGGCGCCTAACTAAGTAAGCAGACAAATAACAAAAGAAAAAAAGTTTAGCCGGCTCTGCAGCTTGTACCGTTATCGGTCCAACGCTAATCCAACGGGTAGCACCATTCACATTTCGGCCAACAACTAAAACAACCACAAGTAAAATAACAGCGATTAGCAGCAACTTACTGCTGTATTCATGCCAACGATGCATAGGTATTTGCAAAGTAAAGGCGGCGACACCCAGACTGAGTATGATATAAATCATATGACGGACAATAAAATGAAACGGGTTGTCAAATAAACGTTCAGCAATCGGCATTGATGAACTTGCTACCATAATTAACCCTATGATATACATACTAAATGCAAGTATTATGTAGCTACGGTCAAAGGTCTCTACCCTTCTTTCATCGGTTTGCAACCATGGCGGTAAGGCCCATTGTGATAAATTAGCAAAGGATAGCGACATTACCTTTGCTCCTGATGCGTTAATACTGAGGTGATAAATACCACGCCCCGTTCAACGTAGTTAGCAAACATATCTAAACTGGCACAGGCGGGGGAGAGTAAAACCATATCGCCGGCCTTTGCCTGTGTTCTGGCCAGTGTTACTGCTGCGGCTAGCGAATCAACGTGCGAGGTTTTATCGGCTTGGCTTGGTAAGCGTAACGCAGTAATAGCAGGTCCGTCTTTGCCGAGCGTGATCAAGTAATCTACGTGTTGAGTTAAGGCTTGAGATAATGGAGAGAAATCAGCACCTTTACCATCACCGCCGGCAATTAAAATCAGTTTATTCGCGGATAAGGTGGGCGCTAATCCTTCAATGGCGGCCAGTGTTGCGCCAACATTGGTGGCTTTTGAGTCATTAATCCAACGAATACCATCGTTTGTTTCAATCACTTCACAACGATGTGCTAAGCCTTTAAAGGTCATTAAACTGGCCAACATAGCTTTTAAATCCCAACCGGCACATTTTCCTAACGCCAATACGGCTAAATAATTTAACGCATTATGAAGACCTTGTAATGGCAATTCAGCTAAAGAACATAATGGCTGCTCACCTAACATTAAGTGGCTGATACCCTGATGCTCTGCAAGACCAAAATCACCATTTTGTGCGGGGTCGCTACCAAAACTTAACCGCTGACTATCGCCATAGCAGGCTTTAGGCAGAGTAGCCTTGTCATCACGATTATAAAGCGCATAGGTACAGTGTTGATAAATGCTTTGTTTGATTGCGCCATAATTTTCAAGGGTTTTGTGACGATCTAAATGATCGTCACTTAAGTTCAATACGGTGGCGGCCAATGCCTTCATACTTCTTACTGTTTCAAGCTGAAAACTTGATAGCTCTAACACAATAAAATCGGCAACTTCTTGATCTATTTGATCCAGTACGGGCAAACCAATATTGCCACCTAACTGCACGCGGTAACCTAAGGCATTACCAATATAATTTAACATGGAAACAACGGTAGATTTACCATTGGAGCCAGTCACCGCTAAGATCGGCGTATCACTTAATCGGCAAAACAATTCAATATCACCAATAACATCACAATTTTCAGCCATGGCGTTACGAATAGCCGGCTCAGCCATATTAATGCCAGGGCTAACAATCAAAATATCGGCTTGGGCTATTAATGCTTGCTCCCAATGGCCAAGCACTAAGGTATTATCAGCAAATTGCTGTTTAAAATCACCGGGAGAAATAGGCATTGCTCGGCTGTCGTTTACAGCAAAAGAAATTTGATGGCGATGTAAAAAGCGCGCGCACGACAAGCCCGTGATCCCAATTCCTAAGATCACGATTCGCTTATTGGCTAATTGCGTCGTTACCGACTGGTGCAATTGTTTATTCACGCGTTTATTTTTACCTTAATTTCAAGGTTGCTAATCCAACCAAGACTAAGACTAAAGAAATTATCCAAAAGCGCACAATCACTCTTGGCTCGGGCCAACCTTTTAACTCATAATGATGATGAATGGGCGCCATACGAAAAATTCGTTGCCCGCGCAACTTGTATGAGCCTACCTGCAAAATAACCGAGAGCGTTTCTATCACAAAAACGCCGCCCATAATAAATAGCACTAACTCTTGCCTAACTAAGACAGCAATAACGCCTAGCGCAGCGCCTAAAGCAAGCGAGCCAACATCACCCATAAAAACTTGCGCAGGGTAAGTGTTAAACCATAAAAAACCTAAACCTGCACCAACAATAGCGGTACAAACCACCACAAGTTCACTCGCTAAAGCAATGTGTGGAATATGTAAATACTCAGAAAAATTGGCATTACCTGTCATATAAGCAAATATCGCAAACGCACCTGCCACCATAATAGTTGGCACAATCGCTAAACCATCAAGACCGTCTGTTAAGTTAACGGCATTACTGGTACCAACAATCACGAAATAGACTAAGCCGATATAGAGCAAGCCTAACTGCGGCAACACATCTTTAACGAAGGGAATTAATAACGTGGTTTCTTCAGGGCCTTGAGCAAACTGGTATAAAAATATAGCGGTTGCTAAGCCGACTACGGTTTGCCAAAAATACTTCCAACGGGCAATTAACCCATTGGAGTCTTTGCGAATAACTTTACGGTAATCATCAACAAAACCAATCAAGCCAAAGCTGACCAACACAAACAACACCACCCAAACATAGGTATTGGTTAAGTCAGCCCACAATAAAACGCTGACCACAATTGACGCTAAGATTAGCAGCCCGCCCATGGTTGGCGTACCCGATTTTACTAAATGACTTTCTGGACCATCGTCACGAATCGTTTGGCCAATCTGCATATTTTGCAGAGCGCGGATCAATTTAGGACCAAAATATAACGAGATAATCAAGGCGGTAAGCGTTGATATGATCGCTCTAAAAGTTAAATAAGAAAAAACATTAAAGAATGAATAATACGGGGTGAGATACTCACCTAACCAAAGTAACATTATGCCTGCTCCTGCATAGTCTGACTGTTATGCCATTTAATAATATCAGCCACTACGTATTCCATATGAGCACTGCGCGAACCTTTAACTAATAATGTCACTTGCTGTTCTTCATCTTGAAGTAACTGTTGTAAACGTGACATGAGTTTTTCTTTGCTACTAAAATGTTGTGCCTGTGTATTGCGCCCTCGATAAAAAGCATCAGTGGCATTTTGACTTAATACACCTAAGGTCAACAAATCATCAATCTCTTTACTTTTTGCATGCTCACCGACTTCTTGATGGTAACGACGAGCTTCACCACCTAATTCCCCCATATCACCGAGAATGAGTATCCGGCGCCCTGAGTAGCTCGCCAATAAATCTGACGCTGCATTGATTGATTCAACATTGGCGTTGTAACTATCGTCGATTAGCTTAATTTTACTACTCAGTTGATGTAGATTCAAACGCCCTTTCACCGCAGCCATAGCGGCTAAACCCAAGCGAATATCATCTAAACTGGCACCAAACTCTAACGCTATCGTTGCAGCCGCAACTGCATTGCAGACGTTATGGTGGCCTGGCACAGTGAGTTCAATATAAGTATTACCGATTGGCGTTATTAACTGAAAACTCGCACAGCCGTTATCATCTAAGACTTCTTGATGACTATAACAATCTGCACTGCCTTGACAGGAAAAACGCCGTACTTGCTTGTCAGTTAAACGCCATTGCCACTTATCCGCCCACGGGGTGTTTTGGTTATAAATCGCCACACCACCGGCGTTTAAGCCAGAAAAAATTTCACCTTTCGCTCGGGCGACTCCACATAAATCGCCAAAGCCCTCTAAATGAGCCGCGGCGATATTATTAATCATGGCAACATCTGGCTTGACTAGCGCAGCAGTATAAGCAATTTCGCCAATATGATTAGCGCCTAATTCGACCACCGCAAAGTCATGTTTTTGCTCTAGTCGTAATAACGTCAACGGCACACCGATATCGTTATTAAAATTTCCTTTTGTGGCTAAAACATTGCCTAAACGATTTAAAATCGCCGCCACCATTTCTTTTACCGTGGTTTTACCGCTACTGCCGGTGATCGCCACGGTTTTTGGCGCCACTTTTGCTTTAACATAAGCCGCAATGTCGCCTAGTGCTTGATGGCTGTCTTTCACCACGATTTGCGCAATATTAAGCTTGTCTTGAGCTTGCTCAACAATAACAGCGCTACAGCCAAGTTCGCTGGCTTGAGTTAAAAATTTGTGACCATCAAAATTTGGTCCGTGCAAGGCTAAGAAAACATCACCGGCCTTTAATGCTCGACTGTCGGTACTAATGGCATTAATGGTGAGGTTTTCACCGATTAATTGGCCATTAACAGCTTGCGATAACTCAGTTAAGGATAAAGAGATCATAACGTTAGCTCTTTTTCTAGTGAGTAGAATGCTTTGACAATGGCGCGCTCATCATAATGACGTTTTTCATTGCCAAAAATAATGTAGTCTTCATGGCCTTTACCAGCACAAAGAATGACATCATCAGCATCGGCTTGTTTTAATGCCATTAATACCGCGGTTTTTCTGTCTAATATTTTTTCAAAGTGAGCAGTTTTGCCTAAGCCAGCAATAATATCAGCGGCAATAGCCTCAGGGTTTTCGCTGCGTGGATTGTCGTTGGTAATGATGATGTGATCGGCTTTACTTTCTGCCACCTTCGCCATCAAAGCCCGCTTACCCACATCACGATCACCACCACAGCCAAACACTAGCCATAACTTGCCATGACAGTGTAAGCGACAGGCATCTAACGCACTAGATAATGCGTCGGGGCTATGAGCATAATCAACCACAGTGGTTGGTTTACCCGCAGACGAAAAGGCTTCCATACGGCCCATAATCGGCACTAGTTGGCTAATCGCGCTAGTAATAGTGGTTAGTGCTATATTTTCGACCATCAATACGGCAATCGCCGCTAATAGATTTTCAACATTAAAATCACCTAACAACTGACTTCGAATTTCAGCTTGGCCTTGCTCAGTGTTGAGCGTGAAACTGACACCCTTAGTGTGGTGCTCAACATTAAGTGCTTGGGCAAAGCGCGGAAAGTTAGCGATATTTTCGCCTCGACCATAAACCACAACAGGCTGTAATTTTGGCCAATGGGCTAACCAACTTTGCGCTTGGGGGTCATCACCATTAATAACGGCAACTTGCTTACCATCACAGCTAAATATTGCTCGCTTAGCCGCCGCATATTCGGTCATGGTTTGATGATAATCTAAATGATCACGGCTTAAATTAGTGAAAACTGCGGTGTTAAATAGGCTTGCACTGACGCGTTTTTGCGCTAGGGCGTGGGATGATACTTCCATTGCTACATCGGTAATTTTTTCTTCCGCAAATAACGCCAGTAGTTGATGTAGCTCTGTCGCACTCGGCGTCGTGTTTTCAATAGTTGTTAAGTGCGCAAGCTTGCCAGCACCATTAGTGCCGATAACCGCACAATTTTTCTGACAAGCATCTAATAAGTTGGCAATAATTTGGCTGGTACTGGTTTTGCCATTAGTGCCGGTAATACCAATGATATTTAAATATTGCTGGGGCGCGTTATAAAACGCTTTTGCTAGCTCGAATAACTCATGGTTAAGTTGATAGTAACTTAACACGGGTATCGCATTACCTGATGCCTGTTGACACCAAGTGAGTTGACCATGCTCTGATGACTCGGTAGTTTCTTGCAATATCATCGCACAATTTGTGGCCAGCGCCTGAGCAATATATTCGCGGCCATCGCGTAAGCTGCCAATAACTGCACAGAATACATCACCGGCAATAAGTGCTCGTGTATCGTTGACTAAATTAGCCTTAGTAGCACTAGCTTGCTGATTAAAAGTCGCTTTAAGTTGAGTCAAATCATTTGCTGTTAGCGATATTTCACCCAAGCTTAATACTGCTTCGATAGCAGCAAGGTTTTTAGCAGCAAAGTTTATGGCTTGATTTGAAACCGTTAAAGCGTGATCAGACATGATCATGCTCCTTAGTTGAACTTTTCGCTTTTTGCTCTGCTTGCACCGAAGATACTCGCGTGTTGTCATCAGGCGGCACATTAAGTAGTCGTAGTGTGCCCTTCATAATTCGTGAAAAAACTGGCGCAGCCACTTCACCGCCATGGTATAAATCACCACCGGGATCATTAATCACCACTACCACGGCAATTTCGGGATCTGAGATCGGTGCTATACCGGCAAACAGGCCAACATAATCATCACCATAACCACCGGCAAAGGCTTTAATCGCTGTGCCACTTTTACCGCCCACGCGATAACCATCTACTTTTGCAACGGTATAGTGTTGATTAACCACATTTTCCAACAACTCGACAACATTTTGACTATTTTCAGCTGAGAAAATACGCTCCTGTTTTTGCTTCGCTAGCGATGCTGCATCTTGCTTTAAAATCGTTAAGGGCATTTTAATACCGCCATTGGCTAATGTGGTGTAAAAACGCGCCAACTGAATAGGGGTAATGGCTACGCCGTGGCCCCAAGACAAAGTTGCTAACTCAAATTTTGACCAACGCGGCCTATCGTGCATCATGCCCGAACTTTCACCGACCAGACCTGTACCTGTGTCTTCAGAAAAGCCCGCGTCAAAAAATTTGTCGATAAGGTAATTTTTTGGTACAGATAACGCCAACTTAGTGGTGCCCATGTTAGAAGAGTGTACTAATAATTCTGAAAGGGTAATTTTGCCAAGGTAACGTGGATCAGAGACACGACTGCCACCTAAGCGCATCCAACCGGGATAAGTGTCAATAATGCTATCTTTTTTTATACTGCCAAATTCCAAGGCGGTTAATACCGTTAGTGGCTTCATGGTTGAACCCGGCTCATAAATATCGGTAATAGCGCGGTTACGAAAACGATGAATGGCAACACCAGAGCGATTATTTGGGTTATATGACGGGCTGTTTACTAGCGCTAAAACTTCACCGGTATTGACATTGGTGACCACTGCCGAACCTGATGTAGCTTTAAACGCCTTCACTGCGCCCTTTAATTCACGATAAGCGAGTGCTTGAATACGTTGATCTATACTCAAGGTGATTTTTTCTGGTGGCGTGGCCGCTTTGACCGACAATATTTCTATTTTTCGACCTTTGGCGTCTTTACGATATTGTTTCTCGCCATTTTCGCCCGTCAGCAATTGATCATAAACGCGCTCAACTCCCTCAATGCCTTTATCATCAACATTGGTGAAGCCAACGAGATGAGCACTTATTTCACCCGCCGGATAAAAGCGTTTAGATTCTTTTCGCAAATGAATGCCAGGAATTTTCAATTCTTGAATGTAAACCGCCATAGCGGGGGCAACTTTACGTTCAATATAAACAAAACGTTTACTTGGGTTTTCAGTTACCCTTGCTTTTAATTCACTAACGTCTTGGCCCAAGACATCAGCCAAAGCCTGCCAATGTTTTGTCATAGACAAGGCATTAGTATCAAAAATAATTTTAGGATCAGCCCAAACGGTTTCTACTGGCACACTAATGGCTAACTCATGACCATTACGGTCAACAATCGAGCCTCGTTGCACCGTTTTAGTATTGGTACGCAACGAGCGATTGTCGCCCTGTTTTTTCAACATGTCAGGTTCAAACACTTGAATGTATGCGGTACGGGCCATCAAGCCAGCATAAATAAGCACAACAGCAGCTAGCACAACGTAAAAACGCCATGCTACCGTGTTTGGATTATGTTGTGCTGGTTTTTTCATTGCCATACCCGTGGTAATAAATCATGGTAATTTAATAATAACTTCCGAGCTTGCATCTGGCCTTGTCATATTAAGTTGCTTTGCTGCACTGCTTTCTATCGCGCTGTGTTCGGCTAAGCTGTTTTGTTCTAGTAATAAGTTGCGCCATTCAATTTCTAAGGCGTCACGTTCAGTTAATAAAATTTCAATTTTACTGGTTGTTTGTCGATTTAAGTGGGTAAAATAAACCACTGAAAACGCTGATATCAACACCAATAATAAAACGCCATAAGTGGCTAAATGACGTTGAATGTCATACCAGATATCAAAAAACAACACTACTTTCTTGGTTGCCATACTAACGCACCATGATTAGCGCGCCAGTCTCTGTGCAACCCTTAATACTGAGCTGCGAGAGCGAACATTCTCTTCCACTTCATCTTTACTGGGCTTTAATCTGCGACCAATTAAGCTCAAGTTTTTACCCTTGTTCAATTCTTCTTCGCTAATGGGTAGGCCCCGTGGCACTTTTCTGCCTTGCGAATGCTTTTTCATAAACTGTTTCACTAACCGATCTTCGAGCGAGTGAAAACTAATCACCACCAAACGACCATCGGTCGCCAATACCGACAAAGACGCAGACAGTACTTTTTCAATTTGCTCTAACTCACTATTAATATAAATGCGAATCGCTTGAAAACTACGTGTTGCAGGATGCTTTTTCATTTCTCTTTGTGGTGCTGTTTTCTTAATTAACTGTGCTAATTGTCCGGTACGTGTCAGTGCCGTTTCTTCACGCTCGTCAACAATGGCATTAGCAATTCGCCAAGCATGTTTTTCTTCACCAAAAGTTCTTAGCACCCAAGTAATATCTTCAACGTCGGCCACTGCTATCCACTCGGCAGCTGTTTGGCCACGTGTGGTATCCATTCGCATATCGAGTGGGCCGTCTTTCATAAAACTAAAACCACGTTCTGCTTCATCAAGTTGCGGAGAAGACACGCCAAGATCAAGTAAAATGCCGTCTATTTTTTCAGTTAACTCATGCTTCTCAACAATCATCTGTAAGTCAGCAAAACCGTGATGTTCGATAATAAAACGCTTATCGGCGGCATATTTTTTTGCCGCTTCTATCGCGGTTAGATCTCTGTCTATCGCGATCAAGCGTCCGTTAGGACCTAAATTATCAAGAATTAAACCTGAATGTCCGCCACGACCGAAGGTACAGTCGATATAAGTCCCCTCTGGTTTTATCGCCAATCCAGAGATTGACTCGGCCAGTAAAACTGAAATATGTGCATTATCATGTTGCATTATAAATTTATCAACGCCATCTAGTTATCATAATTTTCATTGAACGATTTATCATAAAGATAAATCAAGTAATCGGTCAGTGAGCTCTGTTTCACCTGACTGAATCTGTGCAATGCCTTGCTGCATTTGGTTTTGCCAAGCGCTATCATTCCAGATTTCAAACTTTCTCAACTGACCTACCAACATCAAGTTTTTTTTCAAGCCTGCATGTTGGCGCAGTGGGCCATTAATTAATAAACGGCCACTTTTATCGATTTCGCAATCTGAGGCATTACCTAATAACACTTGTTGTAATAAACGCTCTTGTGGATTCATACTCGACAATTCACAAAGCTTTAATTCTATTTCTTCCCATTCGGGTAGTGGATATAACAATAAACACGGATGTTGAATATCTACAGTGCAGACCATTTTTCCTTGGCAATCAGCAAATAGCTCCTCGCGATACCGCGTAGGTATAGTGATCCTATTTTTGCTGTCGAGTGTTATTGCACTAGTGCCTCTGAACATAATCTACTTTATTATCCACTTTGATTGTTTTGGGATCACCTACGATCCACTAATTCCCACTTTTTACCACATTGTTACAGTTTAGTGAGTAAAGTAAACTTATGTCAAGTAAAGTTTTTGCAAATCCATAGCGCTGAATGCCTGTAAATAAAGGCTTTGAGGGAAGTGAATGAAATTGTGCACTTTTGTGGATCTGACGCCCAATGTAGACTGAAAATTAATTTTTTGTAACTAAAAAAGTCATTCTAGTGTCAACAATTAGTGACAATAAACCCACTTTTTTCATCTGGCAAAAATCTGCCTATTCAAGTGGCGCGGGTATATAAATTAAAGTTTTCGCCCTTTAACTTTATCGCTAGTTTATCACCTAAGGCAAATAGTTCTGGGCTATAAAAGCTCAATTGTGAGAAGACTAGTGCGCTATTTTGCTCAATACTACTGAGTAAATAGTGATAGCCTTGTTCAGTTACGCCGATATGTTCAACGATGACATTACTGCCCTGTTGTTCGCATAACTCGATATTATTGGGTTTAACCAATAATTGGTAACTAAGTGTCGAGTCTTTCTTGTTGTCTACTGGTGCATTAACGATAGCACTAGGCGCTAATTGGCCAATTAGGCTTGTTACTTGCGCGTGATTATAATCCGCCAGTAGTGCTACCGGCAGCCAACTACCCAGTTGTAAAAAGTCAGCTACTTGCCAACTATTAGGCTGCTGGCAAACCTGAGCAGGAGGGCCAATTTGTAGCACCTTACCTTGATGCATAACGGCAATTTTATCCGCAAAGGTGAACACTTCATCTTTATTATGAGTAACAAAAATAGCGGTCATACCCAAACGCTTTAATAACTGCCTGATTTCAATCATTAATTCATTACGTAACCTAGCATCAATATTTGAAAAAGGTTCATCAAGTAATAATAAGCTAGGTTGTGGAGCTAAAGCACGGGCGATAGCGACTCTTTGCTGCTGCCCACCAGATAGTTGATGCGGGTAACCTTGTCCAAACTCAGTTAATTCAAGTAAAGTCAGTAACTCTTTACAGCGTTTTGCTTGCTCTGTTTTTGTTAATTTTTTCAGGCCAAAGCAAATATTTTCATTAACGCTAAGGTGAGGGAACAAAGCATAGTCTTGAAATATCATCCCGATATTACGCTGTTCTGCCGGCAACATGGCTGCAGTACTGATTTTTATTTGCTGATTATTGCTGGTGTTAATTTCAATGGTGCCGGCACTTTGTGCGACAAAACCCGCTAAGGTGTTTAGTAAGGTTGTTTTGCCACAACCACTGGGGCCAACCAGTCCTAATATTTCACCTTTAGCCAATGATAAATCAACTTGCGTTAAAATCACTTTTGTTTGTAATTCAACGGCTAAATTTTCAATATTAATCAGTGGTTTCACTGGGTGTCCTTCTGGCGGTTGAGAATAATAATCGGCAATAAGCCAAACAAGACAATTAAGATAGCGCCTAACGCGCCCTGCTCTAAACGTTCATCTGAGATAAGCTGATATATCTGCGTACTCAAGGTTTCAAAGTTAAAGGGTCGCAATAACAGTACCGCAGGTAGCTCTTTCATGGCTTCAACAAAAACTAACAACCAAGCCACCAAAATAGATGATTTTAATAACGGCAGATGAACACGAAAAATAGCTGACAAGGTAGTTACACCTAAGCTCGCTGGTGCTAAATCAAGTGATTTTGGAATTTGCTCTATACCCGCGCTAATAGTGCCGTTGGCAATAGCTGAAAACCTGACGATATAAGCAAAGACAATAGCAAAAACCGTACCTGACAATATTAATCCAGGCGCGGCAAAACCTAACGCCTTAGCCACGTCGTTAATAGCATGATCTAATGGGCCAAAAGTGGCGAGCATGGCCATTGCAAGCACAGTACCTGGAATAGCATAACCAAAACCAGAAATTTGCACTGGCAACATCCGAAACCGGCTTTGATGTAAACGTTGAAATAAAGCCAGTATCAAGGCAATGAACGTGGCGATGGTCGCTGTATAAGTCGCAATTTCAATACTGTTTTTACCGGTAGCAATTAATGCAACAAGCTGTTGATAATCGGCATAATCTATCACCATTACTAGCAATAAAATAACCGGCAATAAAAAACCAGCAAAGACTAAAAACCAACAGAATATACTGCCAATGATTTGCTGAGCAATACTAAGCTGCTTACGCTGGTGTTGGGTATTTGGCCGGCTTGATTGATGTCGCTGCCCCGCTCTAGCGCGTTGCTCTGCAACAACAATAAATAAAATAAATAACATCAACACACTGGCTAATGCGTTAGCGGCAGCAAAATCATTGTAGCCAAGCCAAGTATCATAAATAGCTGTGGTTAATGTACTGACAGCAAAATATTGCACAGTGGCAAAGTCGGCTAATGTTTCCATAGTGACTAGCGCTAATGACACGGCAATAGCCGGACGAGCTAAAGGTAAAGTCATCTGAAAAAAACTTTGTCGCTCGGTACAACCCAATAACCGACTTGCTCTTAACAAGTTACGGTCTTGTTGCTCAAAAGCGGTGCGTGTCAACATGTACACATAAGGAAACATGACCAAGGCAATAACAACAGCTGCACCACCTAGGGTTCTAATATCAAAAAAGTAATAATCATTGGGTGATTGCCAATCAAACCACGCGCGCAATAACCGTTGCACAGGGCCAGCATAATCAAATAAATCAGTATATAAATAAGCGACTAAATACGCAGGCATTGCGAGCGGTAACATCAGCAACCATCTTAACTGCTTGCCCATAACAATATTAGTTTGGCTAATAAGCGCGGCTGCCGGCACACCAAAGCAAAATGATAACAAGGCCACCAACGCTCCAAGTACCAAGGTATTACGGATATATTCAGGTAATACCGTCGCCCATAAATGGCTAAAAAGATCGCTGGACGCATTAATGCTGCCCAATAACATCACCACAATTGGCGACATTAAGGCTAAAGCAAAAAACCAGCTGAAGAATTTCCAACTGGTGTTTTTATTACCGGTGAGCACGAGGCGAGAACTTAATGATAAGCGCTATAAATCAAATTTTGCTTTATCCAGTAAAATCAAAGCGGCTTTACGGTGTTTAGCCATAGTTTCTAGCGGTAAACTGTCGGCTTTGAACTCTCCCCAAGCAGCGACTAATTTAGACGGTTTTACCCCTGGGCGTACAGGATATTCCATGTTAGTTTCCGCATACATTTTTTGCGCCGGCGCTGATACTAAAAAATTCATTAATGCTAATGCATTGGCTTTATTTGGCGCATATTTTGCCATCGCCATGCCGGAAATATTAACATGGGCACCACGATTATTTTGATTCGGGAAGTTAATATAAACCGCCTCAGCCCAAAGCTTTTGTTTTTCATCTTTGAGCATATTACCAAAGTAATAACTATTACCTAACGAGATGTCACATAAGTTTTGATGAATGGCTTGCACTTGTGCACGATCACTGCCTTGTGGTTTACGCGCTAAATTGGCTTTAAATTTTTGTAACCAAGTCAGCGTATCTGCTTCACCGTGTTCTGCAATCATAGATGCCACTAAAGCAACATTGTAAGGGTGCTTACCACTGCGTGTACAAATTCGACCTTGGTATTTTTCATCAGCAAGATCTTCATAATTGAAGTCAATTTTACCTAATCTTTTTGCTGAGTAAATATTTCGTACCCGTGTAGTTAACGCATACCAAGTATTGTCAGCCGCTTTAAATTGCGCAGGAATTGCCGCACTTAATTCAGCAGATTGAGCCGGTTGTAATAAGCCATTATCTTGTAATTCAATTAAACGGCTAATGTCTGTGGTTAATAAGATATCTGCCGGACTGTATTCACCTTCACGTGTTAGGCGTTCGGCCATACCTTTTTTGGCAAAAACCACATTAACCTTAATACCGCTTGCTTTAGTGAATTCATTAAATAGAGGTTCAACCAGAAACGGTTGACGGTAAGAGTAAACATTAACCTCGTCAGTTGCTGCTACATTAAAACTTGCCGCTAAAAGTGCAACTAATACCAAAGGAGAAAACCAGATTTTATTCAACGTGAAGCCCGCCTAAATAATCAAAAATTTGATGAATTTATATTTTCTGTCAGACTAATCAAGATACTGATCACTGTCAAGGTTTTTGAGAATTATTCTCATTCAGCTTTCATGCGATTTTTCCTAAAATCTTACTAAATCAGAAAGATAAAAAGTTGTTTAGGAAAACTCATCAGCATGACCGCTTATCTATTGGTTATTGGCTAACTTTAGCCTGCAAAAAATCCTGAGCTGATGCATTGAGGCAACGATTAGAAATATAGTGTCTAAATGAATTATGACTAATTAACCAACCCTGATCTGTGTGTGTTATTCGCTCTATATCGCTAAATTTCATCTTGTTGTCGTTATAAAATGACGATATATGCACACTGTCTGCATCAATTTTTAAGCTCACCTCAGCTTTCGCCACTTTACTTAACATCTGACGTGCCACCCACCAGGCTTTTTTATAGCGACTGCTGACAACCTCTAACAAGCCTAAAGAGAAAATAAACCAAGCGGCATACGGATTAAGTTCAGAAAACATCACCAACAATGCACCTATCAGTAGCAAAAATGCGCCTTTACGATATAGCACAACGAAAGTTGGCGCGGGTACCGATTCATCATAGCATTCACTAAAATGAGATTTGTCTAATATAAATGTTGTTTGGTAACTAAAGGGCTGAGTCATATTACAGTTATGTTTAATGAAGTTATCCGCATTTTACCAATATTTTGGCATTATACCAATGCCATTAAGTTGCTGATTTTGTTGTGCGCAGGAAAAATAAACTAAAGCGGTTCACTTTATTTCTAATCTGGCGTTTATCCCTGCTCTACTTCAGGAGCCAGTGTCGAAGTTAGGCTAGGAAATCAGCTTAAAGGGTGATTAATAAAATCACGACTAAAGCTGTTGATATATCATCCGCTTTATCAACATAACTTTGTTAGCATAATAGCAGCCCTGAACAAAATTTAGGCAACAAAAAACCGCGTTAAACGCGGTTTTTAAAGCAAAATTTATAACAAATTAGCCGTTGATATAATCAACACCTTCTTTGATATCAGCTTTTAATGTTGCAAGCATGTCATCTTTTGCTTTTTGTTCAAATGCACTTAGCTCGCCGTAAGGTAATATTTCAGCAATACCATTAACACCTAAACGAATTGGGTGAGCAAAATATGCCGCATCGCCGCCTTCAACGTCTACGTAAGCGTAATCAACAACATCTTCACCTTGTAAACCTTTAACTAAAGATAAACAAAAACGAGCAGCAGCAGCGCCCATTGAAAGTGTAGCAGAACCACCACCCGCTTTAGCATTGACTACTTCAGTACCGGCATTTTGAATGCGAGGTGTTAAAGCCGCAACTTCTTCATCAGAGAAAGTCACACCTTGAACTTGTGAAAGCAATGGTAAAATTGTGGTACCTGAATGGCCACCAATTACTGGAATTTTAACTTCACTTACGTTCAAGCCTTTTAATTCAGCAATGAAAGCTTCAGAGCGAATAACGTCAAGCGTTGTAACACCAAAAACGCGGTTTTTATCGTAAGTACCGGCTTTTTTGAAAACTTCAGCAACAATTGGCACAGTACCGTTTACTGGATTAGTAATAATACCGACTAGCGCTTTAGGGCAATTTGCAACAATGCCTTCTGCTAAGGTTTTAATAATACCGGCATTAACAGCAAATAAGTCTGCACGGTCCATACCAGGTTTACGTGGCATGCCGGCTGGAATAATAACAATATCAGCTCCAGTAAGGGCACCAGCTAGATCATCAGCACCAAAACCAG
This sequence comes from Colwellia sp. MB3u-45, assembly GCF_014077005.1. GTDB lineage: Bacteria > Pseudomonadota > Gammaproteobacteria > Enterobacterales > Alteromonadaceae > Cognaticolwellia. Next base: position 203,563 of record NZ_JACGVC010000044.1, on the reverse strand, counting down.
CAACTTTTACTGCTGTTGGGATGTGTGATAAGTCTACGGCAACACCTGGAACAACTGGTGCAACGTCATATAAAGATAACTCAGAACCCGCAGGTAATTGAGTTTTTAATAGTAAAGATAACGCTTGGCCAATACCACCAGCAGCGCCTAGCACAGCAACTTTCATTCGATGTCTCCAGAAATTTGAGTAATTACGTAATAATTTGTCGGCCAAAAGATATAGTAAAAATGGCCAAAAAACAATGATTTTACCAAACAGATTAACTTATTGTACAACTTAGCGCCTCTGAATGAATTTAGCTCAAGCAAAATATTTTATAGATAATTATGCTTGTATTTACCCTCTGAGTCGCCTGACCTAGGGTATTCATTCAGCGATATATTAGATTTATTTTCAAGCTTATAAGTTTACAACTAAATACCCAAATGGCGAGTTTATAAGACTTATGTTCGGTATTATTAATTTTAATAAAGATCCCCACACACAGCTTCCATCTTGAACTATAAACCTGTGCCGCTAACCTTTCATGCTCAATAACTTAGCAAAATGGCTATAACCCTATACGGTTAAATTTGTTTTCTGCACGACTTAACTTAGCCGGCTCAGACTTAAATTAACTTAGTAAACTTAACAGACTTAATAGAGTTGGTAGACTGAGAATTATTAACCTGTATTGCCTTATAAGGATAACGTATAATAAAAATTATGAAATAATACTTAGGTCTTAAGTAGGTATTATATATCAATAATAGTCGACCCTAATTTTTATCAAGTAGTGGACCTATATGAGCGGACAACAAAAACAAGAAGCTTTAGTACAAGCATTCAAAGATTTATTAAAGCAAGAACAATTTAGTTCACAAGCTGATATTGCCGAAGCCTTAAAATCTCAAGGCTTTGAAAATATTAGTCAGTCGAAAGTATCGCGTATGCTAAGCAAGTTTGGTGCGGTACGAACCCGTAATGCCCGGCAAGAAATGGTTTATTGCTTGCCGGCAGAATTGGGTATGCCTACGGCTAAAAGCCCACTCAAACAATTAGTACTCGATATTGAGCACAATGACGTTATGGTGATTATTCGAACGAGTCCTGGTGCGGCGCAATTAATCGCGCGCTTGCTCGACAGTTTAAGTAAAAGTGATGGTGTACTTGGTACTATTGCTGGTGATGATACTATTTTTATTGCCCCGACTGACGTTAAAGCAATAAAACAAACCATTGTTAGGCTTGAAGCATTATTTTTGAAAAACTTAACTTAAGTCTTTAATTCAGGATGGGGTTTACTTATTAGGTTTAATTAGGTGTCGCTCAACGCTATATTTATCTGCCAAACAATATAGCGTTGGCACTAAAATGCCCAGTATTAGTGACCAAGCTGTGCCAAAACATTTAAGCTAGGTACAAAAAATGCAGCCCCCGTTTCCGCTTGTGTATACTTGAGTAGATGATCACTATGGCCATGAGCATCACCAGCAATCATACTTTTTAGCATTAATTCAAAAGGCTCAGGCGAGTGACAATAAGCGACGAAGAACAAGCCTTGGAGCTTCATATCACCGTACGGCATACTTTGGCGTAATATTTCAAGGCTATTGCCTGCACTGTCTTTTAAATTAACCCGCTTAATATGCGAAGATGGCGCTTTATTTTCTTCTGAATACTCTTCATTGTTCACTTTAGTACGTGAGAAAACGTCTTCTTGTTCTTTAACTTCCAATGAGTTCCACAAATTTAAGTTATGGCGATAACGCTGGATATGCAGGTAACTACCGGCAGAAAATTCGGCATCTTGTGCGTCGGTGATCAGCGCAACACGACGACGGTGATGGCCTTGTGGATTTTCAGTGCCATCAACAAAGCCGGTTAAGTCTCGGCCATCTAAAAAGCGAAACGCTCGAACTTGCTCAACCAATTCAACACTATCTGCTAATAACTGACAAACTTTTGTCGCAACAATATGATTTACGTCAGCTCGGTCACCACGAATTTCGATATAAAGATCATAGTTATTTGCTGGAGCGGTGCGGTCTTCTATCGCCATTTCTGGAAATTGACGTAAATGCTTAGGCCGTCCTTGCGGGTAAAGTTCATCCCAAAAGTTTGTGCCAATCGCAATAACGCCCGCTAAATTGGCTTCTGAAAAACGGTCAGCATATTTATCAAATAAGGCGGGTAAACGCGATAGTGCTTTACGTAAAAATAAATTTTTATCATCTAACGCATTAAATAATAAATAATATCCGTGAAGGCTGGGCTCTGCACAAACACCAAACTGCTCTCTTGCCATCTAACAATCCACTCATAAACATATCGGTTAATAACTTAATCTTACACACTTTATGACTAATGGTAGTAGAACTTTGATAAATATTTCAAACTCTTGCTCTGTTATAAATAATCAAACTGAGTGTTGAGCCATTAAAATAATAAAAGCCTGTGTAAGTTAAGACACAGGCTTTTTAATGTTTTAATCGCTTTATTAACCTAAGTTATTTAGCCACGAGTAAACTCTGGATAGGCTTCCATACCACAATCAGATTGATCACAACCTTCATATTCTTCGTCTTCGCTGACTCTGATACCGATAATTTTTTTCAGCACAAACCAGACCACAAAACTAGTAGAAAACACCCAAACAAAAATGGTTGCAGCACCAATTAATTGCCCGCTAAAGCTTGATGCACTATTGGTTAATGGCACTAATAATAAGCCCAGTAAACCAACCACGCCGTGTACTGAGATAGCACCCACCGGATCATCAATTTTTATTTTATCTAAGCTGATAATGGATAACACCACCACAATACCTGCAATAGCGCCAAACAAGGTGGCCTGAATAGGTGTTGGTGTTGATGGCTCTGCCGTAATAACCACTAGCCCTGCCAAAGCACCATTTAACGCCATAGTTAAATCTGCTTTTTTAAAGAGCAATTTAGCTAGAACTAACGCCGAGATTGCACCTGCCGCTGCTGCTGCATTGGTATTTAGAAATACCATAGCGACTGAGTGTGAACTCGCAATATCGCCAAGTTTTAATACTGAACCACCGTTAAAGCCAAACCAACCCATCCATAAAATAAAGGTTCCTAACGTTGCCATTGGCAGGTTTGAGCCTGGTATAGCGTTTATTTGGCCATTTTTACCGTATTTACCTTTACGTGCTCCTAACAGTAAAACACCCGCTAATGCCGCGGCTGCACCTGCCATATGTACGATACCCGAGCCAGCAAAGTCAGAAAAACCCAGTTCAGAGAGAGTATATAAACCAAAAACAGCATTACCGCCCCAAGTCCAGCTACCTTCCATTGGGTATATAACGCCGGTTAACACGACCGCAAAGGCTAAAAAGGCCCATAGTTTCATGCGCTCAGCTACTGCACCAGAGACAATTGACATAGCAGTGGCAACAAAAACTACTTGGAAAAAGAAATCAGATGCCGCCGAATATATTGCTGCACCGGTAAAGCCATCTTCTCGTGCTGAAAAGTCTTCTAATACCTTGGCGGGATCTACCGTTTCAATACCGGATAAGAACATGCCGCCGCCATACATAATGTCGTAACCAACAAATAAGTACATCATGCAAGAAATCGCATAGAGCGCGACATTTTTAGTCAAAATTTCTGTGGTATTTTTGGCTCGAACTAAACCGGCTTCTAACATTGAGAAGCCTGCCGCCATCCACATTACCAAGGCGCCACAAATGAGGAAATAAAAGGTATCCATTGCGTACTGAAGTTGAAAAATATTTTGTTCCATAATTTTGCTCCTATATCGCTTCTACGTCTTGTTCACCAGTACGAATTCGCACGGCATGCTCAAGGTCATAAACAAATATTTTGCCATCACCAATTTTACCTGTATGTGCTGCTTCTGCGATGGCATCAACTAACCGTTGCACAACATCATCATTGACCGCAATTTCAAGTTTCACTTTCGGGAGAAAATCTACTTGATATTCAGCTCCCCGATATAATTCGGTATGCCCTTTCTGGCGACCAAAACCTTTTACTTCACTGACCGTTAGGCCTTCAATGCCTATTTCAGAAATAGCCTCTCTGACGCTATCAAGCTTGAATGGTTTTATAATTGCACTTACTAGTTTCATGTTGTTATTCCCTAATTATTATTAACTAATACTTATCAATCTTCATGCCAATTAAAATACTGTATAAAAACAATTAGATAGGAATTTACAGCTTGATGCTGCCGCACCAGGATAGTGCGTATGAAATTTATTTGTCAGCTACTGGTGCAATATTTTCAGCAAGAAAAATTAGCCCCTCTCCATTAAAACAGAGCTAAATGAGTAAGGCTTAATAGCTATATTTTTGTACAAACTGATATGTCAGGCATTAATGTAAAAACTAAAGACCTAATGGCATTAAGCTAAAGGGGGAGGTTTCAATGAGGTATTCAATGAGGTATTCAATGAGGTATTCAATGAGGCATTAAAGGCTGATATTAAGCAGAATTGTTGAAGTTTTCAGTGAGGGATTAAAAGCTGATACTCAAGCAGCCGTTGAGGTTTTTTAAAACCAAAAGATCATTAAAAAAACATCACCGCTAGCGCTTTATTAATGACTAGAGACTGGTATTAAGACTTATATTGATGCATGTAAAGTATCAATATAAGTTGTGGTTAATGTCGCTATAAACAATGAAATGGCATAACCATTAAAAAATCATTGCCGCGCCTGGATTGATAATGGCTAAAATACTTAAGCGCTCAAAGTCACAAAAATTGATCGCCTCTTGTATCGTGTTTTCATCTATCGGTAATTGCTGCAAGGCATCTTCGCTTAATAACAACTCAATAGGGTGTGAGCTACAATCAAACTGACTCAACATTATGCGTTTTGCTAGATACAAGAGTTTAATTTCATCTGTGCTGTAAGAGAAATCGCTATTATCTTGATTACGAATAGGTTCGATAATGCTGTACGGTAATTGCCATTGCTTTAAAAGTTCAGCGCTGCATTCACCGTAAGTAAAACCAAGTTCATGATGTTGCTTTTCCCAAGGGAGCTGTGGTGAAGAAAAATTGTTAGCCGCTAATATTTTTTCTGGCGATATTTGCTGAACAACAAGCTCACCCAAGTTATGTAGTAACCCGATAATAAACAAGCGTTCAGCATTGGGGATATTAAGTTTGCTACCGATATATTTGATAATGAGCGCACAATCCACACTTTTACACCAAAAGTCATCTAAATAGTCCTGTTCAACATTCACTCTTTTAAAGGTACGGTTAGTAAAAAAAGCTATCACTAAATTATAAACTTCAGTAATGCCCAACACGAGTAAGGCTTTAGAGATAGTATCAATTTTTCCTGGATAATTAAAAAATGAGCTATTAGCAAGTTTTAAAATGGTTGCTACTAATGCCGGGTCCAAAAGAATAACATCAGCAATATCGTCAATCGTTGACTGTTCATCATCAATCAACTCTTTAATGCGGACAAAAGAATCTGAAAGTACAAATATTTCACCGGCTGCTTTTGCATAATCGTTCACATTCTTCATAATGATCCTCACATCTCTTTTATCGCTATAACTCACGTAGCGGTAAAATTAAACCGCCCCGTAATAGTTAAAATATAATCTATCCTAGGTAAATTGATTATCCTTGGCAATAATTAACTTACCTGCAAACTAACATGATATGACGTAAATTTACGTAAATTAATCACACCGGTTTCAAAAATCAAATATTGCCCTTTTATCCCGAGTAAAACACCTGAAACTTCGGGCGTTTTATCAAAATTAAAAGATGATATTTTTGTTAAATATTGCTTAACGGGGAAATGCAAGTTAACCACATCCTCATCCAACTCAGTCACGGCATCAGCACCATATTTTAAGCTAACACTTGCCAATTTTTCGGCGATTTTAGGCTTGAGTTCTTCAGCAATAACTTTTAAATCTATCGCTTCTGCACTGCCTTTAAGCATTGCCCGCCAATTGGTTTTATCCGCAATAAATTCAGCTAAAGCAACTTCTACTAACCCTGACTGTAAGCGAGTGCTGACTTTAAAGATAGGTAATGCCTGAGTAGCACCCTGGTCAATCCAACGCGTTGGAATTTGTGTATGACGGGTAATGCCAACCTTTAAACCTGAGGTATTGGCGAGATAGACATAATGCGGGATCATACAATTACTTTCGCCCCATTCTGGCTCTCGACAAGTGCCTTGTTCAAAGTGGCAAGTTTCTGGTTTCATGATACACATGTCACATTGCGCAAGTTTTTGCATACAAGGAAAACAATAACCTTGAGCATAACTTTTTTTGACTTTTCTGCCACAATGCTGACAATCTATATGACCACTAAAATTCAGCGTTAGGTGCTTGCCTATTAGGGGATTTAACTCAACTTCTTGCTCACCGAGCACCATACGGTAATTTACCGTACCATCTGCCGCTAAATCCGCACGCATTTTGCGTAAAGCACCTGTTTCTGTTTGCAACATATCTCAACCTATTATTTTTTCAGGTGGCAATAGTATAAAAATCACCAACTAGCAGCCAGTATTAATTCATTTTTATCTCGAATCTCAACAAAAAAATTGCGAAAATGCATCATTAGCTCTCTGATCAGACTTTATTACTATGTGGTACGTTTATTTTCTTCGTTGTGCCGACAATAGCCTTTATGCGGGTATTACCACCTCACTTGAACGACGGGTACTTGAGCACAACGAATGTAACAAAAAAGCGGCAAAATATACCCGAGCTCGCCGTCCGGTAACTTTAGCTTACGCTGAATCTCAACCAAATCGACAGCAAGCAAGTCGTCGCGAGTATCAACTTAAGCAACTTAGCAAACATAATAAAGAACAACTCGTTTATAACTATTCGCTGCAGCTGTTAGCTTAAAGGCCTTAGTTTTACTGGTCTGCTTTGTCAGTTAAATATTAATAAGCTTCGATTTTGACTAAGCATACTGATAGAATAGCACCGATTTCAATAGCTTAAAGTGATGACAAGACTCCATGTTTTTAGAGAATTATTGCCGAATTTCGGATGATAAAATTAGTTTCACACGTCAACAGGCGAGTGATTTTGCTAAACAAATTGCTGATGATTTTAATCCTCTACATGACATAAACGCTAAACGCTTTTGTGTTCCAGGTGACTTACTGTTTTCATTAATATTAGAGCGCGCAGGATTGCACCAAGAAATGAGCTTTAGATTTTCTGGTATGGTCACAGACGCCACTACCTTAAATATTCCAACAGAAATCAACAGCACCGCGCGTATTACTGACGATAAACAAAAAGAATATTTGAATATGTCGGTGGCCGGTAATCACACAAAAAATAGCCAATCGATTGAAGCATTAACGCGCGCTTATGTTGAATTTTCAGGACATACTTTTCCACATATTTTGGTCGACTTAATGCAAAAGAATAAGGTGATGATCAACCCAACTCGCCCTATGGTTATGTATGAAAGTATGTCTATTAAACTGGATAATCTTGATTTTCAAGATATCACCTTACGTTTATCTTCAACCACTTTAGCGATAGAAGGCAAACGCGGTAACGCCTGTTTATCATTTGATTTAGTTTCACAAGAAAAAATCATCGGCCACGGTAAAAAGTTCATGCTACTAAGTGGCTTGCGAGACTACTGCCAAGAGACCATTGATAGTATTGTCACGCAATATAATCATACTAAAGCCCAGTATATCGCCCAGAAAAGTTAACGATATAATAAAAGTGAGTCATTGAGATTAAAGCTAATGACTCACTTTTATTAGCGCTTAAATTAAGCACTATGCAAGCCGTTACAATCACATCTCACCTGCTATTAACGACCTAATTTTCTCCCCAACCAAGACAAACCTTGATCTGTTTTTACTGCCGCTTGACGAAAGTAGCCTTGGCTTTTTTTTAAGCCTATTTTTGCCCACGGGTATTCCAAACTTAACATCGCTAAACCCAGCGGTATAAAAATCATCGCAGGGCCAGGCAGTAAGATAAAAACCATACCGAGCAATAAGCATAAAAAACCTAGCATAATGCTTGCGATGCGCTTTATTTTTAATAGTCTATTTTTTTGCATACTTTACGCCCTCTTTACTGTTAACTTGTCTATAAGCCTATTTAACAATCCTACTTAACAAGTTAAGAGCAAAAGCCGTTCCAAAAATAATTATCATTAGTTATCAAACAACTAAATTCAAAACACCTTGAAGTCATGATACTCAAGTGGTGTAAAAGACAATCAATTCGTGAATATTACAAACACAAGCTTAATAGCTGTTTTCAAATTCAGTTTGTTGGCTACGCTTGTCTTCAACACATTTAGCAAAATCTTGTATAGATTTTGGTCGAGCACACTTTTTCGCTGGTTGATAAAATACCAGCCAAGCCTGTAACTGTTCACCTTGATATTTTGAACGCATCACTAGAGGGTTATTGCTAGCAAAAGGCACTAAAGCTTTACTATTTTTGTATAGCTTAAGGGCAGCGGATTGACTACGGTTTTTATTTTGTGCTTTCTTACTAGCGAGCTTTTGCTTTGATTTCTTCTCTTGCTTGGACTTGGACTTACCTTTAGCTTTAGACTTAGCTTTAAGTTTACCGGTTTCACAGCGCCACCATCTATCGCGTGCTTTAGCTTCTTTGCTCGACAAACTATGACTGCGTTTATGTGTACTGGCTTGGCGTTGTTGCGCTTGAATATTATCGAGTTTTTGACGATAGTCTTGGCAGTGTTTTTTCCCCGCTGTCGTTGAAAATGAAGCGCATAAAAGCATCAACATTAGGCTACAAAGCATTATCCGTTTCATCGACTATCATCCATTAAATTCTATTTTATGCAAAAGTGTAGTCAACATTGAAGAAATTTCGACCTTAAATAGTTGTTTTCCTAAAGTATTGTTTAAGTATTTTTTAAGTAAGTCACCAAACGAATAGCCCAAAATGCTGAAATGCTTCTATACTTTCTTTAAAACTGCCCAAGATATTCGTTTTGATCATTTGGGCTCAGATACTGAAAAGGAACAAGGATGTTTCAAGCAACCACATATCAAAAAATTTTCTGCTTTAACTTTTTAATCTTCGTATTCCCCTGCGTACTTGCTCAGCAAGCAAACCTAGAAATAAAAAAGCCACAAAAGCCTCGGCTACAGCTTGCTACTAAATATCAGCAGAGCGCGGTTATTGAAGATTACTGGGTAAGCGAGAAGTTAGACGGTGTTCGCGGATACTGGACTGGACAACAACTATTAACCCGCAATGGTAATGTCTTGTCACCACCGGGTTGGTTTATTGAACATTGGCCTAACATACCTATGGGGGGTGAACTTTGGAGCGGCCGAGGACAATTTGCCCAAATCAGCGCCTGTGTTCGACGTAAACACTCAGATGGAAAATGCTGGAAAAAGCTTAAATTAATGCTTTTCGACTTACCCAATCACAGCGCTGATTTTACTCAGCGTATTGTGACCATGAAGCAATTGATAGCCAGTAATAGCTCGCCTTACCTCGCGATGATTAAGCAAAAAAAGCTAGCCAGTAATATGGCCTTGTATGATCTGTTGGATGACACTGTTGCTCATAATGGCGAGGGCTTAATGCTGCACCTAGCATCAGCAAATTATCAAAGTGGCCGTAGCAAGAGCTTATTAAAACTAAAAATATATCAAGACGCTGAAGCGCTAGTCATTGCGCATACGCTAGGTAAAGGAAAATACCAGGGTTTACTGGGCGCCGTTAAAGTAAAAACCCCCGAAGGTATCACGTTTAAAATAGGCACAGGTTTTTCCGATCAGCAGCGCCAGCAACCACCTAAAATTGGCAGCATAATAACCTATAAATACATTGGTAAAACACAACGGGGTGTGCCAAAATTTGCCAGCTTTCTTCGCATTAAAAATCAACATTAGTCGCACAAATCAACTTAACCAATTTAAGGCGCATTAAATTATGGAGTTTCATTTATGGCTATCACTCGTGGTTATTTGTATTCTTGGTGCTCTTTCACCAGGCCCAAGCTTGGCCGTAGTGATTAAAAACACTTTAAATGGTGGTGCAGGCCAAGGTTATGCCACCGCCATCAGTCACGGCTTAGGTGTGGCGTTATATGCGGCAATAACCGCAACAGGTATCGGCCTGCTTATCGTGCAATCACCCGTGTTGTTTTCAGCCATAAAATACGCTGGTGCGGCTTTTCTTTTGTACTTGGGTATTAAAGCGCTAATGAGTAAACAACAAAACATTCAGTTTGTCCAACAAGGTAAAACAATAGATCCAACCATTAATGGTTGGCGAGATGGTTTTTTGATTGCTTTTTTGAACCCTAAATTAGCGATTTTTTTTCTCGCTTTATTTAGTCAGTTTGTTGATCCTAATGCAGGTTGGCAGCAAAAAGCTGTGATGACCGCCACTGTCGGCATTATTGATATGCTGTGGTATGTCATTATTGCTTTTATGATGTCACGCGGGCCTATTTTAGAAAAATTAAAAGCTAATAGTCATCTGGTAGACAAGGTTACCGGTAGCTTTTTGATTTTATTGGCCGCACGCGTGGTGTTAAATTAAGACTATCTAAAGTGGACAAATGTTCACTAGCTGAGACAAATAATAATAAGGTTTGCTTGACCCTAAACTAGACAAGCAAACTAGACAGGAAAAAATTGAAATTTATGCACTCGGTTTATATATAAAATACAAACATTTAAGCCCTTTACCTTGATGCGCTTCTTTAAATACTGCGGGTGTCTTAAGTTGATACTGAAAAACGCACTCAGGGCATTCTCTTGCAACCTCAGCCATTAAAAAATCCACATTAAGATCAGGAGAGTTTAAGCACAACAATACATCACCATTATCTGACATTAGCTCAGGCAAGCGACGAATAATTTTCTTATAGTCTCTGACAATATCAACACTCCCTTTTTGAAAAGATGGCGGATCGCACACTAATAACTGATACGGTCCATACCTTTTCAGGCGTCCATAAGACTTAAAAATGTCAACACCTTCAAAAATAACTTTGCTGAGATCTTGTTGGTTTAATCTATGGTTTTCTCGACCTTTAGTTAATGAGCTTTTGCTCATGTCAACGTTCACCACTTTACTGGCGTTACCAGCCAATGCCGCAACAGAAAAAGCACAAGTATAAGAGAATAAATTTAATACCTGCTTATTTTCACTATGCTTTTGAACCCAGTCTCGGCCATTACGCATATCCAAAAACAAACCTGAATTTTGCGCTTTACCTAAACTAATATGGTATTTCAAACCATACTCTACAGCACACAAGTCAGTGACTTCCTGCCCCCAGAGCAATTCACATGGAGCAAATTTACGGCAGCGGTATTGCACTTGAATTGATTGACACTTATCGCTCAAAGTCTGTAAAGCCGCTACTTGTTCTGCTAGCCAATGAGCTTCAACTTCTTGATATAAACTGATCAAAATGACGGGTTCAAACCAATCAACATTGACATGTGACAATGCGGGGTATGCATGGCCACGGCCATGAAATAGTCGCTGGCTTTCACTAAAATCAGATACGGAGATAAATTCAATCATTATAAGCAGCTCTAGCTAGAAAAAATAAGGCCGGATAATAACAAATTATCCGGCCTTAAGTCTTATTTAACGTGTTTTATTCATCTTAAATTATGCTTGCTTACCAAATGTTTAAAAGCCAAAGATGCTATAGCCAAAGAATTTTTGCAGCACAGTATTAATAAAGATAGCAAAAACAATAACAGGGATAAAAGTACCTAAAGAGAAGTTAATATACTTTTCGGCCCAAGACCCTATATAGTTTGCATTACCTCTCGCTAGCTCTTCAGATAAATTAAGTTTCTTCCAACGATAGCTAACAAATACACATAATAAAAAGCCATTCAAGGGTAAAATAGTCTCGTAGAAAACATCATATACCACATCAAAAAATGACCGAACGCCGCCGGCATATGAGGTAAACTCGGTAAAGAATGACACCATACCAAACGACAAGGTAGCAAAAATAGTGAGTAGCCCAGCACTCATCAATAATATTGACAATGCTTTCTTACGGCTGTGTTTTTTCTCTGTGACTAGATAGGAAACCGGTACTTCTAAAATTGACACTAGTGAGGTGATGGCAGCAAAGAATACTAAAGTGAAGAAAAATGCCGCAACAGCACTCGCGCCGATGTAACCGATTGAGCTTTGTAATGCTAAAAATATTTTAGGTAAAAAGGTAAAAATTAATGACACTGAACTATCACTTAATTCAGCTGGATTAACGTTGGGATTAAATGAAAATACCGCGGGTAAAATCATTAAGCCAGCGATGAATGCTACCGCCGTATCGGTCAGAGCAACAAGTTTTGCGGAGCCAACAATATCCGTTTTACGGTCAATATAAGAGCCATAAGTGATCAATATCCCCATACCTAGAGACAAGGAGAAAAATGCTTGTGACAAAGCGCCATTAATTACCGATGGGGTAATTTTAGCAACATCCGGAATTAAAAAGAACTCAACACCTAAAAGCGCATTCTCTAGTGTTAGGACATAACCCACCATAATCAGTAGCATAATAAACAAGGTTGGCATCAATATTTTTGAGGCGCGCTCAATGCCATCTTTAACACCCGCCACAAGAATAAAGTTAATAATGGCTGCCACGACAATCATACCCAAAAATAAGTAGGGGCTATTAACAAACTCACTAAAGCCGTTATTACTGGCTAAATAATCTAAATTACCGCTTAGTGTTAGCACAAGATAGCCAAAAATCCATACCGTTATCACCATATAAAATACAGCAATCATAAAGGGCGTTAACACGCCAAGAAAACCTGCCGCCCCCCAAGCTTTACTACCGCCACTCAACGCTTTGTAAGCCCCCACCGGTTCTTTCGCGGTTTTGCGACCAACGGCCATTTCAGCAACCATCACAGGTAAGCATATAAGTAAAACAAAAACAGCGTACATTAATAAAAATGCACCACCACCGTTTTTGGCCGCATTCACTGGAAAGCCAACCAAATTACCAATACCAACTGCAGAACCCGCAGCGGCTAAAATGAACCCTAAGCGGGAACTGAAATGCTCTCTTTCTGTACTCATAAGTATCCTTCGTTGTATTTTTTTAGGGCTAATAATTATAATTTTTTACTTCACAGCGCCCGTTTTTATTGAGGTAACTTTTATTAACTGATCGATGCTAGCAGGCTTCTTTAATAAAGTCTTGTTTTTAACCGCAGCATTTATCGAGTAGCCTGTATAATATTTGTTGCACTTGTTAAGCCCCATTAACCATAAAACTTTACGTTCATAATATTGAAGATATTATCGGTTTCTATTGTCGCGAAATTTGCCGCAATTTCTAAATCATCTGTTGATATTTTCAAGGCCTGACATAGTGTTGCATCAATACTATCATCGTAACTAAAAATCTCCGGATGACACGCGACTAATGCCAATCTTGAGGCTAAATACAGCACGTTAACATCTTTATTGAGTTCAATATTATGGGCATTATTATAGTGGCGAATAGGTAAAATTATTTTTTCTGGTAACTGCCAAATTTTAAGTAACTCAGCAGAGACTTCAGCGTAACTAAAACCCAATACCTGTTGCTGTAATTGCCACGGTAATACATCCGCATTATAAGCTTCGCATTGCTTTGCTAACGCGGGCGAAATTTTGGCCACAATAAGCTCGCCAAAATTTTGTAATAAGCCCGCAACAAATAGCCGTTCTATGTCTCGAATTCCGGCGGTAATGGCTAAGTTCTTTGTCACTAAACCACAAAATACACTGAGACGCCAAAAGCGCTTTAAATCGATCGACTGATTTGAAAAGTGCTTAAAGGCTGTCGCGGCTACGTCGACTAGCATCAGGTTGTAGATGGCTTGCGTACCAATAATAGTAATGGCACGTGAAATGGTACTGATCTCACCCGGGAAGCTGTAAATGGCACTATTAGACATTTGTAATAAACGCGATGTCATCGAGGGATCCACACGGATGACATTGGCGAAATCTTCTAGCGTAGAACTCTCATCTTCCATTAAGGCTTTTATTTTAAAACACGCGTCGGGTAAGGCAAAAGAACCATTGGCTTGCTGGGCATATTCAAGAGCATTCATTAATTCATAATTTCCTTATTTAAGCGCTTCACGACTGAATTTAATCGCCCTAATTAAAAGCTTGTCAGTTTATTTATTGCCCAAATGTTGAACCAAAAAAATCATCACTATGCCACTCTGGTCGTGCCACTTGGTTAGCAATTTCTAAACCTATCATCATATTAACCAATGCAAAGTTAGCCGCCGCTTGGTAATTTATGGGTAAGCTGATTTCGTCACTGTGTTGGTGGTAATGATTTTTCAAGAAATCACCAAATACTGCACCACCATCAATACTTGCATCTGTTGATTTAAAACCTGTCATTAAAAAGACCGATGGAATGCCAACCTTAACAAAGCTGTAATGATCACTACGGGTAAAAAGCGCCTGTTCTGGCATTGGGTCTTCACTCAGTTCTATATCGATTTTCTGTGCTGCTGTCGCGACAATTTTCCCCATCGTTGAATGAGTAGAGCCAAAAGCGATAACATCAGCAAAAGGATATAAAATTAACGGCATATCTAAATTCACATTGGCGACTAATTGCGACACAGGTAGGGTGGGATTATTGGCAAAATAACTCGAACCTAGCAAACCTTTTTCTTCGCCGGTCACGACAACAAACAACACTGAACGTTTTGGCTTAATTGGCATTTGTGCTAATAAACGTGCGGTTTCAAGTAAAATGGCCACACCCGAAGCATTATCTAAGGCGCCATTATTGATAGTGTCTTCATTGTCACTATCAACGCTTATGCCAATGTGATCAAGGTGGGCACTAAAGACAACATATTCGTTTTTTAATTTTTCATCGCTACCTGTAACGGCAGCGATAATATTAGGGCTAGTGATCTGTTCATGACGTGAGCGGTTTTTCAAGGTAACTTGATAAGGCAAAGCAAAACCTTTAATGGCCATATCATTAGTGTCGGCAGCATAAATATCCGCTAGTGTGCTTGCTGCGCCTACAAATAACGCCTCGGCTGCCTCTGGGGCTATATAAGCTCCTGTTATAATTTTTTCTTGTTTACCAAACGGCATATTATCTTGAGTAAGCCAGCTGACACTCGGCGCTTTTGCATATTGCGCTGATTTTTCAAAACTGCGCACTTTTTCACGCTTGGGACTGTGTATCGTAATAAAACCGATAGCACCATGTTCTGCAGCATGTCGACTCTTCTCGGCATTTGAGCCGATATGTGCACCTTCTTCAGAGGGTAAATCATCAGGTCGGCCGGTTAAAGCAACAACAATTTTGCCATTAACATCAATGTTTTCATAATCGTTATAACCAAACTCTGCAGATATAACCCCGTAACCAACAAACACGGTTGGGGCGGTAATCGCCGTTTCATTTTGTAAGCTTGAGCCTGACATTAAAAAATCGGTCAAAAAATTCAGTTCAATGTCGCCCGCTAAGCCATGAATAGTTGCTTGGGCAGAGTCGTCAATAAGATAACTTTTACGAAATCGGACTTGCTGTTCAAAACCGAGAGACTCATTGGTGATATTGCTCCCTTGTGGAGTTAACCCCAGCTGCTTAAAATAAGATTTCACATAGTTGGCCGCAATTTGGTAGCCACTACTACCGGTATCTCTACCCTGTAAGGTGTCATCAGCCAGAAATTCTATATGGGCTTTGATATTGTCAGCATTAACCTCACTAGATAAGTCTTTTAGGTTAATTTGCAAGGGCGCAGAGGTTGGCTTATTACAGCCAAATAAAGCGATGATAGCCAGGGCAACTAGGCTTGATTTTTTGATTATCTTTGATGGGTATATATTCATGGTATTTCATTAACCTCTACCAATTGGACACTTAAATTACTTGCTAATTGGGCAATTAATGCAGTCATTTGGTTTTATTATTTTATAATTACATTTGGCCTATTTAGCAATATACCTGACTAAAATTGGCTAAAAACATCTCAAGACACTATATCGACTGTCATGTAAGAAAACTAGTTCCACATTGCAAAAGCAAACGCTGGCTAAACCAAGCAGTGTTAATATAACTTTGCACGCTTGTGCTTGTTAGTCGAAAATAGGTACGCCCGAGTAGCGCTTTACATGCTCCATAACCACATAAGTATGGGTTTGAGAGACTCCTGGCAACTCAACAATATTACCTAATAGTATCCGATAGGCTTCCATATTTTCAAAACGTAATTTTAATAAATAATCAAAGCCACCAACTACCATGTGGCATTCAGCTACTTCTTTAATTTCAATAACCTGTGCACGAAATTTATTAAATATATCCGCAGTGGTACGATCAAGGGTCACTTGAATAAAAGCTGTCATGCCATAATTTAATTTACTGGCATTTAAAAAAGCACCGTAGCGCTCGATATAGCCTTCTTGTTCAAGACGTTTTACCCGCTCTAAGCACGGGCTAGCACTTAAATTGACTCGTTGTGCCAGTGTACTATTTGAAATTCGACCATTTTTTTGTAAAGCATCTAAAATAGTTAAATCGATACGGTCTAAGGTTTTAGGTTTGTTACTTGTCATTTTCAGTCAATTTTATGGTTAATCACTTTATTTACAGCATAAATTACCGCAAACAGCTAAAAAACTCCAACACATTCAAATTTTAGTTCATTTAAATGCAGAGCAAAAATAGCCCTTATGATGATAAAATAATTATTTGGCTAAGGTTAGATCTAAAAAATCCACACATAAGATCGTTATTAGTGGATTTTTACCGCATTTTTCTTTCAGTACTAAATGCTAGGGTTTAGCTTTGACTGAACAAAAGGCTAGTTATTTCTTCGGCTGGTAACGGTTTAAAATAGTAATAACCTTGACCATAAACACAGCCCATTGCTCTTAATAATTGCGCATCCGATTCATGTTCAATACCTTCACCCACCGTCTCCATATTTAAATTGGCGGCTAAATCAATAATGGTTTTAATGATCGCTTGATGATTACTTCTTTCGTGCACACTATTAATAAAAGAACGATCTATCTTGATCACATCCATTGGAAAACGATGCAAATAGCTTAAACTCGAATAGCCGGTACCAAAATCGTCGAGTAATATCTTCACACCCATTTTGTTCAATAACCGCATATTTTCGAGCACAACATCACTATTGTCTAACAAAGCTCGCTCGGTCAATTCGACACGAATTTGATGCGGTTGCACACCGGTTTTATCGATAATAGCTTGAATATCTTGCGGTAAATGTAAACTGAAAAAATGATTACAATATAAGTTACAACTGACATAAAGTTGATCTGAGCCTGAACTCTGCTGCCACAGTTTGAGTTGTTGGCATGATTTTTCTAGAATTTGTAAATCAATCGCCATCACTAAATTGGTTTCTTCTGCTAGTGCTATAAAAGCATCCGGTAACACAAAGCCACGCTTATCACTTTGCCAGCGCGCCAAAGCCTCAAAGCCAACGATCTTACCGTCAACAAGTTGTACTATAGGTTGAAAGTAAGGCATAAATTCTTGGTTATCAATGCCCTCTCGAATATCAGTTTCCAGTGACAAGGCATTTTGCATTTTTGTATGCATACTTGAGTCAAAGACCTCAAAGCGCCCTTTACCGTTATTTTTTGCGTGATACATGGCTATATCGGCATCTCTGAGCATAGAATCCGCGTTGGTGTAGCGTTCGTCATTAAATAACACCCCTATGCTGGTGCCTATAAATATGGTCTGCTTTTCAATGATAAAGGGTGAAGATAACAAGGCTGTTATGCGATCGGCAATTTCATATGTTCCAGCAGTGCTTTCTATATTTTCTATTAAAATAACAAATTCATCACCACCTAAGCGCGCAACAGTGTCATTGCCTCTGACCACGTCAATTAACGCTCGAGCAATTTCTTTCAATAACAGGTCGCCAGCGTGATGACCTAAATTGTCGTTGACCATTTTAAAGCGGTCTAAATCTAGGAAAAATACAGCAAATTTAAATTCTGGTCGCCGTTTATTACAAGCAATAGCACTATTTAATACCTCAATAAATACGCCTCGATTAGGTAAACCGGTGAGAATATCGTGTGAGGCAGCATGCTGCAGTTGTTTTTCGGCTGCTTTACGCTGTTTAATTTCATCTTCTAAATCGGCAGTGCGCAGTTTTACTTGGTGCTCTAACAGTTCATGCGCTTTGCGCTCATTATCAGTAATTTTACGACGATTCATCGCTGAGGCCACATGGCGTGAAACAAATCGCAATAACTCAGCATCTTGTTCCGTAAAACATATGGCTTGCTGGTAACTTTGTAAAACCATAGCACCGAGCATTTCACCCGCATGAACTAATGGCACGCCAAGCCACGATACAACATTAACATCCGGCTTAATGGTTTTACCTTGTTGATGTAACGCTAACATAGCTTGCTGGTCTAGCAACACAGTTTCGCCGCTTCTTAAAACTAATTCAGTAAAATGGTTTGACAGTTTTCTTGCTTGATAATTTTGGTCGGTGTTATTACAGCCTTGGTCAAGGAGATAAGCAAAAAACAGTTCATCATCTATTTGATTATATTCAGCAATATAAAAATTTTCTGCATTGATTAACTGTCCAACAATGTTGTGCACCATGTTGTAAAAAGTATCAATATCTAAATCGTGATCATTGGTGAGTTCTGAAATTCGGTATAACGACTCTTGCAGTAACTCCGCTTTCTCTCGATCGCGAATTTGTGCCATTAATTCTTGTGTACGTGCATCAACAGCGGCTTGTAATCGCTCTCGATCCTGTAAGCGCGTTAATGCAGTGACAATATGTTGAGCGGCAAATTCCAGTAAATCTCGTTCATACTCTTGATAGCGCGTTGCTGCAGAGTAACTTTGCACGGCCATAAGCCCGATGACAAAACCATCATGTATCAAAGGTACGCCAAGCCAATCGATGCCGGAGGCTCCAATAGACTTAATTTTTTTCTCTTGCGCTAGTTGTGCAATAACTTCTGGTGTCGCCAATAAGGCTTTTCCATGTTCAATAACATAATTTGTTATTGAACCTTTAAAGTCATCCATGGGGTAAACACCCAGCTCCATTTTGTCTTTCTCATCAATATGATAAACAATCTCTACGGTAGATAATGTTTGTTCATATAGCACGATGTAAAAGTTATTGGCACTCATCACAGTAGCAATGACGTGATGAACTTGTTTAAAAAATTCACTAAGGTCAACACAATCAATTGATAATTGGTTTAGGGTCAATAAGGTGGTGTAGCGGTCTTGAAGCTTTTGATACTCGTTCAATAATGTAAGAGATTCTTTTGCCGAACCTGTATTTGAATTGGCTAATGTATCTAATGAATTTGTCAACTTTTACACCATACTGCACAGTTAAATGTTTATTATGAGGCTGATTATATATCCCCAAATTTTTTACATACCATTTAAAGTATCAAAAAACAGGCAATACATATAGCTAAAAACTTACTTTTACTGGCTAATTTTTTGAGACTCAACAACTTCTGCTTTATTGCCACAAACGCCAGTTTGTTTCTCGTCGCGATAGTAGCGAATATCAATACAATCTTGTTGGTATCTGCGTTCCAATTCTGTGCGTATCAAAGGTTTATTTTTAGTGTTAATAATTTGTTTATGCAATGACTGACATTGCTGCACTTGCTCTGCAGCTAATGTTACATCTTCACAAGCACTATTATTGCTACTACATGCTGAAAAAAACACCACGGAGGAAACTATCAGAGCCAGGTTTTTTATCATCTTACTTCTCTTTGATTTACAAAATTCGTTAATAACCAATAATAACCGATAATGAGATGGTTATGAACACTAAAATATCCCTGTGTTAGGTAAAGACGGTACAAACTCAATACAAAGTTATTTAACCTAAAGTAAAATAAACATTATTATTGGCTTTATCACCACCGAGAGTCAATTCGCCGCTTTTCCTTTAACTTATCTATTTGTAGCTAGCGTATATTTAACTAGAATATAGAACACTTGTGGTACTCATCAATGGATCAGTTAGCGAAAATTATTTCAATAGGTATAATACCTAAGATAAAGATTAAGCATTAGGGAAATATTATGCAAGTACAAGTTATTGATTATCAGGCAAGTGATGCAGCAGAAAAATTTGTTGAAAGTTTACGAAATACAGGTTTTGGTGTGTTAACTAACCATCCAATTCAACAAGCTTTAGTCGATAAAATATATCAAGATTGGTATCTGTTTTTCTCACAAGAAGAGAAACAAGGGTTTGCCTTTGATCCTGAAAAGCAAGACGGTTATTTTGCCCCTGAAAT
The DNA here is from genome assembly GCF_014077005.1 of Colwellia sp. MB3u-45. Taxonomy (GTDB): domain Bacteria; phylum Pseudomonadota; class Gammaproteobacteria; order Enterobacterales; family Alteromonadaceae; genus Cognaticolwellia. The sequence continues at coordinate 183,216 of NZ_JACGVC010000044.1, read as the reverse complement.
ATCAGAAACCGCCAAAGGTCATAACAAAAAAGATATTAAAGAATATTATCATGTCTACCCTTGGGGACGCATTCCAGCACAACTGAAAACTGATATTCTTAATTATTATAAAATGGCTTCAGATCTAGCGAGTGAGTTACTTGATTGGGTAGAAAAATATAGCCCACCAGAGGTCACTAAACACTATTCTGAACCGCTGTCGCATATGATCAAAGATACGCCAAACACCTTGTTACGCATTCTACATTATCCGCCATTAAACGGTACAGAAGAACCCGGTGCTATCCGTGCAGCAGCACACGAAGATATCAACCTACTGACCATTTTACCGGCAGCCAACGAGCCTGGTTTACAAGTAAAAGCACAAGATGGTGAATGGCTAGATGTACCGGCTGACTTTGGTCATTTAATTGTTAACATCGGTGATATGTTACAGGAAGCATCGCAAGGCTACTTCCCATCAACCAGTCATAGAGTGATTAATCCAACAGGGGAAAATGCCGCGAAATCACGTATTTCTTTACCGCTATTTTTACATCCGCGTAATGAAGTGGTCTTGTCAGAAAAGCACACGCATGCGAGTTACTTATTAGAAAGATTAAAAGAGCTTGGCGTAAAGTAATACCAGAGCACGTCAACCTGATAAATTAAATAGCTTAACTTAATAAGAAGCCATCACATTGTGATGGCTTCTTTAGTTTTAAGTTTTAAGTTTTAAGTTTTAAAACATTATCCCTACAAGCTTTCACTGCTAATATTATCTGACACGGGCGCCTGAGCTAAAGGCTCTGCTTTATTGCGTTTAAATAATACTTTAATATCTTCCACAATAAGGTAGAGGCAAGGGATAAGTACTAGCGTGACTATAGTGGCAAATAGCACGCCAAAAGCTAGTGACACCGCCATTGGAATGACAATTTGTGCTTGTGCACTCACTTCAAAGAAGATAATTGGCACTAGACCAATAAAGGTAGTAATTGACGTTAACATGATGGCTCTAAAGCGTTTACTACCCGCATGCATCACCGCATCTTTTAAGCGTTCGCCACGTTTTCTAGCATTATTAACATAATCAACCATAACTAACGAGTCATTCACCACCACCCCGGCAGCCGCTAGTATTCCCATCACAGATAAAGCACTTAAGTCCATCCCTAAAATAAAGTGGCCAATAACAGCACCAATAACACCAAAGGGAATAACCACCATAATCATCAGCGCCTGTGAATATGATTTTAATGGTATCGCTAGCAATGAAAATATAATCATGGCTGAGATGACAAAATCGCGTAATTGACTATCAGCACTATCCATTTCTTCTTGAATACTGCCGGTGACTTCACTGTTAACTTGTGGATATTTTCTTAATAATTCTGGCATGAAATTATCTTGAATATCATTAGCCACTTTAAACGGTTCGACCTGATCCGCATCAACACTGGCCCAAACGTTAATGGTACGATTACCATTTTCACGGCGAATACGTGTCACACCATCTTGTAAGGTAATAACTGCCAGTTCAGATAAAGGTAATTCCGCACCATTGGGCGCTTGTATCATTACATCATCAACATGACCCACAGAGCTGCGTTGCTCAAGCGGGTATCGCACCATAACTTTCACTTCTTCACTGTCACGTAAAATGCGCTGCGCTTCTAAACCATAAAAGCTATAACTCACTTGTGAGGCAATGTCTGCTAAGGTTAAATTCAAGCTATAGGCTAACGGCTTTAATTCAAATTGCACCTCTTTAGCGCTAGTTTGGCGGCTGTCATTAACATCACCAATGCCTTTAAGCGAGTTAAGCTTAGTTTTTAATTCTTTTGCTGCTGCGAGTAATTCTGCATCATTTTGACTTTCTAATCGAAAGGCAATATCACCATCATCTCGGCCGCCACCAAATAAGTTGTCACCTATAGTGAATGATTTAACGCCGGGATAATTTGGAATAGCTTTACGCCATAAATCAGCGAGCTCAAAGGTATCCATCGGCCGTAATTCAGGTGTCACTAACTTCACCATTAACTGGCCACTGGTTCTGCTGCGCAAATCGACCTGCATATCAGAGATCATTGAATTACCGTATTGCTCGGTGATTTCTTGATCAATACGGTTAATAACCCCTTGAATATTTAGCAAGGTATCTAAGGTCGCTTTTTCAGAAGCATCAACATTCATTTCGACAGTAACACGCGGAAAATCATGTGGAATTTTAGGCTGGCCAACAAAACGAACAAAACCACCACTAAACAAACCGCCACTGATGAGCATTAAGCTAATAAAAAACATTAATACCCCATAACGATATTGAATAAATATCGCTAAAGCTGGGCTATAAACATGCTCTATAAAGCTTTTTAACTTGCTATCAATCCAGGCGCGTAATCTATCAATCGGATTTTTAGGGTTAAATGCTTTCATTTTCATTTTAACTAAGTGCGCAGGCAAAATAAGTTTAGATTCAATCAAAGAAAAAATTAAGCACAAAATAACCACAGAGCCAATAGCTTTACCAAACGCTGAAGACGGCCCTTCGCCAAAAAGAAAGGGCAAAAATACCGCAATCGTAGTTAAAACACCAAAGGTGGCCGGCATGGCAACACGCTTGACACCACGAATAACATTATCGGTACTATGGCCATGCTCTTCAATTTCTTCATGGGCACTCTCCCCCATAACAATCGCGTCATCAACCACAATGCCTAGTACTAAAATGAAGGCGAACAAACTAATAACGTTGATGGTGACATTAACAAACTCAAGTGGCATGACAAATAAAGTACCGAGGAAACAAACCGGTAAGCCCATCATCACCCAAAAAGCCAAGCGCACGCGTAAAAATAGCGCCAACATTAAAAATACCAACACAGCACCACTTTTCATGTTGTCTACCATCATGTTTAAGCGACCTTCGAGGTAGTAGGTCATGTCAACCCAAGTTTCTAACTTAACCCCTGCAGGTAATATTGCTGACTTTTCTTCAACGTATTTTTTCACCACAGTGGCAATATCTGTGATGCTTTGGTTATCAGCGGCACCGATAAATAAGGTGACTGAGTTTTCACCGTTGAACTTAGAGTATTGTAGACCTTCTTCAAAGCCATCAATAATAGTGGCAATTTCGCCTAATACAATACGCGTGCCATCGGCTAAAGTTACCACAGGAATTTGTTCGAATTCATAGCCTCGATAAGCTTGATTTTCTACCCTTAGGTTAATATAACCATTTTCTGCACGGATTTGTCCCGCCGACATATTTCGAGAAGAACTGCGCACCGCATTGGCGATATCATTAAAACTTAAGCCATACTCTCGCAGCTTATCTTTGCTAACTTCAATCGAGATTTCATAATCTAAACCACTAAATAAATCAGAAATATTAACCGCAGGTAGTTGCTGAATTTCATTATGTATTTTACGGCCAAGCTCTTTTAATTCGCCGTTGGTTAGATCGCCATATAAACTCAAGTACATCACTTCTTGACGAAATTTTTCCCGCTCGACTTTTATTCGCTCCATGCCATCAGGGAAGCTAGAGATTGAGTCTATTGCTGATTTAACTTCTTCCAACACGACTTGAGGATCATAATCTAGCTCAACTTCAAACCAACCGTTAGAGAAGTTACGATTTGAATAAGTAATAACACGCTTAAGGCCTTGAACCGTATCCAATGCCTCTTCGATTTTAATGGTTATGCCTTCTTCGACTTCTTGTGGTGCGGCTCCAGGATATGGCGCCGTGTAGGAAATCCAATTGATCTTAACTTGCGGAAACATTTGTTTGTTGATGGTTTGAATGGTGAGTAAACCACCCACTAAAATAAAAATCATCAATAAGTTGGCGGCGACACTATTACGAGCAAACCAAGCTATAATGCCGCTATGAGTGTCAATGCTGTGGTCAATTTCAGCCGGTTTTTTAGGCTTAAGAGTGCTCATGGTTATTCCCCTGAATCACTGTCATTTAATGCCACTTGCGACTCACTTGCAATAGCATCTTCTGGCTGATCATTAAGCTTCTCAGCTTGGTCAGTAATCAACGCCAGTTTCATCCCATCAACTGGGTAGTCAAGCGCTGAGACAATTAGTTGGTCACCATCAGCTAAACCACCTGAAATAATGACATTTTGACCATCTTGGCGAACAATCTTTACTGCTGAGTAATGTAATTTCGATTCACTGTCCAACAGCGCAACGCGACTATTTTCAACTAAATAACGCGGCACACTGGCCGCTTGTGCTATGGCTGCCCCTAAAATTTTTGCCTTAACATAAGCACCAAAGCGTAGCGGCGTTTTTTGATTGTTATCTCGTAAAGCATAAGGGTCAAAAATTTCAGCTACTAAATAACTCATGCGACTTTTGCTATCAATAACACCTTCACTACGGACAATTTTCGCTGCCCATAAGGTCTCACGGCCAGCAAATATGCCGGTTAAATTAACACTCGCGCCTTTACCTTGTGCAATTAAAAACTCTAATTGATTATCGGCAACGGGTAAACGTACCTCAGCAATGGCAATACCGAGTAATTTACCTATCATACTACCGGTACCAACAAACGAACCTAAGCCGACATTACGGCTGTCGATCATCGCATCATACGGTGCTCTAATTTCGGTGCGTTCTAAATTACGTTTAGCGCGCAGAATAAACGCTTGTGCGGATTTTACTCGTGCTACTTCTTGGGCTAATTGTGGTTTACGTAAACTCAACGGCGTAGGCGCTGCATCGGTAATACGTTGCCATTCTTGCTCAGCAACTTGCCCTTGCGCACGTTCCTGCTCTAAGGATGCCTGTGCTGATGCCATGGTTGCTTGGGCTTCAATGAGTGCGGCTTGATAATCGCTGGGATCTATACGGGCCAATAGTTGACCTTGTTGAACAAAACCACCACGAACAAATTTTTCTGATAATTCAACAACTTCCCCGCTAACTTGAGCGACTAATTCAGTTTCATATTTTGGTTTAACCACACCGTATGAATCTACGAGTAAGGTCATGGGTGCAAGTGAAATCGCTTCAACAGCAACGATAGGGGTATTATCAACAACGGCTTTTTCTTCCGGTGGTTTTTTCATACTTGAAAATAAAAAGAAAATCAAAAAACCAGCGATTAAAATGACAATAGGTATAATTATTTGTTTTTTCCGTGTCACGATTTCGTCCTCGTAAAGTCTAAATAGTTGTAAATATTAATTTAATTGCCAATAGGATACAGAAATTACTGGCTACAAAACTAACAAAGTTGTAAATGCTTGTTACAACATTCGCGCCGCTTTTCAAAACGGTCCAAATTATAATAAAATAACATTATATAACAATAAGTTAAGGCATCTCCTTATTATAAAAAAACAAATGAGGCCTTAAGTTAATAGTGACTTTAATAACATAGTGGTTTTTTTCACTATTAAGTAAACTTTTATAAAAATTTTTAGTCGAATTAACTAATACCAGAATAACCTTTGGATAAATACTACAAAATGGCGTTTAAGCGTTGCTCTTGTACTTATTGGCCCAAGGTTAGGGTAATACCAAAAAAATGACTACTGTCTACTGTCACTTAGCCATGAACCCGCTTAATATAAACACAGGTAATACACACCATGATCAAAAAAGTATTTTACGTTAATATATCGAAAAAGGTACCAAAGATCACTAACAACAAAAGTAAAAAACTGAGCATTAACAATACCACAGTCCTTGTTGGTGGCTTAATTAACCGCAACCAAGGCACTTGAGTTAAGCTATGCATATTCAAGGTTACAATTTTTTATTAACAGTAAGTTAATTAAGCACTTGTCCCTAAAAGTAAGTACATTAATATTCATCATCTACAAAGAGAGTAATTTATGTTGTCAAAAATTAGTGCCTTTTTCCAATTATTAGGCGAAGAAAATAATCAGCAAGCAGATGAGTTAAGCTTAGAAATTGCCGGTAGTGTATTATTATGTGAAGTCATGCTTGCCGATGGTCAGCTTGATAAAGCTGAACAACAAAAACTCAATGATATTATCGCTAGTCAATTTCATTTAACTAGCGATGAAGTCACTGAGATCATAAAGCACTCGCTCTTACTTTGTGAACACGCTACTGATTTTTACCAATTTACCTCTAAAATCAACGAAAATTACAGTACTGAACAACGGGTGAGAATGTTAGAGCTGTTATGGCAGGTCGCTTATGCCGATGGCGAACTCGCTAGCATTGAGGAGCATATTATTCGTAAGATTGCCGATTTGTTGCATTTACGACATAGTGAATACATTCAAACCAAACTAAATATGCAATTAAAAGCAGCAGAGTTAAATAAAAATTAGCCCCAGCATTGAAAGTTATAGTTAACTTGCCGCCAGATCGGTTATTATAGCCGCAAGTTAACTGACCTCAAGAATTCACATGGCAAGCATCGGCAAATACAACACTCTTCCTGTAGTAGCAATTACTGACAATGGCGCATATTTAAATGCAAATGAATTAGGTGAACTGTTATTACCTAATCGCTTTGTGCCTGAAAATTGCCAAGTGGGTAGTGAAGTTAAGGTTTTTATCTATGCAGATACTGCAGATAGAATCGTGGCAACAACGGAAAAGCCATTAGCGGAAGTTGATGAATTTGTCTCGTTAAAAGTTAGCCAAGTCAATAAAATGGGTGCCTTTCTAGATTGGGGCTTACCTAAAGATTTACTGGTACCTTATAACCAACAACATACCCCTATGGAAGCGGGCAAGTATTATCTTGTTCGGATTTTTCTCGATCTCAAAACTGACCGTTTAGTTGCCTCAAGTAAGTTAGATAAGTTTATTGATATTTGGCCAGCCGAATATCAAAAATGGGATAAAGTAACATTAACCATTGCCACGAAAACTGACTTGGGTTTTAAAGCGATTATTAATGATCTGCATTGGGGTTTACTTTACGATAATGAAATATTTAAGCCACTGCGTACTGGTAAAAAAATAACTGGTTATATCAAGCAAGTACGTGAAGATGGTCGTATTGATTTATCATTGACCCGCCCAGGCGAAGGTAAAGTTAAAGACTTTAGTGAGGTATTATTAGCTCATATTGCCGAGCACGACGGTTTTAGTCCGTTGCATGATAAAAGTGACCCAGAATTGATCAAGCGTATTTTAGGGGTCAGTAAAAAAACCTTTAAGGCCACCGTAGGTAATTTAATGAAAAACGGTAAAATTACCATTGAAGCGAAAGGCATTCGCCTCAAAGATTCTTAATTTTTCTCATCACTTAAAATAAAAAAGCCCGAAAGGGCTTTTTTTTATGATTCTGAGAATAGTACTTTAAGCCGGCGTTATTGCGTACCACCTACCGTCATTTGATCAATCTTCAAGGTTGGTTGACCAACACCAACCGGCAAGCTTTGACCGTCTTTACCACAAACACCCACACCAGCATCTAGTTTCAAGTCATTACCTACCATGCTCACGTTCTTCATGGCCTCAGGGCCACTGCCAATGAGAGTAGCGCCTTTTATGGGTGAAGTAATTTCGCCATTTTCAATTAAATACGCTTCTGAACTAGTGAAAACAAATTTACCCGAAGTAATATCAACCTGCCCACCGGCAAAATTGGGGGCGTAAATACCTTTTTTAACTGATTTGATAATGTCTTCAGGCTTATGTTCACCTGCCAACATATAAGTGTTGGTCATGCGCGGCATAGGTAAGTGTGCATAAGATTCACGTCTGCCATTACCTGTGGGCTTTACGCCCATTAAACCGGCATTGTGTTTGTCTTGCATGTAACCTTTGAGTACACCTTTTTCAATCAGCACGTTGTACTGCCCTGGCGTACCTTCGTCATCAATACTGATCGAACCACGACGATTTGCCATAGTGCCATCATCAACAATAGTACATAAATCAGAGGTAACTTTTTGGCCAATTTTTCCCGAAAATGCTGAAGAGCCTTTACGGTTAAAGTCACCTTCTAAACCATGACCAACCGCTTCATGAAGTAATACTCCTGGCCAGCCGGCACCCAGCACTACCGGTAATAATCCTGCCGGTGAATCAATCGCGACTAAGTTAACTAACGCTTGGCGAACGGCTTCTTCTGCATAGGCTAAATAACGTGGTTTATTATGCTCTAACTCAAAGAAATAACTATAATCTGTACGTGCACCACCACCGGAACTAGCGCGCTCTCGCTTACCGTTTTCTTCAACTAACACCGAACAATTAAGCCGTACTAATGGTCGTATATCGGTAGCATAAGTGCCATCACTGGCCGCCACTAATATTTTTTCATAAATACCTGACAAGTTAACAATCACTTGTTTAACCCGTTTATCAACACTGCGGGCATGAGCCTCTACTTCGTGTAATAAGGTTATCTTTTGCTCTTGAGGCAAACTAGCCAGTGGATCTGTTGCCTGATATTGAGCGGGGTTTTGCTGCATCTTTTTGCCATCAAAAACTTGCACTCGCGCAGACTTTTCAGCATTAGCGATGCCTTTCGCCGCATCAGCCGCTTTTTTTAATGCGCTGGGCGAAATATCATCAGAGTAAGCAAAGCCGGTTTTTTCACCTGATATAGCACGTACACCGACACCACGTTCGATGTTATAAGAGCCTTCTTTGACTATACCGTCTTCCAGCATCCATGATTCATGGCTACTGGATTGAAAATATAAATCCGCTAAATCGACTTTACGTTGGAAAATGTTATCCAAGGTATCCATCAGCATACTTTGATCAATTTCACTATTGGCTAAAAGCTCTATCTCAACATTATTCATACGACATCAACTTATTTTTAAAACGATTATGAGTGGCAACAGGCATAGCTTTACGCACCTTGTCTAATTCTTGTTCTTGGTAATCAGCACAAATAATACCTTTTGAGATATCAAGCTGAGTCAGTATTTCGCCCCATGGACTAATGATCATACTGTGGCCCCAAGTTTCCCGACCATTTAAATGCACACCTTCTTGCCCTGCGGCAACAATATATACTTGATTTTCAATCGCGCGCGCCTGCAATAAGGTTTGCCAATGTGCTGCGCCCGTTACCCGAGTAAAAGCACTGGGTACAGTAATAATTTTTGCCCCTTGTTGGCATAACTGGTGAAATAGTGCTGGAAAACGCAAATCATAACAAATTGACAAGCCAACCTTAACGCCAGCCACATTCACTACGCTAGTATGATCACCGGCTTTGACATAACGAGATTCACAGTAATTTTTTTCGTTGTCTTGCACCGCAACATCAAACAAATGAATTTTATCATAGCTCCCAAGTTCTTGGCCTTCAGGGGAAAAAACAAAACAACTGTTAGTAAATTTTTCTGGCTGATTTGATAGTACGGGAATACTGCCCGCCACGAGAAAAACATTATATTTTATTGCCAGCTTTCCAAGCCGAGTTTTTAGCCCATTGCTTTGCTGATTTTCTTTTGCCAACGCCAGTTGCGCTTTATCTTTACCACCAAAAAACAAACAGCATTCAGGCAACAAAACCAGTTGTTGTTGCGCTAGTTCCAAAGTAGCTAATTGCTGTTCAATATCAGCAATATTGTCTTCAACACGGGTATTAGAAGACATTTGTATCGCACAAATTTGCATTATTTTATTACCCATTATCATCATTAATCAAGGTTATCCATCCATATCATCTATCAAAGTTCCACTACAAAGGTTGTTCTTCAGGCTGCTCTGAAGCCTTGATTTTAGTGGCATCTTCTGAAATATTTTCAACTATTTTAGGTGGTGATGAGCGGCCAACGCTGATATTTTGATTTTTACGACTGACTTGTTTAAATTGCGGATCGTCTAAGTTTCCTGTTACTTCAAAATTAATTTCAGCAATTACCGTCGACGTGATCACTTCATCCAGTGCCATGCCCGCTAAAAAGGTTACGGGATTTAGTGTCGCAATCCAAGCCAATACCGGCAAACTAGAAGTTAAATTGGGTTTATATGACATCCGATAATCAAGGTTACCATTATTTAAATTAGTATTACCCACTATGGTTAAATCACCGGCAGTGCCATTCATCTGAATATTATCAGTATATGCCACGCCATCTTTTACCATAAAGTGACCTTTTAGCTCACTATAGAACATACCATCACTAAAAATATCTCTAAAATCAAAACTAAGTTTACGCACCAGTGACTGCAAACTTAACAAGGATAAAATACGCACGCCTTTATCATCAACATCAGCCAAATAGCCATCATCAAATGTTGTTGATAGCTCGCCATTAAGCGTCGCAGTTGCAAAGTCATGCGGCCCACCCTGCCAATCAAGGTTGTACTTCATCTCGACACCACTATCTTTTATAATCGAAACGTAACCTAATTGCGCTATTTCACCCGCCACATCATCAGTAGCCAAGGTGCCGGTAACACGAGTATTTGACCCCTCATTGTCTTGTTGCCACTGAGCGTTAAATGCCAATGCATTATTATCGCGTTTAGCGGTGAAATTTTTCAATAATAATGTATCTTCATCTGCTCGCTCTAAGGTGAAACTTACCTCACCAAAGTCATAATTATCATACTGGCAACTGGCACAAGTCACCTTTAATGGTGGCACATTAGCAAAAAGTGCCGCATTACGCACAGTATCAATCGGTGACGATATTGGCTGTTCAACTGAGTTTATTGGCTCAAATTCAGTCACTGTGTTACTTTGTTGAATTGGCTTTACTTCACCAGCCTCTGGCTCAACTTCGTGAGTTGGCGCTAGTTTTACTGATGCTGTACTACCAGATTTTATCTCCTCAGTAACTTCTGCCTCATCGATCAGATTTTCATCAGTCACAGTTTTATCAACTGACGTGTTATTAACCAAAGTGTTATCAACAAAACCTTCAAGGCTCTCTGCTGGCACTAACTCATTTTTAGCGCTGGTTAAATGCACAAAATCTGCATTAATGTCTATACCTTGCTGATGCCAGTCAGGATAAAACTTAGCTGAGCCTTTTAGTGCTTTAGCATTGATATTGAGCAGCCATCCATCCAACTCAGGTGTAAAGTCAAAATTGACTTGCTGGAAGTTTTTATCATAAACCATTAAGTTGCCCACCTGACCCTGTATTTTATCAGGCGCTGATAATAAGCTCTGCTCCTTGGTCTTTATATCGGATGACACGGCTGATGGATCTAACTTGTCTGGTGTGGGCTCAACAGCCGCCAAAATATCTAACACTAAAGGCTGCCATTGCTGATAATTTGCTTGGGCTAGATCAGCACTAATATGAAAGCCTGAAATGGGTGACCCTAAAGTTTGCTTGCCTAGCACTAAATGCGCTAATGAAAAACGCGTTTGTTGATGATCCAGTAAAGCATAAAAGCCTAGCTCATCACCCATATCCGCGTTTATGGTGCTATTAAGCTTATTGCCAAAGGCGTGAATTTTTACTGCAACTTGTTCGCCTATGCGCTTACTAAAAGGTGCGGGTAAGGCTAAATTCACCTCATCTATGGTCGAGTGTATTTGGTAATCATAGTTAAATTTATCATCACTAATATTCAGTGCTAGCATACCTTGCCAGTCTATTTTACCGTCGGCATATTTCACTAATTCATCAGGTAATTGTCTTTGCCATTGGCTAGTTTTCCACTGACCTAGTGTTTCAATACTGACCTTATAGTGCTCAGGATTTTGTTCAGCGGTAACATTAATAGTTAACGGCATACCGCGCCAATCAAGCTCAACACCCGAAACAGTTATTCGATCATTATAATAGTCTAAACGGCCATTAACTTGGCTAAAGTCCATTCGCGGTGCTTGTAACGCGAGATGATTATTTTTAAACTCAACATAACCTTTAGCGATAACAGCTGCAGGATTATTTAATGGTAATGTTAAAGAGAAATCACCATTAATCGGCGCTGAAACCACCACTTGCTCTAATGTTACACCAATCGTTTCTTGCATTGGACTCGCCGCCATCAGTTGCTGCACTAATTGCGGCTCGGTTTGAGTAAAGTCGGCGTCAACTGTTAATACTTGACTACCTGTTAACTCAGCAATAGCGGCTTGAACACCGTTAACGTCAATACCCGACAATGTGCCTTCTCTGCCGGTAATAAGCATACTATTATTGGTGAAGTTTAAGTTCGCGGCGAAGTTTTCAATCGCCGGCCACTGTGGGTCAAATTTAAATGTACTTTGAGACAACTCAGCGTCAACCACAAAAACACCTTCACGGTGGTTAAACGGAAAGCTTTTTAATGGCCCATTAAATAACACTAAAGCCTGCTTAATTTTACCATTAACAATCGCGCCATTTAAGTAGTTCACCAAACCCTCACCCATTAATAGATGGGGATAAAAATATTCAGCAAACTCTGTATTATCCTGACTTGCACTCGCCAAGAGTGACATTGTTATCGCTTGATCTTTAACACTCTTTATTTTTACGTCTGCACTTAAACTCAGCTGCGGCGAATTAAATTCTATATTTTCAACCGAAAATTGCCAGTCATCCGCTGAAAACTTTGCATTGATCAAACTCGTTAAGCGAGTGTAAGGAATAGGGTATTTAAAATGTTTATCGAAATCGAGTGCGCCATCAACAGCACTTAATGATATTTGCAGCTGATTATTAGCATAAACTAATTCACCACTGACATTGTCAATGCCGGGAATACCTTGACTAAAATGGCTGTCAACATCGCTAAATGCGGCTGTGATAGCGAAATTATCCGCAGTACTGCGAAAATGAATCTCTTCAACTCGGCCCTCTGGGTCAAGGTCTAATAATAGTTTTTCAAGGCCAACATCGTCAACTAATAGCGGTGATACGCCGGCAAAACTGGCTAGCTCGATAGCATTAATATAACCATTGATATTGGTACCATTAACCTTGGCCATCAAGGATATTTTATTAGTTTCCCTACCATTACGTTTAACAGTTAATGGTGAGCTTGCTAGATTAAACACTAATTCGTTTAAGATTTTTATTTGAAAATCACCACCTATAATCTCAAATTTTTGCGCTTTACCCTGATGTTGCCAAGTGATTTCATTATCACCAAGAGCGACCTGAATAAACTCGGGCTTACCCGTGTTAAGCTTTAACCAAGCACTAAAATTAATCGCTGAGTGGGTGTTGGCATCCTTAATCGCGAGAAGTGTCCCTAACCAAGGGGTAATGTCAATGTCATTGGCTTCTAAATAGGCTTGGCCACTGAGTTGATCAAACCTTGGCCCTTGAAAGTCTAACAACACTTTTAAATTATTAGAGCTGAGACCGTCGACGATAATAGTACCGTTAGCTCTATGCTGATTGTTTTCATTTACCCAAAACAATTCATTAATGGTAAAGGCTCGCACCCCACTAAGGGTATGATAAAGCACATGACTATCACGAATCGAAAAACGAGAAATTTGTTCAAGTAATATTGAGGAAAGCGACGTTATTAAGTCTTTATTATCCGCTTCATTGGTAGAGATTTCTGCGGCGGAGTTAGCCAGTGCCGCTTGTTCGAATACTAATTCTGCGCCCGAGATAACAAAGTTTTGCGTCACCAGTTTCCCTGAGCGCATGCTGCGCCAAAAGTCCAATTCAACCGCCAAACTATCAAGGTATATTTTACTCTTGTCATTAGACAAAAGCTCAACTTTTTGGGTGATCAATGTTGGCCCTAACTGACCCCAGCCCATGCTTAACGAACCAATAGAGATGTTACTTTTATAGCTATTGTTGAGATAATCTTCGACCGCTTGGCGATAATTATGTGCATAGGGTAAAAATAAGCGCAATAGACTAATTGACACGGCAAAAGCTACTAACAAAATTGCTAATAGTTTATACAGACGTTTGAGCCATCTATTTAAGACCGTGGAAACACTCATTAATATTTTACCAACACACTTTATTCACTGATAGGAATGGAACCAAACGATAGCTACTTATGCTACTTGCACAGATTATATCAGGCTTTTCTCCGTCAAATTGACAGCTTAAATGCGACCTGCATGCTCATTGTGCTTTAAACTTGACCTGCTAATTCAAAGCATAGACACAAAACAGCATCACATCATAACCACATCAAATTGTTCTTGATTATACAGGGTTTCAGTCTGTACTTTAATCTGCTTGCCGATGAAGACTTCAAGCTCAGCCAAATTATGATACTCGTCATTTTCTAATGATTCACTCACCGATGATGAGGTGTAAACAATAAATTTATCCGCGTCATAAGCGCGATTTACCCGCACAATTTCTCGTAGAATTTCAAAACAAACGGTTTCAACTGTTTTCACATAACCACGACCGTGACATACCTCACACTCACCACATAAAATATGTTCTAGGCTTTCACGTGTGCGTTTTCGGGTCATTTCCACCAGGCCTAATGCGGAGAAACCTGACAAACTGTATTTAACATTATCTTTCGCCATCGCCATATCTAAACTATGTAAAACACGGCGCTGATGATCTTTTATATTCATATCAATAAAATCAACGATGATAATACCACCAAGGTTTCTTAACCTAAGCTGTCGAGCAATCGCTTGTGTTGCCTCAATATTAGTATTAAAAATTGTTTCTTCTAAATTACGATGCCCGACAAAAGCACCGGTATTAATATCAATGGTGGTCATGGCTTCGGTTTGATCTATGATCAAAGACCCCCCTGATTTCAAATCAATTTTGCGATGCAATGAGCGCTGTATTTCGTTTTCAACGTTAAACAAATCAAAAATAGGTCGTTCGCCCGGGTAACATTCCAACACAGGGGCTAAATTGGGGACAAATTCAGTGGTAAACTCAAGCAATTGTTCATAAGTGAGTTTTGAATCAATACGAATACGCTCAAGTGAGGCACCAACAAAATCGCGCAGCACACGAAATGCTAACGATAAATCTTGATAGATAGGATCTTTGGTTTGTTTACGCTCTTTTCGCTCAACCACTTTTGCCCAAACGCGACGCAAAAACTCAGCATCATGTTGTAGTTCTTCAATATTGGCACCTTCAGCGGCGGTGCGAACAATAAAGCCATGCTCTTTCGAACAATAAGGCGTAACAATCGATTTCAGACGGTTTCGCTCTGCTGGGTCATCAATACGCTGTGATATTCCCGCGTGGCTAGCGTTAGGCATTAACACTAAATAACGCGCCGCAATGGTAATATCTGTGGTGAGTCGCGCACCTTTGGTGCCCATAGGGTCTTTAACCACTTGCACCACAATATGCTGGCCCTCATGCACCAAATTTCTAATGTCAGGCACTTGTTCACTGTTGTTATCTTCGTTTAAAATGAGTTTAGAGTTAATGTCTGAGGCATGTAAAAAAGCCGCTTTGCCGAGATTAATATCAACAAAGGCCGCTTGCATACCGGGTAAAACACGAATAATTTTACCCAGATAAATATTGCCGACTAAGCCACGCCGAGTTTCACGCTCAACATGGACTTCTTGTAGTGAACCATTTTCGATTAACGCTACTCGTGTTTCACTTGGCGTAACATTGATAAGTAATTCACCGCTCATATCGATTCCTATTTATGCTTGTGTCATTGACGATTCTACGCCAAATGCTGATAACAGCTGTGCTGTTTCATATAAAGGTAAGCCAACAACGGCAGAATAACTACCACGAATTTGTTTGACAAATTGTCCTGCAATTCCTTGAATACCATAGGCACCGGCTTTATCTTGTGGCTCGCCTGTTTGCCAATAGCGCTTTATTTCTTGTTCGGTGAGGATTTTAAAGTCTACTTCAGTACTGACCACAACCACATCAATACGTTCACCTTTTACAGCAGCAATCGCCGTAACTACCTGATGAGTATGTCCCGACAGCATCTTAAGTATAGTAAGACAATCAGCAAGAGATTCAGGTTTGCCTAATATATGTTGACCAAAGACCACACTAGTATCAGAGCCAAGTACCACAACATCATCAGCATATTGCTTGGCAATGACTCGGGCTTTTGCTAATGCCAAGCGCGCGACATAGTGTTCAGGTTTTTCTGCTGCGAGTACAGTTTCATCAAGATCTGCAGGTGCACAGACAAAGTCGTAACCCATTTGTTGAAGTAGTTCTTGTCGGCGCGGTGATTGTGACGCCAAAATCAAAGTAGTAGACATGTTATGTTATTCTAAAGTTTCGTCTTATTTTACGTAAGAGTAAAAAAGCCCAGGGCCAGAGGATAATGGTGGTAAACACCGGATATAAGTAACTGGGTAAAAACACAGCGTCAGTTAAAAATCGTTGTAACCAAAAAACAATTAAGTGATATAACGCCGATAACACACCCATAATCAGTGCTTGCTGCCAAACAGAAAAGTTACGTATTTTCTGAAAATTCCCAGCAACAATATAAACGCTAATCGCCATAGCGCCAGCATGCACACCTAAAGTAGAGCCCAGTAAAACATCGAGAATAAAGCCCATAACCCAAGCTGAAATAACATTAACGCGCGAGGGTAATGCCAAACACCAGTAAAGTAAAACAACCAATACCCAATCAGGGCGAAAAGCATCAACGCTCAAGGGTAGCGGCATAATACTGGCGAGTAGTGCAACTAAAAGCGTTAAAAACATAATTAAACGACTAACAATACTCATTTAATTTTGGCCTTTTCAGCGGGCAATGTTTTACTTTTATTTGGCCCTTGAAGATTATTCTGCTCTGGCCACAATAATAACACATAACGTAAACGATCTATTTTGGCTACTGGCTGGCTTTGAATTTGAGAAAAAGCCCGTGATTCATCTTGAATAACCGCGGAAACTTTTGCTACCGGATAGCCTTCTGGGAATTTACTACCTAAGCCTGACGTCACTAATAAATCGCCCGTACGAATATCACTACTGTGAGGAACATAATTATGGGTTAAACGATCAATAACACCGCCGCCAGTGGCGATGAGCCTAAGCCCATTGCGGCTTATTCTCACCGGCACAGCGTGGGTAATATCAGTGATCAATAACACGCGGCTACTTGTCGTACCCACATGCAATATTTGGCCAACAATGCCTTCATCATCAATAACCGCTTGGCCTTCATAAACGCCGTCGTTAGCACCACGGTTGATCACCACTTGATGAGTATAAGGGTCACTGTCGACGCTAAGAATTTCTGCCACCATTTTTTTAGCATCACCGCGCAATGGTGAAGCAAGCAAGGCTCTGAGTCGATTATTTTCACGTTGAACAATATCTAATTGTAAAGCTTGCTCATGAAAGACTAACTCGTTGATTTTATATTGTTGATTATCGGCAAGGAGTTGGCGACGAGTGATAATATTATCTGCCGCCCAATTCATCATTTGTTTTGGCGCAGTAGCCAAATACTGTAATGGGCTGACCAGTGATTGCAAAAAGCCTCGAGCAGGCTCAAAGCTATTCATTTTATGATCAAAAAATATTAATGTTGCAGAACAAAGCAGCACCAAAACAAGTCGGTGCACAGGAGATGGTCCATGCTTAAATATAGGGTTCATAAATTAAACTTGTATAAATGCTAATTTATTTACCACCATTGGCTTTAAATACCCAGCAAATGTACGAAGTTGACGCTAATCAATGAGTACATTTGATAAGGGTATTAAGCAAAATGGCGATAAATAATGAGTATGCTACTCGTAGGAGAATAAATCGCCACCGTGCATATCAATCATTTCAATGGCCTTACCACCACCACGAGCTACACAAGTTAGTGGGTCATCAGCAACCACAACCGGAATACCGGTTTCTTCCATCAGTAAGCGATCTATACCTCTTAACAAGGCGCCACCACCGGTTAAAATCATACCGCGCTCTGAAATATCAGAGGCTAGTTCAGGTGGTGATTGCTCTAATGCAACCATAATCGCACTAACAATACCGGTTAACGGCTCTTGTAGCGCTTCTAAAATTTCATTGCTGTTTAAAGTGAAACTACGTGGCACACCTTCTGCTAAATTACGCCCGCGCACTTCAATTTCAAGTACTTCGTCGCCAGGATAGGCAGAACCAATTTCATGCTTAATGCGCTCAGCGGTTGCTTCACCAATTAAACTACCGAAATTACGACGTACATAGTTAATAATGGCATCGTCAAACTTATCACCGCCGATGCGGGCAGAAGAAGAATAAACCACACCGTTTAGAGAAATAATGCCGACTTCAGTGGTACCACCACCAATATCAACCACCATGGAACCGGTTGCTTCTGACACTGGCATACCTGCGCCAATTGCTGCCGCCATAGGCTCATCAATCAAATACACTTCACGCGCGCCAGCACCTAGTGCAGATTCACGAATAGCACGTCGTTCAACTTGTGTAGAGCCGCAAGGCACACAAACTAAAACGCGTGGGCTTGGTCGTAAAAAATTATTGCTGTGTACTTGTTTAATGAAGTACTGCAACATTTTTTCAGTCACAAAAAAGTTAGCAATAACGCCATCTTTCATCGGACGAATGGCTTCAATATTTCCGGGTGTGCGACCTAACATTTGTTTGGCTGCCGTACCCACGGCAGCAACACTTTTAGAGCCACCAGAGCGGTCTTGTCGAATAGCCACAACTGAAGGCTCATTCAAAACAATGCCTTGGTCTTTTACATAAATAAGGGTATTTGCGGTTCCTAAGTCAATTGATAAATCGTTAGAAAACATGCCGCGTAATTTCTTAAACATATTGTCGAAATGTCCTTTAAACATAACCTAGGCAACAAATTGCCAGAATATTGTTGTACTTAATTTGCCCGCTACAGATTAGCTGACAAATGATATTTTTTACTGTTAGCACGCTATCATAGCGCAGACTATCGCGCTTGTGTTATTTCAATGACAAAATATGATGAAATATTGAGATTATTTAACTAAAAAAGATAATTCGATAAACATTATCCCCATCGCATTAAATAAATATCTGAAGTTAGCCAAGCGTAATATTAATTGAGGACTTCGTACCATGAGATAATTCGGTCATTACCACGATAAATCCCAAAGCTTAATGTCGCACTTGGGTTGTCATCGTAAAAATTCCCATCATTATTCGCGTCTAAGGTATCCCAGTTAAATGCTAACCAACTTGGCACTTGATATTCCCATTCGAGCGTCCCTTGTTCTGTGGGCTTGGAGAAAAACAATTGGCTTTGAATACCATTATAAAAATCACCTGACACGCTAGCTTCGGTATTACTAACCTCTATGTCATCACTATCACCATCAATGTCGATTAAACGATAATCCCAAAGCTTCATATTACCTGAGTATTTAGCCCCATCCTCTTCACTACCAATAAGCGGCATTAAACAACTTTCATCACTATGAGTGTTAAAGCTTTTATCTTCATCATATACTTCAATAGTTAACTGCGATCGTAACTTGGCATTCTCTGAGCCGTAACTATTTTGTAACACCATACGAGCAAAGCGAATTTCTACCCCATCGGTAACAAAGGTTTCAGTAGCTGATTCTGCTACTTTATTCGTCGAGATATTTATGGCTAATTTTATGCCATCTGTATCATTAACTTGCTCAGTAACAAAGGGGATTTTTGCAGTAAAAGGCGGTAATAAACTGCTACCATCACGGAGATAAGTGAAATGGTCATTAGGCGAAAAAGTATAAAACAATTCACCTGCTTTATCAGGACTGGCCGTTAAGTTACCTGTGTGCATAACGGCACTAATAGCAACGGGTTCATGATCACCGCTAGTGCTGTCAACAACTTGCTGCTCTTTATCATATGACGGTAAACTGATATCAACACTACTTGCCAACAACTTCATAAAACCTTCAGGCTCGCCCAAGGTATAATTTTGGGTGATGGCGTTATTAGCATTGAATGCCGTAATCTTTATTTTCGGTTCAAAATCAATATTATAAGAAATAACGCCTTTATCATCAGTCGTACGTTGTCCGGTATAAGCCCAATTAGAAATGCTACAAGCAGCTCTTTCGTCAGGGTAATAAGGGGCAGCATCAAAATCACCTTTATGTTCTTCCTTAACAGTTTGCTTAAAATAAGCTGGCGTAAAACGCCCAACCTCTATACCTGTCGCTTCAACCCGGCCATTTTTATTACCCAAACCACCATAATTAATATCTTGCACATAACTTTTAATGATCCCAACTTCATCATATTGAGCACCATTAAAGTCCGATTGACCTTTTACGCCATCATTAAAACTGGTGAGCGTTACATCTTGAGCTAGAGGGGTTGCGGTGATTGACTGCTCTGCTGCGTAGGTAAAACTGCCATCAATTGCACCGTTTAGTGAAGGCGCTACTCGCGAGACCTTTAGCTGTAACCTGCCATCTGCTTGGCGATAGTTTTGCGTTAAATCGCCCACAAAGTTTAATGCGCTAACAGTAAATTTGAAGTTTTTACCAGCTTTGTGTTTTATTGAACTAGCGGCACTATCACCCACTAAAGCGCCGTTAGAGTTTGTTGCTGTTAATGCAAAGTGATGGGGTTTCACCCAAAAATTATTAGAGC
Source organism: Colwellia sp. MB3u-45 (assembly GCF_014077005.1). Classification (GTDB taxonomy): domain Bacteria; phylum Pseudomonadota; class Gammaproteobacteria; order Enterobacterales; family Alteromonadaceae; genus Cognaticolwellia. Next base: position 162,790 of record NZ_JACGVC010000044.1, on the reverse strand, counting down.
TACCCACAATCGTAATGTTGGAATTAGAAAATTTAGCATGTAAACGAATTTCACCTGCATCAAAATAATTTGGTGTTGGTATAATAGCCATACTGTCAGAAGCAAAATTTAGTATCACATCATCGGTAAATTGTGGATGTTTTGCGATAGTAATACCCTTGGTTTGAAATGCTAAACCAGCGTTAAAATCCAGGTTAGGGGTAATGTTTTGTTGAGCAAGGCTTACCTTTACATCACCACTGAAAAGTCCTTCACAAACACCATTTTCACTTTTAACCGCGTGTAACTTTACCGTTTCACCAAACTCTTTACCTGCCGTTTGCGCGCTAATAATTTCACTATTGCTATCACCATAAAGAAACCTAAAGCCAGTATCAGAAAAAGTCATCTCACAACCAGTATCAACGCCTGAGCACTCAACAGCATTGCTAGTATCAATCGATAATACAATCGTCTCAGCGGTAACATGTTTAAATTTAAAGCTGCTGCTACCCGTAAATTCTAGTGAAGCTTTTTTCTCCTTGTTGCCTTCTGGTGTGGTAATAGTAAAGTCTACATTGACCGATTCAGTACTTACAGTTGTACAGTCGCTATTGGTACAAGCTTTTATAGTAATTGGCTCAGCCGCACAAGTTAAGCCATTGCCATCATGAACAATTTCATAATGGTCAATAGCCGGCTCTGCACAAGCATGCTTTTGATTATAAAGCTGCTCAATTTCTGTCTCTGTTAATGCACCTTTAAATACATGAGCTTCATCTATTTTGCCAGTAAAATGAAAGCTGTCACCGCCTTCTGCTGATGATTTTGTTTCACCACCTATACTAGCAGGTCCAGTGTCAGTGCCCCAAGTACCGGTATAAGCACTAATGGTGGTAACACCATTAAGCGTTTGTGCCACCCCATTTATATATATTTGCCGTGTTTTAGTAAGGCTATTGTGTACTGCCGCAACAAAAGTCCATCTATTGGGCGTGATAGAGGCCGTAGTATCAACACTGACCGGATTAACTCCACGCGAAAAAAAACGTAATTGGCCATTGCCAGCATCGCCTAAACTAAAACCAAAGCCTTGTTGGTTATTTTCATCATCAATAAATATTCTTGAGCCACTGTTGACATTTTCTGGGTGAATCCAAGCCGTTATTGTAAAACTGTTGTGTAGATCTTCAAATGAACTCGGCAGCTCAATATAATCATCACTACCGTCAAATGCGGCATAACCACAAGTACCTGGGTTGCCCATTAATGCTGGTGAGCCCTTGCCGGTAGTTGCACCATTAACCGCTTGTGCACTAAAGTTACCGGTTTCATCTATCACTTCACCTTTAACACCGACATAATCTGTTTCGTCAAATTTATAGTGAGCAATGGTGCTAGCGCTTCCTAGTAGGGTTACTTCTACGTTGTCTGTAACAGTATCTTCAAAGGCACTTGTCGAAAATGAAAACAAACAAACAAACAAAAAAACAAAATACTTCATGTACTTAATATCCCTTAAATATCCAAAACAGATAACCTTGCACCTGAACTAAATTTGAGCTTTGAAAATTACAATTTGACCAATAATTGAGGCGGGTGCTATTTTTGCCTCATATCTCTAAAAGAACAAAAAATACAAAATGCTGTGTGTGCAAAACTCTCATCTGGCTCGTTTAATTAACACCTGTTTGATATTAAAAAACCATATCGCTTATAAAATTAACATTTGACTTATATGATCAACATTTTGACTCATCTGATCAATACTTTGACCCATATTATTAACCATTAAATTACCAGATCAACATACTTAGTCGAATAATTAACGTTTAAATCACATAATTAACACTTTGTTAATTATGTGATTTAAACGTTTTTATAACAACAAGTCAAGAAAAGCTGTTTTCACTTTAGCTGACTGATATTAGTCAATTCCTTTAAGCTACTTGTTTGGCATCGCGCAGTTTGCCAGCAATAGCCTTGTCATTTGGATTGTTTTTCCCCTTAGTCAGACTGAAGGCACTTGCTTTTAAATGGACGGGGTTGGTAGATTTTTATCAAGCTATTGTTGAATAGGTTTAGCCATATAAACCTTAGAAGTGCTGGAGCTAAAATCAATCAGGAGGTAGGCTCAGGCACCTTTGTTGTGGCTGCTCGAACATAAAAGGTCTCGTAATAGTTAACAACAGACACCTCTAACGACTTAATACCAGATCGACTGTTAACGTTGTAAGTATTTATGTAAGTAAAGTGAGGGTGAGTAAAATCAGCATTCCAGTAAGCTGCTGATTAAATTACTCTGCCATTGCGCTGAAAATTAGCCAAAGACAAAAAAGCTACAAAGATCAATCAGATTTACAATAATATGGCTATTAAAATAACCATAGCGTAAAAACAGCTGACAGGTATGCTGGAGGATAAAACAATAATTTCAATCCAGCTAAGGCCTAATGATAAAGCCGTCGACTCATGGCTTGTCTTAATATTCTATTTTTAAAAACGCAGCTATTGCCAAGTAAGCAACAGGTTGAATGGCTTTAACGGTTGGGTTTGTCACTGAAAAAATTTACTCTGAGACAACATAGGTGGTGAGATATTAGTAGGATGCTAGTAAGATATTTTAAGCCCGACTTGACCCTCTTCGATATTAATAGATTTAGCTAAGTCGTTATTGTAACTATGATTAAAGCTAAAATATTGATGAGATATTTAACCCAGTCAAGCTTAGGCTTAGCGTTTAAAATGGCGGCAACGGCTATCTTAGGCAGTAGGGTCAAAGCGAGTTAAGTGTTACGCTTTTGACTAAGTATCTAGTGTTTCCTCTTCATAATTTGCTTAGCTTCAATCCTGTCTTTAGCGATTAATCTCGGCAGCTAAAGAGAGTTTGATACAAAATCAAAGCAGGCTATGTGCTTCCACCGCTATTTTTCTTGAGGTTTCTTCGTTGTTAATATCACAGGTGCCAGTGGCAGTGATTGTGTAATAACGAATACCAGTACCAGCGTGTACAAAGTCATCGCAGCTAACGCTAACTTTACACTGTGCTAAGCCCAGCGTATTGTCAAAAATAAGGGGGGAATTGTTAATATCAGCCTTACAAGCAATGGCAGGGCCGTTTAACGGAAATACTTCAGCCAACTGCCACTGTAAGCCACTCAGTGCTGCAGTATAAGCCCGTGTTCCTAATACTTCATAGGCGACACTTTCTTGGCTCGACTCTAACATTTTCACTAAAGCGGCGCCGAGTAATGACAAGACAATAATCACAAAAATAGCGATAACTAATGCGCTACCCGCTTGTTGATTTGGGTATCGGGGCTTTCCTGATTGGCTAAGCAATTTGCGAGGCAATTTGCGAGGCAATTTGGGAGGTAATTTGCGAGGCAATTTTGTTAGTATAAACGATTGTTTATGGAACATTCGGCACCTGTATCTCATTATTAAAGACAATCTCTTCTAGGTTACGAGCAAACTTCAACCTGATGACTGCTAAGCCATTTCGTTGTAACGTCGGTGGACTGGTTTGAAAGGGATACTCGTTGACTGCATAATTATCGACATATTCTGCCATCAACACTTTCTTAGTAGTAGTATTAGTAGCGGTGATAGATGGCTTACCATTGATATCGTAGCTATCGTCATCCCCAAAACCGTAATCTTGGTAACGATAAATAGCTTGACCTTCAACACAATAACTTACCGGTGAGCCAATAAAATACAAACGTTCGGTTGGCGATTCCTCTTCAAATCTAATCTTGCTATCAAATCTTATTGTTGATACAACTTGCCTATCGCCGGAATTAGCTACTGATGAAAATTTTTCAATAACACCGGATTTTTTGTTATATATATCATCACTATTTAACGCATAAACAGCCACATATTGTGATGATAAAGCACCTGCCAACATAAGCACCTCAACACTATCACTTGCCGGTTCTGGTGCCACAGGAATATCAAGATAAATCACGCTTTTATCGATTGGCACAAACTCTAAGCATGGATTATTATCGCCGCCGATAGTACGAATGCTATTAGGTAATGCGTTTCTAACTTCACGATTAAGCCGTTCCACCACGAATCTCGCGGTAGAGATTAAAGCATCTCTGTCTGCAGCATCGGTATAACTTTGCGTGCCAAAGCGAAGAAATGAGCTAATACCGGTCGCCAACACACCTAATATAACAATCACGGTGACTAGCTCAATTAAAGTAAAGCCCTGCTGACTTTTAGCTTGATACTTAGGATGATTTTTAAGCTTATGTTTAGATCCAGACATTAAAAATTCGCCCGATAGACCGCAAAAACAAAATCGAAATCTTGCGGTGTGGTTACGGTTACTGTAATAAGCTTGGCGGTAGAGATGTCATCCTCATCGTCATGGTCGCCATCGTAATCACTATCGTTGATCACCTTAACGTTAATTTGATAACCAACATAGATATCGTTTAGAGAGTCATCACCTCCCAACGAACTTTCCATTATTGATAAATTATTATAATCATCAACATCATCAAATCGCTCTCTTGCCCCTGACTCTTCATCAGCTAGGGTTGAAGAACATGCTGTTGCACCACTTTCACCACAGCGATAAATACCGCCCGACTTATCAGAATTTTCATCAAAGGCTTTAGCAATAATTTCATTGATCATCGACTGGCCAAGTTCTGCGGCTTTAATTTGATGTACTTGCTTAGCACTTTGATTAGCTAACGGGTAAATTAAGGTGGTAAATATCGAAAAGGCAATTGATAACACCACAATACCGACAATGATTTCAATGAGGGTGAAACCTTGCTGTGATGCTTTAGTGGGCAGGGTCAATGTTGGGGATACCTTTTGCTTAAAGCGCATGAATATAACCTTCTGACTCTATTTGCACACTGATATTTTGCTCACCGTTAATGGTGATTTTACAAGGAGCATTACAGGAAGAGGATGGTCGGCCCATACTGTCAAATGAAAAGCTATTGTCAGTTATGTTTTCCCCAGAAAAGATGACATCGTCTTGGTCAGCTATCTTCACTTTTGTAGTACTATCTTGCCATGTACTGTTAAAACTTAGCTCGTCAACACAGTTATCAGGCGTGCCTAACTTTTTATCGGTTAGCAAGACAGTGTGGCATCGGTTCTCGTTTTCTGGGTCTGGTGCGGCTTGAGTTTGTTGCATGGCTTTGATTTGAATCAAGCGTAATTTCGCTATCACATCGGTACGATAGCCGTATTCTGAAAAGCCCTTAGCGGTGAAAAATTTAGGGGCTACTGTGACTGAGAGAATGCCCAAGATAATGATCACGATAATCAGTTCAATCAAAGTGAAGCCCTGATTTAAGCGTTTATTTTTCAGATTGTTCAAAATATTCACATTTACCCCACCAGCAATAGCTATATCAAAGGCACTAAATACAGTCGTTTAATATAAAAGAAGGTTTACTGCCTGCACTAGCCGGCTTAACATAATAAACCATACAAGGGTCCGTTATGCTCGTGGGCGACGTAACGTCACTGCGATAGATAGCGATAACATCTCCCAATTCATCATAGTTGAAATCGGCGACATCAAGACTAAGCAATCGTTGCCAGTCGACTTTATTGGCTAACGGATAACCAAAAGTAATAGCTAGCTCACCACCCTCTTCGATATTAACCGCCCCAGTACCAAGCTTTTGATTACCTTTAACTAACGACTTACTATAGACCTTAGCCGCAGCACCCTGCATTGTCGCCTTAACACCTTGTAATGTTGCCGTTTGCGCATCCGCGTTTAAATTAATAAATTTAGGCGCGGCGGTGGCGGCCAAAATGCCAAGAATAACAATGACGACAACCAACTCGATTAAGGTAAAGCCTTTGGAATTCATATTAACTACCTTTACTACTTTAATTAAATAAATCAAGCTGTTATTAGCTGACAGTACTAACACCATTAAAGCTTTAGCGATAAATAGTTGGCTATTAATCAGCTTAATCTAATTAGTGTTTGAAATAAATAACCATATTTATTTCAAACCACGCTGAAAGTTAACATTAATTAGCGTACTTGCCTTTAATATTCCAAGCCTTTTCATTAAATTCAGGTAAAAAAAAGGAGAGCTTAGCTCTCCTTTTAACAAATCTATGAGTTTAACATGCTGTAAGAGCAGTCGCCGTTAATACTGGTGGCGTTTCCGAATCTACCGCGTTTGTATAAGTTAATTGGCAAGTTGCATCAGCTGTTGCGCCAGAATGAGTAATGACCGTAGGAGATGCATCAGTAAACAAAATATCAGAAGCATCTTCAAGCTCTATAAGGTCTTCAATTCCTAAGCCTAATGTGTTTGTCGAACCATTGCCTAGAGCTTTAGCCACAGGATAACCATGCTCTAATGCGTAAAATTTGCTACCAATTTCAATCACACCGTCGTTGCCCGTTTGACCAGCAACCAAAGCTTTAGCGTGAGCTAAATTTACCGCACTGTAGATACTGCCTTGCACACCTTTCATGACAGATAATCGCGCATCACCGGTTAAATCGATAAACTTAGGCGCAGCTGTTGCCGCTAAAATACCTAAAATAACAATAACGACCACTAATTCAATTAGGGTAAAACCTTTTTGCTTGCTAAAACTATTATTTGTTAACTGCTTCATAACATAAACCTTTATTGTTGATAAATAATTGTAATTAATTATTTAGTGTTAATTAATTACCATTAATTAATTATTGTTGATATAAACAACCACCGAACTATCAGCTGGTTGGTAAGTAAAACTGTTGCCCGTACTGGTTAAAGCACCGGGATCAGTGAAGTCATTGTTGCCATCTTTATTTAAGGTTTCTTTCAAATAAAAATGGCATAAGGTTGTTGCTCCCGAACCCGACTTATCAGCTAGGTAATCTAGGGTGTTGTCACTGTTTAATGTGGCAATGGTGTCAGTTAAACGCGGTGGCTGTTGAAAAATACTTTGCCATATATCCACGCAGTTTGCCTTGGTAAAGTTACCGTCTAATGCTGCGCCATTATTTTGACCCGCAACTGAAGACACCACATAACCAGGACGAATATCATCTGTTTCTGTAGTCAATATTAAATCTGTGCCGTCATAATCCACCATATTTTGGCTGGTGGCATCTTTTGGACGACCTTCAGCCTCCCATTGAGCACGCACCAATGAAACAGCGGTGGCGAAACCGCCGGCCATGCCTTCAATATTGGCTTGCTTAGCTTGATCAGTTAAGTCGAGGAACTTAGGAATTGCGGTAACCGCCAAAAAGCCTAAGATCACCACCACAATAACTAGTTCTATAAGGGTAAAACCTGACTGCTTATTCATAACCACCTCTTGACGTTTTCTCAATCATAAATAATATTGACTTGATTATCTTAACGATTGTAATGTTATTTTAACAACTAGCGCTAATGCCATTTTGACAACTAACTTTACTGCCATTCTTTGTTGCCATTTTAACAACTAAATGTCAACAATGTAACTTACTTATTCACATTACGTGTTAAATGCTTATTAAATGCTTACTAAAGGCTACAAAACCTGCTACTTAACAGGTAATACATTGCATTTAATATGCCAACTTAATATGTTAATTTAATTTCACTCACTTTGCCGTTATGGCGCTGATAAGTGAAATACTCACCACTGGGTAGACTATATTGGCAATATGGCAGCACTTGCTTTTGCTGCTCAACCAAAACAGCACTAATAGGATCTTTCATATACAACAAAGGTGCTTCCATCACATAGTGCCAAATTATTTGACACAACAAAGCTTGATCATGGGTATCGACCCAACCCCATTTATTCACTGGCACTTGCATCAAAAGACCGCCATCAGGTTGAATTTGGTTACTGGCAAGGCGAACAAAACGCGGTTTTAAATCCATAAACCATTGACCACGAATACCATTGACTCGCGCGGCGAAAACTTGCGCTATTGATGAAAATCCGGCTTGGCTTATTTGCCCTTGCTGTTTAAAAAAGTAAAAAATAAAACTCGCCATTAATGACCCGACGAGCACCACCACCACTAAAATTTCGGTTAATGACTTTTCACTTTTATTAGCCACTTGTAATGATGTCATGATCTTTGCCTCCTAATAACAAATAAACTTACTTGCCTTGAAAGGCTGACATCATATTCCACATTGGGCTAAATATACCTAAGGCTAATACTAACACCATGGCGGCAACTATGGCGATGAGAATAGGTTCAATACGTGCGGTTAAGGTACTTAGCTCGTAATCTACCTCGCGCTCGTAGTAATCACCCACTTCAGCTAATAACTCATCAACTCGGCCTGTTTCCTCACCAACGGCAATCATTTGCAGTACCAACGGGGTAAATAAGCCACTGGTTGCCGATGAACGTAACAAACTTTCGCCACTTTCAATACTGCTGCGCATCGCCAAAATCTTATCGCGCATATAAGTATTGTCAACTGCGTCAGCCACTAAGGTTAAGCCGGTGGTCATGGGTACACCCGCACGCAATATAATAGAAAAACTGTGGGCAAAGCGTGACAAAATTGAGCGTTCAATAACGCTGCCAACAATCGGCAATTTTAATTTGCGTTTATCCCAGACATACATGCCATCTGGTGTGGCTAAATAACGTTTCAGTGAAAAAATGCCGACAATACTGGCTATTAGCATATGTGGCCAATAATTGAGAAAAAAGCTTGAGCTACCAATGAGCATTTTTGTTGCCCAAGGTAAATCAGCGCCTAGTTTGGCGAACATATTGGCAAACGTGGGGATAACGAAAATATTTAAAATAACTAACGCAGCCACTAAGGCAATTAACACAAAGCTGGGATAACGTAAGGCGGTTTTAATACGTTTTCGGGTTTCTTGCTCGCGCTCAAAATAGCCGGCAAGCTTTAAAAAGGCTTCGTCGAGATTACCGGTATTTTCGCCCACATGGATTAATGAGACAAATAAAGGATTAAATATTTTTGGGTGTTTGTGCAAGCTAGTCGACAGGGGAAAGCCGCCTTCTAATTGTGCTGAAATATCAAGTAACGCTGACTTTAATTTTACTGAGGTACTCGATTCAGCCATCCCTTTAATGGCTCTTAAAATAGGCACACCTGATCTGACCAAGGCATACATTTGTCGACAAAAAACAATCACGTCATCAAGGGTAACTTGATTAAGCCCTAATAAATCCTCGATATCAATATCTTTACTAGCAACGGCTGTATTAGCTTGTTTTGCCGTTTCTATTGATATGGGAATAATACGTTTGCGAGACAATTGCTCTGCCGCCAGAGCAGAGTTTGCTGCTTCAATAACCCCTTTGACTTGGCTACCGTTAGCATCTCGGCCAATATAATTAAATGCGGGCATAATATTATGACTTATCCTGTGACATCAACGGTTTCTACTAAACGCAGTACTTCTTCAACACTGGTGACACCCAGTTTAGCGTAGTCGAATGCAGCTAATGCTAAAGGCCTAAACCCTGGATGTTGTTTAGCGGCTTGGGTGAAAGCTTCGGTGTCATCACGCTTTAAAGCCGCCATCATGGGTTCATTCATTTCTAATAACTCAAAAACACCAATACGGCCTTTATATCCTGTGTATTGACAAGTTTGACAACCTCGACCATGACTAAATTTAAGGGCATTAATATCATCGTCAACCAGATGAGACAGCCACATAATTTCTTGTTGTTCGGGTTGATAAGCTTGACGGCAACTTTCACACACTTTACGTACTAAGCGCTGAGCGATAATGGCGCGCAGCGAACTGCCGACTAAAAATCCTGCCGCACCCATATCTAAAAGACGTAAAGCACTGGTGATGGCATCATTGGTATGTAGTGTTGATAACACTAAGTGACCTGTTAATGCGCCTCGTAAACCAATTTCTACCGTTTCTTGATCGCGCATCTCACCCACCATTAGAATGTCAGGATCTTGTCGTAAGGCGGTACGTAATACACTGGAAAAGGTCAGGTTAATTTTACTGTTAATTTGTACCTGATTAACCCGCGGTAAGCGATATTCTACCGGGTCTTCTGCTGTGATAATTTTTTTACTGGCTTTATTAAGTTCACTTAATGCCGCATACAAGGTGGTGGTTTTACCACTACCGGTTGGGCCAGTAACTAGCACCATGCCGTGTGGTCGTGAAATTTGATGACGAATACGTTTAACAAAGTCTTCTGGCATACCGGTTTCATCAAGCGACAGTAAACCCGCTGACTGATCAAGTAAACGCATAACAACAGACTCACCATATTGCACTGGCATGGTAGACATACGCACATCGATATTATGGCCATTAATTTTTAAATTAAAACGACCATCTTGAGGTAAACGCTTTTCTGAGATGTCTAAGCCGGCCATGAGTTTTAAGCGTAAAACCATCGCAGAGGCAATTTTATTTTCTTTTAAGATATTTTCTTGCAGCACGCCATCAATACGCTGGCGAATACGCAGAGCGTTTTCATCTGGTTCAATATGAATATCAGAGGCGCGCATTTGCACCGCATCTTCAAACACTGACTGCAATAACTTGCCAACGGTTGCATCACCGCCTTCTTCGAGGAAATTGTTTGACATATCAAAGTTACTACTTTGATCATATTCTTCCTCTAATTGACTCGCGAACGACTCTATGTCTGCGGTGCGTCGATACAAGCCGTCAAAGGCATTGAAGAGTTGTGACTCCATCACCACCGCAAGTTTTAAACGCTTTGGTGCTAACATTTGCTCTAGTTGGTCAAGGGCACTTAAATCAGCCGGATCGCTCATGCCAATTAGCACAGAGTCACCTTGGTCTTCAATTATAATGGCGCGTAGACGCCGTGCGTGCACCTCAGGTAACAATATGGCCACTTCAGCTGGAATTCTACGTTGGCTTATATCTAAAAAAGGCACATCGAGTTGTTGGGCAAAAAACTCGAGTAGTTGTCGTTCGTTAATATGGCCTAGCTCAATTAAAGCACCACCGAGCTTTCGGCCACTGGTTTTTTGGCTGCTTAACGCCTCCATCAGTTGCTCATTACTGATGATGTTTTCGTAAACAAGTAAATCGCCCAAACGCATTTTTAATTTAGGTGCTGCCATATTATTCTCCTAACTCTATCAGGCGTTCTCGAGCAAATTTCATCGCACTGCTAGATAAATTATTGCGTGCTATTGCTTGCTTATAAGCGTCTCTTGCGGGCACAAAATTGCCCATACTATCCAATGAAACTGCAACGCCTAACCACCATCGACCTACATCAGGCTCTAGTGTTATTAATTTTCGGTAAGCGGCAATAGCACTGTTATGCTCATTCAGTTCTGCCGAAGTGTTAGCTATTAGTGTTTGTATCTCGGCACTATTACTAGCTTTTATTGGCCGTAATATATTGTATGCTTCCCGTGCCTGACCTTGTTCGTAGTAAATGCGAGCACTCATTAAACGCATTTCTTGTGCTTGTGGTGCTAGTGCAATACCTTGCGACAACAGGTTGATCGCATCTCGATAAGACTTTTTGCCGTACCATAAGGCCGCTAACTGTTTACGTGCGGTTTCATGCTCAGGCATAACGAGCAGCACTTCTTCAAATAACGCTTCAGCTTTAGCCAGATTATTGCGTTCCATGGCTTGCTCAGCTTCAGAAATTTTATTAGCTGCCAAGGCTTGTGGTGATAATTGTGTGCGAGAAATAGTTAAACTTGACTTAGCTTGCAGCGTTGCATTAACCGGTTCAGGTTCAATACTATTATCGGCGGTTTGAAGCGGCGAGGGCTTTACAGGCACGATATTTTTTTCTGTCATTTTCGTGGCTATGCTGATGGCTTTATTTTCAACTTTTTGCTGGAGATTACTCGCCAAGGCACGGTTATCTTTAGGGCTTGGGCTGGGCAATTTTGATGCAACCATAGCCGTTGGCGCTTTTGCTTCTGCTAGCTGTGTAGCCGATATTTTATGCTTTTTGGTTGCGGCTAAATTTTGTTCTGTCGCCAGCCTCATGGTTTCTTGCTGTACTTGCATTCTTAATTGCTGGTTTTCACTGTAAAGTTGCCAGCCAAATATGCCCGCCACATTCAACATAATAATCGCAGTAACTATGACGAGAATCAGCTTACTATTTGAGTTTTTTGTTGGCCCAGAAACAGCTAGATTAGCCGCACTTTGCTGCTCGTTTTGACGCTTATCTAAATCTTTTAACATTTGGTTAATGACACTCATAACAAGGTCCCCAAAATATCCCACGAAAAGTATAAGCCAGCCAAAACGGTCACAATTAATAAGCTAATGAGATAATATTTTCCTGGTGTCTTGTCTTGCATACCTTCAGTATCTTCTATCGCTCGGCTTAAATGTTTATTGGTGAGTTGATAACGACCTTCGCCATAAGCAAGCATCAGCATTTTATGGCAAATAATGTTAACCAGCCTTGGAATACCACCACTGACCTTAGCCACTTTTTTTGCCAAAGCCCGATTAAATAAAGGGGCGCCGTTATGGCCCGCCACTTGTAATCGATGTTGAATATAATGTTCGACCTCAAATGTATTCAGCGGGCGCAATTGATAAGAAAATGTAATACGTTGTTTTAATTGCCGAAAGGCCTTTTCAGCCAACCTTTCATCTAACTCTGGCTGAGCAAATAAAACCACTTGTAATAATTTGCGGGTTTCGGTTTCAATATTGGTAAATAAGCGCAATGCCTCAAGACTCTCACCTGGTAGCGCTTGCGCTTCATCGAGAATCAGTACCACTGAATTACCTTGACTGTTTAGCTCTAATAGTCGTTGCTGAATACGTTGAGTTAACAGCTGCACCGACATACTTTGTGCCTGTTGAATACCTAACTCAACCGCTACCGCACGGCGTAACTCATCAGGCTCTAAATAGGGATTGGGAATATAAGCAGTAACAAAATTATCTGGTATTTCATTTAACAATTTGCGGCATATTAAGGTTTTACCTGTACCCACTTCACCAACTACTTTAATAAAACCTTCACCGGTTTTTAGCGCGGTAAACAGCACAGCTAGTGCCTCGTTGTGAGATTCCAAGCCTAAATAAAAATTAGTGTTTGGGGTCAGGGTAAAGGGTAATTCCCTTAAACCAAAATGATTAAAATACATAGGGTTATAACTTAATTGCTAGCTGCGTCTGCATCTTCAGGGAACCACTGTTTTAATAAAGCTCGTGCATCTTGTAATTGATTCTTCCAAGTGTCTTGGCCAATAACAATCGGTTTAAGTAAAATAACCAACTCTTTCTTTTGCACCGATTCACTTTTGCTCTTAAATAATGCGCCGACAATGGGAATATCACCAAAGAAAGGTGTTTTAGACTCCAAGTCAACTTTACGGGTTTCAATCAGACCACCAATGACAACAATTTCACCTGATTTAGCGCGAATAATGGTATCGGATTCACGCACACTGCTTTGTGCCAAAGGCAAGATAATATCTTGATCACTTAAACGGATAGTTTTTGTTTGCTCATCCGTGATGGTGACCGATGGATGAACATGAAGAATAACTTCACCATCAGCATCAATTTGCGGCGTTACATCAAGAGCAATACCTGAAAAGAAAGGCGTTAAATCAATTTCAGGTGTCGTTGTGGTTGAAGTACCTGTGGTGGTGGTGCTGGAAACATCAGTAACAAAATACTCGTCTTCACCGACTTTGATGATAGCTTTTTGATTGTTAGTGGCGGTAATTCTCGGACTAGAAAGGACCTGCACATTACCTTGTGTTGATAATAATTCAATCACGCCACTAAAGTCTTTATTGAGGAAGCTTAAGTTTGTTACGCCACCAATGGCCGAAGCAATAGCATTATTTGCAATATTGCCTGTTGTTGAAAAATTAATGTTAGTGCTTTCAATATGCCCTAGCACTTGATCCCACTTTACGCCTTGTTGATAATCGTCATTTAAGGTAACTTCCATTATTTTCGCTTCAATAATTACCTGACGGCGTAAATGCTCTTCGGTACTTTCAATAAAGCGTTTAACTGCGGTTATCTCAGCAGGCATGGCTTTAATGGTAATCAGGCCGGCTTGGGGAGATACAATCACAGAGCGACCATCTTCACTGCCAACCAACGCGCTTAATGTTACTTGTAATTCAGACCAAAAATCAGATTCATTTTCAGTATAAATATTTACACCACTACTCGTACTACCGCTTTGATTACTGCTATTACTACCGTTATTGCCACCGCTGTTGCCGCTATTACCATTATTACTACTGCCCCCACTTGAATTACCACTACTGGAATCATTACCAGAAACGCCACCCGAGTTGACGCTAGTACTAGAGATACCGCTGCGTTTAACATACAAGTAGTCTAATGGAATAGTTTCAGTGCGAATACCTGCCGGATACACTTGAATAACGCGGCCTTCACGGCGAATATCATAGCCATAGAGTGACTCAATTACGTCAAGAGTTTCATCTAAGGTAACATTTTTTAAATTTAGGGTGATGGTGCCAGTAACGTCAGGATGAACCGCAATACTGTAAGGTGAATCATCAACAATAGCGGCTAAAAACTGCTCAGCGGCAACGCCACTGGCGGCAATTTCTAGACGTTTTTCTGCTAATAAGCCATGACGGGCTTGTTGAATTTCTTTTTGCATAAGCTCTTGACGAACAGAGTTGGGTAAAGCTTGCAGGGGTTTAGGCGCTGCCGGCTGATTGGCTTGAGCAATCGCTTTGTCTAATGCTTGTGTTACATCAGTTGGCGGTTTGGGCGCTGACTGACAACCCACCAATACCAGTATTGCTGAACAACATAACAATTTCATTGGCTGCTTTTTATTTTTATATGCTTTTTTCATTGTGAGTTCGCTATAACACTGGAAAATATTGATAATTCCATTCTACCTTGTGGTGAATCTAATACCACCCCATTGGCATTGATTGCAATCAATGCAAAGCCTTTATATTTATCACCAACATTAAGTACTTGACCGTTAATAATCGCTTTTTTGTTGTTGTTACTTTTGATAACTGACTGCAAAACTAACCTTGTGCTCTTTTCACTACTATTCGTTGATACTGAGGCTACTGCACCAAAAGGCTTAGTGGGATCAACCTGTTGACTATTTGCGTATTGAGGCAAAAATAGCAGTAATGCAACGAGTATAATTTTATACACCAATAAACTCCTGTGCTGTACTTAAGCTATAAATTTCAATTTCTAGCTCACTTACTGGATACTCTTTTAGTTGATAGTCAAATTCTTGCCAAAAAAATGTCCAAGATAAACTCTCTAATTGGGTTAAATAATCTTTTAACTGAAAATATTGCCCTTGCAGCTTAATGTTAATGCCATGACGATATAACTGCAATTGCTGGGTCTGTGCCTTGATGTCACCGACGGTCGCGGTTGCTATTTTATCAGTTGAAGAGTTAGTTTTGCTTTGTGTTACCGCACTGGCAGGAAGCACTTTAAATGAAAGTAATTTCACGCCTTTTTGTAACTTTAATAGTTTGATCAAGGCATAACGCATTTGAATAGGATCAATTAAATCAGAGGTTAACGCGAGCAAGCCCTCGTCAATACCACCAAGTTTAGCTTGATATTGTACTAACTGTTTTCGCAAAGCAACATTAGGGTCTTCACTTAATGCTTGCTCTAATACTTGGATCGAATCCTGATTGTTTTTATTGCTTTGCTCAGTTTGTACAACTTGTTTATTAAGCTGCTCAACACGCTGAATTGGTGCCTCCAAAAACAAACTATACAAGATGAAAATTATTGCCACTAAACCGCTAGCAATAATTAAATATTGCTCACGTGGTGTGGTATTGCTGAATTTCTCACTGTAAGCTAACCACTGTGCCATTGTGCTACTCTCCTTCACTTTGTGCAGAGCTAACCACAAACTCAGTTAATTTTTGTTCATTTTCCGTTAAAGAAAAATTAATAAATCGCTGACCTGACAGAAAAGTTGATGATTCAAAGCCAGACAACCAATTAGGTACGGCGTCAGGGGTACGTGCAAGGCCTGAAAACGTCATATTACCATGACCAATATTAACTTTTTGTAAGCTAATATCATTATCGTGCAACGCTGCTAGTTCTTCCATCGCCTTAGAGAAACCGGCACTATAGGTTTTTGTTGGATCGGTTAATTGTTGGTGTAAATGCTGTTTATTTGCAATGACTAGCTTAATGGTATTGAGTTGCGCGAGTAACTCAGTGTCTTGACGATTATTGCTAATGGCCGATTTTAAATTTTTTAACTGTAATTTTTGCTGACTATTGACAGATTTTGCTGTTGCAAATTCTGTAGTTAAGTGACCCACTTGCAGTTGAACAATAAAAATCAACCCGAGCATAACAACTAGAGTCGTTCCCCATAGTGCCACAACACGGTTCAGTGTCCATAACGCTTTCACTGTTTGCAGTTCAGCCTGCAATAAGTTTATTGAATGTTTAGCCATCTTGATTTGGCTCCATAAAATTTAACTGTGTTGCGCCGATAGCGACGGCGCTGCCTCGAAGGCTCTCTAATGTCTCTGGCATAGCAAACAATTTAACCTCTACATTGGTGTTTTCCGCCAACTTACGGGCTAAAAATGCTTCTTGTTCCAAAGGTAGCAAAATTTCAATAGTTTTGATGGGCGCTTGTTTTAATTGGCGCTCAAAATAATCAGTAGAACGCTGAATCTCTAAACTCAGAGAGTCGATAATACCCATAGTTAATTCATCTTCACTTTTATTAGCAATGTGTGCAAAACCACGCAAGCGTCGACTGAAAAATAGTTGGCCGTTTTTAACAATTAAAAGGTTTATTTCTTCATTAGGCTGCTGGCAAACAAACAATACGGCATCTTGTTGCATCGGCAGTAAGCTTGCAAAGGCAAACTCTTCAGTGGTTATGCTATTTATGTTGAGTTGTGCATCGTTGAATATGGAGACTAGCTCCATCAGATCATTTTTAGCGACGCAAACCACATTAATTTTTTCATGTCCCCCGGCCAACGTTGGGCCATCGAAGTAATCCAACATCATATTTTCAGGTGCTATGCTAACCAAGTCTTTTATTTGCCATTTCAAAGCAGCCTTTATTTCGGCCGCTGGCACATTAGGCTTATCTACTTGTACAATTTGCGAATGAGCGTGTGCCAACACTAAGTGACATTGTCCTGACAAGGGTTCAACACTTACCAAAGCCTTTAGTGCTTTTGCAATTGCATCGCCTTTATTTTCAAAAACTTTACCTTTACTTTCATCAGTCTTTCTAACGAAATAACTAATCGATTGCTGTCGCAAAGCTACACCAATCAAGTCAGTGGATTTTACTTTTGAGAAAGCATTTTTTATACGTGTAATAATTGACATTAAGCGATATTATTATTTTGTTTAGCTTTGATCATAAAACTATTATCGCTGATTCTATTCTCGGTGCAAGTGTTTTCATTGTTTCATGCCTTAAACTACAATATAAGTTAAAAAATAAGATGCAAAATTTATGCCTACTTTATCACCTTTACAACCTATTACTCATCCAATTTTTACTCAGCATAAAATAACCGTACAGGTTAAGCGTGATGATCACATTCATCAAATTATTTCTGGTAATAAATGGCGCAAACTTAAATACAACTTACGCTACGCAAAATCTATTGGTGCTCAAGGTGTTATAACTTTTGGCGGTTGTTTTTCAAATCATATTCATGCTTGTGCGTTCGCTTGCCAACAGCAGCAATTGCCTGTTATTGGCATTATTCGTGGCGAAGAGCACAATCAAGACAATTATACGCTAGCCTGGGCTAAGCATTGGGGCATGCAGTTGTCTTTTGTTGATCGAAAAACCTATCGGCTGCGCTCTGAAGACAGTTACTTACAAGAGTTGCAGCAGCAATACCCTAACCACTTTATTATCCCTGAAGGTGGTAGTAATGCGCTCGCGTTAACGGGTATTGCTGAAGTGATGAATGAGCTAAAACTACAAAGTGAATTTGATACTATGATAACCCCGGTCGGCAGTGGTGGTACCCTGGCAGGGCTTATTATTGGCGACCAATCACAACATAATCTATTAGGCATCGCGGTACTAAAACAACAAGGTTATCTTGAAGATGAAGTAAAGGCGCTATTACCGCCCAGCGATAACGATCAGCAAAACTGGCGAATAGCGCATCAATTTCATCGGGGTGGTTACGCTAAGTTTAGTGCGCAAGATGCAGAAGAAATACGTCATTTTAGTGACATAGTCGGTATTGATTTTGAGCCGGTTTATTCAGGAAAAATGATTTTAGCACTATTGGAACTTATCAAATCTGGTTATTTCCCCGCGTATCATCGTATTGTGCTGCTGCATACAGGTGGCTTGCAAGGTCTCGCTGGTATGTTTGAGCGAGGTTTGCTTAATCCAGCGCAATGGCCTGCGCTGCCTGTGCCACCGGTTCAGTAAAAAAGTGACCTTGACCACCTTTTATACCCAGTTGCAGTAAAGCACGCCATTCAGCTTGTTTTTCAACCCCTAAGGCGTAAACCGAAATGTTTTTTGCTACGGTTAGGGTTCTCAAACTTTGAATAAATACTTGGTTTTCTATTTTTTTATCTATGTCGATTACAATACTACGGTGTAATTTCATCGCATAGATAGGATAGATATTAATATAGTGGGCACTGACAACATATTGCCCCACTTTGTCAGCGATTATTTTCACCCCTGCAGTGCTTAACGCGGCTAACGTGGGTTGTAATTTTGACAAGTGATTTACTAACTGATATTCGCTAATTTCAATCATTAACCTGTCTTTGACTTCAGGGAAGCTGCACAATATTGAGAGAAACTTCTCCGCAAACCCAGGTGATAACAGCGAGTCTATTGAAACATTAATACTACACTTATTTTGTTGGGCTTTTTTGGCCGTTAACATACGACAAACTTGTACAAGAATGAGTAAATCTATTTGCACCATAAGTCCACATTTTTGTGCCATGGGAAAGAAAACACGGGCACTGATCAAAGCGCCATTTTTATCTTTAACTTTTGATAGCACTTCATGATGCAAAACTTTAGTACTATCACTGGCAATAACAGGCTGAAAAAAGATGACAAATCCATTGCCGTTTATCGCTGCATTGAGCAAGGTGCGCCATTTTAATGACCCTTTTGCTTTGACTACAGTCAACTCACCCGCTTCAAACATAAACCATTGAGAGGGCCCTTGTAACTGCGCCGCACGTAACGCCATATCGGCTTCTGACATTATTTGATAGGGTACTTGCTCAGCACCAAAATAACTGATGCCGATGTGAACAAACTCTTCTTGATTGATCCCGACCGGCATCACTACAGTTTCTAATTTTTTCAATAATAGATCCGCGAATTTCTCAACATCCTGAATGAAAACATTGGGTAATAACACCGATAACTCATCATCGCTGTGCCGCGCAAGAAAATAGCCAGGCTGGTCTTGTAATCTTTGCTTAGTGACTTGAATAAGGGTTAATAAAAGCGACATGGCTTGCTGATAACCGTATAAGTTTTGTACCAAGTCTATTTCTTTAAATTGGATCAAAAGCACAGCCCCTTGGGCATCTTCCTCTTTAAGCAAGGCTTGTAATCTATTATCGAAAAATGCTCGGTTACCAATACGGGTTTCTTGATCCAGTAAAGCGCTAGCTCGAATACTTTTATCCCAAGCAATATCATTAGCGGCATTGTCATTTATTTGTTGCTGTAATTGACGAATGGCCAAGGTAATAGCTTCCATCTCTTGTGATGAGTTATCAATAGCAAGTGCATTAGCCGAGCCCTGCATTAGAGTGAGACTGGCCCAACGTTCCAATTGTTGTAAAGGTTTAAGCTTGATGACTAACTCTCGCTGTAGTTTTTTTTGCAGTAGCCAGCCCATGACAAATAATACCAGGGTGAAAAAAAGGTGTAATGGCGAGGTAAAGACTACATAAATGGGCTGTTGAAAACTTAGATACCAGCGGCTGTTAGTAATAGCCAACTGACGAGAACTGCTTTCTTTTTTTAGTGTTAATCGAGAAAAATTTCTGTGTAATAAAGCGCTTTTACTGGCAAGATCTTCTAATTGCTGGTTATTGAGCGCTAATGTTTCTAGGCTATGGTGTTGGCTATTCTGCGCTTGGTAAACCGCTAGCACCGAAAAAACACAAACCATTAAATAAAATACTGCCATGATCATAAACAGAGGTTTTATCTGCAGTTGTTCTATTAGTTTAGCCTTTGCCAACATGAGCACTCCATTGCTAAATAAATCTTTTTTTAAGAGCCATTTAATATCAGTTTGATTAATTAAGTGATCTACTTTTATGTAAAAATGAGTAAATACCTGAGATAAAATTTAATCCGTAGTTTTGCTACTGATAGATTTTATAACAGCGTATTTGTTCATGTTAATCCATAAAATGAACAGGTAATTAATCAACTTGGTATAACAAGGTTCTATTAATACCTTTTAGTATATCAAGCTAATTGAATTAATTGTAGACCATAAAAAATCAATATTTTTTTAATTTTTGTTGATGATTTTTCTTTAAATGCTTTGTTTTAATGGTAATAAAACTGCTTGCTAGCAGTATATTGAAAACCTACTGTGGCTAACTGATTTATAAATGCCTAATATTGAGACATAAAAAAACCCTGAATTCATAACGAATTCAGGGTTTTCAATAGATGATTACTTAAGGCAATTAAGCTTGAGCAATAACAACAACTTTAATTGTTGCATCTACATCGTTATGCACATGAATTACGATATCGAATTCACCTGTTTCACGGATGCTACCTAATGGTAAACGTACTTCAGCTTTAACAACTTTAACACCAGCTTCAGTGATTGCATCAGCAATATCACGTGTACCAATTGAACCAAATAATTTACCTTCATCACCAGCTTTAGAAGCGATAGTGATTTCAGCTAAATCAGTTAATTTAGTCGCACGTGCTTTCGCAGCAGTTAGTTGCTCAGCTAGTTTAGTCTCTAAGTCAGCGCGACGAGCTTCAAAGTGCTCAACGTTTGCTTTAGAGGCAAAAACAGCTTTACCCTTAGGTAATAAAAAGTTACGAGCGTAACCAGATTTAACTGTTACCTTGTCACCAAGACCGCCTAATTTGGCGATTTTATCAAGAAGTATTACTTCCATTTTCAAAACCCCTTTTTAGGTTACTTATGTAAATCAGTATATGGTAATAACGCTAAGTAACGAGCACGCTTGATCGCACGACCAAGTTGACGTTGATATTTAGCACTTGTACCAGTAATACGGCTAGGAACAATTTTACCACTTTCAGTGATATAGTTTTTTAGTACAGCTGTATCTTTATAATCGATTGCAGCAGCACCTTCCGCTGAAAAGCGGCAGAACTTGCGACGTCTAAAAAAACGAGACATGGATTTCTCCTAATATGGCTTAAGTTATTAAGGTGAAAACACCGTTAAATAAAAATAGCCTAAATTAAATCATTTCAATTTGTTGGGCATGTAATACTAAAAGCGGATTTCCGTTTCTAGATTCATGACGGTTTATAAAACCAGTCACTCTAACATTACAGCCTTCAATTAAATCACGAGTTAAGTGTTGTGACACTTTACCTGTTGCAACAACTTGTATTCGAACAAACGCTTGTCTGTTCATGCCGGCCTCATTTTGTAT
Source organism: Colwellia sp. MB3u-45 (assembly GCF_014077005.1). Lineage (GTDB taxonomy): Bacteria > Pseudomonadota > Gammaproteobacteria > Enterobacterales > Alteromonadaceae > Cognaticolwellia. The sequence goes on along the minus strand of NZ_JACGVC010000044.1, from coordinate 141,193 downwards.
GGACTTGTGGTCCATTGAAAACTGACAATGTTGAATACCCGCTGGGCTGGTTGACGTTTTAGGTACTTTTAGCACCTGTCCGGTCAACACCAAGCAATTCTCTTGGCTATTATTCATAGGTAGAGAATTGGTCACAGGTTACTTATTCTTCGCTCGCAGCTTCTTCTGCTGGTGCTTCAGCAACTGGTGCTTCAACATCTGATGCTTCAGTAGCTGGTGCTTCAGTAACCTCTTTCTTCACTTCGCGACGCTCATCACGACGGTCTTCTTTAGCAACAGCCATAGCTGAAGCTTCAGTAACCGCGTCTTTAGTGCGCATAATCATGTTACGAATAACTACATCGTTGTAACGGAAAGAAGTTTCTAGTTCATCAATAGCTGCTTGGGGCGCTTCAATGTTAATTAAAACATAGTGTGCTTTGTGCAATTTATTGATTGGGTAAGCTAATTGGCGACGGCCCCAGTCTTCAAGACGGTGGATTTTGCCTTCAGCATTAGTGACAATGTCACTGTAACGCTGAATCATAGCTGGTACTTGTTCACTCTGATCAGGGTGAACCATAAATACGATTTCGTAATGACGCATTACGAGCTCCTTACGGTTGTAGCCTCATTGTCTGGCTCAGCCAACACCAGTTGAGGCAAGGAACAAAAGTTCAGGCTGAATTAAGGAGGCGTATTGTAGGGAAAATGAGCAAAAAAGGCAAGAAGATGCTGTATATTGTTTTTTTATTTAATTTTAAACTTAAAATTCATTAACTTAAATGATTTTAGGTCCACAGACAACTAGCATAACAGCGCTAAATTTGGTCGCTTCAAAGCTTGTTTTTACTTATGGTGAGCCAATAGGTGAAGGATTTTCATACTTAACGAGACAAGCAATAATGCGAAGGAAAGACTAGTAAGCATGAACTAACCCGCATAAAAAAGTATTTATGCGGGTTAGGATCAGCTTAAACAAAAGCACTTCAAGCTAAATTCATCGAAACGAAAAAATTCAGCTTGAGGTTAATACTCAATGCGTTAAACCGTTAAACGTTGTCGTACAATTTCAAATAAACAAATACCGGTTGCTACTGAAACGTTTAAGCTAGAGACGCTACCCGCCATAGGTAGCTTAACCAATTGATCGCAATTCTCGCGAGTTAAACGGCGCATGCCTTTACCTTCTGCTCCCATCACTAAGGCCATGGGCCCAGCGAGTTTGACATCATAAAGACAAGTCTCGGTTTCACCCGCGGTGCCAATAATCCATACACCCATTTGTTGTAACGCTTTCATGGTTCTTGATAAATTAGTCACTTGCACTAAAGGCACAGCTTCTGCGGCACCAACGGCGACTTTGCGGACGATTGCACTCAAGCGAGCGGCATTATCTTTCGGCACAATAATCGCTTGCACACCAGCCGCATCAGCATTTCGTAAACATGCGCCTAAGTTATGCGGGTCGGTCACGCCATCTAAAATCAATAGAAATGGTGCTTGATCTTTACCTGCTGCTTCAGCAAGAATGTCATCTAAATCGGCTTCAGTGAAGACTTTTCCTGGTTTAACTCGTGCCACAACACCTTGGTGCTGATCACCTTCACTTTTATCATCCAGTACTTTACGACTCGCCATTTGTGCAGGTATACCGTATTGTTGCGCTAAGTTAATAATCGGCATCAACCGGTCGTCTTCACGACCTTTAAGTAGCCATAACTCAATAAATCGTTCAGGTGCATTTTCAATCAAAGCTTTTACCGCATGGATGCCAAATACTAATTCTTCTTGCTTTGCCATAAACTTATTTCTTTCTCTATTAATTAATTACTTTAAAAGCTTGTCTGCATTGCATTTGCTAACACAGCCACCTGCTAAGGCCTATACCCAAGCCACTTGAATATGCAGATTCAGCAAGTGCTTTGGGTATATATGACTAATCGGTTGTTTTACGAGCATTTTTACCAGGACGTTTTTTTCTTGCCTTGCGCTTTTTGGCTTTAGTCGTGGTTTTGTCACTCGCTTTATCATCAGGTTTAGCTGACTTTTTATTTGGCTTAGCTTGTTCACTTTCTGCCTTGGCCTTGCCAGCAGTGCCTTTGCCACGTTTATGCTTATCGCTGCTTTTACCTTTTGCTGCCGGTTTAGCACGTTTAGTGACGGCGTTTTCACCCGCTAAGGCTAAATCGATTTTTTTCTCATCAAGATTAACCGCGGCAACTTGTACTTCTACCGTATCACCGATGTGATATTTAGCGCCGGTATTTTCACCGGTTAAGCACATACGTACATCATCAAAATGATAATAGTCATGACCTAGCGAGGTAATATGTACTAAGCCTTCGATATGTAGGTCGGCTAAACGAACAAATAAACCAAAGTTAGTTACCGTTGAGATCACACCAGTAAAAGTATCGCCGACATGATCTTGCATATATTCACATTTTAGCCAATCAGAAACATCACGCGTGGCGTCATCAGCACGGCGTTCAGTCATTGAGCAATGTTCACCCAGTTCTATGACTGCTTCGGGTGTATAACTATGTGCACCAGCATTGGCTTCATGTTGTGCTTGCTCATCTAAAATGGCTTTAATCACACGATGCACAACTAAATCTGGGTAACGGCGTATCGGCGAAGTAAAATGGCTATACGAGGGTAATGCTAAGCCAAAGTGACCTATATTTTCACTTTGATAAACGGCTTGGCGCATTGAGCGCAAGAGCATGGTTTGAATAAGCTCTTGATCTGGTCGGTTAGCTATTTTCTCTAAAATATGGCAATAATCCATAGGTTCAGGTTGTGCTTTGGTTTCTCCCATCGAAGATAAATCAAGCCCTAGCTCGTTTACGTAGCTGATAAAGTTATTATATTTATCTTCGCTAGGCTTATCATGAACACGGAATAAACCGGGTTTTTTATGTTTTTCAATAAACTCTGCGGTCGCAACATTGGCTAAAATCATGCACTCTTCAATGATTTTATGCGCGTCATTACGCACCATAGCCACAATAGACTCTATTTTTCTCTCGCTGTTAAAGAGAAACTGTGATTCTGTGGTTTCAAAGGCAATAGCGCCGCGCTTAGTACGAGCAGCCGCTAGCACGTGATACATGGTATTGAGGTTTTCTAAATCAGGAATCAAGGCCTGGTATTGTGTGCGTAATTCCGCGCGATAGTCTTCATCTTTTTGTTCTGGGTTCACCCCTAGAATGGTCGCCACTTTACTATAAGTGAAACGCGCTTTAGAGTTCATCACAGCAGGATAAAATTTAGATCCTGCTAGATCTCCCGCTGCGCTGATGGTCATTTCACAAACCATACAAAGGCGATCAACATCCGGGTTTAATGAACACAGTCCATTAGAGAGTTTTTCCGGCAACATAGGAATAACTTGGCTAGGAAAATACACCGAATTACCACGAGAAATGGCTTCTTCATCTAATGCGGTTTTATTACGCACATAATAGCTAACATCCGCTATAGCCACCCATAAGGTCCAGCCACCATCAGCATTGGGGTGGCAATAAACCGCATCGTCAAAATCTCGGGCGTCTTCGCCATCGATGGTCACTAGGGGTAAGTCACGGAGATCAACTCTTGGCGCTTTGGCTGATTCTTCAACTTCATCAGCAATACCGCTAACTTCAGCAATCACTTCAGCAGAAAACTGGTTGGGCAAGTCGTGTGCACGCAAGGCAATTTCAATTTCCATGCCTGGTGCCATGTGTTCACCGAGCACTTCAATCACTTCACCAACGGCGTTCGAGCGTTTGGTAGGTCTTTGAATAATGTTAACCACCACGACTTCACCATGACGAGCGCCTAGCTTTTTATCGGGTTGGATCAGAATTTCTTGTGGAATACGCGCATCATCTGGGATCACGCAGGCGATATGATGATCAACAAAGAATCGACCAACAACACCGGCAGTGCGAGGTTTAATAACATCGAGTATTTTAACTTCTTTACGACCTTTACGATCGCTGCGATCAAGTAATATCGCTTCAGCAATATCACCATGGATCACCCGTTTCATTTCATAAGAAGAAATATAAAAATCTTTGTCACCATTGTCGGGAGAGAAAAAGCCAAAACCATCACGATGACCAATAACTTTGCCGGTCAACACATCACTAAGTTTTGCTATGGCATATTGCTTAAATTTATTAAACACAATTTGACCACTGTTTTCCATAGCACGTAATCGATGCTTCACTCCCACTACCATGTCGTCATCAGTATATTGCAATTGACTCACAAGGGCTTTAAACGTCGGTGGGATGTTTGATTTTTCGATCAGAGACAATAGCAGCTCACGGCTCGCTACTGGCTTGTCATATTTGTCAGCTTCTCGCTGTTGGTGCGGGTCGTTTTTGGTCACATTTATTCAATAATGGTTTTTTGTTTAGTATATCGTAGATTAACTATATACCCAAGCCACTTCAATATGCAGGCTTGTGCGGCGTATTGAGCTGCTTAACACCTAGCGAGATAAAAGTTGAAACATTCGCAAAAGTACGGTTTATCGACTTGAGCCTTTAATACTTGCCATTTTTGGCGGCATTGACCACACGTTCAGGCATTTTTTCCGTTAGCTTTGCTAAGTGCTGAGCGATAACTTTATGCGTTTTTTTGTCGTCAGTCACTGATTGGTGTAATTGCGTATATAGCTGAGGGAAATCCAACGGGCTACCATGACCGGCTAAATAAATATTGGCTAATCTAAGCTGTGCTTTTATGTTATTCAATGCTGATGATTCTTTAAGAAAAGTAATAGCTTGATGAATATCTACTTGTACGAATTTACCCAGATGATAATAGCGACCCATTTGCTCTAACGCTTCAGGTAATCCCTGATCGGCTGCCGCTTGCATATAATGTAAGCCCAAAGGTACATCTTTTTTTATGCAAACACCGTAGGCAAGCATATCCCCCCAAAGGAACTGATAGCCTGGCATTTGCGCCTTTACCGCTCGCGCTTCAATATCTTGCACCAGTTGACAGTCATCAATAACTACTTGGCTTAAATGCTTGTTTTCTTTTATTAAATCAAGCAAGACGTTATCACTATAAATTTGCACCGCCCTCAATTCAGCAGCAGAGGCACTCATAACATGAGTTATTATCAATAAGATCGCGATAAGTAGTTTTTGCATAATGCCTCTTTGCACAATTTGTAATTCAAGGTGTGATTCAGGGTGTAACTCAAGTTAGGTCATGCTTTAAGTTAGGTCATGCTTTATATCGGCCGTTAGCAGAAATAACTTAGTAAACCGCTCATAGTATTTTTTCACACTTGAGGTAAGTTACTTTGAAGCAGGTAACTAACTTATCTTATTTAGCTGGTTTAACTGGTTTAACTTCAAGTAAATAACATATCAACATAAATACCTATAAGTGGCTTTTGTCCGCTAATGGCTAAAGCGATTAACGCTAAAGACTTTGATGTTGATCGCAATCAGATAAGCGAATTTTGATCACTGGGAGATTGCTAAAATTTAACAAAAGGCAAACCGCAGTTGCGCTCAATTGAACTTTGCATTCAATCGAACATACCAAACTGCAATTTGCCTGTGCTATAACAAAAACTGCCCTCATTTACCCAAGGGCTAACTTAGCACAATTGCAATGCTTTACTTTCTAAAGCCCACCATAGCTTGTGCGGCAAAGTAGGCATACATAGTATAAATGGCGGTATTGACCTTGAGTGCTTCAGGTTCAACTTTGTCCAAAGTATCATTTTCAGTATGGTGATAATCAAAGTAATTTGAGCCGTCTGGTGCAAAGTCAATGCTTGGCATACCTGCGTCACTTAACGCGCTCATATCCGACTGACCTTTGGCATTATTCTCTGGTGCAAGCGCTACACCCATTGGGGCCAAGTACTGCGCTAATTCACGTATTGCATTGAGCGATTGTGCACCAACACCCGGGGTCATTTTGTATATACGCCCTATGCCAAAATCCCACTCAGCACCAATAACATGCGCCGCCATATCATCTTTATGATCTTTGACATATTGCTTCGCGCCTAATAAACCCACTTCTTCAGCGGCGAATAAAATCACTCGAATGCTGCGTTTTGGACGTTCAGGCAATTGCCCAATGTGATGCGCTGCCGCCATGACCATACCGATACCTAAGCCATCGTCTAATGCGCCTGTGCCTACATCCCAACTGTCTAGATGAGCACCTAAGGCGACAATTTCTTCTGGAAACTCACTACCGGTAAACTCGCCAATAACATTGGCCGATGTTGCAACAACTTCAGCTTTAGTTCTAGCCGTCATGTTCAAATACAGACTAACGGCTTCGCCACGCTTAAGTTGATTCACTAATAAATCAGCATCAGGGTTTGATAAAGCGGCCGCAGGAATTTGTTTAACTTTATCTTTATAACGCATGACCCCAGTATGAGCGGTACGGTTATTGTCTGTTCCTACTGAGCGCATCACCAGAGCAGAAGCGCCTTTTTGTGCAGCGACAACAGCGCCATTAACGCGCGTACCAACAGCAGGGCCATAGCCGTTACCGTCGATATGACGCTCCATTTGATAGGAAACAAAGGCTATTTTGCCATTTAGGCTATTATCTGGTGCTGCTTTTAAATCAGCAAAAGTTTCAAAATGCGCTATCTCAGCGGTCAAACCTGCTTTAGCTGTACCTATGCTGCCACCAAGCGCTAAAACCACTACGTCATGCGGATACGGTGCAACAATGCGTGCTTCTGCCTCACCACGTAACCAGTAGCTGCCGGTAACTTCTTCGGTCCATACTTTATCAAAGCCTAAGGCTTTCATTTTATTAACCGCCCATACTATCGATTTTTTATCCCCTGTTGAGCCCATCATGCGATGACCTACTTCGGTAGTTAATGACTCGATTAATTGGTAGGATAAATCTGATTGCAATGCCGTTGTTTTTAACTGCTTTAATTGCGCTTGTTGCTCAGTATTTAGTTGTTGTGCACTAGTAGCAAAACTACCCACACTCATTAAAATGGCGAGACAAGTGCCGGCAATCAATTTTGTTTTTGGGAACATGTTTTTCCTTAACTGAATTATTTTTTATTGATGGTATCGTTATCATTAATCAACCTAGTATAAGTATCTATAAAAGGTAATTAACTTGCAATCACTTCGCCTGATTTGGGTCATATCACCAAGAATAAACCCTAGGTAAGTGTAAAGATAAACTGCCTTTAAAACGCAAAACAAAGAGCCTGTTGCTTTATAACGACAAGTTAGTGATGTGGCATTAGATTTTTAATTCTCGCTAAGCCAAGATCAAAAAAGCCGACAGTCGTCGGCTTTTATTTGCAATCGATGGTGATTAAATCGAGAAAGAAGAACCACAACCACAAGTCGTACTCGCATTTGGGTTGTTTACCAAGAAACGACTGCCTTCCAAGCCTTCAGTATAATCAACTTCGCCGTCAACTAAATACTGTAAACTCATGGGGTCAATCACCATAGTAACGCCTTTTTTGACTATGGTCATATCGCCGTCATTGACTTTTTCGTCAAAGGTAAAACCATACTGAAATCCTGAGCAGCCGCCGCCTGTAACGTAGACACGCAATTTCAAGTCTGGGTTTTCTTCTTCCGTGATCAACGATAATACTTTGGTCGCTGCAGCATCGGAAAATTTAATAGGTAATTCAGTATTTGACATATAACTCAACTTAAAACGGATGAACTGACGTAATTATCTTAAACTTGACTGTTTTAGTCAAGTATTATGGTGAACTCTGCGTAATATTATCAATACTTTTCAGCCATGGATAACTATGATCGATACGATTATATTTTTGCCATCTGGTTTTTGGCAATATTGCTGCCACATTGATGGTTTCAGGGACAAAGTTTTCCGGTAAGGTTAACTCGCCACTTATAATTTGAAAGTATTGAAAACTAAAAGATAGGTCGTCTTTGTTTAGTGTCGTCAACTCAGACAAGGCAATACTCGTTGGCTTATTATTTAAACTCCCAATGATGGTTAGCTCAATAAAACCTTTCGCATAACGCTTACGTAATACTTGTTGCACCAACACCACTTGAAAACGGTAATGAGCAGGACTTTGACTTTTTGTTAAGGTCACGCCGTCAATGACTAAGCCATTTGCTTGTTTCTCAGGTGCCATGACTTTTTCATAAAAAGCGAGTTCTTTTTTAACTTGAAAGTGCGCTTGTTCAATCAATTTTAAGGTTTGTTGGCTGCGTGCATTCGCCATACGTTCAACTTCAAGCTCAACTTCTAACGTGTTGATGTGTTGAGTCTTCTCAGCTAATTGTTGATAGATAAAATCTAAGCGAGCTTTCTGCTGTGCTAAGGTCTGAGTCTGATAGCCATGATAAAAATTACCTAGGCGATAGCCGCAGAAGAATACAATGGCCAGGATCACCAGCAGTAAAATCGCTGAACTAAAGCTTCCAAGGCGCATCACCACAGTGCGGAAATTTATTTTTGCTAACCAATTCATTTGAAAGTATTATGATATCCAGAGTGTCTGTAAATATGTCCAATAAAAATAACTCAATATGAAGACAATAACTCAACTAAAAAAACGTCTCGCCGTGCCACAAACGTCATGGCAACTCTGTTTACTAGCCGCTATTGGGGGTTTTGCATCGGCGTTGTTAGTTGTGCTATTTATTTTTACCATTGAAGGCATTCAGTTATTTTTTCTGCCCGAAAAAGACGACTATAACAGCATCAGCGCTTTAAGTCGTTTTCAATTACCTATTATGGGTGCTGTCGTTATTCTCTTATTTGCCTGGCTAACCGGTTACAAGTATATCCGCAGCGGCATTCCCTTTGTATTACATCGCTTAAAAGTTGCCAATGGTGTCATGCCATTTCGTAACACGGTTAATCAATTTATTGGTAGTGCCACCGCACTTGCTGCCGGTTTTTCAGTGGGCAGAGAAGGTCCGGCTGTGCATTTAGGCGCCGCCTGTAGCAGTTATATTGCCAACAAGTTAAATTTACCTTATAACGCCATTCGCAGCTTAAGTGCTTGCGGTATTGCGGCGGGTATTGCCGCTTGTTTTAATACCCCAATAGCCGCGGTTTTGTTTGTGATGGAAGTTATCTTACGAGAGTATAAAGTTCATATTTTTATACCGGTAATGATTGCGGCTCTGGTTGGGTCGATGACCACCAGTCATATTTTTGGTGTCAACCATGAATTTGGCCATTTTACCGCCATTACTTTAAACATCGACCATTATCTTGTTTTGGCTGTACTCGGCATGGTGCTAGGTGTTTTCGCCTTTATTTTTAATCGCAACCTGATATTAGTGATCAAACACAGTGCTCGTTTTCATCTTGTGCCAAGAATACTGACTGCGGCATTAATTACTGGCAGCTTGGGTTATGCACTGCCTTATGCGATGGGAACCGATTTAAGTGCAATTAATTTTTCTTTGCAAAATAGTCTTGAATTGCAACTACTCCTGGGTTTATTAGTCGCAAAAGTACTGATGACCATTTTTGCGCTTGGCTTAGGCATTCCCGGCGGTGTTATTGGCCCTATTCTTGGTATCGGCGCTATCGCAGGTACCTGTGGCTCTGTGGTCGCAAGCTATTTTATCGGCGGTAACATTTCTGCCAGTGACTTTGCGTTAATGGGCATGGCTGGCTTTATGGCTGCAACACTTAATGCCCCGTTAGCTGCATTGCTCTGTGTGGTGGAATTGTCTAATCAGATAGAGATTATTGTACCCGCCATGATTGTTATCACTAGTGCTTGTGTGTTTTCTGGACAATTTTTTGGTAATCGTTCAATTTTCATTCTCCAGTTAGAGATTCAGGGCTTACCCTACCGCCAACCCCCTATTGAGAAGTTCTTACAGCGCATTGGAGTCATTGGGGTGATGGATGAGCGCATCACGCTGTTGCGACAAGTCGATGATAAGACTATTGCCACTGCATTATCAAAGCAAAAACCACAGGATAATGTTATCCACCAGATAAAACAGCCTGATGAAACAACACAATTTGTTTTTTACCAGCAAAGTATGACGGACATAGACGCAAAGCCGACGCTAACAAAACACACACTGATCCCGCTTTCTAGCCAATCGACACTGACTGAAGCCTATTTACTGCTCATGAAGAAAAGGACGGGTGGTGTTTATATATATCAGGATAATCCAGATGAAATTATGGGTATAATAACCTTTGATTATATTAGCGCTTATTTATTAAAAGGAAAAACCAACTGATGGTTACCATTCTCTGGCTTAAAGCATTCCATGTTTTTTTTATGGTTGCGTGGTTTGCCGGTATCTTTTATTTACCGCGCATTTTTGTTAATCATGCCGAATCAGCTGAACCTCTTGTACATCAACACCTCAAAGGCATGGAGCGACGATTACTTTATTTTGTTACCCCCTTTGCCCTATTGACGGTTTTATTAGGGATTGCCATTATTTATCAATATGGCTATCTCTGGTTTGTGGCGGCAAAATGGTTACATGTAAAAATATCCTTGGTGCTGCTATTGCTCATTTATCATGGTTACTGCTTTAAATTAGTCAAAATATTTGCTGCAGATAAAAATACTCGTTCTGGCAAGTTTTATCGCATTTTCAACGAAGTGCCTGTAATTATCCTACTGATTGTCATACTGCTAGTTTACCTAAAACCTTTTTAAGTTTGGCATATTAAACTGTTGGATATAACCTGATATATACAACGTGAATTAAAGCTCAAAGGCTATACTCATCAGTGCTGAAGGTGCAATTATACTGCCCTGTACAACACGTACAGGGTGTTAGGTAAGTCTTACTCTAGCCTATTAAATTGACGGTGAAAAGTAAGACTTATCCGCTATAGTAAGTCGTAATATCTAAGCATAATATCAAGCCGTAATACCAAACCGTAGACTTAAATGCTGAACAAGCAAACAAGCATCTTATGCTGTCTCTCCGTGGCGCTTAGTCACCTTACTACAGCCCTTGAATTGCCCAGGCTGTAATCTTGTTTAACCCTCTCAACCTTTCAGTCAAACTCCAGATATTTTCTTAATTCAAATCTTGATAATACATTCTCAGCATTGAACTTTTATGCTATATTTCGCAACAATTTTTCGTTGTTAGCTTAACAGCAACGGTCCACTATATAATGAAATTATCAAATCAGCTGGCACAGTGCCTTGCTCAAGATTTCGATAATGTAGGTATTATCTATGATGAAATTTGAAGGAAGCCATATCTTATCTGTATCGCAGTTCGATAGAGAGAGTATTTCCCGTATTTTAGAGATTTCAACCTTAATGGCGCCCTACGCCATGCGAAAAAAGCGTTGTCATGTGCTTGAAGGCGCAATATTAAGTAATTTATTTTTTGAGCCCAGCACCCGCACACGTGTTAGCTTTGGTACCGCCTTTAATTTACTGGGTGGCTTTGTCAGAGAAACAGTTGGACAAGAGAACTCTTCGCTTTCAAAAGGCGAGTCATTATTTGACACCGCCCGTGTTATTAGTGGTTATTCAGACGTGATTGCCATGCGCCACCCCACCATGCACTCGGTTGCTGACTTTGCTAAAGGCAGCAGTGTGCCTGTGATTAATGGTGGCGACGGCGCTAACGAACACCCAACACAGGCGCTACTGGATTTATTTACCATACAGTCAGAAATGGCGCGTTATGACATGGGGCTAGACGGCTTAAACATTGTCTTAATGGGCGATCTTAAACATGGTAGAACCGTGCATTCTCTGTCGAAATTAATTAGCTTATATAACAATATCAAAATCACTATGATTGCCCCTAAGGCTCTGCAAATGCCAGATAGCATAGTGGCTACCTTAACCAACGCCGGACACCAAGTGGTTATTACTGACAAAATTGAAGGCAATTTGGCCTGCGATGTTATTTACCAAACCCGTATTCAACAAGAGCGTTTTGCCAGTAAAGATGAAGCCGACTTATACCGTGGCCACTTTAGTTTGAATCGAAAAATTTATCAGCAATATTGTCACGAACATACGGTAATCATGCACCCATTACCGCGCGATTCTCGCGCTGAAGCGAATGAACTCGATATCGATTTAAATGACCTCGATAATTTAGCCATATTTCGCCAAGCGCAAAACGGTGTACTGGTACGTATGGCATTATTTGCCCTAAGTTTAGGGGTTGAAAACCAACTTAGCCATTATGAAAAGCCGGTAATTTGGCACACCAATAAATACTAATTTTAACCTCAATAGTTAGGTTACCTTAACAGCGAGTAGCATATTATGACAAAAAATTCTCAGCAATTATTTAATGCCGCCCAAGACATTATTCCTGGTGGCGTAAATTCACCGGTTCGTGCCTTTAATGGCGTAGGTGGCACACCACTGTTTATCAAGAAAGCTCAAGGGGCTTATATTTTTGACGTTGATGGTAAGCAGTATGTCGATTATGTTGGTTCATGGGGACCGATGATTTTAGGCCACAATCACCCAGCAATTCTGGCCGCCGTGATTGAAACTGCCCAGAACGGGCTTAGCTTTGGCGCTCCAACAGAACTCGAAATAACCATGGCTGAAAAAGTGCGTGAAATGGTTCCTTCAATGGAAAAATTACGTATGACCAGTTCAGGCACTGAAGCAACCATGAGCTCTATACGATTGGCCCGTGGCTTTACGGGTCGTGACAAAATATTAAAATTTGAAGGTTGTTATCACGGCCATGCCGACTCTTTATTGGTTAAGGCTGGCTCAGGCATGTTAACCATGGGCGTGCCAAGCTCTCCCGGTATTCCTGAAGATGTTGCTAAACACACGTTAACTGTTAGCTTTAATAACCTTGATGAAGTCAAACAAATTTTCGCTGAAATGGGTGATGAAATCGCTTGTATCATTGTTGAACCTGTTGCTGGCAATATGAACTGTGTACCACCGATCGAAGGTTTCTTGGAAGGATTACGCACCATTTGTGATCAATATAAAAGCCTGTTAATTTTTGATGAAGTCATGACCGGCTTTCGCATTGCTTTAGGTGGAGCCCAAGCTCACTACAACATAGTGCCTGATTTAACTACTTTAGGTAAAGTTATCGGTGGTGGCATGCCGGTAGGAGCTTTTGGTGGTAAAAAAGAAATCATGGATTACATTGCCCCTATTGGACCTGTTTATCAAGCGGGTACATTATCAGGCAACCCTATTGCTATGGCAGCAGGTTTGGCGACGTTAAATGAGCTATCTAAAGGTAATAAGCACGAACAACTCAGTGCTACGACAGAAAAGCTAGCAATGGGCTTAAAAGCCGCTGCAGAGCGCAATGGTATATCATTAGCGGTTAATTATGTTGGCGGTATGTTCGGTTTCTTTTTTACTGAGGAAGAGACCGTGACTTGCTTTGCTCAGGCAACCGCATGTGATGGTGAAAAGTTTAAACGCTTCTTTCATTTGATGTTGGATGAAGGCGTTTATCTTGCCCCTTCTTCATTTGAAGCCGCCTTTGTATCAACGGCACACGGTGAAGCAGAAGTTGAATTTACCTTAGCCGCAGCTGATCGTTGTTTCGCTCAACTGTAAACTTTACATTATCAAGCAGACAATAAAAAAGGTAAGCATAACGCTTACCTTTTTTAATGGTTAACAAAATTATAATATACTTAATTTTGCTTAATTTTTTACTACCGACAGGCTGGGCTTTTTCACTTTTGATGCTTGAGTGCTTTGCTGCTTAGCTGACGTTTTAGTCGTTGTCTTGCTATCTACTGCTTTGACTGAAGACATTTTCACCGGTGAAGGTAAAGGTTCCTCAGCAATAGTGCCTGGCTCAGGGTGCTCAATCGCTAGCGATGTGCCAGCACCATTTTCTTTGGCATAAATAGCCACAACAGCACCATAAGGTATGCTCATGTTTTCAAGCTTGCCGCCAAAACGTGCGCTAAGCTCGATAATTTCTTCACCCATGGCAATACTACCGACAGCTGACGGCGAAACATTTAACACGATTTGACCGTCATTAACATAAGACATAGGCACCATAACACCATAAACATTCACATCAACAACAATGTAAGGTGTTAAGCCGTTATCAAAAATCCAGTCATAAAAAGCCTTAACAACATAAGGCTTATTTGAGCTCATTTCACTTGTCATAGCTTACGACTTTATACTGGAGCGCCAAAGCGTAGTTCACGCTCAGACTCAGTTAATGCCGCTTGAAATGATTCACGTTCAAACACTCTTAACATGTAAGTTTTTAATTCTTTTGATCCTTCACCATCGAGCTCAATACCCATAACAGGTAAACGCCATAATAGCGGCGCTAAGTAACAATCAACCAAACTGAATTCTTCACTCATGAAATAAGGCGCTTCATTCAAAATAGGCGCAACACTTAACAAGCTTTCTTTCAATTCTTGACGTGCTTTTGCGGCTGCATCGGCTGGTCCACTGTAGATAATTTTAGCTAGGCTGTACCAGTCTTGTTCGATACGATGCATCATTAAACGGCTACGACCACGAGATACCGGGTAAACTGGCATAAGTGGTGGATGCGGAAAACGTTCATCCAAGTATTCGATAATAATTGACGCTTCATAAAGCGCTAATTCGCGATCAATTAACGTAGGCACTGTTCCATACGGATTTAAATCCAATAAATCCTCAGGTAAATCGGCTAAGTCAACCAAGTTAATGTCAACTCCGACACCTTTCTCTGCCAACACGATGCGGGTTTGATGACTATACATATCATCTGCATGCGAATATAAAGTCATAACAGAGCGTTTGTTTGCGGCGATGGCCATAATGCCTCCAAAAAATTCTTATTTAAAAAACTAACAAAGGGGGCCAAAGCCCCCAGTAATATCTAAAGTTTACACGGTTTCACAAAACATTTGTAATTAGTGTACATCTCTCCAGTATTCTTTCTTCAGTAAATAGGCAAAGAACAACAAGATAAAGAGGAAACCAATAACCCAATAACCTAGGCTTTCACGCTCAAGTTTATTTGGCTCACCGGTGTATTCCAAGAAGTTGGTTATATCACGAACAAAAGTATCATATTCTTCTGTTGTCATTGAACCGCCAGTAGCCTCAGAAAGATTACCGTGCTCATCTATTGTTTTAACACCTTGAAGGTTTTGTAATACATGTGGCATACCCACATCTTTAAAAACTTTATTGTTCACACCAAACGGACGACTTTCATCAACATAAAAAGATCGCAAGTAAGTGTAAATCCAATCAGGACTTCTAAAGCGTGCTTCAAGTGTTAAATCTGGTGGCGCGCCACCAAACCACTTAGCCGCATCTTTAGCTGGCATAGTATTGGTTATATGATCACCCACTTTTTCACCGGTGTACATATAATTTGCTAGGCCATCTTCATCAGAAATACCCAGGTCAGCAAAAGTGCGATTATAACGCTGATACTGCAACTGGTGACAAGCTAAACAATTATCAATAAAAGCTTCAAAACCACGTTTTAACGAGGCTTTATCACGTAAGTCATTATTAGCCTCATCTAATTGTATGCTGGGCCCAGCTGCCAAAGCGAGCATAGGAAGCACAGCTAAAATTGCTATAATAAATTTTTTCATTTTCCTGTCACCCTATCTGGAACTGGCTTCGTTTTTTCGTTTTTACTGTAAATCCAGATAGCCACGAAAAAGCCAAAGTAACCGAAACTTGCCACAACACCAATCATGTTATTCAGTGGCGATGCAGGTAAAGTACCTAAAACACCTAAAATAATAAAACAAATAGCGAATTGAACAAGGTTTACCGTATGAGCGGTACAACGGTAACGTATTGATTTAACCACACCACGGTCACACCAAGGCAACATGAACAAGGCGATAATCGCACCAAACATACCCACAGCGCCTAAAAGCTTATCAGGAATAATACGTAAAATGGTGTAGAAGGGACCAAAGTACCATACAGGTGCTATATGCTCTGGTGTTTTCAGGCCATTAGCCGGCTCAAAGTTTGGCGCTTCTATAAAGTAGCCACCACCTTCTGGCGCAAAGAACATAACCCCACAGAATATAATTAAGAAGATCACAATAGCGACCAAATCTTTAACTGTGTAGTAGGGATGAAAAGGTATGGCGTCAACAATGTCGTACTTCTTAGTGTACTGCTCATGAAAGGCAAATTTACTTAACTCTTCGGGAGCCACACTACCTTTAGGCTTTTTAATATTAGTGCCGTCTGGGTTGTTTGAGCCCACTTCATGTAGCGCTAAAATATGTAGGAAAACTAACACGACCAGCACTAATGGCAAGGCAATAACATGTAAGGCAAAGAAACGATTTAATGTCGCTCCTGAGATAACATAATCACCACGTATCCACAGCGTTAAGTCATCACCAATAATCGGAATAGCACCAAAAATGGAGATAATGACTTGCGCTCCCCAATATGACATATTACCCCAAGGTAATAAGTAGCCCATAAAGGCTTCAGCCATTAGTACCAAGAAAATCAGCATACCAAACAGCCACAATAATTCACGAGGTTTTTGGTAAGAGCCATACATCATGCCACGGAACATATGCATGTAAATAACAACAAAAAATGCTGATGCACCCGTTGAGTGCATATAACGTAATAACCAACCGTAGTCGACGTCACGCATAATATACTCTACAGAAGCAAAGGCACCTTCACCTGATGGTTCGTAGTTCATTGTTAACCAAACACCCGTTAACAATTGGTTGACTAAAACAACACTCGCTAAAATACCAAACACATACCAAAAGTTGAAATTTTTTGGTGCTGGGTATTGTGTAACATGCTTGTTTATTGCTTCCATTAAAGGTAGACGCTGTTCGATCCAATCCATTAATTTAAAAGACATTATGCTTCTCCTCCAGACACACCAATGAGTAAGGTATCTTCATTTGGGAAAGAGTGTTCAGGCACCATCAAGTTAGTCGGTGCTGGGACATTTTGGAAAACACGACCGGCCATATCAAATTTAGAGCCATGACAAGGACAGTAAAAACCGTCTTTAACACCAGCAACTTCCTGATCAAAATCACCTTTGCGGTAAGTTGGTGCACAACCTAAATGTGTACATACACCCAGTGCCACCAATAAATCAGGTTTAATCGAGCGATGTGCATTCATCGCATAAGCAGGTTGTTGTGGCACTTCTGATTGTGGATCTTTTAATTGGTCATCATGTGTACTTAAACCAGAAAGAATTTCTTCTGATCTACGTACCACATACACTGGTTTACCGCGCCATTCAGCACGAATTAATTGACCAGGCTCTATTTTGCTTACATTGACTTCTACTGGCGCACCTGCGGCTTTCGCACGAGCACTAGGGTTCCAAGAACCAATGAAAGGCACAGCCACACCGACAACACCAATACCACCGACTACCGAAGTAGCTGCAGTCAAAAAGCGTCGACGACCGTTGTTAACAGGCGCATTGCTCATTCAAACTCTCCAATTATTATCTAGCTAATACAACAACACATGACTAAGAGGATTACCTAGTAATTGTGTAGATTGTTGATCTACTAAATCAACGATAAAAAAATTGCTCTGATAATAAAGAAAACCCTCGTTTTTTACAAGGCAATTAACCTTTTTCAAGACAGGTTTATGCAAATAAAAGTCAATTATTATAACCACACACTAAGTGAATAAAAACCATTCGTATTTAGATTTTTTTAACTTGCAAGTTGCCATAAAATGGCGGTCAGTTTTAAGTATTTAACTGGCTATTAAAAAGAAAAAGCACCACGCTGTTGGTTAAAAGTTTACTTGTAGGCTGGGGATGTTTGCCATCTTGGCGACATGATCACTGAGCTAAAAGTGACCTTGCACCTTAAAGCTCATTTGTTGATTAAAGTACACAGATACATTACACCCATGGAGTAAAATTCAATCCGGATAATGGCGATAAATAGTCACATTCTCATGGCTATGGTTATAGTTATAGCTCCAGACTAAGCATAAGTACCTACATCCCTGCAGGTAATGCGCTTAATGGAGGCTTACATGGCAGTAAACCGTTAAAACAACACATGAGCATATTCTTGAGTAATAGCTCGCGTATATGCTCGTTCACAACGTATTAGCTTATTATGTTGCGCATTGGCATAGTGAACAGTTGATTTATCGTTTGGGTACAGAGCACTTTGCTACAGAATAAGTGATATATAACACCCAGAAAATTTTGCCATCGCCGCACTTTCACATCGACGTGCATGAATGCACGAGTGCCATAAAGCCATGCTCTTATAGGGATATAAGACTAATCTCATTAATTTTTTGTTCATTTCACTAAGTTAAAATAAGCGGATAGTTAATCCATTTAGTATCAGTCATTAGGGTAATGCAGGAGCAATTACCGAGATGGCTAAGAACGACCCTATAATCGTGAGATAGCCGGTATTTTTGACATAAAAAAACCGGCAGAAGCCGGTTTTTGAAATAACATAACGTAAATATTAACGTTTTGAAAATTGTGGCTTTTTACGAGCCTTGTGTAGACCAACTTTCTTACGTTCAACTTTACGAGCATCACGAGTAACGAAACCAGCATTACGTAGAGCACCACGTAAAGTTTCATCGAACTCCATTAATGCACGAGTAATACCGTGACGAATTGCGCCAGCTTGACCAGAAATACCACCACCTGTAACAGTGATGTTAAAATCAAACTTTTCTAACATTTCAACTAAGTCTAATGGTTGACGAACAACCATACGAGCCGTTTCACGGCCAAAGTATACAGAAATGTCACGTTTGTTAATTGTGATTGCACCGTTACCAGCTTTCATGAACACACGAGCAGTTGAGCTCTTGCGACGACCAGTACCGTAATATTGATTATCAGCCATGACTTACAGCTCCAAAAGTTGTGGTTGTTGTGCAGTATGTTTATGTTCAGTACCCGCGTAAACTTTAAGCTTACGGAACATTTCACGACCTAAAGGACCTTTAGGTAACATACCCTTAACTGCGAATTCAATAACGCGCTCTGGAGCTTTTGCGATTAGCTTTTCAAAACTAATTTGCTTAAGACCACCAACAAATTCTGTATGCGAGTAGTAAATTTTACCCTTCGCTTTATTACCAGTTACTTTTACTTTCTCAGCATTGATAACAACGATGTAATCGCCAGTATCTACATGAGGAGTAAATTCTGCTTTATGCTTACCGCGCAAACGGCTTGCAATTTCAGTAGCGATACGGCCTAAAGTTTTATTTTCGGCGTCCACTAAGAACCATTCGCGTTGTACGCTCTCTGGTTTAGCTACAAAAGTTTTCATTAAAAAACCCAATTATATAAATGTTACTTAAATAATAACCTAAGAAAACCTCAAGTTATCCGTTAAAGACTACGCCATTGCCCCTTCGAGCATCGAGTCCGTTGCCGGTCCTCTGGAAAAAGAACAGGCTTTGTAACGTAGGGAAGCCGGATTATACAGAACAATAAGCAAAAGATCACGCCTAATCATTGATCTTTCTTTATAAGCCAAACGAAATTAACAAAAAGTGCTACTCGTGCTGATTAAACGCTTCATTCAACTGTGATTTACTCATTTTCAATCTACTTAACTGCAATTTTACATAACTCATAGTATGAGCTTCAATGCGCTGATATAGCTCAGGATAAAGCGCTCTAATTTGCCTTAATGCTGATATTGTTGCTAACTTGTAGGCATACGTTGCCGATAAACTGGCGGCCTGGGCATAACTTGCTCGCCAAAGCTCGTCAGGTAATTTTTTACCTTTTACTTCGCTATACGCCTGAGTTATTTCTTTCATCAGTAAATGGTTATATTGATAGCTACCGCTAAGAGCAGAAAATGCACTGATTGCCTTTTCATTTTGTTGTATCATGGCATAAATTTCTGCATCTATGATGTGAGCAAATGCTTGTTGGCGTTTAATAAAGGCCGCAAAAAAATGCTGATTAACCACACGCATTGAAAATAAATCAGCTTGCCATGCTTTAAACTCGGTTTGATCAGTTAGTTGCCAAGGTACTATAGGCAAATCATCAGACGGATACTGTTGTGATATTGTCTTAGCATGCGCACATAAATCTGCACTGATTTCAGGGTGATATTGCTGAATTATTCTCAGTCGTTCTGTATAAGCATAGGCGTATACTCTGCTAAAAATTTGGTAATACAACTTATTACTATCTTGCAATATCAGTTTAGCGTTTTCATCAATTAGCTGATGATTTATTATCGCTTGATCAATAATGACTTGATTCACTAAGGTAAATCCGGCATTAATCGCGTGCTTTACCGCTTGAGTATTTTCCTC
The DNA here is from genome assembly GCF_014077005.1 of Colwellia sp. MB3u-45. Taxonomy (GTDB): domain Bacteria; phylum Pseudomonadota; class Gammaproteobacteria; order Enterobacterales; family Alteromonadaceae; genus Cognaticolwellia. Next base: position 120,945 of record NZ_JACGVC010000044.1, on the reverse strand, counting down.
GCACGCGCTATTAAATAACTGAGCACGCCATATCAAATGCTCACTCTGCCACATAGTCAAAATAGCTTTTGGCAGATATGCTTCTGTTATTTTGACTGATTTCCTAAAAGGATTATCAGTGACCCCAGCAAATACATTTAACGACACTAGCGCCATGAATATGACGCTAAAGCTAACAACCCGCTTGTTAATCATTTTTTATAAACTCCTTTTCAATATAAAAACAACTTATGATGTTTTACTCATAAAAACATTAATTATGGTAAATGCTCACTCGCTAAATAACTGTGTGACTGCATTTCTTGCAGCCGACTTAAACACCGCTTGAATTCAAAGCTTAAACGACCGTTAACATATAAACACTCTAAAGCGACTTCTGCCGAGATGATTAATTTAACATTGCGCTCATAAAATTCATCGACTAAGGCAATAAATCGCCGTGTACTGTCATCATTATCAACGCCCATTTGCGTAACATTAGCCAGTAATACCGTATGATATAAACGGCTTAGTTCCATATAATCGCTCTGACTACGCGCAGACTCACACAAGGTTGAAAACTCAAAGTGCACCACGCCATCTGATTCCTGAACACTGGGTAATGGGCGATTATTAATTTCAATAACCTTGTCTTTTTGACCCGCTTCAAGTGACAAGCTTTGAAAGTAATGCCTTAAATTGTCATCAGCTTGTTGATCCAAGGGAAAATGGAATATTTCTGCTTGCTCCAAAGTACGAAGACGATAATCGACACCGCTATCAACATTGATAATATCGCAACATTGATTAATTAACTTTATTGCCGGCATAAAACGTTCACGTTGTAAGCCATTGCGATATAGGTCATCTGGAATAATATTTGATGTCGCCACAAGCGTGACATTGTGGGCAAATAATTCTTCAAATAAAGTCCCTAAAATCATCGCATCGGTAATGTCTGAAACAAAAAACTCATCAAAGCAGATAATGCAGGTTTCATCGGCAAAACGTTTAGCAATAATTTTTAGTGGGTCAGATTGCCCTTGAAGCAATTTTAACTCTTCATGCACACGATGCATAAAACGGTGGAAATGCACGCGCATTTTATTAGAAAAGGGTAAACCATCATAAAAGGTATCAACCAGATAGGTTTTACCACGCCCAACACCCCCCCAAAAATAAATGCCCTTTATCTGCTTAACTTCGGGTTTTTTTACCACGCGCTTCCAGCGATTGAGCACCTTTTTAAAGCCCGTTACCGGTAAAGGTTGAGTCATTAAATCGTCGTACAAACGTTGTAAATTTTTAACTGCATTTTCTTGTGCCGCGTCAAAGAGAAAATCATCGCGGGTTAAATCTTGTGTGTATTTTCCAATTGGAGATAATTTGATCATTTAACTGCCATTTAATTAATACTGACTTTATTTTTTATAACGTTTAAGCCAACTCAGCTTGAAATATTTTTTTTTACAAATATATTCATTAGGTAAGTAGCGTGAAGCACGTTATATTAAATTTATTGAAGCTTATTTTCTCTAATTTTTTCCATGAATACAATGAAGGTAAAGAAATATGAATGTTGTTTTAGGGCTCGGACTATTTATCGTTGGCGCAATTGTCGGTTTTTTTGCTAACAGAACGCTTTTCTCATCGGCACAAGAAACACAAAAACTTGCGACTAAAGCCAGTCAAAGTGAAGCAGAATTAGCACGATATAAACTTGACGTAGCAGACCATCTTGCAAACTCCGCCAATTTACTTGAGCAAATGAACAGTACCTGCCAAGTTGCTATGGCTCAAATGGCGCAAAGCACCCAACTGTTGCAACAAGTAACCCCTGATCATATTGAAAGTATGCCCTTTTTCTCTAAAGAAACCCAAGAGCAATTAGCGGAAACGGTAAATTTACGACACGACAAAAATCTTCGCAAAAATGACGAAACAACATCAGAGCCTCCGTTAGATTATTCCGGCGCGCCCAGTGGCTTGTTTAATGATAAGAAATATAGTGCTACAAATGCTGAAAAAAATAATTAGGAACTAATCTTTTTATTGCAGGTCTTTAATTGAGTGACCCAACAGGTTTGTTTAACTGATTTATGTAACTAAACAATCCTGTTGCTTATACATACTTTAATTAGGAGTTTTCTGTTACATGAAGAATTTATCAGTTTTAATCAATATTGTCTTACTTTCCTCAACGATTGCCATGGCAAGTTTACCCGCACAAGCCAAATTACCTCAATCGTTCAATGGGCAAAATATGCCTAGCCTTGCACCCATGTTAGAACAAGTAACACCGGGAGTTGTGCTCATTTCAGTTCGTGGCACCCATGAAGTTGAACAGCGTGTGCCAGAAGCTTTCAAATTTTTCTTTGGTAACCCCCGCCAAGGTCAAGGCCAAAGCCAACAAAAAGAACGACAGTTTCGGGGTTTGGGCTCAGGTGTCATTCTTGACGCTGACAAAGGTTACATTGTCACTAACAGCCATGTGATTAACGATGCTGACGAAATTCAAATTACGCTAAAAGATGGTCGCCAACTTGATGCTAAAAAAATTGGTGGTGATGAAGCCAGCGATATCGCTTTATTACAGATAGTAGCGGATGACCTGGTTGCAGTAAAAATCGCAGACTCTGACACCATACGTGTGGGTGATTTTGCGGTTGCTATAGGTAGCCCATTTGGCTTAGGACAGACGGTTACCTCTGGTATCGTCAGTGCCCTAGGTCGTAGCGGCCTAAACGTTGAAAACTACGAAGATTTCATTCAAACCGATGCCGCGATTAATAGTGGTAATTCAGGGGGTGCCTTGATCAACTTACGTGGTGAGCTTATTGGTATCAACACCGCCATTTTAGGTCCTAACGGTGGCAATGTCGGTATTGGTTTTGCTATTCCAAGTAACATGGTACAAAACTTGGTTAATCAAATTATTGAGTTTGGCGAAGTACGACGCGGCGTTTTAGGTGTTGCCGGTCGCAGTGTAACCAGTGAAATTGCTAAAGCAATGGAACTTGATATTAATCAAGGCGGTTTTGTCGAACAAGTCATGCCAGATTCAGCCGCTGATGAAGCCGGTATTCGTGCCGGTGATGTTATTATTAAAGTTAACGGTAAAATGATTAAAACCTTTAACGCACTCAGAGGTAAAATTGGTTCAATTGGCGCTGGACAAACGGTAAAAATTACCGTGATCAGAAAAGACGGTAAAGAAAAAACCTATGACGTTACTTTGAAAAAAGCTGACATGGCTAATATTGAAGCCGCGAGTTTACATCCCATGCTTGATGGTGCTGAGCTAGAAAATAACAGTCAAGGTAATGGTATCAGTGTTGCTGAAGTTGCTGAAAACAGCCCTGCTGCTGCCGTGGGTTTACGCAAAGGTGATGTTATTAATGGTATTAATCGCCAACCCATTAATAACATTGGTGAACTACGTAGTTACTTAAGTGATCATAAGGGCGTTTTTGCACTGAATGTTCAGCGTAACAATACGTCATTGTTCTTGATGATCCGCTAATACTATCACCTTAAGAGCTATCACTAGCTGCTACCGGCACGGTATAAACCCTAACCACCAACCTAAGCACTAAACCTAAGCCTGTCAAACGACAGGCTTTTTTATAATATTTATTCTAACAATATCAACGATTAAACCTTTAACTTGCCATGGATTAAGACGTATTTGACCACTATGTCTCACGTTGCAGGCTCGCCTTTACTTTAACTGTGAACAAAATTACCAGCAATATAGCTAGAACTTATGCTAAACAGTTTCACTAACAAAGGGATAAGTGCGCTAAGTATTATTGAGACTGAAATCTAATAACACTTGCTTGTATCCCATCTGGGTAAACTAAAGGCCCACCTCTTGTGAACTGAACAAGTCTGTTGCTCAGTTCACTTTCACCAATGTTCAGTCATTGGCCAGCAAGTTTGAACAGGTAGACTATTACAAGTAAAAAGTGACTGGGTAAACCAACAACTTTTATTGTCGACCAAGGTAAACGCTCAGCTCAGTGAGCGATTTTTCAGCAGAGATAAATTATATGCTATTATAGCTTAATATTTTTTTTACCCTTTAAGTAAGGCTTTATATGAAATTAACTTCTTTGCAATCAAAACTATTAGCTGCACTTATTGCCATACTCTTATTCTCTGCCGTTATTTATTTTTACTCATCAAAAGATACAGCGCTGCCTAAAATGACAGTGCAAGAAAAAAAGGCCAGGTTTAAAAACCTTATTATTCCGGCAGTAAACGATGTTTATGCTGAGCTTATGGTCCGATATAATAAGGTTTCAGCGTCACTAGAATCAGGTAGTGATGCCGATAGAATAGCCAAGCTGAAAGTGGAATATAAAGCAAAAAGCGATGCAGAGCTGTTAATGGCACTGAAACCGCACCCTAAAAGTATTGCGATTGCACAAGCGGCAATGGAAAGTTCTTGGGCAACATCTCGTTTTTTTAGAGAAGCTTATAATATATTCGGTGTTTGGTCGTTTGATAAAGATGAACCTAGAATTCCTGCCCTTAAAAAACGCGGTGATAAAACTATTTGGGTAAAAGAATATTCATCGATAAAAGCCTCTGTTAGCGACTATTATCGAACCATTGCCCGTGGTGGTGCATTTAAAGAGTTTAGAAAATTAAAAATGAAAACTGATGACCCATTTGCTTTAGTTAAAAAATTAGACCGTTATTCTGAAAAAGGTGCAGAATATGGTCATGAATTAACCTCGATTATTAAGTTTAATAAATTTCATCAACTTGATGCTAATAACTAAAATACGCATAATTCAAGTACTATGCACTAAAATTAGCGATGAAATTAGCGCTAAAATTAGCGATGATATTTAATCTCACCTTAGATTTATAGCATTGAAATATTTCATATAGGCTAGAGAAATAAGTTAGAGAAATTTTTAAGCGACAACAAGCCTATTAATGACAGCCTGCAACAGATTTTATTGCAGGCTCATTGATGATGATGTTATGTCCCAGATCCAAAAATTTTTAGTTATTTGCGCAGTGGTTGGAGTTTTCCAACTGCATATCCTTGGACATAATTCACTCCCAGTGTTTTCAATACAGCTAACGTCTGATCATCTTCAACCCACTCGGTAATAGTTTGCATATCCATCACCTGAGCAACATCATTGATCGACTTTACCATCGCTAAATCTATTGGATCTTGAGCACAATTTTTGACCAAACTACCATCAATTTTCAAATAATCTACCTGCAGGTTTTTCAAGTAAGTAAAAGAATACATACCTGAGCCAAAATCATCTAGGGCAAAACGACATCCCAATGCTTTTAAGCTACTAATAAAGCGTTTAGCTTGCTGTATATTTCTTATCGCTGAGCTTTCTGTGATTTCGAAACAGAGTTTATTGCACCATTGAGGATTGTTTTTTAAACTATTTGTCAGAAAAGCTAAAAATCCCTCATCACTCAAAGATTGAGCAGAGATGTTGATACTGCAAAGTAATAAGCCATTGAGTTCATCAGGATATTGTTGGAAAAATTTAAGCGCGGAATTAAGCACCCAACGATCAATCTGGATCATCATGTTATATCGCTCAGCCGCAGGTAAAAATGCCCTAGGGCTAACCAATGTGCCATCGTCTTCTTCTAGACGTATTAATAGCTCATAGTACTTACCCGGTGGGTTTTCATCCAGTGGCAGTATGGCCTGACGATAAAGTACAAAACTGTCATTTTCAAGTGCGGCAGTAATACGCGCCACCCAATGCATTTCTCCATGACGCTTTGATGTTTCTTCATCTTCTTCGGTATACACATGTACGCGATTGCGGCCAGCATCTTTAGCCATATAACAAGCGACATCTGCGGTACTTAAGCTCTGACTGTAGTTTGCTGTATTTTTATCAATAACCACTAAACCTATGCTAAGCCCTAAAGTAAAACTTTTGTCATGCCATATAAAACGAAATTCTTCCACTTGTTGGCGTAACATCTCAGCAGTATTTGTAGCCTGCGCTAGAGTACAATTGAGCAATAGCACACCAAATTCATCGCCCCCTAGTCGCGCTAAAGTATCACTCCCTCTTATGCGAGCTTGTAAGAGTGATGTCAATTGCACTAACAATTCATCACCGGCCAAATGGCCACAAGTATCATTAACTATTTTGAATTGATCTAAATCAATGTAGAGCAAGCTGTGTTGACAATTTTCCACCCTAGCAACCGACACGGCATGTTCAAGTCGTTCTTCAAATTCGATGCGGTTAACCAAGCCGGTTAGCGAGTCATGTTTAGCCCTATGTTCTAACTTTTGCGTAATCAAATGCATTTCAGTAATATCGTACAAAATTAATACGCAACCAATGGCCTGACCGAGTTTATTTTTAATCGAAGTTAAGGTGCATCGTAAAATGTATTTTTGTGCACTAATTAATAAACCCATGGTTGCAGAGCTGTCGCCAGACATCGCCTCATCAATGCAATTTAATAATAATTTTTCCATCGAATGGTGATCAGTAATATCCAATAAAGGCATTACCTGATACAACAGTTGTCCTTGAGCTTTTTTTGATGACCACTGGGTAATAGTTTCAGCTACTGGGTTGAGATTATTAATTTTACCGTTTATGTCCATAGTGATCACGCCCTCACCAATCGACAATAAGGTAACCTGAGACAACTCTTTCTCGCGATATAAAGCGTCTTGCGCTGCGCTGAGTTGTTTATAACGTTGTTGTAACTCTGTACGAGCCCGCAATAATATAAACATGATCCAAAATACACCGATAGCTAAACTAAAGGCTAATAACGACAACACAATAATATCCCAACGCCACAACTGACTTTGGTAGCGATCAAGTCGCAGAGCAATATTATAGCCCGGTGGCGACAATGCTACTGTTTGGCTAAGACGTATATCCTCGTTATCTTTTAGTAAGCTACGATCAACCACCTGGCCATCATGGGTGATCATGCTGACACCAAATTGATGTAAAATTTCATCACTAACCACAGTTTTAAACAAAGCGGGAATTGAATATACCCCGGCGAACAAACCCATAAATTCATTACCACGATAAACCGGCACCCAAACCTCAAAAGACGCAGGCCCCTGAATGGCGACGAATGGGTGAGTGTAAACTGGCAAACGCAACTCTTTTGCTAAGCGAGACGCACGACGAGGCTCTTTAAGGTCAACTTTAAGACCTATGATTTGTTCATTTCCGGTTAAGGGAGCAACGTTGCGAATGATAAATTGCGCATCAATCCAAGTAATATTGATCAACTCTGGATGAGCACTGACATAATGACTCACTCGCTGTTGAAATTTCTGATGGGTTAAGTTATCTGATGTACGCGCCAAATTTAATAGCCCAATATAATCTAGGCTTTCCTTCAAGCGTTGACGAATATCAACTCGAATGGTTTCCGCTTTTTCAAGTAGTTGTTGGCGTTGTGCATTATTGATTGAATAGTAGCTTAACCCTGTGATGACCGCACAAAGCAAAATAAAAGCCCCTGCCAGTGCTGCTGGGCCAGTCCAGGTTAACTTATAGAGCATTTGTCTGAAAAAACATATCAGCAATACAATCGCCATGCAGGCCACTATAACAATATTTGATATTAGCGTTAACGGTTGAGTATCTTGTTTTATCGCCAACTGCCAAACACTATTGGGTAGGTCAATATTAACCATTACGGCTGTTTTGTCTGCCTCGCTAAACAAATCATTATTGCCCCAGAATGCTGGCTGCCATCTATTGTTGATTTGTTTACGTAAAGCTAGGCTTTGCTCATTCCCCAAACTAAGCAGATCTGTCTCTTGTAATAACTCATCCCAGTCTAAGAGCAGAATGCTTAAGCCCCAGCTTTGTGTGCTCTGATTAGCCTTGTTTTTGATATGAACCGGTTGACGAACGATCAAAGCAAGCCCGCCCTGTCGTAAATTTAAGGGCCCTGAAATAGTGGCGGTGTTACTCTGATAAGCCAATAACACGTCCGCTTTCCGATTAACATCGGCGAGGAGATCATGCCCCAAAGCAGCTTTATTATTGGTCAAAGGATAAATATGTGATAACACGCTATTACGTGCTAATTGCAGGCTACGTAAACTTGGATGGCGTTCAAACATACTATGTGCAATGACTTCAAAATCAGATTGATCTATTTCTGGTGATAACTGCACATAAGACTCAAGCTCATCAAGCATAAATAGCCGTGAATCGATGCTGTCTTCAATCTTGTCCGACATGAGCGATAATTTTTGCTTAAGAATATTATTTCGCTCATTAGCCACGTTGGAGATGTAAATATTGCTGAGTAAAAATAATGCGCCAATAATTAAGGCGAGAAAAAATAGAAAGGTTCCTGAAGTACCAAAACCAAAAAACCTCAACACATCAAGTTTTTTCTGGGGTAATTCTTGCTGATTATATGGTTTCAACAGCGGCTCCGTTAGGCGTAAAAATTACAAATAGTATTCTGAATCTCATCAATTTTGTACCTTATATTAAGCCAGAATATCACAAGTTTGGTCTTCTACATCAGCTAATAATGATGATTAAAAATTTTAATTTCAACAGATAGATTAAAAAATTAGAACCTTGGTATCACTCGATGCCGAGTAGGCATTAATCACTTTATCTTTTTATCATAAGCTTTGTTGCTTTTTGCCGTTGACGGTTATTATCTAGCGAACAGGCACTTTGCTCACCGCTAGCAGGATAAAAATACAACTTAATAACGCTGCAAGTGCTCGCTGATATTAAAGCTTTGAACTATTTAGCTAACAAAATCAGTCTTTCAACTCGTTAACCCAGGCTAATCTCTAGCCCATACTCAACGTCAGCTCAGCGATTATCTAAGACAAAAACTTTATAACAACAAAGGCTTTATGTTAATCTATAAAAAATCAGACTAATAAAAATAATCCTGTTGAAAATTATCAATGCCCTAAAGTTTTTCATTCGTTCAGCTAGCTACGGTGTCCTGTTTGCGTTGGTTTTGTTGATACTAGTACCTGAGCTGCGTGAAAAAAACATACTTCCTTGGCAGTTATTTACCAGTGTCGAGAAAATACAAGCGCCTTTGTCTTATGCAAAAGCAGTGCGTTTAGCTGGCCCTGCTGTAGTAAATATTTACTCTGAAGAAATTCAAGTAAACCCAACTTATGGCCGCCAACCGCGCAAAGTAACCCGCTTAGGTAGTGGCGTTATTATGCACGGCCAAGGTTATATTTTAACCAACTACCATGTGGTACAAAGTGCTGATTTAACTGTAGTGGTGTTACAACGAGGCCAAGAGCTTCATGCTGAACTCATTGGTTATGATGTTTTGACCGATCTTGCTGTCTTAAAAGTACAAGCGAACAATTTGCCGGTTATTCCTCAAATGAGCACATTAACACCGCAAGTCGGTGACGTAGTATTAGCCATAGGTAATCCGCTAAATTTAGGACAAACGGTTACTCAAGGCATTGTCAGCGCAACCGGACAAAGTGGTTTAAGCACCAGTTATTTACAATTTTTACAAATGGATGCTGCTATTAATGAGGGCAATTCTGGTGGTGCTCTGATAAATTCTAATGGTGAGTTAGTCGGCATTAATTCAAGAAAATTTACCCAAGCGAATCCTAATCTCAATATTCAGGGCATATTTTTTGCTGTACCTTATCAATTAGCACGTACCATTATGTTAAAAATTATTGAACATGGTCGCGTGGTGCGTGGCTGGCTTGGTGTTGAGGCAAACGATTCTGTGACCAATCTTAAGGGCTTTATTATTGGTGCAGTAACGCCAGAGAGTCCGGCCATGAAAGCTGGATTACAATCAGGTGATGTGGTTTATCAAATAGACGATATTCGATTACAAAATGCCAAACAAGGCTTAGACGTTGTGGCTGAGGCTGCGCCAGGTACCGTATTGAGCTTTATGATCTCTCGCGATAATCAACAATTAACCTTACCTGTGACTATTGTTGAAGTACCAAAGTAAATCCTGCCAGCAATTCACCAAACAACTCACCAGGCAAATAAAAATCCCAGCAAAGTAGCTGGGATTTTTTATCACTCGCTAACCATTAATTAAGCTTAGTTAATGGTGATACGGGTGATATTTGCGCCTAACGCTTGCAGCTTATCTTCAATTTTTTGATAGCCACGATCAATATGATAAATACGGTCTACTTGCGTTTCAGTACTTGCAACGAGTCCGGCGATAACTAAGCTCGCAGAGGCACGTAAATCAGTCGCCATAACTTGCGCACCATTTAACTGCTCCACACCGGTACTTATGGCTATATTGCCTTCAAGACTTATATTTGCCCCCATACGCTGTAGTTCAGGCACATGCATAAAGCGATTTTCAAAAATCGTTTCGGTTGTTGTTGCCGTGCCATCAGCTATCGCATTAAGGGCAACAAATTGTGCTTGCATATCAGTTGGAAATGCCGGATGAGGTGCGGTGCGTATATTAACCGCTTTTGGCCTTGAGGTCATTTCTAGCTCTATCCAGTCATCACCTGTAGTGATATCTGCGCCAGCTTCTCTTAACTTAGCCAGTACCGCATCTAAAGCTTTAGGATCAGTGTTTAAACACTTTACTTTACCTTGAGTGACCGCCGCTGCAACTAAAAATGTACCGGTTTCTATGCGATCTGGCATGACTGAATAACTTGCACCATGCAGTTTTTCAACGCCGGTAATCGTTAAGGTGTCTGTGCCTGCGCCTGAAACTTTAGCACCCATGCCGTTTAAACAATGCGCTAGATCGACAATTTCAGGCTCTCGCGCTGCATTCTCGATAATAGTAATGCCATCAGCCAAAGCTGCAGCCATCATTAGATTTTCAGTACCGGTAACACTGACGGTGTCCATAAAGATAGTCGCACCTTTAAGTCGACCACTATTGCGCGCAATGATATAACCATTTTCAACCGCTATGTCTGCACCCATCAGCTTTAAGCCATGAATATGCAAGTTAACCGGTCGCGCGCCAATGGCACAACCGCCAGGTAAAGACACTTCAGCATGACCAAAACGTGCCAGTAAAGGCCCTAAAACCAAGATAGAAGCGCGCATAGTTTTCACTAACTCATATGACGCGCGACAATGCGCGATGCTACTAGCATCAATCATCAAGCTACTCTCACTAAGCCACTGGCATTTAGCACCTAATTGTGACAAGAGTTTAATCGTCGTTTCTATATCATTAAGTTTCGGAACATTGGAAAAAGTAACCGGAGTTTCTGAGAGCAATGCCGACATTAGAATAGGTAATGCCGCATTTTTTGCGCCTGAAATAGTCACTTCGCCATGTAGTGGTTGCCCACCAATAATTTTAAATGCGTCCAAGAGTATATTCTTTTATGTCGGTGTGAATTAAAGGGGTAGGTTAAACATTTTTTCACGGCGCCAGTCAGACGTTGTGAAGGTTTTAATGGATACCGCGTGAATGACACCTTCGTTAATAATTTTCGCTAAAGGGGCATAAATAGTTTGTTGTTTTTTCACTCGGCTTAGATCACCTAAAAAGTCAGCAATGGCAATTACTTTACATTGTGAACCATCAAATGCTACATGAATCTCGTCTAATTCAACGGCATCGGTAATTAATTTTTCTATCTCTTTTACTTCCACTTTTTGCTCCAAATAGCGTGTAGATTAAGGGGTTTCTATCGGCAATAACGTATCAACTGCACTTAACGTTGCCAGTTTTAATAAATCTTCAGGTAAATTAATCAAACTGATATGACAAGCTTTGCTGGCCGCCAGTTCAATTAATAATAAAATCCATGCTAAGCCTGCGGTGTCAACTTGACTCACCTTAGCCAAGTCAATAATAATTCGTTCATTATTGACTAATTTACGGTACTTTTTATCAAATGCAGGCGTTATTGTAGCACGGGTTAACGCACCACTAAAAATCGCTTTTTGCTCTGCTTGTTGGACTTCTATCATTTTTATCTACTAACAACCTTATAATACGCTACTTTGTCTGTATGCTTGGCAAAAATTAACTTTTATGATTTAAAAACAATACTCTTTGCACTTTTTTCTTTTAGCATTTCAGTGACATGAGCTAGCCCTTTTTGACGGATCAAACCACTTAACTCCGCTTGTTTGCTGTCAAGTAAGCTGACACCTTCTGCTACCATATCATAGGCTTTCCAGTCGCCGGTTTTTTTATGCTTACGCACACGAAAGGAAATATTAATTGGACCGCGACCTGGCTCTATTACACTCGTATCAACAGACACTACGCGATGCTCAGCAAAATCTTCTGCCGGTGCAAATTCGACCTTTTGGTTATCGTACAAGGTAAAAACCTGCGCATAAGCGGTGATAAGATACTCACGAAATGCCGGTACAAACTCAGCTCGGTCAGCCTGATTGGTTTTCTTGAAGTTGCTACCAATCACTTTATAAGCGGCATATTGATAATTTATATACGGCATTAATTCTTCGCGAACGATGGTTTTCAATAAATTAGGCTCTGCACGTATCGCCACTTGTTCATTGGCAAAACGCTTAAAAGTGATCTCGGCAACCGTTTTAATCATTTGATAAGGGTCTTTTTTATCAACATTTCCTGTGGCGCTAACCGATATCGACAAACCTAGCAGTGCTAAACAAAAAAAGCATTTTTTCATCACATTATTTATCATGATTAATCACCACTGCCTTGGCTGAATAAAAATTGACCAATCAGTTCTTCTAATATCAATGCAGGTTTGGTGTCTTCAATATAATCACCTGGTTTTAAGATTTCAACTGAGCTATGAATAAAGCCTGGTAACAAACCTACATATTGTTCACCTAATAAACCCGCCGTTAATATTGACACTGAAGTCGCTTCTGAGAAGTTATTATACTCGGCAAAAATTTCTAACGTCACTAAAGGCGTATAATCTGCACTGTCTAACGAAATTGCACTGACACGGCCGATGACAACACCCCCGACTTTTATTGGCGAGCGAACTTTCAAGCCGCCAATGTTGTCAAATTTGGCATATAACTGATATGTGTTGCCAGTTCCTGTAATACCGCTGTCAGCTACTTTTAGTGCTAGCATTAACAATGCAGCAATACCAATTGCAGCAAAGAGTCCGACCAATAATTCTATTTTTTTCGACACCATGTCTTCCACCAAATTCAAATAATATTTAACTAAATAACCGCTATAAATTTTTACAAAAATTAACTTGTAAACATTATCGCGGTTAATACAAAATCTAATCCTAAAACTAATAGTGACGATTGCACTACGGTTGAAGTGGTTGCTCGGCTAATACCTTCAGAGGTTGGCTCACAAGCATAACCTTTATAAACCGCGATCCAAGTCACCACAAAAGCAAATACTACGCTTTTAATAATGCCATTTAAAACGTCTTTTTCGAAAGACACTTGTGACTGCATTACCGACCAAAACGTACCGCTGTCAACACCTAACCAATCAACACCAACTAAATGAGCGCCTAAAATACCCACCGCAGAGAATATAGCCGCCAACAGTGGCAAACTGATAAAACCAGCCCAAAAGCGCGGGGCAATAACACGACGCAAAGGATCTACTGCCATCATTTCAAGGCTAGAAAGTTGCTCTGTTGCTTTCATCAAACCTATTTCAGCGGTCAGCGCAGACCCAGCTCGACCAGCAAAAAGTAAGGCGGCAACCACTGGACCTAACTCACGTAATAACGACAAGGCGACCATTGGCCCTAAGCTAGCTTCAGCGCCAAAATCAACCAGAATAGTATAGCCCTGTAAAGCCAATACCATGCCGATAAACAAACCCGAAACAACGATGATAACTAAAGATAATACGCCAACGGAGTACAATTGGCTCAACAACAAAGGAAAACCTTTGCGTGGATTCGGAATATGCAAGAGCGCTGATGCTAACATCAACAAAGCTCTACCTAAGCCTGAGACTTGTTCGATAATGCTATGACCCAATATTTGCAGCTGATTCACTTCTCAACACCTCGACCAATTAACTCTTCACTATATGACGCCGCAGGATAATGAAATGGCACTGGGCCATCAGCTTCACCTTTAACAAATTGCTGCACTAAAGGTGAGGTGTGCGCGTAGATTTCTTCCGGCGTACCTTGGCCAATAATTTTTTGCTCGGCAATAATATAAATATAATCTGCAATACTCATCGCTTCTGGAACATCATGAGAAACCACCACAGAGGTTAATCCCAATGCATCACCTAGTTGATGAATGAGCCGGACAATCACGCCCATAGAAATAGGATCTTGGCCAGCAAAGGGCTCATCATAAAGTATCAATTCAGGATCAAGCGCAATTGAGCGAGCTAAGGCTGCTCGACGCGCCATACCACCAGAGAGCTCATTGGGGCGTAAATTTCTTGCTCCACGCAAACCCACCGCTTCTAATTTCATTAGCACCATTTTTTCAATGATGTCTTCTGATAACTGAGTATGCTCGCGTATAGGAAAGGCGATATTGTCGTAAACACTCATGTCGGTAAACAAGGCACCACTTTGAAATAACATACTCATACGTTTACGTATGTCATATAACGCACTACGAGACAATTTAGGAATGTCGTGGCCATCGAAAAGGATCTGCCCAGACTCTGGTTTAATTTGACCACCAATTAAGCGCAATAACGTTGTTTTACCAATACCACTTGGCCCCATTATCGCGGTAACTTTACCTTTAGGAATAGACAAACTAATGCCATCATAAATAACACGCTCGTTACGCTTAAAGGTCATGTTTTTGATATCAACTAAAATTTCAGACATATCGCTTGGAATAACATCACTGTTAATTATTGTTTTATGTAGTAGAATTCTACCGCAGCGCAACACCTCAGTCATTACAAATTCACAACTATTTAGTGCTAAAAGAGTAACCAAAAGTATATAAATGTAACGCAAGTGTAAAGTTAGCGTAATGAATAAGCCTTTTTTTTGGCTTAGTTATTTTATTGTCAATCCACGTGCCAATAATATCAGAAAAAGTTTATAATGCTTTTCGCTCACGTTATGTTAGCAAAATGAGTATTAATTGAGTGTCATCGGTTACCATCAGTGGTTTATAATTCCTCTTTGTCTTTCATCAATTAGCACAAACACTATTTATTTATCTTAGCCAAACAGGAGCTTTGAATGTTCATCCAAATTTTGATCTTATTACTTTCACTAATCACTTTAGTGTGGAGTGCAGACAAATTTGTATTTGGTGCCTCAGCATTAGCACGAAATCTGGGTATTTCTCCCATGATAATTGGCTTAACTATTGTTGCTATGGGCTCTTCAGCACCTGAAATGATGATAGCGGTCACCGCTTCTTTACAGGGTAATGTAGATACTGCCGTCGGCAATGCCATTGGCTCAAATATTACCAACATTGCGTTAGTGTTAGGCTTAACCGCACTGTTTCATCCTTTATCCGTTTCCTCAACGACCATTAAACGTGAAATCCCGCTTATTTTGGTTGTTACGGCTATCGCGACATATATGCTAGCAAACAGCAACTTTAGTTTTAATGAAGGCTTAATACTGATTATTGGTTTTGTACTTTATATCGCCACCTTACTTGTCGTCACGTTAAGGCGTGCAAAACAAAACCCTATCGACGATAAAATGGTCTTAGAAGCAGAACAAGAAGTGCCTGATGGGGTCAGTACCAAACAATCGGTAATCTGGTTAGTGGTCGGTATGATACTACTGCCGCTCAGTGCTAGTTTTCTGGTTGATTCATCAATATTTATCGCCAAAGCTTTTGGTATTAGTGATTTAGTCATCGGCTTAACGGTTATTGCTATTGGTACTAGCTTACCTGAGTTAGCTGCCAGTATTATGAGCATCATTAAAAAAGAAGATGATTTAGCGCTCGGTAATATTATTGGTTCGAATATCTTTAATATTCTTGCGGTTTTATCGTTAGCTGGCTTAATTGCGCCGGGCGATATCGATAATGCCGCCGCGGTGCGTGACGCGCCATTTATGCTGGCAACAACCTTCTTATTATTTATACTTTGTTTTAGTCGAGGTGGAAAGTTTCGCATCACGCGGGCGAAAGGGTTACTATTATTAGCCGTATTTATTGGTTATCAAGTGCTACTTTTTAGTCAAATCAACAGGTAACAAGTGGTTTATAGCAATGAAAAACTTTAAACAATTAGCCCTAAATGTCATTAACATTGAGCAGCAAGCTATTGCACAATTGTCGCAATTTATTGACGACGACTTTGTTCAAGCTTGTGAGTTAATGTTTAATTGTCGGGGCCGCGTCATCGTGATTGGTATGGGTAAGTCGGGGCATATTGGTGGCAAAATTGCCGCAACCTTGGCGAGTACTGGCACACCCGCATTTTTTGTTCACCCGGGTGAAGCAAGCCATGGCGATCTAGGTATGGTGACTGTTGATGACGTGGTACTGACCATTTCTAATTCGGGTGAAACTGGCGAAGTCTTAGCCATTATTCCGGTCCTAAAGCGTATCGGCACAAAACTTATCGCCATGACGGGTAATCCTGACTCTACCCTGGCTAAACTTGCCGATAGCCATGTTTGTGTAAAAGTAGCACAAGAAGCTTGCCCATTAGGCTTGGCACCCACCTCTAGCACCACAGCAACCTTAGTGATGGGCGATGCCCTAGCGGTAGCTTTATTGAATGCGCGCGGCTTTACTGCCGATGACTTTGCCTTATCTCACCCCGGTGGCAGCTTAGGTAAAAGGCTATTATTACGTTTGGCCGATATCATGCACAAAGACGAACGTCTGCCCACAGTAAGCCAAGAAGCTAAAATAAAAGATGCCTTAGTTGAAATGTCACTCAAAGGCTTGGGTATGACCGCTGTTGTTGACGCAAACAATCGCTTAATAGGTCTGTTTACTGATGGTGATTTACGCCGTATTTTAGATGAAGAAATTAATATTCATCAAGATAGCATTACCAGCGTGATGACAAAAAACCCTTTAGTGGCTAAGCAAGATATGCTGGCGGCTGAGGCATTAAAGATCATGGAAGACAAAAAAATTAACGGCTTAATTATTGTTAACGATAATCACCAACCCATTGGCGCGATGAACATGCATGACTTATTAAAATCTGGAGTGCTCTAAAGTTGAACAGTTTATACGGAAAAGTAGCGCAAAGTGTTTGGCAAAAAGCGCAAAAAATCAAACTCTTTGTTTGTGATATAGACGGCGTTTTTTCAGATGGTCGTATTTACTTAGGTAATAATGGTGAAGAATTAAAAGCCTTTCATACTAAAGATGGTTATGGCGTTAAAGCCTTAGGTGCAAGCGGCGTTGATGTAGCGGTGATCACGGGCAGAACCTCAACTATTGTGCAAACCCGGATGAGTGCATTAAATGTTAAGCACATAGTACAAGGTGAAGAAAATAAGCTACCGGCTTTAAAAGCTATGCTCGCCGCATTAAAGTTAGCGCCTGAACAAGTGGCTTACATCGGCGATGATATGCCAGATTTTGACTGCCTTAATTATGTTGGTTTTAGTATTGCGGTCAATGACGCACACCCCGCCATTTTAAAATCTTGTGACTACACCACCTATACCCGAGGTGGTTTCGGCGCCGTGCGCGAGACTTGCGATCTTATTATGCAAAGCCAAAACACCTTAGCTGATGCAACGGGTTCAAGCGTATGAATCGCATATACCTTGTTAGTATAAGCTTATTTTTATTGGCCTTAACCACCTATGGCTTACTTGAATGGTATGGCGCGAAGGAAGAAACCAGCAACATTCTCGATACCGCGAATAACCCTGAATTTATTGCTGAAAACCTTAACAGTGATGTTTATAAAACCACTGGGGCATTATCTTATAATGTAGAAGCAAAACGCATGGAACATTATGCTGAATTAGGGGTCACACACTTTGAATATCCACGCTATACCTTATACCCAAGGAACAACAAACCTACTTGGCAAATCACCGCCAATGAAGGCACCTTGTATAATAACAATCGCGTAAAATTAGCAAATCGCGTACGTTTAATCGCCACTGATAAAGAAAGTTTGATACAGGAAGTGCATGGTAAAAATTTAGAAATGGACTTAAAAACTAATATTATCAGCTCAGAGCAAACTATCTTAATATTAGGTAAAGGATTTACTATGTATGGCTCAGGATTAATTGTAGACTTAAACACAACACAGATGACATTGACCGAACATGTACAAACTATTTATAAAAAAATTAAAAAATAACTTATATTGTCTCACGGCGTTAGCATTATTAGTGCCTGTCGCAAGTGCAGAAAAATTTAACGTAGAACAAGAGATTAAAATATCTTCTTCACGCCAAGCTGCCGATCTCAAAAATAAAATATTCAGTTATATTGATAATGTCATTATTTCTCAAGGCACACTAACCATACATGCCGAGTTAGTACAGGTTATCACCCAAGAAAACAGTGACAGCAAAATTTATATTGCCAAAGGCTCACCAGCGACCTTTGAACAAACGCTTCAAGATGGTAGCCCAATCAATTTGCAAGCCAATGAAATCCGTTATGAGCCGAGTATGAATACCGTCGTTATTTCAGGCAATGCTCTCCTTAGCCAAGAAGGCAGTAAAGTGAGCGGCAGTAAAATCACCTACAATTTTGCCACAGAATATGTCAATGCCGAAAGCCTTGAAAATGCTAAAGTTGAAACCGTATTACAGCCAAAGAACAAAAATGAATTGCCTATAAAATCAAAGGATAAGCAAGAGTAAATGTCAACTTCTACATTATCAGCAACCGGCCTTGCCAAGTCCTATAAAGGCAGAAAAGTGGTTAAAAACGTCAGTATGCACGTTTCCGCTGGACAAATTGTTGGCTTATTAGGGCCAAATGGCGCAGGTAAAACTACCTCTTTTTATATGATTGTTGGCTTGGTAAAGAACGACAGTGGCTCAATTGTCTTAAATGATGAAGATATAACCTTACTGCCGATGCACGAGCGCGCGAGAAAAGGTATCGGTTATTTACCACAAGAAGCCTCTATTTTTCGTAAGTTATCGGTTCATGACAACATCATGGCCATTTTACAAACACGTAAATCACTTAGTGATGTTGAGCGACAAGAAAAACTTGAACATTTATTAGAAGAGTTCAACATAGGCCATATAAAAGATAACTTAGGCATGAGTTTATCTGGCGGTGAGCGCCGACGAGTTGAAATAGCACGGGCATTAGCCGCAGATCCTAAATTTATATTACTGGATGAACCCTTTGCTGGTGTTGACCCGATTTCAGTAGGTGATATAAAAAAAATTATCCTACACTTAAAAGATCGTGGCATAGGTATATTGATCACAGATCACAATGTGCGAGAAACACTTGATGTTTGTGAGCATGCCTACATCGTTAGTCATGGCGAACTTATCGCTGAAGGTAATTCAAAGCAAATTCTTGCAAATCAACATGTAAGAGATGTATACCTTGGCGAACAATTCACGCTATAGTGAATAAAACCAATTGAATTAATGAATTTGAATAGGGAAAAGAAAACGTAAATGCGTCCTACTCTGCAACTCCGTATCGGACAACAGTTAACGATGACCCCGCAATTGCAGCAGGCGATCAAACTGTTGCAATTATCAACTTTGGATCTTCAACTAGAGATTCAAGAAGCACTTGAAAGTAATCCTTTGCTTGAAGTTGACGAAACGCACGATAATAATTCAGAAAGTACCCCTGACCATTTAGAAGCAGGATATTCGGTAACGGTAGGCGAAAACTCAGCAGCATCCTCTGATGGCAGCGAAGACTCCACTCCCTCGATAGACGAAATTAGCTCCTCTGAAGGTTTAGCAAAAACAGACATCCCCGAAGAACTAAACAGCGATAGCACATGGGATGATAACTTCAGTGCTGGTGTTAGTAGTGGCGGTGTTGGCCATGCCTCAGAAGATTATACTTATCAAGGTGAAACGAAAGACTCATTACAAGACCATCTAATTTGGCAGATGGAACTAACGCCCTTTACTGACACTGATAGAACCATTGCCATTGCCATTATTGAAGCCATAGATGAAGCCGGTTATTTAACCGTTTCAGCCGAAGAGATCTTAGAGAGTGTCGGTATTGATGGTGTAGAACTTGATGAGATTGAAGTGGTGTTAAAGCGTATTAACGTATTTGACCCCATTGGTGTTGCCGCCCGTTCAATTCCAGAGTGCTTGCGTATTCAGCTCAATCAATTTGCTAAAGATACCCCTTGGTTAGCGGAAAGCAAAATCGCCGTCAGCGAGTATATTGACTTGCTTGGTAATCGCGATTATCGTCAATTGATGCGTAAATTACGCTTGAAAGAAGAGCAATTACGCGAAGTTATTCGCCTAATACAAAGCTTAGATCCCCGTCCAGGTGACAGCGTCATCAAAAGTGAAGAACAATATGTTATCCCAGACGTGTCTGTTGAAAAGAAAAACGGCCGCTGGACAGTAGAGCTCAATCCTGACACTGCCCCTAAACTATCGGTTAATCAGCAATACGCCGCTATGTCTCGTTCAATGAAGTCATCTACTGATAATCAATTTATTCGCTCTAACTTGCAAGAAGCAAAATGGTTTATTAAAAGCTTAGAAAGCCGTAACGAAACACTTTTAAAGGTTTCAAATTGTATTGTGCAACGCCAACAAGGCTTTTTTGAACACGGACCTGAATCAATGCGCCCTATGGTATTGAACGATATTGCCGAAGCCGTAGATATGCATGAATCAACCATTTCTCGTGTGACCACGCAAAAATATATGCACACACCTAGAGGGATTTTTGAGCTTAAGTACTTTTTTTCTAGCCACGTAAGTACTGAAAACGGCGGCGAATGTTCATCAACGGCTATTCGAGAATTAATTAAAAAGCTAGTGGCTGCCGAAGTACCTGCAAAACCACTCAGCGACAGTAAAATGGCAGATATTTTAGCAGAACAAGGTATACAAGTGGCAAGGCGTACCATTGCCAAATATCGAGAGTCACTTTCTATACCGCCATCAAATCAACGTAAAAGCCTATTGTAGGCAGTTTTATTCAGCCAATAAAGAGGATTGAAATATATGCAAATTAATCTTACTGGACACCATGTCGATGTTACCGATTCATTACGTGATTATGTCAATGGCAAGTTTGAAAAACTAGAGCGTCACTTTGATCATATCAATAATGTACATGTAGTATTAACGGTAGAAAAACAGAATCAGATTGCCGAATCAACGGTGCACTTAAGTGGCACTGAAGTTCATGCTAAGGCACAACATAGTGACATGTATGCATCGATTGATGCATTAATTGACAAGCTAGATCGCCAAATCTTGAAATATAAAGGCAAAATCAACAAACATTAGCGCCATTTCGCTATAGGTCTTAGAAGTTTATGAAGTTGCAAGACATCTTAACCCCGGACTGCACTATTTGTGCAGCACCGGGTGCCAGTAAAAAACGTATATTAGAATATTTAAGTCGCTTGGCCGCCGATAAACTCGACAGCCATGATACTTTTCAGCTTTTAGAAAGCTTAGTTAAGCGTGAAAGATTGGGCTCAACGGGCATAGGTAATGGCATTGCTATACCTCATGGCCGTTTAGAAAATGCTACGCCTACGAAACCTATTGCCGTGGTTATTACCACAGAACAAGCGATTAATTTTGACGCTGTTGATCATCGTCCCGTTGATATTTTTATCGCCTTATTTGTTCCTGAAGAAGAATGCCAGAGCCACTTGAGTACGCTGCAAAGTATCGCAAAAATTTTTCGTAACAAGCAATTTTGCAAGCAAGTGCGTAAATGCCAAAGTAATCAAGAACTGTTTCAGTTAATACAACAAGCGAGTTAAACACGGATGAAATTAATTATTGTAAGTGGCCGTTCAGGCTCAGGGAAAAGTGTTGCACTGCGTGTTTTAGAGGATTTAGGTTATTATTGTGTTGATAATATCCCTGTCAACTTGTTACCCGCACTTACCCATACGGTGATTAATGATTATGAAAATGTTGCCGTAAGTCTCGATGTTCGTAACCTGCCAGCCGATCCTAACGACGTACCCGAAATTATTGAATACCTGCCCAATGCAGTAGAATTGAGCATACTGTATTTAGATGCTGATGATAGTGACCTTATTCGCCGGTTCAGTGAAACGCGACGTTTACATCCGTTGATCAAGCAAAATATTGCGCTAGACCAAGCCATTGCCTTGGAGAAAAAATTACTTGAGCCCATTTCCAGTCGGGCTGACTTATACATCAATACCAGTCAACTAACACCACACCAACTCGCTGACTTAGTTAGAGAGCGAATTCTGGGTAAAACGTCTGGTTCAATGGTGGTTGTGTTTGAATCATTTGGTTTTAAACATGGTGTACCACAAGATGCTGATTATGTTTTTGATGCCCGCTTTTTACCTAACCCATTTTGGGATAAAGAGCTAAAAGGCTACACAGGTTTAGACAAACCGGTACAAGACTTTCTTGCTAGCCAGCCCATTGTGACTAAATTTGTTTGGCAAATTAACAGTTTTATGATGACCTGGTTACCCCACTTAGAACGTAATAATCGCAGTTATATCACCATTGCTATTGGTTGTACGGGTGGCAAGCATCGTTCGGTCTATATTGCCGAATTACTGGCAAATAATATGCGTAAAGAGCGTAAAGATGTGCAGTCTCGCCACCGTGATTTAACCGTTGAAGGCACATAGCTAAGATGAGCAAGCCAACGAGCCGTAATGTACTTATCATCAATAAACTTGGGCTACATGCCCGAGCGGCTTCTAAGCTTGCCCAATTAAGCCAAAAATTTACCGCTAAAGTCATTATTGAATTAGACGAAAACCGAGCAGACGCGAATAGTATTATGGGCCTAATGCTGCTGGCAGGCGCCCAAGGTAAAACCGTCAAGGTTATTGCCTCTGGCCAAGATGCTGAACAAGCCTTAGCAGAAATTTGCCAACTCTTTAGTAACAAATTTCATGAAGCAGAATAGTAACAGAGCACTTCTTCCTTGCTAAGCACGTGCTTAAGTCAATAAAAAAGCTGCTAAAATGGCTAGATTACGGTAAACTCTACGCGGATAATTATTAACGAACCCTAGTGATTAAAATAATATACTAGCCAATTTAGCGCTACATTAAAGCCTTTAGAACAAGCGAAATAACTCAAGCATACCCGTTTTCAACTTTGTCTCCTGAGTCGCACTACCGTCCAAGTCTATCGGCGCTTATGTTTATTTATTTGCTATAACAAAACCTTAATAGTTATCTCTCATAATAGGATCTGTTTAACTTGCTGGGTTAACATTGAACTCGCTTCAGTGGTGTTAGATAAACCCAAAGATAATAGTGTTAGTTTGCAAGTGCTATGGCGTGCTCATACGTCTATGTAGCCAGCCACACATCATGTGTTTGCTGAGCCTACCTACTAAACAAACTGCACTAAAGTAAGTTCAACAACCCCTAATAATTTTCAGTTTTCGTTTTACAACGGCAAAAGGTGAATATATGCCGGAAGGTTCTAAACAAGAATACAATCATCAGCGCCTTCAGCAGGTTAATGATGCCCTCGATAGTGGTATGTTTGTCCATGTTCGCAAGCTATTGCAAGACATGCCCGCTTACGATCTCGCTTTATTATTAGAGTCATCGCCAAGCAAAAGCCGTGTCGCACTTTGGCAGCTTATTGATGCCGATCACCACGGTGATGT
Source organism: Colwellia sp. MB3u-45 (assembly GCF_014077005.1). Taxonomy (GTDB): domain Bacteria; phylum Pseudomonadota; class Gammaproteobacteria; order Enterobacterales; family Alteromonadaceae; genus Cognaticolwellia. The sequence continues at coordinate 97,279 of NZ_JACGVC010000044.1, read as the reverse complement.
ACTCGAAGAGTTAAACGAAGAAGTTCGAAAAGGCATTCTGAAAAATATTCATCCAGAAAAACTAGCTGCCGTTGCAGAGGGAATGGATGTTGATGATTTAGCTGAAGTTTTCAGAACACTGCCTGACACAGTTTATCAGGAAGTGCTTAACGCGATGGACTGGCAAGATCGCCATCGTGTTGTAGCTGCACTTTCATTTGAGGAAGACACGGCCGGCGGTATCATGAATACCGATACCATCTCTATTCGTCCTGATGTTACGGTAGATGTGGTGCTACGTTATTTACGACTTCGTGGTGAATTACCTGAAGCAACCGATTCTTTTTATGTCGTTGACAGAGCCGATCATTTCCTTGGTTCAGTGTCTTTATCCGCTATTGTTACTGCCAAAGCAGAAACCATTATCTCAGACCTCATCAATAAAGATATTCAAGCCATTACCGCCGATATGAATGAAAAGGATGTCGCGCAGCTATTTGAGCGCTACGATTGGTTTTCTGCCCCTGTTGTCGATCACGAAGCACGACTACTGGGTCGTATTACCATAGATGATGTTATTGATATTATTCGTGAGGAAGCCGAGCATTCTATGATGAGTATGGCGGGTCTAGATGACGAGGCTGACACCTTTGCTCCGGTCTTAAAAAGTACCCAACGCCGTTCTATTTGGTTAGGCGTGAACTTAATCACCGCTCTTCTGGCTGTCGCAGTGTCGAGCATGTTTGAAGGCATTTTAAATCAACTGGCTATTTTGGCGGTGTTAAACTCTTTAGTGCCTAGCATGGGCGGCGTCGCCGGCAACCAAACTTTAACCTTAGTTATCCGCGCTATGGCCTTAGGCCATGTTGGTGAAAGTAACTCGCGAATTTTACTCTATAAAGAATTGGCCATTGGTTTTTTTAATGGCCTAATTTGGGCGGTGTTGATCGCTTCGGTTGTGGCTATTTGGCAGCAAAACTTAATGCTGGGCGCCATCATTGCCTTTGCGATGTTAATGAATATGACGGCGGCTGGCATTGCCGGTGTTACCGTGCCATTAATGTTGAAAAAAATGAATATAGATCCCGCCTTAGCCGGTAGTGTTATTTTGACAACGGTCACCGATGTCGTGGGTATATTTGCCTTCTTAGGCACAGCGACCTTGCTGCTAGGAAAATAAACCATAGCGATAAGCTTTCAGTTTAAAGCTGTCAGTAAACAACTGAAACTAGTTACCGTTCACTTGTTTTTTCTGACAGCTGACAGCTTTTAACTTCAAACTTCTATTATTTTTAACTGCCCGCTACTTGCATCTGGTTAACAATAATAGAGCCGGTGCGAATACTGCCTCGCATATCGGTATCGTTACCAATAGCGACAATACCAGCAAAAATATCCTGTAATTTACCCGCAATGGTAATTTCATCCACTGGATAAGCTATTTCGCCATTTTCCACCCAAAAACCTGCTGCACCGCGAGAATAGTCACCGGTCACTACATTCACGCCTTGCCCCATCAACTCGGTTACTAACAAACCCGTGCCTAAAGTTTTTAACATTGCATCAAAATCACCGCCTTGGCCTGCGTCGTTCATGCCGAGTTGCCAATTATGAATGCCACCGGCATGACCGGTTGATTTCATGCCTAACTTACGCGCTGAATAGCTAGTTAACAGGTAAGTGGCTAAACTGCCATCCGTAATAATTTCACGATCTAGGGTAGCGACACCTTCGGCGTCAAAAGCACTACTTGCCAAGGCCTTTTTCAAATGAGGGCGTTCACTAATACTTAAAAATTCAGGAAAAACTTGTTGGCCAATGGCGTCCATCAAAAAAGAAGATTGTCGATACAAATTACCGCCACTAATCGCGGCAATAAAATGGCCAAATAGGCTATTAGCCACATCAGCTCGAAACATCACAGGTACTTTAGCGGTCGCTAACTTACGAGCACCTAAGCGTGATAATGTTTCTTTAGCCGCTTGTTGCCCTATGGTGGCTGCACTTTCCATAGCGTCAAATTCACGACTCACGGTATAAGCATAGTCGCGCTGCATGTCTTCACCTTCTTTGGCAATCATCACACAACTTAAATTATGGCGCGTACTCGGATAACCCACTAGCTGACCCTGACTATTGCCGTAAACTTTAAAACCTTCAAAGCTCTCTAATGTGGCGCCATCTGAATTAGTAATACGTTTATCATAGCCAAGCGCGGTGTCTTCACAGGCTTTTGCTAAACTAATCGCTTGCTCTGTGGTTAACGCTTTCGGGTGATATAAATCTAAATCTTCAGGCGTCATCGACAATAAATCTTTATCTGCCATACCTGAGCATTCATCAACAGAGGTATATTTAGCAATATTGACCGCGGCTTCTATGGCTTGTTTTAAAGCTTTTTCAGATAAATCAGCCGTAGAAGCACTACCTTTACGACCGTCTTTGTAAACGGTAATGCCAAGCCCACCATCACTGGTAAATTCAACATTTTCAACCTCGCCTAAACGGGTACTCACGCTAAGACCTTGTTGGCGACTCATCGCAACTTCAGCACCATCGGCTCCGAGTGATTTAGCCATTGTCATGGCGTCATTAACACGTTTTTTCACATGTTCTATTTGCATTTGAATACTATCTGAATCGCTCATAGGTAAATTATTTCTCACATTTTATCGATACATGCAACAGGAATGTTTTTGCTGATACTGCTTTGTTGTATACTATAGGTAATTATCACTTTATTGCTTAACATTATGCCCCACTCTGCCAACGATATCGATGAATTAGAAGAAGAATTACTGAGTAAATCAGAAATAAAACGAGAAATGCATCGACTGCAAGACTTTGGCCTGATCATAGTCAAAATGTCGAAGCATCAACGCAGCAAGCTACCGCTGACTGATGAACTGAAAGCCGCTATGCTGCTAGCAGATAAAATCACCAATAAGCATGAAGCTATGCGTCGTCATGTCCGTCATGTCGCGAAAATACTGTCTGAAATGGATCTTGAGCCGATTAAACAGGCAATGGACGTTATGGCCAATAAACATCAGCAAGAGTCGGTCAAATTTGAAAAGCTCGAAAAATTGCGTGACGACCTGATAGCGGACGGTAATGACACCATTGAAGCCTTGTTAGCCGAATGCGACAGCATGGAAAGGCAAAAGCTGAGACAATTAGTCCGTCAGGCGAAAAAAGAGCACGGTGCTGAAAAAATTGGCAAACATTACCGTGACTTGTTTACTTACTTAAAAGAACACGTAGTTTTTAAGTAAGTAAGGTTTAAGTACCTAAGGCTTAAGTAGCTAGGGTTTAAATCGCTATTAAAAAAAATAGCCCTTATAAGGGTACAAAAAAAGTGCCTTGATTTAAAGCTAAATCAAGGCGCTTTTTCTTGTTAAAACGCACGATTATAAAATACTAAACTTACTAAATACTTTATAAAGTTCAGTACCTTGGTTTACACTTGCCGAAGCAAAATGCAAAATTGGTATGACACTATGATCTAAGGTTATATAGTGTAATGGGTCGCCATCACCATAATTATCCATACGTAGAATACGCGCTAATGGCTCTCCTGCCGCTAAAGGCTGACCAAATTGAGCTAAGTAATCCACCATGCCGCCCATGGGGGAATATAGTGCCTTGTAATCGGCTAACATACAGCTATAACGCGTCATGGTTTTCGGCTGGTAATCTTGGCTATTGATCACACCTTGATACTGCAGATAACTTAAAATACCTAAAGCATCTTCACGGGCAACCTCTAAATCAATCTGCTCTTGTGAGCCCAGCTCAACAGTAAAACTCTCTTTAATAATAACATCTTGGCCTTGATTAGCCTCAGTTTTAGTTATAGGGAAGTCACGGCCAAGGGCAGCAAAGGTCTGCTGTAACTGCCACCAAGGACAGAAAGTGGCTTCATCTAATGCACCGCCAAAGTCGTTAGGAATCAATAAAGTATGTGGGATATCAAAGTACTTTGCACTGGCTATGGCATATTCAGGACAATATAAGTGCTTACTGGAAATCGGCCCAGTGTGCAGATCTAAAACAATATCAGCTTGATGTGCTAGGCGTTGCAGTTGAAAGGCAATACGTTGCCCTGTCGTCAGGCCATAAATATTATGATTTAACTTTTCGGTTATTTGCTCCAGCATTAACGCTTTAAACGCGCGCTCAATTTCAGCGCTAGTCGCGGTTAAATGCGCTTGTGCAAACGGCGCAATAATATCGGCATCAAAATGAAACATCCGGTTCCAATTAACGCCGGTAATGGGATCAAATCGTCCTAAGGTATATTCCCCGTTTTTATGATTACAAGCGACAGGGTTGGCATAAGGCACGAGCGTAATACTGCCATTTAATTCAAGGGTTTTTAATTGCTCTAACAACTGAAAAATAACCGCATTGCCCTGCACTTCTGCGCCATGCATATTAGCCTGGATATAAACATCAGGCCCCTGCTGTTTACCCTTAATACGATAAACCGGCACGGTAAGCGCAGCACCACTGGCCATTTCACCGACATGCATCACTTCTTTACTGATTAAATTCATAAATAATCTCTTACCAATCGAACGACTTTATTGACTAGGTTAACGTAAATACCAAGTTGCAGGCTCTGCTGCACGTACTTGCTCAATTTTGCCTTGCTGTAAAACATATTCAGCGGCAATTTGATGACAAAGAAAAAACGGCATACTTTCAGTAAAGCCATAAGCGCCGGCTAAACCAAAAATTAATTGGTCACCCACTTCAACATCACTGGCTATTGCCAAGGTACCCAATTTATCTAAACTGGTACAAAGCGGGCCATGTAGATCAAAATAACAAGGGCTTGCTGCTGACTCTCTGAGCATGGCGACAGGAAAGGGCTGTTCAGTAATTGCCGGGCGAATTAAATGATTAATGCCACCGGCAAGTACTAATTGTTGCTGCTGAAAGTTTTGTTTACGGTCAACAACCGAAGTCACGTAATAGCCCATGTCAGCAACAGCAAAACGACCTAGCTCTAGCCAGAGTTCGCTAACACCCGCCTGTGCTTTTATTTTGGCTAAGTCGGCAACAATTTTTTTCCAGCTTAGGCCTTGCCCTGTTTGCAGGTAATCGACACCTAGGCCACCGCCTAAATCTAAGACTTCTAACCTCATGCCCAATTGTTCTGCTAGCGATAACAATGGCGTAACCATTTGTGACCAAAGCTCAAACATCCGAGCATTGCTGAGCATATTTCCCCATTGGAAAATATGCAAGCCATTAATATTTAACGCCGGAAAGTGACTAACTTTTATGGTTTGCCACTCTTGGCAAGATAAACCAAAAGGCGTCACTTCATTACCCCCTAAAGGATTTTTCTCACCTTCTTGCCACTGTAATTGTACTCTTAATAATACTTGTGGTTGGCAAGCCAATTCTATTGCTGCTTCATTAAGCCATTGCAACTGGTTCAAACTCTCCACGACAAAAGTGCGCACGCCTTGGCTTAAAAAGGCTTTCATTTGTCGCTTTGATTTGGCCGGACCGGTATTGAGAATGCGATCGGCTTGCACATTTTGTGCTAATACTTGCGTTAGTTCGCCTTGACTCGCCACATCAAAATTAAAACCTTGCTGCGCTAAGGTGCTTATTACACGCGACAAGGGATTAGCCTTAACAGCAAACCAGAGTTTAATCACCTCTTGTTGCATCAACACCGACAAGTGTTGCTCAAGGTAGTCTAAATCGTAAAGAAAAAAACCGTCTTCATCTTGCTCAGCTTCCACACTGCTTTTAAGTGCTTCACTGTGCTGTGCTAGCGGTGCAAGTACCGCAGGTCTAAGCCAGTTTGGCCTAGCTGTCGAATTTAACATGGCAGTCATTTTTTGATCCTAACGCAGTACAGATTCAAGTTCTAAAGCGGCATTACTTTTTGCATCTCGGTATTTAACAATTAATGCGCAAGCCATATTAAGTCCTTGCTGCTGAGCCCAGTCACCCGCAACCGGTCGTGTACCTGGCACCACAACAGCGTTTTCAGGAATATCAGCACCTTTTTCCAGTATCACATTATTGACACAGTCATAAACAGCTACCGAGGCCGACAAAGATACGCCTGGGGCTAAAACCGCACCTTTTTTCACTACAATGCCTTCGACAATAATCACGCCAGCACTTAAAAAGGCGTTATCTTCAATAATCACCGGACTAGCACCAATCGGCTCAAGCACACCACCAATTTGTACCGCGGCAGAAACGTGAACATTTTTGCCTATTTGTGCGCATGAGCCAATCAAAGCATGGCTGTCAATCATAGTGCCACTATCAACATAAGCGCCAACATTAATATAGGCCGGTGGCATAATAATGACGCCTGGCGCCACATAGGCACCACAACGAACCGACGAACCACCCGGCACCATTCTCACCTTATCGGCAACGGTGAACTCGCGTGCGGGTAAGTTATGCTTATCCACAAAGCCACGATAAATACCATCGAACTCAGTATTTTCTCCGGCTTTAAATGCCGCTAAAATGGCTTGTTTAACTGCGGTATTGACTTGCCAAGTGCCATCGCTATTTTGTTCTGCTGCACGAACTTTACCGGTTTCTAAGTCTGTTAATGTTTGTTGCCAAGTCATGATTTTATTGCTCGTAAGTTAGTTAAATCTAAAGAGTGAGGGGTTTGTGCATTTAAAATGTCATCAGTCGTGTGATGCTGAGCTAGTGGGTTGCTGCTGTTACTCGCTAACCATTGCTGAATGTGTTGATGAATGTCGAGTAAACCGTGTTGCGCTGAAAGTTCTGCTTGGCATAAGGGTAGACGAAGTTTTGCCGAGCTAATAGTGTTCAACTCAGCCATTAACACTTTTACCGGTATCGGACTAGACACTTGAAATAATGCTGATATCGCTTTATGCCAAAGCGGAAAAATTCCTTCATGTTGATGAGCTAAGGCCATAGCAACATATTGCCGAGTGGCTTCTGGCCAAACGTTAGCGCAAACCGACACCAAACCTTTAACATTGGCACTCGCAAGGTATGGCATCATGGCGTCTTCACCACTATACAAGTCCAGGTTAGGGCAATGCTCTCTATAGGCCAGCAGTTTATTAAGATCGCCACTGGCTTCTTTCAGTGCCCAACAGTTTTTATGGTTTTGTAATTGTTGTAAGGCCGAAAAGGAAATTTCAACACTGCTGCGTGAAGGCACGTTATAAAGCATACAAGGGACGTTTGCGGCATCGAGTAAACTTTTAAACCAAGCGGTTTGACCTACGGGCCCCGGTTTGGCGTAAATAGGGCTAGTAAGTAAATAAGCCTTTATCGGCAATTTATTGCATTTAGCTATCCAGGCCAGTTGCTCGTTAAGATTATAGCCACCAACAGCAACCATTATTGGCACTTGTAACGTCATCGCACAAACATATTGCACTATACTTAAATGCTCTTGCGCGGTTAACGCTAAACCCTCGCCCGTGCTGCCCAGTAATAAAATGCCATTGTGGGCCGCATTTTGTTGTAGCACTAGCTTACGCAAACTAACATAGTCAATGCCGTCATCATCAAATAATGGCGTGATCAGTGCGGTCCAAACCAAAGGTCGGTCTGTTATCAGGTGATTTTCTATCGGTTTTGTTTGATTCATTGCTCTCGAACTCTTGTCGTTCGGAGAACTTTTAGGCGCTTGTACAGACAAAATTTCTAGGATGAAATTTGGCCTTTACAAAGGCCAGAAGCTCTCCACCTAGTTAGGTGACAGTTGCAAGGATTCAACCTAGTAGCCATCGAACGTATCCGATGGCTATAAAACTTAATGGTTATATATTAACAACTAAGCCTTAACAACCGGCAATTACCTTATCAACAAGGCAATTACCTCGGCGTTAAACCCCCTCATTATTGCTCACTAGAGTTTGATCTCTTCACAATAACTACCTGGTTAACGCTCCTCTTCTGGCCCTTTATTGACGGTGATTAATTTTTTACGATTAATCACACTGGAATAAGGGACAACAATATTAAAACATTTAAATATAAGCACAGTCAATAGACGGCTAGACGTATGCCATAATTTAAATTTAATAGTTTGATTTTACTGCTTTTATTTCTTTTTCTAATCAGTAAATACGATCTTGTCCTCAATAACTAGAGTGCCCATCACTAAAACAAGCTACGCCCGATAAGTTGAACTGGGTCAAAATAGCTCACTCCCTGTGGACTAAAGATGGCGAGATAATTAAATTCGCGTAGACTACGCAGCACTATGACACATTCACTATGGCGGTATTAATGAATACTCGCTCAGTTCGCCCTGTCATTATGATAAGTTTTCTTTAAAGTAACGCCGATATTTGTAGATAACTTGACCCATAAATATCGTCAATAAATAGTACCCATAAATAACCCCCATAAATAATAGTTAGCTTAATTACAGGTATCTTCATGGCAATAAGTAACATTAACCAATTATTAAACCGCAATATTGAGGCACTAGCCGCAACCAGACCTCTTTTGGTTAATATCGCAGACGATGGTTTTATTAACCATTACTTAAGTCAGCATAGCGCTGCGCATATTGATAGTTACCACACTAATTATGCTGAATATAAAACTTGTCAGCAATTGAAAAATACCCGTGTAGACGCACATTTTTGCGTCGAGTATATCGCCAAAACTAAACATGATATGGCGATTATTCATTTTCCAAAAAGTAAGGCTGAATTTAGTTTTACCTTAGCTATGCTCGCTGAGTCAATGACAGACGATGCTGCCATAGTCATTGTTGGGGAAAATAAAGCGGGGGTAAAGTCAGCCGAAAAACTCGGTATTGATTACCTAGAATATTGCCAAAATGTTGACGCGGCAAGACATTGCTTAATGTACATTGGCAAATTAAAACCCTCACTACCTCGCTTTGAACTACAAAAATTTTATAAATACTACCCAATGCAGGTACAAGATAAAGTACTAAAAATTGCCGCTTTACCAGGCGTATTTAGCCAAAATGCACTAGATACGGGTACAGAAGTTTTATTAGCACACTTACCTGAGGTTATTTCAGGTAAAGTGTTAGATTTTGGTTGTGGTGCAGGGGTTATTGCCGCTTATATCGGCACAATTCACCCAAAAACAACATTAACCTTGGTTGATGTCAGTGCGTTAGCCTTGCATTCAGCGCAAACAACACTGTCTTTAAACCAGTTAAGCGGGCAATATATTGCCTCAGATAGCTTATCTACTGTTCAAGAACGCTATGATTTTGTCATTTCCAACCCACCATTTCATCAGGGCGTAAAAACCCATTATGGCGCTACCGAACAATTTTTAGCCGAGATAAAGCAAAACTTAACCAGCAAAGCCTGCATTACCATTGTCGCTAATAGTTTTTTGAAATACTTACCCATCATGGAAAAAGCACTGGGTAAAACTAAAACCTTAGCGATTAAAAAAGGTTTTGCGGTTTATCAGTGTTATCTTAATGGGAAAAAGTAACGAGAAATGTGTGATTGTTCAAAGCCATAATATTTTCTACAAGCACTTTTACAAGCACTTTATAGCCACCATTAATTGAGTTTAATACTGTATGTCAACAATCAAACCTATTTGGTCTCTTCGTCGTATTTGCTTGAGCACCGTCATCAGTGCCATCACATTATTATCACTATTGAGTCTCTCAATCATTACCCAACAATTTAACAACAGTTATCAGCTCAGTGCCACTAGTCAAATAAAGCATTGGGCCACTGTTTTGGCCGATGAAAGTCTGCCCTATTTAGTTAACTCAGAACGATTAGCACTAAAAGATAATTTTTCATTACCCCAGCACATTCCTAATTTAAATTACTTACACCTTTATAAATTCAATAGCGACACTGATAAACTGACTTTTTTTTACAGTTACAAACGTAATGAACAGCGGGCTAGCATTGCGCAAAAATCGCATGACGTTAAAAATTTATTAACACCAAGGTTCAAAGAAAAACACCTTGAGTATATGCAAGCCATTAAAGTTAAAGAAAAAATTATCGGTTATATTTATTTGCAAAGCAGTAGCGAGTACCTCACACAGATAACTGATAAATTATTAATCATCAGCATTATCATTGTTTTTATAGTATTTATTATCGCCATTTTTATTGCGCTCAAACTTGAACGCTATATCAGTGCACCATTCTCTTCTTTGATTAACACGGTACAAGTTGCCGCTCGACAAAAAAACTTTCAACAACAATGCGACACTATGCCATATCGTGAAGCTGACATTTTAGCCCTTAATATTAATATGTTATTTGCTCGCATAGATAAACACATCACACAATTAAATGCTCAGGGGCAGCAGAGTCTTGAGCACTCACAAGCATTAGAAAATAAAATTAACAAACGTACCGACGCCCTGAAAGAATCTAACCAAGAGTTACTCTCTACGTTAGAGAAACTCCATCAATTTCAAAGCCAATTGGTTGAAAGCGAAAAAATGGCCTCACTGGGAGATATGGTTGCCGGCGTTGCACATGAAGTCAACACGCCGATAGGTTTAGGGGTTACGGCCTCAACATTATTAGCCGATAGATTAGATGAAATTAAACAAGCTTTTGATAATAAAACCCTAAAATCGAGCCAATTAAAAAAGTTTTTGCATGACAGTTGTGAAAATGTCGCCATTATCTATCGTAATCTAAAACGTGCCGCTGACTTAATATCCAGCTTTAAAAAAGTCGCCGTAGACCAATCAAGTGAAGACCTACGTACTGTCGACGTTAAGCAGCTTTTAAACGAAGTTTTACTCAATCTTAAACCACAACTGAATGTGTTACCCTACATTATTGATATTGATTGCCCTAATGATTTAACCATTAATAGTAAACCAGGGCCGATTAATCAAATTCTTATTAATTTGATCATGAACTCCATTATTCACGGTTTTGAAGGTAAAGATGAGGGCCGCATTTCAATCACAGTTATGTCACTGAGCAACCAACTTAACATCCTCTATAAAGATGATGGTATTGGCCTTGCTGAATCAATAAAACATAAGGTCTTTGAACCGTTTACCACCACAAAGCGTGGTGAAGGGGGTAGTGGCTTAGGCATGCATTTAGTTTATAATTTAGTGACTCAAGCACTTGGTGGCTCAATAGTACTGAGCAGCGAATTAGCGCATGGCGTTAGCATAGAAATTAACTTTCCTATAAATAAGTAGCCAATTAATTCGCTTTTGGTTAAATTTCAATAGGGTTTATAGTTAACTTGTTGACAATATAGTTTATAGTTAAGTTATTGACAATGTAGTTAAGTTGTTAAGTTGTTAAGTTGTTAACGATTTAGGGCTTTAAACCCGTTAAATGAACATTTATTCGCTAGCACTTAGCATAATCTTACGTCACCATTATTTTAAAGTGATAAAAAGCAGTAATTAGCCTGCTATTGATTGTTTTTTAACGGTCGCTTCTATACCATGTGCCGATTATTTATTAGCCATCAAATAGTCTATAATTGCATGGTCAGGAATAAACACGTATTAATACAAATAAAATTAAAATTTGAAAAAATCAAACCTCACGGAACTGGACAATGAACATGCAAAAACCTCATATATTAATCGTAGAAGACGAAGACGTCACCCGCTTTAATTTAAGAAATTTATTTGAAGCTGAAGGCTATCAGGTCTCCGAAGCAATAGATGGTGATAGCATGGAAAGCGCGCTAACCAACAGCATAATAAATTTAATTATTATGGATATTAATTTACCGGGCAAAAATGGACTATTACTTGCAAGAGAATTAACCCGCCAGAACGACTTAGGCTTAATTTTTCTGACCGGTCGCGACAGTGACATTGATAAAATTCTTGGGCTAGAAATTGGCGCTGACGATTATCTAACTAAACCGTTTAATCCACGTGAACTGACGATTCGTGCGCGCAATATACTCAGCCGCATGTTACCTAGCAATGTAGAAAAAAACGATGCACTTATTAGCTTTAATCAGTGGTCTCTGGATGGTAATGCACGAAAAATGACCACACCAGATAATCGAGAAATATCAATTCCTCGTGGTGAATACCGCGCGCTACGTTTACTTATTGCTAATGCCGGACAAATTGTTACCCGTCAACAATTGATCAAAGAAATGACCGGTCGCGACTTACGCATTAATGATCGAACAGTTGATGTGACCATTCGTCGCTTACGTAAACATTTTGAGTCAGTAGAAAGTTCACCAGAGTTGATCAACACTATTCATGGTGAAGGTTATCGATTTATTGGCCAACTAGATTAATAGCGCTATTAGCAGGGTAAAATGATTAATCTGCTAATATTAACCTGCTAATATAGTGACTTCTCAGGCTATTGCTCAGACAACCACTGTTGAAAAGCAGTAATGGCTTGTTGGTTTAACAAACTCAGTGCTTGCAAGTGCTGAGTCTTTGTTTCACTATCTTCAGCCGATTTTTCTATCAAGATAAGTTTCTGGTGTACTTGACTTAAACCTGTACTGGCTGCAGCCCCTTTCATTTTATGGCATTGCTCCTGCCATGCCTTTTGATCCACATTAACAATGGCATGATTAATCGCCGTTAAATACAATGCAGACTGCTGAATATATAAATCCAACATTTGTTCAATCACCGCTAGGTCTAACGCTTCTAAATAGCCATTAATCAAGATTAAATCTATGTGCCGTGTTGTTACCATGAAGCCTCCTTAGTGACGCCAGCTTTTCACTACGTCGAATTAAAATTTTAATGTTATTTATATGATAGCAAACAACATTTTAACCTGAAGTTATTACTTATACATCCTCTGTTTATAACAGATATTAAATACAACTACCATATACTAGAACAATATCAACATAGCTATGACAAACATTGCTTTTAGGGGGTATTTCGTTCAAAATAGCCGCCTTTTTCCGGACCAATGCATTATATTCCACTTTGTTAACTACTTGTGGAGACTGTCATTATTTTTACGACAGTAATGCTACTTATAATTTTACTAGCTACTGAAGTTACCATAGATAACCCTTTACCTAGTGCACAGCGAACAGCGGAGTCAAAATGCCAACATTAATGCCTGATATAGCAAATCACACCACAGCACAAACTGAGGGGACTTTGGATTGGGTCGGCATGAGTAATATAGAAATGCCTATCATGGTTGCCTCAAAAGGCCAATCAGAACGTATGGTTTCAGCCTACGTAGATGCGTTTGTTAACCTTAAAGAGCCACAAGCGAAAGGCATACATATGTCGCGTTTATATCTGCTCCTTGATGAATTATCAAACTCAAATGTTTTAAACCATCAGAGTTTAGTGACCTTATTAGACGGCTTTATCAGTAGTCACCAAGAGCTAAGCGATAATGCCCAAGTTAAGTTTAGTTTTGACTATCATCTGCGCCGCAAATCACTGATTAGTGGTAAACAAGGCTGGAAAGCTTATCCCGTTACTATTACTGGGCGCTTAAATAAAGGTACGTTGGATATCGAGCTTTCTGTTGACGTGCGTTACTCTTCAACTTGCCCTTGTTCTGCAGCCTTGGCTCGTCAGCTTATTCAGCAAGCTTTTAAAGAAAAATTTATTGGCCAAGCAGATGTGGATTTAACCGACGTACATGAATGGCTTGGTACTACCGAAGGTATTATGGCCACGCCACATAGCCAACGCTCTGTTGCTGAACTTAAAGTTAAACTTAATCGCTCAACCACTGAATTTCCCATTACAGATCTTGTCGACTTAATTGAAAATTCACTAAAAACCCCAGTTCAAGCGGCAGTAAAGCGTGAAGACGAACAAGAGTTTGCCCGTTTAAATGGTCAAAACTTAATGTTTTGTGAAGATGCGGCTCGTCGTTTACAACACACCATGAATGCCTCTGAGCAATTTGATGATTTTTGGCTACGTATTAATCATTTAGAATCGTTACATGCCCATGACGCCGTGAGTGTGACGACTAAAGGTATTGTCGATGGCTATAAAGCTTAACTTAAAGCTTAACTTAAAGCTTAACCCAACCAATTAAGCTTTAAATCAATCATCCCTAGTTATTTTTAAAATGGCTAGGGATTTTTGTTTCTACCGCTATAAAAGCAACAAGCGTTTTCTAATTGAACACTAGGCTGGCTATAGCCGAATTGAAGTATAAGTATAAATAACGCTGCAGTGGCTTGTTTTAACCAGTAGAAATGATCAGAAAATTAGTGAACTTGCTATTAGGGCGCTATTAATTCTCAATGCCCAAGTGCTTATCACCCCCGCCTACTAACCAGTGTTTATAATAACGGCTACAACCATGACTAAAATACTCAGCGCTAATGATAACGCTGAATAAATAGTGCATACAAAACACGACAAATATTAACGTCTTAAAAAATTAGAATGTAATAAAATTACAAAAAATAAGGTGATAATAATAATATTAGCTAAACACCGTGCATAAACTACCAAATAGGATGAAAAAAACCTAAATATCAGGCTACCTGCTTTTATCTGAAAATAAGGATGTAAAATAATAACGAGCATTTACTCTATTCAGATTGACGTTTTAATTTTAAATGTTTAATGTGACAAGTCCTTCGCGACGAATTCGGGATTATTTATGCACTTAAAGTATAATTTTATTCTATTCTCACCCAACCGAATTGCCGAGGTCTTTATTTAGGAGAAAATAATGCAACTTTACGACCATTCATATCAAAAAGACAATTGTGGCTTTGGGCTTATTGCCCATCAGCATGGCGAAACAAGTCATAAGCTCGTAAAGACTGCCATTCAAGCCTTAGACCGAATGCAACATCGTGGCGGTATCGCTGCCGATGGTAAAACCGGTGACGGTTGCGGTTTATTAATGCAAAAGCCTGACAGTTTTTTCCGCGCAGTTGCCGAAGAAAATAACTGGCCATTAGGCCGAAAGTACGCAGTAGGCATGATTTTTCTTAATCCAGATCCTATTAAAGCCAGCGCGAGTAAAAAAATTCTAGAAGAAGAATTAGCACGCGAAACCCTGACCTTAGTTGGCTGGAGAATCGTCCCCACCGATACCAGCACCTTAGGTGAAATTGCCAAAGGTAATTTACCGGCTATAGAACAAGTTTTTGTTGATGCGCCATCAGGCTGGCGAAACCGAGATCTTGAACGCCGGTTATATATGGCAAGACGACGGGCAGAAAAACGCATCAGTGATGAACGTTTCTATGTCGCCAGTTTGTCGTGCTTAGTCACCATTTACAAAGGCTTAATGATGCCGGTAGATTTGCCCAATTTTTATTTGGATCTCGCCGATATCCGTATGCAAACTGCTATTTGCCTATTTCATCAGCGCTTCTCTACTAATACTTCCCCCGAGTGGCACTTGGCACAACCTTTTCGTTATTTAGCACACAACGGTGAAATTAATACCATTAAAGGCAACCGTCAATGGAGTCGCGCGCGCACCCACGGTTTTAGATCGCCCTTATTACCCGACTTACAAGATGCCGCGCCCTTTGTTAATGAAAGCGGCTCTGACTCTTCATCATTAGACAACATGCTTGAGTTATTTATGGCGGGCGGCATGGATCTTTACCGCGGTATGCGATTATTAATGCCACCTGCTTGGCAAAGCAACCCGTTAATGGATGATGATTTAAAAGCTTTTTATGAATTTAACTCTATGCATATGGAGCCTTGGGACGGACCCGCAGGTGTTGTGGTCACCAATGGCCGGCATGTAGCCTGTAATTTAGACCGTAATGGTTTACGACCTGCACGATATGTTATTACTCGTGATGGTTTTATTACCTTAGCTTCTGAAGTCGGTATTTGGGATTACGGCGAAGATGAAGTGGTTGAAAAAGGCCGCGTAGGCCCGGGCGAAATGTTAGCCATTGATACCTATACAGGGAAAATTTTCAACTCTAATGCAATTGACAATGAGCTAAAAGTTCGCCATCCCTATCGTCAATGGTTAGACAATAACATTCGTCGCTTAGTCCCTTTTGATACATTAGCAGCGAACTTGATTGGTCAACGGATATTTAGTGATCAAGAAATCGCTCAATATCATAAAATGTTTAACTACAGCTACGAAGAAATACATCAGGTCGTCAAAGCATTAGCTGATAACGGTCAAGAAGCTACTGGCTCGATGGGCGATGACACCCCAATGGCAGTATTATCGAGTCAGTCGCGCTCGCTTTATGATTATTTCCGCCAACAATTTGCTCAGGTCACTAATCCACCTATTGACCCTTTGCGTGAACGCTACGTAATGTCGTTAGGCACTTGTATTGGCCGTGAGCATAATGTTTTTAATGAAACTACTGGCCATGCTGATCGTATTCTATTTGCGACACCGGTATTAATGTATACCGGCTTAAAACAATTACGCGAGCTAGACCCTGAACATTACCGCTCAGACACTTTAACCTTAAACTATGATCAAGCAGAGGGCTTAGAAGCCGCTATCATTCGATTATGTGATGAAGCCGAAACATTAGTCAGAGATAAAAACACCGTAATCTTAGTGTTATCAGATCGCCATATAGATAAAGGTATGTTGCCCATTCCTGCCGCAATGGCGGTGGGTGCAGTGCAAAAACGTTTAGTCGATACGCAATTACGTTGTGATTCCAACATTATTGTCGAAACCGCGTCAGTGCGTGACTCACATCAGTTTGCCGTGCTGCTTGGCTTAGGGGCAACGGCGATTTACCCTTTCTTAGCTTATGAGACTATTGAACAACTGGTTGAACAAAAGCAACTTAACCTCACGGCCCGCGAAGCCATCGTAAATTACCGTGAAGGCATTAATAAAGGCCTATTAAAGATATTATCAAAAATGGGTATTTCTACCATTGCCAGCTACCGTTGTGCCGGACTATTTGAGGTTATTGGTCTTAATAGTAAGATTATGGCACTTTGTTTCCCTGATTTACCTAGCCGTATTCAGGGCGCTGACTTTACCGACATTGAACAAGACAATATAAACCTAGCTCGCAAAGCCTTTATGCCACATCAAAAAATGAGTCATGGCGGTTTACTAAAATATGTCCACGGCGGTGAATACCATGCCTATAACCCTGATGTAGTGAGCACGCTACAAGCGGCGGTACGCAGCGGCAACTATAGTGATTACAGAATATTTGCTGACCACGTTAACCAACGTCCACCCGCAGCATTACGTGATTTATTAGCCCTAAAAG
Organism: Colwellia sp. MB3u-45; assembly: GCF_014077005.1. Lineage (GTDB taxonomy): Bacteria > Pseudomonadota > Gammaproteobacteria > Enterobacterales > Alteromonadaceae > Cognaticolwellia. Next base: position 80,134 of record NZ_JACGVC010000044.1, on the reverse strand, counting down.
ATGATCAAACCGCCATTGATATCTCCGAAGTTGAAGCAGAGTCTGAACTGTTTAAACGCTTTGATAGTGCCGCAATGTCAATTGGTGCCTTAAGTCCTGAAGCACATGAAGCGCTAGCGATTGCGATGAATCGCCTAGGTGGTTTCTCAAATTCTGGTGAAGGCGGTGAAGACGAACGTCGCTACGGCACAGTCAAAAACTCGCGTATTAAGCAAATTGCCTCTGGGCGCTTTGGCGTTACACCGTATTATCTGGTGAATGCTGATGTGCTGCAAATCAAAGTGGCACAAGGTGCAAAACCAGGTGAAGGTGGCCAATTGCCCGGTGATAAAGTTACACCGTTAATTGCAAAGTTGCGTTTTTCAGTGCCTGGAGTAACCTTAATATCACCGCCGCCACATCACGATATTTATTCGATTGAAGATCTCGCACAACTGATTTTCGACTTAAAGCAAGTCAATCCTAAAGCGATTATTTCCGTAAAACTGGTTTCAGGTCCAGGTGTTGGCACTATCGCCTCGGGCGTTGCCAAAGCCTTTGCTGACTTTATTACTATTTCTGGTAATGACGGCGGCACAGGTGCCAGCCCATTAACCTCGGTTAAATATGCCGGTTGCCCGTGGGAGCTTGGCTTAGCTGAAGCGCACCAATCACTGGTCACAAACGGTTTACGCCACAAAGTGCGTTTACAAGTTGATGGTGGTCTAAAAACTGGCTTGGATATTGTTAAAGCCGCTATTTTAGGTGCCGAAAGCTTCGGTTTTGGCACCGCGCCTATGGTGACTTTAGGCTGTAAATTTCTGCGTATTTGTCATTTAAATAATTGTGCCACGGGTGTAGCAACACAAGATGAAGTGCTACGAGAACAATTCTTTAAAGGTTTACCTGAGCAAGTGATGAATTATTTTAAATTTATTGCGCAAGATGTGCGTGAAATTTTAGCCAGTTTAGGCGTTGAAAGCTTAACCGCTATTATTGGTCGTACCGATTTATTCGTGCCCTTGGCCGGTATTACCGCCAAGCAACAAAAACTAGATTTACGTCCCATTATTGCCCCGGTTGTCGCCGGTGATGATACCACCTTATATCAAACGGCTAGCAATGAACCCTTTGACAAAGGCGTGTTAAATCAGCGTTTACTCGCGCTTGCCTCACATGCTATTGCCCACAGTAGTGGCGGTGAATATCGTTTAACGATTCAAAACACCGATCGTTCTGTCGGTGCTTCATTATCGGGTGAAATTGCCTCTAAACATGGTGACCAAGGTATGGCAGCTGACCCGATTAAAATATTTTTCAATGGCACTGCCGGTCAAAGCTTTGGTGTCTGGAATGCTGGCGGCTTAGAAATGACCCTAACAGGTGATGCCAATGATTATGTCGGTAAAGGTATGGCCGGTGGCAAATTAACAATCAAACCGCCCAAAGGCGTAGAATATTTAAGTCATAAAACTATGATTATGGGCAATACCTGTTTATACGGAGCAACCGGCGGTAAGCTATATGGTTGTGGCCGTGCAGGTGAGCGCTTTGCGGTGCGAAATTCTGGCTGTCATGCCGTTATTGAAGGTACCGGTGATCATGGCTGTGAATATATGACCGGCGGCATAGTGACCATTTTAGGTCAAGTGGGCGTTAATTTTGGTGCCGGTATGACTGGCGGCTTCGCTTATGTTTTAGATGAGCAAGACGACCTAGCCATACGCCTGAATAATGAATCAATTGAAATGTTAGCGATAGATGAGCTTAATATTCACCAAGAACATCTACGTGGCATTATCAACCAACACCTAGATGAAACCAGCAGTTTAAGAGCAGAAGAAATTTTAACTCATTTTGCCACTTACGCACCGCTATTTAAGCTGGTTAAGCCAAAGGCCGTTGATGTTAAAACCCTATTGGGACATCGTAGCCGTTCATCTGCAGAACTTCGTGTTCAAGCACAATAATAAATACACGCGTGGAGCAGCTATTTCATGAGTAAAAATATTTATCAATTTATCGATGTTAAACGCATCGAACCGCCTAAAAAAGCGATAGCAGAGCGTAAAATAAATTTTGTAGAAATTTATCAACCCATGAGTAACGAGCAAAGTGCCGGCCAAGCGGATCGCTGCTTAGATTGCGGTAACCCTTATTGTGAATGGAAGTGTCCTGTGCACAATTATATCCCGCAATGGTTAGAGCTAGTGACCGATGGCAAAATTATGGAGGCTGCAGACCTTTGTCATGAAACCAACAGTTTGCCTGAAATGTGTGGTCGTGTTTGCCCACAAGACAGACTTTGTGAGTCAGCCTGTACGCTCAATGATGAATTTGGCGCCGTGACTATTGGTAATATTGAAAAATACATTACCGATACCGCTATAGCTCAAGGTTGGAAACCTGATTTATCTCAAGTCGTAGCGACCGGTAAGCGTGTGGCCATTATTGGCGCTGGTCCTGCTGGCATAGCTTGTGCAGATGTCTTAACTAGAAACGGTGTTCAAGCGGTTGTTTTTGACAAACATCAGCAAATTGGTGGCTTACTCACTTTTGGTATTCCGGCCTTTAAATTAGAAAAAGAAGTTATTCAAACCCGCCGAGAAATTCTTGAAGGTATGGGTATTGAGTTTCGTTTAAATATCAATGTTGGTGTCGATATCAGCTTTAATGATATCAGTGATGAATTTGACGCGGTGTTTTTAGCCCTTGGTACCTACACTGACATGACAGGTGGTTTTGAACATGAAACGGCGCCAGGTGTCTACAAGGCACTAGATTTTTTAACCGCGAACACACAAAAATTAATGAAACTTTCTCAAGAGGATGGCAACGTTAACGCCAAACCTTATGTGAACTTTTCAGCTAAAAAAGTGCTTGTGCTTGGCGGTGGTGATACCGCAATGGATTGTGTCCGTAGTTCAATTCGCCAAGGCGCAAGCGAGGTAACTTGTGCCTATCGTCGTGACGAAGCTAATATGCCAGGCTCACCACGTGAAGTAAAAAATGCCAAAGAAGAAGGCGTAGATTTTCAGTTTAATATTCAACCAATTGATATTGCAACTGATGATAACGGTAATGCTTGCGGCGTTAAATTTATCAAAACACAACTTGGTGCGCCAGATGTTAAAGGTCGTAGAAACCCTGAAGTTATTGCCGACTCTGAATTCATAATGCCTGCTGATGCCGTGGTTATTGCTTTTGGTTTTATGCCAAGCCCACCACAATGGATGAAAGATGCGGGTGTTGAAGTTGATGCAAAAGGACGAGTCATTGCGACGGATAATAGCAGTTTTGCATTGCAAACCACTAAGGAAAATATCTTTGCGGGTGGTGATATGGTGCTAGGCTCAGATCTTGTTGTCACCGCTATAGATCAAGGCCGAAAAGCTGCTATGGGCGTGCTAGATTTTGTGTTAACCGCCCAAGAAAAAGAAGCATAGTATTGCTTAAAACAATTAGCCTAATAACAAGCGGGCTAACAACAATCAGACTAATATGTTGCTCACTTAACTAAGCTGAATTTGTTTGACATAAATCACTTTAAAATATCGCCTGGCGGTATTTTAAAGTGAAATTTATCAGCAAGCACCTCGACGCATAATAACCATAACTTCAAGCTTACGACTTATCTTTTAATAAAAATTTGAACGCTATAATTACGCTCAAATGACGAGCGTTTTTTTGTTATCAAACCCAGCAGACTCAGACTACACAACGAGCTTTTTATTCTGCCGTATTTATTGCGCAGAAAAAGTCTCATTATTGTTATTGACATAATTTATGTTCATATTAGTCATAACTAAGCTTAGTTATGACTAATATGAACTAACTGATTTATCGATGATTGATTACGACCATTGTCTTTTGCTTGATAGAGTTGTTCATCAGCAAGCGTGATCCAATCAGTAATTTTTTCAGAATATGTCGCATTAGCCGTCACCACGCCAATAGATATAGTGACACTTATCAACTCCCCAGTGTCATGTTCAAATTGATGCTGGGCTATTTCTTGACGTAATTCTTCAAGCTTTTCTAGCATAATACCTTGCTCATCATGTTGCGCAACAATAATAAATTCTTCACCGCCAAAGCGTGCCACAATATCACTGCGGCGAGGAAACTTATTACTCATGACTTCAGCAACATATTTTAAACAGCGATCACCCATTAAATGACCATATTCATCGTTAAGCTTTTTAAAGTGATCAAGATCTAGCATAGCCACTAACATAGTGGCATTATTTCGCGCCAGTATCGCTTGTAACTCACTAAATTTATTGTTCAGATAACGACGATTATATAAACCGGTTAAACTATCTTTATTGGCTAATTTTTTTAGGGCCGTATTCGCTTCATTTAATGCTTGGGTACGTTTTTCTACTATATCTTCTAAAATAAATTGCTGCTTAAGTAAACGCTCTTTCGACTGCTGTAATTCCTCGTACAAGATTAAAAAATCAGTAGGCGCCACATAAGGCATAGTTTTGTAACCGCTTTTACCTCCACCGTGGGCAAGCTCTTTTAAAGCGAAGGCTAATGGTCTACTCAAAGCGCGAGCAAATTGGTTTGCTAAGACAATCACCAAAATAAAAATAACGAATAACGAGATAAAAATAGTCAAATATTGTTGCTCTACTAAAGCTAAAATTTGCCTATGCTCAATTAAAATAAATATTTTCCAGCCATTATTAAGTACCGATTGACGGTGCAAATAACGCTGTTTATTGGCACCATAAGTGTCAATCGTCAGTAGTTGATGTTTGGCATTCGCTTGATCCAAAGAAAAATTAAATTTCGACAATGTCGCCAGCGCTAAATCCGCATCAGCATAAATAACATTGTCATTTTCATCCGTTAATACCAGATCAATTTCTCGATCATTGGCAGCATAACGATTAACCTGCTTAAACAAATTAAGATTTAGCGAACCTTCAACAATACCAACAGGTTTATTTTTCTTGTTAGTATTATCGTTAGCATAAATTGGCGCACTAATAGCAATAATAGGGTCGGCACCAAAACCTCGACCCAAAAAAACCGAAGAAACATAAAGCGATTGCTGAAAAAAGGCTTGGGAAAAATACGAGCGGTCAGCAACACTAAAGCCACTTTGGGGCAGGTTTTCCATTAAAGCACGCGGTGAAGAAGTCACTAAGTTGCCATCTTGATTGGCAATCAGCATGGTCAAAAAACCAGGATAAATTTCATGTACTTTAGTCAAGGCATCATCATAATTATTGGGCTCAATAACCGATAAGCTATTCGCTACTTGGGCTATTGCTTTCTTATGATCATCAACATAACTTTCAATAATACGCACCACGTACTGACTGCTAATATCAAGCTTATCTTGAAATTGTTGATCTTGAATATTGGTTAAACTTCGACTTAAAAACAAACAAACGCCGACCACAAAAAAAGCCGACATGACCCATAAAATATACTGCAAGTATTGTTTGAGATTTTTCACTAGCGGTGGTTGTTGTGACTTTATCCAACCTCTCAGTTTATCACCAAATACAAAAATCAAGATAACAGCTAAAGCAGTATAAAAAATTCCGTTGATACTTTGTTTAAACAAAGAAAATATTAAATATTCTGGCGCATTAGTCGTAGTGAATTCAATTAACAATGCGGTCAGTGGCATACCAATAACCAACCAATACAAAAAATCTGCTGTCGGTAAATACCAACCACGACTACGCAAATAAGAGACAAAAAGCGCTTCGCAGCCAAAAGTTACAAAACCAAAGGGATGACCCCAAATAATTAACAATGGCGCGACACAAATCAAAGCACATAATAGGGTCAATGCGGGACGAAGATAGGCGGCGGCAATAATAAATGCAAGGTTACCAAGCACTAAAAAAATACTATAGGCGAGCTCTATTGGGTAACTATTGAGTAAAGCGCCAGTTAAACCTAAAACTAAGGCGAATAAGATCGGGCCGATTTGACTAGGTTTAGGTTCAACAATGTCATGGTCATTGTCAAGCTTTAGAGCAATTTCAATAGGCGCTATAGCCATATATAATGTACCATTCCAATGGTGATTAAATTACTATGATGTGAACTCTATAGTGACGAAAGCTGCGAAAGTGATTAAAAGTTACTAAAAACATCTCCTCAAAGCAAAATATTTTTATCAACCATAGAATATTAGCCACTTCATACAAATATAAATATAAATATAAATATAACAATTATTGATAGTGCATTAAATACAAAAGCCCTGTCAATATCATTGCAGGGCTTTTGGCAAAGTTTCTAGCTTTTTATGAAGATTAAACCATATCGGCAAACGGGTTCTTTGCGGGTAACACTATTTTATTAGTAAAACCGCTGACACTAATATCTTCATCCGTAATAGTAAGATCATCATCCATTAACGTACCATCGCCAAAACGGTAAATAATTTGAAAGTCGCCACTATCGGCTTGCGCTTGATATTTAACTCTTGCTTGTTCTACCACAGTGGCTTTATCACGGTAAGTTTGCATCGCAGCAGCGCCGTGGCGTTTTTCCATCATCGCCAAGGTTACCGTTGGAGAAAACAAAGTCGCTGTGGCGTTGTTGCCACCAAAACCTTTTGAGTTAATAAAGGCGACGTCCATATCTTGACAATGCCAATGCTCAGTAGCAATATTTAAACGCTCGTTATAAACATCATCGGCCACTTTATCAATGGTGGTAATACCCGGCATAATATTGTGAGCAAATATGCCTAGCGCCATAGCTACCTGATCGCCACTGGCTGGGCCAATAGTATGACCAACAAAGGCTTTAGGTGCTGCTATCGGCCAATTATTAATATCAAAACTTTTGGCAATACGATCATAAATTAACGATTCAGTAACACGGTTTTGTGGGGTACTCGAGCCATGCGCTAAAATAAAGCTACGTTGTTGAACTGACTCCGCACCAATGATCGACTTAGCCAAGGAAACTGACTTTGCCATAGTGATATAATTACCGGGGCCTGGTGCTGTAATCGATTTTTTAATACCGTCGGCGTTAGTAAAAACATCCGCCACTGAACCCAAAACATGCATACCAAGCTCTAGCGCTAAGGCATCATCCACTAAAACAATAAACTGCGCAGCTTCACCAATGGTAAAGCCACAGTTTTCCCCAAACGGGCGGCTAGTGCGACGATGATCGGCAACGCCATTACCATCAATTTTTTTCAAGCCTTCTTCATTGGCCAGTGCACTCATGTTGCCAAAACCTTCAACAACTTCAGGCGTAATAGCACAGTCATTACTACCGACAATTGCCAAGCGAATACGCCCTGCTTGAATATCTTGTACTGCCGCTTTTAAGTTATATAAAAAAGTGGCACATGCGCCAGTAGAGGTAAAAGTTGTTCCAACACTGCCAGTAACATAAGCGTTGATAAAGTCAGTCGACATGGTGTTTAAACCAAGGGCTAAATTTTTTGTTGAAACACGCTCACCTTTTTGGCGATTTTGCATCATTCCACCCAAGCCTTCAGCTTGAGTTTGACCAAATACCGATGCTGAATATGTCCCAATTTCATCTGGGCAAATTTTATCAACAATTTCACTCCAACTATAACCGGTAGAATGAATAGCATCGGCGGCGCCAAAAATAGTCGCTTGTAAACCACGTGGCTGATAACGGCTGTTATATAAACTGGCGGGTTTAAAACCTGTTGGAAATTGGCCCGCTGCTTTAATGGGGTTATCACGAGTTGAGTCATGTTTGACTTCAATTTCACCGGCAATATCAACACGAACACGTTTATCTGCTAGTTCAGTAATTTGCCATGTACGCGGTAATGGCTTAGGTAAATCACGAGCACGGGTTTCAAAGCTAATACCCTTTTCGCCAGTGTCCATCGTCAATTTTTGCTGCCATGGCGTCGCATCAGGATCAAAATGTTCATTTTCAATTTTGCGAATTAATGTACCCGCTAAAATTTCTTCACCGAAACGTTTTTCAACCTCAGATTTATCAACTACCTTACCTTCGGCATCAAGCAAGTGTCCGTCTTGACTGGTCAGTAAATTCATTAATGTTGCTAAACCAACAAAAGTTTCTTGGCGAGCTTCAGCATTTAATTTATCAATAACAATGCGGCGAAAGCCCTGATGAAACGATGTTCTACCTGCGGCATTAATACCGCCCATGCCAACTATAATAGGTAACGCAGTCATGAAAAAATCTCTTTAAATTCAAATATTAATATTTATGTTGATCAGTGTAAGAGTTAGCGAAAATAAATAACATTCATTTATAGCCATAAAACATGTCAAAATAGCCAAACAAGTAGAATAAAGAGTGATGAGGTTAATGAAGACAAAATTTAAACGCCGTAAAGACAATACCATCAAGATTGCCTTGTTGCTTTATGATCAAATGCTAGCAACCAGTGTCAGCCTGCCAGTTGAAATGTTACGTGCGGGCGAAGCGGTGGCTTTGCAAGCAAACCGCCATGCACCGCGTTTGTCTATTCAAATGGTTGCTGAAAGCATTAAACCGATATCAACTCGCGCTTTAATTAAACTACTGCCTGATATTGACATTGATCATGCTCAACGGCCTGATTTTGCCTTTATTCCTAGTTTGTGGCGCAATCCCAGACCGACCATTGCTCAACAACCAAAAATGTTGCAGTGGTTAACTGAGATTTGGGGCAAAGGCTCAACCTTAATTGGCGGTGGTACCGGTGTTTGCTTAATGGCTGAGGCCGGTATTTTAGATTATCACCCAGCAACCACCCATTGGCACTATGTGGAGCAATTTAAACGTGATTATCCAAAAGTAGATTTGAAGCCAGATTTTTTTATCACCCAATCGGAACGCACTTATTGTGCGGCCAGTGTCAATGCCTTAGCTGATATTGTTGTGCATATTATTTTTCAGATTTACGGCCAAAATGCCGCACAACAAGTAGAGCGAAACTTTTCCCATGAAATTAGAAAGCCTTACGAAGAACAGCGTTATTTAGAAGGTGCGGTAGATCGCCACCCTGATGAATTAATCAGCCAAATTCAATTTTGGTTAAAAACCAACTTAAATACTGAGTTAAGCTTAAATGACATCGCGCAGCAGTTCGGCATCAGTCAGCGTTCATTTACTCGCCGATTTAAATACGCCACCGGCATTAATGCGACACAATATTGGCAACAATTAAAAATACAAAGCGCGAAGGAATTATTAGCCGCGAGTAATTTATCCATTCAAGAAGTGGCTTTTCAAGTCGGTTATCAAGACCAAGCAAACTTTACTCGCCTGTTTAAGCAAAGGCTCAATATAACGCCGAAGGCTTACCGGGCGATGGTGAGAAGAAAATTATTTAGTAACGACTAGCACTAAGATAGGACATTTTTTATTGTCCTATCTTAGTGCCTGATTTTTAGGGCTTGAGGGCTAGAGCTTAAGTTTTAGTGCTTAAGCTTTCGCGTGTGATTTTTAGTACTGAGTTTAAATACTGGGCTTAAATACTGAGCTTAAATACTGAGCTTATTAAAATTTATGCGCAAAATTCACTATGTAACAAGTTAATTAGTTTCACCACTGAAAGGTTGGCGATACTGTAAAATATGGTTTGTGATTCGCGTCGCGTTTTAACTAAATTATCTTGACGTAATCTAGCTAAATGTTGCGATAAGCTTGATTGGCTCAAATCGACAAAATTATTCAGTTCATTCACCGACATTTCCTTTTCGCCCAAATGACATAAAATCAACAGCCGATGTTCATTACTCATTGCTTTCAATAAGTCCGCAGCTTGCGAAGCATTATTACGCATTTCTTTTATATCAATTGCGGCTAACTCGGCCATTTATTACTCGCTATTCATTATCGCAAAAAAATCATTTTATCGCGTAAAGTTATTTATAGTTGGATATTACATTAGATACTGCTAATATAAAAGTACATTACATTTTTCTAATATACCTTAACGTTATAATGAATGTTATAACGTAGACGAGGAAGCATTTTGAACTACCAACGCGTATTAAACTTTGCCATTGCAAAGCCAAAAGTTATCTATAGCTTACTATTGCTGATCACACTATTGAGTGTGGCTATGCTACCCCAAATAGCTATTGATACCGATCCTGAAAATATGCTCAGCCAAGATGCACCGGCGCGGGTATTTCACAATCAAATAAAAACTGACTTTCTGATGCGCGATATGATTGTCGTTGGTTTAGTCAGTAAAAATACTGTCTTTACGCCTGAAATCTTAAGCGTTGTTGAGCAATTAACTAACCAAATCCTGCAACTTGATGGCGTAATTAAACAAGACCTACTATCGCTCAATGTGGTCGACAATATTCGCCAGTTAACTAATGAGCAAGGTGTTAACCAAGGTATTTTATTTGAATACCTGATGAAACAAGCGCCAACTACACTTAAAGCAAGCCAAGACATTCAGCAAGCAGTTAAACGTTTACCCATGCTGAACAACACCTTAGTCTCTGGCGACAACAAAGCGGTCGCCATTTATGTGCCCATTATCGCCAAAGATCAAAGCTACATTATTGCTGAACAAATTCGTCACTTAGCCGCTAATATCAGCGCCCTTGAGCAAGATGATTTAGCCATTCACATCACAGGTTTACCCGTGGCTGAAGACCAATTTGGCTACGAAATGTTTGTTCAGATGGGTGTCGCGGCGCCATTAGCGGGTTTAGCGATATTTTTATTACTGTGGTTTTTCTTTCGCAATTTTGCCTTGATCATTGCCCCTATGGTGGTGGCTATGGCAACAGTATTAATTATCATGGGCAGCTTAATTGGCTTAGGTTTTACCGTTCATATTATGTCTTCGATGATCGCAATATTTTTGATGCCAATTGCCGTGGTTGATTCTGTGCACATTTTATCAGAATTTGCCGATCGTTTTAAAGCTGGTGATGACGGGTCAAAAACCATTAAAAAAGTGATGGGGCATTTATATAAACCCATGCTATTTACCTCAATTACCTCTGCCGTTGGCTTTTATTCCTTGATGTTAACCCCTATTCCACCGGTAAAAGTTTTTGGCGCCTTTATCGGTACTGGCATTTTATTAGCCTTTGTTTTAACCATTACCTATATCCCTGCCTATATCGCCCGCATGAAGCCTGAAACCTTAGCCAAATTACAGCGCGCTATCGCACTGATGGAGCAAAAAGGTCAATTAGCCACCAGCCTAGAGAAATTAGGCGCTTTTTCAGTTAAACGAGGCAAACTTATTTTGATCGCTTTTATCGCTTTATTTGCGGTCAGCCTAGTTGGTGTGAACCGCATTATCATTAATGACAATCCAGTGAATTGGTTTAAAGCGGATCATGAAATTCGTATCGCTGATAAAGTCCTTAATCAACACTTTGCTGGGACCTATGATGCATGGATAGTGTTTAGTAATAACCAACCTCCACCACAAACCGCCCTTAATAGCTTTAGGGAAATACTTGACGGTGCTAATGAGAGCGAAGCAAAAACCACTATTGCAGAACGTTATAAACAGTGGGTAAAGCATAATAGCCGTGAGAAAGTCAGTTTTTTCACGCAAGATTTATTAATACAGCTTGATGACTTTCGCTTTAGCGCAAGCGCGCTAGAGCAACCTTGGCTTGAACAACTTTATAAGATCAGCGCGCAAGCGAACAATGCCCAAAAAATATTTACCGACCCTGAGATGCTTAATTGGCTCGCCACATTACAAAGCGCTATTGTCAATGCAGGCGATGTTGGCAAGGTTAATAGTTTGACCGATATCATTAGTACCGTTAACCGTGAATTAAACTCAGGTGACGATAAAGACTTTGCTATTCCTAGTAGCAGTAATGGTGTCGCACAAACCTTATTGCAATTTCAATCGTCTCATCGCCCACAAGATCTATCACACTTTGTTAGCCAAGATTATCAACGGACACTTTTATGGCTACAAATGAGCAGTGGCGATAATCAGCATATGGCTAGCGTGGTGAGTTGGTTAGACGACTACATAGTTACCAATCCACCGCCTATCGACGTTCAGCATCAATGGGCCGGTAAGTCATACCTCAATGTTGTTTGGCAAGACGCCATGGTCAGCGGCATGATCGATAGCCTGCTGTCATCATTTGTTGTGGTATTTTTTATTATGGTGCTACTCTTTAGATCGATAAAATATGGCATATTAGCCATGCTACCCCTAACCTTTACCATCACCATGATCTACGGATTAGTGGGCTGGTTTGGCAAAGCTTATGATATGCCTATCGCGGTGCTTTCAGCATTAACACTGGGCTTATCTATTGATTTCGCCATTCATTTTCTTCAGCGTGTGCGCGAACTTGAAATTGAAAAGCAAAGCCTAAGTTTGGCATTACAAGCTATGTTTCAAGAACCTAGCCGCGCTATCGCCCGCAATGCCATTGTTATTGCTATTGGTTTTACGCCACTATTATTATCGCCACTGATGCCCTATATCACGGTGGGCTTTTTCTTAGCCAGCATCATGATTTTATCCGCCTTAGTCACCTTAGTATTACTACCGGCGATACTGACACTATTAGCTCGGCGTAATAAGGCTAAGACTACAACTACAAAAAATTTAGCACAATCATAAGGACACCCTGATGAGCATTAACCTAAGTAATCATCTAATAAAAGCAGCAAAAGTTAGTGGCCAAATCGCCTTGTCGTTTAGCTTATTGTTAGCAACTAACTTTACCTTACAGGCCGCAGAACCTAAGACGCTAGCCAATGAAAGTGCTACGACAAAGGTCACAACAAAACCAGTGCGCGATATTATCGATCAAGCCAACCTTGCTTCATATTATGCCGGTGACGATGGCAGCGCTGAAGCACGGATGATTATTGTTGATGAAAACGGTAACCGCCAAATGCGCCAATTCACCATTTTACGCAAAGATGAAAAAGATCTGGGTGATCAAAATATGTTGGTGTTTTTTTCCCAGCCAAGCAATGTCAAAGACACAGTATTTCGCGTCGAAAAACAACTTGAATCTGATGACAATCGCTGGTTATTTTTACCGGCACTCGATCTAGTAAAACGTATTTCTGCTGGCGATAAACGCACGTCTTTTGTTGGTTCACATTTTTATTATGAAGATGTTTCTGGCCGCAATCCTAAAGAAGACAACTTTACCTTAGTCAGCGAAGATAAAGACAGCTACCTGATTAACGCGGTAGCAAAAGATCGACAAAGTGTCGAGTTTAGTCGCTACACAGTGAAAATTGATAAAGCTAATTTTTTACCGATTGAGACTATCTATTTCGACCAAAGCAATCAAGCAGCACGCAAAATGACGGTACTGCAAGTCAAAGACATTGACGGTATCGCCACCGTGATGAAATCACGTATTACCAACCTAAGCAATAATAGCTATACCGAAATGCAATTTCGACACGTTAAATATAACCTGGGCTTACCTGACAATATTTTTAGTGAGCGTAGCATGCGCACGCCACCTAAAGCTTGGTTAGAATAATAGCTAAACTATTTACCTAACACCATCATGCCTATGCCATTCGCACAGGTAATATGGTTAGTCAGATTTTAGCCCGAAAAGTTGACGGCATAAAGGTGAACGGCCGCTATTCATTATCTCCTTAGAGGCAAATAATAAGGCGCTAAAGACAAAACGATTAATTTAAAGAAGGTGATGACCATTAATAATAGTTTATTAAGCAAAAGGTTTTTATGCCATACGCTGCTACCTTGTCTGCTAATTTTAGCTAATACCTCTGCTATGGCTAATAATGAAAATATAACCAAGGTGCAGCAGACAACTGACTCTAGTGATGAATGGGCAGAGTCCTGGGTCAAAGCGCCACCTCCGTCACCATGGCAGTTAACCGGTTTTGTTGAGGCTGGCTATGGACAGTTTTTACAAAGTAATATGGTCGAAAATAGCGCGTCACTGAATGAGATTAGCGCCAGAGTCAATCTCGATTATAGCCATGAACTTTTCGAGGCCAGTGGTAAACTTGACAGCTACTATGATGCTGTATTGGCCAAAACCATTTTTCACACCCGAGAACTGAGCATTAGCGCTAGCCCGTTTAGTTTTGTTGATATAAAAGCGGGTAGGCAAGTACTGACTTGGGGCACTGGCGACTATCTGTTTCTCAATGATTTATTTGCTAAAGATTGGCAGTCTTTTTTTTCTGGCCGAGCCGATGAATACTTAAAAGCGCCATCGAACAGTGTTAGAAGTAACTGGTTTTTTAACCAAGTTAATTTCAGCTTAGTATGGACACCAGAATTCACCCCTGATAACTATATTACTGGCGAACGTTTCTCATTTTATTTGCCACAAGCACAGCAAATAGTCGCGCCAGAACAAGGTTTTTCCGTCAATAGAACCAATAAAGCACAATGGTCTGCTCGCTTAAAAACCCGTATTAATGATGTTGAGTTTTCACTTTATGGTTATCAAGGCTTTTGGCCAACACCTGTGGGCAGTAAAACCTTAGTAGAAAACCTAGGGGGGAATCCCTCTTCAAGCCAAAGCCAAAACCAAGCTTATTTTCCAAGGCTAAATTCATGGGGCGTTAGTGCTTTAGCGCCGTTTAAAGGCGGCATCGTCAACTTTGAATACGCTACGTATAATAGCATTGAAGATCAGCACGGAGATAAGGATCTGATCGCCAATGGCCAACACAGATTGTTAATAGGTTATGAGCGCGAGCTAGCGAAAAATTTCACCGCCGGCCTGCAATATTACCTAGAGCGCACTAAGCATTATCAAGCTTTAGTTGATAATAGCCTAGTGCCTGAGCAATTAGTGGCTGAAAATCGCCACTTATTAACCCTGCGTTTAAGCTATCGCGCGCAACGACAAACACTGCTTTATTCACTCTTTACTTTTTATTCGCCTAGCGATAAAGACGGTTATGTTAAACCTGCCGTTAATTATCAATATAATGACCAATGGTTATTCAGTGCTGGCGCTAATGTATTTTTTGGCCGACATGAGTATTCTTTTTTTGGCCAACATCAAGATAATAGCAATGCTTGGTTACGCGTGCGTTATCAGTATTAATACCAATCTCACTAATTATCTGATCATTTTTACTGGTTAAAATAACCCACTACTGCGTTATTTATTTAATAATTAGAACAACTAGTTATTAAATAAATGCCTTATATTTGGCCATTTTTCCTGCGTATAAAGTAGACCACCTAATTAATGAAATTGGTTTAACCTAGCAAAGCCGGTAATGTAAGCAGATGATATGACTAAAACACTCATCTGCTGGTCACTGGTTTACAGCAAAAGAAAGTAAGCCCAGCTCACCAATAACAGTAACCAAGGTAAAGCCGATAGTGCTCTAGCGCTGTTAGCTGAGCTTTCTGGTTTAATGCTTTCGGTAGCTATTGTCTCTGTTGATTCATTCGCTTTCGCTGCAACTGTTTTTTTACGTTGCTTGTCGCGCTCGCGGCCCTTAACTTTTTGTTGCTTCTTATATTCACTGATGCCTTTTTCAATGCCCTGAGCAATCAATTTTGTTTGCTCTTTGGTTTGTGCTTTTTTTTGCATGCCTTTAGCAACACGTAACGCTTCATTTTGTACTTCGTTGGACACTTTTGTTGTCACTTGAGCTGTCAAAGTTAGACTCCTTAATTATTTTTAATCATTATCTAATGATTGTATAATGCCATTATTAACACAATACTTTAACCACAAAGCGTATTAGTTTATGGTTGCTGCGGTAAACTATCGGCAACTAATTTGATTAATACCTATAATATAGAGACAAGCATGAGCGATTCACTTAGCACCGCAAAAAACCAAATTACACAAATGTTATCAATGCAAGATGCGATGAATTCACGGGTTAGCGAAACCTGGCGAGATAACAATTATGAATGGTATCGTGCCATTTGGGTTGAATGTGCAGAAATGCTAGATCACCATGGTTGGAAGTGGTGGAAACACCAAGAAATTGACATTGCACAAGTACAATTAGAACTGGTTGATATTTTTCATTTTGGCTTAAGTTTACGCTTAATGACTGGCGACTCAATTGAAGACATTAGCCAGACCTTAGCCACTGAATTAGGCCAAAACAGTGGCGAGCAAGATTTCAAAATTGCTTTAGAAGCCTTGGCATCGAAAGCCCTTAGTGATAAAGCCTTTGATGCCTTAGCATTGGCGGACTGCATGCGCTTAATGTCGATGGATTTAAACGAGCTGTTTCGTCAATATGTGGGTAAAAACACCTTGAATTTCTTCCGTCAAGATCACGGTTATAAAGAAGGTAGCTATATTAAAATTTGGCCTGGTGGTGAAGATAACGAAGTGTTAGCAAACTTAGTTAATACTCTAGACGCCAGTGCGGTTGATTTCCAGCAACAACTTTATGTCGCATTAGAAGCTAAGTACCCAAAGTAGTACAAGTAATATAAGTGAAGAAATTAAAATAAAACATTGTAAATCAGTGAGTTGCTTGCCACTTTAACTGTAGTTAATTTTATTAATGCACTACTCAGCAGATAACACCATCTCTGGCTCATTTTTTGCTTTATCTAGCTAACTAAGATAAACGTCAAAAAATTGAACTGCCGGAGATGTATATGGAACTCATTCTATTTGCCATGATCAGCCTAATTGTTATTGTTGGTGTGCTTGTTAGCCGCTTAAACGATAATAGTTTCCCCTTTCCTTTCGATCGTAAAACTGCCCTGTTTACGCCCGCAGAAAAAAACTTTCAAAACCTGGTTGAGCAAGCAATGGGCTCAAGGTATCGCATTATTAATCGCGTTAAACTTGCCGATATTGTTAGCATTCGCAATGGCGTATCAAATCGAGCAGGCCAAACAGCAACAAATAATGCTAATAGCAAATATTTAGATTTTGTTATTTGTGAACGCGATAGCATGAAATTACTCGGCGTCATTGATTTAGTTGACACCCAAGGTAAAGGCTACAAGATTAAAAAAGACTGGTTTGTTAGCGGTACACTTGAAGCCGCAGCCATTCCACATATTCGTATAAAAGTGAAAGCCAATTACACTATCGATGAAATTCGCAGCTGTATTAATAGCCGGATATTAGGTAATAATGCACCTACACAGGCACCAAAAGTGAAAGGTCGAATTATTCCTGCGCCTTTAGTGAAAGCGCGTCCAAAACCATCCGGTGTATTCACCTCTTCAGCCGCGCAAGCAATGTTGGCAAAAGATACGCCCGCCATGGCTAGACAGGTTTCTTCTGCTCAAGTTGCGGCATTACCTCACTAAGTTTATTTATTGCCTGGGTATGTGGTGCTAAATAAAACTCAAGCAGACATTGTTGTCTGCTTTTTTGTTGATAACTACCGGCTCCACTTAAAGCGCTGATTTCAGCGTTAAACGAAGAAATCAGCTGAAGGCGCAAGACTTGATAAGCGCTATACTATTTTCAAATATTGTTAAAAGATTTTATGCGCAAGTCGCGCTATAATCCGCCCATAAACCTTGGCGAAATCTGTTCGCTAAAATCTTTACAGGATAAAAGTTAATGAAAGCAGGCATTATCGGCGCAATGGAGCCAGAAGTTGCAATTTTAAAAGCAAAGTTAGTCAATGGCCAAACATCCACGCATGCTGGATACACATTTTATCAAGGGCAGTTAAATGGCTCTGACGTAGTTATTGTGCAATCAGGTATTGGCAAAGTGGCGGCCGCCTTAGCAACCGCGATACTTATTGATAAATTTCAGCCCGATTACGTGGTTAATACCGGCTCTGCTGGTGGTTTTGACCAAGCACTTAAAGTGGGTGATATTGTCATCAGCTCAGAGCTGCGTTACCACGATGTTGACGTGACCGCTTTCGGTTATGAAATAGGTCAATTACCGGCTAACCCGCCGGCCTATATTCCCCACCCTGAACTTGTTGCCGCGGCAAAAGTGGGTATAAGCTCACTTGATAATGTGAAAACTTTGGTTGGCTTAATCACCACAGGTGATACCTTTATGACTAAAGATGAAGACATTGCCAAAGCTAGGGCTAATTTCCCCACTATGGCCGCAGTGGAAATGGAAGGAGCTGCTATTGCACATACCTGCCATCAGTTTAATATTCCTTTTGTGGTGATTCGCTCAATGTCTGATATTGCCGGCAAAGAGTCGCCAAGCTCGTTTGAAGCTTACCTAGAAACCGCATCGATTAATTCTTCTAAGTTAGTCATTAGCATGTTAGATGCGTTAAAAGGTACAACACTAAACTAATGGCAAACCTGAGTAATATACTAACCAGCTCAGAGCTGTATTCTGCCGCTATAACGCTATTATTGCTCATAGCGTTAAAAGCATTGATCAGTCAGTTTGTTACTCAGCAACCGTTAGCTTTTTTCAATTTTTACTGTCAGCGCCTTGCCGACAAAGTGAATCAACAAAGTAGTAGTCCACGCCAACAAAAAATTTCAGGCTTAATCGCTATTTTAGTAACTTTAGTGCCATTAATGACGATTTTATCGCTATTTGAAATGTTTATTGAAGTGCCTTGGCTTTGGCAGGCGTTATTACTTTACTTTGCATTAGGCAGCTTCGGGTTAACTAAAACCTGCAAAGGGGTGGCACGAGAGTTAGTTGCCAATAACCATTACCAAGCAAAACAAAAAATAGCGCCCTATTTATTACGTGATACCCAGCAACTATCGCCGTTAGGCGTGAGTAAAGCCTGTATTGAGATGCAAGTGCTACGTAGCTCACAATTACTGGTTTGCGTTGGCTTTTATTATCTGCTGTTTGGTCCATTGGCGGCATTAACTTTTCGTTTATTACTTGAAATGCATTATGCTTGGAATATAAAACTTGTTCGTTTTTCGCACTTTGGCGCGGCAGTAAATTATATTGTTACACTACTGCAATGGTTACCGTCACGCTTATTTTCCTTGCTGCTTTTACTTGGCACAGTTGGCCAAAACACCTTGCTGTATTGGCGTTTAATCCGGGGCAAGTTTTTCCAAACCAACAACGCCATATTATTGCATGTACTGGCTTTAAGTTTAGAAATAAAATTGAGCGGTGTCGCTATGTATAATGGTGATAAAGTCCGTAAAGCCAGTTTTAATGACCACGCAAGACAACCGCAAGCCACTGACATTATTCATGCCAGCAAACGGATAAATTACGCATTATACATGTTTATTTTATTACTGATGCTATTGGCCATTATTTCTTATTCTGTTGCTGGTCCGGGTAAGTAAGTGTTTCAATTTCAAGTCTAATACCGAGTCATTCAAGCTCAGATGACATGATAGCAATGGCTATAACAGCTGTTCACCATGTTAACTATTAAATGGCGATTAAAAGCCTTTGCTATCACCGCAATTTTGCTAAACTATCAAGCTTAAAACACAAGTCAGCTTAAAATACGTCACTTTAAGTAGAGGCTAGATTTTTACTAGATCATAGGAATTTATGATGAAATTTATCACCACAACATTAGCTGTTTTATTGAGCGCATTCTCGCTTTTTACTTTTGCTGAGCAAACCACCACTATTTCACAGCAAGCATTGTTAACCTTAATGGCAACGCCTGCGAATAAAACCGTGATATTAGATGTGCGTACGGCTGAAGAGTTTGCCGAAGGCCATATTGAAGGCGCGATCAATATCAGCCATAAGCAAATTAATGCAAATCTTAATAAAATTATCGCCTTGAAAGATCAAACTGTCGTGGTGCATTGTAAATCAGGCCGTCGTGCACTAAGTGCTGAAAATGACTTACGGGCTGCCGGTTTTAGTGATCTTCGCCATCTCGATGGTGATATGAATGCTTGGCAAGCTGCAGATTTACCTCTAATAAAATAACCAAATAAGTACTTTAACAAATGTCAGAATTACTCTATCGGCTTGATCTATTCGGCATTATTGTTTTTGCCTTTTCAGGGGCATTAATGGCCGGGCGCTATAAACTTGACCCCTTTGGTGTGGTGGTGCTGTCTGCGGTGACCGCGATTGGCGGTGGCACCATTCGCGATGTGATTTTACAAACACCCGTATTTTGGGTCGAAAATCCGGTTTATCTTTATGTGATTTTGGCTACTGCGCTACTGACTATTATTTTTATTCGTTGCCCAAAACGCATTCCCAAACGACTTTTATTGGTTTCAGACGCCTTTGGTTTAGCCTTATTTGCTGTATTAGGCACCGAAAAAGCACTCAGCCTAGGTGCAGCAGTTCCTGTCG
The DNA here is from genome assembly GCF_014077005.1 of Colwellia sp. MB3u-45. Classification (GTDB taxonomy): domain Bacteria; phylum Pseudomonadota; class Gammaproteobacteria; order Enterobacterales; family Alteromonadaceae; genus Cognaticolwellia. The sequence goes on along the minus strand of NZ_JACGVC010000044.1, from coordinate 59,996 downwards.
CTATTGTTATGGGCACAATGTCAGCCGTCGCTGGCGGCATGATACGCGACGTTTTGTGTAATGTAATTCCGATGATTTTAAGAAAAGAAATTTATGCTACCGCCGCTATCTTAGGGGGTACATTATATACCTTATTGCTATATGTTGACTTACCCCAGCATATCGCTATTATTGGCTCAATAATGGGCGCATTGTCGTTGCGTTTAGCGGCTATTTATTGGCGCGTGACCTTACCGGCTTTTGATATAATTGAGCAAGAAGACAGTAAGAAATAGCGCTAATTATCGCTAGTGAACTAAGTTAACAACGAGCTTAGTTCACCTAAAAAATTTACACTCAGCATTAACCCCTAGACCTAAGTTAAACCCTATCAACCTAAGTTAAATCCTAAGACCTAAGTTAAAAATCAGCCTGTAGCATGCTATTAATCGGCTATGGGAAATAAACCTTGTCGCCTAATTTTTTCGCCTAACCCTTATATTCAATTTTATCCGCCTGTTAGCCGTTTAGGATCGAGTAATGCAATAAGCTCGGTTTCACTAATATCGGTTAGCTCTAGCGCAACATCTAATACGGTTCTTTTTTCTTGATGCGCTTTTTTGGCTATTTCAGCGCTTTTGTCATAACCAATCAAATTTGTTAATGCCGTTGCCAGTATTGGGTTTCTGACCAAGTTTTCATTGATCATTATATGGTTGACTTGCATGTCTTTGATCACTTTATCAGCCAGTGCACTGCTGCTTGAACTCAATAGCTGAATACTTTGCAGTAAAGTATGGCCAATTAACGGCAACATGGTGTTGAGTTGAAAATTGCCCGATTGTCCTGCCAAGGTAATGGTGGTGTCATTACCAATTACCTGAGTGCAAGCCATGAGTACCGCTTCAGGGATCACAGGGTTAACTTTGCCAGGCATAATACTGCTGCCTTTTTGTAGTTCAGGTAGCTGTAATTCATTTAAGCCATTTAATGGCCCACTGCTCAGCCAACGAATGTCATTACTGACTTTACTCAAACTAACCGCCGTAGTTTTGAGCATACCACTGATCTGCACTGCTGTATCTTGAGCACTGATGGCTCGAAAATAATTATCCGCTGGGCTCAGTGTTAACCCAGTTCTTTCGCTTAATACCCGTGTTACAATCGCAGCAAACTCAGGATGTGTGTTTACACCTGTACCGATAGCCGTGCCACCAATAGCCAGTTTGCATAAGCTAGGTAAGCTATTTTTAAGCTGGTCATTTGCATAACTAATTTGGCTGCTCCAGCCACTTATTTCCTGAGCGAAACTCAATGGCATAGCGTCCATTAAATGCGTTCTGCCGGTTTTAATCGTGTTGTGATGTTCACTTGCTTTTGCATCCAAGGTATCGCTCAAATGTTGTAGTGAGGGTAACAATTCATCAGAGATAAGCTTTGCTGCACTTAAGTGGATACATGACGGGATAACGTCATTAGAGCTTTGCCCCATGTTCACGTCATCGTTTGGGTGAAGAGTAATTTTTTGCTGACTATGTCGCTTGACTAACGAGGCAATAACTTCATTCACGTTCATGTTAGTGCTGGTGCCCGAGCCGGTTTGAAATACATCAATGGGAAACTGATTAAGGTGAAAGCCGTCAGCCACTTCTTTGGCAGCCACTTGAATAGCAGCAGATTTATCGGCATCAAGCAGCCCTAACTCTTGATTAGCTTGTGCACAGGCGCTTTTTATTGTCGCTAGTGCCCAAAGAAAGGCCCGCGGCATTTTTAGCTCGCTAATGGTAAAATTAGTCAGGGCTTTGGCCGTTTCACTGCCATATAATATATCGGTTATCTCGCCACTCTTAGAGGTTTTATTGTCGTCATTTTTTTGCATTTAGTTATCCTTTAATTACTTGAGAATAGTAGCTTGAGAATAGTAGCTTGAAAATTTTTCGTCGACTGACTTTATGCCTATGTAATAATAGGCATATTATTGTGAGAATATAGTTAATCTGACTACTTATTGAACATGAGTTTATTTTTAACTTCTGCTAGATACTCAACATCATTCAATTTGTCTTCGTTGTATTCTGGACATGCTTGTATCTGCTCAAAATTAAGATTACAGGTAACCGATTTTTCTTGCCAATTTAACTTATCTAAATGCTTTGGAGAGATCAGTACTTTTTTGCCGCCAGGTAGCCAATCACGGGTATCAACCACAATGTAAAGCAGAGACCAACTATCGGTGTCACAAATGAAGTCTTTGATATAGCCTTTTTTGCCATCTAAAGCATCTATACCGTAATGCGTAATCTCATTGGTTGAACGAAGATGATTGCTAGTTTTAGTATCTTCACTTTCGCTGCTATCTTTTGACAATGTATTGGGATTAACCAAAGCCATTGGGTATGCGTATTCACCCCATGCTCCAGGCCCCACCCAATAGTAACCATAAGCATAATAATCAAAATAGCTCTTTTCAAACTCACGGGAAACTGTTTCGTGTTCATCGATTTGTGGACTGTTCTTAACCTTATCTTTTGTTATAGACACGTTAAGTTGCTGCGCTTCAATGTCGTATTCAAGCAATGATATAGGGCTTATTAAGGTTTTTTCACTTAAGGGTACCCAAGGTTGAATATCAACGACCATAAATCTTATGGTCCAGTGTCTATCATCAAAATACACATCGGTTATCTGCCCAACTTCACCATCTACTGCATGAATAGTACTGCCATTTAGCGCTTCCAAATTGACTAACATCACTTTCTCCATCTTTGTTCGTTATATTTAACAATTAATTTTCATCAAAACGTCAGAATTTTCGCTCTCATACGCCAATAATAATTTACGATGATTTGCGTACAAGTTCCTTACTTTATATGGAACGAAATTACTTGTTACTATAATTAGAGTACATACTATAATTATAGTTCAAATTTTATTTATTTGAATATAAAAACAAAATAACTTATAAAAACCTAGAGATAAATTTAAACACACCAAAATAAATAGTTAGTACACTAACTAAAAGTCAATGGTCAACACAAACATTTAACAGCTTCGGATTGAGTTTTATCTGACAAAGCTATGGGTTAAAAGTCATAGCGGCAGTGACTAATATGTTCAGTCGCAGTGTCATTTTATTAAACTTAACACGCCAGTGTGTTAGTGATGAATAATCAGGCTATAACGGGAATAGCTGTATTTACCTTGTTCAGTGACTCGCCTGATTATTGTTGATATATGGTGTGGCGTTTAGCCACTAGGCATTGACGCGAAACCGTATTCGATTTTCACATAATTCAACCAGAGCAAAACAATCATGGGCAAAAAATCGAGGGGATAGTAAGCTAGCTTTAAATTGTAAATTTACCCTAAGTTTGCTGTGCATTGTGGGCACTTAGACGCTTTAATATTGATAACTGAATAACAAAATTGGCAATTTTTAGTTGCCTTGTCTACTTGCTTTGACTCTGCGTCCTTTATACGATTAATGCCCTTAACTAAGATGAAGGCAAACCAAGACACGATAATAAAACTGAAGACACTATTAATAAACAAACCATAACTGAGCGTTACCGCACCGTCTTTATTGGCAAGTACTAAGGTGGGATATGGGCCACCCTGTACACCATTTTTTAGCACCAAGAACAAATCGGCCAGATCCACGCCGCTGGTAAATAAACCTATGGTTGGCGCAATAACATTAGCCACTAAACTACTGGTAATGGTAGCAAAAGCGCCGCCTACGACAATACCAATAGCTATATCTAGCACATTGCCTTTCAAAGCAAAGGCTTTATATTCCGCAAATATTTTCTTCATATTGTCTCAGTTTTAATGCTTAACTGTGGTTATATCAATAGTTATATCAATAGATAACCGTTAAACATTCACTTTGTCTGCTTTTTCTTCGGCATAGCAAAGTTCGCGTAAATTGTGGTTGCTGTGCCCGCAATAAGAGACAACATAGCGACACCAAACATGGCATTATTTTTAGCTTCAAAAGCCAAAAGATATAAGCCTAATGCAACAAAGCACAAACCTACGGAAATAAAAGCTTTTGGGTGTAGCGTTATCAACCGAGATGATAGTGCATATTTTGCTGCTTTAGGTTTAGCATGAGCAGCTGTTTTTCGTTTATGTTTATTTGTCGGCATTACCAACTCCTTAGGTTAACACCCGTAAATGCGAGGCTTTAATAGTATAAATCAATTAAGTTCACACGAAAGAATCATGAGCAGTGACCTTATTGATATCACCACACAATACTCATCTGATGCTTGCTAGCAAAATACTGCTATTAACGAGTGAAATATAGTGGCTTAAATATAAACCAAGCATGAGAGAAACTCGACTTTTTTTATCCTTTTAAAGCACTTATAGGCGTAAATTACACCCGTCGGCAATCGCTGGTAAATTGTTGGCTATAGGGTTAGTGATTTGAGGTTAGTGAAATGAGGTATTTATTGTACTCCTAACATTCATCAGGATTTAAGAGAGTCACTGACTATTTGAATCTAAGAGCGGACCTAAACAATGAATACACTAATACCATTAATTTCATTAATTAGGTGGTCTACTTTATACGCAGGAAAAATGGCCAAATATAAGGTATTTATTTTAATCACTAGTTGTTCTAATTATTAAATAAATAACGCAGTAGTGGGTTATTTTAACCAGTAAAAAGGATCAGATAATTAATGAGATTGGTATAATAGTGTTTAATTTGATGACTCATGCTAATGCTTTTAGCCTAGGGCTAACATGACATTATTAACATACAAAGAAGAGTATTGGGTTGGTAAGCCGTCGAATAGGTGTCGACTGTGCGACACCTATTATTATGGCTTATGTATTATGGGTTATGCTTTTGTAGTCGCTCTTAGCATCCAAGCTGTTTTTTCATGTATACGCATACGGTCAGAAACTAACGATGCCGTTGATTCATCATCAGCACTTTGGGCAATTTTTAAGACTTTACGACAAGTTTTAATCACTTGTTCGTGACCTTTAGTGAGCAATTCAACCATCTCAGCTGAGCTTGGCACTCCGTCTACTTCTTTAACCGAGCTAAGTTTTGCAAACTCTTTATAAGTACCAGGTGCTGGCACATCAAGTGTTCTAATACGTTCAGCAATATCGTCGACAGCAATTGCCAATTCTGTGTAATGCTCTTCAAACATTAAATGTAATTCACGAAATTGTAAGCCAGTTACATTCCAATGAAAGTTATGTGTTTGTAAATACAGCGTATAAGAGTCTGCTAAAAGCTGCTTTAAACCATCTGAAATTTCTGTTCTATTTTCTTTATTTATACCAATATTTATATCTGTCATTTTATTTCCTCATGTTGAACATAGTGAAAATCATACCTACGCCGACTAAACGGCGAAAGATAGCTGGCTATAATTGCGAAAAACGGCCACTAGCCAACTGTTTAGCGCCCGCTTGAGTAAATTACATTGTGCCATTCATACGGTTTGGTTTAGCTTATTAACAAAATGTTTAACAGCCTTTTCAGCCACTAATACATCAAAGCCATTTTTACAGTCCAAGTGGACAAAACCACCATAGTGTATACCTAAATATTCAAATGTATCTGTAAAAGAATTCATAAAAGAATGGTCTATCACTTCACTGCCTGAAGTCGACACGATATAACCTACTTTACTTTTTAATGCACACCTTTGATCTTTTAACGCTTGTACAGACAACAAATCAGACATTCTATCAATGAATATTTTCATTTGAGCGCTCATAGCAAACCAATATACCGGTGAGGCAAAAACTATATTTTCATATTTCAATAACCTATCCATAAGGGGTAAAAAATCATCCCCACAATTTTTATGATTATAATCAAAAGGTGAAATATTCTTTAATGCTAAATCTAAAACCTCAATACGTAATTGACCCGCAATTAGATCAATTAATTTCCCTGTATTGCCATCCCGTCTCGAACTACCTATTAGCGCAATAGTTTTATTCATGCTCAAACCTGCTGACAATATTGACAGAAAAACCCCTCATAAAGCTAACTTACAAGCTTGTGGGTTAGTTAATAACTAGCGCGGTAATTAGTCGATTAAACACCTAAAGAACTATGTTAGCGACAATAACGATAACATAGTTTTTATTGCTTTAGATACCGCATCAATCCTTTGTATTAAACGCAGACATCAATAAAGACAGGTTATTTCAAGGCTTAGCACTTATTTTTATTCCCATAATAACGCTGTTGAAAATTGTGCTACTGAGTTTATTTTCACTACAAATAAAGGTCTGGCAAGCACAGAATCAATACCGTAATAGTCAGCGCTAAAGATTAATCTACTACCTGTTTACTGGCGGTAGTTATCAAAAAAACGCCTAATTATACTGATTGATTCAAGCCAGTAGAGGGTTGGATATTGCTCAATTAATTATCGATGCCTGAGTTAAGTTTAGTTGTTTTTTCAACTTCGCAAAAAGCAATAAAACCATTACAATGCGATCATTTACAATCGTAATACAGGCTATTTAATTGAAACTCAGTAAAAGATTACAGCATATTGAGCAAATGGTAACCGCGGATTATAACCACATTTGGGATTGCTGCTGTGATCACGGCTTTTTAGGGGCAAGTTTATTGTCTCGACAAGCGGGCCAAAATATACATTTTGTTGATATAGTGCCTGAGCTAATAACAGCAATAGAAAGTAAGCTACAAGAGTTTTTCCCATATTCGATTTCAGCGTGGAAAACACATTGTCTTGATGTCGCCAAGTTACCCTTGCAACAATACCAAGGCAAACACTTAGTCATCATTGCGGGTATTGGCGGTGACTTAATGATCCAATTCATTGATGCTATTCAGCAAAAACATCCCGACATGAAGATTGATTTTTTGCTCTGTCCGGTCAACCAACAATTTGCACTACGTGAAAAATTAATCGCGCTAAAGTTCAGTTTGAAAAATGAAGTGTTAGTTAAAGATAATCGCCGCTACTATGAAGTGATATTGGTTTCATCAACAAGCGATACTCATAAAGAAATTAGCCCTGTAGGTCATGACATTTGGCAATCAGTTAGCGTTGAACAAGCAAGTGTCGTTAAACAGTATTTAGATAAAACACTCAAGCATTACAAGCGAGTTCAACAAGGAAGCACAGTAGATATTGCTCATATCATTAGTGCTTATAATAGCAAAACCTAACCCCCTATTTTAGTGCTTTAACAGCTTGAGCCCAGTAGAAAAAGTGAATGGTCATTTCTCCTGTGCATCATCGCTGGCATGGTCGTTGAAATAAGCTTGTTTATATAAAAACCATTCACTTTTACCCTAAAGCTAGACCCTATAGATATAGCGTCTATAAATACAGAATAAAACCCATACCTAACATTTTCAAAACCACCCTTTCTTGGTCAAAGACCTGTTCCAACAGTCAGGTATATAAGGTTAAATCCCGCAAAATCAAAGCTCTCGAATAGTTCAGATATGTGCTTTGGTCTTTTAATACTGTCGATTTCAATTTATAATGCACTGATTGTTCAGAGTGAATCGTACACATTTTTGAAAAAATTAGTGGGGGACTTTTTAGTGGGAGACTTTAATGGCAAGTAAATTTACCGACACAGAAAATAATGCCGACAGGGCGCCAAATAGAAAAAATTTTCTGGCCTTTTTTCGAGGTACTTACTCCCCTTGGCTGATATTTTTATTAAGTTTGTCTGTAACCTATATTGCTTGGTCGCTCACTAACAAATCTCATCAACGTCATACTCAAGATTTATTCACCTTTGAGGTCGCCCAAACCCTTCAAGCGATCGAACAACGTATGCGAGGATATGAGCAAGTCCTGCGCGGCGGTATAGGATTATTTAAAGCCAGTACTCATGTCAGTCGTCAAGAATTTCATGATTATGTCAGCAAGTTGGAAGTTGATAAACGTTGGCCTGGCATTCAAGGTATTGGTTATGCTGTTATGTTGAAGCCAAAAGAAAAAGACATATTTGTCAATGCACTGAGGCTAGAGGGCTTTAATGAATTTAATGTTTTTCCAGCAGGTCTGCGTGAACAATACAGTAGCATTCTCTATCTTGAGCCATTCACAGCTAGAAATCAGCGCGCCTTTGGATACGATATGTACTCAGAAAAGTCTCGTCATATCGCCATGGACATTGCTCGCGACAATGGTAATGTCGCACTTTCCGCTAAGGTTAAGCTGGTTCAGGAAAGTGACCATGATTTGCAGAATGGATTTCTCATGTATCTCCCTTTATATCAAAATGGAGCAGCCATTGAAAACATAGCCCAGCGCCAAAAAGAACTCATCGGCTATGTATACAGCCCATTTCGCATGGATGATCTGATTGAAGGCATTCTCTTAAGTGCTAAAAATTACCAAATAAATTTTTCAATATATGATGGAGATTCACAAGCGATAGAAGATCTCCTTTACAGCCCCAAAATTAAGCCAGACTCTGTCTCTAATCCTGATATAAAAGCATTTACACCGCGTTTTTCTGTTGTTAAAACCATTGAGTTTCCAGGCCGAAATTGGACTCTACACTTTCGCAGCACCTACGTTTTTGAAAGTATTCTTAAAAACAACTTAGCTACATTAATCGGTTTTACTGGCACAACTTTATCGGTACTTTTACTGTTTGTACTGCTAAATATTGCCCGTAGCAGTACAAAAGCCCGCGAGGCAAGCGCGGAATCAAAAGTATTGATCGACCGATTAAAAGCAGGCGCATCAGCTGGAATTGTCGGAATTTATGATTGGGATGTTAAAAATAACATTTTGAATTGGGACTCTGTTATGTACAGATTATATGATATAGACAAGTCAAACGTTGAAAATTTACAACAGGCATGGTTTTCCAGAATACATATAGACGACCAAGCGTATGTTGACGGTGAAATACAGGCGGCGCTTAGAAATGAGCGAGAATATAGCCTCGAATTTCGTGTTTTGTGGCCAGATAACTCAGTGCATTATATTAAAGCGGTCTCAAAAACCTCTTTTGACCATGCCGGAAGAGCGATTCGAATTGTTGGCGTAAATTATGACATTACTGAGCAAAAAAATCTGCAAATACGTCTTAATAAGCAAGCCTCGTATGATCAGTTAACCCAGCTTCCTAATCGTCGTTTGATCAATGACAGATTAAAACAAGCGATAGCTTTTACTGATCGCAATGAAAAAAATATGGCTATTCTTTTTATTGATTTAGACGACTTTAAACAAATAAATGATAGCTATGGCCATCATGTTGGTGATTGGTTATTAATCGAAGTATCTAACCGTATTCAAGCTTGTTTGCGCACTACCGACACCGTTGGACGTTTAGGTGGGGATGAGTTTGTAGTGATTCTCCCTACTATTTATCAGCACGCCGAGGACGTAGCCAATAAAATACGAATAACTTTGGAAAATGATTTTGTCATGGATAATGATGAACTGCTGAATATTTCCTCAAGTATTGGTGTGGCAATTTATCCTCAGCACGCAACAGAGCAAGCTCTGTTGATGGAGTGCGCCGATAAGGCAATGTATGAGGCAAAGAAAAGAGGACGGAATAAAGTAATGATTTTTGGAAATTTTTAAAGCTTTAAAAACCAAAAAATTGAAAACCAAACAACAAATTTTTCTTTGCTGCGCGACAAAATAATGAACACACCCCAGTATGCCTGCGTTCAAAGATTTTATCACTGAGTTCATCTTCACTGTATAAAAAGGTGCGGCGAACGCCGCCTGAAATACAGTATTTATTAAGCGTATCTATTAAACGGATGAGTTGTTTTCTGGCTATAAGCATCAAGAAATTATTTGCTGTCACCAGTACAATAATGCTAATAGAGCGGCTAATAACTTTCAATAAACTTGTGATATTCAAGTTTATTTTTTAGTCGTAAATAACTCAATATCCTCACCTGCTTACTCTATTATTACTGTTGATCTTTACCTTGGTTATTAACAACAAGGCCGATATCTAAGTCACTGTTTATACCGAGATGGACTCACAGTTCAGCAATATGGATGATACTCATCTGAACATCTACATGGATGAAGTAGGCGTCAAACACATCTAGTACTTTCGACTCGTTGCGCCGGCTTTTCAGGCGCTGTTTTCAGGAGTTGTGGGGAATAATTAGGGCATCTATCTGCTAGTTATTTTCTCTCATAAATTTTGGCAGGAAATGTTCGACAAACTGGCAGTATTCAATGCTCTGTTCTAAAGTATAAGTGAGAAAGGAGAATGATATTTTTACTCAGGTCGTGTGAGTCGGTGTTTATATCAAGGCAGTTCCTTTTGTAGGGTCTTGCATAAAACGTATCTCAAAACAGTTTTAACGTCTCACAAGATCGACTTTAGCTTATAGAAGATATTGGCCAAACAGGAGAAAACTGTCATGTACAAAACTATTACAGCAAAATATAAAGATAAAGATGCCCTTACAAATGTCGCTGATGAACTGGTGAATAAAGATATCCCCAGGGAGAATTTTTTTATCGATGAAAAAATTTCACAGATCAAGGTAATGATGCCAGAGAGTGCAAAACAGGAAATAATGGATATTCTAAATCGTCATGGACCTACTGAAGTTCACTAGGCGATTAACAGGTTAAAGCTGTCACGCAGTATAGCGATTACAGCAGATACAGAGCAAAGGAACTGGCATAATAATCTGCGATGGGATAACTGAATGAGAAATTTTAAAACAGGTGAATAGCCTGTTTTTTTGACTTAGGTAGAAAAAACTGATTAATAAGTAAGCTAGATGATAATAATTAGGAACTGTATAAAACAGCTAACTATTGAGCGACCTAGCTAATTTTCTTGTTAGCGCTTTTTAATACCCCTGATAAAACTAATATGGAAATAACTACAGTAATATCAATCGCTATATGAAAACCAAAATTGAGATCTTGCGTATCTTGTCTAGGAACCAATGATTGAATAAAGAGACTATCTGGATTACATTTGATCAGCTGCTACTATGAGCAAATTACGCCATATTCCAAGAATACTTTCTCTCTGTTGTGTTCATAGTTCAATTACTGATCATTCATCCATGACATTTCCAACATTAATTAAATGACTAACAACTGAATAAGAGGAGATGTCCCTTTTATTCTAAAAAAGAGCCCTCTTATTTATTCTATATATTTACACCCAACCTTTGCAGCGATGACCATTGCTAACTTACAGCTAAACTGCAGCTTTCGTTTTAAAAAAATAATGAAAACTCCCTCTTCCAAACTTAAAAAAACACTACAACATTTTGTAATAACAGCAATAGCTTGGTTGATTTTACGCCACCCAGTTAACACAGCACACACTTATCAGGCCTATTAATTTACTTATATACAGGTACGGCTAATGAGTGCATTTTGTTGCTTAATTTCACTAGCGTTGTTGTCGGTTACTGCGATCGCCAAATCTATTTTAGCTGTAGTGCATTGCTCAGATAGTGCTTTATTCATTAGATAAGTTTGATCTTTTTGTTGCTGGGTTAGCCCTTCAGCGCCGCTGTATTGATCTCTGTCTTCAGGGTTTCTATCTTTTTGGTACGGGGGTGGTTGAGTTGTGCCGCATGCTGTTAAGAAAACGAGCAGCGATAATGGTATTAATTTATTGAACATTGTTGAAACTCCCTGCGCAAATAGCGCTGTATCCTTGTGCCTATGGCACTATATTTCTTTGTGCTTAAAGCACTCTATTATGGATAAATTTTAGTAAACTCAGCACAATATTTCTTATTTAGCTAATGTTAATATCTCATAGTATCAGTTATTTAGAAAACGTTAATAGACACATTTTTAGCAACAATGATATATCAACGAAATCTTTGGGCGAACCGTTATTTTCAACTCAGACTAAGTTAACTCGAGCTAAGCTATATTCACTCAAGTAAGTTAACTCAAGCTAGATTAACTCAAGTCAAATCAAATCAAGTTATTAAGCCTCAATACCCCAGCCATCGTTGAAGCCTTCAAATTTTGTTGCTAGCAGCTCAAACTCAGCTTCTTGCGCGACAATAGCGTCATAACTTGGTGTCATGGTTACTGTGCAGTTTAAATCCCACACATTGGGTAACTCGTCGGGTTCTAGCGTTACCACCATGTCTGGCGCTTTTTCAGCTAAATGCTCGATCATAGCTTGCGCTTGTATTTCTTTTTCAAATAAATGGAAAAATACTACTGGATGCATTTCATTTAAGTTAATGCCCGCAGCTTGCATTTCAGTTAATACTTGGCCTGTTTCATCGTCGGGGAAGGTCATATCAGATACAATTTATTAAAAACAATGCCTTATTATATACCCAAAGCCATTCAAGATGCTCGTTTGGCTGATAATTAAAAGCTATTTAGGCAAGACAATTATTTTTAGCGCTGGTTGTATAAACGTTGCGCTAGCAAAAATAATTAACGCCGCTTAAACAGCCTTTTAAGCGACGGGTGAGATGATCATTAACACTAATTGAGCGTATTCACTAGCGTGCAAATATTTTGCTGACAAGCGAGTTGGCTTTGCGGATTTACCGTTGGGCAAGTGTTCATAGTAATACGCTGCGTGGCTATTTTTTTAAGCTGTGATGCTCCTATAAGATTACTGGCTAACTTACAGTCGATATTTTTGAATTTAACGGTAACGACTTGGCACTGTGCTAACGTGATGCAAGTTAAGTTGTTGATCAATGTGTTTTCAAAGTTATTCATAATGTTAGCGTCAGTTTCTGGTTTGGCCACATCGGTCATACTTTGACGTAAAAGCGGCTTTTTTTGCTGTAGCTGAGTCTGTTGCGCCAATGGGTACTTAGGTGGCATGGTGGCTTTTTCATTTTCCGACAGAAAATAGCCCAAACCGAGTAGAATGACCATAAAACAGGTCAAGGTAAATAATGTAATAACTAGCCACTTAATCGTCATGTAAGCTGCTCCTTTAAGTTAACAATTTGGCTTATATTTTTGCCACGAGGATAATCGCGCAACATGCTATCAACCGCTTTACTAATTTTTTCCTGCATTTCGCGGCTATTATCTTGAGGTTTAAAACCTAACGGATAGATACTGCGCCAGACTGAACGTTGATTTTCTGGGTCGATAATATCGATAATCAAACTACCGGGGTCTAGCTTTTTTTCTAACTCTAGGCGCGTGTTTTTGCCTGCTCTTAAACAATAACCACAATATTTTACCTGCTGATCATATTTTTTAAGTTCGGCAAAATTGTTATCAAGCACGTGATAAGCAATAAGTATATCGGCCTTGATAAAAGTTTTATAACGAAAGCCATTTTCGTTAAAGCTTTGCTCAATAGCCAGTTCAATGGTGTTTCGGATAGTGTCGTTGAGGTTTTGTAAATCACCAAAGGCGGAGTTACGACCATAAGTGCTATAGCTTTCAACGGCCGAAAAATCAAAGCCATCACGAAATGACGTGGTAGCGCTGTTCATAGATGAACAAGCAACAAGGTTGATTATTAACGCCAAGCAGCTAAGTAATCTAATATTTGTCATGTTAACTTCAAACAATAAATAATCCCCTAGATTACCAAGCTAGTTGTAAATTACAACTTTTCCTATGATATCGCTCACCTTTAACATCGACATATATCAAGGTGTTAATCTCGCAAGGCCTTGTTCTTAAAAAGATTAAAGTCATCAGGGCAATGCAAGAGCAATGATCGATATGGCTAGAAACAACCATGTGAACTTAACATTGCCTACATAGATGTCGGTACTTATTTTTTCTGGAAATAAAACTGACGGTACTTACTGTCGATAAAAAAACCAGTAACAACTACTGGCTTCTTAACAACAGGTTAATTTGATAGGGTTTACTTAACCGTAACCTTAGCAAATTTACGTTTACCGACTTGGTATATGGCCGTTGAGCCAACACTGATCATCAGCTTATTGTCGACAACTTTCTCGCCTTCAATTTTCGCCGCACCTTGCTTTATCATGCGCATAGCTTCAGAAGTACTGGCGACTAAACCGGCTTCTTTTAACAAGTTAGTAATGGCAATTTCACCATTTTGGGCAATCACGTCTATGTCTGATATGTCGTCAGGCACAGCACCTTTTTGAAAGCGATTAATAAATTCTTGATGAGCCGCTTCAGCTGCTGCCTTGTCATGAAAACGCTCAATTAGCTCTTTAGCTAAGTCAATTTTCACATCACGAGGATTAGAGCCTGCGGCAATATTTTCTTTATAACCATTAATCACATCAATCGGTTTAAAGCTAAGTAGCTCATAGTAGCGCCACATTAAATCATCAGAAATCGACATGATTTTACCAAACATATCATTCGGTGCGTCAGTAATACCAATATAATTATTTAACGACTTAGACATTTTTTGCACGCCGTCTAAGCCTTCAAGTAATGGCATCATAAGCACAGTTTGTGGACGTTGCCCTTCTGCCTTTTGCAGTTCACGGCCCATTAATAAATTAAATTTCTGGTCGGTACCACCTAATTCAACATCAGCCTCTAAAGCCACTGAGTCCCAACCTTGCACTAACGGATACATAAACTCATGAATGGCAATGGCTTGGCCGCCATTATAACGTTTTTTAAAATCGTCGCGTTCCATCATACGCGCAACGGTTTGGCGTGAAGCTAGCTTTAACATACCTGCGGCGCCAAGTTTTTCCATCCACGTTGAATTAAAGGCAACCGTGGTTTTCGCTGGGTCTAGAATTTTAAATACTTGTTCTTTATACGTTTCAGCGTTTGCTAAAACATCTTCTTTCGTTAAGGCCTTGCGCGTAACATTTTTACCGGTGGGATCACCAATCATGCCAGTAAAGTCACCAATTAAGAAAATAACCTCATGACCTAACTGTTGAAACTGCCGTAACTTATTTATCAATACGGTATGACCCAAATGTAAATCTGGTGCTGTTGGATCAAAACCAGCCTTAATTTTTAACGGTTTTCCTAGTTTTAACTTGGCCAACAATTCATCTTCTAGCAGAATTTCTTCTGCACCGCGTTTTATTTCTGCAAACGCTTGGCTTACATCTGACATGACTAGGCTCCACAGGGGTGTATATACACTTTCCACTTCAAGGTGCGGGTATATAACAAATAAATTAATTAATTGTCGAATTCTACTGTAATTTTAACTGTGGTGAAAACCCTATCATTGTTTAGCACGATATTATTTTGTTATAATAAAAAACAGTTGTCGCATTAAAACTCAATTTATAGGCCTTATCTTTTTGAAAAATATAAAAAATTTATATTTTGCCCTGCCAAAACAGCATCAAATAATTATTACTGCATGTGCTGTTGTAGTGTTATTTTTATTAATCATGCCGTTAAAGAGCAGTGATCAAGCAACGTTGAGTAACGATGTCGAATTTAAAGTGGGCCAGCGCTATCAAGTCGCTATACCCGAGCAGACAGGTTATGTTGATCCGCCCGTTAGTATTCAATTACCCGTTCAACCCATCGACGCGTTACAAATTACACAAGAGCCTATCAGGGATCTGCCGAGTAATATTGAAGAAGACGCGGCACAATTGCAGTGGCAATCGGTTAAGGTAAAAAATGGCGACTCGCTAGCAAAAATATTTAAACGCAATAGCTTAGATGCTACCACTACTTACAAAGTGATCACCGCCGAAGGTGAAGGTAGTAAATTGCTGAAAAAACTCAGTGTTGACGACATCATGCGCATAGGTAAAGACGGTGAAGGTAACTTAGTCTCACTTGAGTATCCGTTATCAAAAAATGAGACCTTATTCGTTAATTTACAAAATCAGCAATATCACGCTTATAAAGAGAGCAAAAGTGTTGAGATCCGTGAAGCTATTGCCCATGGCGTAATTAAAGCAAATTTTTGGCTTGCTGCTGCCTCTGCGGGTCTAAATGATGGGCAGATTATCAACTTAGCAAATGTTTTCGGCTGGGATATTGATTTTGCTTTGGATATTCGTGCAGGCGATAGCTTTAATGTGGTTTATGAAAACCAATATGTTGAAGGTGAGTTTATTGGCACTGGCAACATAGTCGCAGCAGAATTTATTAATCAAGGTGAGACTTTTCAAGCCATTCGCTACACTAACGGCGAGTATTACTCTGCAGAAGGCAGAAGTATGCGCCAAGCCTTTTTGCGGGCGCCGGTCAGCTTTAAATATATTAGCTCTAATTTTAAACTCAAACGTTTCCATCCAGTACAAAAACGTTGGAAAGCTCACCGTGGAACTGACTATGCGGCTAAAACAGGCACACCCGTTGTTGCCGCAGGTGATGGTAAAGTCGTACAAGCGGGTTACGACAAGTATAATGGCCACCACGTATTTCTACAGCATGGCAACGGCATTGAAACCAAATATATTCACTTTTCAAAACGGGCCGTTAAAAAAGGCGAACGCGTCAAACAAGGACAGGTCATTGGTTATGTCGGCTCTACCGGCTTAGCAGCAGGGCCACATTTACATTATGAATTTTTACTGAATGGTGTACATCGCAATCCTAGAACGGTGAAACTGCCAGACGCTGAACCTATTAGCAGTAAATATCGACAAGCATTTGACGTGATAGCAAAACAGCGACTAGCAGAGCTGATGGGTTCACGACGTATAATGCTCAGTATGCAGTCAAGCGCGGAATAATATGAGCAACAAAATGCGATATATTGGCCTAATGTCAGGCACTAGCGCCGATGGCATTGATCTCGCGCTAGTCGAATTTGATGGTGATCAACCAGAACAAGCCAATGGCGCAAGTTTAGTTGCAAGCTATTATCAGGCTTACGATAACAACACTCAACAAAAAATAATGAGTTTATATAACGCTAGCGCTAATGAAATTGATCGCGCTGGTAGCCTTAATATCGAGTTAGCTCAGCAATTTTCTCAAGCCATTATAAAATTTTTACAGCAAGAAAAACTCTCTTCAGCAGATATCACCGCCATCGGTTGTCATGGGCAAACCATTCGACACCGTCCGGTGAAAAACCCACAGATAACAACGCCTTTTACCCTGCAAATAGGCTGTTTACAAACCTTAGCATTATTGACCGGCATTCGTGTGGTTGGTGATTTTAGAACCAAAGATATTGCTCTAGGTGGTCAGGGAGCGCCATTAGTACCTGCTTTTCACCAAGCTATTTTTGGCTCAACTGAAAAAGACGTTTTTGTGGTCAATATTGGGGGTATTGCTAATATTACCTTTCTACCAAAAAATGCCCCCCATAAAACCACGGGTTTTGATACCGGTCCAGGCAATGCCCTAATGGATTATTGGTTTGAACTGCACCAGTCAGGGCGCTATGACGCTAAAGGCCAGTGGGCCAATTCAGGTCAAGTCTGCGATAAATTACTGCAAGCGATGTTAAGTGAACCCTACTTCTCACAAGCTGCCCCTAAAAGTACTGGACGAGAGTATTTTAACGCCCAATGGTTAGCAAAATTTACCGACCAAAGCCAATTAAAACCTGCCGATATTCAAGCAACATTAACCGCCTTAACCGCCGAAACAATCGCGCAAGAAATCAACCAACTAAGTACCAAGTCTGACGTATACCTTTGTGGTGGCGGCATTGAAAATAATTACTTAGTTTCATTATTAAATCAAAAGCTTAACAACCATTCAGTCGTAAATACTCAAACCAAAAATATTAACAGTGATTCATTAGAGGCCATGGCATTTGCTTGGCTAGCCTTAGCATTTGATAAAAATATTTTTGGTAACATTCCCGCGGTAACAGGGGCTAACAAGCCGGCTGTTTTAGGTATCAGTGTTAAGCCTTAAAAATTAACTAGATATGCATATTTTTCCCTTTATAATAACTCCCTACTGTCGAAAAAAAAGCACGTTAATCGCGTAATATTTGAACTATTCTAGCGGTGTATGCTCTAATTAAATTGTAGCGTTTGCTTAATCGAATGCACAGTTCGATTCGATGTTCGACAACAAACGAGGAGAAAAGACAGTGGAATTTACAGACATACATATTGGTATGAAATGCGGTAGTAAAAAAGGTAGTGGCACGGTGACTTGGATTGATGGTTCAACCCGTACTATTTATATGGCAAATACCGATCACAACGACAGTTTTGCCGTTGGCTTTGAAGAGATTATTGAAGATCCTCAAGCGCACAACAAAGAAGACCTCTACTACTAAATTTTTCTTTACTTGCCTGATGAAAAATTAGCTCCTGTGGGAGCTTTTTTTATTACCTGTGTTACATTGCTAACACACTGTGCTGCTATAGTTTATTGCTACCTTATATCCTTATACAGTGATCCATAAACTAAATTTTGCGGTATAACTATTATATAAAACTAATATATAAAACTAATATGTCTAAATGGAAAATAACTTATTTAGACAAGCGTTAACTCAAGGAACAATGATGAATATTCTTATTACCGGAGGTAGCGGCCTAATAGGTCGAGCACTGATCCAGCACCTGAATGCCGAACGCATTATTGTTTTAACCCGTAATCCTGCAAAAACCGCTAACATACTGCCTGATAATATTGAATTTATCAGTACACTTGGCGATATTGACTTTAATGAACTTGATGTGGTTATTAATTTAGCCGGTGAAGCCATTGTTGACAAAAGATGGTCAAAGGCACAAAAAAATACTATTTGCCAAAGTCGCTGGAAAATAACCCAAAAGCTAGTTGAAAAAATACAAGCAGCGACTAATCCGCCACATAGTTTAATTTCCGGCAGTGCTATCGGCTTTTATGGCCGCCAAGGCGCATTAGCGATAGATGAGAGCTACCAAGAGATACACGATGAGTTTAGTCACAAGGTTTGCCAAAAGTGGGAAGCAATAGCGCAAACTGCCGCGTCAGATAAAACCCGCGTTTGCATTATAAGAACCGGTATTGTCTTGGCTGAAAACGGTGGTGCGTTGCAAAAAATGTTACTGCCATTCAAATTTGGCCTTGGTGGACCTATTGCTAGCGGTGAGCAATTTATGTCATGGATACATATTGATGACATGGTTGCTGTTTTGTTAGCGGCAGTCTACCAAACTTCACTCACGGGTATTATCAATGCTACAGCGCCTATGCCAGTCAGTAATCAAGAATTTTCAGAAACCTTAAGTGCCGTACTCAAACGCCCGTGTCTGTTCAGAGTTCCAGCTTTTGTATTACGTGCATTAATGGGCGAGTCAGCAGATTTAGTCCTATATGGCCAAAACGTTTTACCGAGCAAGCTACTCAATAATAACTTTAAGTTTCAATACCCTTCATTAGAGGTAGCACTAAAACAACTCTTAGTTAAGCCATAAAGCGACCTAAACTGGGTTGTAGCTCAAAAGAAAATTTTTCCACACAGTAAGTGCCTTGATATTGTCGCCAGTGAAATTTTGCCGAAAGCACTTTCACTGGTGAGGTTTTTAATCGCGAAAGTGCTGACGGTAATGCCATGGCTGCAAGTACTTAGTCACTCTGAGTGTGGCGTTATTTATGCTGATGCCCACCACTTTGCCAACCTGATTTTAAACAACACTCACTAACACCAAACAGATTAATTAATTGATCAATATATTGATTTGTATCAAAAAGCTTGCGAGTTCAACTTGAACGAACAGCACATTTTTACTATCGTGATAACCAATAACTTAATGGAACCGGGCTTAACCCATAGCCTTTGGTATAAAACTGAAATATCAAAAGTGGTGGCATACGCGGGGATTACTTTCAGGAGAATAAAATGAAAAAACCTTTATACCTTGTTGCCGTCGATGGCAGTCAGTGGAGTTTACGAGCCGTTGAGCGAGCCATTGATTTAGCCAGTAAAACTGGTGCCAAGGTAATGTTATTAATGGTAAAAGATTGGTCATATTTACAACCTGTGCTACTTGAAGGTACCTCGCCAATCATAGTAGATCAAACAGCTGAAGAAAACGATACCAGAGCTAAAGTGTTAGCGCCATTAGTTGAAAAATACCACAATGTAAACGTAGAGATCACCACAGATCTTATTTGGGGTGATCCTGCCACCGTGATAAAAGAGCAAATTAAAGCATTACACGCGAATATGATCTTTGTCGGCCGCCAAGGACGATCTCAGATTGTTGACATATTACTTGGCAGTGTGGCTAATAAATTAGCTCATCATGTCGGCATTCCCATTGTGCTAGTGCCATAGTCAATGAGTGAGTTATACCAAGTTGATTAATTATCTGCTCATTTTTAATGCTTAAAATAAAAAAGCAGCACACTTAATTAGTCAAATGGGTGTTAAACAGTAATTTTTATATAACACTTTGGTTTTAAAACGGAAAAAGGTGAGCAGATGCTCACCTTTTTTATATTATTTACCCTATAACAACTGTTTTCTCAGAAGCTAGTTATTAATTAACTATGTGCTAGAACGGGATGTCATCATCAAAATCAATAGTTGGTTCTTGTGGATTCACTTTAGGTGCATTCTGTTGAGAGCCACCTTGTTGCTGCTGAAAACCACCAGAATGTTGCGGTGCAGACTGTTGTTGGAAGCCACCGGACTGTTGTGAAGATGATTGCTGAGCTGGTTGCTGTTGAAAGCCACCACTTTGCTGTGCAGGTTTATTATAAGCTTGCTGAGGTGCAGCTTGCTGGTTAAAACCACCACTTTGTTGTTGTGGTTGTTGCTGTTGAAAGCCACCTGATTGTTGAGGAGCTTGCTGGTTAAAACCGCCTGCACTGGCTCCGCTACCGCCACGAGAATCTAACATTTGCAGCGTACCGTTAAAGCCTTGAACAACAATTTCAGTCGTGTATTGGTCTTGGCCTTGTTGGTTTTGCCACTTACGTGTTTGCAAAGCGCCTTCAATATAAACTTTAGAACCTTTCTTTAAATATTCACCAGCAATTTCAGCTAGTTTGCCAAACATCACCACACGGTGCCATTCAGTTTTTTCTTTTTGTTCACCCGTTTGCTTGTCTTTCCAAGTTTCAGAAGTTGCAATAGTAAGGTTAGCAACCCCTCCACCATTAGGCATATGACGCACTTCAGGGTCTTTCCCTAAGTTACCTAAAATTATTACTTTATTGACACCAGCCATGAACAAAATCCTATATTTGCAGTAAAGTATTACTTTACTAATTTAGTACTTTCCAAACGTCAACTCGCTCAGAATATTTATTTTTAATAACAATACCTAGATTCTAACACTACGAGTAAAAAATTACGCTAGGTTTGCACTATTTTTGTGAAATACTTTATTGCTAATACCCTAATAACGACCCACCAGAATATAACGGTTTTTCGCTAGTAAACTGGTCTCAGATAAAGTTTTTCAAGCACTTTGATTTTCATCGTAAAAATTCACGTAACCGCACTAACTGAGCGCAATTTTACTTTGCTTGCTCTTAACTCAGGGTGTTTTTATGAAAATCTAACTGAGGTTAATTAAAATAAAGACCGATATAAAAGTAATTGATAACGCTAATTATTCAATGAAATGCTCATTCATAATACTAATTGTTGGTGCTAATATCTTTTGGGATTTTTTAGTTTTATGGTCAAAATGCACCATTACAGCAGTACCTGATGCACATTTTTTATCTTGCTGCCAAGCTTCTTGATAGACGTCAAACGAGCTATTGCCAATGCGGCTAATATAGGTTTTTAATTCGACATCAGTGCCATATTGCAGCTCAGCATGAAATTCAACCGTCGTTTTAGCTAAAATTAATTTCCAATCTGTTAGGTTTAAATCAGGTGAGAACCATTTAAAAACTGGATCGCGTGCGCCCTCAAACCATTGTGCAACCACGGTATTATTAATGTGACCTAGCCCATCCGTTTCACAAAATCTTGGTCTTATACATTCTTTAATCATAATGACTCTCTACATCGCTTTATTATATAAATAATTAACTATTTTAATTGCTGCTATCAACACTTGAGTAGATCGATAGCTCGGTATTGGGTGATTGTCATTTCATTAAGCCTAATACCAATTGAAAAACCAATTGAAAAACCAATTGAAAAACAAGGCTTAGTAAATGAACATTGCGACACATACTACAGAGATTTTTCAGCAAGGTAATTAAATTAGCGCTAGTTTGTTGTATGCTAAAGCCAGATGAGTAATAAGAAAATAGCCATGACAGACTTTATTGAAGTATACCCTAACGCACTCAGTCCCGAGTTTTGTAAAAAATTCATCCTCGATTTTGACAATAGCCCACACCAAGTGCCCGGCAGAACGGGTAACGGCGTTGATACCACTAAAAAGCTCAGCCACGATATTTATCTCGGTCAACATGCAGAGTTTCAACCGGCATTGCAAACAATTTTACAGGCCTGTAGCGAACAAATTACCGATTATATTGGCAAATATTTTTTTAGTTTAATTGGCGGTATATCGCTAACAGTACAGCATCCTAAAACCAAGCAGGCCGTAGTATTGACTGTTGATAACTTTGAAGAAGTGGGCAAACCTAACTTATTTAACTTGATAAAGTATTTGTTTCACTTAGCCCCGGTTAACGCCCAACGTTATGAACAAGGTAAGGGTAATTATGGCTATTGGCACTCAGAAATATTTCCACAACCCGGTGAGAACAAAGCGCTGCATAGGGTATTACTGTTTTTAATTTATTTAAATGATGTTGAGGAAGGTGGTGAAACTGACTTTTATTACCAAAATAAAAGCATTAAGCCTAAAGCCGGTAGTATGGTTATTGCGCCATGCGGTTTTACTCATACTCATCGAGGCAACATTCCTATTTCATCGAATAAATACGTCTTAACCTCTTGGGTGAGTTTTAATCCAGCCAAACAGATTTATACCCCAAGTTAGCAAAAAAACACCCGCCATTAGGCTTGTATCTTAACGGCTTTGTCAGAAAAAAGTCATTGCGGGACTTAGTGTAAGTCAGCAATTAAAGCTCTACGCCCTTAACGATAAATGATATCAGCTTGCTCAATTTCAGCCTTTATTAGCCTCTTAGTCACTTGCGCTAAAGTCAGCATTATCAATGCCACTTAGCTTCAAATAATAAAAAAGCATAATGTGGTCATTATGCTTTTTAGTTACTGAGTGAAATTGTTAACAAAACTCAACATTCACCACTAAAGAAAGCGTTTGAGTAAGCGATCTATTTGTGTCATACGTAATTTTTTCAGCAGCTTACGAGGTTTATCTGGATAACTTTGTACACTCTCGATGTCGCTTGGTTTATCTATTTTTTTTGTGTGTTGGCTAATACGTTGAAATTCTGCAGTAAATTTATCTAATAATTGACCTTTTTCATCATCAAGCAAAATAGCATTTTCTAAATCTAACGCCCAGGCTCTTGGGTTTAGGTTACTGCCGGTTAACAAGTGATAGCGTTCATCAACCACTAAGCCCTTCAAATGAAAACTGTTATTGTCATGCTGCCATAACCTTAGCGATAACGTGCCATTATCCAAATATTTTTGACGTCGTGACAAGAAAGTCGCTAATAAACGTTCATAAATATAAGGCACAACCTCAACCGTGGAGAAGGTGGCTTCATCGGCATTATAAAAATCATTGGCTTTTTTATCACCCACAATAAAGCTGATTTTAACACCACGCTTTAGTGCGGCATCTAAATCTCTTAATAAAGGTTTAGGTAAATTAAAATAAGGGGTGAAAATAACTAAAGTATCGCGACTGCTGCGTACTAAGTCTCTAATAACACGATTAAGTTGATTGCCTCTGCGACCGCAACCAACAAACATAGACGTTTGAATATCATCAGCTTTATAGTCGCGTTGATCGGCACTAAATGGACGATATGTTGATGACTTTAATAATCGAGTTAAACGAAGAATATTGCGTTTTACTATTTTGCTGTCTGGCAACTCGCCGTGGTTTAATCGTGGTGCCAAACTTGAGTCAATAAAGTAATCTTGCAGGTACTGGCAAAAATTATCCGCTAGCGCTTGGCTGTCTAAGCGATAATAGCGGTCGAGACGATAACGCCCCGCTTGTTGTAAGTACACATCATTAATACTCGCTCCGGTGTACAGCAGCACGTTATCGATCACCATGCCTTTTAAATGTAAAACGCCAAGTAATTCCTTACGTTTAACCGGCACACCGTAAATATTAATCGATACTTGATGTTGCTGTTCAAGTGCTAAATAGAGGTCACGATTACCACCAGACTCTTTTTCACCGATCAAACCACGTTGTGCGCGATGAAAATCAACAAACAAACAAATATCTAATGTTGGGGTCTGCTGTTTTGCTTGATATAAAGCGGCCAGCACTTCTCTGCCTGCTGCATCGTCTTGAATATAAAGCGCAGAAATATAAATACGTGACTTTGCTTGAACAATTTCAGCCAAGAGCATTTGCTTAAAATCAGCAGCGCAATGGGCAATATCTATATCGGTATTAGCGATCCCAACGTTAGAATTAACGATAACCATATTAGCGGTTGCCCGCTTGAGTAGTAGCTAAATTAAGTGTTTTATTATGATTCATTCAATCTAAGTATTATTTTCAAAGTAAACTAGCCTGATTGTACCGCAAGATCCTCTACGAGTTGAAACATATTAATGCCTGTATGTGCAACACGTTGACTTGATGGTGATAAATTGTCGATATTTACAGCAATATCGAGCAGGTTTAATGTTCACAACCACACTAACAAGAAGTAGGTTGTGAACATAGAGCCAGGCTATATTTTATTTTATAAACTGAGCGATAGCCTGTGTAGCAGAGTCATCAGCCGTTTTAAAAACCGTTTTAAAAACCGTTTGATTAGATTTTAGCGGCCAATTCTGCTGCTTGTCTAATGGCCTGTTTTGCATCAAGTTCAGCCGCAATCTTAGCACCACCAATTAAATGTGCCGTGACGCCTTGTGCTTGCAACTCTTGGTAAAGACCACGTTCAGATTCTTGCCCTGCACAAATAATGATATGGTCTACTGTTAGCGTTTGCTGTTCACCATCAACAGAAATAACTAAACCTTCATCATTGATCTCTTGATAAGTAACGCCCGCTAACATTTTCACGCCATTTTTTTTCAAAGTAGAGCGATGGATCCAACCGGAAGTTTTACCTAAACCGCCGCCCACTTTACTGGTTTTACGTTGAAGTAAATAAACTTCACGAGCAGGGGTTTCTTGAACAGGTTTGCCGGATAAGCCACCATTTTCTTGATACTCTTTATCGATACCCCAGCTTTTTAACCATTTGTCAGGGTTTGTCGTTAACGACTCTTCTTCGACTAAAAATTCAGCGACATCAAACCCAATACCCCCGGCGCCAATAATGGCAACACGCTTACCTATCGGTTCTTTATCGCGTAATACTTGAATATAAGATTTAACTTTCTCATGTTCAATGCCTTTAATGTCAAGCGCTCTGGGCACAATGCCTGTTGCTAGCACTATTTCGTCAAAGCCGGCCGCGATTAACTGTTCTGCACTTTGTTCTTGATTTAAATGTAAGCCAATGCCTAACAGCTCAATTTGCTTGTTAAAATAACGTAAGGTTTCAAAAAACTCTTCTTTACCTGGTATTTGCTTAGCGTAGTTAAACTGGCCACCAATTTCACTGCCCCGATCAAATATCTCTACACTGTGACCACGTTGAGCGGCATAAACACTAAATGCTAAACCTGCAGGCCCTGAGCCAACCACGGCAATCTTTTTCTTGGCGGTAGTTTTTTCAAAGGTCAATTCAGTTTCATAACAGGCTGTTGGGTTGACCAGACATGACGCACGTTGCTGATTAAACACGTGGTCTAAACACGCTTGGTTACAACCAATGCAGGTATTAATTTCATCACTTTTATTGGCCGCGGCTTTAGCAACAAAATTTTCGTCGGCTAAAAATGGTCGCGCCATTGACACCATATCGGCTTGGCCTGTCGACAATATTTTTTCTGCCACTTCAGGAGTATTAATACGATTTGTGGTAATTAAAGGCACCTTGATCTCTTTTTTCATTCGCTCGGTGATCCAAGTAAATGCGGCGCGTGGCACTGAGGTTGTAATAGTAGGAACACGTGCTTCGTGCCAACCAATACCCGTATTAATTAAAGTCGCGCCTGCTGCCTCAACCGCTTTAGCCATAGTAACAACATCTTGCCAACTATTGCCGCCATCAACTAAGTCGAGCATAGATAAACGAAATATAATAATGAAATCATCGCCAGCGCTTGCTCGCACCGCACGAATAGTTTCAATCGCTAAACGCATTCTGTTTTCAATGCTGCCACCCCATTCATCGGTGCGTTTATTGACTTTTACACAGCTAAATTGATTAATCAGGTAGCCTTCAGAACCCATAATTTCAACACCGTCATAGCCCGCTCTTTTTGCGAGTTTTGCCGAATAAGCGAAGTCTTTAATCGTGCCTTTGATTTGGCGTACTGACATAGCTTTTGGGGTGAAGGGGTTAATCGGCGACTTTACTTTACTGGCTGAAACACTAAACGGGTGATATGAATATCTGCCGGCATGTAATAACTGCAAACAAATTTTTGTTGGGTATTTATGCACAGCTGTGGTAATTTTTTTGTGTTTACCCACGTGCCAAAATCTACTTAACTCACAACCAAAAGGGGTTAAGCGACCTCGAGTGTTAGGACTAATGCCACCGGTAACAATCAAGCCAACACCGCCTTTTGCGCGTGCTTGATAAAATGCTGCGAGTTTATCAAAACCGCCCTTTTCTTCTTCAAGGCCAGTATGCATTGAGCCCATTAATGTTCGGTTAGCTAAGGAGGTAAAGCCTAAATCTAATGGCGCTAATAAGTGTGGAAAGGCAGCATTATTATTCATAGTAAGTCACTTTTGTGGTTGTCATGTTAATTTATAGCCATTGAAATAAAGTATCGATCATTCTGAGGTGGCCTGAATAATCCATACCTGCTTTGTCTACATGGATGCAGGTACTTATGTTTAGTCTGCAACAATAAACATCTGCTTTTAATCACACACGTTAGCTATTGTCACTGACTTATTTCGATGGGTATTATATTTAAAGCTAGTTCATGTTTTTTACTCGAACCAGCCAGTGTCTAAAATATCTGCTACTAAGGCAAAACTCAAGCTTTATTTTGACACCTGTCAGATAGGGATGGTTACTGGCTGAATTCACGGTCGTAAAAAGTGCCCGTTTACTTTCGATATAAACTGAGTATGCTGTGCCGTAAAAATTGCTATGCTGGGCTGTAGCTCATAAGGAGGGGTATTATTAACATCGACAAAAATAGCATCATTGGTCAAATCACTGAGCAACTGCAACAGGAATTAGTCTTGGCATTAGTGGCAGCAAATAATGCCCATAAGGCGGCGACCGACGATCAGTCAGTCGCAGAAACACAATATGACACCTTGGCAATAGAGCAAAGTTACCTAGCCGAAGGCCAGTCAAGACGTGTGGACGAGATTCGCTATGCCATTAAACGCTTGCAAAGTATTCCTCTGGTCGCATTACAGAAAAAACCAGAAATAAACATTGGCTCAGTGGTGCAGTTGGAAAAAGATATTGATAAACAACAGTGGTTTTTTCTTGCGCCCGCGGCTGGTGGTTATCGCTGCAAGTTAGCTGTGCAGAGTAATACCATTAATATCGTGGTTATTACGCCACAGTCGCCTATAGGCGCTGCCATGATGGGAAAAGTGCTTGATGATGAAATCAGTATACAAATAGCCGGAAAAAATATCGCTGATTTCATCACCATGGTAAATTAAAAGCCCTTGAGCTTGGCTTAATAACCTCGGAGATTAATAATAAAAGTACACACTCACTATGGATTGAGCAGTGCTTTGATACCAGCAAGATCAGCAGTTTTATCATCCACTTTCAAATAAGCCACCGCCTCGTCATGCATGATAGTAATTTCAATTACGCCAGGCATTTCACTGAGTTGTTGTGCTATGTCACGCGCTTTTTCATCACTAATAATATTGGTTGCAAAACTATAAGCCTTAGATTTTTTCAACGGCTTCATGCCCAAACTTAATAGCAACCAAACCAGCGCAAATAAACCTGTGACTAAAAATATCGTTTGCTCACCAAATTCGCCAGCAATAAAGCCGCCAAGAATACCGCCAGCAAAAGCGCCTAAAAACTGGCTACTAGAATAAATGCCCATCACACTGCCTTTTACGCCGGCAGGTGCAATGCGCGACAATATTGATGGCATGGTCGCTTCTAAGTAATTAAAGGCGGTAAAAAACATCATGACCAAGACAATTAATGTCGTCAAACTAGTGGGCAAATACCAGAGTAATAATAAGGCTATCGCTAGCAAGGCCACTGCGGCGCTAAACATTTGCGTCTCTTTTTGTTTTTTCAATCCGATGATCATAAAGGGCACCATCAGAAAAAACGAGCCAATTAAGGTCGGTAAATAAAGCTGCCAATGTTGTTCAAGCGCTAAACCATTCTCAACAAATTGCTTTGGTAGAGTGACAAAACACGCGGTTAAAGCCATATGTAAAATAAATACCCCCCAATTTAAACGTGACAATTGCCCGTCACGAATCAAGCGACCAAGTTTTGAGGGCAGTGCAACATTGTCACCTTTAGGGGCGGTATTAATTGAATTAGGGACAATAAATTGAATCGTTAGCATGGCAAATAGGGTTAATATCGCAATAAACCAGAACAAGCCACTCAAACCAAACGCTTGCGCGACTATTGGGCCAATAATCATAGCAATAGTAAATGAAAGTCCAATAAACATACCTATGGTCGCCATGACTTTTGGTCGTTGTTCTTCACGACTTAAGTCTGCCGCTAAGGCCAATATCGCACTGGCTATCGCACCCATACCTTGCAATGCACGACCTAGTACCACACCATAAATAGTTTCTGACATCGCCGCGACAATACTACCGAGAAGAAATATCAACAATCCTACTAAAATAACGGGTTTTCGACCAAATTTATCCGATAAAATCCCCATAGGAATTTGTAACAATGCCTGCGTTAATCCATAGGCACCAATCGCTAAGCCAAGCCAAATAGGGCTATAGCCAATAAGTTCTTCACCATAAATGGCAAACACAGGCAAGATCATAAACAAGCCAAGCATTCGTAAGCCGAATACCGATGCTAACGATATGGCGGCCTTCTTCTCAATACTATTTAAACCAGATGCACTCATGAAGGTGTTAACTCTTAATTTATAGGGGCTATAGCTATACCCTTTCTCGACTTGCTCAAATCTGCATCTTGAAGTGGAACGGGTATATATAAACGCACACATCTTAACACGGGTTTTGAATGAACAAAAACAGAGATTTTAGCTGAATTTGGATTAAAAAACTGTGCAATAATATGCGATTCTAACTTTATGTTCAGGTAAAACAAGCTTTAGGATAATTTACTGTAAAAACAGCCTTACTCGGGTCGTATTTTGTTGTTAATCATTATTTAAATCTTGCTAGAACCTAAGGTAATTTACAATCAGTCTGATCTTTGCATACAGGTATTTCGTACAACAAGCCTCGGGCGTTAAACTGGTCACCATATCATTATGAAAAAAATTGAAGTCAGGGGTGCTCGCACTCATAACTTGAAAAATATTAATGTAGATATTCCTCGCGACAAATTAATTGTTATCACCGGTCTTTCCGGCTCAGGCAAGTCTTCCTTAGCCTTTGATACCTTGTACGCTGAAGGACAAAGACGTTATGTAGAATCACTTTCTGCTTATGCGCGCCAATTTTTATCCTTAATGGAAAAGCCTGATGTCGATCACATTGAAGGTTTATCTCCGGCCATTTCAATTGAGCAAAAGTCGACTTCGCACAATCCGCGTTCAACAGTCGGCACTATCACCGAAATATATGATTATTTACGCCTGCTTTATGCTCGTGTTGGTGAACCTCGTTGCCCAACACATCACCAACCACTAGCGGCACAAACCATTTCACAAATGGTTGATCGGGTATTAGCGCTTGAAGAAGGCACTAAGGTCATGGTGTTAGCACCTGTGCTACAAGACCGTAAAGGTGAGCATGTTAAGTTACTCGATAATCTGGCCGCACAAGGCTATATTCGTGCTCGAATAGATGGCGAAATTTGTGATTTATCCGATCCACCGACCTTAGAGCTACAGAAAAAACATACTATTGAGGTGGTCGTTGACCGTCTTAAAGTGCGTGAAGATATTCAATTACGCCTTGCTGAATCTTTTGAAACCGCGCTTTCACTGACCTCAGGTACGGTGAAAATTGGCTTTATGGATGACCCCAAAAGAGAGGAGTTAGTGTTTTCAGCTAATTTTGCCTGCGCAAAATGTGGCTATAGCATGCAAGAATTAGAACCACGTTTGTTCTCTTTCAACAACCCCGCAGGCGCATGTCAAACCTGTGATGGCTTAGGTAATCAGCAATTTTTTGACCAAAGTCGTGTTATTGCCAATCCCGCGTTAAGCTTAGCCGGTGGCGCTATTCGTGGTTGGGATAAGCGTAATTTCTATTATTATCAAATGTTGCAAGCATTAGCTGATCATTATCAATTTCCTTTAGACTTAGCGTTTAATGAGTTGGATGAAAAAACTCAACAAGTGATTTTAACCGGCAGCGGCAAACAAAAAATTGAATTTAAATACATGAATGACCGTGGTGACATTGTGATTCGCAAACATCCGTTTGAAGGTATTTTAAATAATATGGATCGCCGCTACCGTGAAACAGAATCTAACGCGGTACGTGAAGAGTTAGCTAAATATCTTAATAGCCAAAGTTGCCCAGACTGTAACGGTAGTCGACTACGCTTAGAAGCGCGTAATGTTTTTGTGGGTAATACCCCATTAACTGAGGTGGCTGAATATGCCATTGCCGATGCCTTGGCGTTTTTCCAGAATCTGGAGTTAACGGGGCAAAAAGGACAAATTGCTGAAAAAATTCTGAAAGAAGTCTGTGACCGCTTAGGCTTTTTGGTCAATGTCGGTTTAAATTACCTTAACTTGTCACGCGCCGCAGGCACTTTATCTGGTGGTGAGGCGCAACGCATTCGTTTAGCGAGCCAAATAGGTGCCGGTTTAGTCGGGGTGATGTACGTTTTAGATGAGCCATCGATTGGTTTGCATCAACGTGATAATGAACGTTTATTAGAAACCCTGATCCATTTACGTGATTTAGGCAATACCGTTATCGTGGTAGAGCATGATGAAGATGCGATTCGCGCCGCTGACTACGTTATTGATATTGGTCCTGGCGCTGGTGTTCATGGCGGTCATATTATTGCTGAAGGCAATGTGGATGATATTCTAGCATGTGAAGACTCACTTACCGGTAGATACTTATCAGGTAAGGAGCGCATTGAAACACCTAAGATTAGAGTGCCTTTTGACAAAAATAATGTTGTTGAGCTTAAAGGCGCCACAGGTAATAACTTAAAAAATGTTGATTTAGTTATTCCTAATGGCTTAATGACTTGCGTTACTGGCGTTTCAGGCTCAGGAAAATCAACGCTGATTAACGATACCTTGTACAAACTTGCTCATATTGAATTAAATGGTGCAACCACACAAGAACCCGCACCCCATAAAGAAATTATGGGTTTACATTTACTCGATAAAGTCATCGATATTGACCAAAGCCCAATTGGCAGAACCCCACGTTCTAATGCCGCCACTTACACCGGTATGTTTACCGCTATTCGTGATATTTTTGCTGCCACGCAAGAGTCGCGATCACGGGGTTATAAAGCTGGTCGCTTTAGCTTTAATGTTAAAGGTGGACGCTGTGAAGCTTGTCAGGGTGACGGCTTAATTAAAGTTGAAATGCATTTTTTACCTGATGTTTATGTACCCTGTGACGTGTGTAAATGTAAACGTTATAACCGTGAAACCTTAGAAGTAAAATACAAAGGCAAAAGCATTCATGAAGTGCTTGATATGACCGTTGAAGATGCTTGTGAGTTTTTCTCACCCATTCCCGCCATAAAACGTAAGTTACAAACCTTGATGGATGTTGGCCTCACTTATATAAAACTGGGTCAGTCAGCCACCACACTTTCGGGCGGTGAAGCACAACGGGTAAAATTGTCGAAAGAGTTATCAAAACGCGATACCGGTAAAACGCTTTACATTTTAGATGAGCCCACCACTGGCTTGCATTTTCACGATATTAAACAGTTATTGCAGGTCATTCATCGTTTACGTGACCATGGCAATACCATTGTAGTGATTGAGCATAATTTAGATGTCATAAAAACCGCAGATTGGGTGATAGATTTAGGCCCAGAAGGAGGCTCAGGTGGTGGTGAAATATTAGTCACAGGCACACCAGAGCAAGTGGCTGAACATAAAGGCTCTCATACTGCGAGATTCTTAAAACCCTTACTCGCTAAAGAAAGAAAAGCTAAAGAAAGAGCAGCTAAAAAAGCACGCGCTAAATAAAACATCACATCAACATCAATCCATAGTGATGTTTTTCTTAAAGGCTTGTTTTTTATCACAAGCCTTTTTTGTGCCTAGTATCTCAACGCCGTTATGTTTAAGATAAATGAGTAAGCTGACAAAAACAGCGCTAATAACTGAAGTAGTAAGCTAAATGACAAATGAAAATAACCATACTATAGCCTGGCAAAACCCGATGATTTATTTACTGGCCTTCTCTAGTGGCTTTTGTATTATGGGTATTGAACTATTAGGTGGCAGAATTTTAGCGCCATTTTTCGGCAGTAGTGTTCATATTTGGGGCAGCATAATCACAGTATTTATGCTGAGTTTATCTTTTGGCTATTTAGCCGGTGGGAAGTTATCGACCAAAGCGGCTTCTTTACACCGTTACGGATTAATTTTCATCTGTGCGGGGATCGCTATTTTACCGGTAGCCTTTTCTTCACAAGGGATCATGGAAGCTATATTTCTTGCCATTGAAGATACCCGTTATGGTTCATTATTAGCATCAATGGCCTTGTTCTTTGTGCCCACCGTGATATTGGGTATGATTTCACCTTACTCGGTGCGCTTGTTAGTGACTGATAAAAACAAAAGCGGCCAAGTCGCTGGCTTTCTCTACTTTGTTTCAACACTCGGCAGTGCTTTGGGCACCATTATCACCTCGTTTTACTTGGTGTTACTGTTTGAGGTTAACGATATTATTATGGTGTTTAGCAGCGCACTTATTGTGCTGGGTATTACCGCCATGAGCTTTCATCGTGTCAGTCAGTCTAAAAATAGCCTTAATAACCCTACTAGCAATCAGCAAGGATCTGCAGATGAATAAATTAGTCACTAGCCTCCTAATCGCCATCATCAGCAACGCTCTGATTAGTTCAGCTTTAAGTACACAAGCAATGGGCAAAACTATTCACAGTGAGCGTTCGTTATATCGCAACATATTAGTCGAAGAAGATAGCGGTTTACGCTGCTTAAAATTCAATGTTAAAAGTGCTAAAACTCAACAAAGTTGTATGTTAGTTGACGATCCGCAACGCTTAGTTTTTAACTATACAAAAATGTTATTTTCGAGTTTATTAATTAACCCTAACCCTGAAGCTATTTTAATTATTGGTTTAGGCGGCGGCACAATGTCAAATGTCTTACACCAAATTTATCCGAAGGCGAACATTACTAACGTGGAAATAGATCCGGCAGTCATTAAAGTGGCACGAAACTATTTTGACTTTTTTGAAAATAAAAATATTACCGCGGTGGCACAAGACGGGCGTATTTTTGTTAAACGTGCGGCGATAAAAAAACAGCAATACGATTGGATAATTCTCGACGCCTTTAACGGTGACTACATACCCGAACATTTAATGACCCAAGAATTCTTACAAGAAGTTAAAAGCTTACTGAGCGATAACGGTGTGGTAGCGGCCAATACCTTCTCGGTGAGTAAGTTATACAATTATGAATCAGCGACTTATAAAGCCGTTTTTGGCGACTTTTTCAATGTTAAAAATAACAACAACAGTAATCGCATTATATTAGCCAGTGCTAAGGCTTTACCTAAAGCTGATATTATCGCCCAGCGCGCTAAAGCGTTAAAAGAAAAGTTATCGCCATTTAATGTCGATATCACCAAAATTAGCCGTAAAATGATCTCAACAGCAACGACGCAAGATTGGCCGCCAGCATCGCCACTATTGACCGATCAGTATTCGCCGGCAAACTTATTAAATTTAAAAAACTAAATCTAAAACGCTAGGATGATCATCAGCATATTAAAATAATACGGCAGTAGCGTCAGCAAAATCAAACGTGAGTAAATTCGCTTCAGATCCAGCGTCAGCCTAAGCCAATTTTAGGCACTGAAATTAATAACTCAGCTTAATTTTTCTGCCTGAATTAACTTTTATTTTTTAAACTTAAACGCTTTTTACCTGAAGATGTTGCTGTGGGTTTTTTCACATCGATGCGGGTTAAGGTCCGTGAAGCAGCCGGTGATTTCGACGCTATGGTTTTACTGGCATGTTTGATATCTGTTATAGCCACTTTTTCAACTTCAGCATTAACCTCTACTGCAGCATGGTCATCGTCAATATTTGCTGCTTCAGTACTTGCTGCTTCAGTGACTTCTACTGCAGTAAAGTCATCACCCAGTGCGGTTTTACGAGAGCCTGCCACTGCGGTGTTTATCTCCGCCATTTCACTTGTGGTTAAGTCGCGCCACTCTCCCGAACGTAAATTGCCCAGTTCAACATTCATAATGCGCGAGCGTTGTAACTCAATAACTTCATAATCCAGATATTCACACATACGGCGAATTTGTCGATTTAAACCTTGGGTAAGAATAATACGAAAAACATATTTACTCTCATGTTTGACAATACAGGGTTTAGTAATAGTGCCTAAAATAGGGACACCTTTTGACATACGCTCAACGAAGCGCTCACTGATCGGCTTATCAACTTTGACGATATATTCTTTGTCGTGAGCATTTTCTGCCCGTAATATTTTATTAACAATATCACCGTCACTGGTCAAAAATATCAGCCCTTCTGAGGGTTTATCTAATCTACCGATAGGAAATATGCGCTTAGTATGACCAATAGCATCAATAATATTACCTTTGACTTGCCGCTCAGTGGTACAGGTAATACCAATGGGTTTATTATAAGCAATGTAAACTCGGTCGGTATGATTACTCGCGCTGGCTTTAATCTCATTACCGTCAATACAAACCCTATCACCGGACACAACTTTAGTGCCAAGCTCTGGTACTTTGCCATTAATGGTCACACGATTGTTTTCGATCAATTTATCGGCAAATCGACGCGAACAATAGCCCGAGTCACTAATATATTTGTTTAAACGTTTTTCGTAACTTGACACTGGCTATCCTAAATAAGATCAGTAAATTCTAAATTTGATTGGTGGTATTTTACCTAAATTTTGTCACACTGTAGAGCAATGTTACAAAAAGCTGTAAAAAACTCGATAAACAAGGTTATAAACAAGGAATAAATATGAAAATAATCGCATTTGGTGCAAGTTCAAGCAGTAAATCAATCAACAAAAAACTTGCCACGTATGCCGCTAACCTAGCCGCTGAAGTTCAGGCAAATGTTGACATTGAAATACTCGATTTAAACGACTTTGAACTACCGCTTTTCAGCCAAGATAAGGAAATAGCATTAGGTCAACCTGAAGCCGCGAAAGCCTTCTTCAATAAACTGGGTGAAAGTGACGCCATTATTATTTCATTTGCTGAGCATAACGGCAATTACAGTGCCGCCTATAAAAACTTATTTGATTGGGCCTCGCGCATTGATAAAAAAGTTTATCAAAATAAAGCCATGCTATTATTGGCCACATCTCCTGGACCAGGTGGTGCCGGCAGTGTGTTAGCGGTAGCGACAGGTTCAGCGCCTTACTTCGACGGCCAAGTAAAAGCATCGTTATCTGTACCAAACTTTTTTGATAACTTTGACGTAGAAAATACTAAGCTCACTAATGATGAATTACATCAGCAATTACTCAACGCCGTGAAACTTTTAATGGCATAATTTTCAGTAAAGACCTAAAAATTACGCCGTGATTTTTAGGTTTTACCGCTGTCTTTAAATTGAGTATTAACAATAACACTCGGTTGTTTGGCCTTAGTCTCCACTTTGATTGTTCCTCCTCTATTGCCAACAGAAAAAGAACTACAGCCAGAGACAGTGAATATAATGATTGATAGCCATAATAGCGCCTGATTTACTGTCATATGTTACTCATTAATTGGCTGCTCTTACGCTAATTTTAGCCAGTTGACGGTCATGATATTTAGCTAAGACAATAATGGAAATAATCGCCCCTAATAACGCTAAGGCCATATCTGACTGGGTATCCCAAATATAACCTTGCGTACCCAAAAATGCTTCAGCATTTTCACCTGAGGCGATAGCAACCCACCATTCTATCAATTCATAAAAGGCGCTAAAGGCCAAGCAAATAGCAACAATAATGACATTTAACCAAGCTTTTCCATTAACAATGCTTTTGCGAATAAGGATCTCACGGGCAAGTAAAGCGGGCACAAAGCCTTGGAAAAAATGGCCCACTTTATCGTAGTTATTTCGCTCAGACCCCATCCAATGTGCGATCGTATCAAATAAGGGGACTTCGGCGTAGGTATAATGACCACCAACCATTAACACTATGCAATGCAGTAATATCAAATTATAAAGCAAACGCGTTAACTCAAAACGCTGAAAACTTATCACTATCAATACTAAACCTATTAGCGCCGGCAATACTTCTAAAAACCAAGTGAATTGATCTTTCGGCCCAATACCAGACCAAATCAAGACAACAAAAAAACACACTAACCAGAGAACCTTCAACATTTTACTTACTCTTTAATGAATGGCATATTTAATAGACCAAATAAACTTAGTAGCCATATTTCAGCTTACTCTTCTGCTAACCAAAAAAACGTTATCGCCAAGCGCTTAGTTCTTTTTTCATTGCCAAAATAACCACTGGCGCTATGAGCAATATTACCTTTAAATAAAATTAGCCGATTAAATTTATTCTCTATGGCGACATCTTCATACCAAGCATCTTTTGGTAAACTATCGGCTTTAAGGGCATCAACTAAATTTAAGTAAGGTGCTTGCACCAAGTTGCCACCGGCAGCACCATTGCCATATTTTAATCGATAAAAGCTAGTGCCTGAATGCGCTGGCGGATTTTGGCTCAAATACAATACCGCGCCATAACGACATAACTTTCGATTATCAACATGTGGTCTTGCTTCACCCTCTTCAGCTCCCACCAAAATGGCCGTATTACTGTCAACCACCACACTGTCTGATTCAGCAACCCAAAAATTAGCTTTATTAACTTGTGATTTCGCCCAATCTTCAACAAATTGTAAATCACTTTTACTTAAAGCGTTTTTTGAACGCATTCCTGGCCAAAGTTCTTTAGTGTAGGGTGAGCCTAACTTCCACTTCTTTTTGTTATAGCACTTATTCGCTAACTCAACGGCCTTCTTTACTGGGAAAAGATCATCTTGAATCCAATAATTTACCCCCAATTCTGGTTTTTCATAAGGCAGTGTTGGCGAGTTATATGGAATTGAAGGTAACACCATATTTTCATCATATTTTTCATACATACTAATTACTTTCTATATCCTTAACTAAATTCAATAATATCAAAATATTAACCTAAACTCATAGCCTGTAATAATTACCTTTGGGCGCAACACCAAATAGACTCATTGCCGCTTGCATGTCTTCTTGTGGATAATGGGTAATGGCAAGCTGATGACTTTCGATACAATCCCAGCGCTCAATCATCATAAATTGCTCTCCATGCTCATGATGCTTTAAAAGCTCACAGGAAATACACCCTTTAGCTGCTGTAATATAGGGCACAAGTGCCTGTAAAAAAGTATAAAGTTCAGCTGACTTTTTTGCTGCAGCAGTGAATTCATTAACCCGTACTATACTCATAATAACCTCTAAACCTGATTGTTCATTATAATGAAGGGTTTATGGTTAGTTTATTATAAGTCTGACTTTTCGCTAGGATACTGTCATTAAAGTGCCGTAGTCACTTTTTAAACACCCTATTTTTCAGTAATCACACTGAGTAAATCTACTATTTCATTTGGCTCATACAAGGCGCCAAAACATCGGGTAAAGGCCATAATTTGTTCAGTGCTTGGAAAAGTAAAATAATGACCTTGCCCCGCTTGAACAAGCGTTGTGAGTTCATCCCCCTGTTCAAGCGTCTTAATCGCTTGCTCGATCAATTGACACCCCCCGACATACAAAGACAACACATGCCACAGATAAGACTTATCCTGTTGCACTGACAATGTTGAATTAGCAATAATACCACCCGTATCTATCGTGCTGTCATCAATAAAGTGCAAACTTGTCGTCAACTGCTTGTCGCCATTTAACAGCGCCCAAAACGTTGCCATAACGCCACGATAATTTGGCAATAACCCAGAATGTAAATTAATAACACCGTATTTTGACAGCGCAATAACGGGTGGTTTTAGAATCACCCCATAACGAATAGAAATAATTAAATCAGCTGAAAATGCTTGAATTTTTGCCAAACCAGCAACTGAATTTATTTGATTTAAGGTTTCTATCTCAATAGCGTATTGCTGAGTAATGTCAGCATAAGTTTTAAAATTCACCGATAGTTCGGTACTTACCTGTACTTGCTCAAGCGTGCGATAAACCTCGTGTTGCTCAAATTGCGCTAACTCCTGCAAGGCTCGTGGGCGTGTACTATTACCACCGACTTTACTGGATAAAAACACCTTAATATTATGCAGCTGTAATGAGGGCAATAATAAATTTAACGCCAAATTACTGGCAATGTCATTATTGAGCAATAAAACAATGTTCATGATAATCATTCCTCTAGCTATTATTTAAAGTGGCTCAACTAAAAAATTAGATAACACCATAAACTTGCATTAAAACTTCCATAAAAGCCAAAATAACCAAAATAATCTATTATTTTATGTGCTTAACTGTTTCATCATATAGTACCGACAACCGGTTTTAGGATAGCCTTGCTGCGTCCATTGCACTTGATAACCGTGTTTTTCATAAAATGGCATAGCTTGAAAATTCAACGTATCCAGTAAGGCTTTATTACAACCTCTAGCTAGGGCTGCCTGCTCTATTTGATGTAATATTTTGCTACCGACTTGTTGGCCTCGCAGTGTATCTGATACCCATAAGGTGTTGATCATTAACCAATCACCAAAAGTTCGTCCCGCGGCGCCGGCAACAACATCACCTTTGTCATCGTTTAACTTCACTGCAATAGCTTTGCGTTCACTGACTTCCCAATGCGCCCAGTTAAATTCAGCAATTTTTTCATCTAAAAAAGCGATTAACCCTGCTTCAGGGTTTTCAATAACTTCAATCTTCACGCTTGACTCCCATTAATGATCTTAATCGCTTTTTCACTGACTTTTCTAAAAGTCAGTGAAATGTTTATAAACTATTTAATAACATCAACTCTTTTGGGTGCGGCTTCATATAATATGACTCGGTAATGTAGTCATGTGGGAAGCGTCGAAAATGATGGCGTAATAAGGTTATCGGCACAATCAATGGCAGTAAGCCATTACGGTATTGGTCAATAATATCAACTAGTTCAGCTTTGTCATCAACGCTGATAGAGGTTTTTAAATAACCTTGCAGATGTTGCAAGGTGTTCACGTGACCTTTTCGAGTGGCTTTTATTTTTAGTATCACCATCATTTTTTTCAAGTATTGCGACATGACCTCACTAGGTACCTCAGCATGGGCCTGCGCCAAGAAATGGCCTAGCTCTTTTGCCAACGCCTGGCTATGACTCATAAAAATGTATTTATGTTGAGCATGAAAACAATTCAGGCTGTGCAATGAAAACACTTCTGCCGATAGTTTTTGCCAACGAGCATAAATAAATACCCGTTGAATAAAGTTTTCGCGCAAGATGGCATCACCTAACCTACCTTCTTCTTCAACGGGTAAATCTGGAAAATTCTCCATCAATTTTTGTGCATAAATACCCACGCCAATACGATCTGGCATATCACCTTTATAAAGTCTCACACGCTCCATACCACAACTGGGTGAGTCTTTTTTCAATATATAACCGCTAAGCTTTTGTTGCCAAGATTGCTGCTGTTGAGCACAATCTTTAAGTCGTTCAGTGACATCTAAATCTGGCGTTTTTGAACCAACGCAATGCACTTTTTCATCGATCAGTACTAACCTAATGGTTTCACGCGGAATACCTAAACCAATATCCACTTCTGGACAGAAGGGGATAAAATCAAAGTACTCGCTTAAGGTGTTATTAATATATGCGTTGTTTTTATGACCTGAATCAAACCGCACTTTATGACCTAATAAACAGCTACTAATGCCGATTGATAGTTTATTATCCATGCTTGTTTCCTATGACTGAAAGTTTTTAGCTTTTGCTGAATTTCAGTATAACTAAAAGCCTAATTAAGATAATCATTTAAATAGTATTTTAGCTATATAGTCGGCTCTGTTCGACAACACTATTATTAGGTGATGAAGCCTGATGCCTAAAAAGTTAACAAACATCTGTAGCCAGGTATCTTTTTCGCTAGGTATTTTTATCTACAGCAGTTAAATTTCATTTAACTTGATGGACTGAAGTCCAACCTAGATAGAACTTACGGATGATCATCTAGTATTGGGCGATTGCTTTACCATTTTTCTCTTGGTTGTACTTTAGTCCGTCAACCGCTAAAAAGGCAATGACCGAGATGGCTAAGCACGGCCATATGATCGTGACATACCCTTTATCCTGAACATAAAAAAACCCGGATATTTCCGGGCTTTATCAACAGCTACTAATAAAATAAAACTAAAACGCTATTTTTCAAAATAGAATTTATCGCGTTTATTATCGTAATTACCCACTTCATTCATGGTATCGGCATTATACAAACGGCCATTAATCATGGTGTAAATCACTTTGTCAGATAAACGAATATCTTTACTGACATCGCCATCAATGACTAAAATATCCGCAAGTTTGCCAATTTTAAGTGAACCTAATTGGCTGTCTAAACCTAAGGTATGTGCCGGTGCGATGGTTGCAGTACGAATAGCATTTAATGGCGACATGCCACCTTGTGCCATCATCCACATTTCCCAGTGCATGGCTAAACCTTCACGCTGACCATGACCACCGGCATTAACCACAACGCCTAAGTCTTGCAGCTCTTTTGCTACTTTGGCAACATTAATATGGTTGTAATGATGCAGCGGCGCTTTGGTACGACGCATTGAACGCGGATCTAAAAACTCGCTCGGTACATACTGGCTCAAACGTGGATGCTGCCATACGTCTGTCGTGTCATACCAATAATGCTCACCTGAAATACCACCGTAAGCCACACCCATAGTGGGTGTGTAAGCCATTTCAGATTGTGACCATAACTGCTTGATGTCGTCATAAATTTTCGCCGTCGAAATTGAATGCTCTAACGTCGTATGGCCATCAATAATCATAGATAAGTTATGTTGTAGCAGTGATCCCCCTTCTGGTACCACTAATATTTCGGCTTCACGCGCGGCTTGGATCATTTGTTGACGTTGATTACGACGCGGTTGGTTGTAGCTTTTAACACTAAACACACCGGCTTTTTTTAAACGTTCAATATGAAATTTAGCATCGGCTAAGCTATCAACATGCGAGGTATAACCTGCAACCGTGGCTCCGTATAAAATACTACCGGTAGAAAATAAACGTGGGCCAACAATATCACCAGCCTTTTGCATTTCACTCGCCGCAAAAAACTCAGTGGTGTCGTTTGACGGATCGTGAATTGTAGTTACACCTAACGCTAACCCTGCGTAGTTTTTCCAGTTTTGCTGTGGAATAATTTCATTACTGCCTTGTGGTCCATGCGCATGAGCATCAATCAAGCCCGGCATAATCGACTTACCCCTAATATCAATCACCTTAGCATTTGACGGAATATCGACTTGGCCATTTTTACCTACCGCAATAATTTTATTGCCTTCAACAAGCACTACACCGTTTTCTATCACTTGCTCACCTTCCATAGTGATCACTTTACCGCCAACGAAAGCGACACGACCAGAAGGTTTATCCGCTTTTTCTTTAAAGCCTAAATAGGTTTTCAGCGGCGCGGGAGTAGATGACTCTGTAGCCTGTTCTTCGTGGCTATTAGCCTCGTCTTTATCAACTATTTTTTTATCGCTTATATCAAATAAGCCAGCAACACTTGCTTGGTATAAATCTGGACCTAAGCTCCAATAAAGCTCATTAGATTCGCCATTCCAGTTGATACCTTCACCAGCACGTAACGACAACTTTTTCACTGGTAAGTTTTTCGCTTTTGGACCAATATCTATCACTTGTCCACGTTCAACAAATGGCGTTACAAAAACTTTAAAGCGTTCAGCAAAAGCTAAAAATTTACCATCAGGTGACACCTTATATTCGGTAGCAAACTTACCCTGATAAAGCGCTTGTTCTTTGTTAGAACTTGATGAATTATCTAAATTAATTTTCACCAGTTGCGGTGTTTCACCCTTGCGTAAAACATAAATACGATCATTTTTAGCACCAAAATGTGGCAGTAAACCTGATTCTGTTACCAGCTTTGGCGCACCACCCTTGGCACTTACCGTATAAACGCCTGGGTTTAGGCCCCAAGTTGGATCGGTAATATAACCACCAGCGACTTTACGAAATACCACGGTTTTACCATTAGGAGAAAAGCTTGGCTCTATGTACTTGCCCGGCTCTTGGGTTAGTACACGGCTTCTACCGCCACGTGATGATACTGAGCGAATTTCACCTAGCTTTTTATCATCCCAAGTACTATAAACCACTGTTCTGCCATCACGCGAAAAACTAGGGTTCAATTCAAAGTGTGATGTTTGTTTAGTTAAACGCTTGGCTTGACCTTTGACTTGGCCATCGGCAATAGAGCGAACATAAATATGGCCCATTGACTCGTAAACGACTTTTCGGCCATCAGGCGATATTTCAACATCACGCAACATTTTTACGTCAAAGTTGTCTTGATCAATATCTTGTTGAAAACGTAACGCTGTTTGGATTTTTTTCTCGGTTTTTACATGAAAAGGAATAATCGTAGTGGTGTTACTTTCAAGATCGAGTTTATTAATTACACCACCTGACCAAAACACCATGCCAGTGCTATTAGGTAGCCACGCCATATTAGGGTAAACACCGTGAATCGCCCACGTTTCTTGCATATCGCGATCTAAATTTTCAAAAATCAGCTTTTCTTCGCCACTTTTTAAGTCATACAAGTATAAATTAGATTGAAAATCGTCTCGGCTAATATAAGCTAAATATTGACCATCAGGTGACGGCACTGGCCGTATCGCTCCGCCTTTACCTGAAATAACCACTTTAATTTCACCGCTTTCCAGTGTTAAGCGCTTAATCTTATAAATGCCCTTCTCAGAGTCTTTACTGTAATGAAAAGTTTTACCCGGTGTCGCGTCTTGCGAGAAGTAAACGTATTTACCGTCAGCTGAAAATGCCGGTTCACCTAAATCTTTTTGTTCATTAGGTCGCTTGGTTAACATCACACCGTTGCCACCCGTTTTGTGATACATCCATACTTCGCCAGCACCCAGAGAACGAGAGCCAGTAAAGTGTTTACGGCCAACAATATAGTTACCATCAGGCGACCATGCAGGGCTATTTAATAAACGAAAAGTTTCACTACTGATCGCTTTGCCCGCACTGCCATCGGCTTTCATGATCCATAAATTATCGCCACCGTCTTCATCAGAGGTAAAAGCAATGTGCTTTCCATCCGGACTAAAGCGTGGCTGCATTTGCCAAGCAATATCTGTCATCAAAGCGCTTGCTTCACCACCTTCAATCGGTAAAGTATAAATATCACCCAATAGATCAAAGACTAAGGTTTTACCATCTGGGCTAATATCAACATTCATCCAAGTACCTTGGCGCACGTCAATTTTGGCGCTGGTAAATTCACCTTGGGGGCTGTTGACCGACCACTTTTCAGCGGCGGATTTTTCGGGCGTTTTAGCCACATCATTGTCAGCAAACGCCTGTTGGCCAGCGCCTAATACCAAGGTAACACTGAGTGCTAGTGAAGAAATTCGAGTAGTAAATTTAGACATTAAATTCCACCTAATTATTGTTATTTACCTACTAGAACACATCAGCATTGAAAATTTAAGTCGAATGCGATAAATAGTCGCTATTTACCGTTCAACACCCATTATTAGCGCGGGGTAAATATAAATATTTATGATGATTATCATGAATAAAAAATAGACAACTTTTTTATTTTTAAGTATGATATTCAAACAAATTGCAACACTACGATAACAATTGAACAATAAAAAAAATAAAAACAAGGACGAATTTTTATGGAAAGATTAAAACAAGCACAGGCGA
The DNA here is from genome assembly GCF_014077005.1 of Colwellia sp. MB3u-45. GTDB lineage: Bacteria > Pseudomonadota > Gammaproteobacteria > Enterobacterales > Alteromonadaceae > Cognaticolwellia. Next base: position 15,710 of record NZ_JACGVC010000044.1, on the reverse strand, counting down.
GCTTAGTGACCACCTATTCACTTTACAATGTCGCCAGTGAACAAAAGTTACCCGCAATTAATGCTGATGATACTCATACCCTAAAAGCGCTATTAGACGTTATTCAAAAACGTGAAGCGATTGCTTACGTACAAAAAATAAAAAAGAGCATTCCTACTGAAGTCACTGAATTAAAAAGATTACTTGCTGATGTTATGCTGCTACTTGATGGTGTTGATATTAAAGCCCTGAAAGCAAAAAGCAAAATTGCAGCGAATGCTGATTAGTTTATTGTCTGAAATTAATACCGTTAAATAAGTACCTTTAGATAAGTAACTTTAAATTGAAGACCTTGATTAAAAATCATCAGTGTAGCGCTATGTTATGCAGATTTATTAATCCCTACTTAGGTTAATAAATCTGCATGATTAATATTAATTAGTTAGTGTCTTTAGCTACTAACTAACTTAATTGAATTGAAGTGAAGTGCATCGAGCAACCAATAGCATGCTTTCTGTTAGTAAGTCTCACTGTGCAAGCACTCATGGCGCTTGCTAAAGTAAAATACTGATGCAGAATTTGTTCTGGTATTACTATCGGTGTTGCTATCGGCGCTAGTATCGGCGTAGCTATCAGCATTGCTTGATAAGCCTAGTGTGGCATAATTTTTTTGCCATATGTAAATAACAATTATAACTCAGCAAGTGCTAACAATAGTTTTTCATGAATACCACCAAATCCACCATTGCTCATAACGACCAGCGTATCACCTGCTTGGGCATTCGCCACAATATTGGCCACCAACTGCCTAATATCTTGACTGACAAAGCATGGCTGAACGCAGTCAGCAATTAATGCCTCTACAGACCATTTAACTTGCTCGCCTTGATAGACAAACACCATATCCGCGTCGGATAACGATTTTGCCAAGGTGTCTTTATGCACACCTGATTTCATGGTATTTGAGCGTGGCTCTAATATCGCAATCACCCGCCTGCTGCCAACATTTGCCCGAACACCGGCTAATGTTTTGGCAATAGCGGTTGGGTGATGGGCAAAGTCATCAAACACCCTCACCTGATTCACCTCACCTTTAAGCTCGAGTCGGCGTTTAGTATTAATAAAACTTGTTAACGCTTCGATAGCGACCTTACTGGGCACCCCTGCATGACGCGCCGCGGCAATCGCCATTAAACCGTTATCGATATTAAAGTCGCCTATTAGCGCCCAATTCACTCGCCCTTGTATTACCCCTTTAAAGCTGACGATAAATTCACTGCCATCCGCCATACATTTTTCTGCATGCCAACCCAAGAGTTTATCTGCTTCAACAACGCTATATTCAGTGGGTGTCCAACAGCCCATCGCCAGTGTTTCTGTAATGGCAGCTTCATTTTTTGGTGATAAAATAAGACCATTGCTCGGCACCATACGAATAAGGTGGTGAAATTGACGTTGTATATCACTGATATCATGAAAAATATCAGCATGATCAAATTCCATATTATTGATGACGAGTGTATTCGGACGATAATGGACAAATTTAGAACGCTTATCAAAAAATGCCGTATCGTATTCATCTGCTTCGATAACAAAAAATGGCGCATTACCTAAGCGTGCAGAACAATCAAAATTTTGTGGCACACCACCAATCAAAAAGCCCGGCTCCATTCCCGCGTATTGCAATATCCAGGTTAACATAGAGCTGGTAGTGGTTTTACCGTGGGTACCGGAAACCGCTAACACCCAACGATCTTTTAAAACATGCTCTAATAACCACTGTGGGCCTGAGGTATAAGCAATTTTTCTATCCAGTATGTACTCCACCATCACGTTACCACGCGCCATGGCATTGCCAACAATCACTAAATCAGGCTCATCGTCTAAATGCTCAATTAAGTAACCTGATTTTAATTCGATACCCAGTTGTGTTAGCTGGGTACTCATGGGTGGGTAAACATTGGCGTCGCAACCAGAAACTCGAAAGCCCATTTGCTTAGCAATAGCGGCAATACCGCCCATAAACGTGCCGCAAATGCCTAATATATGAATATGCATAAAAACCTATTTAGATAACTCTGACGCGCGTAGGCTAGTTCGAGCTAAAATTTAAATCACAATGGGGCAATATACCTTAATCCACCGAAAATACATATTGCAAAGTCGATGCATTTTCCCCACTATCAAAACGATTAACCCTAACGGAAATAATTAATTAGCCACTGTAAATAATTAAACCGTTAGCATCATCATTAGTTACATTTGAGAGCGTTCATGAGTCAGGCTATGCTACAAAATATCTATGTTTATCCGATAAAGTCTAGCGCCAGCATTGAGCTATCAAATAGCTGGGTTGAAGAACTTGGCTTAGCCTTTGATCGTCGTTTTGTTGTTGCCAGCCCTGATGGGCAGTTTATCACCGCGCGTACGCAGCCCACTTTATGCTTAATTCAAGCGAATTTAACTGCAACAGGCCTAGTCATTATCGCGCCTAACATGCCAGCTTTAGTGATTGAATATCATCACCTTTGCCAAGGGTATATTGCTGTTAACCTGTGGAATGACACTATTAATGCCCAACAATGTCGAGAAAACATTAATCAATGGTTTAGTCACTATCTTGAAAAACCTTGCCAGTTACTCTTTTTTGGCGCAGATTCTCAACGTTTTGTTAAAAACAAAAATAGCCAAGTGGGCTTTGCTGACGCCTACCCTTTACTCCTTATTTCACAAGCATCACTTGATCACTTAAATAAGCAATATAAAGCTGACACCACCACCATTTCCATGACACAATTTCGGCCAAATATCGTCGTGAATAACTGCGATGCTTTTGCAGAAGATAATTGGCAGCACATTCGCATTGGTGAAGTAGAGTTTGAAATAACCACACCTTGCACGCGCTGTATTTTCACCACTATTGATCCCAAGACTAGTGAAAAACATCACCAGCAAGAGCCTTTAAATGCTTTGAAAAACTATCGCCAATTAGCTAATGGTGACATTTTATTTGGCCAAAACTTAGTAGCACTTAATCAAGGCCAAATTAAACGTGGCGATAGCCTTGAAGTATTAAAGCGCCAAGCAGCTCCGGTATTTACTGTTAGCAGTAAGTCCGTTAGCAGTAAGTCCGTTAAAAGTAAGTCCGTTATTCGTGCGACAAACACCACCCAAGTAAAAAAGGATTCAACATTGACCGTTAAAACAAACAAACCCGTACTCACCTTTAGCAGCTTTAATAAAACCATTACCGGTAATAACAAGCAAACCCTACTTGAACAAGGCGAAGATGCCGGTTTAATATTGCCTTATTCATGCCGCGGTGGCATGTGTGGTAGCTGCAAAGTAAAATTAGAACAAGGTGAAGTAGAGCAACTTTGTCAAGATGGTTTATCCGACCAAGAGCAGCAACAAGGCTATATATTAAGTTGTAGTTGTACGCCGCTTACCGATGTGGTTATTAGTCATCCGGTACGTAAACGACGTAACATCAGTGATGAGTAAATAGAGTATAAAACATGAAGTTGAACTGTGATTTAGGTGAGTTTAAACATAATAACGATGCCGATATTATGCCATTGATTGATATGGCGAATATTGCCTGTGGCTTTCATGGTTCAGATCCCCTCACCATTAAAAAAACCATTAAACTTGCCCAGCAACATCAAGTGATTATCGGGGCGCATCCAAGCTACCCCGATAGAGAAAATTTTGGTCGTCGGTCTCTCCAGCTATCGCAAGATGAATTAATCGCGAATGTACAATATCAAATTGGCGCCTTGCAGGCATTGTGCACGGTTGAAAATGCTCAGCTTGTCTACGTAAAACCGCATGGCGCGTTATACAACGATATGATGACCAACTTAAGCCTATTTGATGATGTCTGTTTGGCTATTTCACAACTGAACTCTGGTCATAACAAGCCACTATCTTTGATGATACAAGCCATTGCCAACAACGATAAATTTCAGCAAATAGCGAAAAAACATCATCTTTCGCTTTATTTTGAGGCTTTTGCTGACCGAGCTTATTTGGATAACGGTTTTTTAGTGCCACGAACTTCAGCCGGTGCGGTGTTAACCAACAATATTGATGTTGTCAGTCGTTGCCAAGATATACTTAATCAACAACCCTTACTCAGCATCAATCAACAAGCCTTGCAATTTCACATTGATACCTTATGCGTTCATGGTGACACGCCAAACGCCTTGGCAATGATTAAAGCGTTGCGCCAAACCATTAATCAACAAAGGTCGCGTTAATATGGTCAGTAATAATCGAGAGCGTATTAACGCCAAGGTTAGCAATAGCACTGAACATGGTGTTAATTTTACCATTGACCTAGTCGCAGAAAACGCTTTATTACTAAGCTGGCAAGCCAAAATATCGCTCACACAACATAATGAAATTATTGCCTTACAAGCTATGATTACCCAGCAGTTGGGTGAGTTAATTATAGAAACAGTGGCAAGCTATCATTGTTTAATGGTTTATTATTGCCCGCAACTTAGCTCCAGCCTGCAAGTGATCGACAAAATTAACCGCGTTGCCAAAAACGCTAGCCATAAAAACAGCAATGGCGATGAGCAAGATAATAATCCAAACAATAAATTAGCCCATCAAGCTGCCCATGAGCATTGCATTAAAATACCGGTTTACTACGACCGTGAGCAAGAGTGGGATTTAGCCGACGTTGCCAAGCGCTGTAATATGTCAATGGATGAGGTGATCAAACAACACAGTGCTCACACTTACCACGGCTATGCTTTAGGTTTTACGCCAGGATTTTGTTACTTGGCCAGTTTACCTGAAAGTTTACAGCTGCCTCGCAAGTCTTCGCCGCGCATAAAAGTACCTAAGGGCGCTGTGGCTATTGCTGAGCAGCAAAGTGCTATTTATCCAATTGAAAGTCCCGGTGGTTGGCATATTATCGGCCAAACTCCCTTACCTATGTATGAAAGTCACCATGGTCAGTTCAATGCCAGTATTCAGGTTGGGCAAAATGTGCAGTTTTATGCTATTTCAAAAGCTGAATTTCTTGCATTAGAACAAGGTTTAGCAGAATGAAGCAAAATTTTCTTGAAATTATCACCATGAATGGTCAAGCAAGTATTCAAGATCTTGGCCGCCTTAATGCTCAGCATCTTGGTTTTAGTGCCAGTGGCGCCGCCGACGAATTTGCTTTCCTTAGTGCCAATCAACTTATCGCTAATAAACTCAGCATTAAGCCTGTGCATAGTATTGCCAAAACAAATAATAAACTAGCTAATGATGCGGCAATAGAAATAACCTTAGGGCAAATCAGTTTCAAAGCCAATGCCGCTTGCACCATAGCGATAACGGGCGCTGACTGCCAAGCTAAAATCAATAATGTGACTATCAATAACTGGCAATGCCATCAACTACTCGCCGGCGATATTATTGACTTTGCTATGCCAAAAACCCAGTTACATAGTTATCTGACCATACTGGGTGGTTTTACTTGCCAAACAGCACAACAACCCTGGTTAGGCAGCTTAGCTCAAACCGTGAATGAAATGGCCTTAGGCTTCACTGGCGAAGCGTTAAGGGTCGGCAGTAAACTTTATTTTTCAACAAAAAATCAGCCTTTAGCTGAAGCCACGCTAACACAACAAACTCAGCTAGCGTCACTAAAAGCAAATAGACCGACAACGGCGCCAGCCTTATTTTACCCGCAGCAAAAACTGACCTTACGTGTTATGCCCAGTCGCTTATTTTTACAAATGAGTAGCGCACAACAGCAACAATTTTTAACCACTGAATATGTTATTTCACCTGATAGCAATCGCATGGGTTATCGTCTACAGGTTAAGCCCCCACAAACCTCATCGCCATCGCCAGACAAAAAAATACTGACTCAGCCGTTACGCAGCCAGTGTTTATTATCAATGCCAGTAACTTACGGCATGGTACAATTTCCTGAAAACGAACAACCAATTATATTAATGAAAGAGCGACAAACCATGGGCGGTTATCCCGTGCTTGGCACCGTAATGCAAACCGACTTATTTCGTTTAAGCCAAATGCGTCCTGGGGCGGAAGTGGCATTCACCTTAATTACTTACCCACAAGCCCAGCAGCAATTACGCGCATTTTACCAAAAACTATACTGATACATTTTTTAGCAAGCGCTAAAGATAACCTAAAGGTAGAATGGCGATCGATAAAAGCTTAGAATAGCGCCCGCTTTACGATTTGGTTTTACGCAGGTACTGCTTTGTTATTAATGATCGACAATTATGACTCTTTTACTTTTAACCTAGTGCATTATTTTCAAGCACTGGGACAGGAAGTTAAAGTCTGTAGAAACGATGAAATCAGCTTAGCGGAAATTGCCGCATTAGCACCGCAATATATTGTTATTTCCCCTGGACCTTGTGACCCTGACGCGGCGGGTTTATCGCTAGCGATAATTGAGAGGTTTAAAGGCCAAATTGCCATATTAGGCGTATGCTTAGGACATCAATGCATTGCCCAGCACTTTGGCGCTAAAGTCGTTAAAGCGAGCAAAGTTATGCACGGTAAAACTAGTGTTATTAGCCATAATGAGCAAGGCTTATTTAGCACATTAAAACAGCCATTAACCGTTACACGCTATCACTCCTTAATTGTTGATAAACAATCTTTACCTGATGAACTAGAAATAACTGCTTGGATCACTGAAAATGGACAGCAAGACATCATGGCCTTGCAACATAAATATTTGGCCATTGCCAGTGTACAATTTCATCCTGAATCTGTGTTAACTGAACAGGGTCACCAATTACTGCAAAATTTTATTGATCAATATGCAAATAAAATAGATGATAATGCTGAGCCCAGTTAAGCTTTTAAGATAAAAATATAAACCTCGAAAAATCAATAGATCCTAATGAAACAGCTTAATAGGCCGATAACCTAGTGAGCACAAAATATTATAAATTGATAACGAATACTGATAATGAAGTCCTGATGCAAATATTTGAAAATAATAAATTAGTTTACGCTATCTATAGTCGAGCACTGAGTCTGACGATTAGTAAAGACTTTGCCAACCTAAAAAGTGGCAAAATAAATATGACTAAGCAACAAGACAGTGAGCAGTTTCACCGTCGACGTGAGTTACTGGCGGTAGAAGAAGAAGCTAACAAAAAAAAAATCATTCAAGCACATGGCCAAGAACACTTTAAAACACAAGTAAAGACTCAGTTTTTTAAGCGGGTTAATGCCCAAGTTGATAAAGAGTTTGATAATAAAGAAAACCTCTACATGAATGTGTTAAAAATAGAAGATGCAGCACCTTCTATTATGGAAATATTGGCAGTAAAAGCCGCCAGTATTAATCGCATCACACCACTAGCGAAAACATTACCTTGGTTATGTAGTGAATTAATCAATTTGGTCAACAAGCCTCAGTACCGTAAACGCTCAGAAATACAAGTAACAGAGCCCCATTTGGCGTTAAGTTATGTTGGTTTAGACAACCTTAAATTGGTCATGCCCATGTTTATGCTCAAACATTGGTTACCCACCCAGACAACACCTTACCCTTTAATGAAAAGAAAACTATGGAACGATAGTTTATCGGTCGCGCTAGCGGCACAACTATTAGCCAAGGAGCAAGGCTTAGATGAATTTACCGCCTTCACCGCCGGCATGTTAAGTAACTTAGGCTTATTTGCGGTTACCCGTGGGGTTTTAAATACCTATAGTGAGCTTTATAATGCAGAGCTGCGCAGCGCTTATGAAAGTAAAGATAAAAAACTCCATGATGCTTTAATGACACTCGACGTGGCACCCGAATTATTGCTTGAGCAGTTACTTCAACGCAGCAGTAAAGTGGCGGCAGATATGGTTGAACTCATGCGTTTTGATCGTTTACAAATTACTGAACCCTTATTCGATTTAGCCTACGCGGTTAATATCGATCACATGTGCCCAATTGCTAAGCTAGTCATCAAGGCCAAAGCTTATGTCACTTTTAGAAGCTTGGCAAAAGAAGATCTGATCAACACAGATGAAGCAAAAATACTGCTCACAGCGGGTAAACTAACAAAAAATGACATTGCCTTGCTCAAGAAAAGCGATATCAAGCATATAAAATTGACCTTCAATTAGCGCCTATTGACCTTTCAATGCAGTGTTTGTGTAAATTTACCCTGCCCTTCCAGTCACTAGCAACAGCTGAGCTCCTTACGCTTATTACGCTTACGTTCAAATAAATGGCGATAAAGTCAGCTAAAAGCTAAATTACGCTAATTTATTTTTGATTAATTATGAAACCTTGCCAGTAATTGCAGTTCACCCTAAGTGACATAAGGCGTTAGCCACAGCCATTGAATTAATGAATTCGACCATTTTCGTGAAAAAAAACAGCAAACATAGTTATGCAGTAATAATGAATAAAAACGGCTAAGCCTTTATTTTAAAAGGGCTTCAGCGCATTTTGACAAGACACTGTGTGTTTTTTCTGTCATAATTCGTGCCTATTTTAATTAGTCCTGCCGTTAATAATGCATACTAGTTAATTCATTTAGTTTTGCTAGCGTTGACGCCCAAAGCTAATAAACAACTATTGATTATACTATCCTAAATATAAGAGGAATTTACAATGTCTAACCACTTCCCAGTAAATCGTGAGTTATTTGATGATGTTATGGTACCTAACTATGCACCGTCTGCTGTTATCCCTGTTCGCGGTCTAGGTTCACGTGTTTGGGATCAACAAGATCGTGAGTTTATCGATTTTGCTGGTGGCATTGCCGTTAACTGTTTAGGACATTGTCATCCTGCATTAGTTGCCGCGTTAACCGAACAAGCTAATAAAATTTGGCATTTATCTAATGTGATGACTAACGAGCCGGCATTACGTTTAGCGAAAAAATTAACTGATAGCACCTTTGCAGATAAAGTTTACTTTGCTAACTCTGGCGCAGAAGCTAACGAAGCGGCTTTAAAATTAGCCCGTCGTTTTGCCCTTGAAAACTTTGGTGCAGAAAAATCACAAATTATTGCGTTTAAACAAGGCTTTCATGGTCGCACCTTCTTTACCGTTACGGTTGGTGGTCAAGCAGCTTACTCTGATGGTTTTGGCCCTAAACCTGGTGACATTGACCATGCTGAATATAACAACTTAGACAGTTTAAAAGCCCTTATGTCTGACAAAACTTGTGCCGTAGTCATGGAACCATTACAAGGTGAAGGCGGTGTTGTTTCACCAACAGATGAGTTTGCTAAAGGTGTTCGCGAACTTTGTAACCAACATAACGCTTTATTAATTTTTGATGAAGTTCAAACCGGTGTTGGCCGTTTAGGCGAGCTATATGCCTATATGGGCTTAGGTGTTACACCTGACATTTTAACCTCAGCTAAAGCACTAGGTGGTGGTTTCCCTATTGGCGCTATGCTCACAACAAATGACATTGCTCAACACCTTAAAGTAGGTACGCACGGCAGTACATACGGTGGTAATCCATTAGCCTGCGCTGTCGCCGAAGCAGCACTTGATACCGTTAATACGGTTGAAGTGCTAGACGGAGTTAAAGCCAAAGCAAAACTTTATGTCGCCGGTTTAAATGCGATTAATGCTAAATACCATATGTTTAGCGAAATTCGTGGTAAAGGCTTATTAATTGGTGCGGTATTAACTGAAGCATATAAAGGTCGAGCAAAAGAATTGTTAAATGCGGCACTGGAAGAAGGTCTAATGACCCTTATTGCCGGCGCTAACATTATGCGTTTCGCCCCTTCATTAGTTATACCTGATGAAGATATTGTAGAAGGTTTAGCGCGTTTTGAAAAAGCCGTGGCTAAATTAGCTAAATAAGTCATTCATTATTATAGCGTTCAAATACCTTAAGATACTTAGGTGTTTGAACGTCTCATTGAGAGTTTTCTATGATTATTATACGCCCTATTCAAAACAGTGATTATGATGCACTTCATCGCATTGCTGTGGAGTCAGGACACGGTTTTACATCACTACCGGTCAACGAAACACTGCTAAAAAATCGCATTTCTCACGCTGAAGTTTCTTTCAAAAGCTCGGTTACTGAGCCAGGTAAAGAAGGTTACCTCTTTGTTATGGAGGATACCGAAACAGGCGCTGTTGTTGGCACCAGTGGCATTGAAGCGGCGGTGGGTTTGGATGATGCATTTTATCATTACCATTTAGGTAAGGTTGTACACAGCTCTCGTGAGCTTAATATATATAATACCGTTGAAACATTGTCATTATGCAATGACTATACGGGTGCCTCTGAAATTTGTACTTTATTCTTGAGCGAAAGTCATCGCAAGAATAGTAACGGACGCTTCTTATCACGTGTTCGTTTTCTCTTTATGGCAGAGCACACAGAACGTTTCGCTGAAACCGTTATCGCAGAAATGCGCGGTGTTTCAGACGAAGACGGTTCATCACCTTTTTGGAAGTGGCTAGAAGAGCACTTCTTCTCGCTAGATTTCCCGACGGCAGATTACCTTACCGGTATAGGTAAAAAAGTATTTATTGCTGAGCTGATGCCAAAATACCCGATTTATGTCAACTTGTTGAGCCCAGAAGCACAACGGGTGATTAACAAGGTACATCCAAAAACAGTGCCAGCGTTAAGACTACTTGAAGCTGAAGGCTTCTCCCGTCGTGGTTATGTCGATATTTTTGATGGCGGCCCAACGGTTGAAACACAAACAGCCTTAGTTAAAACTGTCTGTCAAAGTCAACAATGCCAAGTATTGATTGGCGAAGTAGCAACCGACAATAATTATATTATTTGTAATCGCAAAGTAGCAGATTTTAGAGCAACACAAGCCGCCGTGTTATTACGTGAAACAGCGAATCAAGTCGTGGTATCGCAAGCGGTTGCTGATGCGCTAATGGTTAATGAAGGAGATTGGGTGCGCCTAATTTCAAATTAATCATCTAATTAATACACTCATGAGCGATAAACGCACAGAGGAATCAACTATGTCACACAATATACAACTTATTAATGGTCACTGGACAGCAGGTTTAGGCCATGAAATTTTTTCAAAAAATCCGGCTAAAAATCAAATCATTTGGCAAGGAAATACCGCTTCTGTAGCACAAGTTGACGAAGCTGTTATGTCTGCGCGTGCAGCGTTCGACACTTGGTCTAATATGACCATTGACGCACGTATTGCTATTGCCGTGAAGTTTGCTGAATTACTGACTGAAAACAAAGAAGCGTTCGCCACCACTATTGCGCTTGAAACCGGCAAACCACTTTGGGAAACCCGCACAGAAGTGGGCGCTATGGTAGGTAAAATAGCGATTTCAGTACGCGCCAATGAAGAACGTACTGGCACGGTTGAAAACCCAATGCCAGGTGCAAAAGCCTTTATTCGTCATAAGCCTCATGGTGTTGTCGCCGTTTACGGTCCTTATAACTTCCCTGGTCACTTGCCCAACGGTCATATCGTTCCTGCACTTATTGCCGGTAATACCATCGTATTCAAACCAAGCGAATTAACGCCTATGGTTGCTGAAGAAACCTTAAAACTATGGTTACAAGCAGGTCTTCCGGCTGGCGTAATCAATATGGTTCAAGGTGAAGTTGAAACGGGTAAAGCACTCGCCAATCACCCACAAATTGATGGCTTATTTTTTACCGGCAGTTCGACTACAGGTCACTTTCTACATGAACAATTTGGTGGCCAACCTGGTAAAATTTTAGCGCTAGAAATGGGCGGTAATAACCCATTAGTTGTTAAAGATGTCAGTGATATCGATGCCGTAGTACACGACATTTTGCAATCAGCCTTCATTACTACAGGTCAACGTTGTACCTGTGCTCGTCGTTTATTTATTGAAGCGGGTGAACAAGGCGATGCTATTTTAGCTAAATTAGTGGCGAGTACAGCAGCCATTAAAATTGGTTATTTTGACGATGAAGAACAACCTTTTATCGGTTCGATGATTTCTGAAAAAGCTGCGCTAAGTTTAGTTGCCGCACAACAACAGCTGCTTGACCTTGGCGCAACATCGCTTGTGATGATGAAGCACCTTGAAGTAGGTACGGGTTTTATCTCACCTGGTATTGTTGATGTAACCAACATCTCAGGTATGCCAGATGATGAGCATTTTGGCCCATTATTAAAAGTGTATCGCTATACTGACTTTGATGCCGCGATCAATGAAGCTAACAATACGGCATTTGGTTTATCTGCTGGCTTATTGAGCGACAGCGAAGCATTATATACTCACTTCTTCCGCCGTATTCGTGCTGGTATCGTTAACTGGAACAAGCCAATCACTGGCGCCAGTAGTGCCGCACCTTTTGGTGGTATTGGCGCCAGCGGTAACCACAGAGCCAGCGCATTTTATGCTGCTGATTACTGTGCCTACCCAGTGGCTTCAGTTGAAGCTGAAAAAGTATCATTACCAGCGACATTAAGCCCTGGTTTATCAATTAAGTAATCTGCAAAATTTTAATTGAAATGAAACTGCACTGTCCATTAAAAAAAGCTGGGATCCGTCCCAGCTTTTTCAAAAGTATCGATCAAATATAGCCACCTGTTCTGAGTGGTTACCTAGTGTGCTGTCCTAAAAATTATTTACCTACCGAGTTAAATGCTTAGTGAAAGACCAAGTTAAAAACTGAGTTAACTAGTTGTTTAACTACTGGTTTAAATAATAAATAGCCTTACATACCATTCAGCCAACTTACGCTACTGACACTAATTTACTTTATGCATTTAGGATTTTCACATGACACACGTTAAAAATTTATTTAATAACATTTGGCAAAACTACTTAGAGGTCACACCTTCAGCTCATAAATTACACCAGCTGTTAAGTACCGGTGACGATTTAATCAACGACCATGTTGCTTACCGCACTTTTAATATTGCGAAAGTAAATATCACAAAAATTTCTACGCATTTGATTAACTTAGGTTACAAAGAATGTGGTGAATACCACTTTGTGGCAAAAAAGCTATACGCAAAACACTTTGAGCACTCAGACACTAATTTACCAAAAGTATTTATCAGTGAGCTATTAGTAGAAGAGTTTTCGTTACCCGTACAAGCTATTATTGAGAAAATGGTTGCTGGCATTAATGAAGCGGATATTAACCTTGATAGCTTTTTATACTCAGGCACTCATTGGCAAGTTAGCCACCAAGAATATCTAGACTTGTTGGCCGAAAGTGAATACGCCGCATGGGTTGCTGCCTGGGGCTACCGCGCCAACCATTTTACGGTCAGCATTAACCACTTAGAAAACTATGACTCAATTGAAGCCGTGAATGCCGAAGTTAAAGCCAACGGTTTTACGCTCAATAGTGCCGGTGGAGAAATCAAAGGTGATGAAGCCGTTAAACTAGAGCAATCTTCCACCATGGCTGATCATGCCTTAGTTGAGTTCTCAGATAAAACCCTTGCCATTCCAAGCTGTTTTTATGAATTTGCCAAACGCTACCCGATGGAAAACGGTGAACTTTACACAGGTTTTGTTGCTGCATCTGCCGATAAAATTTTTGAAAGCACTAATGCTGCTTAAATAGCACAATTAACACAGTTCACCAAAATCCATCATGGTTTTTGGTGAACCGTAACTTTTTATCTTACCTTCTACCTTTCTTTAACTCCAACTCAACGCCAAATTGTAGTAACCTTTATATTCCATTTTTTGATGTAGATAACAAATTGACTGACTTAGAACTGGCCAACAGTGTCTTAAAAGATGTAAAAAATCAACAGCGTACTAACGCAGCTAAAACAATCAAAGCATTATTAGCTAAGAATGCCGTTCTTAAAGATAATTGGGGTGCCATCACAAGGTTAGCCATATCGATAGGTGAGTATGAAAACGCCGTTAATTGCAGCAAGAAATATTTAGCAATTTCGCCCAACGAACCCAAGCGCATTATTCAATGTGCAGCAATTTTAGCAGAGTGCAGAGAAATAACTGCGGCAATTGAGCTTGTAACCCCACTGTTGAAAGAAAAAAACACACCCGACGTATTACACTTTTTAGGCACTACTCATAGTCAAATAGGTAACATCGTACTTGCTAAGAAATACTTAGTAGAATTAGTTAAAGTTGCCCCAAAATCAGCCATATCTTGGCTAACACTCGCGGCTATTCACCCGTTTTCAGAAAATGATGAGCTTTATGCTCAAATCACTTCAATGCAAAAGCAGTTTGCCAATGATCAAAGTACACACAATGCACCATTTTGGTTTGCCTTAGGTAAAGCATCACTAGACGTAAAAGATGACCAGCAGGCATTCGCATATTTCTCACGCGGCTGTAGTTTAATGCATAATGAAAAGTCTTACCTTCCCAAGCAACACAGTGATTTTATTGATGACATTATTACTCATCAAAATGCCGAATATTTAGCGAAGTTACCAAGCTTAGATGAACCTAAAATCTGTCCGCCAGTATTTATTATTGGTCTGCCGCGCAGTGGTACAACATTACTGCAACAAATGCTCAGTGCCCATAGCGCTATTGACCAAGGTGGTGAATTAAAGTATTTAAGTTATTCAACAGCAGAAATTGGCCAGGCTAAACTCAATAAATTGGCAGATTACCAGTCAGCAGATAACTTAGCTGTCTTTCAAAAAATACACTCAGACTATCAACACTTACGCGCCCAACAATTTAGCTTAGATAAACCTATTGTCGATAAAACATTAAGTCTTAATCACCATTTAGGCTTAATGTCTAAAGTGTTCCCAAGCGCTGCTATTATTCGCATTACCAGAAACCCAGCAGATAATGCTTGGTCTTGTTTTCGTAATTTTTTCAATCAAGGAATTGGTTGGAGCTATAACTTAGAGAATATTGCTGAGTTCTTCCATCATGAAAACCGTCTTGCCAAGCATTGGCAGTCGTTGCTGGGTGAAAAAATATTAGAAATCAACTATGAAGATCTCATTAACAAGCCTGAAGCAACATTAAAAAAATGCCTTCATCACATGGGCTTAGCCTATGAAGCACAAATGTTATCCTTCTACAAAAACAATGCGTTAGTGCAAACAGCCAGTGTTGGACAAGTTAGAAAGCCGATTAATAAAGCTTCAATTAATACTAACCTTTCAGTGCAAGGAAACTTAACTCCGTTTAGCACACGCCTGCAAAAACTAGAAAGTGCTTAAATAAGGGTGAGAGTTATGATGATTTAACTATAACTCTCACTTTTAATTACTTTACTACAACTATGTTAGACGCACGATTATTTTTTTTTATGTCTTTGATGCATGCTCTATGCTCGCTTCGGTCTAATATTCTTAACATAGCAGCTGAGTTTTTGCCATGCTGCTGAACAAAGGCCAAAATACTCACACCATTACACTGCACATTGTTAACGATAAATAGCTTGCTATAACCCGACGATTTAATATTGTTATGCATTGCTGCGCGATTGCCTACTAACGCGGTCATACATAATTGAGTGAAATTAGAATCATCAGCCGCAACCATTTCATTTGCTTGGCTCATAGTAGATATAGCCCCAACCATAAATATCGTTAAAACTAGTTTTTTTACAGTCATTTGATACTCTCCTAAGAATAATTAATTAAGCACCAGTAAAACCTTGTTTATATATAGTGACGTAAACTTGAAAAATAGTTGTAATACCATTTTGATTAAATTTGTGATCTAATTGGTTTCATTTTTCATACATTGATATCAGTCGTTATGATCACACTTGAATCCATTGATTTTAAATCTCTTATAGCAAAAGAAACTAATGGGC
>NZ_JACGVC010000043.1 GCF_014077005.1 Colwellia sp. MB3u-45 | reverse complement strand
CTTTTAACCCAGTCATTAACAATACGTCGACTAATATGTAAGTTTCGTGCTGTCTGTGTGTTATTAGCGCCACTTTTGATATGAGAAAGCGCCATCAAACGAACCCGCATTCGCCCATTAGTTTCCTTTGCTATAAGAGATTTAAAATCAATGGATTCAAGTGTGATCATAACGACTGATATCAATGTATGAAAAATGAAACCAATTAGATCACAAATTTAATCAAAATGGTATTACCTGTTCACTTTGAATGGTTAAAATGAAAAGTTACAGCGTCATAAAATTTATAAGATAAGGTAAATAACCACTGATTAAATTTTATGCTTCGTATTTAGCTATTTTTCCGGATGAAAAAGTAGAGCGCTTAATTAATTAAATTGTTATTAGTGCGCTAAGTGCAATAAATAGTAAATTTAGCATAAGCAAAGTGTGTGAAATATTGTGACTATCGGTTATTTTTTTGAGTCAGTGTAATTTAGACACTCATTTGGTTGAGTATTTTTATAGTTATTAGCTTGCCTCTGAATTAGTCAAAGATGAGTTTAAAGACCTTTTGATCGACATTCTTATTATCAACAACATTTATCTGAAACTAAAAATATGCATTACTAGTATTTTAATACTGACTAAATAAGCCATTATTTAGTCTAATCAGTAGATGTTTTTTTAGATTTTTATTGATCATAAAATAATGATATTTTGTGATTAATGTAGTTTTTTTAAGCAAAACAAGGTGGTTCATTAGTGTCGGCTTTAAGTTTTGTATATTGTATAATATCCTTGTTTTTCTTTTTCTAATAACCGTTATTCATGGATTTGATATTGTATACAATTTACTTGATATACCATTTTGTATAAAATAATGACGAAATATCATTAGATTTAGTTGTTTTTTTGAACTATTTTAGCTTGACATTGTTTTTTTTTACCAATTTGTAATAATTTGTTTGCTTTTTACACATTGGAGTGATTATTCTAATTATATAAAATTGCTTGAGAGTAAAAAAATGGAAAATCTTCAACAGTTATTTATTGAAGCAGGTACTTTAATGCTAGCCGGTATGGTATTTGTATTTACCTTTTTAGGTTTGCTGATTGTTTTTATCAAGGTTGTGCTGGTTAGGTTGGCAACAAAATTTCCTGATGCGATTGTTGAAAGTAGAGCCTCAAGTAAAAAAAACAATAAAAAACAAGATGGCAACGGTGTATCACCGGCAGTCGTCGCAGCAATCTCTTCTGCTGTTACCCAATATCGTCAACAACATTCTGCACAGAAATAGGAAATGACCATGACTAAGCCCTTAGGAATAACTGAAGTCGTCTTACGCGACGGCCATCAATCATTGCTCGCCACACGTTTACGTTTGGAAGATATGTTACCCATTGCTGCTAAAATGGATGAAATTGGTTATTGGTCAATTGAATCTTGGGGTGGCGCAACATTTGATTCTTGTATTCGTTATTTAGGTGAAGATCCTTGGGAGCGTCTTCGAGCGCTAAAAAAGGCGATGCCAAAAACAAAACAGCAAATGTTGTTTCGTGGTCAAAATATTCTAGGTTACCGTCATTATGCTGACGATGTGGTAGAAAAATTTGTTGAGCGCGCTCACGTTAATGGCATTGATGTTTTTAGAATTTTTGATGCGATGAACGATGTGCGTAACTTACAAACATCGATTAAAGCTGCGGTAAAAGTTGGCGCGCATGCTCAAGGAACCTTAAGTTATACTGAGAGTCCTGTGCATACCCTTGAAGGCTGGCTAACCATGGCTAAGCAACTAGAAGACATGGGCGCACACTCTTTGTGTATCAAAGATATGGCTGGCCTGTTGAAGCCTTACGATGCCGCTGAGCTTATTAGCCGTTTAAAAGAAACTGTTGCTTTACCTATTGCACTACATTGTCATGCCACAACAGGCTTGAGTGTTGCGACACACATGAAAGCCATTGATGCAGATATTGACGTGATCGACACGGCTATTTCATCAATGAGTATGACTTACGGCCATTCACCAACAGAAACTATTGTTTCTATTGTTGAAGGTACAGCACGTGATACTGGCTTAGACATGCTTAAATTAGCAGAAGTAGCCACTTATTTTCGTGAAGTGCGCGAAAAATATGCCCAGTTTGAAGGTAGCTTGCGGGGTATTGATGCGCGTATCTTAGTCGCACAAGTACCTGGTGGCATGCTAACCAATATGGAAAGTCAATTAAAAGAGCAAGGCGCGGCGGATAAGCTTGATGAAGTGCTAACAGAAATTCCAAAAGTGCGTAAAGACCTGGGTTATATTCCTTTGGTGACACCGACTTCACAAATTGTTGGTACTCAAGCGGTATTAAATGTCCTTACCGGTGAACGCTACAAGTCAATTACCAAAGAAACGGCTGGTGTATTAAAAGGCGAGTACGGTAAGACTGCCGCGCCAGTTGATGCTGAATTACAAGCAAGAGTGCTCGATGGCAAAGCCGCAATTACTTGTCGCCCAGCAGACTTACTTGACCCAGAAATGGATAAATTATCGGTTGAATTGCAACAAATTGCCGAAGAGAAAAATATTACGCTAGCTGAAGACACTATCGATGATGTGCTAACTTATGCATTGTTCCCACAAATTGGTTTGAAATTTTTAACCAATCGCAATAACCCAGATGCTTTTGAGCCCGCACCGACTAAAGCCTCTGCTAAAAGTGCGACTGCAGCACCAGCAACGAGTTCAACAAACACTGGCCCTGAAAGTTACGCGGTAAGTGTTGACGGTAAAGTCTTTGACGTTGTTGTTGCCCCTGGTGGTTCAATAGATACTATTGCGCCAGCGAGCAAAGCACCTGCGGCAAGTTCAAGCGATGGTGAAGCTTTAAAAGCGCCTTTAGCGGGTAATATTTTTAAAGTGTTGGTAAATGAAGGTGACGAAGTCGAAGCAGGCGAAGTGGTTATCATTATGGAAGCGATGAAAATGGAAACTGAAATCCGGGCAATAACAGCCGGTGAAATATCAGCTATTCACACCAAAGAAGGTGACTCAGTCGCCGTTGGTGATATCTTGTTAAGCTTGGTATAGGATAACCCATGGATTCTTTAAAATTATTGTGGATGTCTACAGGCCTAGCAAACTTTGAATTAGGCCAAGTGATCATGATGCTAGTGGGTTGTGGTTTACTTTATCTTGCCATTGCCCGTAACTTTGAACCGCTATTATTAGTGCCGATGGGTTTTGGTGCTATTTTAACTAATATTCCTGCTGCCGGCTTTTCTGAAGTAGGTGGTTTGCTGCATTACATTTACTACGCTGGAATTGATACTGGCATATTCCCGTTATTGATCTTTATGGGCGTTGGTGCCATGACAGATTTTGGCGCGCTGATTGCTAATCCTAAAACATTGTTATTAGGTGCTGCTGCGCAATTTGGCATATTCGCCACTTTGTTTGGTGCCATAGCGTTGAACTTTGTTGGTCTAGACTTCTCTATGAAAGATGCCTCAGCTATCGCTATCATTGGTGGAGCAGATGGTCCGACCGCGATATTTTTAGCGTCAAAACTTGCTCCTGACTTACTGGGGGCGATTGCTGTTGCCGCTTATTCGTATATGGCATTAGTACCAATTATTCAACCGCCAATCATGCGAGCATTAACCACAGAAGATGAACGTAAAATTGAGATGGCGCAATTACGTCATGTCACAAAAGTTGAGAAAATTATTTTCCCACTGGGCGTTTTAATGATGACAATTTTCTTTCTACCGGCAGCAACGCCGTTAGTGGGTATGTTTTGTTTGGGGAACTTAATGCGCGAGTGTGGCGTGGTAGACCGCCTAAGTTCGACAGCACAAAATGAGTTAATTAATATTGTCACTATCTTCTTAGGACTAGGTGTTGGTTCTAAGTTAAGCGCTGATCAATTCTTAAATGCTAAAACTTTAGGCATACTCGCGTTAGGCGCAATAGCATTTTCTATTGGTACTGCTACGGGTGTGTTAATGGCGAAGCTAATGAATAAATTTGCTAAAGAAAAAGTTAATCCACTCATTGGTGCCGCGGGTGTATCGGCAGTGCCAATGGCTGCTCGTGTCGCTAACAAGGTTGGTTTAGAGGCTAATCCACATAACTTCTTACTTATGCATGCGATGGGGCCAAACGTTGCTGGTGTGTTAGGCTCAGCGGTTGCTGCCGGCATATTGTTAGCTTTAGTCGGATAACTTTACAACAGACACAATATTAAAAAAGGAGCCATGTGCTCCTTTTTTGCTTGATGGTATGGGTGAACCCACTTAGTTGCATTAAATTGTTAATGTGTTTAAGGCTACTAAGTTTAAGGCTAGTATGTTTAAGGTTATGGCGTTTAAGGTTGCAGTTTGAAATTTTTCCATTGATTGTTATGTTGTTTAAAACAAACTCTGTCATGCAAACGGCTCGCTCGGCCTTGCCAAAACTCTATATAGTTTGGTTTAATGCGCCAGCCACCCCAAAACTCAGGTAAAGGTACTGCTTTGCCAGCAAATTTTTTCGTGTAATAAGTAACGCTATCAGCCAGTTCAGTATCAGTTTGAATTTCGCTACTTTGTTTTGATGCCCAAGCGCCAATTTGGCTGCCGCGATCACGGCTATGAAAATATTTTGCTGACTGCTCAGCACTGACTTTTTCAACACAGCCTTCAATGCGAATTTGACGTTGCAATACATTCCAGTGAAATAGCAGTGCAATTTTGTCATTTTTATTTAATTCTTGGCTCTTTCTACTGCTGTAATTGGTATAGAAGATAAAACCATCTTGGTTAAACTCTTTTAATAAAACCATGCGACAGCTTGGTTGCCCGTCTTGGCTTACACTACTGACAGACATTGCCTCGGGCAGTAAAACACCCGACTTATTGGCGTCATCAAACCAAAGTTTAAATAATGAAAAAGGATCGGCATTTTCATCAATGGGTGGTAATGGCAAGGCAACGCCTTGACCAAAGGTAAATAAGCAGCGCAATTTTTCAAATAAAGTCATAATGTAGGATCATTAAGTAGCGTAGATATTAGACTAATAATATCAGCTTTATGTGATAAACAAATCGTTACTGATAAAATATTATCGATAATATTTACTGTTGGCTTCTAACTGAGTGGTAATACTTAACTTTGCACCACCTCATGGATTAGATATCCCAATTGTCTATGTCATCGAGTAATGCTTTGAGGCGTTTTTGTGCTAATAAGTCGTCAATGCGTTTTCTGACTTCGCTGTTATGTTTGGCCTGCTTGCCTTTAGGCAAGTCTTTGTCATAACTGTCCTGTTCGAAGTTTAGGCTAGCGTCATCTGTGAAATCGTCGCACATTTTTTATACCTAAGGCTTTTACAGTATTTTCTGTAATTACAATAAATAGTGGCTTAAACCTGTTAATGCTAGCTAAGGGTTAAATTTAATCGTACTCATTGTCATGATTGTCATCATAGTAAATCTAACAAAGATAGATAATTTGAACATAGGCAACTAATGGTAGATTTTCAACTAATTATTTTATTCTAAAAAAATGTTGTACTAAAAATGCTAAAGTGACGATTTTCTACCGTACAGTTATTTAGCTTTGATTAGTGCTTAGATCAGTGCTCTGCTAAGCTGCACCTCGCAATGAATTGGGTATATATCTCTTGGTGTTAGCCAAGATATTTTTTAAGGTTAAATAGCATGTCGAAAGAAAGTTTTTCTCACTGGTGTTTGCAGTTACAGCAACAAAATCAGGCTAAGCGCTGGCGTAGTTTAGTGGTGTTAGTGGGTGATGCTGCTTGGACTACTGAACAGCTTGAGACAAGTTTAACTTTATTTTTATCCGCCCAAGAGTCAAACGAGGAGCACCATAAACAAGGTCTTTTTTATGGTGAACTTGCCCATGCTAGTCGCGCTAATCAGTTAATTTCAGTCAATCGAAAAAATTATGCTCAGTATTTAGGTACTGAGCAAGACGTTATTGTATTTGCGGTAGAAAGTAAGGGTGTTAACAAGGTAGATAATGATGCCTGCCATGTCGAAAGTGATTTTGATGTTGATGCCTTTGCCGCGCTTTCGGGCACTTTAGTGGCTGGTGGCGTATTTTTACTTTTATTAAAGCCGTCGCAAGTCGAACAAGTTAACCAGGCACAATCGCAAGATTATTTCCTTCAACGTTTTATGCTGCAATTATCCGCTGAACATGGTTATTTCATTAAACAAGATAAAATCGAACTTCCAGCGTTATTGTCTTTGAATAAAACAGCGCAAGACAATCTTGTTGACGATGGACAATTAAGCACTGCTCAGCAAGTGAAAAACCTGCCATACGGCTGTTTCACTCAAGAACAAGTGTTAGCGGTTGAGGCTATGCTCAAGGTATTGTCGGGTCATAGAGATAGGCCTTTGGTACTAACCGCAGATCGTGGTCGGGGTAAGTCTTCAGCTTTAGCAATTGCTGCGTGTCAAATGTTGGCTAATGCTAAACAGCCACTAAAAATCATCATCACGGCGGCAAGTAAATCAGCACTTAACGTTTTTTTTCAGCAAGTTGAAACGCACTTGCCTGATGCCAAAGTTGGCATAAATAGTGTAGAGCATGCCAACGGCAGCATTGTTTTTTATGCTATCGATGTGCTGTTAAAAGAGCAACCCGAAGCCAGTATAGTCATGGTTGATGAAGCTGCCGCCTTGCCTGTTTATCTTTTGCAGCAATTACTTAGCCATTATCATCGCTTAATATTTGCCACTACTATTCATGGTTATGAAGGCGCAGGTCGCGGCTTTAGTCTTAAGTTTGCTCTGGTGCTGCAGCGATTGATGCCGAATTGGCGCAAAATGCACATTAATGAAGCTATTCGCTGGGCAAGTGATGATCCGCTCGAGCAATTCGTTTTTGCTAGTTGCTTGCTAAACGCCAAATTGCCTAATTACCCCAACACTTTCTTAGCCATGAATAATGCTATCCCTGAAATTAAAAGAGAGAGCAAAAGTGAGATCAAAAGAGAGATCAAGAGTGAGGCTAAAGTCGGGGCTGAAAGTCTGGCTAACAACGTGCAATCGCAAAGTGATTTACTTTCGCAATATAAGCTAGTGACCGAGCTTGTTACCCCCGCACAACTACTGCAAAACGAAACGCTTTTACAGCAAGTTTTTGCGGTGTTAGTAACAGCTCACTATCAAACCTCACCCAGTGATCTAAAGTTACTGCTAAACAATAGCGCTATATCATTGTTTGTACTTAAACGTGAAAACGATATTTTAGGTGTTGTTATGCTCATGCGAGAAGGGCATGCAGATGAAAAACTGGTTGAGCTAATTCGGGAAAATCAGCGTCGGTTACGCGATCAGTTTTTACCACAATCATTACTGATGCATTGTGGTATTAAGGAAAGTTTTAATTATAGTTATCAACGTGTGATGCGTATTGCGATACATCCTCAATTTCAGGGGCAAGGCTTAGGTAGACACTTTTTAAGTGCTATTGAACGCCATATTACACGCCAAGGCATAGACTTTATTGGCGCTAGTTTTGCGGGCAACGCTACTTTGCTCAAGTTTTGGCAGCAAGCTGGCTTCGCCGTTGCCCGAGTAGGATTTAGTAAAGACAAAGCCAGTGGTGAGCACTCTTGTTTGGTGACTAAAGCCTTAACGCCTAATGCTAGCCACTTACAGCAAGTGATTGTTGAGCAGTTTTACCAACAATTTGATTATTGGCTAACCGATGAGTTTACCCATATGCCAGCAAAATTAGTCTGGCAATTGCTCAAGGGTAATAAGACGTTGAAAACGTCGGTACTAGCGCGTGATATTTTGCAAAGCGTTAACGACTTTACTTCTGGCCAACGTCAATTTAGCAGCTGTGTTTATGCGCTACACCAATGGCTATTAAGGCATTGTACGGAACAGTTTAACCCTGAAGCATTACCCTTAGTTGCGCGTATTTTACAAAAACATAGTATTGAAAAAGTTTGCCAACAGTATGGTTTTACCGGTAAAAAAGCCTTAAACCTACACCTAATCAATTATATTAGGGCTCATCAAGTGCTAGTCCATAAATTGTAAACAGTCAGTGTTATACCCAGTTGATTAAAAATGCACAGGTCATTAATCAACTGGGTATTAAGCAAGGTCGTAACGCCATTGCCAATAATTTTTCATTTTATGATAGCTGCAATAATGATCAGCTATTTGATCAAAGTCTTCATGTTGCATAATTGCATTGATCGCAACACATATTTTTGCCAGTGACTGTTTGTTTGCTGATGGGTTGCAGCAACAAACGAAGGTTTCTAGCCAAGCTTCCAAATAGTAAATATCAACAATAGGTGGTTCTGTGGTCATTTTATTTCTCCGCGCTTTTTAAGTTAGTCGTTAAATTAGTTGTTGAATTAATACTTAAGTTCAGCAACGACTGCCATAAGGTACTACGGGCATTGTTGTCTAGGCATCTACAGTTATGGCCTGTTAAGGCGCCTGAGCTAATTAATTTTGCTAACAATAAAGCTGAAATTTCAACTTTGACTTTACCTCTACAGCCTTCATTTATCTGTCTTGATCCCATTATTCATCCTTAATATTTTTGATAAAACAGCTTTGTTAAAAACAATAATTGAAAACACAATTAAATGCAAATGATAATTATTATCATTTGAAGGTATCTCTGTTTTGGTATTAATAGGTTAAGTGAACGGTTAGAAAACAAGCTAGGTTATATTGAGGCGTGCCCTGCAATAAGTTATTCGCGTGAGCACTTAACCAAGCGTTATAAAGATGTTGTTGCAGTAAACAATATAAACTTTGTGATTCAAAAAGGTCATTGTTTTGGCTTGCTCGGACTCAAGGGTGTTGGCAAAACTACTGCCATAGAAATCATGAAAGGTATTATCAAAGCGAGCAAAGGCCAGTGTTTTATTATGCTAAGCCCATTGATGAGTCAATATCGCAAAAAGTTGGCATTGTATTTCAGCATACCGCCTTACAGACTTTGTTACGATGAAAGAAACCTTAAATCTATTTAGTGGCTAGTGCGCGTAAAATGATCACTGAAGCGGCAATATTAGCGGATATCAGTTACCATGTAGCCATTTTGATGCTAATGAACGCGGTCTTTTTAATCTTAGGGGCTTATTTGTTTGGCTGAAATACTGAGCGCTAGTTAATTGAAGATTAACGGCGGATTTTAACTCAAGTCTGAGGGTACTATAACGTTATGTTGTTAAAGATAGTGGGAATATTTTTTGTGGCATTAGCTTTTATTGGCGCTTTTTTACCTTTATTGCCCACCACACCTTTTTTATTGGTTGCCGCCGCCTGTTTTGCTAAGTCGTCGCCGCGATTGTATAACATGCTATTAGCCAATAAAGTGTTTGGGCCATTGATTTATCATTGGCAGCAATCTCGTTGCATTCCAAAACGCGCAAAAGTGCTAGCCTTAAGTTCAATGGTTGTTGCTGTATTGTGGTCGGGTTATATTTTGCCTACGATTTGGTTAAAAGTGTTAGTGGTTGCCTTGGTTGTCTGGCCATTTATTTTTCTTTGGCGTTTACCTACTTCTAATAGCAATCTGTGAATGCCATTAAATGACCATAGGCCAGCAGGTAAATCGCCTGAAAAAGCTACCCCTGAACAAGTAGCCAAAAGCTCAGGGGGAAGTAAATGTTGAATATTGCAGGTTAAAGCACTAAGCCAGTGCTTTAACCACCAGCTGCGCTAAATGGGGCGGTAAGGTTAAGCTTAAGGCAATTTCTTGGCCTTGCGTTGACATTTTTCGCCAGGTCAGCTGTAAAATACGAATGATTTTTTCTTCTTTATGTTTAGCGGCCAAGGCATCAAAATAGTATTGTAAAAACACTAAGCAGGCTACGTCTTCCAAGGTTTGGCTTTCACTGTTCGATTTTAAGTTTTCTTTACGAATAATCGTCGCGCTGGTTTCAGCGGCCTCTTCACTATAGCCATGCTCAAGCATTATGGCTTTAGCGGTAGCCGCATGAAAAATACCTAATTCTTTACGCCAGGTTAAATACCCTTTTTTGCCAATGGCGAAGTCGGTACGTTTTAAGTGCCAGCGTTTTACGTGTTGTGCACGAACCGCAACCTGTAAATTTTCACTGGCATCTGGCCAATATTTTTCAAGGCAAGCTGTCATGTATTGACCGTACAAAAGCTCTTTAGGTTGGCTAATGCCGTCAACAATCGTGGTGTTGATATCGGCTTTATTTATGGTGTCGATAGCATCTAATACTTTTTGTAGTTGAGTCATAATGATTAATTTTTATTTTTTGCAAAGGAAAACACCAGTTTACCCCGTTTTTTAATATATACAATCATGCTTTAAGGCCAATATTGAGTATTTAAATGAAATTTTGTGCAACTAGATGCCTTGATCATATTGTTGTGTACACGGCTTTTCAGTATAATGTTTTCCCGTCCTACTAAATTTATTTGTTAACCAAACATCAAATCAATTTAGTGCAAAATTTCTGTTTTTCCTGACTCTGGGTATCGCATGACAACTAGATATATTTTTGTTACTGGCGGCGTTGTATCGTCTCTTGGTAAAGGTATTGCTGCAGCATCACTAGCCGCAATTCTCGAAGCACGTGGTTTAAAAGTTACCATGCTTAAGCTTGACCCTTATATTAATGTTGATCCGGGTACAATGAGCCCAATTCAGCATGGTGAGGTTTTTGTTACCGAAGACGGAGCAGAAACCGATCTAGATTTAGGTCACTACGAACGTTTCATTCGAACCAAAATGACCAAGCGTAATAACTTCACTACGGGCCGTATCTATCAAGATATTCTAGCGCGCGAGCGTAAAGGTGAGTTTTTAGGTGCCACTATTCAAGTTATTCCTCATATTACTAACGACATTAAACGTCGAGTGATTGAAGGTGCTGAAGGCTACGATATTGCCATGGTTGAAATTGGCGGCACTGTGGGTGACATTGAATCACAACCCTTCTTAGAAGCTATCCGTCAGTTAGGGGTAGAATTAGGCCGAGAACGTGCGATGTTTATGCACTTAACCTTAGTGCCTTATATTGCTACCGCCGGTGAAATCAAGACTAAACCTACCCAGCATTCTGTGAAAGAATTACGTTCAATCGGTATTTTTCCAGATATTTTAGTTTGTCGAAGTGAGCGTGCTATTCCCGCTAATGAACGCGCTAAAATTTCACTATTTACTAATGTCGAAGCAAAAGCGGTTATTTCATTGCGCGATGTTGACTCTATTTATAAAGTGCCCGCCTTACTTAAAGCGCAAGGCGCTGACGAGTTAGTGGTTAAGCGTTTTGGCCTTGATGTTCCCGAAGCTGACTTATCTGATTGGGAGCAAGTACTTTATAAAGAAGCTAACCCATCAGGTGAAGTGGTTGTTGGTATGGTCGGTAAATATACCGAATTACCTGATGCATATAAATCAGTTAATGAAGCGTTAAAGCATGCCGGCATTAAAAACCAAGTAAAAGTTAAAATTCAATATATTGATTCACAAGATGTTGAGTCTAAAGGGGTTGAGCTTTTTAAAGGTTTGGACGCTATTTTAGTCCCTGGTGGCTTTGGCGAACGTGGTGTTGAAGGTAAAATTTTAACCGCACAATATGCGCGTGAAAATAAAATACCTTATTTGGGTATTTGTTTAGGTATGCAAGTGGCATTGATTGAGTATGCCCGTAATGTTGCCGGTTTAACTGACGCACACAGTACCGAATTTAATACCAAAACACCTTACCCAGTTGTTGGCTTAATCAACGAATGGTTAGATGAAGAAGGTAAAGTTGAATACCGTAATGCTGAATCTGACTTAGGCGGAACCATGCGCTTAGGCTCACAATTGTGTCACATTATGAAAGGTACCAAGGCATATGACGTATATGGTAGTGAAACAATTTATGAGAGACACCGTCATCGTTTTGAGGTAAATAATAACTACCGTGAACAATTAAGCAAAGCAGGTTTAGTGTTCTCGGGATTATCTGCGGATAAAACATTAGTTGAGGTGATTGAAAATCCTAATCACCCTTGGTTTATTGCTGGGCAATTCCATCCTGAGTTTAATTCAACTCCTCGTGATGGTCACCCGCTTTTTGCTGGCTTTATTGCCGCCGCTTTTGAACATCAAAAGCAGCAAGCAAGTTAAATCAAACTCATGAAAACCGTAGCTTATTGCTACGGTTTTTTTTAAGCAATTTTAACCTTTAATTTAACGTTTATAACCTGCCTAGTCTAGCTAGTAAGGAATAAGGAACATAATGTCTAATATTAGTAAAATTATCGCACGCGAAATCATGGATTCTCGTGGCAACCCAACAGTTGAAGCTGACGTGTATTTAGAGTCGGGTGCTTGGGGTCGAGCTGCTGCTCCTTCTGGCGCATCAACTGGCTCTCGTGAAGCACTTGAATTACGTGACGGCGACAAATCACGTTACTTAGGTAAAGGTGTATTAAAAGCCGTTGCTGCGGTTAACAATCCGATTGCTAACGCATTGAAAGGCAAAAGTGCTTTAGAGCAAGCAAACATAGATCAAATCATGATTGATTTAGACGGCACAGAGAATAAAGAAACCTTCGGTGCTAATGCTATTCTTGCTGTTTCTTTAGCGAATGCAAAAGCGGCTGCAATGGAAAAGAAAGTACAATTATTTGAGCACATTGCCGATCTCAACGGTACGCCAGGTCAATACTCACTACCTTTACCTATGATGAACATTATCAATGGCGGCGAGCATGCTGACAATAACGTTGATATCCAAGAATTTATGGTACAACCGGTTGGCGCGAAAAGCTTTAAAGAAGCGCTACGTATGGGCGCTGAAATTTTCCATGCTTTGAAAAAAGTATTGTCTGCAAAAGGTTTAAATACCGCTGTGGGTGATGAAGGTGGTTTTGCCCCTGATTTAGCCTCAAATGCTGATGCCTTAGCAGTCATTAAAGAAGCGGTTGCCGCGGCAGGTTACGAATTAGGTAAAGACGTCACCTTAGCGATGGATTGTGCTGCTTCTGAATTTTATGATGCAGAAAAAGGCATTTATGACCTAAAAGGTGAAGGCAAGCAATTTACGGCCAACGAATTCTCTGATTTTTTAGCAAGTCTTTGTGAGCAATACCCGATCATTTCAATTGAAGACGGCTTGGACGAGTCAGACTGGGATGGCTTTAAATACCAAACCGATCTACTTGGCGATAAAGTGCAAATTGTTGGTGATGATTTATTTGTCACTAATACTAAAATATTAGCCCGTGGTATTGAGCAAGGTATTGGTAACTCTATCTTAATCAAATTCAACCAAATTGGTACATTAACAGAAACCTTAGCAGCGATTAGAATGGCGAAAGACGCTGGTTTTACCGCCGTGATCTCACATCGCTCAGGCGAGACTGAAGACTCAACTATTGCTGATTTAGCCGTAGGCACAGCCGCAGGACAAATCAAAACCGGTTCTTTATGTCGTTCAGACCGTGTTGCTAAATACAATCAGTTATTACGCATTGAAGAGTTTTTAGGTGATAAAGCTATATTTAACGGCTTGTCTGAAGTCAAAGGCCAATAATCATAAACTTTTTGTGTGATGACGCTTATGTTTGCCAGTTGGGTTATTACGTGTGGTAGCAAAATCCCGCGGCTAATTTAAGCGATATTGAATATTAAAAAACCACTCAAATGAGTGGTTTTTTTGTGACCATCAGGCTTTAAGCCGACTCTTAATTTTGGTACGACTTACCTTGCCTGCACCACAGTGTTCAAATATAGCGCCTTTACTGAATGTTATACTTGTGAATAAGTCGTCGGATTTGCCAGTATTTATGATTTTAGCACAATCATCATTATGATCTAAAAATAAAGCTCATGAAATCAGTTTGTTATGTTTGGCCTGTATCTTGCTGATGCTGATGTTGTATTTTAAGCCATAGAGCTAAACCATGAAAAAAGCTGTCCTTATTATTTTGTTATTGCCACTGCTTTGGTATCTCTTGCCTAAGCAGAAAGCGCTGAGCGATGAGATAGAAAATATTGAAAAATATATCCCTGCTTTGATGCAAGAAGCCGCTATTCCCGGTTTAGCCATAGCTAAAATTTCAAACGCTAAAGTCACTTTTTTACAAGTGTATGGTAAAGCTAATGTCGAATTGAACACAGCAGTGACACAAAATACGTTATTTAATATAGCCTCTATTAGTAAGCCGATTATGGGCTTGGTGTTGTTGCAGTTGGTAGAACAAGGAACATTAGCTTTAGACCGAGACATTAACGACTATCTGCCATTTAAAATCGATAATCCTCATATAACTCATGAAAAAATAACCCTAAGACATTTGGTTACCCACACCTCAGGTATCGCGGATTATTATGATGTTGACAGTTATGCCATTAATAAAGATGCTGATATTTCATTAGAACAACACCTTAAATCCTTGTTAACCCCAACAGGAAAAAACTATAACCAAGGGCAATATTTTTTAAATAATGCCCCAGGTGCTAAAAGGAAATACAGTAATTTAGCCGCCGGCCTAGCCGGATATTTAGTCGAAGTAACAACCGGTATCACCTTAGCCGAATATAGTCAGCAACATATCTTTCAGCCATTAGGTATGCAGGATACCCGTTGGTTATTACATGATTTGTCACTAGCACAAATTGCTGTGCCCTATGAGGTTGAACAGTGTATTCCATTTCTGGCTATTTGCAGTGACACTGAATCGGCCGAGTTAAACTTGTTTATTAGTGGTTATTTTAATCCAGCTTCAGAAAGTAAGCGTTTTGTCGCTTATCCTCACTTTGGTAACCCACAATATCCAGATGGTGGTATACGTAGCAGTATTAAAGATTTGAGTAGGCTGTTAGTTGCTGTGCTAGAAAATAAAGACCCATTGGGTAATAAGCTGCTGTCAGATGCTATGTATGAAGAAATGCTAAGGTTACAATTACCTAAGGATATTTCTGATAAACAACGTTTTTTTTGGCGAGATAATAGCATGGGATTAATCGGGCATATGGGCGCTGATTTAGGGGTTTTTACTGCCTTATATTTTGACCCTAATAAGAAAGATGGTTTTATTATTTTGATGAATAGAGGTATGGACAATAATGCTGCGATAGCGATGAAAAAAATAGCTAATAAACTGGTCGCAATGCCGTAGTTAACGAATAAACAGGGTTACCAATCGCACACTTGAGTTTTTTCGACCACTTTTTAAATACTATATTCGATGTTTGTTATCGCAACAAAAATTGAGCTAAACACCTTAAAGATGCTGCAGATAGCACCTTTAAGTCGCTGAGTTATAGTAACTACTTAGTGCCAAAAATTTTATCACCCGCATCACCTAAACCTGGCAATATATAACCTGCATCATCTAAGTAGTCATCAATAGCTGCGGTATAAAGCTCAACATCAGGGTGTGCTTTTTCTAACGCGGCTATACCTTCTGGCGCAGCCACTAAAACTAGGGCTTTGATATGGTTTGAACCACGCTCTTTTAATAAGTCGATTGTGGCTATCATAGAGCCGCCTGTCGCTAGCATGGGGTCAATCACTAGGGCGAGACGTTCTTCAATTTGCCCCGCTAATTTTTCAAAATAAAACACTGGCTCTAGTGTTTCTTCGTTACGATACATACCAACAACAGAGATACGTGCGCTAGGAATCAGCTCTAAAACGCCGTCCATCATGCCTAAACCTGCACGTAAAATAGGGACAACGGTGACTTTTTTACCTTTAATTTGTTCTACTTGAATTTCACCATTCCAACTATTGATGGTTCTAGTTTCTAATTCAAGGTGCTTAGTGGCTTCATAGGTTAATAGACAGCCAACTTCCGAGGCAAGTTCGCGAAAACGCTTGGTACTTATATCGGCTTCACGCATTATGCCGAGTTTGTGTTTAATTAGGGGATGCTTTACTTCAATTACGCTCATTATTTACTCCAAAACTGGCGGGGAAACTATTTTTATATTATACCCAAACCACTTGTAAATGCTCGTTTGGTCTAAAATTTAAACTCATGTTGGTGCAGATTTGTTTAACCGCTGTCGTACATCTTTAAAAAATACCGTTAAAAATAATAGCCCTGTATAAGTCGTTAGTACCCGTCATGCTATAGGTAAAACAATGCGCAGATCAGCTTTAGCGATTTTATCTTTAACCACAATCAAGTATGCTTAAATTATCAGCGTTAATTCAAGTAGTCATTAAATTCATGGTCATTCAATCATTATTATGGCAATCACAGCAGCAGTCATCAGACTTTGCTGAGCTGTGTAATGCCCTTTATGAACGAGAGTTAATCACCTTAGCCCGCAATGAATGTTTAGCGCTAGCAAGTTTACAAGGCAGAATTAAAAGCTTACCTCATTATGTTAAACGTACAGCATTCGCGTTATTAAAGGCACAAACACCACTGGCATTAGATATTCAAAATGCCAGTTGGTTAGCTAAGCAAGTGGCTAGGTCACCTGAAATAAGCCAATTGTCGGCTTATGATGAAACTGTTACTGCTTGGTATAAGAGCCAAGAGTTAGTGCATGGTTTAGTAGTGCCTATCGCGTTAAATGGCCATATTGTGCTCGATTGTATCGACCGAATTGATTTAGAAAAACAGCGATTTCGAACCAATGTTTATGGCTGGTTTTACTTAATGGATAACGAAACGGTCAGCGCTGCAAGTAACAGGGCAAAAAATGAGGGTGACAGAGCAAGTGAGGCAGACATTGAAGCAGATAGTGAGGCAGAGAGCGAAGTAACTCGTCATAAAGTGAATTTACTCAAGCCAACGAAAAAAGTAATGAGCGCAGCCTGCGCTGGGCATCGTTGGAAAGATGGTCAAAAACTGCAGCCCATTATGCCTTCATTGCGAGAATTATTATTGTCTTGCACCATTAATTGGCGTAATTTCAAACAACCTAGGGTAAATTTGCCTGACAATTGATTTTAAATCTTGTTGGGTGTTTACAGCAGACGGTACGTATTTATAATAGCGTATCAATATTATCTCTTCGATATCAACTTTAGATACATTATGCGGCTGATCACGACAGTTTTACTACTTTTTCTGGTACTTTTGCAATACCGACTTTGGTTTGGTAAAAACAGTGTGCCTGATTATCTAGTATTAGAAGAAGAAGTAACTCGCCAGCTCGCCAATAACAATAAGCTAAAGCAACGTAACAAATTACTTTATGCTGATACTGACGATTTAAAATCTGGCACGGAAGCGATTGAAGAACGTGCTCGCCATGAATTAGGTCTGATCAAACAGGGCGAGACATTTTTCCGCGTCATTCCTAATGATGACGATGCCGACAAGAAGGAACGATTGCGATAATGAGTAACTTATTAGGGCATTTTACTGTCGTAGTGCCCGCTGCAGGTGTTGGCAAACGCATGCGTTCGTCTTGTCCAAAACAATATTTAACCATTGAAAACATAACTATTTTAGAACATACCGTTCAGCGTTTACTCAGCCACGAGGCAATTTCTCATGTCATTATTGCCCTAGGTGAAAACGATGAATATTTTCCTAGTACCAGTTTAGTTAATCATAAAAATATTACCTGTGTTACGGGTGGCAAAGAGCGTGTTGATTCGGTACTTGCCGGTTTAAAATATTTACATGCTGGTCAAGAACAATGGGTGTTGGTGCATGATGCCGCCAGGCCTTGTGTTCGACATCAAGACTTAACTCGCTTAATTAACTACTGTCTTAAAAACGATCATGGCGGCTTATTAGCAAGCCCTGTTCGCGATACCATGAAGCAAGCGAATACCGAGCAATTAGTAGCAAGCAGCTTAGATCGTAGTCAAATGTGGCATGCGCTGACGCCACAAATGTACAAAACGCTTGAACTAACCGCAGCTATTACTGCGGCTTTAGCAAAAGGGATCAGTATTACCGATGAATCATCAGCGATGGAAGCATCGGGTTTTGCAAGCGGTTTAGTCAATGGCAGCAGTGACAATATAAAAATTACCCAGCCAGAAGATTTGTTTTTAGCTGAATTTATTCTTAACCAACAAAAAATAATTTACAATCAGAGGTAGTATGCGAATAGGTCACGGGTTTGATGTTCATCAATTTGGTGGTGCAGGGCCATTAGTTTTAGCGGGTGTTGTTATTCCGTATGAATTTGGTTTTATTGCTCACTCTGATGGTGATGTGGCTATTCATGCCTTATGTGATGCCATTTTAGGGGCATTATGTTTAGCCGATATTGGTAACCATTTTCCTGATACTGATGACCAATACGAGAATATATCGAGCCGTATTTTATTGCGCCATGTGGTTGGCTTAATGCAAGGAAAAGGCTACGGCTTAGGTAATGCGGACATTACTGTTTGTGCGCAAGCACCAAAAATAGCACCGCATCTTTTAGCCATGCGTGAATGTTTAGCACAAGATTTACAAGCAGATATCGAACAAGTCAATGTCAAAGCAACTACCACTGAAAAGTTAGGCTATGTGGGTCGCAAAGAAGGCATTAGCGTGCATGCTGTTGTCCTATTGATCAAAACTGAACCTAACAGTAAGTTAAATACAGTTGCAGAGCCGATTAAGCAAGACAAAAGAAAAGTACCAAAGCCCGCTGTTCAAAGTGAATTGAAAGCACCAGAGCCAGCCGTTCAAAGCGATAAGCCAGTAGCTGAGCCAAGCCAATCTCCCTTGCCTGAATTTTCCTATTTATATGGTAAACCAAAATCGACCGGCTTGTTGCGTCGTCATAGGTCAGACTTTAAAGTATTTGAACAAATTCCCTTTGAACCTTGTGGTGAAGGTGAACATCTTTTTATTCATATTCGAAAAACTGGCGCCAATACCGCTTTTGTTGCCAAGCAACTAGCGCAATATTTTTCCGTGAAAGAATCGTTAGTTTCCTATGCGGGTTTAAAAGATCGC
The DNA here is from genome assembly GCF_014077005.1 of Colwellia sp. MB3u-45. GTDB lineage: Bacteria > Pseudomonadota > Gammaproteobacteria > Enterobacterales > Alteromonadaceae > Cognaticolwellia. The sequence goes on along the minus strand of NZ_JACGVC010000043.1, from coordinate 104,701 downwards.
TTTGCGGTCACTGAGCAATGGTTTGGTGTGCATGTGCCCGGTAAGCAAAGTTATGATTTAAGTGACTTAAACATCGAAGGTGTTGAAGTTTTATCCTATAAACGCCATAACAAAAAATTGCGTATTGGCGGTTTAGACGGTAATCGTTTTGAAATCACCTTACGTGACGTGACTGAAATTGACGAGCTAATAAGACGTTGGCACGTAGTGACTAATTTTGGCGTACCAAACTATTTTGGTGAACAACGCTTTGGTATCAATGGCGGCAATATTGAAAAAGCCTTAGGCTTATTCTCCGGTCAAAAAGTTAAAGACAAGAAAAAACGTGGTATGTATTTATCGGCTGCACGTTCATTGATTTTCAACCAAATGGTTGGCCAACGCATCGAACAACAAAAATTCGACCGCTTAATGAATGGTGACGTCTTGATGTTAGCGGGAACACAGTCGGTATTTCTCGCTGATGTCATCGATGAAAGTCTACAAGCACGATTAGTTGAACATGACCTAGATATTACGGCCTCTATGTGGGGAGCGGGCGAATTAATGACCACAGGCGATGCGCGTATTTTTGAGCAAAGCATCGGCGATGGCCAGCCAGAATTTTGCGAAGGTTTACCGCGTTTTGGTTTGAAGCAAGAACGTCGACGTATTCGCTTAACGATTAAAGACACTAACATTAGTGTAGATAACGATGTTGTAACCTTGTCATTTTTCTTGCCATCAGGTGCTTATGCCACCACCATTATGCGTGAGTTAATCGACTATAAAGATATGACCGAGCGGGTTGATGTTAGTGCAGCCAGGCACACAGCGGCTGCAACTAAAACCCAGACTAGCGCAGTAGATAACAACAAGGAGTTAAAAAGCTAACATGAGAATATTACTGAGTAATGATGACGGTGTTCATGCTGATGGCATTAAAGTGCTTTTTGACGAATTAGCCAAAATATTTGATGTAACCGTAGTTGCGCCCGATAGAAATTGCAGTGGCGCAAGCAATTCGTTAACACTACTGAATCCATTACGAGCGCAGACATTAGAAAATGGCTTTATTTCTGTCAATGGTACACCCACTGATGCCGTGCATTTAGGTGCCGCCCAATTAATGCAGCCAAAACCTGATTTAGTGGTGGCGGGTATTAATCACGGTGCTAATTTAGGTGACGATACCATTTATTCTGGCACGGTAGCCGCGGCAACAGAAGGGCGCCATTTAGGTATGCCTGCAATAGCGGTATCACTAGTGTCTTCAGATCCCAAACACTTTCAAACTGCTGCCGTTGTTACCGCCAAGTTTATTGAGCGCTTGCAGTTGCACCCGCTGCCAAGTGATCAAATTATTAATATTAATGTACCTGATGTGCCGCTAGATGAATTAAAAGGTATTCAAGTCACACGGTTAGGTAACCGCCATAAAGCGGAAACCATGAAAAAGGTGCAAGACCCTTGGCAACGTGATATTTATTGGTATGGCCCATTAGGAAAAGAACTTGATGCTGGCGTGGGGACTGATTTTCATGCCATAGCCAATGGTTATGCATCAATTACCCCATTAACCATAGATATGACCGCTTATAAAAGCCTGGCAAAAATGACCGAATGGATTAATGAACTTTCACTATGAGACAAAGTAATATCAATACCCGAGTAGGCAGTAATATCGGCGGAAAGTCGAGTCGAAGTGGAGAATTACTGGCACAAAAACTATTGGCTGAAGGCATCAAAAATCAACAAGTATTACAGGCGATTGCCCGTTCGCCTCGGCATATTTTTGTGCCTGAAATTCTAGCGCATAAAGCCTATGACAATACGGCATTACCGATTGGCCAAGGGCAAACCATATCACAACCCTATATAGTGGCAAAAATGTCAGAGCTGCTACTTGCTGATGGCGTGCCAGACAGCATTCTAGAAATAGGTACGGGCTCTGGCTATCAAACCTCCATATTGGCGCAGTTATCAGCCAAGGTGTTTACTGTTGAACGTATTAAGTCGTTGCAATGGCAAGCAAAACGAAGATTACGCACGATGGATTTACATAATGTGGCAATGAAACATGGTGATGGTTGGCAAGGTTGGCACAGTAAATCCCCGTTTCAAGCCATTATAGTGACGGCGGCACCCAAAGAAGTGCCAGCGGCATTACTAGCCCAGCTAGCTGATGGCGGTCGCTTGATCATTCCTGTTGGTGAACAAAACCAAGTTTTAAAATTAATTACTCGTCATGGCGATGAATACAAAGAGCAGCAAATTGAAGCTGTTCGTTTTGTTCCTCTGGTACCTGGCGCTTTAGGATAATTTGTGAAAATATTTTCTGCATTATATGAATGGACACTTAAGTGGGCTGAGCATAAGTTTGCCCCTAGAATTTTAGCGATACTGACCTTCGCTGAGTCGGTTTTTTTCCCTATTCCACCCGACGTTTTATTAGCCCCTATGGTACTGGCGCAGCGCGATAAAGCCTGGCGTTTTGCCACCATAACTACCGTTGCTTCAGTGCTTGGCGGAATGGTAGGTTACGGCTTAGGTTATTTGATGTTTGAACCTTGGATCCAACCCTTAATTACTGAGTTTGGTTATCAGGCGCGCTTTGATAAAGCCATGTTGTGGTTTAGTGAATGGGGTGTGTGGGTGGTATTTATTGCTGGTTTTTCTCCTATCCCTTATAAGTTATTTACCGTGAGTGCTGGCTTTTTAAATATGGCATTTTTACCCTTCTTATTAGCGTCATCGATTGGTCGCGGCATGCGATTTTTCCTGGTAGCTGGTGTTATTCGTTGGGGCGGAGCGCCGATGGAACAAAAAATTAGACAATGGGTTGATGTCTTAGGTTGGTCGGTTGTTAGCGCTATTATTATTGCCTATATTGCGACACGATAAGGACGTTATTTTTGTTATGACGAGATGGATGCAAGGTAACTTATTTAGCACTAATAACCTACTAACGCTAATAATGATATTAGCGTTAAACGGCTGTTCAAGTCGTAATAAACCTGCACCTGTTGTTGACGTACAAGGCTCTCTTCCTCTTAGTCAAAGACTCAAAAATAGCGTCAGTGGCACTGAGTATATCGTTAAGAAAGGTGAAACTTTATATTCAATAGCATGGCGTGCAGATGTCGATATTCGTACCTTAGCGAAGATCAATAATATCAAAGCGCCATACAATATTTATCCGCAACAAAAATTAAAGTTAACAAAAAGTAAATCTAATGCTAACTTAAAAAGTCAAAAAAATAAGACCTTCAATACGTCAAAACAAAAAGTTATAAAAAAACCTATTGCACAGAAGAAAAAGCAGGAGTATGGTAAAAATGTAGCTGATCAAAAAAGCATCAAAAAAGTTCAGCAACACACTGCATTTTCACAAAAAATTAGAAAATGGCGGTGGCCTGCGAAAGGAAAAGTTATTCATAATTTTTCCACCGCAAAGCAAGGAAATAAAGGAATCGACATTGCGGGGCGACGCGGTGATTCGGTGAAAGCAACTGCAGATGGAAAGGTAGTTTATGCCGGTGATGCGCTACAAGGATACGGCAAGTTAGTCATCGTTAAACATAACGAAGATTATCTCAGCGCTTATGCTCATAACGATCACATTCTAGTCAAAGAACAGCAAGTTGTAAAAGCCGGTCAAGTGATTGCCAAAATGGGTGATACTGACGCTGAAAGAGTCATGCTTCATTTTGAAGTTCGCTTTCGCGGGAAATCAGTTAATCCTATGAAGTATTTGCCGAAACAATAATAATAAAAATTTACCAATAATAACTCGAGGTTAATGTGAATAATTAGTCAGTAAATTTAGCTAATGCTAAATAGGGAGATATAACATGGGCATAAAAAAACAAATAGAATGTTCTGATCTTGCAGTGAAAGAAAAGCCAAAAAGCACTGGGGTAGAAGTACCTGAAGAGAGCCCGTCTAATTTAGATGCAACACAAATATATTTAAGTGAAATAGGATTTTCACCATTATTAACCGCCGAAGAAGAAGTCTACTTTTCTCGCCTTGCCTTAAAAGGTGATGAACGCTCTCGCAAACGTATGATAGAAAGTAATCTTCGTTTAGTGGTAAAAATTGCTCGCCGTTATAACAATCGTGGCTTACCTTTATTAGATTTAATTGAAGAAGGTAACCTAGGCCTAATACGTGCTGTTGAAAAATTTGATCCGGAACGAGGCTTCAGATTTTCAACCTATGCGACTTGGTGGATTCGACAAACCATTGAACGCGCCATTATGAATCAAACTCGCACTATTCGATTACCTATTCATGTGGTCAAAGAACTTAATATTTACTTACGCACAGCCCGTGAGTTAGTGCAAAAGCTTGATCATGAGCCAACGGCTGAAGACATTGCTTCTGAGCTTAACGTACCCGTGGAAAGTGTTAGTAAAATGCTGCGCTTGAACGAACGTATTGCTTCAGTTGACTCGCCATTTGGCGGTGAAGGTGAAAAAGTTTTATTAGATGTTATTCCAGATGAAACAGCTGGTAGCCCGGAAACAAAATTACAAACCAATGATATTAAACATAGCATTGTCGATTGGCTGAATGAACTTAACTCTAAACAACGAGAAGTACTAGCAAGAAGATTTGGCTTGCTAGGCTATGAAGCCGCAACATTAGAAGATGTAGGTGTCGAAATAGGCTTAACACGCGAACGTGTGCGCCAAATTCAAGTTGAAGCATTAAAACGTCTGCGTGATATTTTAAGTCAACAAGACTTGTCGATTGAAGCGCTATTTCGAGAGTAGTGCGATAGTCAAAAGTTCAGTGAATAAAAAAAAACCAGCGATAGCTGGTTTTTTTTAAGGTTACATTTCATGAGTAATGTAGCTGCCTATGCACTTACATCAGGAGGTCATTTTAAGACCTAATTACCATCGGCAGCCGATGTTTTTTGTAGGTCGGACTTCAGTCCGTCAACCGTGTAGCGAGTAATTAACTCGATGGGCCAACAATATTAGCAGCAGCTGTTTTTTGTAGGTCGGACTTCAGTCCGTCAACCGTGTAGAAAGCAATTAACCCGATGGGCCAACAAATATCAGCAGCAGCTGTTTTTTGTAGGTCGGACTTCAGTCCGTCAAACGTTTAGCGAGCAATTAACTCAAAGGACCAACAAATATCAGCAGCAGCTGTTTTTTGTAGGTCGAACTTCAGTCCGTCAAACGTTTAGCGAGCAATTAACTCAAAGGACCAACAAATATCAGCAGCAGCTATTTTTTGTAGGTCGGACTTCAGTCCGTCAAACATTTAGCAAGCAATTAACTCGAAAGACCAAAAAATATCGGCAGCAGCTTTTTTTTGTAGGTCGGACTTCAGTCCGTCAACCGTTTAGCGAGCAATTAATTCGATGGGCCAACAATATCGGCAGCAAATATTTTTCGTAGGTCGGAATTTTGCCAACAACGCTTAAATTTTATTTAACTTGATGAACTAAAGTCCAAGATTGAAGCTACATAGTGCCAAGAGTGACAATATAGGGTGAGTAATCCTTCTTCTAAGTCGGTATTGATGCTGTCAGCTCGCACAGATTAAAGCCGATCTACACTTTAATCTGTGCCGCCAAAAATAGGCATGCTAATGTAAATAGTCCCCTTTTTTAAATTAATTCTTTTAATTTATATAATAAATCTAAGGCCATTTTAGGGCTTAAGTCGTTCACCTCTGTTGCACTTAGCTGTTCAACAACCGGGTGTTGGCTATCCATGAGAGACAGTTGTTCAAAAGCTTGGGGAACAGCACTCATCACCGAAGGTGCTTGCATATTTTCAAGTTCAGCTAAACGTTGTTTTGCCCGCACAATGACACTTTTTGGTACGCCAGCAAGTTGCGCCACCTGTAAACCAAAACTCTTACTTGCAGCACCTTCTTGCACTGTGTGCATAAAGACAATGCTGTCACCATGTTCAACAGCGTCTAGATGAACATTCGCTAAAGTATCAATTTGTTCAGCCAGTAAGGTTAACTCAAAATAATGGCTAGCAAAAAGCGTGAAAGCTTTCGTTTTTATCGCTAGCATTTCAGCACAGGCCCAAGCCAGTGATAAACCGTCATAGGTACTAGTGCCTCGACCAATTTCATCTAACAAGACTAAACTTTTATTGGTGGCATTATGCAAAATGTTAGCGGTTTCTGTCATTTCTACCATAAAAGTTGAACGACCACTGGCTAGGTCATCAGAAGCGCCAATACGGGTGAAAATTCTATCTACCATGCCTATTTGGGCGGCACTTGCTGGTACATAACAGCCTATATGTGCCAGTAGCACAATTAACGCTGTTTGGCGCATATAGGTAGATTTACCGCCCATGTTAGGGCCAGTAATAATCAGCATTTCTCGGCTGCTGTTTAGCACTACTGGATTAGCAATAAAGGGCTCAGCGGTCATTTGTTCTACAACAGCATGACGTCCAGCTTCGATATTAATACCGCTGGCTTCTTGCAGTATAGGTTTAACATAATTTAAGCTTTCGGCCCGTTCGGCAAAAGTATTTAAGACATCAATTTCAGATAGCGATTGCGCAAGGAGCTGCAATTTTTCTAACTCAGGTAATATTTGCTCAAATAACGCTTCATACAAGCGCTTTTCAAGGGCAAGAAATTTACTTTGCGCGGAGAGCACTTTCTCTTCATGTTGCTTCAATTCGTTAGTAATAAAGCGTTCGTTATTTTTTAAGGTTTGTCGACGAATATAATCATCAGGTACATCAATGGCAGAGGTGCGACTCATTTCTATATAGAAACCATGGACTCTATTATAGCCAACTTTGAGTGATTGAATGCCGGTACGTTCTTTTTCGCGTGCTTCAAGTTGGGCTAAAAACTCGGTTGCACCATCGCTTAAATCTCGCAGCACATCTAATTCGTCATTATAACCTGGGGCGATAACGCCACCGTCACGAATTAATACCGGTGGGTTTTCCACAATAGCTCTTTCTAATAGTGCTTGTGTTGTCGGTATAGGCTGACACTGTTCAACCAATGTCGCTAAATGCGGTTGAGTACAGCTATTCATAAGTGTTTGCAAATCAGGTAAATGCATTAAGGCATTGCGTAAACGTGCAAAGTCGCGCGGGCGAGCTGATCGCAAAGCAATACGGGAAACAATACGTTCAATGTCACCAAATTGCTTTAAGTTAGCGTTGAGTTCAAAGGGTAAGTCTTGCTGTAAGATCTCTTCAATTGCATTTTGACGATTATTTAGTGTATTTAGCTCGCGCAGTGGAAAGTGTAACCAACGCTTTAGTAATCTAGAACCCATGGGGGTAGCGGCTTTATCAAGAATTGCGGCTAGGGTATTTTCATTACCACCTTGCAGGTTTTGGGTTAATTCCAAATTACGGCGAGTGGCGGCGTCAAGGATAACGGCAGTCGATGAGCTTTCACCAATAATGGCTCTAATATGCGGTAGTGCAGTACGCTGACTATCTTTAACATATTGAAATAAACAACCTGCAGCAGCGATACCTAGCGGTTTATCTTCAACGCCGAAGCCCGACAATGACTGAGTACCAAATTGTTTATTGAGTAAGGTTTTACTGGTGTCTAAATCAAACTCCCAATCGGGGCGTCGACGCAAACCTTTGCGACCAGCAATAATGCTAGTGGCGACTAATGATTCGGGATATAACAATTCTGCCGGTGATAAACGTTGTAGCTCGGCTTGAACTTGCTCTTCAGTTTTAGGCTCAACCAGCACAAAACGGCCACTGGTCATATCTAAATAAGCTAGGCCAAAACCTTGAAGTGTTTGATGAACAGCAACAATCAAATTGTCTTGTCGGTCGCTAAGCAGCGCTTCATCACTGACTGTGCCAGGTGTAACCACACGTACTACCTTTCGCTCTACTGGGCCTTTGCTAGTCGCCGGATCGCCAATTTGTTCACAAATAGCGACTGACTCACCTAATTTGACTAACTTAGCTAAATAGCCTTCCACCGCATGATAAGGCACGCCAGCCATTGGAATAGCATTACCGCCAGTTTTTCCACGTGCAGTTAATGAGATATCAAGCAAATCAGATGCCTTTTTAGCATCATCAAAAAAAAGTTCATAAAAATCCCCCATACGATAAAAAATTAAAATATTAGGAAATTCCGCCTTAATAGTCAGGTACTGACGCATCATAGGGGTGTGAGAGGAAAGGTCTTTTGTTATTGTTGTCATTGAACTGCCGTAACTAAAATTGATGAAGGTATTAAGGGCATAGATTATGCCATAATGCAGGCGATCAAATCTTTCTATTTTTGAGAAAAATGCTCAGTAAGCTAATCATATAAAACCACTATTTAACGACTAATAACTGTATTAGTAACTTTTCAAGTTAAAAATTTATAAAGTTACTTATGTTAATAAAACCGTTATTTTTCAATAGTTAAAATTTATAAATTATTTTATTTTTATATCTAAATAAAATAATTTAATAAAAACCTTGATACTGTACGACTATACAGTATACTTTGCTTCATCAAAACGAATTAAGCACCTAAACCCCTCGTGGAGTAGTAAATGGACGATAACAAAGAAAAAGCATTATCAGCTGCCTTAAGCCAAATCGAACGTCAATTTGGTAAAGGCTCCATCATGAAGTTAGGTGACAATAACACCATGGACGTTGAAACAATTTCTACCGGTTCATTAGGATTAGATATTGCTTTAGGTGCTGGTGGCTTACCTCTAGGTCGTGTTGTTGAGATTTATGGTCCAGAGTCAAGTGGTAAAACAACGCTGACCCTTGAAGTTATTGCTGAAGCACAACGTAATGGTAAAATTTGTGCATTTGTTGATGCTGAGCATGCACTTGACCCTGTTTATGCGGCAAAATTGGGCGTAGATATTAACGAATTGTTGGTTTCTCAACCGGATACCGGTGAGCAAGCGCTTGAAATTTGTGACATGTTAACTCGCTCAGGTGCTATTGACATTATTGTAGTCGACTCGGTGGCTGCGTTAACACCAAAAGCTGAGATTGAAGGCGATATGGGTGATTCACACATGGGCTTACAGGCTCGTATGTTATCGCAAGCCATGCGTAAATTAACCGGTAATTTGAAAAAATCAAATACCATGATTATTTTTATCAACCAAATTCGTATGAAAATTGGTGTAATGTTTGGCAGCCCAGAAACCACAACAGGTGGTAACGCCTTAAAATTTTATGCTTCTGTGCGTTTAGATATACGCCGTATTGGCGCCGTTAAAAATGGTGACGAAATTATTGGCAATGAAACACGTGTTAAAGTGGTTAAAAATAAAATAGCGCCACCTTTTAAGCAAGCTGAGTTTCAAATACTATATGGTGAAGGTATTAATAGTTTAGGCGAGTTAGTTGACCTTGGCGTTAAAAATGAAATGGTTGAAAAAGCCGGCGCTTGGTATAGTTATAAAGGCGACAAAATTGGTCAAGGTAAAGCAAACGCAGCTAAGTATTTGAAAGAAAACCCTAAAATAGCAAAAGAAATTGATACACGTTTACGTGAAGCGTTATTATCAAAAAATAAACTGCCTGAAGAGGCTGAAACAGATAAACCAGCTAAAGCAGCTAAAACAACTAAAGCCACTGAAGAAGTTGTTAAATAATTCTTAGCGAGTTTTACTTTTAATGAAAAGCCACTGTAAAGTGGCTTTTTTTTAATATAAAAAGTGGTGTATGATCAGAAAACTGCCAATCTTAGCCATCTTGTTAGTTACTCCAGCATTACTCTAATGACATGTTTTCATCTAAACATATGACTGCACAGCATATTCACCGGCATGTCAGTCGATGTTAAAAGCTACGATTTTGACCGATACACTGAGTAAACAGATACAAATTTGACGTTTTTTAACTTTGCCTAACTTGTTATAATAAATTAAAGACCCGTGACCAGCTCTCAATAACTTTAAGGTTTACCATTGCTTAATAATCACTCTCATTATTCCCTGCTTGAACATTACTTAAATCATAGCGAAAAACTTGAGTGGGTAATTGCCACTATAGTAAATAAAGCGGGCTCAAGTTATCGCTCCCCCGGTGCTATTATGCTGGTTAATAGCGTGGGACAATCGCTTGGTTTAGTCAGTGGCGGCTGCTTAGAGGCCAATATTGTTTTACATGCGAAAAAAGTATTTGATAGCAAGCAAGCCCATTACGTTGTATACGATATGCTAGAAGAAGATGGTTATGCAGCAGAGCTAGGCGTAGGCTGCAAAGGTAAAATAGGCGTATTATTACAATATGTCACAGCTGCACATCAAGTATTATTTGCCGAGCTTTTTAAGCGCATGCAAGAGGGGCAAGCAAGCTATTTACAACAAACATTTTTAACTGATGAATCAACACCGCAGGCGTTAAATAACATCAGTTTGTTTGATAATATTGGCCAGTTATTAATAACAACAGCTCAGGGGCAAGAAAGCGTTAAGCATGATGTCCTAAGGCAGATGATAAAACAGGATACAGCGCACAGCAATATCACCATTGGCGAAGATCAGCTGTCGATAACCAAAATATCGGCACCAACTAATTTATGGATTTTTGGTGGTGGCTCAGATGCCATTCCTTTAGTGTCGATGGCGGCGCAGATGGGCTGGCGGGTAACGGTTGTTGATCATCGCTCTAGCTATGCCCGCAGCAGCAGCTTTAAGCAGGCCTCAGAAATCTTTAGAATTCATCCCAACGACTTTTCTCAAATAGCGCAATTTCGCCAACTTGATGCCGCCGTGTTGATGACGCACAATTTGAATTTGGACGCTGCTTGGTTAAGTTTGCTGCATGAAAATAACGTTGCAAAATATATTGGTTTATTAGGCCCGACTGAACGAAGAGGTAATGTTGAAATGCTTGCTAATATTGAAGACAGAGCTTGGTTAATGCGTCATGTTAATGGCCCGGTTGGCCTTGATATTGGTGGTGAGTTGCCTGAGTCAATTGCCTTGTCTATTTTAGCGCAATGTCACAGTGTTTTGCATCATCGCAGCGGTTTAGCCTTGTCAGGTAAATTTATTAATACTTAAGTTTATTAATACGTAAGCTCATTTTCTATCAACTTTCTATCAACTTTATATCAAGGCCTAATGGCTAATTTATTCAGGCTAGGTTATGTTCCTGATAGGAAGTATCCCTGTCGCATGGCATAAGGCGAATATGTATTTATCTCAACCATCGGATGAAAACTTAACTGAACTGATGTCGTGGTTTTCCAGCGAAGAAGAATTAAGTCTTTGGTCAGGACCTAATTTTAGCTTCCCATTTGACTTTAATTCTTTTAAGAGTGATTTGAAATTAGAGTCCTTGCCGTCATTTGCCTTACTTTCTGCGCAAGCAGAGTTGTTAGGGTTTGGGCAGTATTATTTGAGACTAGGTAAGTGCCACCTTTGCAGACTGGTGATTAACCCTAGCTTTCGTGGCCATGGTATTGCCACGCATTTAGTTCAGCAATTAAGTGTTAGAGGAAAAGCTGATTTAAACACCAATTCGTGTTCATTATTTGTTGTGCAAAATAATGGCAGTGCAATTAAAACTTATGAAAAAAGTGGATTTACTTTTGCGTGCTACCCCGAAAAAATAACCTTGAAAAATTGCTTATATATGATTAGTGATTAGCTGTATTTGACATGCAATACCAATTTCATTAATTAGGTGGTCTACTTTATATGCAGGAAAAATGGCCAAATATAAGGCATTTATTTAATAACTAGTTGTTCTAATTATTAAATAAATAACGCAGTAGTTGGTTATTTTAACCAATAGAAATGATCAGATAATTAGTGAGATTGGTATAAATAGCGCTAGGTGAACTTAGTCAGTTTAATTGTTGAGTAGCTAATATGTCGGTGTTTTGTGCATTCACCTAACCAAGGCTAGTTATCGTGTATCCTTCTATACTGTCCAATGTAATGCAATCCAAGCTAGTGCTAGTGAATTTTTTTGTAATGCTTGTACACGCTAGCCTTGCTAAAAATATTCAAATAGCGATAATAGCGGCGCCTTTATTTCATTACCTTTTAGCGATATTACTGACTATGCGTCTCGACAAATTTATTTGCAAAAGCACTGAACTTACCCGCACTGAAGCTAAAAAATTGCTTAAAATGAGCAAAGTAACGGTGAATGATGTGGTAATTAAAGACCCTGCCACACAGGTGGATGAAGATGATTATATTTGCATTGAAGACGAAGCACTTACTGCGCGTAGTTTTCGGTATATCATTTTGCATAAACCCCTTGCTACCATTTGCTCTAATGTTGATGAAATTTATCCCTCGTTATTACATTTAATTGCTGTTGATAAGGCATTTGATATGCACATTGCTGGCCGCCTAGACGCTGACACTACAGGGTTAGTGCTAATTACTGACGATGGTCTCTGGTCGCATAATATTATTTCACCTAAGAAACAGTGCGAAAAAGTTTATCGTGTGTGGCTACGTGACCCGCTGAAAAATACTACGGCAGAGAAGTTTACTCATGGCGTGCAGTTGCAAGGTGAAGATGGTTTAACTCGTCCTGCAACGTTAGAGCAAGTTGCTGAGAAAGAAGTCTTATTGACCATAACCGAAGGTAAATATCATCAAGTTAAACGCATGTTTGCAGCGGTTGGTAATCAGGTGCTGGGTTTGCATCGCGAGCAAATAGGGCCAGTAAAACTGGCTGATTTACCCTTAGGTGAGTGGCGTTATTTAAATACCGGGGAAGTCAGTGCCTTTCTATAAACGCTTAGCTTTAGTTATTGCAGATGATTACTATTGGTTATTTGCATAAATTTTTTCTTACCCTGCCGGTTGATAAAAGCACAGTGGTAGCTTGTTTTTTAATTGCAATGGTTAGCGGCTAGCTAATCAAGCGCCTTACTCTTACTGCCCTTCACTCATCTGCTTCACAAACCTCTTATAGCAAAGTTTTATAAATAACTTTTCAGTAGCAATTACTTCTTTAGCCTTGCTGCGCTCGACTCTTCTTAAAACTAAAACTAAAACTTCAGCAAGGATCTATTGTGGCTTAAAAAAGATTAAACTTTTACCACTAACTGCCGATTAATTAACCAGAGGGTTGTAACTACTATTAATAAGGGAGTTGAGAATAGTTATGGATGTTTTTGCAAGTTTATTGCCGGCCAGTTTTACAGCCAAAGCAGAGCGTTTGGAAAAAGACAGCCGTGAGAAACAACAACAGCAGAGAAAAAAAACGCCTAATTCTTTGACTGAGCAGTTGAAAATTACAATAGCTTGTTCAACGCTATCTGAAGATGAGCGCCGCTCTGGCGGCGATCGGCGTCAACAACGATTTAAACGAGGGCGTTGGTTGGAGTCACGTAACCGAAATGATCGCAGAGCTACAGCATTGAACGTGATCGTTTAAATTTGGCTTTAACCTAAACCTAAGCCCGAACCTTAAACCAAGCATTAAGTACCTAGCGGTGATCATTTATTCGCTTAAAGACCAGGCTGTAGTGCTTCTACTTAGCGTAATATTGTCTGTTTATGCTGATACTTTTACATACCACTGACAATAACTAAGTACTGCAAGATACAGCCCGACAGATTTCATTCTTGTAATAGGCCAGGGTAGCGTATTAATCGCCTAGAAAAATCGAGCTAAAATTATTTCTTTGCGTTTAACTGGTTAAATTTCGCTAGCTGTTCATCTGTTGCCGGCAGTTGATGTTTCTCTTTCCACTCATTATATGGCATGCCATAAACCTGTTCGCGTGCCGTATCAATATCGACGTTAACACCCAACTTTTCAGCTTCAGCCACTGTCCATTTAGAAAAACAGTTACGACAAAAGCCGGCAAGGTTCATTAATTCGATATTTTGTACGTCTTTACGATCATCTAAATGCGCGAGTAAACGACGAAATACCGCCGCTTGAATTTCAATTTCTTTATCCATAGTATCCTCGAAAGTGTTATTGGTAAAAATATAATGAAGCCATTAATCAGTCTCTAAAGACTTTCTTTAGGCGCAGGCTCTTGTTCTGGTTCGGGCTCTGGTTTTGTATAAGGTCTAATTTGCACTATCATGCCCATGTAGGGGTGGTCGAAATAATGCACTTCGCCACTTATAACACGTCGGTTTTGTTGAAAACGAATAGCTTTGGCCTGTATTGGTGTCGACGTATTTGCTGCGCTATTTAGATTTACATCAGTGGGTAACGTTGGGGCTAATCTTGCTGTGGCCAGTTCTGCTAAGCTTTTATCTAAAATATTAAAATCAGCGGTAATAAATAAATAATGTTTTAAATGAATATTGAAAAACCCCTCAATAAACCATTGTTGAATAGGCGCTATTGGTGGCGTATTTTCTGTTACCGCTAAGGGCATTTCATCAGTAAGTTTTAGCGATAAGTCTTGTTGGTCAAGTGCTGCTAATAGTTCGTCGGTGTTTTCGTTTACCTGTGCTATTTGCGCAATAATTTGTTCGAGACGCGCTTTTTTAGCTTGTTGTAGCTGTTCAGTTTGGTTTTGCACAGGTGAAGGCTCAAGCAGATTTTTCTTGCTAGTTTCTGTAAGCAAGTGGCTTCTTTGCTGATTTTTTTGCTCGTTGAATTTAGTTAATTGTTTTTGGTAAGGGATAACAAAATTATCACCGGCATACACTTTCACGGGCACAGATTGTTTTTCAGGTCGAGCAACTTGTCGCCAGCCCATATGCAACATAGGGCGAAAGTTTTTGCTATACCTTAAGTCTTGAATAATATCATTAAGCTGTAATGAGTTTTTGCTCAGCAAATGTGTTTTATTGTTGTCGATATGTTCTGGGCCATCAATCAATAATGGCACTTTATCAACAGAAAAGCCGTGATAGTCAAAGTCAGGATTTTCGACTTGATAGTCAGCAAAGTATGCTGGGTCAATTCGGCATAATAATATGGGCTCAGTTTTGGCTGGATACTGAAATTTAAGCGCTTGAAATTCTTGTTCAGCTGCTAGTACTAAACGTTGAATATTTGCCTGCTCTTCATCAGACAAGGTGGTTGGTAAGGCTATGGCATTGATGTAACTGTTGCTGGTGGTCTTATTATTATTGATAATCGCGTTATTAATGGTAGCGTCACTAATAGCAGGATTATTCTCTGGGTCGGCACGAGCAATTTCACGGTTTAGCCCTGCATTATTTAGTCCGGTATTGTCGGTAAAAATATGTCGACTAGCCGTGTCATTATCTGCTGAAAGCTGTGTCACATTGTTGTTAGAATCAAGCAGGTTGGTGCTATCTTGCCCTAAACCTATAACTTGGTTTGACACCGAAAGCTCTGGCGTTAATTGTGCTATTTGCACTAATGATTTTTCATTAAAAAGCGCAGGGAGTTTGGCATTTTTTTTCGCTAAATCCCCGACATAGTGTGGTGAATCACATTGGGGTAATAGTTGCTTTAACGTGCGAATGTCAGGGTTTAAATAGCGGTTGAGTAAATCTTCCACACGTTGATGTTTTGGTAATTCACTGCTGTCTGGAAAGTTTTCTTTTAACTGGCTTTTATCACCTAATTGGCTAAAAAGAATAATTTCGACATCAAACCATCGGTCATTATTTTCTTGTGTCGTCGCATTTAAGGTTAGTGGAAATGTTAAGACGGCAGAACATAAAAATAGTTGAGTTAATTTCATTCAGTATCCAGTTAATGTTTATTTTACCCAGTGATAATAGCAAAGGTTGATCAATACTTATATTGTCAATCCGTTCTCAATTAGTTATCAATTACTTATCAATCAATTCTCAATCAGTTATCTGTTAAATATAAAAGATAACTAGGCTAGCTTTACGTATTGATCATTGCGGTGTTTAAGCACACAGGTGATTTGCCAATTCGTTCAGCATGGTAGCGATTAAAATAAAGCGAGATTTTGCATCTTCGGTCACTTGCTTAAATTTCAATTTATTCGCACCTTCCATTTTATATATTTTCGGTTGTTGTTGAATTAAGCCGATGATAAACATAGGGTCTACTTTAGTTTCGCTGCTAAATTCAAATGAACCACCAGCAGGGCCTGCATCAATGCGGGTAATACCCATTTTTTGTGCTTTAAGTTTCAGCTTGGCGATATGCACTAAATTTTTTGCTGCTTGTGGTAATAAGCCAAAACGGTCTATCAGCTCAACTTGCACGTCGTCGAGTGCTTGTTTATTTTTACAACTGGCAATACGTTTATATAAACTTAAG
This sequence comes from Colwellia sp. MB3u-45, assembly GCF_014077005.1. Lineage (GTDB taxonomy): Bacteria > Pseudomonadota > Gammaproteobacteria > Enterobacterales > Alteromonadaceae > Cognaticolwellia. Next base: position 88,547 of record NZ_JACGVC010000043.1, on the reverse strand, counting down.
CGTAAACTTACATCGAAAATATAGTCATCGGGTAATAGTGCCGCTACGCGTAAATCTACTTCAGTTTGAGTTTTTGTCACTTGGTCGAGCGACAATTCTTTACCTTCTTTTAGTGCGGTAACGGCGGCATCAAGCATTTCCATGTATAAGGTATAACCCACTTGGCTCATTGAACCACTTTGATCTTCGCCTAATAGCTCACCGGCGCCACGAATTTCTAAATCGTGAGTCGCCAAAGTAAAGCCGGCCCCTAAGTCTTCTAATGAGGCGATGGCTTCAAGGCGTTTTTTTGCATCTTTGGTCATACGTTTTTCATGCGGGGTTAATAAATAGGCATAAGCTTGATGATGTGATCGCCCAACACGGCCACGTAATTGGTGTAGTTGTGCTAAACCTAAGTGGTCAGCTCGATCCATAATGATGGTATTAGCGGTGGGCACATCGATGCCAGTTTCAATAATGGTGGTACAAACCAGCACATTATAACGTTGGTGATAAAAGTCGTTCATCACACGTTCAAGTTCGCGCTCACGCATTTGTCCATGAGCGGTAATAATTTTCGCTTCGGGTAATAATACTTGAATGTCTGCAGCGGTTTTATCTATGGTGTCGACATTGTTATGTAAGAAGTAGACTTGACCACCACGCAATACTTCCCGCAGGATTGACTCGCGAATTAAGGCGTCATCGCGCTCTCGTACAAAGGTTTTTACCGCTAATCTTTTTGCTGGTGGTGTGGCTATTATTGATAAGTCGCGCATGCCGCCCATGGCCATATTTAAGGTGCGTGGGATTGGGGTTGCGGTTAGTGTTAAAATATCTACGTTTGCCCGCAGCTGTTTTATTTTTTCTTTTTGTTTAACACCAAACCTATGCTCTTCATCAACCACTAAAAGCCCTAGATCTTTATATTTTATGCTATTTTGTAAAAGCTTATGTGTACCAATTAAAATATCTATTTGGCCAGATTCAACTTCTTTGACAATAGCGTTTTGTTCTTTAGCGGTTTTAAAGCGTGATAAAACTTCAATGTTAACAGGCCAATTGGCGAAACGGTCACGAAAACTTTCATGGTGTTGTTGAGCAAGCAGGGTAGTTGGCACTAATATCGCTACTTGTTTGCCATCGTTGACCGCAATAAAGGCCGCGCGCATGGCGACTTCGGTTTTGCCAAAACCGACATCACCACAGACTAATCTGTCCATCGCTTTTGGCGATAACATGTCGCTAATGACCGCATTGATGGCTTGTGCTTGATCAAAGGTTTCTTCAAAACTAAAACTGTCTGCAAAAGCGCGATAATCATCTTTATTTCGTTTAAAGCTATAACCATGGTTGCTGGCGCGTTTGGCATAAATATCTAACAGTTCAACGGCTACGTCACGTACTTTTTCTGCCGCTTTTTGCTTGGCTTTACTCCAACTATCGTTACCCAGTTTATGTAACGGTGCGTGGTCAGCATCGGCGCCTGAGTAGCGGCTAATTAAATGTAGTGAGGCAACCGGCACATATAATTTGGCTTCTTTTGCGTAACTGAGCATTAAAAATTCTGTGGTAATACCACTATTTTCAATGGTTTGTAAGCCCATATAGCGACCAATACCGTGATCAATATGCACCACAGGTTGGCCAATACTTAACTCGGCTAAATTTTTAAATATTGCGTCGTTTTGAATTTCTTGTTGTTTATTTCGACGGCGAGTTTGACGGACGCGATCGCCGAGTAATTCAGCTTCTGTTATTAAGGCAATGGCATTTTTTTTCGCACTGCCTTTGGCTTGAAAAATAAAGCCGGCACTTAAAGCGTTAACCGTAATACCAATGAGCGCGTCACTGTTAACAAAGTCTTCAATACTCTTAAAGATACTTGGCTTGGTTTGATTACGCTCTAGTAGCTCTAATACACTTTCACGTCGACCTTGGCTTTCTGCAACAAATAAGAGTTTGCTTGGTGTTTCTTTGCTGTTAACAAAATTATTGAGTAATTCAAATGGCTGCTTTAATTTATGATCTATGGTCAGATCTGGCAAGGTGTGTACGTCAAATTGCACTTGTGATGCTTTTAATTCGTCTTCGATGACTTCGGGTTTTAAATTGATGCGATCAAAAGGTTTTAAGGCACTGTAGAGCTCTTCACTATTGAGAAATAAATGCTTTGGTGGCAATAGTGGCCGAGTGGGATCATAGCGTCTGTCTTCATAGCGATAGTCAATATCGGTCCAGTAATGGGCTAAGGCTTTATCAATATCGCCACTGATAATTACTAAGGTATTATCAGCAAGGTAATCACATAAGGTATTGGTTTGCTGAAAAAACAAAGGCAAATAATATTCTATGCCTGCGGGCATAATGCCATTACTGACTTGGTGGTAAATAGATGCTTTGTCAATGGTGCTGGTAAATTGTTCGCGGTATTGGCTGCGAAATAAGTTAGTGCCGTCAGTATCGGTTGGGAACTCATGCGCGGGCAATAAATTTATGCCCTCTATTTTGTCGCTAGAACGTTGATTTTCTGGATCAAATAAGCGGATTTCGTCAATTTCATCATCAAAAAAGTCTAAACGGAACGGTGTTTTACTGCCCATAGGAAAGATATCAAGAATGGCACCACGAGCAGAAAACTCACCGTGTTCCATTACTTGTTCAACACAGCGATATCCGCTGGCTTCTAGGCTTTGTCTTAACTGATGTAAATCTTTTTTATCGCCTTTTTGGATGATTAAACTATTGGCTTCAATGTATTGTTTTGGTGCTAAACGTTGCATTAAAGTAGAAATGGGCACAATAACAATGCCTTTATCCATACGCGATAATTGATACAAGGTGGCTAAACGCTGGGAAATAATATCTTGGTGTGGCGAAAAAGTATCGTACGGCAAGGTTTCCCAATCAGGAAATAAACAAATAGGTAATTGAGCTTGTTGATTTAAGCTGGTTAGTTCTTGCTCTAAGCGCAATGCCGATGGCGTATCATGAGTAAGTAGTAATATGGGCTGTTGCGTTGATAACGCGCCGTGAAAAATAGCGACAGTGGCACTACTACCGGGTAGGTTTTGCCAAACTTTTTTATCGGCACTTTTACCCCGGCCTTTAGCTAATACCGGATTGAAGAGATTAACATTTTTGCTCATGACTGCTCGTAATTTAATTGCGTTGAAAAGAAACCTAGTGAAGCATTTTACTGAACCGTGACCTTGGTGTTTTTAAACTTTAGTATTTGCACCAGTAAATGCAGTTTACATTAAAATTACTAGTATCTTAACATGAGTTTTACCTGATCTTTAACCGCTAAATTTAACGCCTTAATGCTTTTACATTATTCAATTAATAAATAGCGCATGCAGGTAAAGATCTGCTTATTTAAAGCGTGTATAATATCGTGTAATTGAATCACTAGAGTTTTGCTAGTCGCTCATAGGCTAATGTCAGCCTGTTTAGCCTGAAAGTAAAACTAACCAGCGACACTCGTTGGATTTTTGGAGAAGTTTGTGACTAACAACGATGTTTTACGTCGCCTGAGATATACCTTTAATTTTAACGATCAAAAGGTTATTGCTATTTTTGCTGCCGGTGATTTAACCGTGACCCGAGATCAAATAAGTAACTGGCTAAAGCAAGAAGAAGACCCTGCTTATGTCAATTGCCCTGATACGACGTTTGCTGCATTTTTAAATGGCTTTATTAATGAACGCCGCGGTAAAAAAGAAGGTGAACCAGCCAAGGTTGAAAAGCGTTTAAACAATAATATTATTCTCACTAAATTGAAAATTGCTTTTAATTTAAAAGCAGAAGATATTATCGAGATGTTGGAATCAGCAAACTTTCGTTTAAATAAGCCAGAGCTAAGTGCGTTTTCGCGTAAGCCAGATCATAAAAATTATCGTGAATGTAAAGATCAGGTATTACGCAACTTTTTACAGGGCGTTGACAAGAAATTTCATGTGCAACGTCGCGCGAAAGAACAGGTAAAAAAGCCAGTAGTTGAAGAGGTTAAAGATAAGTTAGAAGAGGTTTTAGCGGATAAAAATTATAATTCAGCTAATGCTAAGGCCAGTAAAATTTATGTTAACCCGAATAAAACTAAAGTTGAACGCAAACCCGGTGAACGTAAAGTGCTAAAACTTAAACCTAAAGATATTTGGGGTGAATAGTAACACTTAACAAACTGATATCTGTGCTATAAATAACCTAAGGCTTTTAGCGGTTTTAAATGATCATTAAGTTATATTATGACGAACGGTAAGCCAAACCTAGAAAGTATTGTGATACCTTATTGTGATAGCTAGCTGGTTCTATACTGCTGATATCGTCTTCGGGCTTGGCGGTAAATAATGCCGATTAGTATTACTTTGATACTATTGCTTTGATACTGTTGCTTTAATATTACTGCGCTTTGCGGCTAAAGGTAATAACAATAACGGGTTTAGTTAGTCGCTATTATGTTTGATTTTCAAACCCTATAATTTGTTATATTTTAAGCCTGCACTTGCAGGCTTTTTAATGCTTAGTATGAGAAAAATCAATATAAGTGTTACCACTAGTGGTACAATTTACAACCTCTTTTTTAGCAACAAAATCTTACGGTTAAACTAAAAATGCTGATAAATTTACAAGCTAAATTATTAGGTATTGCCTTATGTGGATTGGTTGGCATTATTGCCACAATCGTTGCCACGCGTTATCAAGCACCCATTATACTCTTTGCTTTATTAATGGGCTTGAGTCTGCATTCATTTTACAGCAAGGTAAATATTCAAGCGGGTGTTAACTTTTGCTCACGAGAGCTATTACGTTTGTGTGTGGGGTTATTGGGTGTGCGTATTGCTTTTGCTGATATTGTCTCGCTCGGTATTACTCCGCCCTTAATTGTGATGGTGAGCATGGCGTTGACCATGGTTTTTGGGGTGTTGTTTGCGCGAGCTTTAGGCTTGTCGAAAGTTTTTGGGGTATTGTCTGGTGGCGCGGTGGCGGTTTGTGGTGTCTCAGCGGCAGCCGCGATTTCAACCGTGCTGCCAAACGATAAATATCAAGAAAAGTACTTTGCTTTTACCGTGATAGGTATTACCACCTTTAGCACTTTATCAATGATATTTTATCCTGTTGTTGCCAGTTATTTAGGTTTCTCAGATGAATTGGCCGGAGTTTTTATTGGTGGCGCCATTCATGATGTGGCTCAAGTGGTTGGTGCGGGTTATACCATATCGCCTGAAGCAGGCGATGTAGCAACTTATATTAAGCTGCTCAGAGTCGCGTTGTTAATGCCAATAGTCATGATGGTGTTTTTTGCTTTTAAAGAAAAAAATAGCAAAATGTCGGGGGGTGTTAGTGCCTTTATTCCAGGCTTTTTGATTATGTTTTTTGTGCTGGCATTTTTAAAAAATGTCGGTGTCTTGCCCGTTTGGCTCATTGATTTTATTCGCAGTCTGTCGAGTCATTTATTAGTGATTGCTATTGCGGCAATCGGTGTTAAAACTTCATTAAAACAAGTGCTTTCTCTTGGCTGGCGACCGGTGATGTTAATGGGCTGTGAAACGATATTTTTAGCGAGTTTGATTATTGCGGGTATCATGTTTTTTTATTAGCAGTATTTCTCTAGTAAGGCGATTTCACATAACTTAATCAGACTCAGCTTTACTTTATTCAATTTGATTTAGCTTTATTTAGTTTTATTTAGTTTGATTAAGCCGAACAAACAAGTTGGGTTTAATCAAACTAAATCAAAAAAAAAGTGACCATTTATCAGCAATATTAATAGTCACTATCAACCGCATTAGCGTCACTAATACGTTCTATTCTGGCTTCTTCTTCTTCAAAGGCAGCTTTAATTTCTTCTAATACCGTATCAACGTCTGCACTGGCTGTGTCTTCTTTGAATAAGCCGGTCAGTGTTAATTCTGGTGTTAGCTCACCACTTTCAAACAGTGCCCACATTTCCTGGCCATACTTGCTTTGTTTTAACGCCGGGCTAAATTGACCATAATAGTTAGTCATATTGGTAACATCACGCATTAACATAGCTTTGGCATTGTTATTGGCTGATGCATCTACCGCTTGTGGTAGATCAATAATGACTGGGCCATAATCATCAACTAAAACATTAAATTCTGATAAATCGCCATGAATAATACCGGCACAAAGCATTAACTGGACATAATGCATAACCAGCGTGTGATCTTCTTGTGCTTGTTCCGCTGACATTACCACGTCATTTAAGCGCGGTGCTACATCACCAGTATCATTGGTGACAAGTTCCATTAATAAAACACCGTCGAAACAGCCAAAAGGTTGCGGTACACGAACGCCAGCTTCTGCTAATTGGTAAAGTGCATCAACTTCAGCATTTTGCCAAGCAGACTCTTGTTGGTCGCGACCATACTTTGAACCTTTTTCCATCGCTCGGGCACGACGGCTATTTCTACTTTTTCTCCCCTCTTGATATTGCGCTGCTTTTTTAAAGCTACGCTTAATGGCTTCTTTGTAAACTTTAGCGCAGCGAACTTCGTCGCCGCAACGAACCATATAAACGGTGGCTTCTTTTCCACTCATTAATTGGCTTATTACTTCATCTATTAAGCCATCATTAACAAGTGGCTGTATGCGTTTAGGTACTTTCATAGCGCCGTTATACCTTAGTTGGGCGTTGGATGCCAGAGCAAAAGTATAACTTTTTATTTATCAAAAAATTAAAACATTGTCTGGTTTAGGTAAATCTTGGGTAATATAATAAAATCTCTTCAACATAAACGCAAAGCCATATGATCCCATTTATTAGTCAATTACCTAAAGATGAAGAAATTACTTGGATAACAGCACTTAATCAGGCCTTGCCTGATGAAAATATTGTTGCTTGTTCTGACGTTAAGCCAGCAGAAAAAAAACACTGTCAGCTGGCGATTGTTGCCAACCCAAATACTGAATTATTGGCTGAATTTGAAAATTTAACATGGCTACATAGTGTTTGGGCCGGTGTTGAACATTTGATGATGTCATTGGCTAACTCGCCGATTGACGTGGTGCGTTTAATTGACCCAACCCTAAGTAGAGCTATGTCTGAAGCGGTGTTAGCCTGGAGTTTATATCTTCATCGAGACATGCCACGATATGCTAAGCAGCAGAAAAATAAGCACTGGCAGCAACATCAACTTGTACCAGCAAGTGAGCGGCGTATTGGTATTCTTGGCTTAGGCGCATTAGGCCAAGCCAGCGCAAAGCAATTACACCAAAATGGTTTTAAGGTCATGGGTTGGAGCCGCACTGCTAAAAAAATAGCAAATATTAGCAGTTACAGTGGAAATAAGGGCTTGGCTGAAATGGTAGCACAAAGTGATATTTTAGTGTGTTTACTACCATTAACGCCTGCAACACGCGGTATGGTGAATAAAGAATTATTAGCGCAATTACCTCAAGGTAGTGCGGTAATTAATTTTGCCCGTGGCGGTGTCATTAATACCGATGAACTGTTAAATGCGCTAAACAGTCATCACCTTAGACATGCCGTGCTTGATGTTTTTGAACATGAGCCATTAAACGCTAATAGCGAACTTTGGCATCACCCTGACATCACTATTTTGCCTCATATATCGGCGCCAACAAACCTGAACAGTGCTTGTAAGATTGTCGCTAAAAACATTATGAGTTTTCGGGCGACTGGCCAAATACCCAAAGCGGTCAGTAAAGTTAATGGTTATTAATCTATGTAGTTAAGTAGACTTTGTTCCTTAAAATCAAATTTTTTTTTGCTGATTTTTTGCTGATTTTTTGCTGATCTTTTTGTTGGATTAGCATTGCGTTGACTGGATTTTACCCGGCACTAAAGCCATTATTTTAGGTTTAATAAAATCACTTGCTCGTCACTTACAATCTACTTGAGCCTTTATTATTAGCAGAACAGGCTTAGCTACCCTAAACTATTGGCTAACCAGGCCTTGCTGTAATTGATTAAACTGCCAGCATTACACGGGCAGTTTGTCTTTCTTTGTCTTACTTTGCGTTTACTGCCTTAACCTTTGGTAATGATTAACCCCCCTGTAGGTAGTCGCATTTTAAAGGAAATGCCTAATTCACCTTCAACCATATTAGTATCAACGATGGTGGTATCATTTTCTAAACTACCACTGACTTCAACACCGGCTTTTACCGTAGAAATAAAAGGTATACTGCCTTCTGCTTCGGCATATATTTTTCCGCCTTTAGTGACTTTTTCACTATTACTTACCGCTTGAATTGCCGCTTGCTTGCTCGATGAAATAATGGTGTATTCTATCGATTTAGGAACGATATTAAATACTAGCGCTTGGCCATCGTTAGTAATAGTAAAGCTAACACTGCCTTTAAATGGGTTGTTTAAGTCAATATCTGCCGACGTATTAGCGGCTTGATAAGGATTAAATGCGGAGAAAAACTTCACATGTAACTGACCTTTAACGCCTGACTTCACTGGCATTTCTGCTGTCACGCTGGTTAAACCAGCATCGACAATTAAATCACCTATTAATACTGGTTCTGCATCAGGTAGTAATAATAGGATGTCAGCTCTTAATAAACCATTCATTGGTAGGGAACTATCATCAGAAAGATTAAAACCTATCACAACTTTTTGTTGTTCGGCTGCACTAACTCTTGGTTTACTCCGATTAGATTTTGTTTTAATTTTACCCGATTTTTTATCAACCTCGACATCAACTTTATTGGCATCAGACGCTTTCGCGACTTCTTCAATTTCTTTGGTCGTAATCGGGTCGTCTTCTTTTTTAGTGACACTTTTAGCTGCGTCAGTAAATGAATCAAGCACCTTGGTGATCTGGTCGTGAGTTTCGTCATCGGTTAAATAACCATCCTTGTTAAGCTTCTTAATTTGTTCAATTAATTTAGCACCATCTTTTTTCTGATTCGCCATGACTGATAAACCGGCAAAGTCTTTTGAAATACTGGCTAAATCAGTCACACTTTTTGAGGTGGTTTGCAGCGCCGCTAGTGCGTTTTGTTGTGTGCCTGTTAGGCCAGTAATATCTTTAAAGACATCAGCTTTTGACAATAGCTCAAAAGCACTGCCCAAGCTGGTAGGATCTGGCGCTGTGGGTGCATTTTGCATATTGATGATACTGGCGGGGAAATCTTTTGCTTGTAAATTACCTGGGTCACTGCGTCGACTTCCGGTATCAATAGGATTAATTGCTGTGGGTGTTGTGCCACAAGGTTCATCATTAAAGCGCCAATGGCGTGATTCATCAATTTTTTCACAGCTATTACACTGACCCATTACCGACTCAGCATACACGCCTTTTGTTGGCACACTGACTCTAAAGGGATCGGGTGCCGTGGTGGGTTGATAATAGGCCAGTAAGTCGTCAACGCCCCTAAAGGTCGGGTCTAAACGCTCACCAGGCACAACTTTTAACACTAAATTATTACCGACAATACCCATGATTTTATTCTCAACCACACTCGCGACACTTTTACCACCACTGTAGGGAGCAATAAAACCATCTAGTAAGCCAAATAAACGGCTTGCATCCATACTTGACCAAATCACCTTATGTGCCATCTCTAAATGTTCATTGAGAAAGCTAATTAATGCTGAAGCAGCCGCTTTGTCTTCTTTTTTAGGATTACGTAATTCATTAGTATTAGCAGGAACATACATTAAGGCTGCATCAGTTACGGTAATAATGTCAAACAAGTTCTGTATCTGCATTGAATTAATGATGTCGTTATTAACCCTATGATTGCGAACAATATATTCACTTAAATATTTTGTTTTATAATGTAAATAAAGCGAGCGAAGAATAATCTTAGATGATGAATTTACATTAGTATTGGCCCGTAACCTTAAGTGATTGATTTGTGCCCGCGTAATTGTCGGAATAGACTTACTGGCAATATTGACTTTTAAGGGGGCACCTTTGCGATAATTCGATAAAATTGTCATATCTAAATCGAGTTGCAGCTCACTGCCATCATCAGCAATGGCGTCAAATTGCAGTGTATCAATGAATTTTTTTATAATTTTTGGTGCGTATTCCTGCTCAAAAATGGTGTCTTTTTCAGCTTCAGTTAAGGGAACTTCTCGCTCTAAATTTAGTACCATGCGACCAGGAAACCAAGGGAATAATATCAACAGATCATACTCTTCAGTTTTCGTCGCTTCTTCTATTATTCTGATAAAGGGACGGGCTAATTCAAATGACAAAGTAAAGTAACCGGAGAAGTTTTGAATTACTTCATCAACGTAGCGCCCATCAGGTAAATCAGCATTAATATATTCATCTTCAATACGTTCTATAGCGCTAAAGCCTCTATGTAAGGTTTTACCGTAAACCGCTCTTTTTAAGGTGTTTCTCCAGCGTAATACTTTTTGATTATCGAAAAGGCTCATGGGTAGAGGGACATAAAGACATTCTTGAACATCAACTAATTTTTGTTCAATGGCATAATGCTTTAAAACCTCAAAATATTCGATGGTGACTGCATGACAGTGATTGTTATTTTTAATTACTTCAGTTTGTACATTAACCGATTCATTTTGACCTATTGTTTGTACCACTGTACTGCGTTGGCTTCGCACGCTAGAAGCTGATTGTGAGGTGGAATCTTTTAATCGGTTTAAAGCACTACCAGAAACATTTCGTGCTGAATTTTGTGATGCGTTTGATTTTGAAGAAGCGCCAGAATGCGAGATACCACCGGCGACACCAAACACTACAGGCGCAATAAAACCACCAATACCACCACCAATGCCTGCGCTGGTTGAGCTGGTACTATTACTCGAGTTTGCGACAAGTGACTCATTTAGCGATGAATGCATAATTTCGGTAATATCTCGATCGCGAATAATATCTGCGGTTATTTCTTCACTCACAATTTGAGCTTCGGTGCGGGCGGAGGTTTCCTTTCGATCCCAATCGACTATGGCAATTTGTTTCTCCTGACATGGCGCTAGTGGCATGCTATATAAGCAATCGCCTAAAGAAAACCCCGCCGCTTTCCAAATTTGTTTTATATGTAAAATATGGCCATTGGCTATAGTGGTATTTTCATGAATAGTAATGTTTTCATCCCAATTAATACTACTTTCTACCGTTAAATTAACTCGACCGGGATGGTTGACAATATAAGCCTGTTCAATGTTTTCAATTTGGCTAATGCCCGAACTAATTTGTTTCATTAAACCCAATAATCGACTTCTTATTTCATCATAATGGCGGTAAAAGTAATCATCGACTAGCTCGTTCACAAAAGTGCTGCCATTACGGTAGAAGTTATAATACTCGTCCAATAAGTCAATAAAGGCGGTGATGCTATCTTGAAATATAAGGTAATATTCGCGAATCATGGTTATTTCAGGTAAGGAAAGTAACACACTGTTTTTTAATGTGGTTTTTATTTTTTCAAACTCTATGGTTAAACACATAATACCCATAGTGGTTGGTTTAGTTGCAGTAGGGCAAGGCTCAAACCCTAGTTGAGTTGTCTCACTGGCATTGGCAAGCTCGATCATTAAGCGCCTTAAGTCACCTAACATTCTTTCTTGGTTAACTGAATTTGGTACATCATCGATTAACAGGATTGTTTGCTCGACCACTTTAATGGCGTTGTTTAACATTTGTGCCGTTACTTGTGTGTTATTAACAAGCTTTTCAAGCTCTAAAATAGCTTTAGTAAAGTGTTTTTTATTGGCAGGTGAAAGCGCTAACAAACCGAGGTTCTTTTCAATATGGCCTAATAATGCTCGAACTTCTTCGCGATTTAAAGTGTCTTTTGCTGTCAGGGTTTCACAAAAGGTTTTGGCACTTTCCACGCCATTTTTTCCACAATAAGCAGCGGCAAGTTTATGTTGTAAACTCGATAGTTTTTTTCTGCGTTGCTCTTGTTGTTTAAGAATGCTTAAAAGATCTGAAAATACTAAGTTTTTATTAATGCTCTGTAAGTCATGAGTGTGAATTTTTAATTGTTGCGTATCAGCAAAGTTCATTTTTAGCATATAATTTGGCAGGGCAGGGGCTGTTTTTTCACCTAGCCGCGATGCCATAACTCTTGTCATATTTACGGTGTCATCTTTCATCGCAACTTCTTCTATAACTAACGGCTGCATTGATAATGAAGAAAACGAATCATTTAATTTATTGATGGTAGTAAAAATATTTTTTGATATTTCAAATAATTCAAATTTAAATTTTTTGCTGTCTTTGACTGTGATAGTAAAACCTCTAATTTCAGGCTCTGTTGTTCTAACGGTATGATAAAAGCTAGTCTCTTCTAATGTTCTATTAGGCACGGTAAAGTCAACACATTTGCCGCCTATGTCTTGAGAAAAAGCGCCTGAATTGACTAGGTCATCACTGTCGGGTAAAAGGGGTACAGCTTCATTACAGGCGCAGTCATTGTCTGGCTCTAAAGCTGATAAATCAGAGACTAATAAAATATTTTTGGGTAGCCTATTGTCGTCTAATCCAATGACAATAGGCTGAGTTAAATTACCGGCAATAACACCGAAAGCTTGCTGAATGCTTTTATTTGGCACTTGACCATAAAAGTAGCCTTGGTTATCAGTGGTAGCAGAAAACACCGCATGAAAACTACTACTATCAAGCAAAGCAACAGGGTCATCACTGACCATAATCACAACTTGTAAACCGCCTGTTGCCTGCTCCGCTGTGCTATCAATGACTTTACCGGTAATTTTTTTTATGGCTTTCTCTACCGGTGACTCAATATTAAAAGCAATAACTTTAGGATTGATTTTGATGTTGAAGACTGGACTTTCATCAACAACATTAATAGGGACATTGCTTGGTTTTAAGCTGGTGTAACTATAATTTTGTTGGCCTAGCATTTCGCCATCAGGTGCAAAAATGGCTATTTTAACGGCTTCATTAATCACTAGGTTTTTGAGCGGTAAATAAAATCTAAAAATACCGTCTAGCTCGACATCTACCCTGTCCTTACTAAATACTGGGTGGCCAGAAATTTCTTGGCTATAGCTGATTTTTAGAAAATGACCTAGATATTGGTCAGTGATACTTTCATTATCGTTGGTAGGAATTAATTTTCCATTAACACTCATTGTTTCCATGATCCTTCCTCTTAGACACTGATTGTGTAAAAGTAATTATCGTGGCGGTGATAAACAATGAACAACTACCCGATAATGTACTAGGTACAAATACGGTAGGCTAACAACCAGTCTTTCTTGTCTGATTCAATACTGAGGTTAATTTAGCATTAATACGCTCAACAAGACCTTTTAACAATACCTTTCAGGGATCTTTTAACAGTACCTTTCAAGGCTTGTTATGAATCAGATTTCAAAAAAAATATGACTTACTTCGCTACATTAATTAAGTAAAAATAGTCGAACAAACGCGGCAATGCAAACTGATATAGTGTAAAAACACCCTTTGCAGCCCCTAATTTTGTTGCCTGTTTAGTCTTTGTTTCGCTATTAATTAGACTTTTAATAACTTGGCGTAATAACTAAAAGCTAAACGGTAACCAGAGCGGTAAAGTCAGCAAAATAATAAAAATGTCAGGGGCTTTAAGTGCTTAGTATAAGTTTTGTTGTGTGGTTTTTGATTGATAAACCCCTTAAAGTGCAACGGGTATGTTTGATTTTTCAGCAAAGTGTCTCTGTTATTAAAGCAGTCTATTAAAACTGTATATTGACGCTGTTTTGGTTATTTTCAGCTATTGAAGTTTACTGGAGATAAAGTTTAATTCAGTGCTTGTTACTTACTTAAATGGCATTAGATTAAGTCATTATTTAAAAGCGAGCTAGTTGCAAACAACAAAGCGCAATTCTGCTACTTCCTGAGTAAGACGTTAAGATTTATTTTTATCATTGTTGACAAGTAATTGATGGGCTTGTGACCAAAATTTGCTCGATATTTTGTTAATCACATTTGACTCTGCATTAATTAAAATCGCAAAGCCGATGTCTAACTCTGGCGAGTAACCAATATCGGCCCGAAAGCCAGCAACCCAGCCAGAATGATAAATAATAGGATGACCGTCAAATTGATAAATACGCCAGCCGTATCCGTAGTGGGCATCAGTTAAATGCTTACGCCAATATCGGCGGCGCAAATCTTTTTTTGTTTTAATACGTGGTGTAGTAAGTTCAGCCAGTAGTGCAGGAGAAAGTGTTTCAGGGTTATGACCTAAATTGGCAATTAACCACTTTGATAAGTCAGCAATACTGGCGTTAATACCTGCAGCGGGAGCCACTTTATAATAGTCAGGCTCAACATCTACTGTACGCCAAATATAGCGTGTGATATTTCTGCCTGCTCTATTTTTTTTGCTTGTTTTTATCCGTTTTCTGAGAATGTGAGGCTTGGCGGTGTTTTGCTGTTGTAAAAACACCTCAATACCCACTGAGGCATTGGCCATTTTTAAGGGCGAAAAAATTCTTTCTTGTAGCAAAGTGGCGTAGCTTTTAGCACTAACCGCTTCAATGGCCGGTTGTAAAAATCCGTAGGCAATATTTTGATAGCCGTAACATTTTGCCGGCTGGCAAATCGGTGTAATACGATCAAAGCGGCTAATTATTTTTTCCATACTCCAATTTTCATGTAGTAAATTATCGTAGGAATTTGGCATCAAGCCACTTGAATGGCTGAGCAGGTGTTTTAATTGAATATTGTCTGCAGCGCCTTTGGTGGCTAAAGCAAAGTTAGGCACATACTTAGTAACTGGGTCTGATAATTTTAGCTGCTGCTCTTGTGCCAACATCGCGGTAATAGTGGCGGCAAAAGGCTTAGATACTGAGGCTAGGCGAAACACCGTATTATGATCTACTTTTTGGCTTTTCGCTTTATCAGTATAGCCAAAACTTTGCATGGCAAAAACTTGATTGTTTTTAACAATGGCATACGCTGCGCCTGGAATACTAAATTTTTTTAATTCGCTGGCGATATTAGCCGATAACTTTTTATTTAAGCTATTTAGGTCAGTAGCATAGGAGGTTAATGTTAAAAACAAGGTAAAAAAAAGCGCGATAAAGCGGAAAAACATGCAGACAACCCATTTGAAAAACAAGTCAGTCTAACCAGTTAACGCGCAAATAAGAAGTCATATTAATTCGCTATAAGGGCTGAACTAGCTAAGGTATTGATTTTTATAGCGCAGCACATCTTGATCTGACTTTCTCGTTTAGCGCTTATTTTTAAAAACATAGTCATTAGTTATGACTTTTTGCACTAAACCAAAAGTTCATGAAATCAGCGGTGAGTTTGTTTTCAATTTCCATTGCGCGCTCGGTTGGGCAAAAAATAGTGAAAATAATCTGGGTATCACCAAGCTCTGACGTGGCGACTTCAATATGAGGATCAGGTCCGGCAATTTTTATATCTAATCGACTTTCAATCACTTGGTTATATCTTACGGCAACATCATTAAAGTCGGCACAATAGGTGTCAGCTTTGATTTTTAGCGCATCAATAAATTCAAATGGGTTAACGCTACCATCTCGGGTAATAGTAAAGTGATGAACGGCGTAACGTTTAAGGAAATTTAAGTTTTTAATTGCCGATGTCACCAATTGATTATTGGGCATGTAAAGTGTTTTACCGGTAAATTGATAATTACTGATGTTAACTTCTAATAGCGTTAAATTGATCCAGTCAATAGAGTTTACTTCACCGCAATAATTACCCACTTGTATCCAATCACCAATACGAAAGGGACGATTTGATACCACATAAATAAAGCCAATAAGGCATTGAATAAACTCGCGTGTAACAAGCACTATTGCCACAACAAATGCAGCAATTGAAAAAGCAAACTTTTGAATCTCAACAGACCAGATATTAAACACGACACAAATGAGTGCAAAATTGAAAAGATTATTCAGTAAATTAACGCTTAAGCGTTTATCTAATTTTTTCTTTTTTGCGCGATGTTTAATTAAGCGTGTAATAACTAACTTTACCGTAATAATAGCGATAGCTAATACAGCGGTGACTAAAGATTTATTTTCTAAAAGAGATTCGATCATGTTTTGCCCGGTAGATTACTACAATAACGACTTACTTTGGCGCTAAAACGTGCACGGTAGATGATTTCACCCAACAAATCGAGTGAAATATGACTTTAATTATTGATTATTTATTTGTCATGATGAAACCAAAAATTATTTTGTTCAGCTAAAGTTCATTTATATTGTCATAAAATAGTGTGTGGTTACAAGAAACTACCAATAATTTAGAAACGTAAATTTAGAAACTTAAGTTTAGAAACGTAGTCACCGAACTTGTGTTTACTGTGCAAGTATAAAGGTCTTTTTAATAGGATATGTTATGAAATTATTTATTTGTGTTGTGCTGTTTATCTTTTCTACCTTAGCTTTTTCAAATACCAGTTTACCCAGTAACCGGCATATTAGCGTGACGGGCAGTGCACAAATGCTGGCGATGCCAGATATTGCTGTGGTATATCTACATGTTGAAAGTGAACAAAAAAGCAGTTTAGCGGCCAAAAAAGAAGTCGATGAACGGGTAAACAATTTACTGAACGGATTAACTGACTTTGACGTTGATGAAAAAAATGTCTCGGCGTCAAATATTTCAACCGAAGTGCGTTACGCTTATAACCGTGATGAGCGCGATAAAATTGAAGGTTATGTTGCCCGGCGAACCTTAACAGTAACATTAAAAAATATAGCGAAGTTGAATGCCTTTATGGACTTTGCTTTAAGGGTGAAAATTAATGCTATTCGCAATATCGAATTAAAATCTTCCAACGAAAAGCAACTACAGCAAGAAGTTAATGCGCTTGCGGTTGAAGATGCGAAAAGCAGAGGCCAATCACTGGCAAAAGCCTTTGGCGTAAATTTAGGGGCAATTTACAGTATCAATGCGAACTCAACTCAAATTCAGCAGCGGTATGGTGCTAATAATGAAGGTTATAAAACCAGTGTTCGTATGTCTGATAGCTCGGCAAAACCTGGACGTTACTTACAAGAGAGTATGGTTTTTTCAGCGTCAATTAGTGTGGTATTTGATCTTGAGCTATAAAGCATTTTTTTGTTGAGATTAAATGTCCATGGATGGAGTAAATACCGACTGACAACAATCTAGCGTGAAGCGCTATTGTGCCTTTTTTGTCGCTGGCTTTTAGTTAATCAGCTTATATTAAGTGTTTTATTGGCTCAGCTAACTTCACCGCGTTGAACTGATCTATAACAGAATTATGCCATGAAAGTTATTGCTTGATTCAAGGCATAGTTAGGTTTAATTACTTATTAACTTATTAACAAGACAGAGAGTGTGACTTACTCATTAATAAACTGTTTAATCAGCAAGTAAGTTTGCTGGTATTGCTCTGGTATCAGTTTTGACAGCAACATATAGGCGTGGATCAGTTCATCAAATTGATAATGTTCAACACTTACGCCCGCTTGTTTGGCTTTATCAGCATATAAAATACCTTCATCTCGCAAGGGGTCACAACCTGCGGTTATGACTAAGGTTTTGGGCATTCGGCGATCAAACACGCCAAGTAAAGGCGATGCCTTGGTTATCAGTGCCTTTGTTTGCTTAGTTATTTTCTCGTCAACATTTTGATTTTTAAGATTGAAATATTGCATAAAGTACCAATACATTTTATCTGCCTCTAGCAGAAAACCATGGCCATTTTCGGTAACTGACGGGCAACTCATGGTGTAATCAACACTGGGATAGATCAATATCTGTTTATCAATCTTGATATTAGGCTGGTCAATGTTGTTCATCACTAAACTGGTGCAAATTGCGCCACCGGCACTATCGCCAGCAATATAGAGTTGGTCGCTATGGCGGTGATCTTTTAGTAGCGCGGGGTAATTTTCTAACAAATATTGACAGTCGTTTAAACCACAAGGGTAAGGGTGCTCTGGTGCTAAGCGATAATCAATGCAAATAACAATGGCATTGGTGGCAATAGCCAGTTCACGACTAATGGGGTCATATAAATTAATGCTACCGCACATATGGCCGCCGCCATGAAAGTGCAGTAAAACCGGTAGTGCTTTTTCTGGGTTTGGATGATAGATGCGCGCGGCAATACTATGCTCATTTATCGTCATGATTTTGTCTTCTATCAGCGCCAGTTCAGGACCTGGTATCATATAGGCGGATAAATTCTCCAAATTTTGCCTAATAACTGCGGGCTCAAATGCTGCACCACTTGCTTTAGCTTGCTCAATAGCGATATTAACTTGCTCAAGTAACGGCATTAAATTTTTCGATACATTTCCTCGCATATTAACTTCCTTGTTGTTGTATTTTAGTTTTATGGCCGGTTTCAGGTAAAAAGTAACTACCTATAAATAAGGTTGAACTCAGTACTGTGATTAAAATAAACGATCCGGTGTAATCACCTTGATTAATATCGACCAAGCGCCCGAATACCCAGAGAATTATCGTCGATATTATGTAACTAATTGAGTAAAACATACTAAAGATAATGGTGATACGAGCGGAAGTCATCTTTGGCAGCTCATGTGGAATTGAAACAAGTGCGGTGACGGGCAAAAATATAAAAAAACCTAACACCATAGCCGCAAAGGTTTGTAGCCAATATAAATCACTAAACGAAAATACGGCGGTGCTAATAATAACCACTAAGCCCGACCAACGTATAACCGGCAAGCGTAATGGCACTTTTTTACTATAAATAATGCCAAAGATAGTACCGACAATACCAAAGCCAATCACCCATTTACTTTGCACAATACCGGCCTTGGGATAAAAGGTGAACAAACAAATATAAAAGGCTAAAATGCCTGAATAGGCTAAACCGTATAACCAATTAAAACGGTCTGTTAAGCCTTGGCGGTAAGTGTAACTTTCTGATAAGGCATTTTGATCTCTGCTAGCTCTTGATGGTTGCTCAAATTTAACCAACAGCCAAAGTAGGGCAACAGCCAAGCTAAGCACAGAAAATAGCGTTAAACTATTCTGCCAACTACCGGTAAGTTGATTAATACTCTGCATTTGCCACAAAATTATTGCCGTACCCATATTAAAAGCCACGGCGTTAATGCCATTAATGGTTGAGCGTTCTTCTGCTTTGAAAAACTGTAATACGATAGGATTAAAATACACCACCATAAAAGCGCCCCCCAGCCCCATTAAAAATCGACTGAGTAACAGCCATTCATAATTTGGTGCGTAAGGGGTTAATAAGCCGATGGTGATTAATAAACTGGCCACAAAAAAAGCATATTTAATACCAAGTTTAATCGCTATCCAAGCCGCAATGAAAGTACCAACAATTTTAGCTAAGGTGACTGCACCACTAATAAAACTTGCTGACGCTAAGCTATGCACGTCAAGTGTAAGCATAATGCTTTGCATGCTAGCGGTGCCACCGACCCAAGCCATGGCAAATAATACATAACTAAAGAAAACAATAGCTTCTACTAAATATTTGTTAGTGATTTTCATCTATAATAACTTTCAAATTGATTAATAATGAAGGGTTAGATTACCCTAGGATGTTAGGGAAATAAGTACTACCTTAGTGCACTAACATCAACAAACGAGCATGATATGCTAGATGAGATAAGTGGTTATGCGAGTATACAATCGTTAAAACAAAGGAATGAATTTGCTAGCTTGGTTATCTATTGATACGTGGTTGATCACCGCTCTTTCTATTGGCTACTTGTGCTTATTGTTTTTAGTTGCTCATAAAGGCCAAAATCAATCACCTGAACAATGGCGCTGCAAGCCGTGGGTATATAGCTTATCTTTAGCGGTTAGCTGCACCTCATGGGCTTTTTACGGCACAGTGGGTCAAGCCGCCACCACTGGCGCTTGGCTTGCACCGATTTATATTGGCTCCATGCTTTGTCTGGTATTAGCTTGGCCAATGTTGCTGAAAATGTTAAACATTATTAAGCGACAAAACCTGACCTCAATTGCCGACTTTATTGCCTTTCGTTATGACCGTTCGCCTAAAATAGCGATTAGTGTAGCGCTAATCGCTTTAGTTGGCACCATACCTTATATAGCCTTGCAATTACGCGCTATTAGCACCAGCTTTGATTTACTCACCGGCACTTTTCAATCAGGTATTAGTACCGCTTTTGTCGTTACCCTCGTATTAATTGTATTCAGTATCTTATTTGGTACTCGGCAAATTGCTGCTAGTAAGCAAAATCAAGGTTTAGTTTTAGCCATTGCCTTTAGCTCAGTGGTGAAATTATTAGCATTAACTGCCGTGGGTATTTTCGCGACGTTTTTTGTTTTTGATGGTTTTGCCGACTTAGCTGCTCAGCAACAAAGTCAGGGCTTATTTACTGACGGTAATTCGGTTTATCTTGCGGTGACTCAGGCGATATTGGGCGCAATAACCATTTTTGTTTTACCACAGCAATTTCATATGATGATGATAGAAAACCATCATCCACAAGAGCTAAAAACGGCCCGTTGGTTGTTCCCACTGTATTTTATTTTAATTAACATTTTTGTTTTACCCATAGCAATCGCGGGCTTAATTACTTTTCCTGGCGGCGGTGTTGATGCCGACACTTATGTGCTTACCTTGCCAATGTTTTTTCAGCAAGCTTGGTTAGGTATTGTGGTTTATATTGGTGGTTTAGCAGCAGCAACCAGTATGGTGATTGTTTCTGCTATTGTGCTTAGTACCATGATTTCAACCGAAGTTATAACGCCAATAACCTTAAAATTTAACTATTTCAGTAAGGAAGGTGCACCGCAATTTTCTAGCTTGTTGTTAAAGCAGCGCCGACTGACCATTATCACCATATTGTTACTTGCCTTTGCCTTTGAACGTAGTATTAATCAGCAAAGTCATTTAGCCAGTATTGGCTTACTATCCTTTGTGTTGCTATCACAGTTTGCGCCGGCGATTATCGGCGCTTTGTACTGGCGCAAAGCGAATGCTAAAGGCGCATTAACCGGCTTAATTATTGGTAGTTTGATGTGGTTTTTCACCCTACTTTTACCCATCATAGCTCCTAATTTAGTGTGGGTACAAGATGGCGTTTTTGGCCTTGCTTGGTTAAAGCCGACTGCGCTGTTTGGCGTCAACTTTTTAGACTTAACCAGTCATGGCGTATTCTATAGCTTAATGAGCAATATTGTTTGTTTTGTCGGTGTTTCATTATTGACCCAACGCAGTCTAGGTGAAAAATTACAAGCAGATATTTTCATTAGTAAAGCTCAACAGCAAGTTGAGAGTAAGTTAAGTACAGAAGATCTTTACAGTTTATTAATGCGTTTTATCGATAAAAACGCCGCTGATGCCTTTAAGTTGATCGCCAAGACTAATCAAGCCAATCAAATATCTTCTAACGCTGAGCCCGTAAATCTGGTTGAATATACCCGTGTGCAACTTTCTGGTGTACTGGGCTCAGCCTCAACACGTATGGTCATGAAAGCGGTATCAAGGTCAGCACAAATGCCCTTTGAAGATGTGGTGAGTATTGTGGATGAAGCAAACCAACTGTTTCGTTTTAACCGCGAGTTATTACAGTCGGGTGTTGAAAATATTGAACAAGGCATCAGTGTGGTTGATGCGGATATGAGATTAGTGGCGTGGAATCAGCGTTATATTCAATTGCTTGATTATCCTGAAGGTTTTGTTCAAGCCGGCCTACCGATTGAAACCTTGTTAAATTTTAATATTGCGCGAGGCATTATTGCCGGTGGTGTTAATAATGAGCAGATGATCACCAAACGTATCGCGCATATGAAAAAAGGTGATAGCCATCATTTTCAACGAAAAATGCCTAATGGCATGGTATTAGAAATTCGTGGACAGTCGATGCCTGCTGGCGGATTTGTCAGTACATTTTCAGATATTACCGCCCATATAGAAGCTGAAAAGTCCTTACAGAAAGCCAACGAAAATCTTGAAAAACGTGTGGCAAGCCGAACCCAAGAATTACAAAACGCCAAAGCCGAAGCGGAAGCGGCCAACAGCAGTAAAAGTCGATTTTTAGCGGCAGCAAGTCACGACCTTATGCAGCCTTTTAATGCCTTATCTTTATTCACCTCGATGTTAAAAAACAAAGTACAAGGTGAGGAACTCACCGCACTTGCTCAGCATATTGATGACTCATTGAACGTGGTCGAAGCCTTGTTGTCAGACTTAGTTGAAATTTCTCGCTTAGATAGTAGCTCTGAAAAAATAGTAAAAAGTCAATTCGCCCTTGATGACTTATTACAGCCACTCAAGAATGAATTTGCGGCCTTATCCGCGCAAGCCGGCATACGTTTCTCATATCAAGTTAGCCAATGTGTTGTGCATTCTGACAAACGCATGCTAAGGCGAATAGTACAAAATTTTTTATCGAACGCCGTACATTATTGCAATGATAAACAGGGGGTAAAAGCGGGGGTTAAAAATCGCATTTTATTAGGGATACGACGCAGTAAAACAATGATAAGGCTTGAGGTTTGGGATAACGGCCCAGGGATCGCGTTAGCACAGCAAAAAGCCATCTTTCGTGAATTTGAACGTTTAGCGCAAAACCGTGAAATACCAGGATTAGGTTTAGGCTTGGCGATATCAGAGCGCATAGCAAAATTGCTCGGTTTGTCAATTTCGGTTAAATCGCAACTCGGTAAAGGTACGTGTTTTAGTATTGAAATACCGCGCGTCAGTGCTAGTGAGGCCGCCATCGTTAAGGCAAAAATACACCATAAAGGTAAGTTAAATAAAAATTTGGAGGCTATAGCCGAAAGTTCACTCGAAAAATCCTTTAATAACATGGTGGTATTGTTGATCGATAATGACCAACTGATGCTAACCGCAATGGCCTCACAGCTTAGTGATTGGGGTTGTTGTGTGTTAACTGCCTATGATCAACCGTCATGCCAGCAAACATTAGCCAATGGCGAGATTATCCCTAATATTATTATTGCTGACTATCACCTTGAACATGGCACCAATGGCGTTGATTTAGTGCGAGCTATGTTGCGAGCACAACAATGGCAACTACCAGTGATAATTTGTTCTGCTGACCCATCAGAAAGTGTTCGACAACATACCAGTGATGCTGAGTTTTTGTTTTTACGCAAACCCGTTAAGTCATTAGCATTAAAGCGCATGATGCGGCAATTACTGGTATAAGCTGAGTTGTTTTTCTTATTCTGTGCTTATTCTGTATTGTGACTAAGCAAGCTTTCTACATAATGTTTTTATAGCCTTTGTGCTAGTTAACGTAGTCACTATGTAGATTTTATCGCCGAGGTAATCTTAATTACAGAGATAAAATTGATGAGTAAAAAGTCTGCTATTGCTGAGCGTATATTTTGTCCTAAAAATAAAAGGGCAAAGTTAGTTGGCATCAAGATTAATCATCTTGCTGTACTTTGTTTTAAGAGCATATTTCTGCTTGCGTTGAAAAGATGAACTCAGTCACAAAAAACCTTTCAATTAACTATTTATTTTAAATGTTATGTTTTATATAATTATGATTATTCAAATAACTAGCGTTTAAATAACTAGCGTTTAAATAACTAGCGTTTAAATAATCAGTGTTCAAATAAGAAAAGCCTACTTAATTGTATTAAGCAGGCTTTTATCGCGGGTCTAATTAATATTAATCATTAATGATTAATATCTCTACTCGTCTGTTTTCAGCGCGACCTTCTACGGTTTCATTTGACGCCACAGGTTTGTTTTTACCAAAGCCACTAGAATCTACTTTATCTTTGCGAATAAGGCCCACTTGGGTAATAAAATTAGCAACCGTTTGGGCCCGTGCTTGCGACAGCGCCATATTCAACTCCTCGCTACCAAGGTTATCGGTATGTCCTGAAACCATGATGTTAGCACCAGGGAAGTTCTTAATGGCTTCAATAATCTTATTCAGTAAAACAAAATTACTCGACTCTATTTCACTACTACCTGATTTAAAGGCAAAGCCTTGGGCGCGAATAAGCACATTGTTTAACTGACGATATACATTAGCCTCTTCAGGGTTATACATTGACTGTACTCTGGAGAAACGTTCATCATCCGCTCTTTTTTGCGCCTGTTCCCGCTCGAATTCCATCTTAGCTTCTGCTTTATCTTTTGCTAACTGAGTTTGTTTTGTTTCAGCAGATTCCATCCCCGTTAACAAGGTTTTACGTTCTTCAACAACGTTTGCTACTGCTGCACTTAGATTATTCACCACTTCTTTGTTTGGCCGGTTGAAGCCAACATCAGTATCAATAGATTTAACGACTTGGCTAAGTTGATCTTGATACCAAAGAATTCTTTGTTCGGCATCAAAGTTGGCATTTTTAAAGGCCGTTTCAATATCGACTATGCCCTTAGCCTTTTGTACCAACCATATTGCCCGGTTAGAATGCACGTTGGCTTTTTGAGTATCAGTTCGATCGGCTTCTATTGTCGCTAAAGCAAGGCGGTATTCATCTTCTGCCATCGCCATAGTGCTAGGTGCTATATCGGCTAGATCATTTTTCTTGGCGTTAGTTAGCGCTTGTTCAGCAACACTGAGCATATTACGCTTTAACGAATTTAGCTCTATGTCTAAATATTGATTGCGCAAGGCATTGACATCGCGTGTGGCTTTTTCATCCTCTCCAACTTCAAGTAAGGCTAATACTTTTGCCAGTTCCGTTTCAGCTTTTTTAAAAGCAGCGGGTGCAGCTGAGCTAGCATTGACACTTATCGCTCGGTCTCGGGCATTGAAAACCTCTTCAAAAACATATTTTGCTTTTACGGCTTGTTTCTTCGCCGTTTCAATACGCGCTATAACTTCGCTGGCACTATCATTTACTTTTGGGCTACTATTTTGAGCTTGTTCAAGTGCGTTTTGATAAATATTTTCGGCATTTTTCAACTGTACGGGCGAGTAGAGTGCTAAGTTTTCACGCTCGGCTGCCTCAATGCTAGTTTTAGCCTGAGCCAATGTCGGGTGTTGTACGAACATTTCCTGCTCAGTCATGAGTTTTTGTGTAGCACAACCACTTAAAATGGTGATAAGTAAGGCTACCGCTGTGTATTTTACTTTCATGTCATTATCCTTTTAACAGTGAATTTATTGCAGCGCTTATCTTGCGCTAAGTAACGAATAAAAATGGCTAAACCTCTACTTTGGCTCACGGCTACAATATGGCTGTAAGCCTGTTCAATTTACAGCCAAGCGGCAGGTGTTATTATTTCCTTGTACTGTCTTTTTTATCTAGATTAACACTAGCACCGCCAGAGATTTAAACCAGTAAAAATCGCCGAAAGAGCATGAAAATTTTGAGAAAAACTTTGTTGTTAAACGCGAGAGGTTTATAAGCTTTGCCGCTGTTTTAGGGAGATTAAGACACATTCAAATGCTGTGAAGGGCTAAGCATTAATTGTTGATAAGCAAGCCCAGCTAATGTTCGGTTATTCACTTCTAGTTTTAATAATATTGCGGAAACATGCTTTTTAACCGTAGTTTCTTTAATGTCGAGATCATAGGCAATTTGCTTATTTAACTGACCATCGGCTATTTGAGTTAATACTATGTATTGCTGAGGGGTAAGTTGGCTTAATTGTTTGGCCAGTTTCTGGTGTGCTAAATCTATTTTTTGGTCGGCATTAAATTCGATATTTTTTGGTAACCAAATCCCCCCGGCTAAAACGCTATCAATGGCTTGTGCTATGGTGGCTAAATCAGCCGATTTAGGAATAAATGCCGCTGCGCCAAAGTTAATCGCTTTTTGCATGGTTTCAGAATTGTCGTCTGACGAGACCATGATCACCACAATATCAGGAAAATGGTTTTGCAGTTGTGTTAAGCCAGTAAAGCCATCATTACCTGGCATATGTAAATCTAGAAAAACGATTTCTAAGCTGTTGTTAAGGGTAACCGCTTTGAGTAGATCGTCAAAGTTGTCTACTTCTAAGCTTTCGTGATCCTCAATACATTCGACTATGGCTTGTTTTAATGCGGTGCGAAACAAGGGGTGATCGTCGGCGATAATTACTTTTGCTTGCTTCATTACAGCAGCCTTTTATATGATGACAACACTAGGAGGTCGCCCAATACACTGAAAATAATGGGCGTATTATCAAGTCTATTAGCTTTATTCCCTCAGCGGGAACTAATTTAACAGACGGCTTAATTTTTTATTATTAAAAAAAACGCCAGTAAAAACCAGCGCTTTCTATGCGTTGAAAACAGCATGATTTTTAGAAACTATAACCTATGGTCAATGCAAGGGTTTCAGGATCCCCGTAATAACCAATCAGTGTCGTATCTCCACCTAAACCAGGTTGATAACTGCCATCATTATTTTGTGCGCCTAAGAAGGCGTAGTTACCGACTAAGTACTCTTTGTCGGTAATATTTTTCCAATGCAGTGCTGCAGTCCAATCTCCGTTGTTGCTATACCAGTTAACACCAAAGTTAAGTAGACCATAGCCGTCTTGAGTTAATAAGTTTTCGGTAACGTTTAAGTCATACTCACTACGGTAATAGTAGTTACTATTAACAACAAAACTACCAACCGATGTGTCGATGTTATAAGTAAAACCAAGGTTAGCGGTAGTTTCAGGCGTATTCGTAATAGTGAAGCTATCGCTAATATCTATCTGGTTACCGTCATTGTCAAATGATGTTACTTCGTCAAAAGATGAGTCAATCAAGCCTAAACTGGCAAAAACATTTAAGTTATCTGCTACGGCATATTCAATTTCTAATTCTAAACCTGATGCCGTCGAGGTGCCTATATTGCCTAAACGTTGACTTAATGCACTGTTGTCTGCTGTGGGTAATACCGTAACAAATTGTCTGTCTTTATGATCAAGATAGAAGGCTGTCGCATTAACCCTCAAATTATTATTCCACTCACTTTTTAGGCCAACTTCAAATGAATCTACCACTTCTGGATCTACCGCTGGCTCTGGACCACTGGCTCTTGGATTAAAAGTACCTGATTTGAAGCCTTGTGAATAACTGGCAAAAAACATCATGTCGTCTGAGTATTGATACTCTGCGCCTACACGCGGGGTAAAGCGCGACCAATCTTCTTTATCATTAAGCACTTCAGGGAATTGAACATCACCACGTTCATAACCGTTTACCCAGCCACTTTCTGGATAAACTGTTTCAAATACCACACCATTATTAACCTTAGCTATTTTTTCTTCTTTGGTATAACGCGCACCTAAGGTCATGGAGAATTTATCGGTAATATTGAAGGAACCTTGAGCATAAACAGCATAGCTTTCACTGTTATTACAACCCGTTACTTCTCGAGTTAGCCCAGGTAAAGCCAAAGACTTGCCGAAATTCTCTAAAATAGCGTCGAAGTGGCCACATGATTCACCATCAAAGTAGTACAGACCAGAGACAAAGTTTAAATTATCTGAGTTATAGTTTAGTTGAAATTCTTGCGTAAATTGTTCATCATCATAAATGGCAGGTACATCAAAAATACGTTCGGCGGTATTATCAAAATCAATATTTGTTTTTGAATAATTATCTCGGCTTGAGGTGATTGATTTAACTGACCAAGTATCATTGATCATATATTCAGCCGTTAGGCTAAAGCCTTCTGACTCAACACTATTCCACGTAGGCATACTGGTGTAAGAATCATAAACACTATTGGGTACTGGCGCATTAGTTACTATGCTTGGCAATAAACGATAGCCACCTTTAGCATTTGAGTCGTCGATGGTTTTATCATAATTAAAACGTAAGAATAAATCTTCTGTCGGTTCGAACTCAATGGTAAGTCGACCAGCAAAAATATCTTTATTGTAGTTCTCTAAGTTTTGACCCGGTAAGGAAGATTGTAAAAACTCCCCATAACCACCTCTTTTTAGATCAGCCAAAGCAAAGCCAAGATATAATTTATCAGCTATCACTGGAACTTTACCCGCAACTTTATAATCTTTACGATCGTAAGTACCAAAGGTTCCTTTAAGATCAAGTTCTACATCACCAGACATTTTTTTAGTGACATATTTAATCGCACCACCAATCGTGTTTTTACCATATAAACTACCTTGAGGACCGCGTAATACTTCAATACGTTCAACATCAAGAATATCTAATACGGCTCCTTGTGGACGGGCAATATAAACATCATCAACATAAATGCCAACACCAGGTTCATAGCCCCAAAGTGGATCATCTTGACCAACACCACGAATAAAAGCCGTTAAGGTTGAGTTAGTACCACGACTGGCCTGTAAAGTCGTATTCGGTGAGAACTGTTGAACTTCTGTCATCACACTAATGCCATTTTGTGCTAATTGTTCAGCGCCAATAGAAGTGATTGCGACAGGTACAGATTGTAAACTTTCCAATGATTTTCGAGCGGTGACTTCAATCCGCTCCAATGTTGGATCATTGTTTAGCTGTTCATTCGCTGCTGCGGCCAAGATACTTTGACTGGTCAGTGCGGCTGAAATGGTGATGGCCAAAACACTTAGCCTTAGGTTGCAATGCTTCATAATATTTCCCTGTGTTTTAAATCTAATTAATCGCTAATGTGCGCGGTTTTTATTTCTTCATTAGTGTGCTTAAAACTTTATAGTAAATTTTCCAGATGACAATTTGTACTATAGTAGTATGTCGTCAGTATTCGTATTTAAGTGACTGTAATTAAAGCTGTTAAATATAATTTTATTTATTGCTACAGCCTAGTGTTAGCGAAATAGCTAAGCATTTATAGCTCCCAAGCCTCGAGTAAGTACAATACGGTGCTAATAGGGGTGTTAATGACAAACGGCGCTTCACTGCCGCCATCAATTTTTTGTGGCGCTACCGCAATGCCATGGCCCATATTTTCAATCTCAATCAGTTCGACATTCACTTGCTTGTTCTGCCCTTGCCATTGGCTAACTTTATAGCCCGGGTGCTTTGAGATAATGGGCTGTTTTGACGACTGAGTTAACTCGGCCCAATGGATAGCAAGTTGTTGTGAATTTTTTGGGTTAACAACTGTGTCTTGAGAGCCGGTCCAAATTGACAGCTTAGGCCAATGATTTGTTGAGCTGTTTATTTGATGCACTAATTGGGTTAATTGCTCAGGGTCTTGTGAGGGGCCGCTGCGCATACAGGCAATAGCCGTGGTTAAATTATGGGCGCAAGGGTAGGGGATGCCAGAAATAATGGCGCCAGCAGTAAATAGCTGTGGGTAATTAACTAACATCGAACTTGCCATCGCACCACCGGCTGACAATCCTATAATATAAATTTTGTTAAAATGATGTTCAGCATTAACGCTCGTGATCATGTTTTTTATTGACAGGCTTTCACCTTGGTTTTGCTCTATATCTTGTGAAGAAAACCAATTGAAGCAGCCTTGAATATTATTGTCTTGGCTTTGCTGTGGAATAAGTAGCGAAAATTGTTTTTTGTCTGCTAAAGCCATTAAGCCACTTTGCTGTGCGAGCACTTGCCCTTGTTGAGCACAACCGTGTAACAAGACAATAAGGTTTGTATTGTCTTTAGCGCCTTGAAAATAACTGGCGCTTAGCTCACCAGGATTAAGGCCAAATCCAATTAATGTCGTTGGCTTAGCTAGGCTGCTAGCACTTAACAAGCTGATGGCAATGATGATAAACATCGATAAATACTTAGTCATGTTAAATTTCCTCCATAGTAAAAAATCAAAAATCAAAGCTAACAATTAAGAGGCCAATAAAATCACTTCAGCTTAGCAGCATGGCTTATAAAACCAAGTTGTAAAATGCTACTTTAGGTCCAGAAAAAGGGCTGATAATTATGGTAAATAATAAAACTAGTGGTTTGAGTCTGCGGGCAAAAACGTTAAGCTGTCGAGATAATCACACTAGGCTATGACTGTGTGGCTAATCACATGAACCTAATATGAAAGTGACATGAAAGTTAAGTGAAATTTAATTGAAATTTAATTAAATTGACATTAAAACTAAGTTAAAGAGGCATAAAGTATGACAGTTAAAAAGTTGGCGCAGCGTTTGTTTATTATCAAGCCGTTATTAAATTTTGCCTTTGTTGCCTGTCTGGTATTTATTGTGATTTTATTTCTTAATGGCTCGATTGCTGAGCAAAATAGCTATGGTGTACCGAGTTTGTTATTAGCCACATGGAGCTTGTTATTAAGTGCGATATTAGGGTTATTAGTTAATACGCCAAATATTGACGATATGCCCAAAGGTTGGTTTGCCCGGATGAAACATTGGCTAGCAAAAATTATATTTAAATTGGCCACAATCGTGTTCATTTTTATCAGCTTAGCACTGCTCTATGCAACGATAAAACTCTTGAGTGTGTGAGATTTAATAAGCTATTTATTATGATGAACCTACCTACCTAGCACTTACCCACCAAGCGCTCTGTTAAAGCTGTTTACTGATGTTCAATCAAATATCAAGAGTTACTCTGTGCAATATATTGCTGCTGAATACTGAACAGTTGTGTCATAAATTTAGGCAAATAATAGCCCTATTTAATCGCAATATTTATTTTCCAATCGGGCGTTTTTAGCCTGTTTTAAAAGGAATTTATCGCTTGAAGCTAAATGGAGTTGTAGGTAAATCATCCTTAATTAGTATAGTATCTTTGCTCGTCAGTAAATTACTCCTTCAGAAAAAGAGCACTAAATAATGGAACATGAACAGCACCTAGCCTTACTTGGCGCTATAGCTCAAGGCGATAAAAAGGCGTTTTCAGCGCTTTACCAAACCACCAGTAAACAGCTTTATGCGGTTAGCTTGAAAATGTTAGCGCGTAAAGAATTAGCTGAAGAAGCTTTGCAAGAGGCTTATGTGCGTATTTGGCATAACGCATCAGAATACCGAGTGGGCAAGGGCACAGTGTTGACTTGGATGATCAGCATAGTGCGTTATCGGGCGCTAGATATTTTGCGCTATAACAAAATTAGAAAAGAAGATGAATTACTTGAGACAGACAGCGTTGACCTAGATACGCCCGAGAAAAGCCATGACATAGAAGAACTGTTACTAGACAAATGCTTGCAAAAGCTTGATCTGCAACAACGTCAGGCTATTTATTTGGCCTACTTCAATGGCTGCTCCCATCAGGAGGTGGTTAAACACCTCAATAATCCTTTGGGCACTGTTAAAAGTTGGATAAGACGTGGTCTTACAAGTTTACAAAGTTGCTTAACCTCATGAATTATTTATCTGAAAACCTCAAAAATGCCCTAGCTGCAGAATACGTATTAGGTACCTTACGTGGGCCTGCTCGTCAGCGCTTTCAAAAATTAATGATGCAATATCCACCGATCAGCGAGGCAACCCACACTTGGGAACAGCAGCTAAATGGCTTAGGAGAAAAAATTCCACCCGTGACACCTGACGTGTCAGTTTGGCTGCGTATCGAGCAGCAGTTAGGGTTTGTTTCTGAACCAGAAAAAAATAATATTGTGTCGTTCACCAAGGCCAAGCCAAAAATCTGGCAAAGCATCGCGGGATTAGCGTCAGCGGCTGCCTTGGTGCTAGCGGTATTATTAGTCAATGTTGAACCCATATCAGCACCT
The DNA here is from genome assembly GCF_014077005.1 of Colwellia sp. MB3u-45. Classification (GTDB taxonomy): domain Bacteria; phylum Pseudomonadota; class Gammaproteobacteria; order Enterobacterales; family Alteromonadaceae; genus Cognaticolwellia. Next base: position 57,105 of record NZ_JACGVC010000043.1, on the reverse strand, counting down.
GATGCTCAGCAACTCGCTTTAGTAAATAATGAACAAACTGAGCTGCTATGGGCACTAGAAATCGGCACAGACACTATTGATATTCAAGCGACTAAGACCTTAGTAGCACAGGCCAATGCGGATTATCAATTATGGATAGTACCAGCAGATGGCAGAGCACCTATCTCTTTAGGCTTATTACCTAAAACCGGTAAATTGACCTTAAATAAACCTCAGTTGTTTGATCAAATTGAAATTGCTGCTTTGGCGGTGAGTTTAGAGCCGCTAGGTGGCTCGCCTAATGGTTCACCTACTACCGTGCTATATACCTCTAAATTGGTTACGCTTTAGTTTATTAATAAGCGCTAATGAGTTTACACCTAGCGCATGATTTGTTCTAAATAAGGTGAAAAGCGAAACGCAAGTTTCGCTTTTTTTTTACTTTTTTGTTATTACCCTGAAATAAATTTACCCATTGGCGGTCTGTTATTAGTGTGTTGGATGAATCGTCAATCATTAAAAAATATTGAGCGGGATTACAGCATAAGTTTAACCAGCTGGTACAAGTTGTGTCAGCTGCATAAGTTAAAAGCTAACCTAGTCAATAAAAGCACAAATGCATATAGTGTCATTGTGGGCTAGCTTTAAATCAGCTTGTGTTAGTTAATTAAGTTGCCTAGGTTGGTGAACAACATAATCAATAAAGGAGCACAAAAGTATAAAGGCATAGAGATGCTGCGGTATATAAGAGCGGTACATAAGATCCGTGTATAAGCTATGACACGTTTTTAATAGGGTAAGTAAATATGACCTATTAGCGTGTTTAAGCTGATTAATCGCTTGGAAAAATAATTAATTTAAAAAAAGATTACTTTCTTTGCATCCAATACTTAATCTCAACCGTTTAACTATATGAACTCTAAAAAAAGTACTACTAAGAATCATAAAATTAAAAAGGAAACGTCATGAAAAAATATAAATTAACGCTTATTGCCTCGGTAATTATGAGTGCAACTTTGTCTCAAGCTGTTACAGCATCAAGTCATCGTGAAGCACCTAATGTTACGCGCATGCCGACAATAGATTCAACAGATTTTTATTCATTCAATAGTTACGAAGCAGGGCGTGGTGAATACGTCACCCTAATTGCTAATTATATTCCTTTACAAGATGCCTATGGTGGACCTAACTATTTCGCAATGGATCCTGCTGCGACTTATGATATCCATATCGACAGCGATGGCGATGCCGTTGAAGATATTACTTTCAGTTTTAATTTTAGTCAGATGCTAGGCAATGACAATGCTGGTATTGCCTTGATGGTAGGCCCAGAAGGTGAACAAAAATCTGTTGGTGTACCGCTTAAGAATGTAGGTAAGATCACGGCGGATAATCAAGGGGCAGCTAATTTCTCTGAAAAGTACACGGTTAAAATGACTTCAGGCCCGATGCGCACAGGCACTACTGCCGATGTTACTAATATGGACACAGGTGGTACAAATTTTCGCAAGCCACTAGATTATATTGGTACTAAATCATTTGGCAGCGCCGCAGAATATAAAACTTACGCCGATAGCTTTGTTTACTCAGCAGCTATCCCTGGATGTGATGCCCCGGCTAAAGTGTTCGTGGGTCAGCGTAAAGATGCATTTACTGTCAACTTGGGTAAGGTATTTGATTTAGTCAACTTTGTTCCTGTTGAAGGTGACAGTGCTCGTGGTAATGGCGATGGAGAAGGTTTCCCCGGCGGTATTACTCAGTCATCAATGAATGATGATTTAGCTGATAAAAACGTCACCAGTATTGCTATTGAAGTACCAAAATCTTGTTTAATTGGCGAAGGTAATGGTGTTATTGGTAGTTGGACAAGCGCAAGTTTGCCGCAAGCAAGAATTTTGAATCCTAATGCCAGTTTTGATAGCACTGAAGTGAACGGTGGTGCAATGACTCAGGTTTCACGTTTGGGTTCACCGTTAGTAAACGAGTTGGTTATCGGCTTAGCAGATAAAGATAAATTTTCAACTTCGCATCCCAGTAATGATGGCCAGTTTATCGATTATGTTACACACCCAACGTTACCTGAGTTACTGAATATTCTGTTTAAAGATGCGGTAAATACTAGACTTGGCGCTGATTTAGAAACACTGGCACCAACAAACTTTCCTCGTACTGATTTAATCGCGGCATTTTTGACCGGTGTTGAAGGTGTTAACCAGCAATCAATCGTTACAGGTTCTGAAATGTTGCGCTTAAGTACAATTATTCCAGCCAAGCCAGCTAGCGAGCAATCTGCATTTGGCGTAGCTGGAGACGATTTAGCTGGTTTTCCAAATGGTCGTCGTCCAGGTGATGACGTAGTCGATATTGCACTTCGTGTAGTCATGGGTGCTTTATGTCATGACATTCCAGTGAATGGCGTGCCGACAAATTTAGGTTTCTGTGCACCAGAAGATGCTAGTGTTGGAAATGCCGCCTTTACTGATGGCGCACCTAGCGATGCATCTATGACAGGTACTAGCTTCCCATATTTAGCTATGCCGTTACCCGGTTCTGAATAAGGAGCACTTTAATGCAATATAATAAACGCAACATAGCGTCGCATATTATCGCAGCACCTAAACTTAAGGTGATAGCGTTAAGTTTAGCGACCACTCTGGTACTTGCAGGCTGTAATGATGGTTATGAAGCGCCAAGCGAGCCAGCCAATGCGGCACCTACTACGATAACGGTGGATTTGATTACTCAAACAGAAACGCCGATTACCGATATGTTAAGTGCAGCTGATGCAGATGGCGACGCTTTAAGCTTTAGCCTTGATCAACAGGCAATGTTAGGTGTGGTTACTGTTAGCGGCAATGGTGGATTTACTTACCAGCCAAATAACGAAGTAACCGGTAGTGACAGCTTTACTTTTTCAGTGACTGACGGCGTAAATACTGCGGTTACTGGTACAGTTAACATTACTATTGAAACGCTGACAGTATCTTTTAACAGCACGAGTCGTGCAGCTTTTAATCAGCAATCTAATGATAAACCTTTGGCCGTAAATGGTCGTACGTTTACTCAAGATGTTGAGGATCCAGCGGCATACGACGACTTGCTTCCACAGTAAAATAAAGTTTGACTGCGCCATGGAAGGCGCCCTTTTATGGATAATAATATGGCCATACTCATTTACCTACAAGGTTACACCCGCGCCTTATTAATATTGATTTTTATTACTATCGCACACCCGGCATACTCAGCAAGTTATGTACCCCAATCAGACCAAAGTATCGTTGCCAGTTGGACGGTGCCTCAACCCGCAGAACAACCAAAAGTGTTTATCGCGCAACTGATCAGTGACGCGAGCAAACCAGGTTTAGCCAGTCGCTATTATGGCCGCGCCAGCGCATTACTTAAGCCCTTACTTTTAGCTACTCCTAATGATTTAGAATTACAATTTTATTCAGCTACGGTATTGCAGCACTATCATGAGTTTGATCAGGCACAACAACTGCTTTTGGAAATACTGCAGCTTCAGCCTGATCATGTCGCCGCTTGGCTAATGAAAGCCAATATTCACATGGTTCAAGGTGATTTAGTGGCAGCTAAACGAGCCTGCTTACAAGTGTTGGGGCAGGGCAGTCTTTTGCTAAGCACAGCTTGTGTACTTGAAGTTAATGCTGAACAAGGACAAGTTGCCCAAAGTTATCAGCAATTACAACGCGTGGTTAATATGGCGGGCGACATTCCACGTGAACAGCATGTGTGGCTTAAACAAATTTTGGCTGATCTTGCCCAACGTCAGCAGTTACTAGAGCAGGCAATTCAGCATTTGTCAGATTTTCCTCTAGCACAAGCGCCCGTGAGTTATTTGGCGTTATGGGCTGATATTCATTTGGAGCAACAACAAGGTAACATTGTATTAGATAAGTTAGGGCCTATTGTACTGGCCAGTGACAGTTTTGATGATGCATTACTACTGCGTTTAGCCTTGGCAGAGCAAGCGGTTAACTCAGCCAGTAATATAGACAAGCAAGTGTGGCAACAGCGACTAAGCCAGCGCATTGAAATACGCTTGCAGCGTAACGATACAGCCCATGCCGCCGACATTGCCCGTTATTATTTAGATATTGCGCCTGATGCAATTAAAGCGCTGCACTGGGCAAAAATCAACTGGCAACAAGCTAAATTAGGCCCAGATAAACGCATACTTAAACGCGCAATGGCAGCACAAGCCGACCTTAAAAGTTCAACGCAGGCATAAGCCAGAAAGCTTATAGCCAATAAGCAGTAACAGTAGTGAGATTAAATATGCACCAGTGGTTAAAAATAGCCTTAATCGGACTGTCGTTATTATTAGCGAATACCGTGGCGGCTCATCAATTGAGCACCAGTTATATTATTGCCGAAATTGACGACACGGGTCGCATTAATGGCGAATGGCAATTGAGTTTAGCTGATTTGGAACTGGCGGTGGGTTTAGATCTCAATGCTAATGGTGAGTTAACTTGGGGAGAAGTAAAAAGTCGCCAAGCTGAGATCGCCAGTTACTTAGCAGAAAACTTATTACTTAGCCGTGACAATCTTACATGTAACCTACGTTTCGACCTTGTAGAGCGTTTACAGGATCATGCTAACGAAGCCTTCGCTGTTACTGACTTTTCAGGGCAATGTGCTATCAGTGGGGCATTAAATATAAAATATAGTGCGATATTTGCTTTAGATAGTAGCCATGAAATGGTGCTAAACATTGGTGATGGCAGCAATATGCACAGCTTTGTCTTGGATGATAACACCAGACAAATAGCGATAGATTTACGTGAGGGAAGTTGGCAGACCACCTTTAAGCAGTTTGTCTATCAAGGCATTATTCATATTTGGATCGGCATTGATCATATTCTGTTCTTGTTAGCGCTATTGTTGCCGGCGGTACTAGAACGTAAAAACAAGCAGTGGCAAGCTATTACCAGTGTTAACGTTATTTTGACCAATACGGTATGGATTATTAGCGCATTTACCTTAGCCCATTCGCTGACATTAACCGCAACCGCTTTAGGCTGGTTAAGCCCAAGTAGTCGTTGGGTGGAACTTGGCATTGCTTTATCAGTTTTATTTGCTGCCCTGAATAATATTTGGCCTCTAGTACTACGTTTAGCTTGGTTAACCTTTGCTTTTGGTTTGTTACACGGTATGGGCTTTGCTGGTGTATTAGGCGAGTTAGGTTTACCCGCTGATCAACAATTGCTGAGTATATTAGCCTTTAATCTTGGTGTGGAAATCGGTCAGTTAGCCATATTAGCTATTTTATTACCGGTATTAATTTTACTGCGCAAGAGAAAATTCTATAGTAAAGGCGTGATGCCGCTAGGTTCTTTATTGATTGCCTTGATGGCGGTGCAATGGAGTATTGAGCGTTGGTGAGTTTGATTAGCGTTTAGCTGCGCTGCGTTAGCTTGATGTTAGCCTAGGTGGTAGCTGTTTAAAGACAGGTTATCCTCACTAAGTGTGCGATAACTTGAGTTAATATTCTATATAGAGACAGCTCTTCTTGAAAATAAAAAGCCCTAGTTAACTTAATAACTAGGGCTTTTTATTTATTATTTTATCTGCGCTTTAAGACTGCGCTTTACGATATTTCTCGCACGCTACTTCGTCTTCACATTCGCCATATAAGTATAAACTATGATTGGTTAATTTTACTTTATGAAATTTTGCCACGTCTTCTTGGCGCTGTTCGATTACATCGTCTTCAAATTCAATCACTTTACCGCAATTCAAACACACTAAGTGATCATGGTGTTTCTTATGGCTTAGTTCAAATACTGATTTACCACCTTCAAAATGATGACGAGTGACAATACCTGCATCATCAAATTGGTTTAATACGCGATATACTGTCGCCAAACCAATTTCTTCATTATGCTCAAGCAAAAGTTTGTATACGTCTTCAGCACTGATGTGCTGGTTATTGGGGTTTTGTAAAATGGCCAAAATTTTAATGCGTGGCAGAGTAATTTTTAGTCCAGCTCTTTTTAGTTCTTCATTTTGTTCAGGCATTAATTTTGGTCTCTACATCTGCTTTTAATATAGTGAAAATTATAGGGGGTTATGGGCTCGGTTGAAAGGGCTAGTTGTAAATGATTGTCTATTTTGTTGGTTTTATTGGCTTAAAACGTCATAATACTTTGCTGGTCTGACGAGTATGAGGATATAAACCTTAGCGTTTATATCAGTACTCACGTTTTTATTCCACCTTTGAGGAAAACCTATGTTTAAAAAAGCTTGGCAAATGAAATTATTACTAAATATCTGGCCACCATTTCTATTTACTGGCATTCGTGTTGTTGATGTTTCTGAGGATTTTCGTCAAGCCAAAGTGCGTTTAAAATTAAACATGTTTAACCAAAATGCGGTTGGTGTACATTTTGGTGGTTCGTTATATGCAATGACAGATCCCTTCTGCATGTTATTGGTAATGGCGCGATTGGGAAAAGATTATATCGTTTGGGATAAGTCAGCAGACATCGACTATATTAAACCCGGTAAGGGCACAGTAACCGCAGAATTTGTCATTACCGATGCTTTGATTGCCGATATTTTGACCCATACGGCGCAAGGCGAGAAATACCTGCCTGAAATTCCGGTGTATGTAAAAGATGCGCAAGGCGAAATTGTCGCTAAGCTCAATAGAAAACTCTATATTCGCAGAAAAAAATCAGCGTAATAACGGCTGTAAAGTGACTAATATTTGGAGTTGAAATTTCAATCATTTATGCTGATAAGTCAGCTAAGGTAAAGCAGGCGTGAGCTTTATTTTAATTATTAGACCAAAAACGGGAACACATGGTTAATGTGTTCCCGTGAGAACAGTTAATGACTGTGCCGTTGATGCGCTAGCATTGATGACTTATAACTTATGACTTATGACTTATGGCTTAAGTTTTATGAGTCATCAGTTGATAAACCTAGCATGCTTTTTTTTAATCTTTCTAAATCAATCGCATTTGAACGTACAGTAAGCTTAATATGGCTGTATTCATATTCTTCTTTAATAACACTCATATTTGAACGAATTTCACCTATGATACCTTTAGCGGTATAGGGAATAATAACTTCGTCTTCAATCATCTCGTCCTGTGCAACGCCAACAATATATTTATGCAATTTACTGATATCAGCGGGATTACGCGTTGAAGTCATCATTGCATCAGGGAACTCTTCCATCAGCGCTTGTTGTTGCTCAATGCTGAGTTGGTCTGATTTGTTGAGTACCAGTAATTTTTTACTGTCTTCAACACCCACTTCTTCTAATACGTCATGCACGACATCGAGTTGCGCACGAAATGAAGGATCGGCAGCATCAACCACATAGAGCAATAATGATGCATCATGGGCTTCTGCTAAAGTGGAATGAAATGAGGCGACTAAATCGTGTGGTAATTTTTTAATAAAACCGACAGTATCTGAGACTAATATTCGTGGTTGAGTGATGGGATATAAGGCACGAACTGTGGTGTCAAGGGTGGCAAAAAGTTTGTTTTCACCTTCAACATCACTACCGGTAATGGCTCGCATCATGGATGACTTGCCGGCATTGGTATAACCCACTAAAGCGACACAAAAAAGCTCAGAACGTTGGCTACGTCGGCCTTTCATTTCGTCTTGAACACTGACTAACTCACGCTTGAGTTCGGCTAATTGGTCGCGAACTGCACGGCGGTTTAGCTCTAGTGTAGTTTCGCCAGCGCCTTTACCCATTTGACGTTCTTTATCACCCGTTGAGGTTTCACGAAGGCGCGGTGCAACATAATTAAGCCGAGCAATTTCAACTTGTAATTTCGCTGTTTTGGTCCGAGCATGGCGACTAAATATTTCAATAATAATGCCGGTACGGTCAAACACCTCTACGCCTAACTGATTCTCGACATTACGCAGCTGAGATGGGCTTAAATCACAATCAAATACCACCACATCAGCGCAGGCAAACGGCAGGTTATCTGATGGAACATTTACAGGGTTAAGGGTGAATTCTGCATCTTCTTCTAAGTTTTCATCCTCTTCTAAGCCTTCAACCACACCCTTGTTACCGGTGAGTTGCGCTATTTCAGCCAGTTTTCCTAAACCGAGTACATTCACTTTTTGGGTAGAACTCAGCTTTTGCGATTGTGTACCTACTACTTTAAAGCCTAACGTAGTGACTAAGCGGGCAAGCTCTGCAAGTGACTCGGTTGCTTCATCACCTTTAAAATTCGGTGTGCAAATAGAAATAAGTAACGCGTTAGTCAGTGATGCTTTTGCTGTTAGTTGCATAATTTTTTATGTTAGTGCACGTTAAGTGCAGCCCTAATTTATATCTAAAGTTACCTCATCCTACGCTGTTATAGGTAAGCTTTATAGAGTAATTGCAGACTAAATTGTTGTAAGCGAAAAATTGTCGATATATTGAGATATCAGTTAACTCATTAAACAGCGTATTTAGGCCATAATGCCTTAAGGCCAAGGTGAGTAAGTGTTTTATGATGAACGATTTTTAGCCACTGGTTCACCTTGTGAGTGTGTGAGGGGACGAAATAACTAATCGTCAGTTGGCTTGTTAGACGTTAATAGCGCTTAGACTTTATTTCCCTTGTAAGTTATTACCGTTAGGAGTCAATACGGTTGAGCTTTAACCTTAAGGCGAGCTAGTTTGAAGAAAAAGCGAAATTTTTTTATTGAATAAAACAGCTCATGCCTGACCGTGTTTTTTTTGGCGAACTGAAACAGAACAAGCCATAATAAAAAAATTAAGTGGTGATAAGCATCAAGTTAACTTAGTCAGAAGAAGTCACGCTTGTGCTGTTATTAAAATCATTAAGCAATAAAGTTTGTTACTTAGCGTTTGATCATTTATGTACAGGTATCGAGCGATTAACCTTTCAAATTTTCGTTTGGTGAAAATATTTCAACGCGATTTCGACCTTTATCTTTTGCCTTATAAAGCGCTTGATCAGCCTGATTAGTCAGTTGCTCTATGCTTAATTCATCATTATCGAGATAAGTTTCTGAGACACCAAAACTACAACTAACTTGAAAATAGCTCTCGTCTGAAACAAATTTATATTGACTGATGGCTTCTCGGATACGATTGGCCGTGATGGCACCTGATTCTGCGTCGGTGTTTGGTAAGATAATAACAAATTCTTCTCCACCATAACGGGCTATCCAGTCAACGTCATGGCGAATACATGTATTAACTATCTGTACGAATTTTTTTAGTACCCTGTCGCCAGTATTGTGACCTTGTTGATCATTAATTTTTTTAAAATGGTCTAAATCTGCAAACAGCACAGTAACTTGATTTTTAAAACGATAAGCACGCTGTAGTTCTTTGGCTAAATTGTTATCCAAGTATAATCGATTGTAGCAGCCAGTTAATGGGTCGGTTACCGAGAGTGTTTTAACTTTCTTATTGAGCTTAATTAATCGATGCGTGAGGCGAAAAACCGTTAGAGCGAATGCGCACAAGTAAATAAGCAAGAAAAAACTACTGGAAATAATAGTATTGTACTCTTCATCCAAAAAGTGCAATTCAGGCAAGATAGCAAAAGCTAGAGCAAAAATTGTGATCATCACTAATAGCGTAGTTAACATGGCACGAAAGCCACCAACAAATAGCGCGTTTGCAATCAATAATGTGATCATCGTTGAAGTAAAGGAATAAATCGGCGTAACCAGTATCATCAGGCAAGCAAACAAAGCATCTAAATGCATGTTTATCTCTTCCTGTTTTCGTCCATTTGCAGACAGGTTGGTTGCTGTCAGGGCAAGATGTGGCCATAAAAGGCACAAGGGAATAATCCAGATATAATGTATATCAAAGATATTTGCTCCTAAAATTTGCACCGAAATGGACAAAGCATACATGGTTGCAACAATTCTAGGAATATGATTAATTTTTCCAAGAGGGTGGGCATCTTTGAAATAGATCAAGTTAATCCGTCAGTTATGGATGCTGTAAATGATACAGCTAAACTATATCGCTTTGTCTCTTTTGTCGATTAATTTCTATTATTCAGTGATGAAACTCTAGTCAAGCACTAGTCAAATAGTAGTCAAGCCGTCATCATATATAATATTCAAATGGATGAAATCAGGTTAGGATTGAACATCACACAGGCATTTTACTTGCCAGTATCTGGGGCTGAAAGAAAATATGCTACCGTTTAACCCATTTTTATCTTTACAGGCTTATTATTAATCATGTCATTTGAACTCATATTTTTGTTCCTTGCCGGTTTTTTTGGTGGTGTTGTTAACTCGATTGCCGGCGGTGGAAGTTTTATTACCTTTCCCGCGCTTATCTTTGTCGGTATTCCTCCTATTATGGCTAATGCGACCAATACTTTTGCGTCGTGCGCCGGTTATATGAGCGGTACTTATGCCTTTCGAAAAGAGCTTGCTGCGCATAAAGATGAACTCTTACTCATCATCGTTATCAGTTTAATAGGCGGTGTTTTTGGTGCTTGGCTATTGCTGCAAACATCAGAAGGGATATTTCGAGTCGCTATTCCTTGGTTGTTATTATTTGCCACTGTACTGTTTATTTTTGGTGGTCAGCTTAATGCAGGCTTTAAAAAAATAGCGACTAAGCACCAACACGCATCTGCTATCGGTGGGATTTTACTGTTAATACTACTCTTGGGAGTGTCTATTTATGGCGGCTTTTTTAACGCGGGATTGGGTATCATTATACTCAGCTATTTAGCATTAGCCGGCCATACCAACATCAATGCAATGAATGGATTGAAATTATTAGTGTCAGCGGCCGTGTCATTAATTGCCATCGCCCTTTTTATTTATAATGACGTTATTGTCTGGTATGAAGGCACTATTTTGTTATGTGGTACGTTAGTAGGAGGCTATATGGCGGCGAATATATCACGCCAACTACCACAAAAGCAGGTCAGAGGTGTTGTTATTGTGATAAGTGTTGCGACGACATTATATTTCTTTTTCGCGACTTATTTAGCTTAACAGTGATAGTTAACTGTTAACAGAGGACAGAGCACAGCATTCTTATCCTACAACACTGCCAGCCAGTAACTAGGATAAACCGAGTTTGAATCAAAGTGAGTCGATTGCTGAAACACTTATTTTATATTTAATCAGGTAAGGCTTTTTCAGAGGAAACTGGCTAAGTCACTTTTAACCATGAAAATTCGTAGCTGAAAAAACAAGTTTATTATGGCTAAAGTCCTTTTATAGCTAAAAAACCTGTTAATTAGTACTCAGCTGGAGACAAGTCATATTGTTGTTTAATGGTTAATCGCTGTTTAGCAATATTATCAAAGGCTCGCTGGTAGCTTTGTATTATGTGATCGGGTGTATTGATATTAAATGCCAAGTAATTACCTGTTTTGTTGACCTGCCAAACCTGTTCATAGGCATCAGTATTTAAGTTGCTTTTTTTCGCTAAATGCTCAAAAGCATGAATAGAGGTAACCATCATGTCTACACGACCTGATTGCATCAACAAAAAGGCTTGTTCTAGTTGTGAAATTTCTGCGAGACTAGCCGCAGGAAAACCCATTTTATGTAGCGAAATACCGGAAATATCATCCTTTACCGCTACAACAGTATGATTAAACACTTGCTGTAAGTTGGAAAAATTAAAGTTTTTTGATTTTTTGGCAAATAAGACATGAGTAGAATGAAAAAAAGGCCCAACCCATTTAAATAGCTTTTCACGTGGTTGAGTTTTAGACACAGTAAATAAAGCGGTATTACTTTTATCTAAAGTAAATTTATAGCCACGTGCCCATGGCACTAACAGTACTTCTTGCTCAGGTATGTCTAAATTTTTCCAGATAGCTTTTAACGTATCTGCTGAAATGCCTTTGAGTTCATCATTGATTAAATAATTGGCTGGCGGATAAATCTCAGTATAAAAGGTGATGTTTTCAATGGCCGATGGTGGTTGAAATGCCTTCAGTTGAGGAAGCACTAAAAAAAACAACAAAATTGATTTTAAAATAAATATTTTCATTAGAAAGATCAGTACCAAACCATCGGAAGATCATGATAGCAAGATTCACGATATTAATTAAGTTTAATTATTAAAATCAAATAATTAAACTTAATTAGGAGCAGCATTACTAAGTGTTAACTATTAAATGCCTTGGACTATAGTGATAGTCAACCGCCATTGCCTTTATCTCAAGCGCTTATGCGCTAGTATGGCTACATTTTTTGTTTACTAGTTTTTTTAGATGAAGGGTTGAAAATTAATGTATATACCTTAAACGCATGTCCGGCTGCAAGCGTATAGCAGGTTTTGTTATACCAATTTCATTAACTAGGTGGTCTACTTTATACGCAGGTAAAATGGCCAAATATAAGGCATTTATTTAATAACTAGTTGTTCTAATTATTAAATAAATAACGCAGTAGTGGGTTGTTTTAACCAGTAAAAATGATCAGATAATTAGTGAAATTGGTATTAGCTATAATAGCAACAAAAAAGCCAGCTAACCGCTGGCTCTTTCAATACAATGTAGTTTACTGTGTAAAGCGTTAGTCTGCTAACTCAGCTAAACATAGTTCATCGTAAATTTGTTTAACCCAAGTATCGACGCGCTCGGCGGTTAGTTCAGGCTGACGGTCTTCATCAATACATAAACCGATAAAGGTGTTTTCGTCAACTAAGCCCTTAGAGGCCTCAAATTCATAACCCTTGGTTGGCCAGTTACCAACAATAATAGCGCCCTTTGATTCCACGATATCACGCAATGGCTCCATCGCATCACAGAAGTACTCAGAGTAATCTTCTTGATCGCCTAAACCGAAAATAGCCACGAGTTTGTCGGTAAAATCAATTTCTTCTAATTCAGGTAAGAAGTCATCCCAATCACATTGGTTTTCGCCATAATACCAGGTAGGAATACCTAAAATTATTAAATCGAACTCAGCGATTTCTTCTTTGGTACTTTTGGCGATATCTCTAACATCGACAAGGCTTTTACCCAATTTTTTTTGGATCATTTTGCCTACGGCTTCGGTGTTGCCTGTGTCACTTCCGAAAAATAAACCTACAATTGCCATCAATTTAACCTTTTTATAGCTAACTAAACTTTAATATCGTTGGCATCAAGCGACTGAACTAATAGGGCTTCTATTAATTCACTTCGACTAACACCTTTATCATTTGCTAAAGCGTCTAAGCGTTCATATACATCTTGATGTAATTTAAACTCTATTCGCTTTAAGCCATTGTTCTTATCGCGCTTGACCTGATTGCGTTTGTTTATTTTTACTTGCACGCTGCGTGAATGGGGGTTCGTTTTTGGTCGCCCCGGTCGCTTTTCATCGCTAAATAAGTCAATGGTCGTTAAATCTGCTACTTCTTTTGCCATCTTATTACTTACTTACCCAACGCCTTGGCTTTCCCAAATAAACTGAATGATGCCTTTTGCGATAAATCCAGCACACCCTAAAAATAATACAAAATAAACAACTATCTTTCCGATCTTAGGTACATCGTTTTTTTTCATTACATCATGCATTGATAAGCCAATGAAAATAAAGATAAAAGCAAAAAATAAATTTAGCCCAATGGTTTCAATTAATTCGAAGTGTTCTGCTAACATATTTAACCCTAAAATTTTCAGGGCGCACTATAGCATATTACGGCTTTTAAAGACATTATTTTTGTTACCTGAGTAACCACTTTGTCAGCATTATTTTGCTATTTTGGCGCCTATGAGTATAAAATAATTTTATCTCGCTAATTATACAAAGTTATACTGTTTGGTATTAGCGCTAGATCAATTAACTTGTTAAAAATCCTTCAACGCTGCGATTAAAGGCAAGCGTTTTTTCAGCATGTAACCAATGCCCAGCCCCTTGAATAACGCGAGCACGACTCTGTGGAAATAAGCGTAATATTGCAGTGCGGTGTTCGGGCAATATATAGTCAGAATTAGCCCCTTTGATAAACAGGGTGGGGCCTTGATAGCTATTGTTGCCTTGATAAGCTGTCATTATATGTGGATAATTTTTTGCTATGTTTTCAATATTACATTTAAAAGAAAACTGGCCATTTTCGCTACTTAAATTACGCAATAAAAATTGTCGCACGCTGAGATTGTCAACATATTGGCTGAGCTGTTTATCCGCGTCTTTACGTTGTTTTATCGTGGTAAAGTCAAGTGACCTTAAGCCAGCAATTATTTGCTTATGGTGCGGTGGGTATTCAGCAGGGGCTATATCGGCAACAATTAACTTTTCAACTAGCGCTGGTGCAGTAAGGGCTAATTCCATGGCTATTTTTCCGCCCATAGAATGCCCTAAGACTACGGCACTATTGATGGCTAGGTGCTGCATAATATCAATGATGTCTTGTGCCATGGTTGAGTAGTTCATCACACTATCGTGAAATGAGTCGCCATGGTTACGGACATCAACACTGGTGACTCGATAATTTTCCGCTAAGGCTTTTGCCACCATATTGAGGTTTTCTAAGCGGCCAAATAAACCATGGATAAGGATAATGTTTTTACCGCTGCCAGATTGTTGATAGTTTAAAAGCTTTGCCATTGGAGTCTCTTATGGTGTTATTTAAGGAATAAAACTGTGCTTATTTTTACATTTTGAGGTAATAAAATCTAAATTAAATTTTATTAAAATCAAGCAGTATATCGATTTGAGCGTGCTGATTGTGGTGGCTAATATTTAATTTTAAGAGCTTACCCAATGGCTTTTTGAAAAATATTTCCATCATTTGTTAATCCACTATAGAGACTTATTATTAACGCAAGTATAATCTTGCCGCGATCTATCATAATTTTCCTAGGGTCATCAATGAAAAACATCGAAATAGATGAAGAACTTTATCAACATATTGCCTCAAATACCCAGTATATTGGCGAAAGTGCCTCGTCGATATTACGTCGTCTAATTAACTTACCCAGCCAAAACAATGCTGAGGTTGTAGCTGCCGTTAAAGTAGAAGTTGTTGAACAAATTGTAGAAGCAGTTGTTGAAGAGCCAGTAGCTGATGCAAAGGTTGATGTTAATGGCTCAGTATTTCATTACATCAATAGAGAAGAGTTGGCTATGCAGCGTGGCGCTGTAGGTCGATTTTTACTGGTATTAGCGGCATTACATCGGGTGCACGGCCAGCGTTTTTCAGTCGCTTGTCAGATCAGAGGTCGTGACCGTTTATATTTTGCGGCCAGTGAAGCAGAATTAGTGGCTAGTGGCAGTAGTACTAAGCCTCGTCAGATTCCAGAAAGCCCATTTTGGGTGATTACAAACTCAAACACTACCCGTAAAAAAATGATGTTGACCGAAGTCAGTCGAGCATTAGGCTATAACGAGCAAGATGTAGAAGACATTCGCGATTTACTTTAGTTGTCATGGTGATATTAATCTGTGATCAAGTAAGGTATACGGCTTAAATTTTTATAAGGGATAAGGAAATTAAATGACCATTCATCAACATGCAGGCAAACTGGCAAGACCGATAGATAGAATTAACCTTGGTCGTTTGGTTAGCGACTATTTTTTACAAACACCTAATGTTGACATTGCCGAGCAAAAAGTGACTTTTGGTACTTCTGGGCATCGTGGTAATGCCAGTAAATTAAGCTTTAATCAGCAGCATATTGAAGCTATTTGTCAGGCAGTAGCTGAATATCGTTTAGCGCAAGGCTTTAATGGGCCACTTTATTTAGGTAAAGATACCCATGCGTTATCTGAGCCAGCCTTTGCTTCTGCTATTTCAGTATTGATCGCCAATAATGTCCCTGTTGTTATTCAAGACGATGATGGCTTTACGCCAACGCCGGTTATTTCACGCTTGATTATTGTCCATAATAAAACCCAGTCAAGCCAAGCTGATGGTTTGATCATCACGCCTTCGCATAACCCACCCAGCGATGGCGGCATTAAATATAATCCTCCTCATGGTGGTCCAGCTGAAGGTGAAATAACCCAAGTTATTGAGCAGCGTGCGAACGAAATAATTGCGAATAAACTGCTTGATGTTAAACGCCTTGATTATACCCAAGCGCTAAAATCTGCATTACTGACTCGTGAAGACTTTATCACTTTTTATGTTGAGCAATTAAGCCAAGTAGTCGATATGGAAGCCATTGCAAAAGCAGGTATACATATTGGTGTTGACCCTTTAGGGGGCTCAGGTATTCACTATTGGCCGGTAATCGCTAAAAAATATGGTTTGAAATTAGACGTAGTCAACCCAGTGGTTGATGCTAGTTTTGCTTTTATGCCCTTAGATAAAGATGGCAAAATTCGCATGGATTGCTCATCACCTTATGCCATGGCTGGCTTAATTGCTTTGAAAGACAAGTTTGATATTGCCGTCGGCAACGATCCTGATTTTGACCGCCACGGTATTGTGACTAAAACCGGTGGTTTGATGAACCCCAATCATTACTTAGCCGTGTCTATTCACTATTTAATGACTCACCGAAACTGGCCTAAAACTTGTAAAATAGGTAAAACACTGGTCTCTAGTTCGCTAATTGACCGTGTTGCCAAGCTTATTGACCGTCCTCTTTCAGAAGTACCTGTTGGTTTTAAATGGTTTGTTGATGGTTTACATGATGCAAGCTATGCCTTTGGCGGTGAAGAAAGCGCCGGCGCGACATTTATCGCCCGTGACGGCAGCTGTTGGACCACAGACAAAGATGGTTTTGTGATGACTTTACTTGCGGCTGAAATGCTTGCCGTTACTGGTAAAGACCCTTATCAATTATATCAAGCATTAGCTAAGCAATTAGGCGAACCCTGTTATGGCCGTGTTGAGGCGGTCGCTAACTTGCAACAAAAGCAGGTACTGACGGCACTAACCGCCGATGCTATTACTACTGATATGCTAGCAGGTGAGAAAATCAGCCAAATATTGTCACATGCGCCCGGTAACAATGCCGCTATTGGTGGCATTAAAGTGTGTACTGAAAATGGTTGGTTTGCTGCTCGCCCGTCAGGCACTGAAGATATTTATAAAATATACGCCGAAAGTTTTATTGATGATGCGCATTTACAGTTAATTATTAGCGATGCACAAAAACTTGTCAGTGCTGCCTTTGTGGCTGCTGGTTTGTAATACAAGCATAAAAAATATGGTTAGAATGGTGTTAAATAAAGTTGCCAGTGGGTGACTTTATTTATCGTTATGTCATTCTAATATTTATCTATTACTTTCTGTTCTTATGATACTCAAGGTCGTCTTATTTACGCTTAGTGTATTATCAAGTATTGTGGTGCGGGTTAAGATGAATGTAACAAGATGTTAAGGTAGTCTTATTTACGCTTAGTGTATTATCAAGTATTGTAGTGTGGGTTAAGATGAATGTAACAAGACGTTAAGGTAGTTTTATTTACGCTTAGTGTAGTATCAAGTATTGAGGTGCGGGTTAAGATGAATATAGCAAGCTTTAGTCTTGTTATATTCATTGAAAAAAAGAGCAAGTAGTCACTTAGTTAGTGAGATATTAGCTTAGCGAAATATTAGGCTTCCTAGTTATGGATAAATTCTAGCAATAGAACTAGAAATGGAAATTAAATGACGGCAATAAATTATTTTGAAAAATACGGGGGCTTTGCCACTTTATATCCTCTTGTGGGTGAGTTTTACGATGCAGTTCTAGAGTCAGATATTGTCGCTTATATTTTTGAACCAATTAGGATGGAGGCATTAATCGAGCACCAAACCAAATATTTGGCGGCTATGATGGGAGGCCCAGGTGAATATGATGATGAAAAGCTCAAATCAGCCCATAGTCAATTTAAGATAACTGAAGTTGAATGGCATGAAGTGGTCAATATTTTTATCGCTACCTTGAACAATTTTAAAGTTGAAGACGAGGATATCAAGGCGTTAGCTCGCTTGATAGCTGCTCGAAAATCGTTAATTGTCGCGGAGTAATAACCATGGGATTTGATTTATTAAATAAATTAGACGTTGTCGTTGCAATATGTAACAGGCAAACATTAGCCCCATCTTATTCGAGTAGCAAGTTTAAGGCGATCATAGGGGAATGTGGCGAGGCCATTTTCAACCTATTTGAGAGTAAATATCAAGAATTCTCTAGAGAGCAAGTCTTAGCTGTAACTGCACAAAGCCCTTATGCATTTACCATACAATTAAAAGCTGAACGCACGCGTAAAACCATCAAAGTTACCATGAGTGATTATGATGAAGACCAACTCATGATTGTTGGTCAGGACATAACCGAGCTGAAAAAACTAGAATATTCATTACAGGCTTATGCTTCTCTTATGGAAACACAAGAAAAGAGCCTGATTAAAATGGCCTATACCGACTCATTAACCGGTATCGCCAACCGTCGAGCTATGTTCAAAAGATTTAATGAATACATTCAAAACCAAAACCAAAACCAAAACCAAAACCAAAATAATACTAAAGGCTCTATCGCCGTAATTGACATTGATCATTTTAAACAGTTTAACGACGTTTATGGCCATGAGTTCGGTGATTATGTGCTAAAGCGCTTCGCTGAAAAAGTTACACTAGCGTTAGATAATGACTGTTATTTTGCCCGTATTGGTGGAGAAGAGTTTTGTGTCTTTAGTTACACACGCAATGGCGCAGAGTTAACTACGCTGATTGATACGGTTTTAGATTCAATAAAATGTTATGAAATACTGACGCCAGAAAAAAACATGACTCAACTTAGTTTTAGTGCTGGTATTGTCGAGAATACAACACATGGTACGACTTTAGATGAACTACTAAGCAATGCAGATAAGGCATTATACTTTGCTAAAGCGACTGGACGTGGTCAAGTTATTTCTTATTCAACAGATTTATTGGCAAAGTATAACGCTAAACCTATGCCTAAATTTCGAGAAATAAAGCGTTAAGTTATTTATTGCTATCAGAAATGAGCTTTGAATTTTGCAACCCTTTGTTGCTGGTTTTTGTGAGCAAATTAACGCTGTTAAGATATTAAGTTCAGCTTTTCAATGTCATCCTGAACAATAAAAACAAGCCGACTCAGTGATAAAAACTGGCATTAAAAATCAACAGTCAGGATCGCTATTGAACCATCCGCACAAGTGCGCTGTTAATTACTTAAAACGAGCACAATTAATAGAGCCCTTATGCCGCTGAAATTTACTTATGTCCAATGAGTAAAATAAAGCGATAAAATAGTCATTGATAATGATGGCATAAATTCTCAAAACTGCTGGTAATTACTCTTCAACGTGACTCTATCTACCATGACTTTAATAGGAAAGTTAGCCGCTATAAAAATGCTACGTTAGCGCTTAATTTATTTTACTGACATAAAACGTTAGCTAAAAAAACGCTTTTCTGTGATGATAAATTGGGCTCCTTTAGCTTAATTTACAATGCTATGGATATAGTTTTTTCGGTGATAGCAAGGGAAGCAGAGCGATAGCACTTTAAGCTTAATTTAGATTTTGATTTTAAAGATAACCGCTGAAAATATTGATCAATTTTTTCTAGTGGCTTAATCGCTATTTTAATAAAATATAATCTGAGCAGGTCGCTAATATTGTATGGGTGTAATACCCGTTAGTTACCTTAGACTAAAATACCGAGGTTAAAGAACACTTCACTCTCCAGAGCTATAAAGCGATATCATGACAAGAAAAATATTAACATTACCGGTCAAAAGAAAAAAAATATCCAAACAAGTGCATGAAGTAGTTAAAGATGCATCTTGTGATGACCCACAAAAGCGTTTTTTAAATGGCGTAGCCATTAATCCTTATCAGTGTATTGAGCTAGCATCAGGCTCTGAGCAACTTTCCATGCGAGCGATGGATTTGTTTACACCGCTTGGCAGGGGGCAACGAGGCTTGATTGTAGCTCCGCCAGGCTCCGGAAAAACCACGCTTTTAAAAGATGTTTGCCAAGCAGTGGCGACAGCTTATCCCGAAATAAAGCTTTATGCCTTACTTATTGATGAGCGTCCAGAAGAGGTGACCGACTTTAAGCGCAGTGTGTCGGCACAAGTACATGCTTCCTCTACGGATGAAAACCATGACCAACACGTTCGTGTCGCTAATAACCTGCTTAATATTGCGCGCAAGGAAGCGGGAGAAGGTCATGATGTTATGATTGTTATTGATTCTCTAACTCGACTGACAAGAGTACATAATGCCAATCAGAAAAGCAGTGGCCGTACTATGTCGGGCGGCCTTGACGCTAGCGCGATGGCGATACCACGAAAATTATTTGGCGCGGCGAGAAAGATTGAGCATGGTGGGTCACTGACTATTTTAGCAACCATACTTGTTGATACTGGCAGCCGGATGGACCAAGTGATATTTGAGGAATTCAAAGGCACGGGTAATATGGAAGTTGTTTTATCACGGGAAGCTGCACAACAACGAATTTTTCCTGCCTTGGATATGGCTAAAAGTAGTACGCGCCGTGAGGAACTGCTGTTA
This sequence comes from Colwellia sp. MB3u-45, assembly GCF_014077005.1. Lineage (GTDB taxonomy): Bacteria > Pseudomonadota > Gammaproteobacteria > Enterobacterales > Alteromonadaceae > Cognaticolwellia. The sequence goes on along the minus strand of NZ_JACGVC010000043.1, from coordinate 36,690 downwards.
AATGTTAAGGATCTCGAAAATATAAAAAATTTGAGAAGAGCATTTACCGGGCTTAAACCCACAGAAGGTGCGAGTAAACTTGTTGAGTTACTGAAAAAATATCCAAGCAATGCCGAGCTGTTAAATCGTTAGTGGCGAAAAAATTGCAGTGTATTGCAGTGTTGAGTTGATGAAATGAATTAGCGCACAAAGCGATAACTTTATGTGCTAATTAGCTCTGTTTTTTCTACTACTTTTGCTGCTAGATTGGCAAATGGGTAGTTATTAATCTATGGTAAGCTTAGTTACTGGCTTAGTTACTGGCTTAGTTTAATAGTTAATAGTGAGTCAAGACAACAAAGCGAATCAAGTTGTTTCGCTTTGTTGTTAACTGACGCTAGTGCAAACTAGAACTGATAACTGACATTAAAATCAATAGTACGCGCTAAGATGTAACGACCATTTGAAGATAAGGTGTCACGTGGATCTCCTTCGGTTAAACCTTCTTCATCAGTTAAGTTACTTACCGATAATTGCATTTGTACTGCATCAGAAAGATTTAAAATCATACCAAGGTCAATTTTCTCGTAGCCCTCTAATATTGCTGCTGGGGTATTTAATGCATCGCTAAAACGATCATCTACCACGCTAAGTGTGCCGTACAAGGTGGCATACATGCCATTACTAAAGTCGATATTATAACTAGGTGTTACCCGCACTTGATAGCTTGGTAATCTTGGCGATTCATTGCCAATAACCAGTGGATCGCTATGCTCAGTGACTTCTGTTTTTTGCAAAGTAGCATTTAGGTTTATTGAAAAACCATTATTACTGTAGTAATTAAAATCGAGTTCTACGCCATAAGCTTCATTGGTAAAAACTTCTGCAGGATCACCTGGCGTTGCCACGAAAGTGTCACCTTTTACCTCGTTGAAAAAACCTGTAGCATAAAGCTCATAGCTATTGGTAGAAAGCTTATAACCTAATTCAAATTGACTAACATCTTTGATCAGATCTTCACCGGTTTGGTAGGCACCAAAGTTATCTCTGAAATCATCAAAGAAAGGCATTTTACTGCCTTCACTAGCGCGGACAAAAATGCCTTGTTTTTCAGCAAACATCCAGTTCGTACCAACTGTCCATGCCGTGCTTGTTTCATCGTATGAAACTGCTTTGGTAATAGTACCGTCTAGGCCTTCGTCAACCGTGTACTCAATTTGATGGTTTTCACGACGCAACCCACCATCAATCGTTATTGCATCTGATACTTCATAAGAAGCAGCAAGGTAAAGGGCTGTTGTACGGCCCTCGCCAACACTATTGATATCGTAATTCCAGCCACAGCTATCCACATTGTCATTACAATCGATACCAGTCAGGTTTTCACCGCCGGGTGCTATTACATGATAGGAATGATTTCCTAATGCCCACCAATCTTTGGCAGAAAAAGTAGAGTTATATAAACCGGCGGTTACGCTGCCCTTGTCAAAGGTTTTGGTTAAAGCGAAATCATTGGTAAATGCTTCAATTTGTTTTTTAACTACCCAACGACCAATTTGCTGAACATCAGTATCACCTGAATATTCAGTACCTGTAACACTGCCCAATGCACTACTGCCATTATCCGCAACCGTTGATAATTTAACGGCTGAGCCGTTTGGTACTAAGCCATAGGTATCAGCATCGCCACTGGTATAAATGAATCGATCTACTATTCCCCAGCCATTATCTAAAGTTAGATCAATACTACCGCCAGATACTGAGCCATTCCAGCCACGCCCTTGGCCAAAATCAACCGTTTCAGTGGTTTTATTACCTTCAGGACCATATTGAATACTTGCTTGGCGATTTAATGTACCTATTTGAGTAAATTTATTATCAACACCTTCAACATTTAAAGGTGTTGGTAAATACCAAACACCATGGTCATCAGTTTGACGAGTGTAGAAGTTGATTTTACCGTTATCTAAAACTTTCGTTAAGTTAAGCGTAAATTGATTGCCTTCTTCAGCATTAAAACCCGCATCGCGCACACCGGGTGAGCTTTTAATATAACCACCTACCATGAAGAACAGATCATCAGCAAGGCTGCCACTCACCACTGCGTCTACACGCTGTAAACCGTAGTCAGAAGTAGAGTACTTTACTAAGCCTTCGGTATATTCTGAGCCTTCTTTTAATAGAAAGTTAGTGGTAAGGCCGGGTTGACCATTACTGATCACTGGGTTGGTACCACCACGTAGTGCTTCCATAAACTCTACTGTTTCATCTAAGCGAAATAGGGTTGAATTTTCTAGGAAAGAAAGCGTTGGTGGCGGAAATATTGGCGCACCTTGCAGTTGAACTGTTAAGAAAGGCGCATCTCCACCACTAGGGAAGCCACGCACGAAAACATTGGCACCAGCAACGCCGCTTGAGCTTTCAGACCAAACACCAGGAATTGCCTTAAACAAGTCAGCAGTGCTTTTTGGTGCTAATCTTTTAATATCTTCTTCAGAAAACGAGCTAATAGCAAAGCTGGCTTCTTCCTTAGCAACCGCTTTACCACTAAAAGTACCAGTAACGATAATTTTTTCAATTTTCTCATTGGCTACTTTACGGTTTGATTCTTCTGCAGCTAAAACATTATTTGCTTGGCAAAGTAAGGTTATTGCAATGGTGATTGCAGATAGTTTGAAATTCTTAGTCATGTTTTGTCCCCTGATCTGATAAGAGCATTCGCTTTATCAGTTAATAGTTTTGTTGAATATATTTTTCCCCACGAGCAATATAAGTGTGAATGCAAACGTTTGCAAGTCGATTGTTGCAAACGTTTGCATTTTTTTGTTTTCAATTGCATTACTGGCTAATTGTGCAATAATTCTTGAGCATTATTAAGTAGAAAAAATTAAGCTGTAAATTTATGACGGTAAAATCGAAAGTTGTATCAACTTAGGAAGTAAAGACAATTGGTTAATGACAACAAATTAACGTTAGCAGGGCTGGCAAAACTAGCCGGTGTTTCGACGTCAACAGTATCAAGGGCTTTGAAAGATAACCCATTGATAAAAAAAGAAACGCGAGAAAGCCTACAAGCTTTAGCTAAAGAGCACAATTTCAGTTTAAACCGAGCGGCAAGTCGTTTACGTACCCAAAAGACTAATGTTGTAGCCGTTATTTTAAATTTAACTGATGATACAGACCAAAGTATCAGCGACCCTTTTTTACTTAAAGTTGTTGGCGACTTGAACCAAGAGCTTAATCAACACGGCTATGAATTATTATTGTCAAATTCGCACATGGCTAATGATGATTGGGCTAACTATTTTATTAGCAGTAGCAGAGCCGACGGCATTATAGTTATTGGCCAGGGTAAAAGCACAACACAAGTCGAGCAAGTGGCTAAATCAGGTGCTCCGCTTGTGGTTTGGGGCGCTCCAACGGCACAATCCAGTTACGTTATTGTTGGCAGTAATAACGACTTGGGCGGCTACCTTGCAACACAGCATTTGATTGACGGCGGCTGTAAACGTATTCTTTTTCTCGGCGATCCTGAACATGCTGAAATGAGTGAACGTTATAAAGGCTATAAAAGAGCCTTAATAGAAGCTGATATAGACTCTTCAACCGAGTTAACTTTATCTTGTGACATTACCAGTAAAGTTGCCTATGAAAAAATTGACGAGATAATTTTAGCTAAAGGGTTATTTTTTGATGGCATAGTTGCTACGAGTGATATGGTGGCTCTAGGGGCTTTAAAGGCTTTGAAAGAAAGATACATTAACATTCCTAATGATGTCAGTATTATTGGTTTTGATGATATTGCGATGGCCGAACTTTTTCATCCCGCCTTAACTACCATTAAACAGGACACTAAATTAGCGGCTAAAATAATGGTTGAGCAGCTGTTAAGGCAATTTAATCACCAAGCAGCCGAGTCTGTTGTCATCGACATTGAGCTTATTAAGCGAAAATCTACCCGCGATAGTTAAGCTACTAGCGGATATAGATTATAAAAAAACCATAATGCAAACGTTTGCATTATGGTTTTTTTGTTATACACTAAGTGAAATCACCTTCAAGGATAAGTTAAAGTATGTCCCGACTAGTCACCATAAGTGCTATTGCAGCAGCCTATTTTGTTTTTGCCATTCTGCTAAATAGCGTTGGTACAGTGATCCTTCAATCGATTAATAGTTTTGGTGTTAGTATGCCACAAGCTAGTACTTTAGAAGGCTTTAAAGACTTATCCATTGCTTTTGTTTCTTTTTTTATAGCCTCTCTCATTCCAAGAATTGGCTATAAAGTCACCTTGATGATGGGTTTGTCATTAGTGACACTGGCGTGTTTGATTACTCCAATACTGGGCAGTTTTTGGGTGATTAAGTTACTGTTTGCCTGCATTGGTGTTTCATTTGCGTTAGTCAAAGTATCGGTTTACTCGATTATTGGCCAACTATCATCATCGGTAAAATCACATTCGTCACTACTTAACACCATTGAAGGTATTTTTATGTTGGGTAGCTTGTCAGGCTATTGGTTATTTAGCTTTTATGTCGACCCTAATATTAAAACCTCTACTGATTGGTTAGACGTGTATTACCCTTTGGCCGCAATGATCGCGTTAACCTTAGTCTTAGTCGCTTTTTCTTCCATTGAGAAAGCTGAAATAAGCAGTGAAAATAAAAACATGATCAGTGGTTTTATGCACATGATTAAAATGAGCTTTCAGCCCTTAGTGTTGGTGTTTGTTCTGTCTATCTTCCTTTACGTATTAATTGAGCAGGGTATTGGCACTTGGTTACCCACCTTTAACAGTGAGGTCCTAGGGTTGCCCAGTAATGTTAGCGTACAAATGACCAGTATTTTTGCGGCTGCGCTTGCCATTGGTCGATTATTGGCCGGACAAGTATTACGAGTAATTCATTGGTATGTGTTACTCAACATCTGCTTAATCGTGATGGGGCTAACCATTATCGTGCTATTACCATTAACCGAACTTTCTTCAACACAAAATGTGACCAGCATTTTTGATGCGCCTTTAGTTGCTTATCTTTTACCCCTGATTGGTTTGATGATGGCACCTATTTATCCAGTACTTAATTCAGTGATGTTAAGCAGTATAGAGCGTTCGCAACATGCGGCTATGACAGGGTTAATTGTTATTTTTTCTGCTTTGGGGGGAACCACAGGTTCAATTATTACCGGCTTCTCTTTTCAAGCTTTTGGCGGCCAAACCGCTTTTTATCTGTCACTTATTCCTATGGGACTAATTTTTATTAGTCTGTATTTTTTCAAAACGGCAACGCAGAAAACGCTCGATTTAAAGCCGGTATAGAGACTCGCATGAAACACACCAATAATATAACGTCAAAAGTTCAAACAAGCTTAGCATTCTTTGAAAGTGAGCTATTTAATCAAGTACAAATGAGTGGCATTTTTCCTGATAGTAAAACTTTTGCTGACGCCATAGCCAGATTTCCGCTTGAAGATATATTGAAAAAATATAATTCAGCGCCAATTAATAATGAAAATATCATTGAATTTGTTGAAGAAAATTTTATTATTCCTAAGCTAAATGAAATACTTATTGAAACACCAAGTCTTGATATTAATAAGCAAATTGACGCTTTATGGCAAGCTTTACGCATGCCAGCAGATCAGCAACTCAATAGCTCTTTATTAGCCCTTAATAAACCTTATATAGTGCCAGGAGGGCGTTTTAGAGAAATATACTACTGGGACAGTTATTTTACTGCTTTGGGCTTGGTTGAGTCGAATCAAGTTGCGCTAGTTGAATCTATGTTAGAAAATTTTGTCGACTTACAATCACGTTACGGCTTAATTCCTAATGGCAATAGAAGCTATTATATCTCGCGTTCTCAACCACCTATTCTAGGCTTATTAGTTGAATTGCTTTTACCTTATCAAGACGATAAAGGCGCATTTTTAAAAAAATATATTACGCCGATTGAAGTGGAATACCAATTTTGGATGCAGGGAAGTGCCAGTTTATCTCAGGGGCAATATGAGCATAGGCGTGTTGTAAAAATGCCTGATGGTAGCTTTTTGAATCGTTATTGGGACGACAACGAAACACCACGGTCAGAGTCATATAAAGAAGATATAGAATTGCTAGATCAGTCAAGGCCCGAAAACCCTGGTGAGTTTTATCGTAATATTCGTGCGGCTTGTGAGTCGGGTTGGGATTTTAGCTCGCGCTGGTTGGCTGATGCGCAGTCATTGGCGTCTATTCGTACCACCCAAATTATTCCAGTAGACTTAAATTGCTTGTTGTATAAACAAGAAAGCCTACTGGCTGATTATTATTTAGCGATTGGCGATAAAGCCGCGAGTGTAAGTTACCAGAATTATGCCCTAAGCAGAAAAAATGCTATTAATCGTTATATGTGGTCAACGAAGCAGGGTTATTTTATGGATTACGATATCGGTCAGCAAAACCAGAGTGCGGTGTATTCCTTAGCTGGCGTGTTACCTTTATTTGTACAATTAGCCAGTTCAAGCCAAGCAGAGCAGATAGCTGATGTTATTGAAGATAAGTTTTTGCAAAAAGGAGGCTTAACGACTACAGCTATTAACAGCGGCCAACAATGGGACGCCCCTAACGGTTGGGCACCTTTACACTGGTTTGCGGTGCAAGGTTTACTTAACTATCAGCAAGCGTCTTTAGCGCAAACAATTAAAAGTCGTTGGCTTAATACTGTTGAGGTTTATTTTAACAAAACGGGCAAGCTGATGGAAAAATACAATGTCTGCCAGCAAAGTGATAAAGCTGAAGGAGGCGAGTATGATGTGCAAGAAGGCTTTGGTTGGACAAACGGAGTTTATAAAGCCTTTGTGCAAAAATAGTTATCCGCAGCAAGGTTAACAAGTTTCATCAAACCAAATTTAAACATCGAAGATTTTTAGGGGATATTGCGCGCTAAAAATAATATTTGTCTAATCTAGCTACCTTCGAAGATAGTCGCCATGACCTCAGGAGAGTTCAAACGCTATTGCAACAAAAGTAGCTATTAAAATTTAAGTCCTAATTTTAATAGCTAGCGACAAAAGTGGCTGTTAATAACCCAAGTCATAGGTTCATAATACGCCTGCAAATGTCTACGTTTAGCATAAAATTTTAACTCGCTTTATACCCTAGAGCGAGTTAGTAACCTGGTTAAACTTTTAACTCTGAAAGTTGTAATTTTCACTATTTTAAACCGCTTGCTTAAAGTGCTTAATAAGATGGCTGAGACAGTTAAAGACGAATATTTTACTACTAACCAATCAACCTACTAAGCAACCAATAGCGACAAAAAATATCTACTGTTAAAGCTCACACTGAGTAATCATGCACAAAAGAGATTAAATTTGCAGCGCAAAGACCTTTAGTTTCAAATCAAGTACAATAGCGCATAATCAGCAATCAGCAATCAACAATTAATAAGCGTTGCCGTCTCCAATCTAGGCTACTCAATTAAACTCTTTTATGACAACAGGTGAAAACGCGTGAGTGATTTTTCAAGTTCAACCAATGCCTTCGCATCAACTTTACAACAAAGTGGTGATTTTCTCTCAATGACTCGTGCTAATGAATGGTCATTACCTGGTGGCGCTTTTAGTTTTGATGTTACGCATCAAGCTTCTCAAACCTCAAGTAAAGTCACGGTATTAGATACCGGCTTAATTACCTTCGAACCGATTGATCGTGCTAGCAGCCAAGATATTGTTTTATCGAGTGCTGTTCATGGTAATGAAACCGCGCCAATTGAAATTTGCAGCGATATTATTGGCCAATTGATCCGAGGTGAGTTGGCGTTAGCAGAGCGGGTATTATTTATTTTTGGTAATCCGGCCTCAATGAATATTGCCGAGCGCTTTATTGAAGAAAACCTGAATCGTTTGTTTTCTGGCGGCCATTCACAAGACCAAGGCCAAGGTGCGGGGTTAATTAATAAAGAGCGTCATCGTGCTTTGTTATTAGAAAACACAGTGAGAGACTTCTTCGTTGCAGGCAGTAAATTAGACTCAGCAGATGGCGAAGAACGTAGTCGTTGTCATTACGATCTACATACCGCTATTCGTGGCTCAAAGTGTGACAAATTTGCGGTTTACCCTTTTTTGCATGGCGCGCCGCGTAAAAAAAGTCAGCTACAGTTTCTAAATGCCTGCGGTGTTAGCACTATTTTATTGTCACATTCTCCAACTACTACCTTCAGTTATTTTTCGTCACATGAATTTGGCGCCGATGCTTTTACCGTTGAGCTAGGTAAAGTACGTCCATTTGGTGAGAATGATATGAGCCAGTTTGTTCAAGTTAGAGACACTTTGACCAAGCTAGTGTCAGGTCAGCAGCTTGATTTAGTGCCATATAAAGCCAGCGATTTTAACCTTTATGAAATATCACAAGTGATTGATCGCCAGCATGAAAATTTTTCGTTAACTTTTGCTGATGATGTTGAAAATTTCACAGACTTTCCTAAAGGTCATGTATTAGCGATTGACGGTGAAAATGAAGTTAAAACTCAGCAAGACGGCGAAGCGATTATTTTCCCTAATGCTAATGTCGCTATTGGCCAACGTGCGATGCTAACCGTTACCCCCACAACACTTGCCTAAATGGACTTAGGTACTTAGGTTATGTCTGGAACAAATAACCTGTGCCTAAATGGACTTAGGTACTTAGGTTATGTCTGGAACAAATAACCTGTGCCTAAATGGACTTAGTTACTTAGGTTATGTCTGGAAGACATAGCCTGTGCCTAGGTGAATCTCGTTACTTAGATACTTAGCTTAGAACTGAAACTAAAAGTCTGCGTCTAAATGGACTTCGGTATTTAGCTACTGATTTTTTTGAAACTAAAATATTTTTTATCAATGACTTAGACTCATAGGTTTGATTATAGCGAATATAACTGTAAAGAATTCTGCTCGCTGCAAGGCTTGCAGAACAGTTCACTTTGATCACTAGACTTGTGTTTCAGTTTACGTAAAGGTAAAGTGATCGCGATTATTACAACCAACAATTCATAACAACGACATTAATACTCACCTTGCGTTGAAAGCTTCTATACTTTCATTAATTAAAGCCAAGGTAGAATAGGCAATGTTACCTTATATCCAAGGTTAATAAAAAAAGAGAAGGCTATGAACACTGACGTATATAGCGAAAGCCCGGTTGTACATCAACCCGCTTTTATTGATGGTCATTCAGTTGAAATTCCAATCCTTAAAATATTGAAACAAGATGGTAGCATTTATAAAAATGCTGCCATGCCAAACATAGATCAAGCATTAGCGACTAAAACCTATAAAACGCTCGCTTTTCATCGTGTATTAGATGAACGTATGGTGGCAGCACAGCGCCAAGGTCGCATCAGTTTTTATATGACGGCACTTGGCGAAGAAGCTGCTAGTGTTGGTGGTGCTGCTGGCCTGAAAGATCAAGATATGATCATGGCGCAGTATCGTGAGCAGGGAGCATTAATGTTTCGAGGTTTTAGCCTTGAAAACTTTATGAACCAAATGTTCAGCAATGAAAAAGATTTAGGTAAAGGTCGTCAAATGCCAATTCATTACGGTAGTCGTGAATTGAACTATATGACGATTTCATCACCACTTGGTACACAAATCCCACAAGCTGCCGGTTATGCCTATGGTCAAAAACTGCAAGGTTTAGATGCGGTTACCATTTGTTATTTCGGTGAAGGCGCGGCGTCTGAAGGTGACTTTCATGCCGGCTTAAACATGGCGGCTGTACATCAAGCACCGGTTATTTTCTTCTGTCGTAATAATGGCTACGCTATTTCAACGCCATCAGAAGAACAATATGTCGGTAATGGTATTGCTTCACGTGGTGTGGGTTACGGTATGAAAACCATACGTATTGACGGCAATGATATTTTAGCTGTAATTGCTGCCGTACAATTGGCGCGTGAATATGGCATAAAAGAAGGCAAGCCGGTATTAATTGAAGCTATGTCTTACCGTTTAGGTGCGCATTCAACGTCTGATGATCCTTCAGGTTATAGAACACGTGAAGAAGAAGCCAAATGGCAAGAACATGATCCAATTCTTCGGATGAAGAACTGGATGCTTGCCCAAGGTTGGTGGGACGAAGCACAAGAAACTGCCTTGTTTGAAAAGTTAAGAGATGAAGTTTTAGCCGCTGTTAAAGTGGCTGAAAAAATTGACAAGCCACCAGTAGAAGATCTCATTACTGATGTTTATGACCAAGTACCGCCTTTGTTACAAAGTCAATTTGATGATCTTAAAGAACATATCAAAAAACATCCTAAAGCTTACCCGTTTACGTCAGGGAGAATTAAGTAATGGCGCAAATCAATTTATTACAAGCGATTAATGACGCGCTTAATATCGTGATGGCAGAAAACGATCGTGCGGTTTGTTTTGGTGAAGATGTGGGTCACTTTGGTGGCGTATTCCGTGCCACCAGTGGTTTACAAGAAAAATACGGTAAAAGCCGTTGCTTTAATACCCCCTTGGTTGAGCAAGGTGTTATTGGTTTTGCTAATGGCCTAGCCGCGCAAGGTAGTACCGCTATTGCTGAAATTCAGTTTGCTGATTATATTTTTCCGGCCTTTGACCAAATTGTTAATGAATCAGCTAAATTTCGTTACCGCAGTGGTAATGAATTTGATGTGGGTAAACTGACTATTCGTACGCCATACGGCGGCGGTATTGCCGGTGGTTTATATCATAGCCAATCACCTGAAGCTTATTTTGCTCATACGCCGGGTTTAAAAGTTGTGGTGCCTCGTAACCCTTATCAAGCAAAAGGTTTGTTACTGGCGTCAATTCGTGACGATAACCCGGTAATATTCTTTGAACCTAAACGTTTGTATCGTGCATCAGTTGGCGAAGTGCCAGAAGAAGACTACGAACTACCCTTAGGTAAAGCTGAAGTTGTACAAAAAGGCAGTGATATCACCTTACTGGCTTGGGGCGCTCAAGTTGAGATCGTTGAGAAAGCAGCAGCATTGGCAGCAAGCGACGGTATTTCATGTGAAATTATTGATTTACGTACCATTTTGCCTTGGGATATTGAAACAGTAGCCAACTCAGTGACTAAAACAGGGCGTTTTGTTGTCAGTCAGGAAGCCCCTTTAACGGCTGGTTTTGCCAGTGAAATTGCCGCGACTATTCAACAAGAATGTTTCTTGCATTTAGAAGCGCCAATTGCTCGAGTTTGTGGCATGGATACACCTTATCCATTAGCACTTGAAAAAGAATACGCTGCAGATCATTTAAAGATCTTTGAAGCAATTAAAACCACTATGACCTACTAGGATTTATAAGCATGAGCATTGATTTTATACTGCCAGATATTGGCGAAGGTATCGTTGAATGTGAACTGGTTGAATGGCTAGTAGCTGAAGGCGATGTGATTGCAGAAGATCAGCCCGTTGCTGATGTGATGACCGACAAAGCCTTGGTTCAAATTCCAGCGATGCATTCTGGCGTAGTAGACAAACTTTACTACGCACAAGGCGAGATAGCGAAAGTTCATCAACCTTTATTTTCTATGACACCAGAAGGTAGCGCTGAAACGCAAAGCGCTGTTGCACCAACATTAGATGACACAATAGCCGCTGAAATACCTGTAGCGCCAGCGCCTACTACTGCAAGTGCAAGCGGCACTCAAGTAGAAGACTTTATTTTACCTGATATTGGTGAAGGTATTGTTGAATGTGAATTGGTTGAATGGTTAGTAGCTGAAGGTGATTTGATTGAAGAAGATCAACCGATAGCTGATGTGATGACCGATAAAGCCTTGGTACAAATACCAGCTATGCATAAAGGTAAAGTGGTTAAGCTTTATTATGCCAAAGGTGAAATTGCCAAAGTTCATGCACCCTTATTTGCCGTTGAAATTGCCGCCTCTGGACCAGCGACTGTTGCTGCTGTAGTTGAAGCTCCAAAAGCTGTTGCCACTAATGCACCAGCTAAGGCTGAGGTTGTTGAAACTCAAGCAGTTGTAGCAAAAGTAGTGAATAAAAAAGCTGTCGCGAGTCCTGCTGTGCGCCGTGTTGCGCGTGAGTTAAGTGTTAATATTCATCAAGTACCTGGCAGTGGTAAAAAAGGTCGGGTTTATAAAGAAGATGTTTTAGCTTTTAACAAAGTACCAGCACCCGCAGTGGCAACTAACCCTAGCGTTGCTGATGTTAGCAATGTTACCAGTAGTGTTTTTGGTGGCACACGCGTTGAACCTATTCGCGGTATAAAAGCTGTGATGGCAAAAGCTATGGTTAGGTCAGTATCGACTATTCCTCACTTTACTTACTGTGAAGAAATCGACATGACCAATTTGATTAAATTGCGTGGAGAACTAAAAGAAGTTTATGCCAAGCAAGATATTAAATTAACCATGATGCCATTCTTTATGAAAGCTATGTCGTTAGCGTTGAAACAATTTCCGTTAGTGAATACGCAAGTGAATGAAGATTGTACCGAGTTAACTTATTTTGACGATCATAATATTGGCATGGCCGTTGACTCGAAAGTAGGTTTGTTAGTACCTAATGTTAAACAAGTACAAACAAAATCTATTTTAGACTTAGCTGCGGATATTACCCGTTTAACCAATGACGCGCGCTCAGGTCGAGTGCCAGCAGCTGATTTGAAAGGTGGCACGATCACCATTTCAAACATTGGCGCTATTGGTGGCACGGTGGCAACGCCTATTATCAATAAGCCTGAATCTGCTATTGTTGCCTTAGGTAAGTTACAAAAATTACCCCGCTTTAATGACAAAGGTGAAGTGGAAGCTCGCTCAATTATGCAAGTGAGTTGGTCTGGCGATCATCGTACTATTGACGGTGGCACCATTGCTCGTTTTTGTAATTTATGGAAGTCATTCCTTGAAGAGCCAAGCAATATGCTAGTGCATATGTCATAATTTTTGTTCAATTATCTTGATTAAAAAAACCTGCATTATGCAGGTTTTTTTTATTAAAAATTAGGCTGAAGAAATGATAAATTTAAATAACTCAATGTTTTTGAATTACTTTAGTCACAAGAACTCAGCTAAAAGATATCAATTAGCCTTAAATTCAATGATAATTTATCTAGATCCAGATGTTTACAGTTAAGGAAGTCTAGTGGCGGAAAAGAAACTCCAGCATTTTTATATCGCTGAAGAACAGTCGATTTATTTATTAAATCATGAAGATGCAACCAAGTTAAAGCAATGGGTTGAGCTTTGTCAGCAGCAGTTAACTTTGTTGGGTTATCAAAATATCGCGCTCATTGGTAAAGGGGCTTATGGTTTTGTCTTTGGCGGTGAAGACGAACATGGGCAATCACAAGTTTTTAAGTTTTCCCGTATTAATCTGCCACAACATGTTCAAGATCGCTTAGCTGAAGAAGCGGATATTCAGCGAGAATTATCTCATGAACGTATTCCTAAAATCATGGGTTATTATAAGATAAAGCGCCAATCAATTGTCCATATGCAGCGTGCTCCAGGCATAGATCTTGAGAAGTTGTCCTATCAAGAAGGGCCTTTACCGAGTGAATTAATCGTTAAAATTGCCCTACAACTTGCTGATATTCTGATTTATTTGCGCGATTCTAGTCAACACGAGAAGGGTAGGCCTTATGTTCATGGTGACATAAAACCTTCCAATGTGGTGTTTGACCCTGAAACTGAGAAAGTCTACCTAATCGATTGGGGCTCTTCAGTACCTGCCCAACTTGATGTTAATGGCCAATCTACCGCTAATAATGTTATGGATTTAATGAGCAGCGACTTACAAAATAGTAATGCCCGCTTAGGCGATGTTTACTTTATTGGTGATGAGCAAATTAGCGGTGAAATGTCGTCGCCCCGTTTTGACGAACAAGGGCTAGCGGCTACCTTATATGCCTTAGCTTCAGGGCAGTCTTGTCGCTATGGTAGTGCGGTGATCACGCCTTCATCTTTGGGCTTGCCTAAATTACTGGCACAAATATTATCGGGTATGTTTAGCAAAGACAGAAGTGAGCGAAATCAAGCCGGGGACTATTTTTTTAAACATCTAGCCCTGTTAAAAAACACCGTGATGGCCGATCCGCCTTTGCCGGTTGAAATTAAGCCTTTAGTGCCAGTTTGGTGTAAAAGTTATCACAAAAATATGGATACTGTGGTTTATGGTTCGCGTAAATCTTTCCTGCGAGAATCTGTAGAGGTAGACGAATTAAATGATATAGACGACGTGCAATTAGAAAAATACTTTAAGAATTTTCTGATGGGCATGGGCGATACTGAGAAGGCTTTTGTTGCTGCGGTTAGCCGACTAGCTAATTTTCCTGTTGTGGGTGGCTTAGCGGTGCGTTGGGAAAAAAATGGCGTGTATATTGACTCAAACTTATCGTTATTTGACCCGAAACTGAAAACATCATTTCAAAGTGCGGTGAATAATATGGTGCGCTTAGCTCAAGGGATATTCAGAATAGGGGTTTTTAAAAGTTGTTTATTCAATGCCCGAAACACTTTGCATGTTGAGCGTGAAAATGAAGAGCAACCCTTTCAAGCCTTAGCCAATCAAGTTATCCATTTTGATGTCAGTGATATTGCTGATATTGACGATATAACACGACTGCATTCTTACTTTGAAGATGGTGTCGACCCAGATGAATATTTATATTTACCCGACGAAGTTATGGTGGTGCTAGGGCGTTTAAATCAGATCCATCACACAGGTTGTATTATTTTTGAAGTTTTGCCACGACACCTTAAAATTCACAGTTATTTAATGTTGCTAAATCACGATAAAGAAGCAGAATTTACGCAATGCTTGACAGAAATATTACAGTTGCTACCAACAATTACCGGTATTGGTATTTCTGGTTTTATGAAGCTGCCTTACAAAGACACACGATTTTTTGAACACATAAATGGCTTACCGGATAAGTTTTATCCGAGAAACCCCAAGCAAACAGCACAACCTTAACTCTGTCTAACAATAAAATAGCCATAAAGGCTTGATTCAAATAATACTAAACGGACTAAATTAGTCCGTTTAGTATTAAGCTCATTCAATAAGTTTAATATGTTCGGTGTTCGGTTTAGCTACGCATGCTGAAAATTCATCCGCTAAACATTCAGATGCTTTTAACACTGCTTGCCAATATTTTAGCCGTGTTGCAGGCGCTAGATTAATAAAATCTTTCCGATCAGGTATTTTTGCAAAAGGTAATTGAGCAATAAAGGCTGCAGAGGGCACTAACATTACGGTGTTTTTGTAATACTCGGTATTGACCTTACGCGCTAAATTTTTATCAAACCAACCGGCTTTTGGCGTTGGTGAAAAGTGTGGATACAGGGTAAGGCCAGATGCTGGCTTGATATCAACATCAAAGTGGTAATCAATAATACCACCGTCGCGATACATGCCTTTTGGCGAATCAGCAATGTTTTTTACACCGCCCATAACAACAGGGATAGAGCCAGAAGCAAGCAAACTGGTGGTTAAGTTTTTGTGACTCAAGGCTTGATATTGGGTATTAAAATTATAAGGGTCATTAATCGTTAACTGGCTTTTAGGATGATGGTAAACAAAGCGTTGATATTGTTTGGCCAGTAAACCGCGATTGATTTGATTAAATACCATGCTTGATATTAACCCCAACATTAACGGCGTTTTTTGCTCAAAAGCAGTTAAGCCACGGCATTTTGCGACAATAAAGTGTGCTTTGAAAATTGGATTGTTGATAATTTCATCACTGCCTTTCGCACCTAAGACTTCTTCAAGTAGAGCCATTGCTTTGGCGGTAATTTCTTTATTTTTGGCATTTTCCGAATAGGTGGTTTGTGAATAGAGTGTCGCTAAGCGCGTAATCGCCGCAACGGGATCTTGCTGGCTAAGGGCGGCAAAGCGAAATGCCCCCGCTGACGAACCAACTAAATTTAATTCAGTGCGGCGATCTTTAAAATATTCACCAAAAAGGTATTTGTCTAAGCCAAATAAGCTAAACCATTTTGGCCCACCACTGGCGCCCAGCATAGTGGTAAAAAGTTCTTGTTTAAAACCGTGTTCTTGTATTTTTTTTAAGGCATTAGAGCCTGCATAAATATCTAACATCTTATTTCTTCAATTTAATTTTCAGGTGACTGGTTATTAACCCTTCATTATTAGGTTTATAGTCATCAGGTAGAGTGCAATAGTACTCTGTCTGAGCCTATAGATGAAGCGGTTTAAATTCCACAACAAGCGTGTATTGATGAATGAAAAAATGTTCGAAATGAACAAAGCTATGCATCAAAGCTATGCATCAAAAATATGCTCCTCAGATGAAACCTATTTTAAAAATGCTTAACTGTGATGTGAAAAATATAGAAGTATTAGATGAAGGAGATTTTGTCATTCATTTCAAAAAACATAATAGTTCTGAGGTGAATGATGGTAATTTAAAAGTTGTGGGGAAAGGCTTTTCTAAACAACCTCAATTTGGCTTTATTTTACTCAGTAGTATTAGTTGTTGTTATATATGAGTTTTAGTGTATTGTAGGATCTGTTTTAGGTAGTTAACTACCTAAGGACAGGGATTTTAAATTTAAAGGAACTAATATGCTCATAACATTTTTACATTCATCACTGCTACTTTTTCTTCTTCGAACTCCGCTATTATCAGTAGCTAATACTTGTCAAAAACCTCCCTACACCAAGCTCAAAGTAAAAGAATAAGCTCAATTTCCCATAATTAACAAAAGTTCGTACAGGCTGTAAATAGTCGACCTTCGTAATAATAAAGGGGACTCAGCAATTGTTAGCCGTATGGCATCGGAAAGCCCACTAATAAAAACAATATGAGTTATTGCGCATGATTAAAATGAACTGGCCATTTTCTCTTTATAGAGATTAGCTCAATAGTCATTTTTATACTTATGAATACCTCAATTAAAATTAATACACTAAAAATTTCAAACCATAATAATACCAATTAATAAGGACATACCATGAAAAAACAGTTATTACTTTCAATGCTAGCGTTATCAATTATTACAGGTTGTGGCGGTAGTGATAAATCAACCAAAACTACAACTCCACCCCCTCCCGAAAGCAACACAGCCCCTATAGCTAATGCTGATACTGGCCTTGCACAAAATAATAAGTCAAGCACACTTGATGTATTAGCTAATGACACAGACAGTAACGGTGATACTTTAACCTTAGACAGCATCACTGTTCAGCCACAATTTGGCACGGTTGAAATCGTTGATAATGCGCTTTTATTCACTCCACTAACAGATTATGCAGGCGTTGACACCCTAAGCTATCAAATATCTGATGGTGCATTAACCGCAGAAGCTGAAGTTAACCTTACAATCAATCATACAATGACAATAGCGGGAAAGGTTACAGACAGCCCAATCTCAAATGCATTAGTTACAGTTGAATTAGACGGTCAAACTTATACCGCCACAGCCGACTCGAAAGGCAACTACCAGCTACCCATCACCATTAATAACATGCAAAATATGCTTTTCATAAAAGCACAAGGTAGTGAGATAAACAATCAGGCAAGCGTTGAGTTGGTTGCTATGCTAGGAGAGGTTAAAAATCTGCTTAGTTCTGTTGATGCTAACAAAGAACTAACAAATCAAGAAAACAATAGAACTAACGTGACTCACCTTTCTACGGCAACGTATTTACTAGCGAAAGACAGGAATGAAAACCAAAACATAGCTTCAAACGAGCAGCTTGAAGCGTTAAAAAGCGATATTTCGGCAGAGGATACGCTAGAAACCGCAGGTTTTATTAAATTATTAGTAGATAACCCCAACTTTCAAATACCTGAAGGCGAGTCTATTTTGTCATTACTGGACTCTGACGAAGCTAGTTCAACAACAGAGGCTATAAACAACTACCTAGTAGCAAACGCTTATGTTGATGAAAGTGGTGAGGCAACTGAAGCTTATACTCAAGCGTTAGACGTAGCTATAGCGGCAACAATTTCGGACCCAGACGCGGTAGCACAATTCACAACTGAAATGTTTACCGACAAAACCATGCTCAGTCTCAATGGCGCTAAACAAGGGTGGCTTCGACATTCGGGAAATGGCTGGCACTTTAATAGTAACGGAACAGCAAGTAACTATATCAACTATTATGCTGCTGATACCAAACAAGTGGATTGGACAGTCACCAATGGCAAGCTCGTGTTAGCCTATAAAAAAAATGAAGTAAGCTTAGATTACTTTTCTTATCCGTTTGATAGCGTAACCACGCGTTATGGTTTTGAACAATCAGTTCAAGATAAGTTAAAAGAAGCTGCAGATAATGGAGTAATCGGTCAAAACTTACGAATTGAAATTCATTCAGGCGTAGGACATGAGAGTGTAACCCTATTATCAAAAACTGATACAGCTTACCAAGTGAATGTTTCAGGCGAATTTGGCTATAAAATGATACCTCCAGAAGCAATGGATTGGCAGGGTGAATCTCCTACTGGTACAGAATTTATCAACTCAACTCGTACTTATGTTCACAATGACAATAGTTTATTTGCAGGCAAAGTGCTAAATGATATATCTGGTCGTTGGGTAATGCATTTTGACTATTCAACGAAGGATTTTTCACAAGAGCAAGTTGAAGGCTTTTTCGGGGACACTATTACCATTAGTGAAACCTCAGCGACAACAGACAAGTCGGCTTATCAATTTACGCCAACACTTGATGACGGAACTTTAACTCTGACGCAAGAAAATATCAGCTATAAAATAACGCCTTTTAAGCAATCAGGTAAACATTACCTGGCAAAAATTGAACAGTGGGTTGATGGTAAATTAACTGATGTCGTGAGTTCACAAATAGCTAAATTCGATGACAGTTTTACTTTATACACGGATAATCTTGTTACTGAGCTACCAGAGATACAAGCATCTTTTATTAATGCCTCAAGCGCTGACCAATGGGACGGCGATAAACTAAAGCTTGAAAATATTTATGGATATCAATTTAACGCGGATGGTACTTTCAATCGAGGTATCAGAGGTGAGCCTGCTGGAAAATGGAATGAATATGGCGTGGATTATTTTCGCATGGGTGATGATAATTGGACTTGGAATGTAGAGAGTAACATCGTTAATTTGTATAAGGAAAATTCTTATCAAACACGCCATCATACTTGGGAAGTCATTTCAGTCGATGATATGGGCAGAGCGCTAGTGCTTGAATATTCTACAATGGGTTATGATGATAATGGGGACGGTGTAGTTTCTGAAGATGAAATTAACCCGTATATCAAACCTCGTATTAATATCCTGATGAAAGAAGACTTAAGTCGTTGGAGTGAAGCATGGGAGAACACTCAAAATTTAGGATTAACATCAGGCTCTGACTCTAGTAATAAAATAGCACAGCCTGTCACTAGTCAAAAGAAATCCTCTCGACTAATAACTACACGTTAGTTACATTAAGTTTATACTTTTAAATCTAGTTAATTCCTGAGGTCACTCTTGGGAATTAACGTCTTAACAAATGTTGTGATATCAAATTTAACATTGTCTGTTTTAAGTTCATAAAAACTTTTTATGAACTTATTTTTATTATTATATTTTCGGCGTATAGCTTGCACTAAAGAAACCATTTTGGCCCACCACTGACGCCCAGCATAGTGGTAAAAAGTTCTTGTTTAAAACCGTGTTCTTGTATTGTTTTTAAGGCGTTGCTGCCACAATAAATATCTAGCATATTAGCCATCGTTAGAAAAACCTCTCCATGGGTTATTACAGTGCATACTATTTTTTAGTGGTACTTAACTTATCAGCACCTGCTTAGGTTATCTGCTGGATAAGTTAATAGTCGTGTTGACCAAATCCAGTTTGTCCTATGGGTAAAAATAAGGTTTGATAAAGTTTGGTGGCATATTCATCGGTCATCCCCGCGACATAATCAGCGATAACACGGTGTTGATTGAGCTTGTTTTCTTTTGCTTGTAGCCAACGCATGGCGGTGTTTTTAGGTAATAAGCGCTCAGGGTCGGAAGACAAGGCTTGAAATAATTCCATCACAATTTGCTGACCACGATATTCCAACTGTTGAATTGACGTTTGCTTGATCACAAACTGATAAACAAAGTCTTTGAAAATCTGTAGCACTTGAGCGGCAATTAACGGATGCACGGCATTATAGCGTAAAAGTTGCTCTTGAAAGTTACACGTTTTAGTTGCGTTAATATCATCTAATTCGACGGCGGTTATTAAGTAATTCACTAAACCGCCAATGGCTTCTTTTTGTTTATAGCGTTGAGGACTAAAAAGATTATCCGCTAAGCTTAAGCTATAGTCGTGCAGCCAATCATCGTCTATTTTTAGTAGCCTTTTGATCACATTTTCATCAAAGTCTTGTTGATTAACCACGCCGGTAACTATGGCATCTTCTAGGTCATGAATGCCATAGGCAATATCATCGGCTAATTCCATCATCGAGCAATCTAAAGATTTATAATTGGTTTTACTATGGCTATTCGCTTTGCTGGTAAATTGTTGAAAAAGTGCTTTGTCTGACTGACATAAAGGCGCTAATACCCAATTAAACATATCAATATCGTCAAGATATAAGCCTTTGGGTGGCTGCCATTTCGACGTTTCTAATTGGCGAAAAGATGCCGGTATTGCTTGCGGAATATTTTGTTGTAAATTGTTTAAGGTTTGTGGATATTTTATTAAGCCCAGTAGTGTTCTGCGGGTTAAGTTCATACCGAAATTTTCACTAAACGGTTCTAAGTGCGCCACGATACGAAAGGTTTGTCCATTGCCTTCAAAGCCACCATAATCACGCATCATATAATGTAGGGCAATTTCTCCACCATGGCCAAAAGGAGGGTGGCCGATATCATGCGCTAAACATAATGCTTCAATCAAACTGTCGTCATTAGGCAGTAGGGCAGCGCTATGCTCAGGATATTTACTGCGAATTTGCGCGATAATGCCGCTACCAATTTGTGCCGCTTCTAAAGAATGGGTTAATCGGGTGCGATGAAAGTCACTTTGACCACTGCCCATCACTTGGGTTTTTGATTGTAGTCGTCGAAATGCGGCTGAATGGAGAATACGTGCTCGGTCACGTTGAAATGGGCTGCGGTGATCTTGATGTCTTTTTGCGACTCGCTCTAATCGTCTTATTTGCCAAGGATTGTCCATGATGCCTCTGTTTTCAAGCTGAATTAACCGTATGATACAAATAGTATATTATTCTTTAAAGGAAGGTAATAGCCAAGCCATTAAGTTAGCTCTTACTCAGCACTTGCTAGCCGTTGACAACAACTTTAATTTTTCCCTCTAGGTGCAGAGCCAAGTCTCTCGGTGGTGAATTTTTTTAGTATTTTACAAGGAGGATTTACAGGGAGTAAAGCATGAGAAAAGAAGGAGTAAACACTGAGTAAATTTAAGGAAGGTAGATTGATATTGAGTAAAAAATTACGTTAATGTATTTTTCTTTTTCGTTTAGGACAAAGTACCTCGCTGGTGAAATGGCTTAGCATTTTTTTACCTTATTCAGTCCTCATTCACTTCTTCCTGTGAGTTTTTTAGTGTGTTACAGGGAGGAAAACATGAGAAAAGAAGGAGTAAGCACTGAGTAAATTTAATGAAGGTCGGTTGATATTGAGTAAGACATTACGTTAATTTATTTTGCTTTTATTGGTGTAGGACAACGTTTCTCGATTGTGACATGGTTTAGTGTTTTTTAGCTCATTCAGTCCTCATTCATTTCTTCCTGTGAATTTTTTTAGAATTTACAGGGAGGAAAGAATGAGAAGAGAAGGAGTCAATATTGAGTAAACACGGAGTAAATTTAATGTCGAAAGTTAAGGCATGACTTTAATTTTTTACTCTTCTCACCGTAGGACGAAATCCCTCTGTCCCTCAGTGGTGAAATAGCATTGTGTTTTAGTGACAGTTAACTAACATAAGGCTATTTATTGGCAATAAATATTGCCCGTTTTGGTGCTGGGTAGCCTTCAATGGTTTTACTGTTATCATCAGGGTCAAGAAAGTCTTGTAATGATTCAGTATCTATCCAATCAGTTTTACGTTGTTCGTCAAGGGCAGTGATATCAGTATTAACCACACGAATATTTTTAAAACCACAACGTTCAAGCCATGCACACATAGCCTCACAACTGGGTAAGAACCAAACATTGCGCATTTTCGCGTAGCGCTCGCCCGGCACTAACACGGTATTTTCATCGCCATCAACCACTAGGGTTTCTAAGACCAGTTCGCCGCCTTTAACCAATTGCGCTTTTAGTTGGTAAAGAAAATCTATTGGCGAGCGTCTATGATACAAAACGCCCATCGCAAATACGGTATCGAAGGCATTTAACTCAGGCAACTGTTCAACACCTAGCGGTAATAAGTTAACGTGATCATCTTGAACAAAATGTTGTATGGCTTGAAATTGTGATAAAAACAATTGTGTCGGGTCAATACCCACAACAAACTCAGCACCTGCACCGCGCATGCGCCACAAGTGATAGCCACTGCCACAGCCAATATCGAGTACATAACGATGAGTTAAGTCACTAATATGCGGCGCTAAGCGATCCCATTTAAAATCAGAACGCCATTCAGTATCTATGTGCAGCCCATGAATATGATACGGGCCTTTACGCCAAGGTTTAAACTTTTTCAGTAAATTCTCTAAACGTTTATATTCACCGTCATTAATGTCAGCGCGTTCGCCTGCCCGTACTGTGGTACTAATATCAACACTCGATGGTGATGTTTTTGGTAGCGCCATTAAGGTTTTTTGCCATTGGGCAAATTCGCCGTGTAAATGTTGTTCTCGCCACTGAGTCAGTTGAGCGGGCAAAATGTTAAGCCAGTGGCTTAAGCGATTACTCGCTATTTTTTGATAGAAGTTGTTAAATGAAATCATGGGGCTATTTAATCGCGATCAGAGAAAAGAAGTTAAAACATTGAAACCAAGGGGCGCTATGGTTAAAGCCAGCCAGTTTCAAACGCTTTAAATGGGTGTCTAAATTATCAGTGAGCATGACGTTTTCTAGTGCGGTACGTTTTT
Source organism: Colwellia sp. MB3u-45 (assembly GCF_014077005.1). Classification (GTDB taxonomy): domain Bacteria; phylum Pseudomonadota; class Gammaproteobacteria; order Enterobacterales; family Alteromonadaceae; genus Cognaticolwellia. The sequence goes on along the minus strand of NZ_JACGVC010000043.1, from coordinate 13,699 downwards.
GGGCGATTTCTAATTCGCTATAACCGTTGGCACGCTTAAAGTCATGATGTAAGTCGACGAGTAACTCATTGCAGACGTTGTCGGTATGGGCGATTTTCTCTGACAGTAATAATAAACCACCGGGATTAAGGCCTTTAGCTATTTTATTTAACAATAATTGGCGTTGTTCTGGCGCGATAAATTGTAAAGTAAAATTAAGCACTACCATAGAGGCATTTTTAATTTCAATATCAAGAATATTAGCTTCTATTATCTCAACCGGTGTTTCACCTTTAAAAGCACTTACATGCATTTTACAGCGTTCAACCATAGCGCTTGAGCTATCAATGCCGATAATTTTACAGTTTTTTGCGCTGATACCTTTACGCATCGCCAATGTTGCCGCGCCGAGCGAACAGCCCAGGTCGTAAACTTGGCTGTTATCGGTGACATAGCGCTGACTGAGTCGGCCTATGGTATCAATAATAGTGCTATAACCAGGCACTGAGCGGCTGATCATATCGGGGAAAACTTCTACGACTTGTGCGTCGAATGCAAAGTCTTTGATTTTACTTTGTTTATTAGAAAAAATTAAATCGGTATCTGATGTTTTCATGATGACAAAACTATACTAACGTTTGAGGCTATAAAAGCGTATTTTACCTGATATATTCTCTGATAAACAAGGTAATGTGTTTTTATGTTCTGCTTAGGACGTTATAGCCGACTTTACGCCATTATTGGTAGTGCTTAGCATAGAATGCAAAACCTGCTTAAAGCTTGAGGGGGTAAGCATTATCAATATCATTAACCGGCATACTGAAGTGGAACGGGTCTAATTAGACTATTCATTGAATGTCGGGTGACTTTACTTAGCATTGCTTTATAATGTTGGCAATTTTTATCATCACAAGTTATAGATTTATAAAACATCTGTTAACTTGTTCAGCTTATTCGAATTTTAGGGTAAATACATGCGTAGTCTTTATTGTGGTGAGGTTAATGAATCTCATGTGGGTCAGGAAGTCACACTTTGTGGTTGGGTTAATCGTCGTCGTGACTTAGGTGCGGTAATTTTCTTAGATTTACGAGACCGTGAAGGTATTGTACAAGTTGTTTACGACCCGGACTTTCCTGAAGTGCTTGAAAAAGCCAACACCTTGCGTAATGAGTTTTGTGTGCAAATCAAAGGTAAAGTGCGCGCTCGTCCTGATGGCCAAGTGAATAAAGATATGGCAACGGGCGCTATTGAAGTGTTGGGCTTAGAGTTAACTATTTTAAATAAGTCAGCACCGCTACCTTTAGATTCAAATCAGAAGAACTCTGAAGAGCTACGATTAAAATATCGTTATCTTGATTTACGTCGTCCAGAAATGACTGAGCGCATGCGTTTTCGCGCTAAAGTGACTTCAGCGGTGCGTGCATCACTTGAGTCACAAGGCTTTTTGGATATAGAAACACCTATTCTTACAGCCGCTACCCCTGAAGGTGCGCGTGATTATTTAGTGCCTAGCCGTACTCATAAAGGGCAATTTTTTGCTTTACCACAGTCACCACAATTATTTAAACAATTGTTGATGATGTCAGGTATGGAACGCTACTATCAAATCGTTAAGTGTTTTCGTGATGAAGACTTACGTGCAGATCGCCAACCAGAATTTACTCAAATTGATATTGAAACCTCATTTATGAGTTCAGATCAAGTGATGCAAGTGACTGAAACTATGATCCGCGGCTTATTCCAAGAGCTACTTAACGTAGACTTAGGTGAATTTCCGCGCATGACCTATTTAGAGGCGATGACTCGTTTTGGCTCTGATAAACCAGATTTACGTAATCCACTTGAAATTGTTGACGTGGCTGACATCTTAAAAGATGTTGAGTTTAAAGTGTTCTCTGGCCCTGCTAACGACGATAAAGGCCGAGTTGCCGTTATTTGTATACCGGGAGGCGCCGCTAAATTCTCTCGTAAAGGTATTGACGAGTTAACTAAATTTGTCGGTATTTACGGCGCTAAGGGCATGCCCTGGTTAAAAGTTAATGACCTTGATGCTGGTCTTGAAGGCTTACAATCACCGATTTTAAAATTCTTAGATGAAGCCGCCGTTAATGCCTTATTAACCCGTACTCATGCTAAAACCGGCGATATTATTTTCTTTGGCTCAGACACTTATAATGTGGTGACTGAATCATTAGGTGCCTTGCGTTTAAAAGTGGGTGAAGAGCTTGAGCTATTGCAAGGTGATTGGAAACCATTGTGGGTGGTAGACTTTCCAATGTTTGAAGAAGCTGACGGCAATATGCATGCTATTCATCATCCGTTTACCGCGCCAACCAATTTAACCGCGGCTGAATTAGAAGCAAATCCCGTGGGTGCTTTGTCTGATGCCTATGACATGGTTCTTAATGGCTGTGAATTAGGTGGTGGTTCAGTGCGTATTCATAATCAAGATATGCAAGCCGCTGTATTTCGCATTCTGGGTATTAGCGATGAAGAAGCGCAAGAAAAGTTTGGTTTCCTACTAGAAGCATTACAATACGGCGCGCCACCACATGCCGGTTTAGCCTTTGGTTTAGACCGTTTAGTAATGCTGATGACTGGAGCTAGTTCAATTCGTGATGTGATGGCATTCCCGAAAACAACAACTGCGGCGTGTCCGTTAACTAATGCGCCAGGTCATGCAAACCCAGCACAACTGGCTGAATTAGGCATTGCTTGTTTGGCAAAAGAAATTGATACTGAGCCAAAAGCAGAATAACCTCTGTTAGAAAAATTTTAACGTGACTAAGCGTTAATGTTAACACAATTAAAACGCACGAATTAATGCTACTTAGGCCTTATTCGTGCGTTTTTTTTCAATAGTATTATTTTTAAAGTTAACGCTTTTATTAAGGTAAATAACAAGTGAGTATTATTTTAGGTATTGACCCAGGGTCACGTTTAACCGGCTATGGCGTCATTAAACAATCGGGCCGTAATTTTACCTATTTAGGCAGTGGCTGTATTAAAGCCACAGCGGCAGGTGAAGATTTAGGTATGCGCTTGCAAACAATTTTTGCTGGCGTTAGTGAGCTTATCTTGCAATTTCAACCTGACATGTTTGCTATTGAGCAAGTCTTTATGGCGAAAAATCCTGATTCAGCATTAAAGTTAGGCCAAGCTCGAGGTGCGGCTATTGTTGCGGCGACGAACAATGGTTTAACGATTGCAGAATACTCGGCTAGACAAATTAAGCAATCGGTTGTGGGTACAGGTGCGGCAGATAAAACTCAAGTGCAACATATGGTGAAAACTATTTTGAAATTACCGGGCACACCTCAAGCTGATGCCGCCGATGCACTGGCCGTTGCCCTGTGTCATGCGCACAGTCACGACTCGATCAGTAAACTTTCAGGCCAAGCCACTAAAACAGTACGTGGACGCTTACGCTAATAGTTATTTTTCTAGTATTATCGTTATTTGCGCACCGCTTTAAATAATTCAGGGCGTAAACTTTACTGTATAAATATCTAGTGGTATGGTGTTGTCATATAGTATATCAAGCAAAGGTTAAGCCGTGATTGGACGTTTACGTGGCATATTAATAGAAAAAATGGCCCCCGAAATTTTAATTGAATGTAATGGTGTTGGCTATGAAGTGACTATGCCAATGACCAGCATTTATGCCCTTGGCGAGGTTAATCAAGAAGCGACTTTATATACCCACTTTGTGGTACGTGAAGATGCACAATTACTTTATGGCTTTGCTAATAAAGTTGAGCGTAAACTGTTTCGCTTACTGATCAAGGTTAATGGTGTTGGGCCTAAATTAGGTTTGGCTATTTTGTCAGGCATGTCTGCCGATCAATTTGTCAGTTGTGTTATACATGACGATTTAACCACCATAGTGAAAATACCCGGTGTTGGTAAGAAAACAGCGGAACGCTTGTTGATTGAAATGCGCGATAGATTAAAAGATTGGCAAACTGACAGTAGTGACGCTTTGGTGCATATGATGCCAACGGATGTTCATCAAGCCAATGCCTTTATCAGTGATAGTAAAGGCGATGCTATTAACGCCTTAGTTTCTTTAGGGTATAGTCAGCTACAAGCAGACAAAGCAGTTAAATCAGTTTTTCATCCTGACAAAAGTAGCGAAGACCTGATCCGTGGTGCTTTAAAAGCCATGTTATAAGTAGTAATCACTTCGCCATATCGACGATAACAAGTTTGGGCCAAAGGTAAATGACGATAAAATTTTTCAATGAGTTTTTTAATGATTTTTTCAATGAGTAATACATGATAGAAGCAGACAGATTAATTGAACCCGTAGCCACCCGTGAAGATGAAACGGTTGACCGAGCTATTAGGCCTAAAATGTTGTCCGACTATACTGGGCAGGCTCATGTAAAGTCTCAAATGGAAATTTTCATTGCGGCGGCTTTGAAAAGACGCGAGCCGCTTGACCATTTGTTAATTTTTGGTCCACCGGGTTTAGGTAAAACCACCTTAGCCAATATTGTCGCGAATGAAATGGGCGTCAGTGTTCGGGCTACCTCAGGTCCGGTATTGGAAAAAGCCGGTGATTTGGCGGCATTACTGACTAACCTTGAAGAAAATGATGTCTTGTTTATCGATGAAATTCATCGTTTAAGTCCTGTGGTAGAAGAAATTCTTTACCCAGCGATGGAAGATTATCAGTTAGATATTATGATCGGCGAAGGGCCAGCAGCCCGCTCTATAAAACTTGATTTACCGCCCTTTACCTTAATTGGTGCAACAACTCGCGCAGGCGCGTTAACCTCACCACTTCGCGATCGTTTCGGGATAGTTCAACGGCTAGAATTTTATAACACGCAAGAGTTAACCGAAATTGTCATGCGTTCAGCACATTTCTTAGATTTAGACATTGCTCAAGCGGGAGCATTTGAAGTCGCAAGGCGTTCTCGTGGTACACCGCGCATTGCTAATCGCTTATTACGCAGAGTCAGAGATTACGCGGATGTAAAAACTGACGGTATAGTCAGTAAAGCAACCGCTGCCAGTGCCTTAGATATGTTAGAGGTAGATAATGAAGGTTTCGATTTAATGGACCGGAAATTATTGGAAGCGATTATTGATAAATTTTCCGGCGGCCCCGTTGGTCTTGATAACATTGCCGCTGCCATTGGCGAAGAACGTGAAACCATTGAAGATGTATTAGAGCCTTTTTTAATCCAGCAAGGTTTTTTACAACGCACACCGCGCGGGCGAATTGCTACAAGTAGAGCTTATCTACACTTTGGTTTAGACTTTCCAAGTTAACTGCTAAGTTTTTACCGTTATAAAAAGCACCTTAGGGTGCTTTTTTTGTTCAGGATGAACGGTATGGCGTGGTCACATGGATGTGAAAGAACGTCGATGTTTATTCTTTGAATTTTAAGTAAAAAAAAGCCCACATAAATCTATGTGGGCCAACTTAAAATATAAGCTGCTAAAAGGAAATGGGGATCCTAGAAAATATATAACAGAGAAAGGTAACAACACCTATCAAAACATTTGTGGGCTAAGATGAAAAATGTAAAAAACAAAATTCGTGCGCTAGCTCAAACAACAAGGCTATTCTAGTCCGATGAGTTGAGCAACACAAACAAAAATAATTTATGTTAATCATTAGGAAAACTAATGCGAAATAAATTGTCGTAATCTTGCATTAATATAAGGAGAGTAACCATTTACAGTCGCTGATCAGTAATGATTTTTTATAATATTAGACTAATAAAAGATCCGTAATTAGATTTATTGTTGAAATTTTTACAAAGAAAGTACCTTAGCTCTTGTTCCGTGTGAGCTTTATCTATTAAGATAAGCACTTGAAAATTTTATACTAAGATAAATCGAAAAATTTAATGTCATTAAGCAGTCATCAACACACCGTACGTGTTTACTATGAAGATACCGATGCCGGTGGTATCGTTTATTACGCGAACTATTTAAAGTTTTTTGAACGCGCTAGAACAGAATGGCTGCGCGAACTTGGTATTAATCAATCAATATTTTTAGAACAAAATATCGGTTTTGTGGTCACAAAGGTGGCAATGGACAATAAGGCATCAGCAAAACTTGATGACTTGCTAACAATGACCACAACAATAAGCCGATTAAAGTCTGCGAGTTTGGTATTTTCACAGCAACTTGTGAACCAGAACCAGATAACATTATGTACGGCTGAGATTAAAGTCGCTTGTGTTAACTTGGCTCTAGCAAAACCTAAACCTTGTACTATCCCCAAAAGCATATTAGGAGCATTAAAACGTGTCAGCTGAAATTTCGTTTTTTGATTTATTTTTACAGGCCAGTTTATTAGTTCAGCTGGTCATGTTGACCTTATTAGGATTTTCAATTGCCTGTTGGACCATGATTTTTCAACGTCGTAAAGTATTGCTTGCAGCTAAAATACAATTAAAAGACTTTGAAGACAAATTTTGGAGTGGGGCTGATTTAAGTAAGCTCTACAGTGAAGTTTCTGCCAAAGAGCATATTGACGGTATTGAAAGTCTTTTTGTTTCTGGTTTTCGTGAATTTGCTCGTTTACGTAAATCGCATGGCTATTCACCGCAAGTGATAGTTGACGGCACACACCGGGCAATGCGCGTGGCAATGTCAAGAGAAGTCGATAACTTGGAAACACATTTGCCCTTTATGGCCACCGTTGGCTCAATAAGCCCTTATATTGGTTTGTTTGGTACCGTGTGGGGTATCATGAATTCATTTATTGCCCTAGGTGCGGTTGAGCAAGCCACTCTGGCTATGGTTGCGCCCGGTATTGCCGAGGCATTAATCGCGACTGCAATGGGGTTGTTTGCCGCCATTCCTGCCGTGATGGCATTTAACCGTTTTAGTCATAATGTTGAAAAACTTGAAAATAGCTATGGTAACTTTATGGACGAATTTTCAAGTATATTACAAAGACAAACAGCGACAGAGCAACACGGCTAAGGTAGAGATTAACTATGTATAATCGAGTCAGGCGCCGCAAGGTTGCTGAGATAAATGTAGTACCTTATATTGACGTAATGTTAGTGTTGCTGATTATTTTTATGGTAACGGCACCGCTGATAACACAAGGCGTTAAAGTTGATTTACCGCAAGCTGATGCACAACCTCTAAGTAAAGACATGAAACCGCCTTTAGTGGCTTCAGTTGATGCTAATGGCAATTATTATCTGGCGGTTGGAACCAGCAAAAATGAACCTATGTCGGCAGAAGAAGTTGCCACCTTAGTCGCCGCACATTTAAAGTTGGCACCTGATACCCCCGTGGTGGTTAATGGCGATGGTGCGGTTTCTTATGATGCGGTTATTCAATTAATGGTGATGTTACAAAAAATAGCAGGTGTACCATCTGTTGGTTTAATGACTGATACCCCGGAGAGTAAGTAGTGTCATCGAAGTATTCAACTCCCTTAGCGTTAAGTTTTGCCATACACATAGTACTTGCTGTTGTTTTGTTGTGGGGTGATTTCTCATCGCCACCAAAATCGACGCCAACGTCAGTACAAATGGAGCCTATTCAAGCGGTTGTTGTTGAAAGAAGTAAAGTAGAGGCGCAAATTAATAAGATTAAAAAGCAAAAGGCCGATGACGCTCAAAAGCTTAAAAATCTTGAAAATAGTATTGCCGCCGCAAAAGAAAAACAACTAAATGAAGAAAAACGCATTAAGAGTCTTGAACGTCAGCGTAAGATAAAAGAGCAAGAAAAAAAGGCAGCTGACAGCGCGGCTAAAAAGTCTCAAGCTAAAGCAAATGCGGCAGACAAACAGCGCAAACAAAAAGAGCTTGAAAGAGCGCAAGCTGATAAAGCGGCAGCAGACGCGCAAGCTAAGCGAATAAAAGAAGAGCAAGCGGCTAAAAAAGCAGAAGATTTGCGTAAAAAGAAAGCGGCAGACCAAAAACGTAAACAGCAAGAAGATCGAGAACGTGCCGCTCAGCAAAAGTTATTAGAGCAACAAATGGCTGAAGAAATGGCCAATCGTCAACAGGCTCGTCGCCAACAAATGATGACAGAAATTGGTCGGTTTACCGCATTAATAACGCAAACCATAAAGCGTAATTTGATCACTGACCGTAGCACGATGGAAGGTAAATCTTGTAAGTTAACCATAAGTCTAGCACCCTCAGGTTTTGTGACCAATGTGGTCACAGGCCAAGGCGACAGACGAGTTTGTGAAGCAGCAAAAACAGCGGTATATAAAGCGGGTACTTTACCTGTTTCTAAAGACCCTGAAATATTTCGAGAAATGAGAACGATCAGTTTAACGGTAGCACCAGACAAATTTAATTAAGTTTTTGTATATATTAGGAAGATAATCGACGCTATGAAAAATGTAACTTTATTTTTACTATTCTTTGCTGCAGTGTTTTCGCAGCAGGTAAGGGCAACGTTAGAAATTGTTATCACCGAAGGTGTTGATAGTGCACGACCCATTGCTGTGTTGCCATTTAAATGGACAGGAACGGGTGTCATGCCAGAGCGTTTATCTACAGTGGTCAGTGATGATTTACTACGCAGTGGTAAATTTAGTCCAATTAAAGCCTCACGTTATCCTCAGGTACCTAACAAGGATAGTGAAATTGATTACAGCGCTTGGGCAAGTGAAGGTGTTGAAGCCGTTGTTATTGGTGAAGTTAGCGAAACCTCGATAGGTCGTTATCAAATTAAATATCAGCTGGTTGATGTTATTCGTGGCCAAGTTACCGGTGGCGAAACGCAAATGTTAAGTAATGGCAAGTTAGTGCGTACCTCAGATCATATTTTGGATGAAAGTACCGTTGAGATTGGCGCCGATCAATTTCGTCGTTACGCCCACCGTATCAGTGATGCTGTTTATGAAAAGCTCACAGGTACACGCGGTGCATTTTTAACAAAAATTGCCTATGTTATTGTGCGCGATCAAGGTGAATATCCTTATCAGTTAGCTATTGCTGATTACGATGGTTTTAACGAACATGTTTTGTTAAGTTCAAAAGAGCCATTAATGTCACCATCGTGGCACCCAAGTGGCAATCAGTTAGCTTATGTAACCTTTGAAAATCGACAAGCACAAATTCATATTATTGATATTTATTCCGGGCAACGTAATTTAATCAGCTCGTTTGAGGGTATCAACAGTGCACCTAATTGGTCACCAGATGGTAAAAAACTGGCAATGGTATTGTCTAAAGATGATAATCCTGAGCTTTACGTGATGAATGTTGCAACGAAAAAATTACGACGTATAACTCGTCATCGTGCCATTGATACTGAACCCAGTTGGACACCAGACGGCAAGTCATTGATATTTAGTTCAGAACGGGGTGGAAGAGCGCAGCTATATCGGGTAAGTTTAGTAGATGGCAAAATTAGAAGGCTAACTTTTGATGGCGAAATGAACCTAGGTGGCTCATTAACACCTGATGGTCGTCAATTAGTGATGGTAAATCGTACAAACGGTAAGTATCATCTAGCCAAGCAAGAATTTGATTCAGGGATTTTTCAAGTGTTAACCACAACACGTTTGGACGAATCACCAAGTATATCACCTAACGGTGGTATGATTATTTATAGTACTTTACACAATAACCGTCAGGTACTAAGTTTAGTTTCCGTAGATGGAAGATTTAAGGCAAGGTTGCCAGCACTTAATGGCGAAGTGAAGTCACCTTCATGGTCACCATTTTTATAATAATTATTAGTAATTTAATTTGTAAATAATAAGGACACATAAAATGCGCTTTAATAAAACAGTAAAAGCCTTAGCGGTTGTTTTACCTATCATGGCTTTATCGGCTTGTAGTTCATCTGACTCAGCTAGCGAAGACGCTAGTGCGATGCAAAAAAATGAAGCCGTTATGGCTGAACAAAAAGCTCGTGAAGCAGCCGAACTTGTAAAAGTTGAAGCAATGCAACGTGCTGATGCTATTGAAGCTAAAAAACGTCAAGAAATTGAAAAATTACGTTCAGAGCATATTGTTTATTTTGATTTTGACAGATCAACAGTAAGTGGTGATTTTGTCGCTATTCTTGAAGCACATGCTGAGTTTCTTAACGAAAACTCAACGGTCAATGTGTTAATTGAAGGTCATGCTGATGAACGTGGTACACCTGAATATAACATTGCATTAGGCGAGCGCCGTGCAAAAGCTATTGAAACGTTTTTAGAGAACATGGGCGTTTCAGCTGCACAATTAAGCACAGTAAGTTACGGCGAAGAAAAACCAATGGTTAAAGATCGTAGCGAAGGCGCGTTTGCTAAAAACCGTCGTGCCGTGTTGGTCTACTAATCAGGTAATGAAATGAAACCCAATAGTATTCTATTCGGGATGACGTTCGCTGTGGCTGCCAATTTGGCAGTAGCAGCTGAACGGGCTCCTGTTATTGAAGTAACCGCTGGCACGCCTACCAAGGCTGCCAAATTAAGCTTGAGTGAACAGCTGGTTAGTCTTGAACGCAAACTTGATGCCCGTAACAGAGCCCAAGTTAACGTTCAACGACAACTCGATGAACTGCAAAACGAAGTTAACGAGCTTCGTGGCATCACTGAGTTACACACTTATCAATTGAGTCAGGTACTTGACCGTCAACGTGAGTTGTATCAAGAGCTTGATCGCAGAGTATCAGAAGCACTAAAACCAGCAAATCAAATACCCGCAACAATCATTGCACCTAGCGGTGATGCAGGTAAGGTAAATTACAGTAATAACTTAACTGAAAATGAAGCCTATGATCGTGCGGTTAATATGGTGTTAAAAGATAAGCGTTACGAACAAGCTATTCCTGAGTTTGAAGCGTTTAATCAAAGGTACCCTAACTCGACTTATGCAGCGAACGCCCATTATTGGTTAGGACAGTTATTGTTTAACAAAGGTGAGTTAACTCAAGCACGTCAAGAATTTGATGTGGTGGTGAGTAATTATCCTGATTCCAGTAAACGTAGTGACGCAATGTTAAAGCTTGCTATGGTTGAGCAAAAAGAAAATAATGAAACCAAAGCGATTGCCGTATACAAAAAGTTGATAGCGCAATACCCTAATTCAAGTGCTGCAAAACTAGCGCAACCACGATTAAATAGTATCAAACCATAATTTTTGCTTATAAGTTGTGCGCTTTGGTGGCTTTTTGTTCGAACAAACAATAAAGTGCAAAAAAGTCGACGATTGTTGTTGCACTTAAAAATATTATGAGTATTATATGCCCCGCATTGGACGAGTAGTCCAGCGGAAACAAATACCGGTCGTTAGCTCAGTTGGTAGAGCAGTTGGCTTTTAACCAATTTGTCGAAGGTTCAAATCCTTCACGACCGACCACTTTTTTACCAATAAAAGTGTTCGGTATTTGTTTCAGAATATATGACGGTCGTTAGCTCAGTTGGTAGAGCAGTTGGCTTTTAACCAATTTGTCGAAGGTTCAAATCCTTCACGACCGACCACTTTTCTTAACCTTAACCTTGATAGTTGATAGTTAAGAACATAGTGGCATTGAAATTAGCACCATGCGGTTTCATTATTAAAAATTAAAAGTAGTTTATCGGTCGTTAGCTCAGTTGGTAGAGCAGTTGGCTTTTAACCAATTTGTCGAAGGTTCAAATCCTTCACGACCGACCACTTTTAATGACCCTATCTTATTCCTCAGTACTGTTTAAATTTATCTAACCACCTACATTATTCTTTATCTCATTAATATAATTTTTATATCTCTTATCCACCTTGAACCATATTCGTAGTACACTTTTATTCTTCTATACCTTATAATTCTTACGATTTTTAAGGCACTCATTGAGAAGACATATGACCCAAGCAAATTTAGCCGTTGATTTTGATTTTCAATTCCCCAAAAAGGCTACGCCACTAAGTGCTGTAGAGCGTGAAGAGTCTAAAGCACGTATCAAATTATTATTGAAAGAAAAAAACGCTGTACTTGTTGCACATTATTACACTGATCCTGAAATTCAAGCATTAGCAGAAGAAACCGGTGGTTGTGTAGCTGATTCATTAGAAATGGCAAGATTTGGTAACAACCATCCTGCAGAGACTTTGATTGTAGCGGGTGTGCGTTTTATGGGTGAAACGTCAAAAGTACTGACCCCAGAAAAAACAGTGGTAATGCCTACATTAGAAGCCACATGTTCGTTAGATTTAGGTTGCCCAATTGAAGAGTTTAGTGCTTTTTGTGATCAACACCCTGACAGAACCGTTGTGGTCTATGCTAATACTTCTACCGCTGTTAAAGCTCGTGCTGATTGGATAGTGACTTCATCATGCGCTTTAGAAATTGTTGAGCATCTTGATGACCTGGGTGAGAAAATTATTTGGGGTCCTGATCGCCATCTAGGTGCATACATTGAAAAGCAAACGGGTGCCGACATGATCATGTGGCAAGGTGCTTGTATTGTTCATGATGAGTTTAAAACCAAAGCACTCATTGATATGAAGGCGCTTCATCCAGATGCTGCCGTGCTTGTTCATCCGGAATCACCAGCAGAAATAATTGATCTGGCCGATTCGGTAGGGTCAACTAGCCAATTAATTAAAGCGGCTCAAGCACTACCCAATAAAAAATTCATTGTGGCGACGGACCGTGGTATTTTTTATAAAATGCAACAGTTATGCCCTGATAAAGAATTCTTTGAAGCACCAACAGCTGGCGAAGGTGCTACATGTCGTAGTTGCGCACATTGTCCGTGGATGGCAATGAATGGCTTAAAGGAAATTGAACAAGCACTGTTAAACCCAGAAGGTAGAGAAGTCTTCGTTGATATGAAACTTCGCACAGGAGCGCTTAAATCTCTAGACCGCATGTTAAATTTTAATACTGAAATGAACAAAAATAAGTAATCTTATTATACGTTGGCTGTTAAATAAGCAACTGCTTTAACTTTGTTTAAATTAGGTTGCGTTATAGAGATTATTTTTCTAACATAGCGCAGCTCGGTACGAGGAGCTCAATAGATAGTGATTAAAACGGTGAGGTGTCCGAGTGGCCGAAGGAGCACGCCTGGAAAGCGTGTAAGGCGCAAGCCTTCGAGGGTTCGAATCCCTCCCTCACCGCCATCTATTGATTTACTGTAAGGTATAACAATATTAAATATGAAAGCCGCTAGTTATCTAGCGGCTTTTTTCGTTTCCAAACCTTGCATTCAATCCAGTCAACAATGCCTTCTGCGCTCTATAACTAGCTAGTCATGTTAAAAAATTAAACCTAAGCGCTATTCAATAACTAATCTTAGCGGTAAGTAGTTTGTATTCATTCATAACAAGGGCTATTAGAAATGAATACAGTATAGAAGGGTCTAATAGAATATTATTAGGCAGCGTCTTACAATTAAGTTAATCATTTAAGATAAAAGGCGTTTGAAGGCCATTGTTACTTGCATTAACTTAAGCAAAAGCCCGCTATTTATTACGCATTAGTGTTTATTAATGTATGTATCGGCTTCTATTTGCTCACATTGCCTAATTAAAAAGCAAACAGTCATTTAATCGCAATTTAATTGATATTAGGTGTTGACGTGAAGCCAGAAATCTCTAGAATGCGCTCCAGTTCCAAGGGGTAACCCAAACGAACGGTTTCAATGAGTTATCTAACTCGGTCTAGGCTGATTAAGTTAACTTAACGTTTTAAAAATGAGTTTGAATCTTCTGAAAAGAAAGTTTAAAAAATCTAAATAAAACGTTGACATTAAAACTCAGGTGCGTAGAATGCGCATCTCGCTTCAGGCAAGGC
>NZ_JACGVC010000042.1 GCF_014077005.1 Colwellia sp. MB3u-45 | reverse complement strand
AGAATCTCATTCGCTCTATACCGTAAAGTAATTCGTTGCTGCAGGCCTTGCCTGAAGCGAGATGCGCATTCTACGCACCTGAGTTTTAATGTCAACGTTTTATTTAGATTTTTTAAACTTTCTTTCAGAAGATTCAAACTCATTTTTAAAACGTTAACTTAACTGTTTAGCTCTTATAAAGAGTAGTTAAGCTATTAAAACCGTTCGTTTGGGTTACCCCTTGGAACTGGAGCGCATTCTAGAGATTTCTGGCTTCACGTCAACACCTAATATCAATTAAATTGCGATTAAATGACTGTTTGCTTTTTAATTATACATCTGGTGCTTTTATTGACCTAGGAGCGTTCAAATAGCATTCGACCCGTATAAAGTCATATGAAAACGTGGTTCTTATTATTGCTTAATCACAAGGTTTATAACTTCTACTCTAGATAAGAAGACTACAATAGCCATAATAGAGAAGATAATTAACTGAACAGCTATTCTATAACAGTTACTAAGTAACAAATCTTACTGTTAATAGTATTAATAGATACTTGCCTAATTAAATTGCATGAAAATCACACTTATTCTTGCACATTACCAAAAGGTGGGTAACATAGAATTGCAAGTTAAGTTTTTATAAAATAATAATTAGGTATCCATTATGAAGTCTCCTCAAGCATTGACGCTAATTGTTGCGTTAGTATTTTCTGTTGCTATATATTTTTTGGCTAACAGTAGTGTATTCGAATTAACAAGTATGAGTGTCGCCGTTGTTGCTTTTGTTTGTGCATTTATCGCGCCCTTAATTGGAAAAGCCGAAACAAATGCACAAGAAGCAGATACAAGCATCAGCACACTCTATGTTGGCAATTTACCGTATAGAGCTAACGAAGCCGCAGTAAGAGAGTTGTTTTCTGAGTATGGCCAAGTTCAATCAGTAAGATTGATGAAAGATAAACATACAGGAAAAAGACGCGGATTTGGTTTTGTTGAAATATCAGCCGCAGATGCAGAGCAAGCGGTTTTGTCATTGAATGATAGTGAATTTCAGCAAAGAACATTAAAAGTTCGTGAAGCAAAAGAACGACCAGAGCAAATTGTTGAATAAAACCTCAGCATAACGTTGCTTGTTAAAACCGACCCATTAAGTAGTAAGAGTGTAAAATTTACAGAAGTCGTTTAACTCTCTTACTCACTAGTCATATTAAAGCCTGTAAATGATAAGTTTACAGGCTTTTTGTTTTACTACTATATAGGTAATCGGGGAGTTACTTTATGCGTTTGATAATATTAAACTCAAATGTTTTAATATTACTGACCACAAAGTCTATCAACGCTTATCTATAGTCTATAAAATAGCGGCTTTTATTAGCGGCTGTGATTAATAAGCCAGTGCTTCTAAGATACAGTCGTTGTTTAATAAATAATGTCTTTAATAAGCAAAAACAGGCCAATCGCTAAAGTCTCGACTTCATCATCAGTTAACGACCTCCACTTTCAACAAGGTATTTCAATGTTTAGTCATATCCATCCCGATAATTATCAACAGCAGCTTGACGAAAAGCAGCAAAATATTACAGAAAATTTTGCTCAGTTTGAATTACCAACATTTGAAATATTTACCTCGCCGAGCTTGAATTATCGCCAGCGTGCAGAGTTTAGAGTTTGGCATGACGGTGATGATCTGTATTACATTATGTTTAATAGTGAAACAAAAGAAAAATATCGGGTTGATGACTTTCCTGTTGCCAGTGTGCTTATAAATCAATTTATGTTGGCGCTATTAGCGGATATAAAAACTAACGAAGTATTACGCCAACGTTTATTCCAAGTTGATTTTCTATCAACTGTTAGCGGCGAAGTATTGATTAGTTTGCTTTATCATAAACAGTTAGATGAACAATGGATTGAGCAAGCGCAGCAATTAAAAGTTCGACTATCGGCAATCGCTCCTGTGGATATTATTGGCCGAGCTCGCAAGCAAAAAGTGGTCTTAGACAAAGACTTTGTGATGGAAACATTAACATTGAATAACAAAGAGTTTCATTACCAGCAAGTTGAAAATAGCTTTACTCAACCTAATGCTAAGGTAAATGAAAAGATGTTGCTTTGGGCTCAACAAGCGACTAAAAATATTGGCGGTGATTTAATTGAGCTCTACTGCGGTAATGGTAACTTTAGCATTGCTTTGGCGGAAAACTTTGATCGGGTATTAGGCACAGAGATATCAAAAACGTCAGTTAAGTCTGCACAGATTAACATTGCGGCTAACAAACTCGACAATGTTGATATTGTGCGAATGGCGAGTGAGGACTTTAGTCAGGCGATGAATGGTGAACGGGTATTTCGGCGATTACAAGGTTTTGATCTGACCAGTTACAATTATCAAACTGTGCTTGTGGATCCTCCTCGAGCTGGGCTAGATCCTGATAGTGTTGAATTAGTGAGTCGCTTTGAGCGCATTATCTATATTTCATGCAATCCGGAGACACTCCGTGATAACTTAACTGAATTGGTTAAAACCCATAAAATTGAGCATTTTGCTCTATTTGACCAATTCCCTTATACCCATCATATAGAAACGGGTGTTATTTTGTCTCGTCTTTAGCGCTACTACTGCGCTGCTCGCTGCGGTTTTTATTACCTACGCCAATTTCAAATGCACCACGAGCAATAAACCTGAGCTGTTTAATTGTTCGTTGTGCTAATTCTGCTAAATCTTTTTTATCACAATCTAGTGCGTCAGAGCCGGCACTAAAAACAATGGTTACGGCAGCATTTGCTTGCAGATAGGCCACTTCAGCATCAAGTTTATTAGCCTGTTGTAAATAATCACACAACTCTAGCGTAAAATAACGAATTTCACGATTAACTGCAGCACGAAATGCTTTCGATGTGCCTGAACGCTCGCGTAGTAACAAGCGAAAAATATTGCCGTTACTTTCAATGAACTCCATAAATGTACGCACAGAAATTTGGATCACCGAGCCCCCTTTGTCAATACGCTGCCTTGCTTGACGCATTAATTGACGCAAGGTTAAACCCGCTTCATCCACTAAGGTTAAACCCAATTCGTCCATATCAGAAAAATGGCGATAAAATGAGGTTGGCGCTAAACCTGCCTCTTTTGCTACTTCACGTAAACTTAGGCTAGAAAAACTCCGCTCACTGCTGAGTTGCCCTAAAGCGGCATCGATGAGTTGTCGACGTGTTTTTTCTTTTTGTAATGCTCGAATACCGCTCATCGTCTTGCACCTAGTAATTATTTCAGCCTGTAACCAGTTTGATATGATACTGAAAATAGTTAATATTACTAGTCAATAGATGTTAACCACTCTGTGATATTCTGATTTTTATTCTGTATGTTAGCTAAAAAATCACCATCAACACTTGACTCAGCATCGAGTAAAGTTAAAGATAGCGTACATGTGTACACCGAAAAACTTTTCGGTGATTAATCTTAGATGGACAATTAATGAATAAACCACCTATTATTTGGTTAAATGTTTTTGTATTTAGCATTACCTTTTTATTTGCTGCCATTGCAGTACCTTACCGTGCATTCACTCATGGCTTTGATGCCACAGAAATCACCGCAGCAACGATTTGTTTTATCTATTGCGGCATGTCGATTACGGCCGGTTATCACCGACTTTGGTCCCATAGAACCTACCAAGCTCATTGGTCATTGAGAGTGATTTACGCGCTAGGTGGCGCATTTGCTTTGCAAAATAGTGCATTGCATTGGTGTTCTGATCATCGTATTCACCACAAACATGTTGATAAAAATAATATTGACCCTTATTCCGCAAAGTTGGGCTTTTGGCATTCACACATCGGCTGGATGCTAAGAGATCATCAACCTGAGCACTACAATAATTATAACAACGTGCGCGATTTACAAAAAGATGCGGTGGTGGTTTGGCAACATAAACACTATTTACTACTGACTATATTAATGAACTTCGGTGTCCCTATTTTATTTGGTTTATGGCATGGTGATATAATTAATAGCTTACTATTGCTTGGCTTTTTACGTTTAGTGTTAAGTCACCACACCACCTTTTTCATTAATTCATTAGCGCACATCTGGGGTAAGCAAACCTATACTGAAAAAAATACTGCTCGTGATAATGGCTTTCTCGCCTTTTTTACTTTTGGTGAAGGCTACCATAACTACCATCATATCTTTGAAAACGACTATCGTAATGGCATTCGTTGGTGGCAGTTTGATCCAACAAAATGGTTAATTAAAGGCTGCGCTCACTTAAAACTGACGTCAAAGTTACGTGTGACACCTGAAGATAAAATTGAAAAGGCACGTTTATCTATGGTTTTATTACGTAGCCAGCAAAAGATAGCGGCCCACCCTGACGCAGAGCAGATGCTAGAAAGATTGCAGCATGAGTACGATGAGCTTATTCATAAGATCAACGAGTTTTATGCGGTACGTAAAGCGTTAGTTGCCAGTAAACGTGACCAATTACTAGCTGGTGTTGAAAATTCAGAGGTTATGGCGCAATACCAAGAAATTAAGCGAAGATTAGCTGAGCAACAGCGAAGCTGGCAAAATATGGTAGAAAAACTAGCATAAAAACAGTTACCTTAGATTTAATTCCTGCTAATATTTTTCTCCTTAAAGCAGGAATTAAAGGGTTAACCGTTGACTAAACAAGCACAAGCCGAAAATAAGAAAGTAAAAAACGCTGCTAAAAGCTATGATTTTGACGCCATCATTATAGGTACAGGGCCTGGTGGCGAAGGCGCTGCCATGAACTTAGCCAAGCGTGATAAGCGTGTTGCTATTATTGAACGCTATCATAATGTGGGTGGCGGCTGTACTCATTGGGGCACTATTCCATCAAAAGCGTTACGTCAATCGGTTAGCCGACTCATTGAATATAACTCTAATCCGTTATTTAATGCCGGACAAAATGCCAAGCAATTAACCTTCCAAGATATTTTAAGCCACGCATCTGCCGTTATTCGTAAACAAGTCAGTTTGCGCAGCGGCTTTTATAACCGTAACCAAGTTGAACATTTTTACGGTGAAGCATCATTTATTGATGCAAACACCCTCCAAGTATTACGTATTGATGGTTCAATCGATTTCATTACAGCCAAACAAATAGTGATTGCCACCGGCTCTCGTCCCTATCATCCGGATGATGTCGATTTTTCGCACCCCAGAGTTTATGACTCAGACAGTATTTTATCGCTTGAACATTCGCCACGCCAAATAATTATCTATGGTGCGGGTGTGATAGGTAGCGAGTACGCGTGTATTTTTCGCGGTTTAGGCGTCAAAGTAGACCTGATCAATACCCGTGATCGTCTATTGTCATTCTTAGACGCTGAAATGTCAGACTCATTAAGCTATCACTTATGGAATAACGGCGTTGTTATTCGCCATGGCGAACAAATTGAACGTGTTGAGACCAGTAAAGATTCAGTTATTGTCCATTTAGAGTCGGGGAAGAAGATGCGCGCCGACTGCTTATTATTTGCCAATGGTCGCACAGGTAACACCGCAGATTTAAAACTTGAGAATGCTGGTTTAAAGGCTGATGGACGTGGGCAACTGAAAGTCAGCGATACTTATCAAACCGATGTAGAAGGTATTTTTGCGGTGGGTGATGTTATTGGCTATCCGAGTTTGGCCAGTGCAGCATTTGATCAAGGGAGAATTTGCGCCAGCGCAATGCTGGATGGCAATAGTAAAGCAAAACTTACTGTTGATATTCCTACCGGTATTTATACCATTCCAGAGATTAGCTCTGTCGGTAAAACTGAGCAAGAGCTAACAGCAGCAAAAATTCCATATGAAGTCGGCCGCGCGCAATTTAAACATTTAGCCAGGGCACAAATATCTAATAACCTAGTCGGCTCGTTAAAAATTCTTTTTCACCGAGAAACCAAAGAGATTTTAGGTATTCATTGTTTTGGTGAGAATGCAGCAGAAATAATACATATTGGCCAAGCCATCATGCAACAAACTAATGGTGGCAATACCATTGAATATTTTGTTGAAACTACCTTTAACTATCCAACAATGGCAGAAGCCTTTAGGGTAGCGGCATTAAATGGTCTAAATCGACTTTTTTAAACACAAGCCAAGGGCATGGCTTCTATCGCTTTGCCCTTAATCTCTACTTTTTATGGACATTAAAGTGAAAAAATTTTGAAATATCCTTTACTGGTTGCACTGTATTTTTTTGTCTTACCAACGCTTGCTGAAAATAGCTTTAGTATTTATTTAGTTCGACATGCAGAAAAACAAGCCGTGCAGGATGATCCTAAGTTAACCCCTTGTGGTCAATTAAGAGCAGAGCAAATTGCGACTATGCTTGAGCACACACAAATAAAACACGTATATAGCACAGTCTACCGACGTACCATGGCGACAGCGGCACCTTTTGCTAAACAGCAACAGATTGCCATACAAAAATATTTGCCAAAAAATCTGAGTCAGTTTGCACAGAAGTTACTTAAACAAAAAGAAAATGTATTAGTGGTGGGTCACAGTAACACCACGCCACAATTGTCGGCATTGCTCAGTGCATTCGATGTCGAAGATCTTACCGAACAACAATATCGTAACCTGTATCAAATACAAGTCAGTGACCAAGGTAAAACCTTAACATTATTTACTCAGCCACTTATTTGCCAATAACTTACCGATAAGCTGCAAACAACTAGTCACTTGCCTGTTACTGCTGCTTGATCAAGATTACATGTCGGCGTCATTGACTTTATTGCCTGGTTTTATCAGCTCAATATCGGTAATCGTAAAAGGTGTACCCCATTGTTGAATGGTCATAACATCTTTTACTTTGCCTTTGACTCGAACAATAGCCCCATTTTGCGCAAACTCTTTTGCCATATTCATTGGCAATAATTTTTTGCCTGAATCGGTAATAATGCCGTAAAAGCCACCTTCTAAGTTTAAAAACTGCACACGACCACGTTGCCAACCATTAAATCCATCTTTCAATTTATCTGTTGTGTCTTCCATATCATGACCTGTTAATGCTTTATTAGTATTTACCTGTGCCTCAACAAGTGTAGTCTCTGCCTGCTGGGTATTATTTTCCTGCACAGTTTGCGCTATCGTCTCATTAGCTTTATCTATTTTAGCGTCATCCTTATCGGTTGAGCTACTACCGCAAGCACCGAGTAACAAGGTTATTGCCAACAGAGATAAAAAGTTTTTGTTTTTGATCATTGTCATGTCCATTTAGAATCAATTTACTAGCTCAGCATACCTTAATCTAAAAGTAATAACCAAAGCCTAAATATATAAAAAATCTGTTTTTAAGCCTATTTAGCAACTGATTAGAAACTGTCTAACTGAATTTTACAGGTCAGTCATGGCATTATAATTTCAAGGCAAAAAAAAGGAGCCTCAGGCTCCTTTAGATATAATCAACTAAACTAGTTTACGCCAACAAGGCACAAATAATATTGCTAACAAGTATAGCTTATCGATGATATGGCTTACTCAAACGATGAACCGACTCAATAAAGTGGCCCGCATGATCTGGGTTTACATCTGGATGTATACCGTGACCTAAGTTAAACACATGCCCAGTGCCACCCTCGCCAAAACCTGCTAATATTTTTGACACTTCTTGCTCAATTCTCGGTAATGGCGCGTATAACATTGATGGGTCCATATTACCTTGCAGTGCCACTTTATCACCAACACGCGCTTTGGCATTTTCAATATCAATGGTCCAATCAAGACCAACCGCATCACAACCTGTTGCAACGATATCTTCTAACCACATACCACCATTTTTGGTAAATAATGTCACCGGCACTTGGCGACCATCGTTATGACGAGTTAAACCATCAACAATTTTCGCCATATATTGCAATGAAAATTCTTTATAGTCTCGAGGTGATAAAACACCACCCCAAGTGTCAAATACCATTACCGATTGCACACCTGCAGCAATTTGGGCATTTAAATATAAAATAACTGAGTCAGCTAATTTATCTAATAATAAGTGTAATGTTTTTGGCTCTGAGAACATCATCTTTTTGATTTTAGTGAAAGCCTTTGAACTACTACCTTCAATCATATAAGTGGCGAGGGTCCAAGGGCTACCAGAAAAGCCAATCAGCGGTACATCACCGTTCAGCGTTTTTTTAATCGTGCGTACTGCATTCATAACGTATTGCAATTCGCCTTCAGGGTCTGGAATACCAATTTTATCAACATCAGCTTTACAGGTAATTGGCCGTTCAAATTTAGGTCCTTCGCCTGTTTCAAAATACAGACCTAAACCCATAGCATCAGGAATAGTTAGAATATCACTAAATAAAATCGCCGCATCAAGAGGAAAGCGACGTAAAGGTTGAATGGTCACTTCACAAGCTAAATCAGCATCACGGCAAACCGACATAAAATCGCCAGCCCCTTTGCGCACTTCACGATACTCAGGTAAATAACGCCCAGCTTGACGCATCATCCAAACAGGTGTGTAATCAACAGGTTGGCGCAATAGCGCACGTAAATACGTATCATTTTTTAATTCAGTCATGAAAATTTATCTCCGCTATTTGTATGCGCGCATTCTAACACTTCAAATTTTATTGATCTATGTCCAAATCAAATCTATGTACGCTTACGGCATTGATAAAAAATTTGCCTTATTTTTGCTATAAGGCAAAATACTCTCGCAACCTTTAATTAGCACACGCTAGCTAAAGCCAGATACCAGCAGATATCATTAACTCAATAAGTTGCCGTTTTAGTGGCGCGATCATTTTTAGTAAAAATAATTTCATTAATATAAAAAATTTATTTTTTTATATTTCTCAGCAAAAGCCATAAGACAGTGAAAATATATTTACAAATGCCCTAAGTGGTTAACCAGGTGGAGTGTTTTTAGTCACATTTTTTCATTAGGTCATACTCACGTTACAACTTGATCGATAACACTTTTTTACATTTTTTTACCCCGCTTTAAAAAGGACATTTTATTAAAGCGTTAGCTTTTAGCTTAATCAACACCTACAAACAAAAAAATAGACTGAGCGTTGTGAGTTTACACATCACTTATACGAAGATATTCGTGGAATATATGCTCTATTAAAGTTGTTGCACAGAGAAAAAGCCTTTGCTATAAATGTCCCGCGCTAAAGAAAAACAATAATAAAAACAAAAACAATAATAATAAAAATAAAGAAATTAATAAAAAGAAGCTAGTTTACTAGACCATATAGCGAGCATTTCAAGCCTTACTTCGGTAAGGCTTTTTTATTGCCTAAAATAATGTGTCACATTAATCAAAGTTAATATATGGCTTTTCAATATTACTCAAGATTAACGAAAATAGATCGAAATACACCATCAAAGTATCCCCAGAATAAATCCCCAAGAGCAATCGAGTCTAATATCGAGACAGAAAAAATTCCCGAGTTAATGTTAAGAGTAACATCGCCAGTGATATAACCTTTTAGTGCAAATACCTAACCGCTCCAATACTTCAACGACCGAATAACCACGTTTGTTGGTTTGTTTAACTGCTTCAATTTTAAATTCTTGGGGATAGCGTTTGCCTTTGCTCATAAGCACCTCTAATTGAAGTTACAATGTACTTATTGGGTGTCTAGTGAAGTCCTAGTTGTTAGATATAAAAATGCACATCCTGTGGCTATCAAGTTACTCAACACCAATCAATTTAAATTTGAAGAGTCAAACCTGAGAAATATTGGATATTTGCTTATCGAACAAAATAAAGCCCCGCAAGCACTTGAAGTATTTAAGCTAAATTCTCGATTTTTTCATGAGTGTCCAAATACGTCCTATGATTTAGGCGACGCCTATGCTGAATTGAAACACTATCAACAAACTCTTTCTTCTTACTCGCGATGAAAAGGTAGTTAAGATTAACCCGCTATACGAAACATTTGTGAAAGATAAAATAGAAGGATTGCAGGAGAAATCTAGCACCTTCATTGAAACAAAAACTTTATTCTTGGTATAAAAAAGCCCTCTACCAGGAGAAGGCTTTTTAACCTTGTTTAGCTGTAACCTTTATTAAGGTTAGATAACCCCCTAGTTACGGCTTTTTACTGATATTTATCGTTGGTGTGAGCGGATTAGGCCCAGCAACTGTAACGATATAATCGCCAGCTTCAGTAATTGTTACGCTCAAGTTATCTTGCGAGTCTTGTACTAATACCAATGGTGAATCTAGAGTAACAACATTGGTATCTGCCGGAGCCCCTAAATTGACAGTTGACCAGTCACCCGAAGCCACTTTAAATCCATAATCACCAGCAGTTAGGTTTATTTCCACAGAGTAGCTGCTTGCGCCATCATAGTTAAGTAGATCAACTTCCCCCCAATCATTCATGTCGCCACGAATAAATACGGGTGTAGCACCAAACATTTCTGCGGCATAAATACTTAATGTAGGCTCAGCTAAGTTAGATGCGTCAAACACAAACGTGTAATCTCCAGCTTCAGCAAAGACCATACTGAAGTTATCAATACTACCTGACAATAATAACTGCACTTCACCTTCAAATATTTCCATATCATCAGCTGGTGCGCCCATGTCGATTGTAGACCAATCCGCAGAGGCTATTTTGAAGTTAGGCGTTGAAGCAGTCATGCTAATGGTAACTTGGTACTTGCCACCACCCACATAAATTAAGCGGTTATCTTCACTCCAGTCATTCATGTCACCACGAATAAACATAGGTGTTCCAACAAACGGCTCTTCATTTTCTACTAACAAAGTAGGTGCGTTGATATCAGAAGAATCAAGCGTGAATATATAAGTTCCATCAACGGCAATAGTAATACTTAAATTGTCATTGCTACCAGGCAATAAACTAAAGCTTTCATCTTCTACTACTTCACCACCAGAGCTTGGTGCGCCTAAGTTAATTGTTGACCAATCTCCTGAAGCAATTTTAAAACCATAACTTCCTGCAGCAAGGGTAATCTTCGTTTGGTATATACCATCAGCTTGGTAGATTAAACCATCGACTTCACCCCAACCATTCATGTCACCACGAACGAATGGAACCTTATCTCCGTAAGGAACAACATCAGGTGCTCCTGCCGTCGAATAAGCTGATAAACCTGAACCTTGCATTTCGCCTTGTACTTTCACAAAAACAGCGGTCGTTAACGCAGGAACAGTAAAGCTGCCTTCGTCAGTACCTTGCTCAAAGCTAGCACTAGCAACAGCGCCATCAACTGAGTCAATGAGTAAAGGATGTAAGCTAAAATCAATTGCTGAGGCAATAGTATGTGTTTGTGCGCTATTGCTACCATTTACCAGAACGACTATCGCGTCATAATTAGGGTCAAGATCAGTAAGGTTTATGCCGTCATCAATACTCATGACAATCAAACCTTGTGTTTGATTTTTGCCAATATTGTGAAAACCAACACGGTTAATAATATCTGCCGCGGTTGTTAATCTAAATAATGAGCTGTTTGAACGAATTGATAAAAATTCATTGAAAACATTCGAGGCAAACAACATATCAGTCATTGAAACAGTGCTTGATGGACTAGAAGCTAGTGCAACTAAGTAGCTGTCATCTTGGCCGCCTTTATCTAGAGGTAAGCCTTTATTCCAGTTGTTAATTTCAAAAGTGAAATCAACTAAGTTATACCAATCGCCAGCATCATAGGTATTTCGGTCTAAAGATTTAGAGCGAAGGAAGTCACCACCCATTTGTAAAAATGGAATACCTTGCGACAATAATACAATTGATTGTGAGATGTTTTGTGCACGAACACGTTCGCTGTTCGACATTTCAGGATTTAACTTAAACTGTAAGTTATCCCATAAGGTTTCATTATCATGTTTTGACACATAATTAATAACATCAGCAGGGTCTTTCGCATACATACCGAAACTACTACCTGCTGCGTCTATACCATTGAAGTTTTTCAATACATAGTCAGTTAGTGTGCCTGCCATGCCCAATTTCACAATATCTTGTTGTTCAAATGGATAATCTGAATCACTCACATTGTTAAATAGGGTCGCATTACGAATACCATCACGAATGCGATCGTTATAAGTGGCTATCTCTGTGCCCGCCATATTTTCTTGATCAGCGCGTTCGAAACCACGAGAGTCTTTGTACCAACCTTCACCATAAAAATGATTATCAGGGTCAATCGCTTGAACGGCGTCACGCGCTGCTAGCATTTGCGCTTTAGAAGCTTGGCTCATAATATCGAAGCGGAATCCGTCAAATTGGTATTGCTTTGTCCACTGTTTTAACGAGTCAACCATCAACTTGTCCATCATGCGATGTTCAAGGGCTGTATCACTACAACAGGTGCTGTTTTGAACCGCGCCTGTAGTCACGTCACGGCTGTGATAATAACCGGGTACAAGTTTATCAAGTACCGAGTTATCCCATAAACCAGCAGAGTTTGTATGGTTATAGACAACATCTAAAACCACACGTAACCCAATGTCATGCAATGATTTGATCATCGCACGCATTTCTTTAATACGTGTTACGCCATCAGGGTTTGAAGCATAGATACCATCAGGTACATTGAAATGCTTAGGATCGTAGCCCCAATTGAAGCTATCAGTATTGCGCATCGCTTCAGTCAATAAAGCAACATCGTTTGTGAAAGGTGAATAGCTTTCAAAAACCGAACGCAATGTTTGCTCGTCAATTCCTTGATAACAAGGCGGTGCTTTGGAATCTACTTTACATAATGCTAATACTGTACTATCGAGATCGATAATTTTGGCTGCATCTTCATTAATGGTAGCGATATCATTAGCAGGTAACATATGAAATGTATTCAAGCCATTAGCCACTAATTTTTGTAGATGCAACATAGGCGCAGAGTCTATTTCGGTAAAAGCTAAGAACTTGCCTCTATTGTCAACTGAAGTACTTTCATCTTGTGCACTAAAGTCACGAATATGCCCTTCGTAAATTACCGCGTCTTCGTAGTTTTCGATAATTGATACTGAGTGGCCTTCCCACCCTTCAGGTTGTAAGTCCTCGTCAGATAAGTTAACAAACTGAGAGTATTCACCATTGGTTGATAAACTTACTGAGTAAGGGTCAGTACTTTCAATTTCTTCAATCGCTTTATTTTGTGGATGGTAAAGCGTTAATGCTAAACGATAAAATTGACGGTCTAGACTTGTATCGCCGGTATAACTCCATACACCTGTCATTGAATCTTCAGTCATATCATGACTTGAAACCATGTTTTTATTCGCATCGTAAAGATTTAATTTAAGCGTTTGAGCGGTTGGAGACCACACAGAAACTTTAATGCTACCGTTTTCATAAACCACGCCTAAGGTTGCTTCATCGGCATCAGCCTCGCCTTTGGTATAAAGGTCATCAAGTACTAAATCAGCTTGAACATAAGTTGCCGCAACAGCAATCCCTTCGGCGTTATAACCAACTAAAACTAATTGATTCTTAGCGATAGCTTTTGCTTCTTCAACAGACCAGTTACCTGAAAATGCAGGCCAGTCAGCAACTAAAGGTGCAGCTGATTTTTGCTCGTCGCTTAAGTTAACTTCCGTTAACTCAACAACCGTTCCAGTGATAACATCTGGGTTCGCTTCGTCTCCACCAATACCAGCAGTCGCTGAATGATGTAATTTAACTGAGGTTACCAGTTCAAAATTCACATCCCAGGTAAAGGTGTTGCTATCAATCCAATGTGCTGAAAAATCATTGATTGCTAACGCTTGCTTACCCAGTGATACAACCGGGTATTCAAAAATAGAGGCTACACCTGAAAAAGTAAAGTTCATACGCTGGTATGTTTCATCATCTTGAAACAGTGGCATTGTAAAGTCACCGCCACCAAATTCTTTTCCTGCGTCATCAGTACCTTTATGAACAATAAAGTGACCACATTCATTGTAACCATCTTTAAGGTTTACTAGCCAATACGCGCCATATACGGGATCAACCCCAGTATGCACTAAACCACTATCCCAGCTTTGCGCTAAAGAATCTTCTGCATAAACATCACATTCATCACTATTCCAATTATGCATTTTGTAGTCGTCGTATTCACCGTCAGCACGGTTATAAAACAACAACGCCTGATTTTCTTGAGGGAAAATAACAGGGGCAGGTGCATTGGGATCAATACCAACCACACAACTTTCATTTAATGCATCTGGTACCGTTGGCACAGGACAAACAATAGGCTCGGGCGCAACACAACTTGTACCGGCTGCGTCGGCAACCATTGGCACATCGCAACTAAGTAATACTTTACCTGACTCGGTAGAATCTGAACCGCCACACGCGGCCAGTATTATTGATAAAAATGCTAAGACAATAATTCTTAACACCGATTTTTGACTAAACATAACATTTACTCCAAAGAGATAATGGGCGAGCTAATACCGAAATGAATACGGAAATTATTAGATTCTTTTTATTTGAAAATATAATTTCATTCACTTTAATAACTCATGGCTAACGGGCTCTACAACGCGTACGTCATACCTAAAAAGAACTGACGACCAAAGTACTGAATGGTGCCTGTTTGGCTTTGTACGCCAAAGTAACTTTTGGTGGGTTCGTCGGTTAAATTATTCACCTGAAAAACAACACCTAAATTGTCATTAACTTGATAGGAAGCCTGATAATCGATGACCAATTCATCGTCGTAATTAACGGTTTGTGCTTCGACAGCGACTTGCTCTGAAACAAATTCATCTCGATAACGTGCACTAAAGCGCGTTTCAAAACCTTCATGAGCCCAAAATAGTGTGCTTTGTAGAACATTTTCAGATAAGCCTGGCAGTGAGATAGGTAAATCTTGTTGCCCTAATTTTGAAATTTGTTGAATTTCACTTTTAGTATGTGAGTAACTTGCACTCAGTCCTAAGCCAGACCATAAACCGGGTAGGAATGAAAAAACTTGCGTGTATGTCACTTCAAGCCCTTTTATATAACCACCTTTATCATCGTTAAACGCTGTTTCAAAATTACCATTGCGAATTTCTAATGGCACGCCGCTTAGTGGGTCAATATATTCATCAGGGACAATTAAACCATTGCCAGCGAAGTCATATTCACTGATCGTTTGAGTAACAATACCTGCCGACTTTATGTCTTTATAGAAAAGGGCAAAAACAAAGTTACCATCCGATTCTGTAAAATATCTTTCATAAGAAATATCATATTGATTGGCATAAAACGGCTTTAAATGAGGGCTGTTTTTAGCGTTACCACTTATTTCAGCGTAAGTACCTCTCTCAGTTGTTACCTTGTTAATATTCACGCTACTGTTTGAAGCTAGTCGGTCAATATTAGGTCGGCTCATTACCTTTGCCGCAGCAAAACGTATTTGATCATCATCGGTTAGATGAAAATTTAAATTCATTTGAGGGAGATAATCGGTATAAGTATTACTGATGATACTTGGTGCATATTTTTGGTTGATTAGCCCTGCGTCGTCGGTAATAAATTGCGCGCCTAAATCTGCATTAGGCTCTACGACAACATCGCGCTTTGCATCCAGAACATCTTCGCCGTAGGCATCTTTTACCGTTGTTAAGCCAACATCTTGTAATGAGGTAGATGCTTGTTTTGTTCTAACAACACGAACACCAAAGTTACCCGTGACTGACATATTGCCAATTTCAGTATCAATGTTTGCCATAATATAAGCCGCGAAAATATCTTCAAATACTTCACCACTTTCTTTCATGGTCCAGTCTGAATTTTTTCCTAATGAGTCACCATTGATAACACCACTTGCAGAGCCGCCCCAGGTTTGAACTGGCTGAGGAACCCCCTCAGGAAACCAAGCATTTAACACTGCATCTTGATCAAGTGCTAAATAGCTTGGAAAATAAGAAAAGTCACCTTGCCAGTCAACCACTGAAACCATATCTTCAGTGAGCGTTAAAGGTTTTTCTTTCGAATTAAAGCCACTGTCGCTGCCAAATTCAAAGACTGAGCGGTCATTACTGTATTTTCTTTCTGAATAACGCGCACCAAATTCAATAGAAGAAATATAATTAGTATCAAGTGAGTATTGAAAATCAACACGAGCAGCGGTAACTTCGTCTGAATTGATATAAGGATAAATGCCGTATTTTGTCACCATAACACGGTTTAAATCTGTTAACGCATCGGCTTGATTTAAACTCACATCAGGTAAATCTAGGCCATTCAATAAGTAATTTATAGAGACATTATTATCAAATTCTGGCTCTGCTGCATTAGCATCATCTGATACTAGTGCCCAAAGTAATCCATTTCTAAAATCACTGGTGGCTGATGAATAAGATAAGTCTATCGCCATATTAAGGTTGTTGGTAATTTGCCAGTCTGCATTGATACCGACGCTTTTTACTTCATCAGAATCGCTATTGTCATCATTAACAACTTCAACACGCGTTGAACTATTAGAGGTTCTATTAAACGTACCGCCTATGACAGAGTTATCAACAATAGTGGCATTGCCTATTGCGGCACTACCACCGTCCAATTTAACACGATAACCACGGGCAAATTCTTCAGAATCAAACTTAGAATAAAAACCATCAAGCTTTAGCCTAAAGTTATCAACGGGTTGCCATTCAATAGTCGTAACGAAACCGTCACGGGTTTCTTCACCGCCTTTGTGCTGCAACTCAAAACCTTCACTGACATATTCTTTATTAAGGTGAATGCCGTCTTCTTTTGTTGGACCATTTGTATCGTTTTCTACCCCGTCTACATCTCTAAGTTTATTGTAGCTTTGTCCGATAAACTGTGTGCTGGCACTGGGTTGAAATAAACGTGCATAACCAAGCGCAATACCCAAGGTGTCATCAGCAAATTTACCCTGATATGAAACACTAAAACGATGACCTGATGATGTAGCATCAGGCACATCGCTGGCTAAATCGTTGTACATACCACGAGCATTCACATTAAAAGAATGTTGTTTTTCATTTTTCAAAGGACTGGCAGTTTTTAATTCAACTGTACCTGCCACGCCACCTTCAATGAGTGATACTTTAGGTGATTTAAAAACGGAGGCTTGTGAAATCAGCTCTGAAGGGTATTGATCAAATTCAACACTGCGCTGACCGCTGGTTGAGACTTGCTCGCGACCATTTAGGGTTGTCGATACAAACCCACCTGACATACCACGGATATTAATTTCAGCAGCTTGCCCACCTGTTCTTACAGCAGAAATACCGGGTAAACGTGTTAAAGCGTCTGCCATGGAAACATCAGGTAGTGCCCCTAAGTCATCGGCCGTTATTTGCTCTGATACGGTATCAGCAAAGCGTTTCTGATTGATAGATTCAATAAGTGAACGTCTAAAACCAGTAACTTCAATAACTTCAATGGCTTTTACTTTTGCTTTGGCGTTATCTTTTACGTCTACTTTTTCTGTTTCTAAGGTAGTTTCAACATTTTCTTGTGCATAAAGCCCCCCAGAAGACATTATAAAACCACAAGAAAGTAAGGCTATTGAAAGCTTACTCCGCTTAAATGTACGCATAATTATTTCCCCTAATATTCATCCATGACATATTTTTATTGTTAGTTTTCTAACTAACTTTTATTATTTATCGTTAACGTTATTAATATAAGGGATGGTTTTTTCTTTAGATATGCTTTGCATACGTATTCAATAATACTGAGAACTCAAACAATTTTGTAACATCAGCAAAACTCATAACATCTATATTGTCACTAATAAGCCGCTAGCCCATTAATACCCAAGATCAAATGTATTAAGCATAGAGGAAAATTGCAGCCTGATTACGCAGGGGTTCGGCCAAAATTACAAGCCGCATACGAAGACTTTAGAGACTTTAGCATTCAAAATGAAAAAAATATGGCATAGCAAGGCTAATTCATTTATTGGCTATTGACTCAGCCGGGCTGATCTCAAGTTTAGCTATTGCTGAGTACGTTGAGCACTTACCGCTATCTTATTAGCCTAATTGAATGCAGTCGCAATACAGTAGTAATGCCGGGTTAAAAACAAAAAAACCAACCTAGGTGGTTGGTTTTTACTATACAAAAAGCTATAAAATTTTACTTAGCTATTTATCGCCAACTTGCGCTGCGGCTTCTGGTTTTTGAATTTCTAATAATTCGATATCAAATTGAAGCACAGAGTTACCCGGAATGCGTGGTGGGTTACCATTTGGGCCGTAAGCTAGATCTGCAGGGATAGTAAATTTAAACTTAGCACCTACTGACATTAACTGCACACCTTCGGTCCAACCTGAAATCACGCGATTAAGTGGAAAAACAGCTGGCTCACCACGTTCGTATGAACTATCAAAAGTTTCACCATTAAGGAAAGTACCCTTGTAATGCACTGTTACTGTATCGGTAGCAACAGGCTTATCACCATCAGCTGCGGTTAAAATTTCGTATTGAATGCCCGACTCAGTAACTTGAACACCTTCTTTTTTAGCATTTTCTGCCAAGAAAGCCTGACCTTCAGCTAAGCTTGCTTCTGAACTGACGGTAGCTTGCTCGGCTTGCTTTGCTTTCATTGCTTGATCTAAGTTCATCAACAAGGCTTGAATGTCTTCTTGTTCAATTTGAGAGTTACCGTCCATGCTATCGGTAAAGCCACGAATAATAAGTGTTTTATCTAAAGTTAAGCCCAACTTATCGTGCTCTTCTAGATTACGCTCCATGTACATACCAATTGAAGCACCTAAACCGTAAGCTTGTTTTTGTATTTCTGTATCAAGCGCAACTGTTTGTTCTTCTTGCTTAACTGGTTCTTGACAACCCATTACTGATAATAAAGCAATAGCGACTACCGTTGGTTTAAAAAATCTCATTTATTTCTCCGTTTTACTACTCAGTCAGAAATTCCCGCTAAGTCATTTAAATATGTGTGAATTGTGAAACAATGCGGCTTATACTAACGATAAATGCCCTAAGAAAAAAGTATTAATATTTTGCTGAACTGTAACTTAACTAATCTTAAAGCCAAGCTTTTGTTTTTATTGGTGTTGATATTGCTAACAGCTTGTCAGCCGGTCGGTCAAGCACCAGAACAAAGGTGGCAACATGCGGTAGAGGGAGCCTACGCGGCAAATATCTCTAATGACGCTAAGTTCAGTGTTGTCTCATCCATTCATCACGGCATTAGCTTGTGGGATTTAGACAAAAACGCGCTGAAATATAGCTGGTCGCAACAGCAAAATAGTGCTGATAATTTAGTATTGGTGGCAGATATTGCTGATAATAACAGTCATGCCCTAACCGCTAATCGCCATGATTTTTCCCTGTGGAATATCAAAAATGGCCAATCAGAAGGGTATTGGTCAATTACCGAATCTACTATTCGTGATGTCGCCGTAGCAAATAATGGTGACTACTTACTTGTTGGACAGAGTAACGGTAAAGTCGTCCACATCACCATTGCCAATGGCCGCCGCTTAGAGTTTTTGGGTCATCAAGAGAAAATTAATGCAATCGATATGCTGCCTAATGGCCGAGTGGCTATTTCTGGCTCTAATGATTTTGTTGCTTATGTCTGGGATACCGTTTCGGGACAAGTTATTTATCGTTTTAATCACCCTAGTCGCGTGACTATGGTGGCGCTTGATCCTAAAGCACGCTATGCCTTTACCGCTGACAGTAAAAAGTCAGCCAATATTTGGGATTTAAAAACCGGTGAGTTAGTGTCCCAATTAAAATATTTTAATCGCCAAGAGATTTTTAGTGCGGTGCAATTTTCACCTGATGGCACCAAGTTATTAACTGGCGCACCTTCTCGTAAGGTTAGCGTCTGGGATATTGCTACAGGCGAACGACTAACCAGTTGGCGTGTTTTACCACGTGATGATATTAGACCGGCTGGGGCAGTTGTTTATAGCGTCGCTTTTAGAGATAATAACCAAGTAATCACCGAAAGCTCCTCAGGATACGCCGAATTATGGCAGGTAAATAAACAGTGAAATCAGTTAACGAATTAAACAAAGCCGTCGAAATGCTTGAAAGCCGCAATGCCTTTCAAGACGATATAATAGAACAACTTAACCACGAAATAACACTACATCAACGCCAGCTTGCAGAGCTTAAACAGCAAGTATCGTTGCTTGCCAACAGAATTAAAGACAATACGCCAGAGCAAGACGGTAAAGAAGAAGTAGAGCCACCGCCACCACACTATTAAACGCAATACGCTAAATATTATAATCTAATTGATACCAAGCACTTCAATACCTGCAGGGTTATTAAAGCAGAGATAAAATAACCCTAGGCGCTAATGAGTACGCTTTATTTAATTTACTCTGCTAAATTTTAAGCTACTGAGCGAATAAACTGGGGTTGGTGGCTATAAAAGCATTATAATTAGCGATTGAATATTGTTAATCACAAAACTTAACGTAAGTTAACGCAACTGACAAAGGTCGCAGCATGAACACCAAAATATACAAGCAAGTGCTTTTTTTCGCTGATCACTTAATGGCAGCAGCTCAAGAGCAAGAGCAATCTACATTCGATGGTTTTTATGCCGAACTAAAACAACTCTGCGAAGAGAATGAAAATACCGATAAAGACCACCCTGTGCAGTGGGAAACACTTGCTGACTTTACTGATGACTTACCCTTAGCTATTACTATTTATGAGCAAGCTTTATTAAAAGCTGAAGCGATTAACGACAAAGACTTCCGTTCGTCTATTAGTTATTCTATCGCGACAATGAAAGTGGCATTAGATGATCAAGCAGGCGCTATTGAGTCGTTAGAAAAAGCTAAAATAAGCTGTAATAAAATTTCGGATAAAGAATTAAAAGCGGAAATTCATGACTTACTGGAAGAGTTAAAACTTTCATCATAATGAATGTTAAAACTTAGCTGGGCTATATTGAATACTGGCTGGGATTTTCTCTGGGATAGTACTTGTGCTATCCCAGATGCTTTAGCTTGACACATTTAAGCTTACTGAGCTTATCCCTTCCTAAACGGTCGCAATGATGAACTATTATTCTTAACAGATGAAAGATAATTAACTGTTAGGAAGAGATGAAAAATTGTAAAAATTAATTCAGTCAAAAAAATTTAGTCTGATGACGCTAAAATAAAAACACTAAATGAGAAATTATCTTCACCAAATAAAGATGATTATATTGTCAAATCGATAATACCAAATTCAGCACTAACGGCTATCTTTACTTCTGCCTTATTTACTTCTGACTCGCTACAAATCAAACTTAACGCCTAGTCGCTTTGGTAAAATATCAAAACCAGACAAAAGTATGGCTTAACAGTACCGGTCAATTAAGCGCTACAACTGAACACAGCCCCAGGCTAAACAAGATTTGATTTTTGTTTAATATTCAAGCCATTAATCTGGTTTAAAAATACCAATGACCTGCTCTTTTGGTCTGACGTCTTGTGCGACATGCTCTTCAGGTTGCGCCATTTGATGACCACAATTTACACAGGTGACTGTCTCAACACTATTTTCTTTCGTTAGCGCCATGGTATCGATTGCCTTACATTTTGGACAGGTTGCTCCTGCTATAAATCGTCTTTTCACTTATCTACTCAATTTTATGGAATTTTTTCACGGATTTTAGCAAGATATCTGCCTAGGATTTCTATTTTACCTTGAACTACCCCCTAAGGAAAAGCGACAATAGTGCTCTGCATTAAAATGAGTAACGATAAATGATCATAGCCACAGATTTAAGTTTAGCCCGAGGCGCAAAATACCTCATAAAATCATCAAGTTTTACTATACATCCAAATCATAAAGTTGGACTTGTTGGGGCGAATGGCTGTGGAAAATCTTCTTTGTTCGCCAGCTTACTGGGCACACTACCATCAGATGTGGGCAACCTTTCTATGCCCTCAAGCTGGAAAATTGCTACCGTTAAACAGGAAACGCCCGCGTTAGACCGCTCAGCTCTAGACTATGTTATGGATGGAGATGTTGAATATCGTGAGCTAGAAGCTAAATTAGAACAAGCGCGCGAAAACGACAATGGCACACTTGAAGCCACTATTATCAACCAAATTGACGCGGTCAATGGCTACAGTTTACCGGCACGAGCGGGAGAATTATTACACGGTTTAGGTTTTGTACAAGAGCAGCTAGTTAATCCGGTTAAATCATTTTCTGGTGGTTGGAGAATGCGCTTAAACTTAGCTCAAGCCTTGATCAGCCGTGCCGATTTATTATTACTGGATGAACCCACCAACCATTTAGATTTAGATGCCGTGATTTGGCTGCAACGTTGGTTAAAAAGGTTCACCGGTACTTTAGTGCTGATCTCACATGATCGTGATTTTCTTGATGATGTGATTGGCCAAATTCTGCATATTGAGCATCAAACCGCGAAATTATATTCGGGTAACTATAGTGCTTTTGAGCGCCAACGTGCCGAACACCTTGCACAGCAAGATGCGCAATATCAGAAACAACAAAAAGAAGTTGCTCACTTAACCTCTTTTGTTGATCGCTTTCGCGCTAAAGCCAGTAAAGCAAAACAAGCACAAAGTCGTTTAAAACGCCTACAAAAATTACCTGATTTAGCGCCAGCACATGTAGATAGTCAATTTACTTTCAGCTTTGAGCATCCCGAAACCCTGCCTTATCCGTTACTGGCACTAAAAGAGAGCCAATGTGGCTATAGTGAACAAGCCATTATTTTAGAAGACGTTGCCATGACCCTAGTACCAGGAAGTCGCATTGGCTTACTCGGGCGCAACGGTGCGGGTAAATCAACATTAATAAAATCACTGGCGGGAGATTTAGCCCTGCTAAAAGGTGAACGTTATTGTGCGCAAGATTTAAAAGTCGGCTATTTTTCACAGCACCAACTTGAGCAACTCCACTTATCCAGTAGTGCCATTGAACATATTACACGGGCAAAGACCGATATAACCGAATTACAAGCACGGTCATTTCTAGGCCGCTTTGGCTTTAGTGGCGACCAAGCACTAGATAAAGTCGGCACTATGTCTGGTGGCGAAAAAGCCCGCTTAGTATTAGCGCTTATTGTCCTAGAAAAACCACAACTGCTACTGTTAGATGAGCCAACCAACCACCTTGATCTAGAAATGCGTCAAGCATTGGTGCTAGCTCTGCAAGACTTTGAGGGCGCAATCATTCTTATTGCCCATGACCGATATTTATTAGAGTCGTGTGTCGATGAATTTTACTTAGTGGCTAACGGCCACGTGACTGACTTTGATGGTGACATTGACGACTATCAACAATGGTTAAATGACGATAAAAAGCAAAGCGTTAAAGCAAATAAAATCGTTAGCGAGCCACAAGTTGATAAAAAACAACAACGCAAAGAGCAAGCCGAATTACGTAAAAAAGCCTCACCACTGCGCAAACAAGCAGATAAATTTGAAAAGCTAGTACAAAAAAACCAAGACGAGTTAACGGAAGTTGAAGCTAAGTTAGCAGACAGTGACATTTATCAAGCTGAGCATAAAGCCAAATTGACCGAACTACTGAAACGCCAAGCAAAGCTGACACAAGACTTAGAAGCCAATGAAATACAATGGCTTGACCTTGAAGAGCAAATTGAAGAGATAATGTCGCAAGCATTATAAATTTATTGCTACACTTAACACATTATGAATTACACATTACAGCAACATACTTGTCATTGCGTTTAATGGCGACAACACCAGACTATAGGACATTAAAATGAAAAAATTGACCTTACTCGTACTTAGTATTGCCCTATTTGCTCAGAACTTTGCATACAGCGCAGATTTAGATTTAGGCATATACGATCTTAATCGTGGTGAGTTTAACGCCGCAATAGCTCAATTTGAGCCTTTAGTAGCAGAAGGATATGCACCTGCTCAATATCAAATGGGCTTAGTTTATTTAAATGGTTACGGCGTGATGAAAAATCCAACAAAAGCAGTGGAATTATTTCATTTGGCGGCGTCACAAAATTATTCAGATGCTTTGTTTGACCTTTCTTTGTTATATAGTGAGGGTGAAGTCGTTAAAAAAGATCTAAACACCGCTTATACCTTAATGGAAAAAGCGGCAAAAAAAGGCTTACCTCGCGCACAATTTAACTTAGGGGTGATGATTTATAATGGCAGTGGTGTACCGCAAGATTATTTACAAGCATCGCGCTGGTATCAAAAGGCCGCTGATCAAAACTATGCACTAGCGCAATTTAACCTCGCCTTAATGTATTTTGACGGCAAAGGGGTCGCTAAAAGTACAGAGATGTCGTATATCTGGAATATTATTGCCGCTAGAAATGGCTATCGTATAGCAGAAAAAAGTCGCGATATGGACGAGCATAAGTTAACGGTAGAAGAAATTAAAATCAGCCGTGAAAAAGCCGATACTCTTCAGCGCAACATAATACAACAAAGAGAGCTGAAATTAAGGCAAGCGCTAATAGAGCAAAACCGTTAGGCGAAAAAATTCGTCTGTATTAGCCGGTTAACAATAACCTATTGTTGACAGGCTGCAATAAAAAAATAAACCCGCAACAAACGTTAGCGGGTTTATTTTTGCCTTTCAGTCAGTTATTTATCTAACGGTTTATTTGATGACAAAAGTCAGTAACCTCAGCGATAGAAAGGTTAAGCTCTAACCTGCTTGTTTCTTACTATTCATAAAAAACCATACCTAAAATCAATACCTGAAGTCCGTACCTAAAATCAATACCTAAAATCGATACCTAAAGTCAATGCTAGCCTCCGTTAACAGCTATCATATTCACAGCATACAATGGCAATGAATGTGATCTAAATCAATAAGTAGTACTGAGTTATTATTTACAATAGTTATCTAATATTTTTACTATTTTGATGTTTTTTTGGAGTCAGTTATGAACGTTTTAAATATGCTAATCAACGACCCTGTTGTGCTTTATTCTTTTATTGGCTTAGCGGTTTTACTGGGTATATGTGGTTTTTATGTCTATTATTTTTTAAAGCATATTAGTGAAGATGAAAAGTAAATCTAGCAAGAGTACAGTCAAGGTATATAGATTCAACATATAACAAGATCAATGCTATCGGCTCAGCCTTGATTTTTTACTCTGCGCTAAGCTTAATAAGCTTGTACATTGATGGCTAAACATTGGGCATCCACAGTGTTTTAACGTACAATAATTTTTTGCATTACACACTATTACCACGTTATGTTTACCAAAAGTTCTTTCAGCCCTGCTTGGTGGCTTAAAAACCCTCACTGCCAAACCATTGCCGCTAAGTTTTTTAGGCGTGGTCACACCATTAACACCACAAATGAAACGTTAGAGTTACCCGATGGTGACTTTGTAGATTTGGCGTGGACCGAAAAAGTTAGCCCTTCGTGCTCTCGGCCCATTGTCGCCGTATTACATGGCTTAGAAGGTTCAAAAAACAGTCATTATGCTAAAGGCATGTTATCTGCAATTAAAGCGCAAGGTTGGATAGGTGTTTTAATGCATTTTCGCGGTTGCAGTGGCCGACCCAATCGTATGGCAAAGTCTTATCATAGTGGTCAAACTTGTGATGTTGACTACTTTAGTCAATATCTTGCTGATACTTATCCTACCGCAAAAAAAGCGATTATAGGCTTTTCATTGGGGGGTAATGTATTAACCAAATATTTGGCAGAACAAAAACAAAATATCTATCAAGCCGCCGGTGTAATTTGTGCTCCACTTGACCTATCAAGTTGCTGCGACAGAATTAATCAAGGCTTTTCGCGCGTTTATCAAAAGTATCTAGTTGATATGCTTAGAGCCAGCACCATTGAAAAAATAAATGCAGATTTACTCAATAATATAGACAGAAACCATTTAGACAAGGTTCGCTCTATTCGAGAGTTTGATCAAATGATCACCGCCCCGGTTAATGGCTTTCGCGATGCCAATCACTATTATCAACAAGCAAGCGGTCGAGATGTACTTCAACAGATAACCACACCATGCTTAATCATTCACGCGAGCGATGACCCCTTTTTATGCCATGAAAACACCACAGCTATTGGTGTTCTACCAGAGCAATTAACCTTTGAAATTAGTGCTCATGGTGGCCATGTTGGCTTCATTACCGGTAAAAATCCACTTAAGCCACAATTTTGGCTTGAGCAGCGTATACCTGAATTTTTCACGAGATATTTATGATCATTCCATTAGAACAATTATCAACCGAGACTTTAAACGCCATTATTGAGAACTTTGTGCTTCGAGAAGGTACTGAGTATGGTAGTGAAGATGTATCACTCAGTGATAAAATCACCCAAGTGCGTCAGCAATTAACCCAAGGCTCTGCCCTATTGGTCTACTCAGAACTACATGAGACAGTTAATATTTTACCGACAGATCAATTGGTTGAAGACAGTGACGAAAGCGCTTAAGAAAAATGTACCTACAGTTTATTGCAATGAAAAAGGCACTGATTAAGTGCCTTTGATAAAGAATAATGCTGTGTCAACTTAACGAATGTTGCACTTAGCCAAGTGTAGACTTAACGAACTTTAAACTTAACGACCTTTAATTTAACGAGTAAAGGTGACTGAAAAACTTACCGGCACGACATAATCAATACTCGGTAGAGACGCTAACTCTTTAAGTTTATTAATGCCCGCAACGACACTAAAAGCATCCGCTTTAATAAAAAATGGCTTTATCGTGTTGACCAATATTTTATCTGCGCTTAGCTTAACAACACTAACATCAATAGTGACTATTTGTTGTAGGCCATGAAAATCAAGTGTTCCGCTAAGACTGAGTTGTCGATTTTGGCCAGTTTTTAAAGTGTTAATTAATTCTTTATCCAGCTGAGTCGTAAAATTTGCTGAGCTATATTTGTCCGTTTCAAAAAGGAACTTTTTCATTCGCTCATCGCGGATAGCAATATTGGTATTTACGCTAGCTAGGTCAACACTAATAGTCACCTGTGCTTTTGCGTCAATATCGCCTGCAAGTTTTGCAAAACTGTGATTTTCCGCAATAGCCGATTTCTTCACCGATGTAAAACTAAGTAGTGAACTTGAATTGTCGAGTTTCCATGTAGCTAAAGCAGGTAAACTGATTGTAGCCACAAGTAGGGTAATTAACATTAAAGCTGTTTGGCGCATTCTGTTCTCCATCTGTGTCAGGCTTTCGCCTTGACCTTTATGCCTAAAAAGCAAATAAGTATATTAACTTTTTGCTTAGGCTCTTATTGATTGTTAGCGTGTTGTTCTGTGCGGCTTAATAATATCATGCCAAGGGATCTCTTTATTCCCTAAAGATAAAAAATCAGGCTGCATTAAAGTTTTACGTTGATTATAAGTTAATGGCTTAAATTCACTGTCGATAATACTGCCACCCGCTTGTTCAATTATACAATGGCTAGCGCCAGTGTCCCACTCACCTGTTGGCCCAACCCGTAAATAACAATCAGCACCACCTTCGGCAATTAAGCAATTTTTTAGCGAGCAGCTGCCTAAAGCAACATGGTCAAAGTCGTATTTATCATTTAAATACTGCCCCATTAAGTTAATATCTTGGCGACGACTAATCGCGACTTTAATTCGACGCTGGCCATCATATTTTGCCACTTGTATTTGATGACTACCGCTATCATTTTCTTTAAATGCGCCTAAATTATTTTGGCCATAGTAGGTTAATTGATGATCAGGTGCATGGATAACACCAATAGTTGGCCAGCCATTTTCCACTAAAGCAACATTGACGGCGAAATCGCCACTGCCAGCAATAAACTCACCGGTTCCATCAATAGGGTCTAATAGCCAATAGCGTGACCATTTGCTGCGCTGAGCAAGTGCTAATGCCCCCACTTCTTCAGAAATAATGGGAATATCAGGTGTTAGCCTTCTTAGTTCGTCCATTAGAATATCATTTGCCGCCATATCAGCACTGGTTACTGGGCTATTATCTTCCTTCATTTCAGCTGTATAGTTGCCATGCTTATAGTAACTCGCGACTTCTTGTCCCGCTTTTTTGGCACTTTCAAGTGCTACTGACAATAATTTTTCTGGGCTCATAAAATACCTCCTAAGTGATCTTTTACTAATAATAGCGCGGCAATACTGCGTGCTTCATTGAAATCTGGCTCTTGCATCAACTGCCGATAATCGGCTAACGGCCAAGGTATTAATTCTAACGCTTCGGGCTCATCACCGAGCAGCTTTTCAGTATAAAGATTTTCCGCGAGAAAAATGGTCATGCTGGCATCAAAAAATGCGGGCGCCATGGCAACGGTATGTATTGAGGTTAATGTTTGAGCACCGTAGCCCACTTCTTCTTTTAATTCTCGATTAGCTGCCTCTGCCGCACTTTCGCCAGCATCAATCAGCCCCTTGGGAAAGCCGAGTTCATAAGTGTGAGTGCCGCCACAGTACTCACGTACTAGTAACATGGTATGTTGATCTAGCATAGGTACAATCATCACCGCCCCTCTACCTTTGCCAGACATACGTTCATATTCACGTTTTTCGCCATTGGTAAAAGTTAGGTCGACTTGTTCAATCGAAAATAAACGACTTTTAGCAACTTGCTTGCGTGCGGTAATTTGCGGTAGTACTTTTTTTGTTGTCATAACGGCCTTTATTGCAACAACTTAACTGAGAATGCAACGTTGAAAAAACTAAAGTTTAACCTTAACACGATAACGTTGAATACATAACCAAACCTCTTTGGTATGCTCCTATAATAAACGTGTTTCTAGGGAAAAATCTATGCTTGATTGGTCAAAAATTTCAACTGTTTTACTTGATATGGATGGAACCATACTCGATTTACATTTTGACAATCACTTTTGGTTGCACCACTTACCTAAACGCTATAGTGATTTACACGGGGTAAGTTTAACTGATGCGCAAACGTCATTAGCAAATCACTACGAAAAAGTGGCGGGGACTATAGATTGGTATTGCCTTGATTATTGGGCCCAGCAAACACAACTGTCGATCACCGACCTAAAACGCGAAGTACAACATTTGATTCAACTGCGCAGTGACGCACATGACTTTCTCGTCGCGCTTAAGTCATCAGGGCGTGAAGTGGTATTGGTGACTAATGCCCACCCTGATAGTTTATCGCTAAAAATAGAGCGCACTAAGTTAGATAAATACTTTGATACCCTATATTCAACTCACGAATTTGGTGTGACAAAAGAATCACAACTACTCTGGCAACGCCTACATCAAAAGCATGGTTTTGCCTTAGAGAAGACACTTTTTGTTGATGACAGTGTCGTTATGCTCGATTCTGCTAAAAAATATGGCATTGAGCATTTATTAGCGGTGGCAAACCCCGATAGTAAAAAAGCCAGTGCTGTGATTAATGACTACCCATCGATTACTGATTATAGTGTTTTGCTGGCAGGAATAAACAACAGCAAGTGGGACAATTAATCATCCTTGGATATGATAGCCATTGCATTTCGTCACTAATTATAACTGAGCTGAGGTATGCAAGAGCAAGGCGATTGATGGAGTAATAACTGACGTGTGTGATTGAAAGTAACGCCGCTATGAAATATTTAGGCCACCTTCGACTAATAGATTATTTATTTCAATCGCTATGACACTAACCTGACGCATTTATTGCTCACATAAGAGCAATAAAGTATTTGATATAACTCACCTAAACTCACCTAAGTGTAAGGTGAGTGATATCTTATGTAGGCATTATCTAGCCATTATATTTTTAAGCGATATCGACCTTGATTATCTGGCTTACCCAAAAAGCTTAATGCTGATCTTAATTGCTCAGGAAATTTAGCCCCTGGGCTTAAATATCCACTGCCTGAGAAACGCCCGCCTTGCTTTAATTGGGCACGATAACTTAATCCTAAATCATTTTCAGGGTCTATATTAGCGACAAGTTCGCCTTTATCACAGGTTAATTTTGCCTTAAGTGTACCAAACTCAACTTTTTCATCAAAAGCGGTAATACCCGCATTACGCCATTGCAAATTACCCTGTAATTCAAGACATATCGGCGTGCCAATAATAAAACGGTCAATAGTTAGCGCTAATTGTTCATGGGCAATAACATTAACCGGTAAGTTAAGCCTTGCAGTCACTGTATTTGCAGCAAGGTCTATCTGCGCATCTTCAAGAACCATGTCAGATAATAAGCCACTTATCGTCAACTGTCCTTCAGGGCCATTGACTAAAGCACCACCAAAGCTAATATCAAGTTTTGGGTCAAGCATTAACAAAGACATAAACGATAGCGAACTCTGCACTTGGTTAATCACAACGTCATCAACCATGACCTGCTTAACACGGGCTTGCCAAATAGTGCCTTCCACTGCGGCAATAGTGATATTTTTCGGTAAATTAATTTGCGCCATCAACCAACTTGCCGGCATTAATGCTAAAACAAAAACGCTGTACGCGGTGAAGAAAATGGCGATATAAGCAAACTTCTTTTTCATTAAC
Source organism: Colwellia sp. MB3u-45 (assembly GCF_014077005.1). GTDB lineage: Bacteria > Pseudomonadota > Gammaproteobacteria > Enterobacterales > Alteromonadaceae > Cognaticolwellia. The sequence goes on along the minus strand of NZ_JACGVC010000042.1, from coordinate 66,639 downwards.
TCTTTCCTAACTGTAATCGACGAACACGAACCATACCTTGTTGATCAGCTGAACTAAGATCTATATTTTTAACTTGCAGACCATCGTTAATGGCCAATTGCTCTAACCAAGTTAATAACTGGTTAAATGATATTTCATCAATCCAGACCTGTAAGTCATCGCCTTGGGGCTGCATGCGAGTAATGGTTATATTATTAGCGCTGGAAGTGCGGTTGACTATGCTCGACAAACTTGCGCTCGAACCGCCGCGTGCACTACGTTTTGCTTGTTGATAGCGTTGAGTGTTTTCGGTCACCCAAGTTAACAAGGCTTGTTGACGTTCAAGCTTTAATGTTGTTTTTTCGATATTTTCCGTCAGCGGCTGCCAAATAAGACCATATAAAATAAATATCGATATAAGCACTGACATCACGCTGACCAAACGTTGTTCACGTATATTTAACTGTTGCCACCAAGCTTTCATGAGCGCCCCTTAGCTGCGGTATCTGTAATACTAAACGAGCCTGAAATTTGCTCGCCTTGATTATTTTGTGCACCTAAATTCACGGTTAATCCTACCTTTTCAAGCGCCACTTTTAACTTTTCAAAATATTGATAATCTTTGGCAATGGTTTGCATACGAACTTCATGGCGTTTACCGTCAAATTTTAGTGTTTGTGGTTTAATCTCAGGCACACTGGCTAATGCGGGCTCAAGCTTAACTAATAATGATAAAAATCCTATAGATTCGTCACTATTACCCACCTCAGCTAATTTTTGTCGTAACTGTGAGCGAACGGTTGACACTTTGACGCGCTTAGTCTGAGGAAATGCTGCTTTATAATTAGCGATAATTTGCGCTTCAATCACCGATTGCTGATCTGACAAGCGATATAATTCTACCCCCTTAAGGGTAAAGTTAAGCACTAAGGCTACACCGGCAATACCGGCGACCCAAAGCCAATTGGTCTTGGTTGCTGAACGTTTTTCTTTTACTTGAAACTCACCTTGCAGTAGGTTGAATTTAGTGGAATGATGATTCGCTAAAATAGCTAAAGGCAGCTCTTCGGGTAAGTATTCGACCTTTATTTCCGCTGGCACTTGCGGTAGAGATGAATAAGCCAAAATGGTGTTTTCATTTTCTGCTAGTGCACTATTTTCTACTCGTGCACTATCTTCTGCCCGAGCACTAAAGTGTTGCGCAATAATAGGCCATGCATTGGCTTCAAATGACATAACTTGCCATGCACCAAGCCTGATTAAGACTTGCTCACCCAGCATCACTGCCGTGCTGCTTTGGCTGTCCAAGGGTAATGCCAGCGCATCGGGGATGATTGACTTAGTGAATATTCCTGCATTGGCCAGCCACTGTAGCCAAAGCTCTAACTGCTTGCGCTCAAGTGCCGCAACAAAGCAGTTATTACCCTGCTCATCTTGTTTTGTATCACTAAAGGCGAAGCATAGTTGCTCAACATCTTGTGCCAGCGTTTCTTCCATCATATATGGCGCCGCTAAACGAATAGCACGTTGAGATGAGCCAGGCACTTTTAAGCGTTTAATGGCAATGTCACTTGCGGGTACAAAAACGACCACATCCCTTGCTGTCGATTTTTCAGTTAGTTGACTCAATGCGTTGGCATTAGGTAACTCACCACTTGCAATAATATCTTCTTGTCCGTTGGTTTTGATCAGCCAGTGAATTTTATTTTCAATTTGGCTGCCTAAACGGATAAATAAGGTTTCACCCATTACTCTCGTCCTATGATGCGACTGATCACACTTATATTGTTTTTATTATCTACTTTCATAATGGTATTCAAAGCAAAGTAACTGTTATTAAAACTTGCTGTTGTTTTGAGCTTAAAATACTCGCTGGTAACGGCAAATTGTTGTTTTTTCTCGGGGGGTATTTTAGTTTTACTCAACTCACTTAAATTAAAAAATTCATCGACACTTTTAAAACCTTCTTCACCGCGAGCAGTCAAAGCTTGTGTCGCTTCATTTTGACTTATCCCTAACATGGCGACAAGTATTTCAGGCTTGTCTAATGCGATGGTATTTACGTTAATCTTATTGAGGTTAGTATTAGGTAAAACACAGGCATAGTCTTTGAGTTTATTAATGACATTGACCGTAAAATGCTCAACTACTCTTAACTCGCCGATACTAGCAAGATAATTATTCGCCGCTAAATAAGGAAATGCTTTGGCGGCATAATCATTATCTTCAGCACCACCTGAACTTGAGATGCTGCTATTAGCGTCTAACCAGTCGGTTAAAGCATCTGCCATATATTGCGCTTCGAAACTGCCAACACCTTCAATATTCATGACAATGAGTAATTCTTCAAACGCGGCTCTTGCTGGCGATTTTGTCGCTACATTACCATTATTACGAATATTGTTACTGTCATCATCGTCGGCTCGTAAGGCATTCAAGTTGAAACAGCTATTTAAATCGGTTATCTCGCCGGTAATTTCGCCTAAATCGACAGGAAAAGTGTTCTCCCCTTGCGCCCATATTTGACCTAAATGTGTTACCTCGGCATTATCTGCAAAGGATTGTATTAACACTCTTTTTGCAAAGGCTTCTGCGCCCATAGCATACCAATAGGCTTGCTGGTTTGAGGCAATATTGGTGGTGCGTTGCATTTGTAATTGTAAACGCGCGGTCATTTGCGTTGCCAAAATCGCGATTAATGCCACAATAAGCATAACTGTGATTAACGCAACACCTTTGGCGCTATGTTTACCGGCAAAAACTTTCATCACTGCTAGCCCCCATTATCTTGCAGGTTATCACCGGCAACGATAAATTGGCGACGAATTATGCCATAGTCTGTGGTGTCTATTTCAATGGCAATCGCCATAGGTAAGGTATTCTCTTGCAAGGTTTCTTGCCATTTTTTTCCATCATAAAATTCGAAATTTAGTTTTTCTACCTGCGATATTAATGGCCTGACTTTTGGTACTTCGCCTAACACCGCATCAACAAAGTTAAAGTGTACTCGCTCGACAGTATTTTCGTTTAGTTGATAAGCTACTGACTGCATATCGCTGCGCGGTAAGAGTAATCCAGGGTTAGTCCAACCATGACGAACAAAGGCGATAGCTTGTTCACTGCTAGTGAAGCTGTCGTTGTCAGTATGTAGAAAATCGCTCAGGGGTGCTTCACCGTTTAAACGAACACTGCGTCGCGCTATTTGTAACATATCACGCTCGATAATTAAAAAACCCCGCTGCAGTTCGTTAATACGATCAGTGCGTGCTTTGGTTGCTGCGTCGCTGTTAATCACGGTTTCAAAAATACTAAAACTTGCCATACTGATCACTGAAAAAATCGCAATCGCAATCAGCACTTCTAATAAGGTAAAGCCTTGGCTGCGCTTTGGCATAAAGCTAACGGTTTTTTTCAAAAAACTATGTTTAATGATAGCAATTTTCATGGGTTAGGCTTAGAAACATAAGTGGTTAAACTGGTTAATGCTGAAGTTTCTTTCTCATCAAGTCGCACTTGCATAACAATCGAACGCATGTCTTTATCCGTTGTTTTAAGTACTTTTTGTTGCCAAAACCATGTTTGCCCTGCTAGCTCTACTTTACCCTTTTTGTTGTTTTTTGGTGGCCATGCACTCTTGACTGTGACTTCAACTAACTGGTTCGATGCCACCCAACTCGCCATAATTTTACTTTCTAAATAACCTAAGTTTCGCACGTTGGTATCTGCCGTACCTAAAATAGCAATACCGGCAATTGAAAACACTGCCATCGCCAACATTACCTCAATCAAGGTAAAACCTTTTGCCAGTTTATGAAAACTAAGGTTAACGAGAGTTAGCATTAACTAATGGCCCTTCTATCGTTAATGGTGTGGTATAAATGCCAGACACTTTAAAGCTGATGTTTTCATCGCCATCAATAGCAAACTCTGCCAATGAAAAGGTTAAACTAAAAGGGGTGATATCACCGCCAGAGAGCATATACACTTGAGGGATGGTTTTTTTCTTTTCTTCTTCAGTAAAGTTATCGTCTTGGTCTTCATTAATTAATAACGACGAATCAAACAGCAAGGGTTCTTCAATAGGCAGATCATCGAGCTGCAAGGTAATTTCTATCCCTTCAGGTAAAGTAAAGACCTCAAACATAGGATTACTGGCAATCGGCGACCAACTAACACCGTCATAGCCAAGAAATTGATAAGTGTTTTTTTCAACAAACAAGCCTAACTCTATATTATTTAACAGGCCGTATTCTGCTGCGGCATCAAAAACGCCGGCAAAACGGATACTGTTTTGTTCTAATAGTTGTTCCGCTTTATTACCAGAAAAAGTAAATTGTACTGCAGAAACCATCACGCCAATTAACACGATCACTAGCATCACTTCAATTAAGGTAAAACCTTGCTGGCGATGTTTATCTTTAGGCAGATGGCCGTTTTTAAGCTTCATAGTGAGTCAATAATTTAGGCGACTGATTATTGATAATCGCCTAGATTCCAGTTGCCAATGTCATCGTCTGTACCAGGTTCACCATCAGGTCCCATAGAAAATACATCCATAACGCCATGTTCCCCGGGGTTTAGTAGTTGATATTCATTGCCCCAAGGGTCGTTAGGTAAACGCTTAACATAACCGCCTTGTGGAAAACGACGTGCCGCTGGCTCTATATCCGTTTCAGTGACTAGGGCTTCTAGGCTTTGCTCTGTAGTTGGGTACTGATAATTATCCATTTTGTACATGGTTAAAGACGTTTCCAACGCATTAATATCTGACACCGCCTTTTGGATATTGGCACGCTCTTGGCTGCCAAGTAGATTAGGCACCACCATACTGGCTAAAATGCCTAAAATGACGATAACGACCATAACTTCTAACAGGGTAAAACCTCGAATATTTCTTACTGCTTTCATTTCTAATTTCCTATTAACGTATTTAACTGAAGAATTGGCTGTAAAATAGCCATCACGATAAATAATACAATACCGGCCATTACCACCATTAAAGCGGGCTCAAATGCTTTTAATGATATATTAATAATCGCCTCAAACTCACGGTCTTGGTTATCTGCAGCTCGACCTAACATATGCTCAAGCTGACCACTTTTTTCGCCACTGGCGATCATATGTAGCATCATGGGAGGAAACAGTTTAGTTTGCTCTAATGACACCCGTAAACTTGTTCCTTCTCTGACCTTATCCGCTGACTCTTTAACACTTTGCTTAATATATAAATTGTCGAGTACTTCACCCGATATTTTCATACTCTCTAATAAAGGAACGGCACTCGCGGTTAAAATGCTCAAGGTACGAGCAAATCTTGCGGTATTGACACTTTTGGCTACTTTACCTATGCCAGGTATGGCAAGAAAACGCTTATGATAGGCAAACCTAAAACTGGCCTTTTTCAGCAGTTGCGACCAAAGTAACATCAGTGCGACGACAATCAGCACAATAACTAAACCATAGTCACGTAAAAAGTCACTACTGGCAATGAGAAACTGGGTAGTGGCGGGTAAATTAGCGCCCATGTGCTCAAATTGGCCAACAATTTTTGGTACGACAGCGGTCAGTAATATAGCAATAACGCCAGTGGCCACTACGGTCATAATAACCGGGTATACCAAGGCTTGAATAAGCTGCGAGCGCAGTTGTTGTCGCTTTTCGGTGTAATCCGCTAAACGGTCTAATACTTTCTCGAGGTGGCCTGATTTTTCACCCGCAGCAACCATAGCGCGAAATAAGTGATTAAAGATTTGCGGAAACTCCGCCATACTTTCAGCTAAGCCATAGCCTTCGGTGACTTTTGTACGCACCGCCATAATCATGCTTTTTATAGCAATTTTTTCACACTGCTCACCAACAGCCATCAAGGATTCTTCTATCGGCAAGCCTGATTCAACTAAGGTTGATAGTTGCCGTGTGATTAATGCCAGCTCCGACGCTGATATTTTTTTACCGCCAGCAAAAATAGACTTTTTACTTTCTTGCTTACTTTTTTGCAGACAGGGCGTAACCTCAATCGGCATTAAGCCCTGTTCGCGCAATAAATTACGCACATGTCTAGGGGTATCGCCTTCGATAACCCCTTTTTTATTTTTGCCTCGGCTGTCTACCGCCTGATAATCAAATGCTGCCATAATTTACAATTTATCTATACTTAGTTCGGTACTTAGTTCGGCACTTAGTGAGTCGACTGTTAGTCTTCGCGCGTAACACGCAATACTTCTTCAATCGTGGTTTCGCCAAGCATGACTTTATCAAAACCGTCACGGCGTATACTGGGTGTCGATTTACGAATAAATTTTTCAATCGCTTGCTCACCTTTACCGTTATGAATTAATGCACGAACTTTCTCATCAACGACAATCAGTTCATGAATACCGGTTCGGCCCCGATAACCTTTAAAGTTACAATCTTCACAACCAACAGATCGGTATATTGGCGCGGTATCGTCGTCACTTAGTTGCAATAACTTGCGCTCTTCCGCTGATGGAGTGCTACATTCGCGGCAATGCGGACATAAGGTTCTGACTAATCGCTGCGCTAAAACCCCTAACAAACTTGATGAAAGTAAGAAAGGTTCAACACCCATATCTTCCATACGCGTTATCGCGCCTGCCGCTGTATTGGTATGTAAGGTAGATAAGACTAAATGTCCGGTCAAACTTGCTTGCACACCAATTTGGGCCGTTTCTAAATCTCGAATTTCACCCACCATAACCACGTCGGGATCTTGGCGAAGTATCGCGCGTAAACCTCGGGCAAAAGTCATATCCACCTTGGTATTAACTTGTGTTTGTCCGATACCTTCAATAGCGTATTCGATGGGATCTTCAACCGTGAGAATATTACGTTCTTTACTATCAATTTGGCTTAAGCCGGCATACAAAGTGGTACTTTTACCTGATCCTGTCGGCCCGGTAACCAGTATAATGCCGTGGGGTTTTTCAATTAATTCAGAAAAACGTGCTCGATTACCATCGCTCATGCCTAAGTCTTTTAAGTCTAAACGTGTTGAGTTTTTATCTAGTAAGCGCAAAACCACACGCTCGCCATGGCCTGTTGGCATGGTGGAAACGCGCACATCTACGGCTCGACCCGCTATTCTTAACGAAATACGACCATCTTGAGGAATACGTTTTTCCGCAATATCGAGTTTGGCCATCACCTTGATACGTGAAACAAGTAATGAGGCTAATTTACGATTAGGTTTTAACACTTCACGTAATACGCCGTCAACACGGAAGCGAATTTGCAACGCTTGTTCAAAGGTTTCAATATGAATATCAGAAGCGTTTTCTTTAATGGCTTCACTGAGCATGGCATTGATCAGTTTAATAATCGGTGCATCGTCTTCGTTTTCTAATAAGTCTTCGGTTTCGGTCATCTCGTCGGCAAGGGAATATAAGTCAACCTCGTTGCCAATGTCTTCCATCATTTGTTGCGCTTCTGATGAGTCGCGCTGATAAGCAATGGTTAACAATTGTTCAAACTCTTGAGCACTTTTTACGTCAAGGGTAAAAGGGGCTTTGAGTACACGACGTACTTCCAACAAAATATTAGCACTGAGCAAGTCAGTGCAAACTAAACGTAATACACCATGGTCATTTGCCACTAACACACTGTGGCGCTTAGCAAAACCAAAGGGTAAGCGAAAGCGAACATTTTCATCTTTCAAAATGTCACTAACGGCAATCGTTGACGACGCATCAGATGCTAAGGTGTTTTCACTGGCAACACTTTGTTCATTTGCGTTAACAAGCACTTGTGTTTGTGGGGCAATGTCACTCATGGCTATTCGTTTTCAGCAGATGACTTTTCTTCATCACGCTTTTTCATGTATTCGTCAAACGACGGTGGTAATGCCAATTGATCATTCCATTTTGGCAAAATAGGCAACTTCTCACCCGACATTAATTCAAGACCCGCTTCTTTCTTTTGAATTTCTAGCGCGCGAATATAGTTGTACTTTTCTCTACTCAGGTCATTCATCAACTTGCCATCACGGACAATAGTTGGCCGTAAAAACACCATCAAATTACGCTTACGCGTGGTATTACTGGTGGATTTAAACAAGTGGCCGATAAATGGAATGTCGCCTAGTAAAGGTACTTTTTGCACACTTTCTTGCACATCTTCATCAATCAAGCCACCTAAAATAACGGTTGCGCCATCATCAGCCATCACGGTGGTTTTAATTTCACGTTTATTGATTGAGATATCAACACCCGTAGCACCACTGACCGAAGACACTTCTTGTTCAATGGTTAGCTGCACACCGCTACCTTCATTAATTTGTGGTGTTACTTTTAACTTAATGCCTATTTCTTGGCGCTCTACCGTTTGAAAGGGATTACTATTGTTGCTGCCCGTTTGCGCGCCAGTAATAATAGGCACTTCTTGACCAACAATAAAATAAGCTTCTTCATTATCTAGTGTAGTAATACTTGGCGTAGACAATAAGTTTGAATTGGTATCTGAACTTACCGCTTGGACTATCGCGCCCCAGTCATCTTTCACAATACCGAACATAGTGCCACTAACAGAGCCTAATACTTGGGCCAGTAAACTATAATCACCTTTAGTATCGGCTTGATCAGGATTAACCGTAACCGCTCCACTTTCTGATGTGACTGTTGAACCTTTTGTTCCGGGAGTTGAGCGAGCCGCTTCTGCAGCCGCGGCCACAGAACTAATCGGTGCAACGCCGTTTGAAAATTGAGTAACACCACCTTGTTCGCTATACCATTGCACGCCTAAGTTGACACCGTCACCTTCAAATACTTCGACAATTATCGCTTCAATCAGCACTTGAGCACGACGAATATCTAACTGGCGAATAACCGCTTCTAATGAGCGCAACATATCTGGTTGGGCGGTAATAACTAAAGTATTTGTATCTTCATGAGCGTCAATACTGACATTACGTGTGTTGCTTTTTCGCGATGATGAAGTTGTTGTAGAGGAGTCTGCTTCAATAGATTCACTAACCCCTTGAAGTACTTTCACCATGTCTTCAGATTTTGCGTACTTTAAATGATAGACCCGTGTGTTACCGTTCGATTCTAATTCACTGTCCAAGCGCGACACTAATCTTGCCACACGCTCACGTGCTTTGACTTCGCCGCTAACAATAACGCTATTGGTGCGTTCATCAGCCACAATTTTAGGGATTAAAAAAGTCGGTGTAGCAGAGCCTTGACCTTGGCCAGATTTGTTCATTGCCTCAATGATACGGACCATTTCGCCAGCCGATGCATATTTAAGACTAATGATTTGTACGTCTTGATCGCCCGCTTTATCAACCCGTTCAATAATTTTTACCAAGCGATTAACGACAGCTGCGGTGCCCGTTAACATAATAACGTTGGCAGGATCATAGTTAACCACGTTGCCGCCGCCAGCTTGATCTGATAATTGGCGCAGCAATGGCGTAAGCTCACGAACTGTGACGTTTTTAACTTCAACCACACGGGTAACCATTTCGTCACCTGCACCGGGGTTTTCATTACCAACTACTGGGATAGATGAGGTTTTTGCATCTTTATTTCGAATAATTTTGACAATATTATTGTCCATTGATACGGCAGAAAAACCATAAACTTCTAAAACATTTAGGAAAAATTGATAATATTGCTCTTCAGTTAATAAGTCATAACTACGAACATTCACTTTGCCGCGTACGTTCGGATCGACAATCATGGTTTTTCTTAAGTTTTTACCGACAATATTAATAAATTCCCCAATTTCTGTCCCTTTGAAATTGGGCGAATATTCTGCAGCACTAATATTGGCAGAAAGCAAAACACTATTGAGTAAAACTGCAGTAACAACCCCGGTAAAGCTTCGCTTATACCAAGGCGCGCTTAATAATTTGCGCATTTATTATTCCTTTTATTCTAATTGTCTATACTGAAGAGTATTTCTGTTATGTCACCATTACGGTCAAGTAACAGCGAAACTTCGCGTTGTTCTTTTAAAGATTGTAGCGCTTGAGCTGCCTCTTGTGGCGCGGTTAAATCGAAACCATTCATTTGTACCGCAACATCACCGGACTTAAGACCCGCACTTTGAAAAAAAGTTGGATCTTTTGCCGGCATTAATTGATAGCCGGTAATTTTACCATTTTCTCGTTTAGGAGAGATTTTTAGGTAATCAGTAATGTTACCGGGGTCGCTAGCCAATTCTGTTCGCAGCGACTTGGTCACTTGCGCTAGCGCTTTATTATCTCGTTGATCAACAATATTGGTGGGTGAAAAATCATCAGGTGAAGACTTTTGACTGGTATTTTCTGTTGGCTGCGTCACAGATTGCTGGTTGTAACGTGGTTTAATAATATTAATGTTTTTATCAAATATTAAGCCTTCAAACATTAAGGTTTCTAAGCCACCTGATACTTTTAACAGGACACGATCGTGAAAAACATCTTCTAGCACGGCCCGAGTGCCTTTAATATTTTCACCGATACTATAGGTTTCTTGCTTTCCACCACTTTCTATTACGGCCGCGGCAGTCGCTTTGTTAGTACTGGCAACCACACCGGTTAGAATGAGTTGCAGCCGTGTTTCTGGCGCGTCTTCAACAACCTCTTCAACACGATTTACGTTTTGCTGAGAAAAAACACCAAAAAGATTCAGTACTTGAATGGCTTTTACCTGAACTTGTTCTTTTGGCGCTACTGAAACAGACGATAAATCATTAAGTGTTAAGTTTGCATTATGATCGCTCTTTGCTAACCCAAGCCAAGTTATTTGCGCAAAGAGAAAGGCAATATAACTAAGCAACACCAAGATAATGACTTGGGTAATTTTTTGTTGCGGCAGCTTAGCAAGCTGCTCAAAAGCGTTTGATAGGTTATTCGATAATGTCATTTTTTATAATTTTTTATTATCTGGAAATTTAAAGTCACTTTGATGATACTTGACCAAACGTCTGGCAACAAGACGTCATATTATTTTTTACCTATAATTATGCCATTTTTCATGATGTTTGTGATCTAGTTGCGCACAGCAAAAGTAAATCAGGGTAAGTGTTCATTGCTTCAAACTAAACATAACCGGCGCTGTCTTAGTGTATTTTAAGCAATAAAGGTGAACAATAATTTAATGACCTTATTTAATGACCTAGTATAAGCTTAAAAATGTAACCAAATGCATTCTAACTAGCGTAAACATTACCGTTATGTTAACTTTCGCCAATTTATAATGCCTGCACGGGATATAAACAAAACAATGAACAAACCTAACGTTATCGAGACAAACGATACCCAGTCAACCCGCTTAGATAAGTGGTTGTGGGCAGCGCGCTTTTATAAAACCCGAGCGATTGCAAAACAGATGATCGATGGCGGTAAAGTATTCTATAATGGCCAACGCAGTAAATCAGGCAAAGCTGTGGTTTTAGGTGATCGCGTTACCATTCGCCAAGGTTTTGAAGAAAAACATGTTTTGGTCATTGCTTTGGCGGATAAACGCCGAGATGCAAGTTTTGCTCAAACACTTTATCAAGAAACGCCTGAAAGCGTTAAAACCCGTGAGAAAAACAACTTAGCTCGCCAGCAGGGTATTTTGCTCAGCCCAGCCAGTGACACTAAACCAGATAAGAAACAACGTCGACAAATTCGGCAATTAAAAGAAAGGATATAAACAGTGACCATGCAAAAAGATATCTTAAATCGCTATTTGTTTGACAACCTACATGCTCGAGGCGAATTGGTTAACTTAAGCCAAACCTTCCAAGACATTGTTGCTGCACACGACTACCCGCTGGGCGTAAAGCAATTGTTAGGTGAATTGGTGGCAGCAACTTGCTTATTAACGGCAACATTAAAATTTGAAGGTGAAATCGCTGTACAACTTCAAGGCGATGGCCCAATAGGATATTTAGCCGTAAATGGCAGTAATCACCAAGAAATGCGCGGTATTGCACGTATGGTGAGCGAAACCGATGCAACAGCGCTGAAAGACCTTATCGGTAAAGGCAATATGATCATCACTATTCGGCCGAACAATGGCGAACCTTATCAAGGTGTTGTAGCGCTTGAGCAAGATACCTTGGCCGAATGCTTAGAACACTACTTTGATGTTTCAGAACAAATCCCCACTAAAATCTGGCTATTTAGTGATGAGCAAAGCTCGCAAGTAGCAGGCACCTTAATTCAATTACTACCTGATGGTGATGATAAAGAGCAACAACAAGCCGATTTTGAGCACTTGTGCCAACTAACCAATACGATTAAATCTGAAGAGATATTCTCATTAGCTAGCGAAGACTTACTTTACCGGTTATATCATCAAGAAGAGGTTAGACTCTTTGAGCCACAAGCCGTTAGCTATCAATGTAGTTGCTCAGAAGAAAAGTGTTTAAATACCATTTCTCAAATTGAACCGAGCGAACTTGAAAGTATTATTGTTGAGCAAGGTAGTGTCTCGATGACTTGTGATTATTGTCTGACCACTTATGAATTTAAGCGTCCTCAATTAGCACAATTTATTGACGGTACAACCCATTAAGTAAGTCTAAGCTAAGTTCACCCTCTGATTAGCTTACGAATTACTCGTAGGCTATCAAAATTAAAAGCTATATGTCCCTACACAACTTCTTAAACATACCTACTGATTTCAATCAAAATATTACCACAGCCCGCATTTGATTATTAAAGCCCCCCAAAAAATAAAGTAAAGTAAATCCCTCAAACTCTAGCGTTAAACAAAAATACAAAGTAACTTACCGACTAATTGTCAGCCTAAAGACGTGTGTTTTTCAAACACAAGAAAAATTAAATAAATATTTTGTAGGCACTGTTTGCCACTTTAAATGCTGATGATAATAATGAAGTAAATATTTTAAATCTAAAAATTTACATTTAATTTACACATGGTATATTAAATTTTCATATTTTTAGAATTCTTAAATTGTTTTTATATACAATCAATTAAGAATAAATATGCAACCTAATTTGAATATAAACGGCTAAAGTTTGTATCAGTTAAATATAATAAAATGCGCTTGTATAAGCGTAAAGGAGATTATCATTGAAAAATAAAGTCGCATTAGCTGTTTCTACAGCAATAATGACCGCATCATTAAGTTCTATGGCAAGTATCAATGATGCTCGTCAAATAATTGCTTCAACAACACATAGCAAAGGTGCTGTAAACAGCCCAGTTGCTAAGAAATTCTTTTTTGAAGCTGATTTAGCTCAAGGCCAATACACTTACATTGTTCGTTTAAATGATATGGCATTAGCTACTTATGATGGCAGTATTACTGGTCTTGCAGCAACCAACCCTAAAATAGCTAAAAAAGATTTATATGCTAATTTAGCAAAAAGCAAAATGTCATCTCAACAAGTTCGTGATGCGTTGCGTTTGGACACGAAGTCAAAAGAAGCGATTCAATATGCTAATTTTCTTGAAACTAAGCAACAAGACTTCCTGGCGCAAGCATCTAGTAAGATAGGAAAAAAAGCAGAAGTTGTTTACCGTTATAAAAATGCCTTAAATGGCATGGCTCTTCGCCTAACACAAGCACAAGCAGCGAAACTATCAAGGTTAAGCAGTGTTGCATTTGTTGAGCGTGAGCGCATGGAACACATGGACACTGATACAGGTCCAATCCATATCGGTGCAACAACAGTATGGGAAGGTAAAGGCCCATCAGCAACGAATATGGGCGAAGGCGTAATAATCGGTGTAATTGATAGTGGTGTAAATTCAGATCATGATTCCTTCGCTGATGTTGGCGGTGATGGTTATGATCACATAAATCCATGGGGCGCTGGCGTTTATGTTGGTGACTGTGCCGGTGATTTCGCGTCAATGTGTAATGATAAGTTAATTGGTGTGCGTTCATACTCAGTGGTTACAGATAACTATGATGATACTGCTGTATTTGGTGATACTCCACCAGCCAAAAACGGTGAAGATTACGGTGGACACGGTTCTCACACGGCAAGTACAGCCGGTGGCAATATTTTAAAAAATGTTCCTTTAGTTGATGCAGAAACAGGTAAAGCCGAAGGCGATGGCATAAACACAACAGGTTTCGAGTTCGGTCAAATTTCAGGTGTTGCTCCGCACGCAAATATTGTAGCTTACCAAATATGTAACGCTGGTGACCAAGGTGATACCTATTCAGGTTGTCCTGGTGCAGCGATTATTGCAGCACTAGATGACGCATTAGCAGATGGTGTAGATGTACTTAACTATTCAATTAGTGGTGGTGGTGATCCGTGGAGAAGTTCAACAGAACTTGGCTTTTTAGCGGCACAAGAAGCAGGTATATTCTCTGCAGTATCCGCAGGTAACAGTGGACCAGATGCATATACAACCCCTAAAAGTGCCCCATGGTATACCGTTGTTGGTGCCTCAACCCACGGTCGTGAAGTGGCTTTTGATAAAGAAATTGGTGACTTTACTGGTGGTAATACAGATCTAGCAGCTATTGAAGGTAAAAGTGCTTCTGGTGGTATTACAGCAAGTATCGTTTGGGCTGGTGATTACACTAACAGCAACGACCCTGATGGCGATTCTGCACAATGTTTACAACCTTTCCCTGCGGATACTTTTAGTGGCGAAATCGTTGTATGTGACCGCGGCGAAATTGCTCGTGTTGCTAAAGCAATTAATGCTGCTGCAGGTGGTTCTGGTGGTTTTGTACTTGGCAATATTGATGGCGGTTCAAATAGCATAGCTAATGATGTTTATGTTGTTCCAGGTATTCATATCGATAGTGCCAGCGGTAACGCTTTACGTACATGGTTAAAAAGTGGCTCAGACCACATGGCAACCATTACAGCTGCAGAAGGTGAGCTTAAAATTGGTCAAGCTGATGATATGGCTGAGTTCTCGTCACGCGGTCCTAACAACACTGTTGCGGATATCATGACGCCATCAGTGACAGCGCCTGGCGTATCTATTTATGCTGCCTATTCAGATCAACAATTTGGACATGATGTAACTGGCACAGCTCCTGCAGATTTTGCCTTCTTGCAAGGTACTTCTATGTCAGCTCCACATACTGCAGGTGCAGGTGCGGTATTGAAATCAGCTCACCCAACATGGACACCTGATAATATTCGTTCAGCATTAATGTTGACTGCTGTTACTGATGTTCGTAAAGAAGATGGTGAAACTGCGGCTGATGTATTTGATATGGGGTCGGGTAGCATTCGTGTTAATTTAGCAACGGATACTGGTTTAATCATGGATGAAACTTTTGCTAACTACATGAAAGCAAACCCTGCTGTTGCAGGTGTTCCTTCATCATTAAACATCCCTTCAATGTCTAACACTAAATGTATCGATACCTGTTCATGGACTCGTACATTTACAGCAACTAAAGATGCAAATTGGACAGTTACAGCAAACACACCAACTACCGGCACTGTAGAAGCTCCAATTGTGAGTAAAATGGCGTTAACCGTTACACCAACAAGCTTCGATATTAAAGCGGGTGAAACACAAACCATTACAGTGACTTCTGACGTTAGCGAAGCTGAAGTAAGTGCATGGAACTTCGGTGACGTGACCTTAACTTCTGAAGCTATTCCTAGTGCTAGATTACCCGTAATGGTGCAAGTATCAGGTAATAACCTGCCTGCAGAAGCATCTGTTGTTGCCAACCGTGCTGATGGTTCTATTACTTACACAGGTTTGAAAGCCAAAAACCTGACAGGCACAGTAACTGCTTCAACATACGAAGCGAAAGTCATTGAAGAGCGTACATTAGCGGTTACAGATGGTGATTTTGATTTATTTTCAATTACCTTTGATGCAATTATACCTTTAGCTGTATTTTCGATGATCTCTGATGAGGCGCCAGATGCTGATTTAGAAATATATGATGGCAACGGCACATACCTTGCTGGTAGCTTTAGTAGTAGCTCTAATGAAATGGTATCTTTAACAGATTTACCGGCTGGGGATTATTTGGTTGTAGCAAGAGCCTACACACCATCTGCACCTGGTGCCACTGATGCTGTCGATGTAAAAGTGTCTACAACGCAATTGGTTGACGGTTCAATTAGTGAAGTTGTCACTACATCGGTAATTCAAAATAATGCAGATTTCGACTTAACACTAAGCTGGACAGGCGCAGAAAATATAGCTGGCTTGATTGAATTAAAAGATGCTGGTAGTAATATCGTATTACCTTGGTCAATCACATTAGGTGAACCAGATGTTGTAGAAAGTGTATCGGATGAGCTAGAAAATGGTGTGCAAACAATAACACCAGGTGAAGCACATCCTGTAGCTTTCAACATTGCTCCTAACTTCACTAACAGTGATAAAGTTTACACGCTAGTTGCTGAAGTCACTTCAGGTCAGGAAATAGCAAACGTAAATAACGATGGTGTTGTTGCAGATAACACTGTTACTTGGACAATTACTCGTGCTGTTGGCATGTCAACTGAAATGTTGTCAGTTGGTTTTGACTTAATTCCTCGTACTGCAAGTATGGATAATGAAGTTAGACTAACGAACACTTTAGGCAGTGATGCAATAGAGTCTGTTTATACGTTTGGTGTGGTTGAAGTGGCTCCTGTAGCTTTAATTACAGGGTTTGCAACAGCAATAGAAGGAAGTTCAGTAACTGTTGATGGTTCAACCTCTTCAGATGCTAATGCTGATGCATTAACCTATTCTTGGGTTCAACTTTCAGGTACGCCTGTTGGCTTTGATGCAAGTGCTGCATCATTTACCTTTGTAGCGCCAAAAGTATCGAAAGATGAAACAGTATCTTTCCAACTAACGGTTAATGATGGAAACGGCAACACTAATACAACAGCGGCGTCAGCTTCAATTGTTAATAAGAAAGAAAGTGGTTCATTCGGTTGGTTAATGCTACTACTAACACCTATGTTATTTACTCGTCGCAAAAAAGTATAGTTTCATAGCTAGGTTGTTAATTCAAAACCTATAAAAGTAAAAGCCATCAACATTAAGTTGATGGCTTTTTTATTATTTATTCAACAGCAAGAGTATTAAAACTTTATTCACTCGTTAAACGTCCCTCTTATTAAGCCATTAGCATCAAAAAGTTAACCGAAGTAAGTGACTTACTGCTTAAGCTAGCTAGCTAATAAGGCATTATCACTACCTCTGCACCCTAGTATTTATCAACGCATTGAAAGTTAAATACATCTAAGCTAAATGTTTAATCTAGCGCTTTAACATTGATAAGGAAGGAAGCAGGCATCTGCATTAGAAAAGACGGCCAAAGCGGTTAATAATACCAATTCAATTATTGCCCTCGTGTGCGGGTTAAAATATACCATGACAGTGTTACTCGCATGAATGTGGGTACTTAGGTTTTTCCTAGAACTAAAAACCTTTACGCTCTCCATGATAGTAAGCGATTGCTGAGTCGAGCGTCTTGTCCTGATATATTTCACCTAAGCACAACAGCTTTAAGCATGTGCTAAGTTTCTTATGCTTCTGAGAATAAGTAATCGCTTGGTTTGCCGATAAGGTGCCAAAAAATGCTTTAAATACACATATTCTCTGGGGGAAATAAAGTGCACTATCATTAATCCCTAGTACTAAATGGCATTTGACATGACTATAGAGAATAGCGTGATTCAAATAATAAAAAACAGAGCTGATTACTCAACTCTGTTTTTTATAATGTGACTAACTTAACGCGTTAAAAGTGAATAGTGGTACCAATAAACACACCGTCAAATTCAATATTGGTGTACAAGTCATTTAAGTCATCTAACTCTAACTTAACGGCACGGTAACCGGCATTAATATTGACATCAACCACTAGGTTATCAACAAGCTCATAGCTCACGCCGACTTCATAGTCGTAAAGTGTATGGTCATCAAATGATAAAAAGTTACCTTGGGCATATAGATTTAACCCCGTTAAAGGTAAGCCAACGTTAGTTCTCGCATATAACATAGGTACTACGTCAGTCACTTCAATGCTAGCTGATTGTGTAACCGATTCAGCCCCTGAATTGGCTTGTGCTGATACCGTTACGTCACCATCAAAATCACGGGCGGTCAAACCAAAATCAAATGATAATAGATCATTATCAAATAACTCATAATAAAGTGTGTAATCAAGATAACTGACATTAAAATTAGCATTAATATTAGCATCTGTGCTAAAAGTTTCACCTTCAAATTCAAAGTCAGTCGTTAAGCTTGTGTTACCTATAGTCTCTAGTGAAGTAGAGGCAATACGTATATTTGGAATTAACGGCACAGGGTGCTCAAAGGCAATAAAAAAGCTGTTTTGTTTTTCATCTGCTAAGTTAAAATCAATTTGTGAGCTACCATCGCCAAAAGTGCCAGAAGCTTGGTTGTCCCATAGTTGACCACCCAAATAAATACCTAAAGCATCCGCTTGAACATTAGTAGATAAAATCGATGCAAGTGCTGCTGCTAGTGCTATTTTTTTCATGTTTTATTACCCTTGACTCAATAAGTCGTCTAAATCAATCAGTGCTGCATTTGCACGTGATATATAATTGGCCATTACTAACGAATGATTTGCCAGCACACCAAAGCCATCCCCATTTAAAATCATGGGACTCCAAATCGGTTCTTGGCTTGCTTCTAGTTCGCGAATAATTTGTTGTACACTCACTTTAGCATTCTTCTGATCTAGGACATCATTGAAGTCTATTTCGATGGCCTTCAAAAAGTGCAATAAGGCCCAACAAGCGCCACGGGCTTCATAAAATTCATTATCTATCACCCACCAACTTGTTTTTAACGCCATGCTTGCTGCGCTTGATGTTGATTGTTTTGCGACTCTATCGCCAGCAAGATCAACGTTAATTTGTTCACGGCCAACACTGGCACTTAAGCGTTGAGAATAACTGCCTAAACGTTTAGTGGCTTCTTGGATCCAAGCGCGTAAATTATCAGAACGCGCGTAAAACTGAGCTGATTGATTATTTACCTGAGTCAATGCAGTTCTGTAGGCATATAGCTCATTCACTGCTTTTTGGTATTCACCCTCAGCGCTAGGAATAGCCCAACTGGTGTTATCAATATTGAGCTGTGGTTGAGCCACTTTTAAATTTTTGTTTTCAACTGACTGAGATTGCGATCGACTAAATTCTTGGCGCATAACCAACGACATATCTCTTATCATTTCAAGTGCGCCAAACTCCCATGCGGGGATATTATCTAAAAACACTGACGGTGGCAGCGCATCATTAGATAAATAACCACCTGGCTTATGCAGTAAGGTTTCAGTAACACGAATTAATGCTGTTGTGGTGGTATAACCCACAACAGGAGTGACATTTTCTGCTGTTGCTGCTTTTGTCACTTCAGCACGAATATCGAATTGTTCTGGTTCAAAGCTCCAATAAACGCCAAGTAAATACAGCACAAAAAATAGCGCTAAAAATCCTGAAATAACAGTTTTTATTGAGATATTAACTTTCATAACTACTCCTAATGGTGCTCATGCTTTTTCTGTTTAAGACCTTGAACCGTATAATTTACATCTCTGCTAGATTGATCGTCAAAAGACAGGGTAATTATAATATTTTCTTTCGCCTTTAATGGTTGTTTTAAATCAAAAATCATTAAATGAAAACCTGAAGGCTGAAATACGGTACTATTTTGAGCTGAAATTTCTACATAGTCACGTTGGCGCATACGCATTAAGCCATCAGACATGGTATGTTGATGAATTTCAATCCGGTCGCTTACTGCACTTGCTGCGCCGATAAGTCGAATATTTTTTGCTGATAAATTTTTTATCGTCATATAAGCAGAAGAAATCGACGTGCCGGGGATACTCTCCCTTGCATAGCCATTTTCAACTACCAGCTTAGCGTTCTCACTTGCCAAGCTTACATTGGCAAAAACACTACTCACTACTATCATCAGTAAAATTATGGGTAAAAGTACATTCCTCATAAGCTGCTATACATCCTTTTTATTCATATTATGATTCGTTACTATCATTGTAACTAAGCTTGGGCGAAATGGATAACTTAATTATTTCAAATAAACCCCTGGGTATTCTGCTCATCGGCATTAACTCCTTAATAAAAAAATCCATATTGAGCTCTGTGGTTTATTTACGCTGAGGAATACCAGTGATGAAATTTTCTGGATATTGACCCAAGATGAAAAAAAGTGGTTTCGTGTAGGTAATGACTTCAATGACTTTATTAAGTGTAGCTAATGTAGTTAATAGCAATCAGTAAGCTATTTTAACGACCTTCTGCTCATAGCTTTATGGGCCATAGGTTCAATATAGAAAGCTGAAAGCTAATACTACTAACTACTAACTACTACTATTAGTGTCAGTGTTTTTGCTGTGAACATAAGTGTAAAGATCAACTAGCTATGTTGAACATTTTACTATTTTTAACTTTTCTGCTGACATTTCATCTCCACTAATATTAATATCCGCAGAAAAGCATTAGCATTGAACAGAGCTTTTATCTCGTGTGATTAACCAAATAACACCAGCCACTAAGAGTATTGGCCAAAACACACCCACCAATAACATAGCGCCGCCACCTAGCAACAGCATAACAATAAAAATCAATGAACCAAATACACTCATCGCTATTGCTAAGGCAACTAACACCAGTAGCACCACCACTAATGCTGAAATACTAATGGCCTTTAAAGGTTCAACCAATTGCTCTCCCATATAAATGTCAACATCAAATAAATCTATAAAGCTGACACCTAACACATAAGTTAAAAATAGTGTGGCAAAAATGGCTAGAAATAATGATTTAAAAAATGACATAGCTGGCTCCCTTTAATATCTTCAAAAATATATTCAAACAAATTTAACGCGTTAAGCTTTAGTCGGCATTAACATGGTAGCGACTAAATAGGCGACACCTGTGGCAACAGGAAACATCAATAAAGCGAGAATAGCGCCTACTCTAACGGCTATTCGAGGCAAATTGTAATACTTAGCAATACCACCACAAACACCTGATAATTTTTTATGTACTACATCTTTAGTTAAGGTTTTATTAACTGAATACTCGCGATTAAAGCTCATCACTTACTCCTCGTGCCCAAGCTGAGCACTTTTATACATTAAATTGAAAAATATTAATAACACGCCAATAAAGTAACTAACCACAGGCGTTATAAACATAACACTAAGGATTATCCAAGATCAAAGCGCGGCCTTAATAATGACTGCCCGTTAACTTTTAGCTACCTTTAGCTACTTTTTGCTTTAATTGCGCTAACGCTTGCTCAATGGTTTCATCATTTTCTAACGCGCGAAACTGGCTATCTAAAGATTTTGATGATGTCATATCATAGGCTTCAACTGCCGCTTCAACACGGTCAATTTTTTGTTGATAAAGCTCAAATTTACTGATCGCTTGGTCCATATTATCAATGGCAACTTTCTCACGCACTTTCAAGCACACTTCTGCAGATTGTTGGCGTATTGCAAAGGCCTCCTGCTTGCGCTTCGCCTCCGTTAACTTATCTTGCAAACGTTGACTATCTAGCTGAAGCGCATTTAAGTACTCATCAAATTGGCTTAACTCTTGATTAAATTCTGCTAGCTTTTGTGTACAACTTTGTTTTTCAACTAGCGCAGATTTGGCTAAGTCTTCACGACTCTTATTTAAAGCAAGTTCAGCTTTTTCTTGCCAATGTGCAACGCGACTTTCCATTGCACGGATATGACGCATCACTGTCTTCTTTTCAGCAATCTGCTTAGCCGCTGCTGAACGTACTTCAACCAAGGTTTCTGCCATTTCTTCAATGATCAACTTGATCATTTTTTCTGGTTCCTCTGCCTTATCTAACATGGCGTTAATATTGGCGTTAATAATGTCGGTAAATCTTGAAAACATGCCCATGGTATATCTCCTATTAATACGCTGAAGTTTGTTGTTTTTTTGTCACTAATTTTTTTTGCTTTGAAACTGCCGCTAACTCTTGAGTTTTCACTGTGCTGTAACGAGTCGAAAAACGATCTAACTCAGCCTTAATTGAATGTGCGAGTTCTGCAGATAAATCAAGCTGAACTTTTTGTTTTTGTGCCTGCACGCTTAAGGTTAAATTTTGCGCTAAGCCGGTATCTTGCGCATAAGTATTGATCGTAAATAGCAACGTACAAGATAATAAAACGGCGCGTAATGTCTGTTTGTTTTGTAATAGTTTCATTATTAATATCCTTATGTGAGTAACATGAAGCGTGAATAGTTAACGCTTCATCTTGGTATCTGATATTACTATTACAAGTGCTGTGCCAATTGCTTAAAAACATTTAACTAATTGTTATTATTACTATTATTAAATTATAGAGATAAAGCCCCATCGCAAGACATAATATGTCAAACTATAATATGGTCAATATCTACACTGAAATTAGTGAAATTGACCAATAATTAATTTAAGATTTTACTTGGCCGCTTTGTAGCTATAATCAAATTTATAGCTAGGCCATTAGCAGGTAGATTTGTGGCTATGATGACAGAAAAATAAACGCTGGTGTCATCATAGTTGGGTTGGCGGGACAGTACTGATAACCTTATTTTTACTCAAAGTTATTCGTGGCGGTTTCAACGATGGTGTTAGGTAACGAGCCCCATTCGCTCCAAGATCCGTCATATACTCGCACATTTTTATGACCGATAATGTCTGCAGCCAGCGCCAAAATGCAAGCGGTAACACCTGAGCCGCAGCTCATGATCATCGCTTGTTTATTAGCGTTAATATGCGCAAAAATTTTGGCTAATTCATCAGGTGATTTAAACCGCCCTTGATTGAACAAATGCTTGTAGGCTAAGTTTTTTGCATTTGGCATATGGCCACTACGCACACCCGCACGAGGCTCTGCATCTAGTCCCTTAAAGCGACGTTCAGCACGCGCATCGAGAATAAGTTCAGCTTGCGAATCAGTTTGAGTGGCAACTTCACGCCAGTTACAAAAGTAGCCTACTTGCTCTTTGGCAACAAAATTACCAATAACTTGGTGCTGCTTAGCATGGATATTGGTTTGGGGATCCGCGACAGGTTTCTTCAATTTGAGCCAATAAGGTAAACCACCGTCTAATACGGCAATATTTTTATGGCCCATGGCTCTAAACATATACCAAGCCCGCGCGGCAGAAAATAAACCTAAATCATCATAAACCACAATTTGGCTTTGCTGGTTAATGCCTAACGCTTTTGCAGCTAGCTCAAAATGACTCGCTGATGGCATGGTGTGGGGTAAATCACTAGCGAGATCTGAGAAGTGTTGATTTAAGTCGAAACGGCGAGCGTTGGGCAGACGATATTCAGGCCAACTATATGCTGGTGCAGTCATGTTACCCACAGGTGGAATACTTGCATCTAACACCACAAGGTCTTTACTCCCTAGTATTGCGTGCAAATCGATACAGGAAATTAATTGCTGAAAATACGTCATAATCTAAACTTTTGCTGATAAGCGTAAAGCAAAATTAGCCGAGTTAAACACGAAAGTACAGTATTTAGCTAAAGAGAGCTTTCAAAAGCGTAATCAAGGTATAAAATGCAGTTAGATTGGTGAGTTATATTACTAAATAGCCATAAACAATTTTAGGTCATTTTTCGTTAGCTTTACGTTTTAAGGTAACAGATAACAAGGATTAATTACCTTGTTCTAAATGAGCGACAATCAATGAGGTCGCCAGCACACAAACACTAGGCAACATAAATAGCGTAAATAATAGCGTGAAACTTAGCATGGTATAATTCCTTTTAAGCTGTTTATAACACTATATTTTTAACGTGTTATTAAATAAGTTATATAAACACTTACAAAGGTTATGCCAAGATTTAAATGAAACCTAATTCATTGTTTTTAAAGTTAATTTATTTTAATACAAACATTAACTAGGCTAAGTAGACGCTAATATCCCTTCGATGTGGTTAAATTTACTAATATATAGTGAGATTTGTGCAAACATCAATTAAACAAAACCCTACTGATAAAATGATAGCGAAGTCCCAAAATCGAGTACAGACTTTCCGGTATTGGGACCCTTAAAGCGCTAAATAGCGCTAAGTATTCAGCATATAAAGTACCTAGTTCAGTGATAATAAACCGACATTAAGGCTAGATCACCTTTAGATCACTGTTAGCTCAGGGTTAAGTTGTAATACTTTATCAAAAGCTTGTTGCAGTACTTCACCACCGACATTTTCGCCATTGGCATTTTCACTTAAATAACGACGAAATTGTTTAGCGCCTGCTAAGCCATTACATAAACCTAACATATGTCTTGCCACATGCCAGGCACGACCACCACTGGCAACGTGACGGTCAATATAGTCAACCATTTCATTGAGCACGGCTTGTCGTGACTTAACCTCAACACCAGCTTGCCAAATTTCATTGTCAGCTTCGGTTAGCATATAAGGATTTTGGTAAATTTCGCGGCCAATCATCACGCCATCAATATGCTGCATGTGCTCATTCGCTTGTGCAAACGTTGTTATACCGCCATTAATTGAAATATCTAACTGTTGGAAATCTTGTTTAAGTTGATAAACCCGCTGGTAATCAAGTGGTGGAATATCTCTGTTTTGTTTTGGGCTTAAACCACTTAACCAAGCTTTGCGAGCATGAATAATAAAGTGCTGACACCCCGCCGCACTAACTGTTGTTAAAAACTGCTGCAAAAACTCATAACTGTCGAGATCGTCAATACCAATACGAGATTTTACCGTTGTGGGGATCTTAGTCGCGTTTTGCATACTAGCAACACAATCGGCAACTAACGCTGGCTCAGCCATTAAACAAGCACCAAACTTGCCATTTTGCACTCGGTCTGACGGACAACCCACATTGATATTGATTTCGTCGTAACCTTGCTGCTCAGCAATTTTTGCACATTCAGTCATCGCCTTTACATCACTACCACCAAGCTGCAACACCAATGGGTGCTCCTGCTCGTTATAGGCCAAGTAATTACCTTTTCCGTGCAATATTGCCCCCGTAGTAACCATTTCGGTATACAAGACCGTTTGCTTAGACATTACGCGATAAAAATAACGACAATGGCGATCAGTCCAATCGAGCATAGGGGCAATAGAAAGTTTATGTGAAATCATAAAGTGATAAAAAACCTTTAAGTGTAAAGCGAAGGTAGCTGTAGATAACAACTCCTGAAATATTGACTAATTATAAAGGCTTTAGTGATGCGAAACAAAAGAAATTATATTGTGCTATGGCACTTAAAATACCAATAGCTTGCAATTTTTTGTTTAAATATGACTAACAAGACAAGCTTAAATAATTAAATTTAGCTAATCATTAATGAACAACTTATCACTTAAGCTGCTAAATACTGCTTAAGTTTAGCCCTTAATTCTTCGTTAGACTTACCCAATATAGCGATATCAGCTAACGCTAGTTCTAACTCAGCTTGCACAGCCAAGATGTTACTTATGGTCTTTTTTTTATCTGCCTGTGCTGAAACCTCACGAGCTTTTACTTTAGCTAATTGCGCTTTGGTTTCGCCCAACAGCGCTAGTAAGCGAACCACATCTTTATTTTCTTTAACTATTTGGTCACTGCCTACTTTAACTATCATCGGTTCATCTGCGTCAATAAACTCATCGGTTTTATTGAGTAAATAAAGCATCGACAAACGCAGAATAAAAAATAATAGGGTCAACAATAACACCAGTACATATTGATGAGAATGTTCAACTAATGCAGCATTTAATCGTTCTGTAAAACCACCATGACTGACAAAAAAAGTAATAAAAATTTGATTGTGCCAAGCCAGTGATATTAAAAGATAGATGAGGATAAAGTTTGGCGCTTTATTTTCTGAACGATTAAAAATTAGCACTGATTTTAGAAATTTTGAAAACATAAAAATCCTTTTTTATAGATAACAGGGGTTAATATCGCTGAATATCGCTGAATAAAGCTGAATAAAGCACTGGTTCTGCATACTTTACGACTACAAAAAATTCGTGAAATTTAACCGGCCTATTCTTGTTATAGATTACAAAACGCTAAGAGCTTTTAAAATAATTCATCTTGTATTCACTATACCAAATAAACAAACTTATACTGCTGAAAAAACAACAGATTTTAATCGGTCAGTGCAATCTTTTCATCTTCATTAGCATGAGTTAATCATAACTTTCGCTGCATTATCTCTTCAACAGTTCGAGGTTAACATAGTTTTTAAGCTCAGTAATATCACTAAAACCTAGGTGTTGAATGGCGTGATATTTTGTCTATGACTTGAATCCAATAAACAATTTTTTGATAGAAATGCTGTAACTATTGGATACCAGAATGTTAACAGCTGCCAGAAAGTATTGAGTAAAGTGCTGGTATTAATCCTTAGTGCCTAATCGGTTCCGTCACGATAAACATTCAACAGCAACAACTTAACCTATTTATTGTGCAATTTGTCGCATATTTCACTTCACCAACCTGACCTATTGGTTAAAAAAGTGTTATAACGCATGATTATTAAGAAATTACTCGGTTTACAACTATCAGGGGAATCATGAAATATTCAATTAAATCAGCCTTACTTTGTGTTTGTATTGCTGCTAGTGGCCAGGCCTTAGCAAAAAACAGCATAAGTGACGATAAATTTCGTCAACTGGAAGAGAGCTTACCAACGCCAAATACTTATCGTACCGCGTCTGGCGCACCGGGTCATCAATATTGGCAACAAGATGTTGATTACAAAATTAATATTCGATTAAATGACGAAAAGCAAACCCTGTCAGGTGATGAAACTATTGATTACACGAATAATTCTCCTGATACCCTGCGTTACTTATGGATGCAGTTAGACCAAAATAAGTTAGCCGAAAATTCCGGTGCAAAAACAACACAAACCGCGCCTAAGAAAAAAGTGACTTACAGTAGTTTCCGCAATGCCATTCAAACAGACGAGTTTCAGGGCGGTTATGATATTACTCAGGTTACTGGTGCAAACGGCAAAGCCTTAAGTTATGTCATTAATGGCACTATGATGCGCATCGATCTGCCAAAAGTACTTAAATCTGGCGATAGTGTCGAGTTAAACATTAATTGGAATTACCAATTACATGAGCAAAAAGTACTAGGTGGCCGCTCAGGTTACGAATACTTTAAAGAAGATGACAATTACCTTTATGAAGTTGCTAGCTGGTTCCCACGCGCGGCAGCCTATTATGACGTAATGGGTTGGCAAAATAAGCAGTTTATTGGTAGCGGTGAATTTGCCTTAGAGTTTGGTGATTATAACGTCAGCATTACTGTTCCTGCTGATCACGTTGTTGCGGCAACTGGTGTCTTGCAAAACCCGAAAGAGGTCTTAACAAAAAATCAGCGTAAGCGTTTAGAAAAAGCTAAAAAATCTGATAAGCCCGTTTTAGTTATTACCCCTGAAGAAGCGTTAGCAAACGAAAAGTCTCGCGCGACTAAAACCAAAACTTGGCAATTTGAAGCGAAAAATGTTCGTGACTTTGCCTTTGCCTCAAGCCGTAAATTTATTTGGGATGCACAAGGCTATCAAGAGGGTAAAACTGACACTATGGCAATGTCTTACTACCCGAATGAAGGTAATCCATTATGGGAAAAGTACTCTACTGAGGCCATTATCCATACGATGGAACAATATAATAAGTATACCTTTGCTTATCCATATCCTGTTTCTATCTCAGTAAACGGTCCTGTTGGTGGCATGGAATATCCCATGATCACTTTTAATGGCCCACGCCCGACGTTAGATAAAGAAACCGGTGAAAAAACTTATTCTCGCAAAACTAAATACGGCTTAATTGGCGTTATTATTCATGAAGTAGGTCATAACTATTTCCCCATGATTGTTAACTCTGACGAACGTCAGTGGACCTGGATGGATGAAGGATTGAACACTTTCCTACAATTTGTCGCTGAGCAAGCATGGGAAGAAGGCTATCCTTCTCGCCGTGGTAATGCCGCTAATATGATCAGTTACATGAAAAGTGATAACCAAGTGCCCATCATGACTAATTCAGAGTCAATTTTGCAATTTGGTAACAACGCTTACGGCAAACCAGCAACCGCATTAAACATTTTACGTGAAACTATTATGGGTCGTGAATTGTTTGATTTTGCTTTTAAAGAATATGCCCAACGTTGGAAGTTTAAACGCCCGACCCCTGCTGACTTTTTCCGTACCATGGAAGATGCCTCAGGTGTTGATTTAGACTGGTTTTGGCGTGGTTGGTTCTACACCACAGATCATGTTGATATTGCTTTAGGTAACATTCACTTGTACCGTCCAAATAGCCAAAACCCAGATACGGAAGAAGCTTGGGAACGAGCACTATACAACGAACAACCTGATTTTATTAGCAAAATTCGCAATAATGGCCAGTGGCTTCGCACGGATGATAAACCTCAATTGTTAGATTTTTACAACGAACATGACAAGTTTACCGCGACAAACAAAGCACGTAATAAATATAACAAAAGCCATAAAAAATTAGAACAATGGCAAAAAGACCTACTACTTGACGAAAGAAACTTCTATATTGTTGATTTTGAAAATAAAGGTGGCTTAGTTATGCCGATTATTTTAGATCTTACTTATGCTGATAACAGCGTTGAACGGGTCACAATACCCGCTGAAATCTGGCGTCGTGACAGCAAAAAAGTGTCTAAATTATTTATTCGTGACCAAGAAATAACTGGCATTGCGATTGACCCTAACTGGGAGACAGCGGATGTAGATGTTAGTAACAACTACTGGCCTGCACGTCTAATTAAGTCTCGCTTTGATTTATACAAACGTAAGAAAAAAGACATGATGCGTGATTACAACGTTGAATTAAAAAGTGCTGATGAAAAAAATGCAGAAGCACAAGCGGAGGTTGAACAGCAATAATGTTGTTAAACCTAGCTAAACAAATTTTTGTTTTGCTATTGTGTGGGTTAGCCGTTAACGCGGTTGCCCACCGTTATTTTTTTAGCATGACGGATTTAACCTTAAATGAGCGTACTCAGTCGATTGAAGTTATTCACCAAATAACCGCTCACGACATTGATAACGCGATTGCAGAATCAAAGCAGATCCATTTTTCAATTGCTCATCCAGATTACGAAAATATTATTCGCCAATATATTGAAGAAAATTTTCAGCTTTATTATCAAGGCCAAGCAATACCCTTGAACTGGATCGGATTTGAAGTTAATAAAGGCAAAATTTTTCTTTATCAAGAAGCGGCGTTCGATCATTCGTTGATTGGACTAAAAATAATCAACAGCTTGCTAACCAAGCGTTATCCACAACAGGTCAATACCGTTAATTTTTACAGTACAAGGATAAAAGGTAGCTTAACTTTCAACAAATCAGTTACTATGCATCACATTAAAATTAATGATTAATATAGTTACATTTAGGTTTTGCTGATAAATGTGCAAAATCAAGTAACTACATTAAAGAAAAGCTTTTGGAAAAACATTTATGAATGTAGACTTTATCAACCCCTTTCTTTCTTCAATGCTAAACGTTATGTCAACCATGGCGCAAATGGAATTAAAGCCTGAAAAACCTCGTTTGAAAAAAAATGAAATAGCAAAAGGCGATGTTTCAGGTTTAATTGGTATGGTAGGCAAACAAACTAAAGGTTCTTTATCTATTACCTTTGAAGCCAAGTTAGCACTGGCCACTATGAAGAAAATGGTTGGTGAAGGCCCAGATGAAATCAATGACGAAATTACTGATTTAGTGGGTGAAATTACCAATATGGTTACTGGCGGCGCAAAACGTATGCTAAGTGAGAAAGGCATTGAGTTTGATATGGCAACCCCTATAGTGGTTTCTGGCATTGATCACACTATTCATCACAAAGCTGACGGACCCGTTATCATCATGCCGCTAACGTCTGAATACGGTAATGCGTATATTGAATTTAGTTTCAATAAATAATCGCTTTGCATAACAATATTTAGCCTCGTTTAATACGGGGCTTTTTTATGTTCAGAAAAAACTAATTACCTAAACTAAGTACCTGCATACAAACACGTGGGATTCGTTCTAGTCACAACCCAAGTATCAAGATCCATGTCGCTACAGGTTTATGGTTTAAGCAAACATTAAATCAACATTACATATAGCGCCTATGGCAGGCTATATAGTGTTTGGCCATTTCTTTAGGTCGAACTTCAGTCTGTCAACGTGACGGGCCAAATATAAACAACCCAGTTAATTTCATCTGAGGCGTCAACCATTAACCACAACAAAGCGGCATATTAAGACCTGACTCTAACGACCTATATTCATCCCACAACATACACCTCAATGTAAAAAACCTATACACTATAATAATACGTTAATTAAAATTACCTTTGGAGAAGCCTCATGTGGCAACAAGTAGAGTTAACACTACAACCTTATCAACGTGGTTTTCACTTAATCACAACTGATATTGAGCAAATACTCGCTGAGCTCTCCCCCGTGCGTTTTGGCTTGTTACATCTTTTCATCCAACATTCTTCAGCATCGTTAACGATTAACGAAAATGCTGACTCAACAGTGCGTGATGATATGGAACGTCACTTTAATCACTTCGTCCCAGAAAATGCCTCTTATTATCGTCATACTTATGAAGGCCCTGATGATATGCCGGCTCACATTAAGGCAAGTACCTTAGGCAGTAGTGTCAGTATTCCGTTAAAAAATGGCCAAATGAACTTAGGACTTTGGCAAGGAATTTATCTAGGCGAGCACCGTGTTCATAGCAGTGCAAGAACCCTAATACTGACCGTGAGTGGCGAGTAATGTATCGCCATATTATACCAATCTCATTACGTTATTGCCCACTTGTGCTGGTTAAAATACACCAAGGCTAAGGTGCTCTCAATCACAATAGCCAGCTATTGCTCAATCAAGCGTCTTGCCCAGATGCATTTTCTCTGCGCACAACAAGATCACAAGCTTAATGAAAGTGGTATTATACCAATCTCACTAATTATCTGATCATGTTTACTGGTTAAAATAACCCACTACTGCGTTATTTATTTAATAATTAGAACAACTAGTTATTAAAATAAATGCCTTATATTTGGCCATTTTTCCTGCGTATAAAGTAGACCACCTAATTAATGAAATTGGCATTACTCGGCTACACACTAGATTTCTGTGGTTAAAAGTTTAAAACATAGCTATTTATCTGCTATCGAAGCATAGTTTTATAAGTGTTTTACCATGCCTATTTGAGCGATTGAACTTAAAAATACCCTTTGGTACAATATAGATATTCAAACAAAGTGAACGGATATTGTTGTGGTTAGTGGTCGCAAACGCAAATTTAATGAGCAAACTGCATTGCAAGCAGCAATGGAAGTGTTTTGGGCGAAAGGTTTTGTGGGCGCTTCTTTAGCTGATTTAACAACGAGTATGAATATTAACAAACCTAGTATGTATAGCGCGTTTGGTAATAAAGAAAGCTTATTTATTAAAGCGACTCAACACTATATAGAAAATAATATGAAAGCCCACCTTGGCGCTTTATACGCACCAAACATACCCTTAAAAACGCGTTTAAAAAACTATATGATGTCAATTGTCGGTATGCAATGCAGCACTGAGCAACCCAAAGGTTGTTATCTGGTACTGTGTCAATCAGAAGTTGCTGGTGGTGATATTCCAACAGAAGCGGCAAAGTTACTTATTGACATAGAAGCAGCGCCCAAAGCTTTATTGACCGAGTTATTCTCCACTGATGAGGAAGCAATATCCTTAGGCTTAAATGAAAATTCAGCCGGTAACGCCTTAAGTTTATACACGGCACTAAAAGGCACCGCGTCGATGGCGCGCTCAAAAGTACCACCAACAGAACTTGAATTTGTTATTGATACTATGTTGACTGGCGTATTTAGTACCGGTAAAAACCATGCTGCGCCAACACCAAAATTACCCTAGTATTCTCTACTACCTGCCTCAACTTTACTGCTGAAATTCGAAGGCCCTATACCTATTGATAGCCATTGATATGCATTATCGTGAGTTCAGCTTAGCGCTACAACTGCCTACGCTTTATTTCCTTGCTCAACTTTAATTACGCTTATTCAACTTCAGTAACTCTAAATCAAGTTTAATTACTAATAATCAAGGCAATATTAAATACCATATACATACATAACCACATGATTTTATAACTTAATAAATATTTTACTTAACAAAGCCCTAACAAACTAAATTATTTATATTGCTGGCTGTTGACTTAAGTATACCGATCGGTACAATAACAGGCAATTACTT
This sequence comes from Colwellia sp. MB3u-45, assembly GCF_014077005.1. Classification (GTDB taxonomy): domain Bacteria; phylum Pseudomonadota; class Gammaproteobacteria; order Enterobacterales; family Alteromonadaceae; genus Cognaticolwellia. The sequence continues at coordinate 34,448 of NZ_JACGVC010000042.1, read as the reverse complement.
ACCGACCGGTATGTTAAATATATTCTTAACTGGTTGGTCAATTTTTTAAGCATTAAATAACAATAAGCTTGTTGCAACAGCAATCTGTTGTTACAAGCTGCTTTTATAAAGGAAATTTGATATGACGACATTAACTACACACACGATTGAATCAGCACCACAAGAAAGTAAAGCCCTATTAGAAAAATCAGTTAGTGCATACGGTATGTTACCTAACTTGCACGGCGTGTTAGCTTCGTCACCCGGTTTATTAAGCGCATACCAAACATTACATGAGCTTTTTGTTAACTCTTCATTTGACGCAGAAGAACTCACCGTAGTTTGGCAAGGTATCAATGTTGAGCACGGCTGTACATATTGTGTACCCGCTCATACCGGCATTGCACACTCAATGAAAGTAGATCCTGATTTAACGCAAGCATTGCGTGATCAACAAGCAATGCCTACGGCTAAACTGCAAGCTTTACTTGATATGACCTTAATTATTGTTCGTAATCGAGGCAATGTTACTAATGAAGAATTAGCGACATTCTATGCTGCTGGTTACGGTGAGCAACAGTTGTTGGAGATTATTTTAGGTTTATCACAAAAAGTGATCAGCAATTATACCAATCATATTGCCGAAACACCTGTTGATGATGCATTCAAGCCATTCGCTTGGGAAAAAACAGCCAAGTAACGGGCGTTTTTATTTAGCGACTAAACCATCTACATGGCTTTAGTCGCTATTTTCTGTGCTAACAGCAAAAGGCAAAGTGTACGATTGATAACCGCGCTATTATAAAATGCAATCTAGAACGGCTTCACTGTCATAGCCTAGCCACTTTTTATAACTTTTTATAACTTTTAAGAGTGAATGTTTATTGTTACTTTGCCAGCTGAATATGCACACGACGGGTAATATTACACAAAAGTTCGTAAGGAATAGTTGTAGCAAATTCAGCCACTTCTTCAACTGCTAAACCTTTGCCCCATAACGTGGCAATATCGCCAACGCTATCTTGGCTTTGAGCGCCTAAATCTACCGTGATCATATCCATAGTTACTCGACCAATAAGCGGCACACGTCGACCATTAATTAAAACCGGTGTACCGTTAGGGGCATGGCGGGGATAACCATCACCATAGCCAATAGCAACTACACCTATAATAGTGTTACTTTCACTCACCCAAGCACCGCCATAGCCAACCGCAGATCCTGCAGCAATTTCACGTACAGAGATCAAACTTGATTGCAAAGTCATGACTGGGGCAATACCGTCTATGTAGCTATCTGCTGCTAGTGGTGAAACACCATAAAGTAATAAGCCAGGTCTAATCCATTGATAATGGCTTTCTGGCCAAAGTAAAACGCCAGCAGAATTAGCTAAACTTTTTTCGAGGGGTAAATCAGCGCTAAGTTGATCAAATAAGGAGATTTGTTTCGCTGTTGCTAAGTTGTTTTTATCATCCGCACAACCTAAGTGGCTCATCAGCACTATGGGCTGCTGAACATTTTTTGATTGACTTAACGCTTGATAAAAATGTGCTAGTTGCTCGGGATTAATACCCAGTCTATGCATGCCAGTATCGATTTTCAGCCAAACTTTTAGCGGAGCATCCAGCTTAGCATCCAAAATGGCCGCCAGCTGTTGCTCGTTATGCACTATGGTTTGTAAGTTACTCGCCGCCAGTATATCAATATCTTCTTTAGCAAAAAAACCTTCAAGCAATACAATAGGTTTTACAATGCCCGCGGCTCTAAGTGCCAACGCTTCATCAATACGCGCGACACCAAAAGCATCGGCATTGGGCAGTGCTTTAGCAATCAGCTCTAAACCATGACCATAACTATTCGCTTTCAGTACCGCTAAAATTTTAGCCTTAGGCGATAATGACTGAATAAGCTGGTAATTATCACTTAGTGCATCTAAATCAATAATCGCCGTGGCTGTGTGCAATGTCATGGGCGTTTAATCTTCGCCTAATACGTGCGGGCCAGCATAATTATCGAAACGAGAAAATTGTCCTTGGAAGGTTAAAGGTACTCGACCAATAGGGCCATTACGCTGTTTACCAATAATAATTTCAGCCATACCTTTGTATTCAGAATCATCGTGATAAACCTCATCACGATAAATAAACATGATTAAGTCGGCATCTTGCTCAATTGAACCTGATTCACGTAAATCTGAGTTTATTGGTCGTTTATCAGAACGCTGCTCCAAGCCACGGTTAAGTTGAGATAACGCCACTACTGGCACTTCTAATTCTTTTGCCAAGGCTTTTAATGAACGAGATATTTCAGCAATTTCCAAGGTTCTGTTATCAGAAAATTGTGGCGCACGCATCAATTGCAGGTAATCGATCATGATCATACTAATACCGCCATGATCTCGGGCAATACGTCGTGCTCGCGAACGCACATCGGTTGGTGTTAAGCCCGCCGCATCATCAATAAACATTTTACCTTTTTCAATTAACAAGCCCATGGTTGATGATAACCGCGCCCAATCTTCATCTTCTAATTGACCGGTACGAATTTTAGTTTGGTCAATACGACCAAGTGACGCCAGCATACGCATCATTAGTTGCTCTGACGGCATCTCTAAGCTGAAGATTAACGCGGGTTTATCTTCAGTCATGGCAGCATGTTCGGCCAAGTTCATGGCAAAAGTCGTTTTACCCATAGACGGACGGCCAGCAACAATGATGAGATCAGATTTTTGAAAACCTGCAGTCATTTTATCTAAATCAGTAAAGCCACTTGAAACACCAGTAACACCGTTAGTCGGTGATGCACAAAGTTTCTCAATACGATCAACCGTTTTTTCTAAGACTGAATTAATATTTTCTGGGCCTTCCGACTTATTAGCACGTTGCTCGGCAATCGCAAAAACCTTAGTTTCGGCAAAATCGAGTAAATCGGCACTACTACGCCCTTGTGGATCATAACCCGCTTCTGCAATTTCATTGGCCACACTGATCATTTCGCGCGTTACCGCACGTTCACGCACAATAGTCGCATAGGCGGTGATATTGGCGGCACTTGGTGTGTTTTTCATCATTTCAGCGAGATAAACAAAACCACCAACATCATCAAGCTTTTGATCGTTTTCAAGCGCTTCAGATAAGGTGATCAAATCGACCGGCTCACCTAACTCAATTAACCGACCAATAGTCTCAAAAGTAATACGATGTGATCTACTATAGAAGTCTTGTGCAACAACTCGTTCACTTACGCGGTCCCAAGTTTCGTTATCTAACAATAAACCACCTAGCACTGATTGCTCTGCCTCTAAAGAATGTGGCGGAACTTTTAACTCATCAATTTGTTTGTCTCGAGGAAACTGATTGTTTTTACTAAACTTGGTTGGCTTGCGATCGGCCATATCACACCTTAAATGCTTGGCGATAATCTCTGCTTATTGGCGAGCATACTGGCGCAATAAACTTTATAAAATTATTCGAAAATAAAGAGAGCAAATATAGCAGAAATTCCCCATAAGCAAAATGATATTAACAAGAAATATTTCACTATTTTAGCCGCCAAACAGGATTGAATTTTCTTGTTATAACGTCAATAAATAAAGCACTACTCACCGTATTTAACGCGCTATTTAGCTATTTCAAAGCGTCGAGATCCACGCGTATGTATATTTTGTAAGGTATTTAGCAACTCTGCTATATGGCCAAATCACGTGATTTAGCTATGATGAACAACTTAAAGCGATCTTGGCAGTTAAGAAAAATAACAAAATTTATTTTAAGCGACGTTAAGAGGATAAAAATGTTGAGTTAACATGACACACAAGCTTAATTTTTGACAAAAAAAAAGCACCTAAAGGTGCTTTTTTCTACTGGTATATTAGCAGAATTACTTCTTGCTAAGAGCACCAAAACGCTTGTTGAATTTATCAACACGACCACCGGTCTCAGCAGATTTTTGCTTGCCAGTATAGAATGGGTGACATTCTGAACACACGTCAAGATGTATGTCTTTAGTTACAGTTGAACGAGTTGTAATAATGTTACCACAAGAACAAGTTGCCTTGAACTCTGTATAATTTGGATGGATACCGTCTTTCATGGGAAACCTCTGTTAAGGCCGCATCGCCACTCGGTCAGTCATTATTGCTGCCAAGCACCATACGAGTTAAAAATAATGGAGGCGAATGTTATAGTATCGCTCCTCCTATGGCAATAAAAATTGCTAAAAAATTGAGCAATAAATTGCTTAATTTCATAAAAATCCTCCTAGTCGAATTTTCGAGCTTGGCATTACGTCATTAAGCAGTAGAATATGCATAACATTTTATTTCTATATGACAGTATTTTTGGCAATAACTTCAACAGATATATACCTGCAAGTTGCAATACCCGTTCCTATGCGCCAGTTGTTTACTTACAAACTACCGGCGGAACTCAACACTAACGCCGTGCAATTAGGTGAACGAGTTATTGTGCCTTTTGGCTCTCGCCAAGTGGTTGGTATTGTTTTGTCGATAGATGAAAGCACTGAATATGCAGCTAAAAAATTAAAATCAGTGCTCAGTCGAGTTAATGACAACTTCAGTTTTTCACCTCAATTACTGCATTTTATTCAACGCTGTAGCGACTACTACCATCATCCTATTGGTGATGTGTTCCAACAAGCATTACCGGTTTTATTGCGACAAATAAAACAACCTGATGTTGAGCTACCGCAAGTTTGGTTAACAAAAGCAGACTTAAGCGAGGAAGAACAAACAACTACCGCCAAACGCTCACCCAAACAAGCTGAGTTACTCACTATGCTTAACCAGCATCAAGGCATGACATGGTCAGAGCTATTAACCCTTGGCTTTAATAAAGCACAGCTTAATGCGCTGGAGAAAAAAGAATTCATTTATAGTAAAAGCCGTGCGGTAACTTTATTTCAATGGCAAGAGCAAGCATTACAGCAAGATAACCGACTAGAATTATCAACAGAACAAGCGCTAATTGTCGCCACGGTGAAAGAGCTGCAAGCGCAGTTTTCTTGTCACTTAGTTGATGGTATAACCGGTAGTGGTAAAACCGAGGTTTATTTACAGGCCATGGAGCAAATACTGGCCAACAACAAACAAGTGTTAGTCTTAGTACCTGAAATTGGCCTAACGCCGCAAACCTTAAGTCGCTTCGAACAACGCTTTAATGTGCCGATAAGCCTGCATCACTCAGGTTTGAACGACAAAGAACGCTTACAAACTTGGCTAGAAGCACAACGAGGAACCGCGGCGATTGTTATTGGTACCCGCTCGGCTATCTTTACTCCGCTTAATGATTTGGGCATGATCATTGTTGATGAAGAACACGATGCTTCATTTAAACAGCAAGACAGCTTTCGCTATCATGCGCGCGATATTGCCATACTCAGAGCTAGACAACTTAATATTCCCATTATACTCGGCACTGCCACACCCAGTTTTGAGTCACTGCAAAATGCCTTGAGCGGAAAATATCATTATCATCAATTACGCAAACGTGCCGGTAATGCCTCAACAGCAAAAATCAGCTTAATAGATGTGGCGCAACAACAAATGGAACATGGCCTTTCCGGTAGCTTAAAACAAGCCATAAAAAATACCTTAGCCCGTGGTGAGCAAGCATTAATTTTTCTTAATCGTCGTGGTTATGCCCCCGCTATTAACTGCCAAGAATGCCATTGGATTGCTGATTGCCAACGCTGTAATAAACCTTTTACCTTACATCAAGGCCAAGGGTTGCTGATTTGCCATCATTGCGCCAGTCAAAAACGCATTCCACCACAATGCCCAAGTTGTGGCAGTGTTCGCATTAAACCCTTAGGACAAGGCACAGAGCAATTAGAAGAAAAAATTGGTGAATTGTTTCCTGATTATTCTACCGTGCGCATTGACCGAGACAGCACGCGTAAAAAAGGTGCCTTAGCTAAGTTATTAACCGAGGTCAGTAATAAAGAGCATCAACTCTTGATTGGCACACAAATGCTAGCAAAAGGCCATCACTTTCCTGATGTCACCTTAGTTGCTGTGCTTGATGTTGATGGGGCTTTATTTAGTTACGACTTTCGCGCGGCTGAACATATGGCACAACTTTTAGTACAAGTGTCAGGCCGAGCCGGTCGAGCAAGTAAGCCTGGTAAAGTCATGGTACAAAGTAAATTCCCTGATCATCCATTACTGCAAGACTTAGTACAAAATGGCTATCAACACTTTGCTAAACAAGCGCTTATTGAACGCCAACAAGCCTTATTGCCACCCTTTAGCTTTCAAGCATTATTTAGAGCTGAAGCAAACTACCCTTCTTACCCGGAAAAATTTTTACGCGCTATGACCCAAATAGCCTTTGAAGGTTGCCAGTTTGCTGGGCCTGTGCCAGCAGCAATGGGAAAAAAGGCGGGTAAATTTAGATTCCACTTAATTTTGCAAGCCAAATCTAGAAAGCAGCTGCATCAAGCAGTATTTAAGCTAATTCACCATAGCGCCACAAATGAATGGCAATCAAAAGTTAAATGGTCAATTGATATCGACCCAGTAGACTTAAGCTGGTAATTGCTGCGTCGAAAAACACAGCCTAGCAGCCTATTTCACAAGCAGTAAATTGGGAGGACTGCAGAAGCAAAAACACAGTAACAACAAGCTCAAAGCTTCTTTAACTTACTGACAGCTGACAGCTAAAAACTTGTCTTTAAACTTCCCTTAATCCCTACTCATGTTTAGCCTAGGCTGAGTTTTATGCAATTAATGCACTCAATGGGTGATATTTCTTTAGTAGTTGGTTAGAATTGACGAAAGTTTTCTAGTATAAAGTTTTTCATGGCACATCAAGATTACGTTTCCCGCTCTCGAGTAAAAAATAAAAAACAAAGCCCATATAAAAAAAATGTTGAACCAGCTCAAGGTAGCTCATTGAAAGTAAAATTAATTGCCGCTTTTTTAGTGATCGCTTTGCCCAGTTTTGGCTACCTGCTGTGGAGCATTAAAGACAAGCAACCTGCAGTCGTTGTTGCCCCTAAAGTCATCAAGGTAAAAAAGACTACAGAAGTCGCTGAATTACCTGAACTACCAAAGGAAAAATGGACCTACGTTGATGACCTAAAAAGTAAAGAAATTGAAGTAGGTCAGTACGAAGTTAAGAAAAAAGGCCCCTATAAAATGCAATGTGGCTCATTTAGAACTCGTAAACAAGCAGAGTCATTAAAAGCAAAAATAGCCTTTACCGGCTTAGAAGCACAAGTGGGTAAATCTGTTGGTAGCTCGTCAACTTGGTATAAAGTTTATTTAGGCCCTTACGATAAAAAACGTAACGCAGAAAAAGATAAACATAAATTAAAAAACAACGCAATCCACGCTTGTAAAATTTGGGGTTGGGATTAACTCAATATTGATACTTTAGCAATGTATTTATATATGTATGAATTGCTTAAGGCCTTTTCCAGCGGATTTATTAAGGTATCTAAATTAGTATTAAACCGTCAGTTTCAAGGCATAACTTGGCGTGGTCAACTAGCCCCATTTTAAAGCGACAAATACTAACTCTGTATTCAAAGACTGACTCAATGCTTGCCTCGTTTATCGGTATTAATACCGATAAACGACAACAATAAAATACCGACAGCCGATCATAAAAATAGTCACTTCATCTAATAGCTACAAGCTAAAATTCAACCTACAGCCAACTTAACACTGAACGATATTGTTTTTAACAGACAACGCAAATGTATAGCTTAAAATCGTTTAAAGTTGTCTGTTTACTATTATTCATCACCGCTCCCTTGAAAAAGCTTAAGCCACCCCTTATCTAATCTACATTAGACAAGCCGACTATCTCAGTTGGCAATATGGAAGAGGTTAATTGTGACTACTATTGTTTCTGTCCGACGTAATGGCAAAGTTGCCATTGGTGGTGATGGTCAAGTTTCCCTTGGCAACACTGTAATGAAAGGTAATGCACGCAAAGTGCGCCGTTTATATAATGGCAAAGTACTTGCAGGTTTTGCTGGCGGCACAGCTGATGCATTTACCCTATTTGAACGTTTTGAAAGCAAGCTAGAAATGCATCAAGGTCATTTAACTAAAGCGGCCGTTGAACTAGCAAAAGATTGGCGCAGTGATCGTGCGCTGCGCAAACTAGAAGCTTTATTAGCCGTTGCTGATGAAACAGCCTCACTCATCATTACCGGTAATGGTGATGTTATTCAAGCAGAAAACGATCTCATTGCCATTGGTAGTGGTGGAAATTTTGCCCAATCAGCAGCCACAGCATTACTTGAAAATACCGAGCTTTCTGCCAAAGAAATCGTTGAAAAATCATTGAAAATTGCTGGTGACATTTGTGTATTTACCAATCAACAACATGTGATTGATGAACTATAACCGCCAATTTGTAAGGAATTAATATGTCGAATATGACACCACGTGAGATAGTTCACGAACTCGATAACCACATTGTTGGTCAAAGTGATGCCAAACGAGCGGTTGCAATAGCACTGAGAAACCGCTGGCGTAGAATGCAACTGAACGAAGAGTTGCGCGATGAAGTTACCCCTAAAAATATTCTGATGATTGGCCCCACAGGTGTCGGTAAAACAGAAATAGCTCGACGCTTAGCAAAACTAGCCAATGCTCCCTTTATTAAAGTGGAAGCAACTAAATTTACCGAAGTCGGTTATGTCGGTAAAGAAGTCGAAACTATTATTCGTGATCTTGCTGATATGGCCATTAAGATGACCAAAGAGCGGGAAATGGCTCGTGTAAAACACTTAGCCGAAGAAGCTGCTGAAGAACGTATTTTAGATATATTACTGCCACCAGCTCGCGACAGTTCAGGCAACGACGAGCAACCAGAAAACAGTTCAACTCGTCAAGCCTTTCGTAAAAAATTACGCGAAGGCCAACTCGATGACAAAGAAATTGAACTCGACTTAGCCGCACCACAAGTTGGCGTTGAAATTATGGCACCTCCTGGCATGGAAGACATGACTTCACAATTACAAAATATGTTCCAAAGCATGTCGAGTGATAAAACCAAAAAACGTAAACTGAAAATTAAAGAGGCTTTCAAGGCCTTGCAAGAAGAAGAAGCGGCGAAAATAGTTAATCAAGACGACATCAAAGAAAAAGCAATATACGCGGTTGAACAAAACGGTATTGTCTTTATTGATGAAATAGATAAAATTTGTAAACGTGGTGAAAGTTCAGGCCCTGACGTATCAAGAGAAGGTGTACAACGAGACTTGTTACCATTAATTGAAGGTTCTACCGTTAGCACTAAACACGGGATGGTTAAAACTGACCATATCTTATTTATTGCTTCTGGCGCTTTTCAAATGTCAAAGCCCTCTGATTTAATTCCAGAATTACAAGGTCGACTACCGATCCGTGTTGAGTTAAAACCGCTCACCGCTGAAGACTTTGTGCGCATACTCACTGAGCCTAATGCCTCTTTAACAGAGCAATATATTGCCTTGTTAGCGACTGAAGGCGTGCATATTTCATTTAGTGAAGATGGTATTAAAGCGGTTGCTAATGCCGCGTGGCAAGTTAACGAAAGTACTGAAAACATTGGTGCCCGGCGTTTACATACCATGATGGAACGCTTAATCGAAGAGCTTTCGTTTACCGCCAATGATCGCGCTGGAGAAAGCATTCTCATCGATGCTGAATTTGTTGCTAATATTTTATCTGATCTGATTAAAGATGAAGATCTCAGTCGCTTTATTTTATAATAGATAAAATACGGTTAGGAGTAATACATGAGTAAAATTAAGCGCTTTGTGATCAATAATGCTACAGCGAGTTTGTCGGTTTCTTTTGGTAGGACTGAGCTTGAAGATATTGAACAACAAAACGGCGAAGCGATTGATTTAAGCTTCGAATATTTACGTGTGTTTGCTCCAACCACAGACAAAGGTCAGGTAGCTGGTTCAGCGCCAAAGGTTTATCATAAAAAGCAGGTACGTCTGCTAAAAATTGAATCTGTGGGCAAACATGGCTACCGATTTATTTTTGATGATGAACATAGCAGTATTTATAACAGTGATTACTTAAAAACACTCGGCGCAGAATATCAACAGCGTTGGCAGAATTACCTACAAAGTACAGGCTCAACGGTAAATAGCCGAGAAGCATCGATAGAAATTACAGAAGTTAAGTAATACCCCTTAGGCACTGTAATACCGGCCAGCACAGTAAAGCGTCACTGATTTTAAATGTAAAAATTTTCACTGAAATCTTTTACGCTTTAGTTACTGAGTAAACGCATATTCCATTATCGCCTACTAATGCACTAGCCTTACTGATAAAACCCCCTTAAACAGCATCACTAGCGATATAACCTAATAGCTACAATGGTGAGTAAATTTCGCATCTTTTTGCTAAAGCTATTTACCCAGACCGATTTGCTTAAATCTGACAATAATCCACCGATTTCCAGCGCTATGATAGTTTCTGGAGAAAAATCAAGCACAAGCTACCCCCCAACAAGCATAAATATAACGCTTATTAAAAGCTAATAACCATGATTAAGTCCCGCTTTTTATGTATGCTTTCGTTAGGTTTATTTAGCAAGTATAGCGGCTTAGCGGTTGTGCCTGTCTATTCAACCGTTATACTAGTTAATAAGAAACGCGACCTAGGAAAAACTTACTATGGAATACAACACCTCAGAGCTGTGTGATATATACACTGATTTAATCGATGTACTTGAACCCTTATTTAGTAATTATGGTGGCAAAAGTTCTTTTGGCGGTAAAGTTGTCACGGTAAAGTGCTTTGAAAATAATGGCTTAATTGCTGAGCTAGTTGACACTGACGGTACCGGCAAGGTCTTGGTTATTGACGGTGGTGGCTCAACACGTCGCGCACTGATTAATATTAGTATTGCTGAACAAGCCGCAAAGAATAATTGGGAAGGCATTATTTGTTTTGGTAGCGTACGAGACGTTGACGCCTTAGAAGATATTGATATTGGCATACAAGGCTTATTGTCGATCCCTGTTGGCGCCAGCACCAGCAACATTGGCGAAAGCGACTTGGCAATAAACTTTGCCGGCGTAACCTTTTTACCTGATGATCATATTTATGCCGATAATACCGGTGTTATTTTATCGCCTGACCCCTTAGATATTGACTAGTTAAGCCTAGTTTTATCTCGTTTGAATATGTAAATACTGTTCATAATGCCACTTGCCATACTTAAACCGTATGGCAATACTTGCTGGCTTATCTTTGCTATAGCACTGGCTTTGAGCAAACGCCTTGTCTGTCGTCATCAAGGTGTTGTCGATTACGACTATATAATATGCCAGTTACATCGACTAAGTAAGGCTGAGCAATCACTAGCTGTTCTAGTGACCCATGCAACTTCAAGTTAACTCACCCTAAGCTAAATCACTATTTCCCCAGCCTTCATTAGACGAGTAAGCGGATTCACTCCAAACTGATAACATAATTCAGCCGGCTGATTAATATCCCAACAAGCAATATCCGCATCATAACCCACGGCTAACTGCCCTTTACTACTCGACAAGCCTAGCGCTTTTGCGCCGTGACAGGTCACTCCCGCAAGAACTTCAACCGGCGTTAACCTAAAAAATGTACAAGCCATATTGAGCATTAGCTGCAGTGAGTTAATCGGCGACGAACCGGGATTTACATCGGTAGCAATAGCCATACTCACACCGTGTTTACGCAATAGCTCAATTGGGGGTAACTGGGTTTCACGTAAGAAGTAAAATGCACCCGGCAATAATACCGCAGTCATATCGGCCACTTTCATGGCCGCAATACCTGCCTCGTCTAAAAATTCAATATGATCAGCCGATAGCGCTTGGTATTTTGCGGCTAACTTAGTGCCACCAAGATTAGACAGCTGTTCGGCATGCACTTTTATTGGTAAATTATGCGCCTTGGCTGCCGCAAACACTTTTTCGGTTTGCGCTAAATTAAAACCAATACCTTCACAAAACACATCAACTGCATCCGCTAGTTTACTTTTTGCTATGTGCGGTATCATCTCTTTACAGACCAAATCAATATACTCATCCGCACGACCTTGATACTCAACAGGTAGCGCATGCGCACCTAAAAATGTTCTTTGTACTGTCATCGGTAATGTTTGCCCTAATTTAGTAGCGACATTGAGCATTTTAATTTCAGTATCCGTGTCTAAACCATAACCTGATTTAATTTCGATGCTAGTAACACCTTCTTGATGCAAAACCGTTAAACGTTTTAATGCGCTGATAAATAACTCATCTTCGCTAGCAGCACGGGTTGCTTTAACCGTTGAAATAATACCACCGCCAGCCTTGGCTATTTCTTCATAACCTTTGCCTTCAAGGCGCATTTCAAATTCATTCGCGCGGTTGCCACCATAAACAATATGGCTATGACAATCGATAAAGCCTGGCGTTAACCAAGCGCCCTTGCCGTCAATTACCTTTACCCTAGCCGTATCAAAGTCAGGCAGTTCGGCGGTTGTGCCTAGCCAAGCAATTTTTCCATTCGCAATCGCTATAGCGCCATTTTCAATCGTGGCGTAAGTTTTTGCTCCGTCGGTCATAGTGGCTAAATTGACATGAGTCCAAAGGATTTGCCAGTGTTGTGTTTTCGTCGACATAAAATTCCAAATTGCTTATTTACCGCTAACCTTAATACTATTTTTAGGTGCCTTTTCAAACTGCCATGACTTTTAGCAGATGAATATGACCCAACAAAGCTTAGGGTTTATTTATAATTTCACTTTAACTGATAGCAAATTAACAAGCAAGCTTGTATATACAACTCTTGACCTTGCAGAGAAAAAATGAGATTGTATATACAAGTAAGAGTTTACTCTGCACATTATCCCGTATTAGGTATGACAATGACACAAGTAAAAACCGCAAAGTACCGTGTTATCAAACAGCACATCTGTGAAAAAATAGAATCTGGCCAGTGGCTTGAACACAGTAAAGTCCCTTCAGAAAATGAGCTTACCGAGCAGTTTTCGGTCAGTAGAATGACCGCTCGACGTGCTTTACAAGAACTTACTGAGCAAGGTTTATTGGTGCGTTCTCAGGGCTCTGGTACTTTTGTCGCAAACTTTAAGTCACAGTCTTCATTACTAGAAATTCGTAATATAGCCGATGAAATACACGAGCGTGGTCACCAATATCATGCTGAGCAACTCATCTTAAACGCCGTTAAAGTCAACGAAGAAGTGGCGATTTTATTAGCCCTTAAAGCCGGTGATATCGCCTATTACTCAAGCGTGCTGCATTTTGAAAATAATGCCCCCATACAATTAGAGCAACGCTTTGTTAATCCAAAATTAGTGGCTAATTATCTTGAACAAGACTTTACACAAATTACGCCACATGCATATTTATCATCCGAAGCACCATTGACCGAAGCAACACATGAGGTGGAAGCCGTATTAGCCAGTGAAGATATTGGCCGCTTATTAGCGATTAGCCATATCACCCCTTGTTTACAGGTTAAACGTCGCACCTGGTCAAGCCAAGGTGTGGTGAGTTTAGCCACTTTAACCTCACCAGGAAATAAATACCGCTTAGGCAGTCATTTAATTTTTTAATTTACGCATCTTTAATTTACGCATATCGAAGCGAGAAAAGTTCTCATTTTAGCCAACAATTTACATTTGTAGAGGTCCACCATGACAATAAATAATAGAATCGACACTAGCCGTAAAATTCGTGCCGCACGTGGCAGTAAAATCACTGCAAAAAGCTGGTTAACTGAAGCGGCAAAACGCATGCTAATGAATAATTTAGATGAAGAAGTTGCCGAACACCCACAGTCATTAGTGGTTTATGGTGGTATCGGCCGTGCTGCACGTAACTGGGCATGTTACGACAAAATTGTAGAAACATTGGATCGCCTAGAAGATGACGAAACCTTGATGGTGCAATCTGGTAAGCCAGTTGGCGTTTTTAAAACTCACGCCGATGCTCCACGCGTATTAATTGCTAACTCAAACTTAGTGCCGCACTGGGCAAACTGGGAGCACTTTAATGAGTTAGATAAACAAGGTTTAATGATGTACGGCCAAATGACCGCCGGTTCATGGATTTACATTGGCTCGCAAGGCATAGTGCAAGGCACTTATGAAACTTTTGTCGCCATGGCAAAACAGCACTTTGCTGGTAACGCTAAAGGTAAATGGGTACTTACCGGTGGTTTAGGTGGCATGGGTGGCGCTCAACCACTGGCAGCAACTATGGCAGGTTTTTCTGCACTAGTTGTTGAATGTGATGAGTCTCGCATCGATTTTCGCCTAAAGACTCGCTACGTCGATAAAAAAGCCACCTCGTTAGATGAAGCATTAGCGATGATCAATGATGCGACAGCAAAAGGCGAAGCGATCTCTGTGGGTTTATTAGGTAATACCGCTGATATTTTCCCTGAATTAGTCAAACGTGGTGTTACCCCCGACATAGTAACGGACCAGACCTCAGCACATGATCCGCTCAACGGTTATTTACCACAAGGCTGGAGCATGGCGCAAGCGGAAAAAATGCGTCTTGAAGACGAAGCTGGCGTTGTAAAAGCGGCTAAGCATTCAATGGCTGTGCAAGTACAGGCCATGCTTGATCTACAAGCGGCTGGTGCTGCTACCACAGATTACGGTAACAACATTCGCCAAATGGCCTTGGAAGAAGGGGTGAAAAATGCCTTTAATTTTCCTGGCTTTGTACCGGCTTATGTTAGGCCACTATTTTGTGAAGGCATTGGGCCATTTCGCTGGGTAGCATTATCGGGTGATCCAGAAGATATCTATAAAACTGACGCCAAAGTGAAAGAGCTTATTCCAGACAATCCACACTTACATAACTGGTTAGATATGGCGCGTGAACGTATTGCTTTTCAAGGCTTACCTGCCCGTATTTGTTGGGCAGGTTTAAAAGACCGTGCTCGCTTAGCATTAGCCTTTAACGAAATGGTAAAAACTGGCGAATTATCAGCACCCGTTGTTATTGGCCGCGATCACTTAGACTCTGGCTCAGTTGCTTCACCAAATCGTGAAACTGAAAGTATGCTTGATGGCTCTGACGCGGTATCTGATTGGCCACTACTCAATGCCTTATTGTCAACTTCAGGCGGCGCTACTTGGGTTAGCCTACATCACGGTGGTGGCGTAGGCATGGGCTTTAGTCAGCATTCTGGGGTGGTTATTGTCGCTGATGGTACTGATGCCGCGGCAAAACGCATTAGCCGTGTATTATGGAACGACCCTGCTACCGGTGTTATGCGTCATGCCGATGCCGGTTACGACATTGCAATTGATTGTGCAAAAGAACAAGGCCTAGACCTACCTATGATTGATGGTGCTAACGGCAAGGTTTAGTAACAACCTGTTTAGCTTAACGTATAATTGCACCAATTTTGGCGATAATTTTGGTGCTCTTTTCATTGAACTCATAAAAATTTAAAGATAGGACAGATAACATGTCAGTAATGAACACATTAAATATTATTCCAGGCCAGCTTACGCTAAAACAATTACGCGCCGTAACTAAGTATGAAGGTATACAATTTAGCTTAGATGAAAGTGCCTTTGAAGGTATTAACAAAAGCGCTGAAGCGGTGCAAAAAGTTATCGCGGAAGATCGCGTGGTTTACGGTATTAATACCGGCTTTGGTTTACTGGCCAGTACCCGTATCCAAAATGACCAATTAGAATTATTACAGCGCTCAATCGTATTGTCTCACTCAGCCGGCTTTGGCGAGTACATGGATGATGCCACTGTTCGTTTAATGATGGTTTTGAAAATCAACTCATTATCACGCGGTTTTTCTGGTATTCGCTTAGAAGTTATTCAAGCGCTAATTACCCTATTAAACGCAGAAGTCTATCCATGTGTGCCTAAAAAAGGCTCTGTTGGTGCTTCTGGTGATTTAGCGCCGCTTTCTCATATGGTATTACCCTTATTGGGTGAAGGCGAAATGTCGCATAACGATGAAGTTATTTCAGCGGTTGAAGGCTTAAAAATAGCCGGTCTTGAGATAATGACCTTAGCGGCAAAAGAAGGTTTAGCACTACTCAATGGCACACAAGCGTCAACGGCATTTTCATTAGAAGGCTTATTTCACGCGGAAGACTTATTTGCTGCTGGTGTGGTTATTGGCTCTATGTCAGTTGAAGCGGCCATGGGCTCTCGCGCCCCTTTTGATGATCGCGTACATCAAGCTCGTGGTCAACGCGGACAAATCGATGCCGCTCGCGCATACCGTCACATCTTAGACCACAACTCAGCCATAGGTTCTTCGCACCTTGATTGTGAAAAAGTGCAAGACCCTTACTCACTGCGTTGTCAGCCACAAGTGATGGGTGCATGTTTAACACAAATTCGCCAAGCGGCTGAAGTACTTCACGTTGAAGCTAACGGTGTGACCGATAACCCGTTAGTTTTCGCCAACGAAGGTGACTTTATCTCTGCGGGTAACTTCCATGCCGAGCCTGTTGCCATGGCAGCAGATAACTTAGCGTTAGCGATTGCCGAAATTGGTTCAATATCAGAGCGTAGAATGGCGCTATTAATCGATGCAAACCTCAGTAAATTACCCGCGTTTTTAGTCGATAATGGCGGAATAAACTCTGGCTTTATGATTGCACAAGTCACCTCTGCCGCTTTAGCCTCAGAAAATAAATCATTAGCCCATCCAGCCTCTGTTGATAGCTTACCCACTTCAGCAAATCAAGAAGATCACGTCTCTATGGCTTGCTTTGCCGGCCGTCGTCTTGCTGATATGGCTGAAAATACTAACGGTGTGTTAGCTGTTGAATACTTGGCTGCGGCACAAGGTCTAGATTTTAGAGCGCCATTAAAAGGTTCTAAAAATGTTGAATTGGCTAAATCAATTTTACGCCAAGTTGTCAGTTTTTATGATAAAGACAGATACTTTGCGCCAGATATTGCTGACGCATCGTCGATTATTGCTGAAGGTGAGTTCAACAATTTCATGCCTGAAGCCTTATTACCTAGCTTCTAGTTCCAGTTAAATTTAAGTTAACTGAATCAAGCCAAACATTCATGTTTGGCTTTTTTATGTTCAGGAGGAAGGGTATGTTACGATCACATGGATATGAAAGAGTAACGATGTTCAGGATGAACGGTATGTCACCATCACATGGATATGAAGAAGTAACCATGTTCAGGCCTTGCTCAGACATCCTGCCTTGCAAGGCATTAGTACCTTCATTAACTAAAACCATGCTTATACCCAATTGATTACTTATCTTATCAAATAATTCCTAGCGCCAACTTTCTTTCACATAATTGCCTTTAACCTGAATCACTTGACATAATATGTCGTGCTTGCTACTTTGAATGGATCGCTGTTAACGTAAAATTAACCGCACATACATCATAGAGGTGGCAATGGAATACATACTATTTTTTGAAACTTGGCTCGCCCTAGCTATTTTATTCGCCTGTTTAGAGATTTTTGTTCCAGGCGGTATTTTACTTAATTTAGGCATAGCCTCATTGCTTGTCGCTGTTGGTGTACAACAACAAATACTTGATACTTGGGTATTAACCCTTACCACCTGGTTCATCCTCGCCACCTTTCTACTGATTTTAGTTTATTTTATTACCGAGCGATTTTTTGCGGGTGAAACGATTATTGAAAATATTTATGAAGAGGTCGATATTTATGGTAAAAAAGTACGCGTACTCGAACAAATAGGCCCAGGTACACAAGCAGGTAGAGTTGAGTATCAAGGCACAACATGGACAGCGTTAAGTGATGGTTCTATTATCCAGGCGGGTAGTGAAGCCGCTATTGTATGTAAAGAAAATATTTCTTTAGTGGTTGAACCTATCAAATAGACCGTAGAGGTTAAGCCTCAATTTAACGCCATTTAAAAATTATAAAATAAGAAAAGGAGCATCTTTATGTTAGCTACGGTTACCTTTGTTTTTCTAGCCTTACTGTTTATTGTTGTCAAGCTAGTACTGATAGTGCAAATGAAAGAGGTTTGTGTCATAGAACGTCTAGGAAAATTTCGCGCCATTACGCCACCAGGGCTGCATTTTCTAATCCCTTTTATTGACCGCGTCGCTTATCGTCATGAAACCCGTGAACAAGTGTTGGATATACCGGCGCAAAGTTGTATTTCACGCGACAACATTCAAATTAATGTTGACGGCTTAGTCTATATTCAAGTAATGGACGGTGCTAAAGCCAGTTATGGTATTGAAGATTACCGTCGCGCTAGCGTTAATTTAGCGCAAACAACCATGCGTTCTGAAATTGGTAAATTAAACTTAAGCCAAACATTTTCTGAGCGCGACACGCTAAATGAAACTATTGTGCGTGAAATTGATAAAGCCTCAGACCCTTGGGGCATTAAAGTATTACGCTATGAAGTGCGCAATATTACCCCCTCTGACAATGTTATTCATACCCTAGAAAAACAAATGGAAGCTGAACGGCAAAAGCGGGCTGAAATTACCTTAGCAGAAGCGGAAAAAGAGTCGACGATTAATCTATCCGAAGGTGTTCGCCAAGAAGCGATCAACTTATCTGAAGGCGATAAACAAAAACAAATTAACGAAGCCCATGGCCGAGCACAAGAGATAGCGATTCTTACGCAAGCGTCGGCAGAAGGCATCAACTTCATTGCCAAAGCGGCAGCCCAGCCGGGTGGCGAAAAAGCGATAAAAATGCGTTTATTAGAACAGTTTATTGCGCAAACCGGCAATATTCTACAACATGCTGACGTGTCAATCGTGCCAAGCGAAGTGGCTAAATTAGAAGGCTTTTTTCAAGGTATGGAAAAAGTAACACAAAATACTCAAGGAGCAAAATCATGATAGCTATTGATGCAAACACTATCGATTTAGCGGTATTGGCTATTTGGGCATTTATCTTCTTGTTTCTAGCCTTTAAGTTTTTCCAAGCTATTTGTTTAGTACCAACAAAATCAGTTTATATTATTGAACGCTTAGGGAGATATCGTTGCACCTTAGAAGCGGGCTTTCATTTACTCTTACCTTTTATTGATCGCGTGGCATTTATTCAAGACCAGAAAGAAGAAACCATAGATGTGCCGCCTCAAGAGTGTTTCTCAAAAGACGAAGTTTATGTCGAAGTTGATGGTGTTATTTACATCCAAGTGATTGATGCCTACAAGGCAAGCTACGGTATAACCGACTACCGCTTCGCTGCTATGCAACTTGCCCAAACCACTACCCGCTCAGTCATCGGTACTTTAGAGTTAGATCGCACTTTTGAAGAGCGCGATGTCATTAGCGCGAAAGTGGTAGAGGTGCTTGATAAAGCAGGCGAAAGCTGGGGCATTAAAGTTCACCGCTACGAAATTAAGAACATTACCCCACCCGTGACTGTTCGCAACGCGATGGAAATGCAGGTTAACGCCGAACGTGAACGCCGCGCTATTTTGGCAAAAAGTTTAGGTGATAGAGCGAGTCGCATTAATCGTTCAGAAGGAAAAATGACCGAATTGATTAATTTGTCTGAAGGTGAAAAGCAGCGCAGAATTAACTCGGCTGAAGGTAAGGCGGCAGAAATATTAACCATTGCACAAGCCACTGGCGACTCTATTAGTAAGCTAGCGGCGGCTATTGAGCAACCCGGCGGTGAACAAGCTTTAGATATGCAATTAAGTGAGCAATATCTGCAACAAATGAAAGGCTTGAGTCAACCATCCACCAAAGTTATTCTGCCCGCGAATTTGCTTGATTTTAAACAATGGCTAGCCACGGCAGGTATTCACAATAAACCTTAGCACAGCTTAAGTAGGCAAAAACCCGACCGAGTAAAGTCGGGTTTTTTATTGGCTATTTTCCATTGGTTTTAAAGGTTTTATTGCTGCTTATTTTTCTTAATTTTGTGATAGCGACAAAGAACAGGGTGGTGATTAAGGCAATTAAAAAATGTGTTTGAATAGTCCGTAATTCGCTATTTTCTTGCCAGAGAAAAATAGGCCCACGGTAATTAACATAAAATAAATTCAACAATGAAACATGCGCCCACAAAATAAAAAATAATAAGGTCATTTTATATTGATAGATTGCTTTTAGCATTTTGGTAATGACATTATTCGCCATAGTTTTTACACCTTAATTTTTTCAAAATCACAGATTAAGCGCTCTCTAAGTCGATGGGATCAGTCTTTTTTAACCAAGATAATAAGTCGTCATGGCGATAGTGATAAGCCAATTCATCACGCAATGCGGTACCAATAATTTTTTTACCTGGGCTCTGCTCTTGCTCGAGGGCAAATTGTGGTATCGGTAAATTTAAGGCTTGCGCGGCTAGCTGATAATAACCTTGGCGATCACTATCGGTATTACTGACCACATTATAAATGCTTTGTTTACTATCATTACTGTCAAGATGAATAAGGCGGTCAAGAATATTCACGACATCGGTTTGGTGAACCAGGTTCACTGTCGCACTCGCATTTTCAAAAACACGTTTTGCTTGTAAAAATTTACCCGGATGTCGATCAGGCCCAACCAATCCCGCTAACCTTAAAATATGCACCCGTTTAGAGAAGCTTTTAACCGCTTGCTCTGCTGCCAGTAAGCTAGCAACTTTTTCAGCATTCATATTTAACTGGCTGGCTTCATCGACTTTACCCACCAAACCATTATAGATGGCTGTCGAATTCAGTAAAATAATATGTTGAGTGTTACCAAACTCAGCCAGGTGCACTAGCTGTTGAATTTTCAACGGATAATCTACCCGACCTTTTTTCAACTGGGGTGGTATGGCAATAATCAGCACATCTTGTTGAAATAATCTGGGGTCAACACCGGCAATCTTATCTAGCTGCTTACAGCTCATCACATCATCAACAAGCGGTAAAATAAGCTGAGTGGCGGGAATATTAAGCGCCTTAAGTTTGTCATGGCTTTGCGCTGATTGGTAGCTGGCAATAAGCTTAGTATGGCTGGCAAGTAAACGTTGCGCTAACGCCTGCCCTAACCAACCACAGCCGATAATACTAACACTGGTCATTCAAATTTCTCCATAAAATTACACCACTAACCGTGATGATTAAGCTGACTTTATTTTTTAATAGTAGTGGCTCGATAACCCTTAATAGACGCGACCACCTGCAGAGCAATAGCATTTGGCACCGGAATAGATAAATTGTATTGTAATATTTTCCATCCATTTTCAGTATTAATTAACAAACCACTTCCACGACACATGCCATAACTTTTATTTTCCAGCAACTCATCAAAAAAGAAAATATCACCCGCTTTAGTTGGCATTATATGACGTTTAACTGGCTGATATAACCAACCTTTACCTTGACTAAAATAAGGTTTTACAAAAGCTGAAAATTCGCTTTTATTCCAACGTTCAGCACTGTCTGTACCCAGAAAAATAGCATCTTCTGCCAATAAGCCAAGATATTTTTCCTCGTTAGCTTCGCCTGCCGCTTGATGAAAACTATCTAATACCGCATCAAGCTCGCTGTTTACCGGCACAGTTGCCGTGGCAAGGAAGCTGCAAAATATAAACCCTATAAAAATTTTATACATATTGCTCTACTTTTAGTTTGAATTTTTCGCTCAATAATGACTCAACAACAACAACTCAACAATAACTCAGAAATGGTGTTATGCGAGCAAGGTTAATACCTTGAGTACCACTGCCAACAGGTTATTGTCGTTTTGCCATAGCAACATAAGCCCCGGTAAAAAGTGCGACAACCTTATCACCACAACACACTTCAACTTCGATATTAAAGCGAGCATTTTTTCCCTTTAATAACGGCTCTAGGCTACCTGTGACTCGGTTTAACGAGGTTTGGGCATAGGCGACACCTAGCAGCGGCGCACTATAGCGAATATTTCCTTCTGCTAATACAATGTCAGCTTGCTGTGCTTGTGCTTGCAGAGCCATATACACCCAAGCCCAACCGGTCAGGGTTGCCAACGTATAAATGCTGCCTGCAAACATAGTATTATGAAGATTTTTATTAAAGTTTGGCTCACAATTAGTGCGCAGTTTTTGTTGATCAAAATAGCAAATATGAATATTCATGGCTTTACTAAGCGGAATAGTTTGATGCCAAAGTTGCTGTAAGTTGTCGGCAAGTTCAGCTAAATGATTATCAGGTTTTGCTATGCTCTTAATCATTTTGTTGTGCTTTACGTCACCAAAAAGCGTATGTGAATATCCTTCATCGCTATAACCAAGTCGCTGATAAAAACTAATCGCATTAACGCGCGCATTTAACGCTATGGTTTTCACCCCAGCTTCTGCTGCGATCCGTTCCAACTCACTGATCAGTAACTTCCCTAGCCCTTGGCCACGGACAGGGTCACTGATCGCCATATAGCGAATTTGTGCTTGCGCTTGACTAGCATTGTGTAATCGCCCAACGCCAACAATGTTATCCATATCGTCAACGATGACCCGATGGTATGATTGCGCCTCAAGCTCATCTTTTTCGCTACCCATGGGTTGTTGCGATGGCTGGCGGAGCGCTTGCCAGCGTAGTTGATAATATTGTGCTAGTTCAGCTTGATTTTTTGGCGCTCTACATTTGTACATCGTCTATTATTCATCTTACGGCAAGTGAAATATATTTATTTCAGGAATTTAACAACACGTGAAACTTAACCAACATGTTAACCAAGGTCAACTAGTGTACCTCAGTAACACCACAGACCAAATAACCATTAGTGAAAATGCACATTATCGCTGGTTAGCATTTGACGACGTTATTCAAAGTGTTATGCATTTACGGTGTCCCGAAAAACTGACCTTACCTCATCACTACGCGGCTTTGATGCCTTTATTGTTTTTTCAACCCAATCAGGTGGTAGAGTTGGGTCTTGGTGGCGGAAATTTGAGTCGATTCTTAAGTGCGCTACAGCCCAATATCCAAGTCACGAGTATCGAACTGTCTCAAGCGGTGATCGAGTGCTTTCAACATTATTTTAACCCGCTACAACAGCAGATAGTGATTGAAAATAGCGAAGCCTTAGCTTGGCTGCAACAAAGTCAATGTCCAGCAAAGTCATCCGCTGATTGGTTAATTTGTGACGTTTATCAACACCATGCTAATAGTTTTCAAAGTCGAGTTGCGCTGTTAACCGCACTGATAGATAACTTACAAGATGATGCTTGTTTAACACTGAATTTACCTGATCTTGACGATCAAGAAATTAACTTATGCTTGACCATTTTAAGGCAACTACAAAGTTCGCATCATATTATCTACTTTCATATTCCACGCTATCTCAATGTGATTATTCATTTGTTGCCAAAGCATTGGATGCTAGATAACCTAAAAAAGCGTTCAAAAATATCCTATCTACCCGCAACACAATACCTTAGATGGCGAAAGTTTTTTAGTCATCATATGCGCGCTAACTAGTAAATATTATTGCTATTAATTTTGTATTAACCTTGTAGATTGATGGTTACCGGACCGTCATTTAATAAGCGCACCTGCATGTCAGCACCAAAAACCCCGGTCGGAGTTCTAAAGCCAAGCTCGCGCAATTGCTGACAAAAATATTGATAAAGCGCGGCACTCAATCTTGGCGGTGCTGCACGGGTAAAACTCGGTCGCATTCCCTTTGTGGTATTCGCCGCTAAGGTAAACTGTGAAACGACTAATATTTCACCACCGACTTGCTGAACATTTAGATTCATTTTACCCTCATCATCAGCAAAAATTCGGTAACCGGCAACACGTTCAGCTAAGCGCTTAGCCTTTGCTTGGGTATCTGCAGGTTCAATCGCTAAAAACACCAATAAACCCTGCTCGATTTCCCCAACAATATTATGATCCACGGTGACACTTGCTTCGGATACTCTTTGCATCAAGGCTATCATTTAATCACGCTCTCTGCGTTCGGCAATAAAATTAGCCATAGTGTCTGTTGCTTTGCAAAAGCCATCAATCGTTTGAGATTCAAAACCGCTATGCCCTGCTTTGGGTAATATTTGTAATTGTGCATTGGGCCATTTTTTCACCAACTGATCCGCGTTACGCAATTGGCAAACCATGTCATAGCGACCATGTAAGATAATCGCCGGTATCGCTTTAATTTTTTCAATCGACGCTAAAATCAGGCCCTCCTCAATAAAGCATTTATTGACAAAATAATGGCTCGATATGTTCGCCATACATAAGGCTTGATGTGAATCTTCTATGTGATGGATATCAATAGGGTGATGCTCAATGGTTGACAACCTAAGCTCCCATAAGCACCAAGCTTTACTGGCGGCAATAGCGGCAATTTCATTGCTTCCCGTCAGCACATCATAATAGCCTTGAACAATATTATCAGCTTTAACGTCAATAAGTTGCTCAGTAAATTCTCGGTAATATTCAGGAAAAAATCCGGCGGCGCCATCTTGACCATACAACCAGTCGTATTCAGATGTTGTGCCAAGGAAAACGCCTCTTAAAATAAAACCTAACACGGTTTCAGGATATTGAATGCCATAAAGCAATGCCAAGGTGGTGCCCCATGAACCTCCAGCCACTAACCAATGTGAAATACTTAAATGTTGACGGATTAGCTTAAGATCAGCAACTAAATGCGCGGGGGTATTATGGCGAACACTGGGCGATGGTGTAGAACGTCCACAACCGCGTTGATCGAATAAAATAATACGGTATTTGTCGGGATCAAAGTATCGGCGATGATCTTTACTTGTTCCGCCGCCAGGGCCACCATGTAGATATACCACGGCAATACCATTGGGGTTACCTGACTGCTCAAGGTAGAGTTGATGTCCATCTCCAACGTCAAGCCATTGTTGTTGATAAACCGTAATATTGGGGAAAAGCACTCTAGACATATACCGCTCCTTATAGATAATCTATTCAGTCTACTTATATTTAATCAGCAGCTTGCTGAGATGATTTTGCCTTTTTTTCGCTGTCATAATCTTCTAATGACACGGTAAATAATGCCCCTACAAGCACCACCAACCAGCTCAAGTATACCCATAAAAATAGAATAGGAATACTTGATAACGCACCATATATAGCCTCATAAGAAGGAAGTTGTGTCACATAAATTGCAAAAGATTTTTTTGCTATCTCAAATAAAACCGCGGCTAAGGTCGCCCCCGCAAGCGCAAATCTAGCAGGAACAACCTTATTGGGCACCACCATATATAAAATAAAAAAAGCGGCTATTGAAGCGACTAACGGCAGAGCCTGAACAGCAATATTGCTTAGCCCTAATAAATCATAATCCCCTATCGATACCAACGACAGAATATAGGAGGTCATGACCAAACTACTCCCCACCAAAACTGGACCTAAGCTTAATACCATCCAATACATTGAAAATGATGTGATAATTCGACGTTTTTCATTGACTCGCCATAATTTATTTAAACATTGATCAATCGCTGAAATCAGTAACATGGCAAAAATAAATAGCGCAGTAATGGCTATAGCAGACATTTTAGAGGCATTGCTGACAAAGCCAGTAATGTGCTCTTGCACAACATCACCAGAAGCTGGGACAAAGTTCTGATAGATAAAATTTTCTATCAATTCTCTTATTTCAGAAAAAATAGGGAAAGCGGTCATCACCGATAACATCACCACCATCAAAGGCACCAAAGACATCAAGGTAACATAAGATAAATAGCCGGCAGTGACATGAATACGTTCTTTTTGAAAATTGTTAAAAAACAATAACAAAAAGCCAAGTATTGATTTGACGTAACGATGCTGCTTTATTTCTTCTATTCTCGGGTGCATATAAATTACTAGTTAGAGCCATTACATTTATTTTAAGGCAATGACTAAAATAACGGTAGTCATAATCTCAATAATTTTACCTTAGAGCTAAAGTCATCAAGATTATCTATGAAACTATTTAGGGGTATTCGAGGCGGTTTTAAAAAATTGAAAAAAAAAGCCACCTAAATTGCTTTAGGTGACTTTATATAAAGATTAGCTTACCAGGTTATTTTGGTCCACGACCTTCACGCTTACGATCATTCTCTTTCAAAAATTTCTTACGAATTCGAATGTTTAGTGGTGTTACTTCTACCAACTCATCGTTATCAATAAATTCAAGCGCTTGCTCAAGTGACATAACGATAGGCGGCGTTAACGTTTGTGCTTCATCAGTACCTGATGAACGAACGTTAGTTAACTGCTTACCTTTAAGCGCGTTTACGGTTAAGTCGTTGTCACGGCTATGAATACCAATAACTTGACCTTCATAAATATCAACACCGTGTCCGATCAACATGCGACCACGAGATTGTAAGTTGAAGATAGCGTTAGTTAAGGCTTTACCCGTAGCGTTACCGATCATTACACCATTTTTACGTTGGCCAATATCGCCACCCTTGTGAGGTCCGTATTCAAAAAATGTATGATAAATTAAGCCAGAGCCTGAAGTTAAGGTCATAAATTCAGTTTGGAAACCAATCAAACCACGGCTTGGCATGATGAAGTCCATACGAATACGGCCGGTTCCATCAGGTGCCATATCAGTTAATTCAGCTTTACGAACACCCATTCTTTCCATGATAGGTCCTTGATGTTGCTCTTCAACATCAATAGTTACGTTCTCGTAAGGTTCTTGTATTTCACCATCAATTTCACGAATAATAACTTCAGGACGTGATACTGCTAATTCAAAACCTTCACGACGCATATTTTCAATTAAAATACCTAGGTGAAGTTCACCACGGCCCGACACTTTAAATTTATCAGCATCAGGTAGTTCTTCAACACGTAAAGCAACGTTATGAACAAGCTCTTTTTCTAAGCGATCTTTGATGTTACGTGAAGTAACATATTTACCTTCTTTACCACAAAATGGTGAGGTATTTACTTGGAACGTCATATTGATAGTAGGTTCATCAACAGATAACGCTGGTAAACCTTCAACTGCTGTTGGACAACAAACAGTATCAGATATTTTTAATTCGCCTAAGCCAGTAAGTGCAATAATGTCACCAGCAAAACCTTCTTCGATATCTAGTCTTTCTAAGCCTAAGTAACCAAACACTTTGCCTACTTTAGCGTTATGAACCTTGCCAGTCGCTAATTTAATAGTCACTTGTTGATTCGGCTTAACTGAACCACGTGTAACACGGCCAACGCCAATTACACCTAAGTAAGAGCTGTAATCAAGTTGAGAAATTTGCATTTGGAACGGAGCTTCAGGATCCGCGATTGGTGCTGGCACTTCTTTAAGAATAGTATCAAATAAAGGAGTCATGTCGGTGCCAGTTGCGCCTTCTTCAAGCGTAGCCCAACCATTGATTGCTGAAGCGTAAACAACTTTAAAGTCAAGTTGTTCGTCAGTTGCACCAAGGTTATCAAATAATTCAAAAACTTGATCCATAACCCAATCAGGGCGAGAACCAGGCTTATCAACTTTGTTAATAACAAGAATTGGCTTTAAACCTTGAGCAAACGCTTTTTTCGTAACGAAACGCGTTTGTGGCATAGGGCCTTCTTGTGCATCAACTATCAGTAAAACTGAATCTACCATTGACATTACACGTTCAACTTCACCACCAAAATCAGCATGGCCAGGAGTATCTACGATGTTTACACGGTAGCCATTCCAGTTAATAGCCGTGTTTTTAGCTAAGATTGTGATACCACGTTCTTTTTCGATATCATTTGAGTCCATTGTACGTTCTTCTAGACCGCCTCGGGCGTCTAGCGTACCTGACTGTTCTAATAATTTATCAACTAAAGTGGTTTTTCCGTGGTCAACGTGAGCAATAATTGCTACATTTCTTAATTTATCTAACACAGGCGTTACTCGCTGTTACTTTCGTTTATTGCTACTTTAAGCAAATTAACGAATAGGGCTACAATTGGGCGCATATTATACAGTACAAGTCTCAGCAAATACACCGCAATAGAAAAATATAACCAACAAAATATTATTCAGTTGTTATACTGCCGATGATCAGATCAGAGTATACGCACCAAAATACAGCAAACAACGCACTGCAATGGTGCAGATTAAATTAATAAAAAACATAAAAATCATATATTTCAATGACTTTAGCTTTGGCACAGTATTCGCTTAAGCACAAGTAATAGAGAATTAAGTTTTTGAGCATTTAAGCACTAACTACACTGGAGACATTCAATGTCAAACGCAGTTTTAGATCTAATTAAAGAACATGACGTCAAATTTGTTGATTTACGCTTTACTGATAGCAAGGGTAAAGAGCAACACATTTCAATTCCTCATCATCAAGTAACAGAAGATTTTTTTGAAGACGGAAAAATGTTTGATGGATCTTCAATTCAAGGTTGGAAAGGTATTAACGAATCAGACATGGTGATGATGCCTATTGCTGAATCTGCAGTACTTGACCCTTTTACTGAAGCAGTTACCTTGAATGTTCGTTGTGACATCCTTGAACCTACAACAATGCAAGGCTATAGCCGTGATCCCCGTTCAGTGGCAAAACGCGCTGAAGATTACATGCGTAGTACCGGCATTGCAGATAACGTTTTAATTGGTCCAGAGCCAGAGTTTTTTGTTTTTGATGATGTTCGTTTCCACACAGACATGAGTGGTTCATTTTATAAAATAGATGATAAAGAAGCGTCTTGGAATTCGGGTACAGAATACGAAGAAGGCAATATGGGACATCGTCCTGGTGTAAAAGGCGGTTATTTTCCTACATCACCAGTAGATTCATCACAAGATCTTCGTTCAGCCATGTGTTTAGTGATGGAAGAAATGGGCTTAGTGGTTGAAGCGCATCACCATGAAGTAGCGACTGCAGGTCAAAACGAAATCGCTTGTCGCTTTAATACTATGGTATTAAAAGCCGATGAAGTGCAAATATATAAATATGTTGTTCACAACGTTGCACACGCTTACGGTAAAACAGCAACTTTCATGCCTAAGCCATTAGTAGGTGATAACGGTTCAGGTATGCATGTTCATCAATCTCTTGCTAAAGACGGTGTTAACTTATTTGCTGGTGATAAATACGGCGGATTATCTGAAATGGCACTTTACTATGTTGGTGGTATCATCAAGCATGCTAAAGCACTAAATGCTTTTACTAACGCCTCTACTAACTCATACAAGCGCCTTGTACCTGGTTTTGAAGCACCTGTAATGCTAGCTTACTCAGCACGTAACCGTTCTGCATCTATTCGCATTCCAATTGTACCATCACCAAAAGCCATGCGAATCGAAGTGCGTTTCCCTGATCCAACAATGAACCCTTACTTAGGCTTCTCAGCTATGTTGATGGCTGGTCTTGATGGTATTAAAAACAAAATTCACCCTGGCGATGCCATGGATAAAGATCTATATGACTTACCTGCAGAAGAAGCAGCAGAAATTCCACAAGTAGCCACTTCGTTAACTGAAGCATTAGATGCCTTAGAAAATGACATGGACTTCTTAACTGAAGGTGGTGTTATGGATAAAGACATGATCGACGCCTACATAGGTATCAAACGTGGCGAAGTAGAATTATTGAACTTAACAACTCACCCAGTTGAATTTGATATGTACTACAGCGTATAACGTTACAAATAGATAGATAAGTAAAAAGCTCACTTCGGTGAGCTTTTTTTGTGGTAAATTTGATATTATTTGGATAGATTAAGCTTGAACATTTTTAAAAAGGATATTATTTTTGATTCATACTGCACGTTTTTTCATTTTTATTCTCTTACTAACGCAGGCTTTTACTGTATTTGCAGGCTCTGCTCAAGTTTATGTCTGGCGCAGCGAGCAAGGGGTACTGGTTTTTTCTGATAGCCCTAAACCCGGTGCAGTGGAATTAGATGTCAAAGAACCTAACACCATAAAATCCTCAATCGACACTTCAATTTTAGATATAAAACCCAAAGCCATAGATAACAATTATCAAGTAGAGATCATCCAACCCGAGGACAAAGCTACCATTAGAGATAATACGGGTTCAGCTTATGTTTCAGGCCGAATCAAGCCCATCTTCAAGCGTGGTCTTACTATACAATTATACTTAGATGACAAGCCCTATAAAAAACCACAAACACACTCAATGTTTGTCCTTCGAAATATTGATCGTGGTGAACATCAAATAAAAATGGCCTTACTTAATGATAAAGGCAAGGTTATTGCAACGTCTTCTCCAGTAACGTTTTATATGCACAGAATATCGGTTAACAAGGCAAACTAACCGGATTTCAGTGCATATTGCACCAACTTTATTTACACTCGTTACTTAACGCACCATTTTAGTGCAAGGAAAAGTGATGTTTAATAACGTGATCAATTTAAACAAAATAAAAAAACACTATCAACAAGCATTACCTAATCAAATGGTAACAGCTGTTGCTGTGTTAGACCGTGAACTCGCTATTTGCTATGTCAATCCTGCTGCCGAAGCATTGCTAGTTAAAAGCTTAAGTAAAATATACCGACTTCCCATTGACCAAGTTTTTTATAATACCCCTATTAATAATAATCGTTTACAACAACTACTGACGACAGGACAAGAGTTTAGTGATAGCGATGTAACGATTGAGTTTTTTGATCAGCGACAAATCACCGTTGAAATTACTGCCTCTGCAGTTACCTTTGAACAATGCCCACACATTTTGCTCGAGTTCAAGCAAATTGATCAACAAAAACAGATCAGTTCAGAAGCATTTCAACAACAACAATGGGAGTCTGCACGCGATCTTATCCGTGGTCTTGCCCATGAAATTAAAAACCCCCTTGGTGGCCTGCGCGGCGCGGCACAATTATTGGATTTAGAACTTAACCTCGAACAAAAAGAATACACCGCGATGATCATAGAACAAGCCGATCGATTAACCAATTTAGTTGATCGTTTGTTAGGGCCTAACAACCGGCCTCTAATGAAATTGCAAAATATTCATATCGTGATTGAAAAAGTCTTTCAACTGTCAAAATTTGATAACCCCAAAGATATTACTTTAGCCCGTGACTATGATCCATCCATACCTGAATTAACCTTTGATCAAGACAAGCTCCAACAAACCGTTATCAATATTGTCCATAACGCCATGCAAGCATTAAATGGTCAAGGTAAAATCACCTTAAAAACTCGTGCAGCAAGCAATAAAACTATTAATGGCAAGCGTATTAAACTTTGTGCAGAAATAAGCATAATTGATAATGGCCCCGGTATACCTGAGCATATTCGCAGTACATTATTTTATCCTATGGTTTCAGGTAGTGCCTCGAGTACCGGCTTAGGACTTTCCATTTGCCAAACTATTATCCATCAACATCACGGAAAATTATCCTGTAAAAGTCGTCCTGGGCATACAGAGTTTACTATTTTAATACCTTTTGAAAGTGAGAAAAACTAATGATCACCGAACAAGTATGGATCGTCGATGATGATAGCTCAATCAGATGGGTGCTAGAAAAAGCCCTGTCGAACGCTAACATAAGCGTAGGTACGTTTCATAATCCAGAAGATCTGTTAATTGCTTTAGAACATCACCAACCCGAGGTGATTATTTCTGATATTCGTATGCCTAACATTGATGGCATGACGCTATTAGGTAAAATTAATGACCAGTTTGCCCACATTCCTGTCATCATAATGACCGCTCACTCAGATCTAGACAGTGCAGTAAATGCCTATCAAGGAGGAGCATTCGAATATTTACCAAAGCCTTTTGATATTGCTGACGCCGTTACCCTGGCCAAAAGAGCTTTAACCCATGCTCGAGAATTAAAGTCGACAAAACAACTTAATATCCCCTCTGTTGACGCGGTTGGCATAATAGGCGCAGCACCGTCTATGCAAGAAGTATTTAGGACGATTGGCCGACTATCTCGTTCAAGTATCAGTGTACTGATCAATGGCGAGTCCGGTACGGGTAAAGAGCTAGTGGCACACGCATTACATATGCACAGTCCACGTTCATCAGCACCTTTTATACCACTCAACATGGCTGCAATACCGAAAGACTTAATAGAATCAGAGCTATTCGGTCACGAAAAAGGCGCTTTTACTGGCGCAAGTGCCGTCAGACATGGCCGTTTCGAACAAGCGCACCAAGGTACACTTTTCCTAGATGAGATTGGTGATATGCCACTCGATATTCAAACAAGGCTACTTAGAGTACTATCAGACGGTCAATTTTATCGAGTCGGTGGTCATTCTCCGATAAAAGTTGATGTAAGAATCATTGCCGCGACGCATCAAAACTTAGAAGAACGGGTTAGTAGTAGTGACTTTCGTGAAGATTTATTTCATCGACTCAATGTCATCAGGATCCAAATACCTAGCCTGCGCGAAAGAAAGGAAGATATTAATCAATTAGCACAACACTTTTTAAAACAGGCGGCAAAAGAATTAGCTGTTGAAATTAAAACATTACATAAAAGTACCCTAGATTATTTAGAGCAATGCGAATGGCCAGGCAATGTTCGACAATTAGAAAATATATGTCGGTTTCTCACGGTTATGGCCAGTGGTAAAGAAATTTTAATGTCAGATTTACCAAGTGAACTTACTGTAAAACCACTCAGTGTGAAAAATTCACATGATAGCTGGCAAGATAATTTAAAAACTTGGCTCGACAAAGAGCTATCATCAGGTAAGAGTAATATTATCGAACAAGTCCTACCTGAGTTTGAAAAGATATTGCTAGAAAGTGCCTTAAAATACACCCAAGGCCATAAACAAGAAGCGGCCAAACGCTTAGGATGGGGTAGGAACACTTTAACAAGAAAATTAAAAGAATTAAATCTGCCTGATTAGCTAATTAATCGGGTAACACGATAATGTAAATTGAAAGAGTCGACATAAATCATAGCCAGTTTACCAACTGGCTTATATGCTGCTTTAGACAAAATCGCTCGGTAATTAGACCGACACAATCCCTTGGTAATCACACTAATACAGTAAGTTAAGCATTTTCTATCGAAAAGGTAATAACTTGATCAATTTTGCTCGCTGATAAAGCAAGCATAATCAGTCTATCAATACCAAGAGCAACACCTGCACAAGATGGCAGACCATGCTCAAGTGCTGAAATAAAATTTTCGTCAATCCTATGCTTAGCTTTACCTAATTGTGCACGAATTTCATTATCCTGCCCAAAGCGTAATTTCTGTTGCTCAACATCAGTTAACTCATGAAAGCCATTCGCAAGCTCAATACCTTTAAAGTAACACTCAAAGCGTTCTGCAACACGCAGATCATGTGAACTAATCTTAGCTAACGATGCTTGACTTGCTGGGAAATTATAAACAAAGCAAGGCGCATCTTTACCTATATTAGGCTCTATTAACTCAGCCATGACAAATTGCAGTAAAGTATCAAGTGAGTCTTCTTTTTCTAGCCAATCACTCAACTTACCACGACCGGCAATAAGAGCAAGTAATTGCTCTTTGTTGGTCATTAGAGGATCAATATCAACTTCTCGAATAAAAAGTGCTTGATAGCTAATACGTTCAGCTTGGTCACAACCTAAGATTAACTCTATTAACGCGGCAACTTCATCCATCAATTGGAAATGATCAAAATCAATTCGATACCATTCCAACATAGTAAATTCAGGATTATGATAACGACCCTGCTCTTCATGGCGGAACGCTTTGCAAATTTGATAACAACAACCATAGCCACTGGCTAAAAGGCGCTTCATCGCAAACTCTGGCGAAGTTTGGGCAAATAAATTTATTGACTCATCGCAATGGTTATCTTGTGAGTAATTATAGTGTGTTACGAAGGCATCTAAATGCACATCGGTCACGGTTGCATGAGTAAGTATCGGGGTTTCAACCTCAATCACATTTCGTGCTAAGAAAAATGCCCGTATTTGACCTAAAACCTGTGCTCGTTGCTTGGCATGAGGCCAATTCATACTCGGTTGCCATGACATTAATACAGTTACCTGTAAGCTTATAATTTAAAAGAGCCATACTTTAAACGAAATAAATACAGACAGCAAAAAATACAGCACGTTGAAATTGAGCTACTTTAATTGCGATCTGATAAACAGGTAAATAAATTTACGATTAACTTTCGAATATAAATGTAGTCGAATAGTAATCGATTAGCGCTAAGTCGCTATATTCATTTCAGATTGGCTTTATTATAATATTTAAATAGCAGACAGCAAAAAGCCCGACTCTTTCGAATCGGGCTTCTCTAATAGGAGTCTGATAATGTCCTACTCTCACATGGGAACTCCCACACTACCATCGGCGCTAACACGTTTCACTTCTGAGTTCGGAATGGGATCAGGTGGGGCCATGTCGCTATTGTCATCAGACAAAAAACTTTATGAGTTAATTAACTTAAAAATTAGCTAATTCATAAGGTTTAGACAAAAAACCCGTAGCGTCAGCTACGGGTCTCTCTAAATAGAAGTCTAGCAATGTCCTACTCTCACATGGGAACTCCCACACTACCATCGGCGCTAACACGTTTCACTTCTGAGTTCGGAATGGGATCAGGTGGGGCCATGTCGCTATTGTCGCTAGACAAAAAGGGTAC
>NZ_JACGVC010000041.1 GCF_014077005.1 Colwellia sp. MB3u-45 | reverse complement strand
GTCGTCCAGAGCGAGGTTTTTCTTTTAAACCATCAAGACCTTGTTCATAAAACCTTTTAACCCAGTCATTAACAATACGACGGCTAATATGAAGGTTTCTTGCGGTTTGTGAATTATTAGCCCCTCCTTTTATATGAGAAAGCGCCATCAAACGAACCCGCATTCGCCCATTAGTTTCTTTTGCTATAAGGGATTAAAAATCAATGGATTCAAGTGTGATCATAACTACTGATATTAATGTATGAAAAATAAAACTAATTAGATCACAAATTTAATCAAAATGGTATAAGCAGTACGAAGGTTTGGGGTGGTGAGTACCGATTTAAATGTTCAGGTTAGCAAAAGTCAGTACAAGGTTTAAATTCACGGTTTAATTCCTAATAATAATGCAAATGTAGCGGTAAATTGTCGTAATATAGACAAACTGAGTAACGTAACTATATGGAATTAATTTATGGCTGAATCTAGCAGCTCAAGCGCAACAGAGCAGATAAGTAAAACCTTAGACCCCGTCAATTTACTTAAAGATGAAATTGATCAAGTGGGTCGTATTTACAATATCATTGTTGAGTTTTTCACCAATTACAGTTTTCAATTAATTGGTGCGTTTATCATCTTCATTATTGGTTACATTTTTGCAGGTAAAATAGCGACTGTCGTGCTGAAATTATGTGAGCGACATAAGCTTGATGTCACCCTGAGTCGCTTTTTAGCGAACACCAGTAAAATGTTAATTGTAGTGATGATAACCATCATTTCTTTAGGGAAATTAGGCATTAGTGTTACGCCATTTATTGCCGCTATAGGTGCTATTTCATTAGGTGCTGGTTTAGCTCTGCAAGGCTTGCTAGCTAACTATGCGGCCGGTTTTAATATTATTATTATTCGTCCTTTTGTGGTGGGTGATACGATTACGGTGCGTGGTGTTACTGGGCTAGTTAAAGAAGTTTTACTGGCATACACGATTTTGTCAGATGAAGACAATGTTGAAATTACCATTCCGAATAAACATATCGTGGGTGAAATATTACATAATTCAAGCCATGACTCTTTGTTAGAGTTAAGTGTTGGCATTGATTATAGCGAAAACCCGTTAGCGGTGGTGGCGTTGCTTGAAGAGGTGATTGGACAGTTAGATATTGTCAGTAAAGCCCGTAAGCCTTTGATTGGTATAGATGCTTTTGCTGATAGTGCTATTAACATCGCGGTGCGCTTGTGGACCCCAACGGAAAATTTATACAGTGCTAAATATGAAGCGAATAAAGAAATTTATTTAGCGTTAGATAAAGCCAATATTAAAATTCCATTCCCGCAACGCGATGTTCATCTTATTAAGGATGTAGTGTGATTATGATGCCGTTTATACCGGCTTTATTATGGCGTTAAATAAGGCTAGGCTGGATCGATTTTTGGCACAATATTGTCAGGTTAATCGCAAAAGTGTGCGACTAATATTGGCGCAAAAGAGAGTATTGGTCAATGATATAGTCGCTCATGATATTGATGAAATTATTGATACTTTTAGCCATATCACCTTGGACGGTAAAGTGATCCAAGCTAATTGCGCCTATTATATTATGCTGAATAAGCCTGTGGGGGTTGTCAGTGCAACCCGCGATACAAAGCATAAAACAGTGCTTGATTTACTTGACTATCCGTTTAAAAATGAACTGCATATTGTCGGCCGACTTGATCTTAATACTTCTGGTTTGCTGTTAATGACCAATGATAGCCGTTGGTCAGAACGCTTAACTTTGCCTGAGAAAAAAATAACTAAACGTTATATAGTAACCTTGCAAAATAAACTTACCGCCGAATATATAGCCGCTTTTGCCGAAGGTATGTATTTTGCGTTTGAGGACATTATGACTCAGCCTGCAAAATTAACTATTATATCCGACTATCGGGCACAAGTTGAGATTATTGAAGGACGTTACCATCAAATTAAGCGCATGTTTGGTCGTTTTCGTAACCCAGTGATGGCTTTGCACCGGTGCTCAATTGGCAATTTGCAACTTGATCAGCACTTAGCTGTTGGGCTAAGCAGAAAGCTAACCGCGCTCGAGGTTAATAATATTAATAAATAAAACGCTTTTTAATGCCTAAATATTAAGGCGGAAAATCACTACAACAATCACAACAATCACAACAAACAATGCAAAAAACCATAAAAAATAATAATAAGGAATAAGAATGTTTAAGTATATTATGCTAATTATTGTACTGGCCTTAATCGTCAGTTTCTTTGTACGCAATAATGCTAATCGTGAAGTGGCAAAAGTTAATGCTGTGCTAGCGGCAGAGTTTTTAGAAAATAATAAACAAGTCACCGGTGTGATTGAAACAGCTTCTGGCTTGCAGTATCAGGTATTAACCTCAGGACAGGGTGACCTTCATCCCATGGCAAGCACAAAAGTAAAAGTGCATTATCACGGCACTTTACTTGATGGCACAGTTTTCGACAGTTCAGTTGAAAGAAATGAACCGATTAGTTTTGGCTTAAATCAAGTGATTAAAGGCTGGACAGAAGGTTTACAGCTAATGGTAGTGGGTGAGAAAACCCGTTTATTTATACCGGCAGAGCTAGGTTATGGTAATAGTGCGGCAGGTAAAATTCCGCCTGGCTCATTATTGATTTTCGATGTTGAATTACTGGCTATTGAGTAGAACACTTAACTCCCGCCTGATTCAATGACTGATATTAAATAACAAAAACAGTTTTAACAGCTTGTTAAGACTGTTGCCAACGCGCTACTAAAATAATGGTTATTGGCTTGAGTTAGTCCTTGCTTAACGCTTAACTTGATAGCATACCTACCAGCCACGGCTTGTCATGGCGCTTTATTTTACCTCACTCTTGGTTTTGCTTTGGCTTAAGGTTTTATAGCAAACGCCTACATCTAGCTATCCAAACTACTTCATAGCAGCGAATGCTGTATTCTCAAATGGCTTACTCTATTCTTCCCTAAAGGCCTCTGCTGAAAGATGGTGGCGATTAAGCAATTTGTAAAATTCGGTGCGATTTCTTTGTGCTATTTTTGCTGCTTTTGAAACATTCCCGGCCGTAATTTTTAACAGCTTGGCAAGGTAATCGCGTTCAAATTTATCTCTGGCTTGGACAAATGACGGTAAAATCGTGGTGTTATCGCGCAGTGCATTCTTTACCAACATTTCGCTGATTAATGGTTCAGTAGACAACGCAAGTGTTTGCTCAACAACATTTTGTAATTGTCTGATATTGCCTGGCCATGTTGCGCTGATCAACACTTCCATGGCTTCTTGCGAAAAACCAGTAATATTAATGTGTGACTGGTCTGCAGACTGACTTAAAAAATATTGTGCAAGTAATGGGATATCTTCTCGACGTTCAGACAAAGGTGGCAACTCTAACTCAACGACATTGAGTCGGTAATACAAGTCTTCACGAAATGTTTTGTCAATAATGGCTTGCTGTAAATTTTTATGGGTTGCTGAAATAATCCTAACATCAACTTTAATCGCTTGTGTGCTACCCACGGGGCGTATTTCTCGTTCTTGCAAGGTACGTAGTAGTTTTACCTGAAAACTCATGGGCATATCACCAATTTCATCCAAAAAGAGTGTACCGCCATCTGCTGCTTGAAATAAGCCAATATGATTTTTTTCCGCGCCGGTAAATGCGCCTTTGATATGACCAAATAATTCAGATTCTAGCAGCTGCTCTGGAATAGCAGCGCAGTTAATAGCGGTAAATGTTTGTTGGTGTCGAGGGCTTGCCAAATGAATCGCTTTTGCCAACAGCTCTTTGCCTGTGCCACTTTGGCTTTGAATAAGTAAACTAAAATCACTTCTTGCCACTTGCTTACTTTGCTGTAGAAGCGACTCCATAATAGTACTACGACTAATAATTTTATCACGCCATTGGTTATCAGCCTGGTTGTGGTTGAGTTCTGCCGGTTGCAGACGAATGGCTTGTTGTACTATTTCCAGTAGTTCTTTACTTTCAAAAGGCTTGGTGAGAAAACTAAAAACCCCTTGTTTAGTGGCATTGATTGCATCAGGAATAGTGCCGTGGGCAGTCATGATAATAACCGGAATATGGGGGTGCTTAGCTCTTATTTGTTCAAATAGTGCCATGCCGTCCATGCCTTCCATTTTAAGATCGCTGATCACTAATTGTGGATGAAAACTCTCGAGACGGCCTAGGGCTATTTTGGCATTTTTTGCTGACTCAACTTCATAGCCTGCTGCAGCCAAACGTATAGCAAGTAGTCGCAGCAAGCTAGGATCGTCATCAACGATTAGAATTTTATTGTCTGTTTTAACGGCAGCTGAATTAAGATTGGTCATGGGTTATTCTCGGTGCTTATCTATGGCTAAAATATATGGCTAAAAATAGAACTTAAATTGATCAATAATCGCTAGTGCACTTAATAGTGCCTTTAACTAGCAATTATTGATCTCTTTTATCAATAGCTTGTTCAATATTTTTTAATTGTTTAATGGTTTGTTCTAATAACTTCACTTGTTCGATTAAGGTTTCTTGCTGTTTTATTGCCTGCTGTCGTTGTGCTTGTTGAAGCTCTTGTTGCTGGGCGAGCAAGCGACTTCTCATCAGTAAACATTGATTTAATTGATCGCGTAATAAGGAAATAAAAGCCTGATCGCTTGGGTTGATATTAGCGAGTGCGGCATTTTCATCCTCACTGTTCAATTCATTTAACAATACTTTAGCGTTGAAAACATTGTAAATAGGTGACGTAGGTAGACTATAAAGTAGCAGGAGTTTTATTTGTGCGTCATAGTGCATCTGGCTGTTTTTTTTTGTTGGTTTTTCAAGTGTTTTTTGTTGCTTACTAACCTCATTGGTTAGTTGTTGTTGGTTAAGTTGTTGTAATATTAGGTAATACTCACCATAACTTGTGCTGCTATTATCGTGTTTGGTCATGAGTTGACAACCAGATAACAACAGTAACCCTATGCTTAGTACTTTCATTGCGGATGAAAATCGCTGTAAATGAGCCATTAAACGGATTCCTCTTGGCGAAAAGCGCGTGGTAAGGTGATTTTTACTTTAGTCCCTTGTTGGTCACTTTTTGCAGCCAAAAATTCAATATCGCCATTAAGGCGCAGTATGAGTTCTTTAACTATGGTGAGGCCGAGACCACTACCTTTGATTAAATTTTGCTCAGGTGGCGGACCTTGATAAAAAGCATCAAATATTTTGTCTTTATTTCCCTCAGCAATCCCCATGCCTTGATCGCTAATAAAGAGCTGCAAGTGGCCATCTACTAGTGCCGACGAAATATCTATCACGCCTTCATCCGGTGAATATTTTATCGCGTTGGACAAAATATTGTCGATAATAACCGCTACTTGTTTACGGTTACTAAAAAGAGCGATATCACTCAGCTTATTATTAAGGATAAGTTTTTTACGTTTTATAGCTAATTTTTGCTCTGCAATCACTTGATAGACTACCTCATTAATTTGTATCAATTTGGAATCTTGTAAACTGGTTGAGTCGAGGACAATATTGAAATCGAGTAAGTCTTCAATATGCTTTTGTAAGCGAAAGACGCTGTCTTTAATAATGTGAGAAATTTCTTGTTGCTCGGCATTGAGTTCACCAACACTATTATCATATAACAGCTCTGTGCCTTCTCTAATGGCTGCTAGGGGGGTTTTTAATTCATGTGATATATGGCGAATAAAGCTCGATTTTTGTAACTCTAATGCTTGTAAACGTGTACGCATGCTTTCCAGGGCTAGTGCTATTTCTTGAATTTCTGGCGAGCCTGTTACTTTGATCTCATGATCAAAATGCCCTTGTTGTAATTGAAAAATACTCTGGGTAAGCACTTTAAGTGGGCTAGTGATTAAGAAAATAAATACAGCCGCAATAAGTAGGCTAATAGGAATAATAACTAAACTCTGGATCATAATATCGCGAACAGCTTGCGCGGCCTGTTTAATATTTGTGATATGCAAGGTGTTAAGTTCACCACTTCGCTGAGTAATTTGCTCATAGGTCATATTTAGGGCACTAAATTTGACCTGTATTGGCTTGATGATTGTGCTGTCAGTAGGCGATTTTTGTACAGCTTCTGGCATGGTCTGTTCAATCAGTGCCGTAACAGTTTGGGCATATTCAGCGACCAATAGTTGTAATTTTTGGTCTTGGCTTGCCGCAATTAATTGTTGAGCTAAGTGTAATATTTGCTTGCACTGCTCATTATAACTGTTTGCTAAAGCTGGATCTCGCAGTACTAAATATTGCGCAGCACTGCGCTCTAGTTTGATTTGACTACTTTTCAGTAATTGTTGCTGATCCAATATCTCCGTAATACCGGTAATTGCACTGGCACTTTTTTTAGCAAGCGTATTGACTTGTGAGGCACCAAAAATTAAAGCAATGACCAGAGGTAAAGCGACTAAACCAAAGCCTAATAAGGTTAATGACTTTATTGATAAGCTTTTTATCGACAAATTTCTATTATGCGCTTTACTGGCGAGTGTGGTTGAATTGCTCACAATGTGTGCTTGGGCCTTTTTTCCTTATAAACATTTATATAGTGTTAGCTAAAAACGCAAAAAAAACAATGCTGTCTCAATACGGAGACAATAGTACTGACAGCTTTTTATTTTTTTAAACTCTTGTTTTTTATGTGTATTTTATAATTTAGCCAGTGCCATTCACTATATATAAATTATGGTGCAGACAAGTTGTTGCTAATTGGAGACATTGACTAGTTAAGCAGGTTATTTAAATATATAAAAATCAATGACCTATGTTTTGGCATGAGATGTGCTAAGTATCTATTGTAAGTGGCACGGGCCATGGTCGGCATATTTCTTGATGTGCTATTAATTAAAAGGATTCAGATATGAATAATATGAGCTTAAAAAAACTGTCTATCACTGTTGTTGTCGCATCACTGGCATCAAACCTTGCTTTTGCTAACAATGATGTTACTAAAACAACGCTTAAAGTGGCAGAGCCTACAGCCACTTTTTCTCAATTAGTCACAGATTATGATGTCGATAATAGTAATAGCTTAAGTGCAAATGAATTAGCTAAAAATGAGACATTAACAAAAGTTTTTGTTCAGCTCGATATTAATGGTGATACAGAAATTAATGAAGAAGAATTTAACCAATACCTAGCTAAGATGAAAAAGCATTTATTATAAAAAATAATTTTTGTCTGTTAATAGCTTTTTTTTTCGACTGTTAGTGTTTTCTTTAACCAAACAGTCGATCATTTTTACTGACTTTAAGGATTTCCCCACATGAAAAACCAGTCTTCTGAAGA
Organism: Colwellia sp. MB3u-45; assembly: GCF_014077005.1. Classification (GTDB taxonomy): domain Bacteria; phylum Pseudomonadota; class Gammaproteobacteria; order Enterobacterales; family Alteromonadaceae; genus Cognaticolwellia. The sequence continues at coordinate 105,326 of NZ_JACGVC010000041.1, read as the reverse complement.
TAGTTTGTCCCGTTATGTTAAAATTGATAAATGGATTTTTGAAGTGAAATCGGTACGCGCAATACGCGTTGAGGATTTTGGTAAACCTTACACTGCTGTTGCCAATATTGCCTTAAATGGTGACAGCGCATATATTGATGGTCTGCTGACTCGTGAAGATGATGACTTCACACGTGAAGACTATCAAACCTTTGGGAAAATGAGTCAGCAATTAGGACTTGAAACCGTAAGTTTTGACCGTTTTAAGCAACAACGAAAATCTTCAGATACAGTTAAAGTGCCACCAATAAATTGTGTTAAACCCGAGTTAAAATTAGTTATAGTATAGTTATTGGCACTGATTGCGCTTAGCATGGTGCGTTAACATATATTAAAGGCTGTCTAATGAATTCGGTTAAAGTTAATAATACTTATATTACACCATCTAAAATTATTTGTGTTGGTCGAAATTATGCTCTACATATTAGCGAACTAGGTAATGAAGTTCCTGATGATATGGTGTTATTTATGAAACCTAATGCGGCTATTGGTGAGCAACTTTGCTCTTACCATCAAGAAACCTTGCATTATGAAGCTGAGCTTTGTTTTTTATATCAACAAGGTAAATTTTCTGCCCTTGCTATAGGTTTAGATTTGACTAAAAGAGCCTTGCAAACTCAGTTAAAAGCTAAAGGTTTGCCATGGGAGCGCGCTAAAGCCTTTACAGGTTCTGCACTATTTAGCGATTTTGTGACGATAGATGTTATTGATGAATGCCTATCGTTAGCGCTTTTGATCAATGGTGAATGCCGACAATCTGCTTCAATAGCGATGATGTTACATTCACCGCAAGCCATATTGGATGAAATTCGTTCTTTTATTACCCTAGAAGACGGCGATATTGTGATGACAGGCACACCTGCCGGTGTCGGTGAAGTGGTATCGGGTGATGTTTTTGAAGGGCGAATACTGCATCAAGATAAGGTCTTAGTGACTAAACAATGGCAAGCAACTTAGCTTGTAACCAATAATAATATCTCACGGGAATGAGTGTTTTAGGCTCATTCTATGCGATAATTGAGTAAATTAACTGTTTAAAACTCACTTTATGCAACGTATCACGCTTTATACCATGACTAATTGCCCACATTGCCAGACGGCAAAACGTTACCTTGAAGAAAAAAATATTGCGTTTCGTTTGTGCAATGTAAAGACGCCAGCAGGCCAGAAAGAGTTTGCCAAATTAAACTTACGTGGTGTGCCGGTATTAAAAGTCGGCAATCAAGTTCTTAAAGGCTTTAACGTTAAAAGCTTCAATGAGCTCTATCAAGGTAATTAATCCCCAACAGACCCATACTGAAACCACAAAAAGTACCTTTATTATCGTATTCTTAATCGACATTCTTAATCGACATTGAAAATAATCAAAAACATATCATCACTATGGCTCGCCCATTAGTGATGATGTTATTGAGAAGTTTGGAAAATTTTTTTGAGCATTTCTTCGCCAAAGTGATATTTTTGCTAGTATTAGCGTAGCCGTGTCTCTGTGTGCTACCCAGAAAAAATATTGTTGCAAGTACGAGTTTAACGTCAAAAGTCAGAGTTAAACAAAATCACAGTCAAACAAGGTCACAGTCAAACATTGTTGAGCAACTTATGGTCAACTCCTCACTCAAAAAATAGATAAATAACATTAATACCAATCTCACTAATTATCTGATCATTTTTACTGGTTAAAACAACCAACTACTGCGTTATTTATTTAATAATTAGAACAACTAGTTATTAAAATAAATGCCTTATATTTGGTCATTTTCCCTGCGTATAAAGTAGACCACCTAATTAATGAAATTGGTATAAGCTATTGTGACTGCTAGTCTCAAGATTGCGACATTTTTTTGTCTTGTCGTCCCAACCTGAAAATACTGCTCAGTTTTACCTCAATACTGGCCAAGCTTTATATCGAGCAAAATACCAGAATAACAATCAAGTTAAAGTTTTTTAATCCTAAATCATCATTACTACGTATAACTAAATTATTAGTCACTTAGCTATAATTTTTCCTATTATCCAAGTATATTCAAAATATCAACGTTCAAGTATTTATCCATTATGAATAGTTTAAATAGGCTCGCAGAAGCCATAATTTCTGGTCTGCAAGAATACATCAATAAACGCGGCTTTCGCGCATTAATACACTTTGAACTGGAAGGGTGTTATCAAAAGCCAAAAGATAAGCATATAGATTATAGGCAGGTGAATAGAAATTTATTAGCACTGGGTATTGATGGTGAAGTGGTTGCTGAGTATTGGAGTAATCAATGGGAGTATGTGTCGATTTTTAATGGTCAAAGTCCATTAAAAGAAGCACAAAACCTTAGTCGCGCTATTGAAATATTGCCGAAACTGTTCGCTGTTCAAGGCGCGACAAAAACACTTATTAAGCCTGTTATTTGGGCGGGTGACCATGGCAAGTTGGCTGCTGGTTGTGAAAGTATTTTTAGTGGCGATAACCGTGCGGTACATATCCCTAATGCGGTACAAATTAATGTTAGCGTACAAGATGTAAGTGGAAGAAACTTGCTGGTTTCTGGTGATTTTGGTGAATGTTTACAGCAACATTTTTTGCGTACAAGTTTAGCCTGCTGCTTAATTTATTTGCCAGAAGAAGAAGCTTTTGAGCGATTAGTATTAAAATCGAAATATGGCTTAGCACAAGAGCTGTGCTCCCCTGTTGATATTTCTGGCGGGCATCAAGGCAGTATTGCCTTGTACAGAGACATTGGTAAACACAATCAAAAAATGGGTGTTGAGCCACTATTATATGATGATAAAAACAAGGTCATCGTGAGTCAGAATAATTGGCATAAAACCGCAAGGATTGAACACAGGCTAGGTGCATCGAGTGAGCAGTACAATCCCTATTTGAATGTGATTTTTGCTTTGTTAAATGTTATTGAAGCTATTGATGATATGAAAAATGGTTACCCAGTGCAGAGTGAAACGTATGGCCAATTACCAAGTTCGTTACATGATCAAGCCAACAGTGTTGGAGCTATTACCTTATTTGCCAATAATGATTGGTTTAACCAAAGCATAGACAAAGCGCTCAGCGGCACAGGCAGTTATGGCGAAAAAACAACAGAGTTAAGTATGGGGCAATTATTGCAACATGGTTATTTAAAACAATTTCAACCGCCAAGTATCATTATTTAAAGCATAAGCTTTGAAATACTACGTCGGACTACAAACATATTTAGCGAAGAATTAAATGATAAAACAATTAAATACCCCAACACTTGATGGCAACTCGACAGCAGAAAAGCGACAAGAGTTAACGGCATACTTTAAAAATACTTGGTCGACATATGAGTCATTATTCTCACTTATCAATCACGACCATGCCTATTTTTTAAGGCCAGAACGGTTACGCCACCCGTTAATTTTTTATTTTGGCCATACCGCAACTTTTTATGTCAATAAGCTGATACTGGGTAAATATATTAAACAGCGAGTCAATAGTCGTTTAGAAGCTATTTGCGCGGTCGGTGTTGATGAAATGAGTTGGGACGATCTTAATAGCGAACACTATGACTGGCCAAGTGTTGATGAAGTTCGAACTTATCGCCAGCAAGTTTACGATTTAGTACTCGATTTGATTGATAATATGGAGTTGAGTTTACCTATTACGCAAGACTCGTTAGCCTGGATGATATTGATGGGCTGCGAGCACGAACGTATTCATCTTGAAACGTCATCAGTGATTATGCGTATGTTGCCATTAAAGTGGTTAACAAGCCAAGAGCAATGGCAGCCGTGTTTACATTCATCAGTGGCACCTGAAAACCAATTAATACCGGTTAAGTCTCAACACTTGTCGTTAGGAAAAAAAGCAGATGACAAAACCTTTGGCTGGGATAATGAATATGGTCATCAAGACGTCGATGTTGAAAACTTCAGTGCCGCTAAATTTTTAGTATCCAATGATGAATTCATGGCCTTTGTTGTCGCCGGTGGCTATCGCTCAGAGCAGTTTTGGTGCGAAGAAGGACAAGCATGGCTGGAATTTACTCAAGCTGAAATGCCGAGGTTTTGGCGTTATAGCAATGGCGAATATGCTCAGCGTAACTTAACAAGTGAAATGCCTTTGCCATTAGATTGGCCAGTAGAAGTTAATTACTTAGAAGCAAAAGCGTTTTGCCAGTGGCGACAGAAAACGACCACAGGTTTTATTCGTTTACCTACGGAAGCCCAGTGGTATTGTCTTCGTGAGCATGTTGCTGGTGACCAACACCAGTGGCCCGAGGTGCCAGGTAATATTGATTTAGCTTATCAAGCCTCATCATGCCCAGTTAACCGACATCAGCAGGGTGAATTTTTTGATGTTATTGGTAATACTTGGCAGTGGACTGAATCAGCCATTGACGGCTTTGCTGGCTTTAATGTTCACCCTTTATACGACGACTTTTCGACACCGACTTTCGACGGCAAGCATAACTTAATTAAAGGCGGGTCTTGGATCTCTACGGGCAATGAAACTTTAGCCTCTTCACGCTATGCCTTTCGTCGACATTTTTATCAGCATGCAGGCTTTCGCTATGTGGTTAGTGAGCATGCAGAAAAACCACCGGCAGCGGTGAATAAATATGAAACAAGTAAAGATATTTGCCAGCAGCTTGAATGTTATTTCGGCGCTAATGTGCTTGGCCATGAAAATTATGGTCAACAAATAGCACAACAGGTAGAGCGTTTTATCGCCGCTGAAAATATTGCGACTGAGCGTTTACTTAACTTAGGCTGTAGTGTTGGGCGAGTAGCCTTTGAACTGAGTCGATCTTTTCAACATATTGATGCGGTAGACTTCTCTGCGCGCACCATTCAATATGGTGTGCAATTACAAACCGGTGCTAGTGTCCGTTATACCCATACGATTGAAGGAGATATCTGCGAGTATAATGAAATTACCCTAGCGGAAAAGGTCAAACAGGCTAATAATGATCGGATATTGTTCAGTCAGGCAGACGGTTGTAATCTCAAAGATAACTTTAAGCACTATGATGTTATTTTGATTCAAAATGCTTTGGAGCAGAGTTACGATCCTAAGCGTTTATTGGCTAATGCCGTAAGCCGTTTAAACCCTTCAGGGTTACTGATTATTATTTCGGATTACCATTATCAGTTACAGACAACAGATAAAGCTAAATGGCTAAGTGGCGTGAAAGTTAATGGTGAAAACTTATCAGGTATTGATGCCTTAACCAGTGAGCTCAATGATGAGTTTGACCTTGTAGCGACCAAAGAATTGCCGCGCGTTGTCGCAGACTCTGCGCGTAATTTCAATGTATCTCACTGTCAGCTCAGCGTTTGGCGAGCAAAATAGCTTGCTTATTTATAGCCGTATTTACATAAGCATTTACATAAAGAAGAATAGCTAACCTATGCCAACTTACTCACTGCCTAAACATATTGCTTATAGTCAAAGTCTTGCGGGTTATATACAGCATAATTTAAGTGATTCAACCGCACAGGCTTTGACATTAGCTCAGTTGTGTCAGCTTGGCACTGCAGGTTTAGGCGCTAGCAGTTTAGGTACTGATAATCTAACTATAAGCGCTGTTGAAACAGACCCTATTGGCGCAACACTTTTAAGCTACTCGCCTGTTCAAGGTGATGAGGTGTTGCGGCAAGAAATCGTTAAGTTTCACCAAGGTTTAAACTGCCATAGCCGATTAATAACGGCCGATAGCGCAGTGACATTTTGCGGCGCGCAGGAAGCCCTTTCAGCCATTTATCAAGCTGTGTTAAGTGCCGGTGATGAAATAGTTGTCATGACACCCAGTTATCCGTCTTTGGTCAGTATGGCCAAGTCGATGGGCGTTATCGTTAGAGAAATAGCACTTTGCGCTGACAACCATTGGCAAGCCAATATTGACGATTTTAAGCAAGTGATGAATAAAAAAACCCAGCTTATTGTGCTGAATTCACCACATAACCCAACGGGTAGTGTTATCGACAGTGAACTTGCTGAGCAAATACTGCAACTGGCGCAGCATTATCAGTGTTACTTGTTAAGTGATGATGTTTCACAAGCTAGCAATTACTATGATTTAGCTCTAGCTCATGGTTATTTAGACTACCCAAAAAGTATTGTGGTGGGTGTGATGTCTAAAAGCTTAGGATTGGCTGGCGTTCGTATTGGTTGGGCGGTAACGCCTGATAAGACATTACTGCAAAGTTTAATGGCAATTAAAGCTGTTCATTCTATTTGCTGCTCGAAAATTGATGAAAAATTAGCGCTGCTGGCATTGCAAAATAGCCAAGAAATTTTAACCCGCAATAATCAGCTTATTGCCGACAATATAGCGCTTTTTTCGGCACTTGTTGCCCGACACCCAGAAAAATTACATTGGCATCAGCCTCAGGCAGGTATCCTCACACTAGTTGAGGTTAAAAATATCGACTCAATAATATCCTGGTCACATAAACTTGCCAAGCAAAGCGGTATATTAGCGCTGCCAAGTGAGCTTTTTGGACTTTCAGGTAATTATTTTCGCTTAGGTTTAGGCCAAAAGAGCTTAGCTAACACACTAGAAATATTTGAAGATTATTTACTAACAACAAGTATCGATAGCGCTTAACAGCTAACAGCTAACAGCTAACAGCTTATAACTGTCAGCTGTTACTTTTTAGTTCGTTAAAGTACGTAAAAAAACATCATAAAAAAGTGGCACAAAGCGGCTAAAAATACAAAAACATGCCAAATAGCATGACTATATTGCTTGTCTTTTCTGACGTAAAAAATAGTACCCAAGCCATAAATAATACCACCCAAAGCCAGTAAAATCATACCTTCATAGGCAAGTTTAGCATTGAGTTTATGTATAAAGGTTAGGGAAATTAAACCCAAACCTAAATAGGTTGATAGCGATAACTTTTTATATTTGTTACCAAACTTAATTTTAAAAGCGATACCTAAAATGGCTAACCCCCAAATAATAGCCAACATTAGCGGGCCAATGTCATCAGCTAATGTAACTAGCATCAGCGGGGTATATGTGCCGGCAATCAATAAATAAATCGCACAATGATCGAGTAGCTTAAAAACTCTTTTTGCCTTTTCATGTAATAGCGCATGATAAAGTGTTGAGGCACTAAACAGTAAAACCAGACTAGCGCCATAAATACTAAAACTGAAGACTTTAACCATGTCAGTTTGTATCCAGGCTAAGGTGACTAAAAGTGTTAAGCCGGCCACACTAAGCAATGCTGCCAGTCCGTGACTAACTGCATTGACAATTTCTTCCACTAAGCCGTAATCTTGAGTTTGCACGTTATAATATATTCCCATTTCAGTGTACACGCGTACGCTGATTATAATAGCAAAGCACGGATCTAAATACTAGAGGTCTGACCTTTAAGCTTATGCACATGTACAAAAGCTCACATGGTTTCATCATTGTTGAGTAATACCACTTTCATTAAATTTGTGATCTTGTTGTGCGCAGAGAAAATGCATCTGGGCAAGACGTTTGATTGAGCAATAGCTGGCTATTGTGATTGAGAGCACCGTAGCCTTGGTGTATTTTAACCAGCACAAGTGGGCAATAACTTAATGAAATTGGTATAATAAAGGCGGAGAAAAGTGACTTGAAAAAGGTGGCTAAGAAAGCGCGTTTGAATAATTTTTTTTAGAAAAAAATTGTGTCAATAACAGCACAAGCACTATCCATAAACGGGTAGCAAAGGGTTGAAAATTCAGTACTATGTTTTAAAGATAAGTTATATTTTTTATTTATATCTTTAAAATCAATAGGTTAAAGGTTAGTCGTCAAGACGATAAAAGTGCGCTTATATAGCGAGCGATATACAAGCGCAAATAAGCACTATAGTGCTAGATCGATAACCATTTCACGTAACTCATCTTTGGAAATTGAGTTGTCATGATTTTTATCAAAGCGATTGAATATGGTTTCACACATACGAATGCCTTTATCTTGTAGCAAGCAGTCAATTAATTCGACAAACTCACTTCGATTGATAACACCGTCTTTATCTTCATCAAACAATTCAAATAATTCATCTACCCACTGATTTAATTCCATCAGTCATCCTCTTATCTGGCGAATAATACTTACAATAGACTTTATCGTTATTTTAGGACTATGTGAATGATTAATTCTGTTATTTCGTGCAATCGTGTGTTTTTGCCACATAAGGCTATTTTTATAGAGCAAAGGGCATTGCTGATATCGAATAGCATGATGATCGCTCTTTAGCATGATAAATATCACAGCAAGTCATGTTACTTTTCAATTAACTATTTTTACTTTATTTAGCGCTTAGCAACTTGGTTATGTGTTAACTTCTTAGCGGCTCTATCTCGCGGTAGTCGGTCGTGTTAGCCATTAAACATAGTTTGAATGAAATTTTTAAAAAAAAAGATGTAATAGAATCGCCAATGATAAGACTATGCAGTCAAGGTTTTAAAGGGAAGATAAAATGAAAATAAATTGGAAAGGTTTATTGAGTGCAAGTTTACTCATTGCAATAACCAACAGCAGTTGGGCTGAGAATAATGTAAAACAGCCATTAACATTAACAAGCTGTTATATAGAGGGTATTAGACAACAAGTACAGTGCGGCACTTTAGTTACACCAGAGAATTATGAAAAACCAGATGGCGTAAAAATTGATATAAATTTTGTGCTGTTACCGGCAATAGATAATAGTCAAGAAAAACACCCGCTAATGTTTCTGGCCGGTGGCCCGGGTCAAGCCGCAACTGAGCTGGCTAGCCATATTTTTCGCGGCTTTAACGAGATTAGAAAAACCCGCGATTTAATTCTTATTGACCAACGCGGCACAGGCCAGTCACACCCTCTGCAATGTACAGACTCACTAGAGCTTGATCCCTACACCAGTATACCTGAAGATTTTGCCCTTACTGATATTGAGCAATGTCTAGCGCAGCTTACGGGAGATTTAAGCCAATATAACTCAGAAAATTCGATTCGAGATTTTGAGGCGGTGCGAGCGGCGTTAGGTCATCAACAAGTACATATTTACGGTGGCTCTTATGGCACCCGTGCCGGTTTGGTTTATATGCGTATGTTCCCAAATTCGTTAAAAAGTGTGGTACTTGACAGTGTTGGCCCAATCGAAGTGCCTATTGGCTTATTTGGTAAAAGCGCAGAGCAGTCCTTTATTAAGCTGGTTGAAAACTGTCAGAACGAACTAAGTTGTGCGGCACAATACCCAGAATTGGCAAATGAGTTTGCCGCCATCACCAATAAATTATCGCAAGCACAGGTGACGGTAGAAATTGACCATCCAAGATTAGGTACTAATACCGCCTTTATCATTAGTAATGATAAATTCATTTCAACCATACAAATGCAACTTTACTCGATGGAAACACGCAGCCTAGTGCCGCTGTTAATTCATCAAGCCTATTTAGGTAACTATAAGCCATTGGCGGGTGTTATTGCTCAAAGTGAAGGTGGCATGGGTATTTATATAGCTTTGCATTTTAATATTGTTTGCAATGAAGACTATCCCAGAATATCTGCCGGTATGAAAGCTGACGATGCCGACAATAGTTTCGCTAAAGGCATGAGCTTAACTATGATTGGAAAAGTGTGTGCTGTTTGGCCAAGCTATCAACCGAGCGACGATTTTTATCAAACGGTTAGTGCGGATATTCCAACCCTGATCATGTCAGGTGCATTAGACCCGGTCACGCCGGCCAGTAATGGCGAAAAGTCTGACGCGCATTTACCCAATAGTCATCATATTATTGCCAAAAACAACGCGCATATCGTTGCCTCAACAGCTTGTGGTATTAAAATCGTTAATCAATTTTTAGAGCAACAAACGCCAAAGGAACTTGATGAGTCATGTCTTGAAGAAATTCCTGATGAGTCATTTATGGTCGGGCTAAACGGTGGTGGTGTACCTCAAGTAACCTCTAACGCTATGCCAACAAAAGCAAAGGAATAAATCATGATTGAAGTTAATAATTTACATAAAAGTTTTGTCAGCAAGAAAAATACCGTTAAAGCGCTAGACGGCCTATCATTTATCGCAAAAGATGGTGAAATTACCGGCATATTAGGCCCTAACGGAGCGGGCAAAACTACCTGTTTACGTACGCTTTATGGTTTACTTCGTGCCGATGAAGGTTATGCGACCATTGATGGTATTAAAGTAACAGAAGAGCCAATTAAAGCTAGAAAACTATTAGGCATATTTCCCGATAAATTTGGCTTGTATGAGCGCTTAACCGCTTATGAACAAATTGATTATTTTGCCAGTATTCATGGCATGCAAGGCGCAAAAAAGCATGCCGCCATTGAGCAAATTCTATCTGATTTAGAAATGAGTGAATTAGCGCATCGTAAAACGGTGGGGTTTTCACAAGGTCAGCGCATGAAAGTGACCTTGGCTCAGGCGTTAGTTCATCAACCAAAAAATTTTGTACTTGATGAACCCACCCGTGGTTTAGATGTGATGAGTACGCGCGTGTTGCGTAACCACTTAGCTAAATTCAAAGCCAAAGGTCACTGCATTTTATTCTCCTCACATGTTATGCAAGAAGTTGCTGCCTTATGCGATCGCGTGATCATTGTTTCAAACGGTAAGTTAGCGGCCCAAGGTACACCACAAGAGTTGTGTGATTTAGCCGGAGAAAGTTTATTGGAAGAAGCCTTCGTGAAACTCATAGGCTCTGATGAAGGAGTCGCCGCATGATGCAATTAAAAGCCTTAATGGTAAAAGAATTTAAAGAAGCTTTTCGCGACCGGCGCGCATTAATGGTCGCGATGAGCATGGCTTTATTGATGCCGGTCATGATCATGGTCATGTTAAAAGTCGCGATTAAAGAAGCGGTCGACAACCCGCCAGTTTATGTAAAATATAGTGGCGAGCAGCATGCACCAAAACTGATTAACGCCCTAAAAGACGAGAATATTTTATCTTTTGCTGATGTACCTGCAGATGAAGAGCGTAATTGGAATGAGCGTAATATTGAACTCAGCATTCCTGAGACATTCATTGCGGATATGGCAGCAGGTAAGCCGATTGAATTAACTTTGCGCGCTGATTATAACGAGAAATCGTTAACGTCACCTATTCGCCGAATTAAAGCCGTTATTAGCGAACACTCGTTAACTATTGGTTACAAACGGCTATTAGTGCGCGGTATAGACACTAAATTATTGCAACCCATTAAACTGCTTGAGCAAGACACCTCACTGCCGAGTAGCAATGCGGTGATGATCTCACTTATTTTAGGGGTTTATTTAATGATGGCGGCGTTTATGTCGGGTTTACCCGTGGCGATTGATTCGAGCGCAGGTGAACGAGAGCGTAATGTTTTAGAAATGCTGCTGTGTCAGCCGGTAAGTACCTTGAAAATAGTGCTGGCGAAGTTGAGTTGTGCCAGCTCTATTTCAATTATCTCCATTATATTAATGCTGGTGTTGACCTCAGTGGCGATGAACTTTGTTGACCTAACTAAAATAGGGGCAACCTTTAGTATTGACGCCAGTACCTTTGTTATATTGTTGTTGTTATTGGTACCTATTTGCTTTCTCGCCGCGGCACTACAGCTATTATTCGCCTTTCAGGCCAAGAGCTTTAAAGAAGCACAATCAACCGTGACCATGTTGATTATGGTGCCTAGTTTTATTCCTTTTGCTTTAATGATGATGGACGATAAGCCTGCTTGGATCGATTGGATGCCAATCTCTGGTCAGTCATTGTTGATGGAAGATGTGTTTAAAGGCTTAGCTATTGATTGGAGTGCCTTGCTATTTACCAGTGCAGCCACTATCGCGTTAACGGTAGTCTTGGTGTTAATTTTGGCGAAACGATTGACCTCTGAAAAAGTGGTGATGTCGTTAAGTTAGTCACAATAAGTTAGTAACAGATAGAGCCGTTCCATAACAAGATAAAGCTCGAAGTGGAACGGCTATGGTTAAGCGGGTATAAAAAGCATCAGGTAAGTGGCATTAGTTAGCAAATAAAAGCCAGTGTAAAGTGGCTAAATAAAAGGGCTGTCCACTTAGCCCGACCAACCACTACATGTTGTGGTTCCTTTCTTTTGTCCTTTAGGTTTTGTTTGTGCGCAAAGAAGAAGTTAGGATTTAGAATTGTGAGTGTTTGCATAGGTCAACATTACACTCGTTAGTTGACCTAAGCAGGTCGATAGCCAACCTAATAATAATTCGCATAGTGGACGTTACCAAAATCGGTTTGAGACTCACTTCATGATCAAAAAAGCAAAATACAGTTAGAGAATTAGAACAAAATCTATGACTGCTGCAAGCTCATTGCTGCCGGTGAGATTTCATATTTGAAAGCGAGCTATTACCACAAAAAGATCTTTGTTCTTTGGAATATCCAACTTACCACATGCTTGCTAAGATACAAATATTAGCATTTTAGACATTCAATATTAATGTAGTCTGGGCGGTTCAATTAATCTATTACTACCTCCGGCTTTTAAGGGCGTGTTATTGCCTTACGTTTGGATTGTTACATTTAATACAATAAATACTGGTTGACTCTCACCCTAGGTCATAGTTGAACATTGGCAATGTAGGACGAAGTTACAAAACATCACAACTTTAATGGGTAGAAATAATATGGTTGATGCCAAAATATATAGTGTAAGTCAGTTAAGCAAGTTGGCTGATGTTAGCGTAAAAACCTTACATTATTATGATCATAAGGGGTTGCTGGTACCAATGCGTCAACCTGATAACGGCTATCGAACATATGGTCAAAAGCACTTAGTTATTTTACAGCAAATTTTAATCTACCGTGCCTTGGACTTTAGTATTGAAGACATTAAGAATTTACTCAACGCTAAAGGTCAAGACTTACATCAAGTCCTATCTGAACAAAGAGTGATGTTAGTAGAACGTCAACAATCAATTTCTTTAATGATTAACAGTATTGAGGCGACTATGAATAATTTACAAGCGAAGAAAAATTTGGATATCTTTTTTCAAGACATCCCTAAAGATAAAGTAGAGCGATGGGATGCTATGACTCGCTCTCGGGTAGGGGAAGAAAAGGTTCAAGAAAGTGTACAAAATTTTGCTAAATTAAGTGAGGAGGATGCACAGGAACTACAAGAAGAGAGTCTTGAAATCACAAAAGCTTTTGCAAAGACAATCGGTCAACCGATAGATAGTAAAGAAGTGCAAGAGTTGACTGACAAACACTATAAAAGTATCAATCATATGTCGAGCCTTATAGTTGAAGATTTTACGGGCATTAGTTTTGACAGCTATATACAAATGGCCAACAGTGTGGATATGTCAGAAATGAACGAACTTTGTGAGCATTATGGGGAAGGTTATGCTGAACATGCCCGTGCAGCAATGATTTATTATGCGGAACGTAATTTAAAGGGAAATAAGTAGGTGGATATATTAAACAAAGTATTAATAAGTGAAAACTATGCCTTTATAGCGCTTGTGTTAGTCGGAGTATTTATTCTTTGGTTTCTCCCTGCGATGCTTGCATTAATCTTTAATCGGAAGCAATTTAAGCTGATAGTGTTGGCCTGTATTCCAGCAGGTTTATCTTTCATTGCTTGGGGAGGCGTTTTGGTATGGGCAATAAGTGGTAAAACCATTGCTAAATATACTTCCAAAGTGGAAGCTGAAAATTAAAAAATAGCGAAATGTCCCGCTGTGGATTGCAAGTATTAAAGCGTCAACTATCACCACAAAATTTTAATAAAGTTAAACTGCTCTTTTTTAGCTCTTGAAGTTAGGTTTATTCAACATACAGTGTGCTTATTTTCCTGATTGTGGATCAGCCTGATTATGGGGGGTGATAGCAAAAATATCTATTTATTGGATATGAGCAGAAGTATTGATTTTGTTAGTACTAAATGATGAACGACCGCTGTGGTGGCTCAGGAGCCAGTCAAAGTGGTTTGGTTGCTATGGCTCACAGCTCACAGCAGACGGTAGCCTGTGAGTTACTAACGGTGATTTTTCGCCTAAATGATTTGTGTTTAATATTGTAAGTGCTATCTTATTTAATATTAAAAATTGACAGGGATATAGTCATGATCAAGGTGGTTTTATTTATATTATCAATGATATTGGTTAATAAAACGTTAGCGGGAACAGTATATAAATGTACTGTTGATGGGGTAATTAAATATAGCCAAATGCCTTGCGGCGATGGCGAACCTGAGAAGGTAATAATATTAGATGTAATGTCTAATTCTATCAAGTCACCCCAAAAGCAACCTCAATCCACTACCAGTAATAATGACTACATTATCAAATCACATATTATCAGCAATAAGATAAAACGCTCTGAAGCTAATATTAAGAAATACCAAAAGAAAATGGTAAGAGAATTAAATGTGCTTAAGGCTCGCACTTACAGTGCTAACAATAACTTAGCTGGAGCTATTTACCAAGATGCCTTGAGTACTGAGATGCTTGCGGTAACAAATAAATATCAGTCATTAATAGATACTTCAACTACCAATATCAATAAATTAAAGTCAAAAATAAATGATTTAAAAAAATAATTATTATCTTATTTTAACATTTACTAGCGCTGTTATTGAGATTGAAAATACAACACCAAAAAATATATATGACCGCTATGGTGGCTTAGTTCGCATTCAGACTTAACGGGGTATTGGCAAAAAGTTATCATCAAGAAACGGATTTTTTCATCTATGGAGAACGTACGCTATCAGGAAGTTGCTAGCGTAATGGTTTTATTCATCCATGTCCGCTGCAGATCAAAACATACAAAAATTTTCAGTATAAATTCTCAAATGTGGCCAGCCTGTGTGAAAACTATTTCGAACTTGCGTAATTGGATAATATCAACGTAAAAAGGCTCCATAGATTAAATTTTGTAGTACGTTTGAGGTAAAGCCAGCTGTTAATTCATGTAGCATCGCATAAAAATCTTACTCTGAGAGTTTTCACACAGCCTGTGGCATAAGTGATCGACGAGGTTAAATCTAGTAAACACAATATGTAGTGGTCAGTTGGGCTAAGTGGATAACCCTTCTAAAGAGCCATTGAGTTATTTATTTAGTAAGCAAGCAAGGCATATTGATTCATTGTCTTGGTAGGGTTAACCAGCATTAAAGACGGCTACATCCTATGAGCAATAGCTTTGAAACCAACTCTGCGATTCAAAACAAGCCGCTTCAATAAATCGTGTTAACTATACGCGCGCATTACTCAGCTTTTGCGCCAACTCAAGGGGTAACGCTTTATTGGCCTTAAATGTTTGAGTCATGCTTGCGTTTATTATTCGAGTTTGGGCTTAGGTGGATAATAGCGCCTTGCCACCAGGGTAAGCGCAGGGTCGAGTTAACACAACTAAGTATTGTTAATGTCGAATAATTTACAAGTTATTTTTATTTATTTGTATTTAATTCGGGTATAGCCATGGATTAGTGAATTAAATTTATTGTTTTTGCACTTTTAAAGCAGTATATTAGTTTCAACTATTTGTTGATGTTAGTACTAAAAACTTTTACAGCTAACTGCAAAGTATATTCGATTGCAAAATGAACTAAGAGAGCACGGTTTTATCGTGTACAAGCTCAGCAAGTTCAGGCAAAATATGCCGCAATTAATTTAGAACTAAAGCCAACCCCCAGTATTGCCAATGGCAGACTATTTGAGGATATAACATGTTTACACGTGATATGAATATTGCTGATTTTGATCCAGAACTTTATCAAGCAATGAGTAACGAAGTTGTTCGTCAAGAAGAACACATTGAACTCATCGCTTCGGAAAACTACTGTAGTCCACGTGTACTCGAAGCTCAAGGTTCACAACTGACGAATAAATACGCCGAAGGTTACCCAGGTAAGCGTTATTACGGTGGTTGTGAGTATGTTGATATTGCCGAGCAACTGGCTATTGATCGCGCAAAAGAATTATTTGGCGCCACTTATGCTAACGTGCAGCCACATGCCGGTTCACAAGCAAACGCTGCTGTTTTCCAAGCCTTAGTTTCTCCAGGTGGCAAAGTATTAGGTATGAGTTTAGCGCATGGCGGTCACTTAACGCATGGTTCACACGTAAACTTTTCGGGTAAGTCATATGAAGCTTTTCAATACGGTTTGCACCCTGAAACCGGTGATATTGATTATGTTGAATTAGAACGTTTAGCACTAGAGCATAAACCAGAGATGATCATTGGTGGTTTCTCAGCCTTTTCTGGTGTGGTTGATTGGGCTCGTATGCGTGAAATCGCCGATAAAGTCGGTGCTTACTTTTTCGTTGATATGGCTCACGTTGCCGGTTTAGTTGCTGCGGGTTTATACCCTAACCCAGTGCCACATGCCCATGTTGTAACGACAACAACTCACAAAACATTAGCAGGCCCACGTGGCGGCTTAATTGTTTCGGGTTGTGATGACGAAGCAGTTTATAAAAAATTGAACAGCGCGGTATTTCCTGGTGGTCAAGGTGGACCATTAATGCATGTTATTGCCGCAAAAGCCGTAGCATTTAAAGAAGCATTAGCGCCAGAGTTTAAAGTCTATCAGCAAAACGTGTTAGATAATGCTAAAGCTATGGTGGCGGTATTACAAGAACGTGGTTATAAAGTTGTCTCTAATGGCACAGATAACCATTTATTATTGCTTGATTTAATTGATAAAGATATTACGGGTAAAGATGCTGATGCCGCATTAGGTCGTGCTCATATCACAGTGAATAAAAACTCTGTACCTAATGATCCACGTTCACCTTTTGTGACTTCTGGCCTACGTTTAGGTACACCAGCTATTACTCGTCGTGGTTTTGGCGTTGAAGAAACCAAAACAACTACAGGTTGGATTTGTGATATTTTAGATGATATCAACAACGAAGCCGTGATCGCTAAAGTTCAAGCCGGCGTTAGTGAGCTTTGTGCTCGCTTCCCGGTTTATAAGTAATTATATTTAGCTTTTAAATAATCGTGTTATTTCCTGATTACACTTAAAATGGCCACCTTAGTGGCCATTTTTTTTAACTGTTTTTTATTGGGCTAGTACTCGTTTGCCATTAATCGCAAACTATTTGGCTTAATGCAGTGTTTTCAATTAACATACCAAGATTAAATTGCTCATGACCTGTTAACTTTGGAACTCATCCATGTATTGCCCCTTTTGTTCAGCCAACGAGACTAAAGTTATCGATTCACGTTTAGTGTCAGATGGTCACCAAGTCCGTCGTCGTCGTGAATGTTTAGCGTGCCATGAAAGATATACCACCTTTGAAAGTGCTGAGTTAGTGATGCCACGCATTATTAAGCGTGATGGTTCTCGCGAACCTTTTAACGAAGATAAAATGCGTAACGGTTTATTACGTGCATTAGAAAAAAGGCCGGTCAGCACCGAACAAATAGAGTTGTCGATTAATAAACTCAAATCACAACTTAGAGCAACAGGCGAGCGCGAAGTGTCAAGTGAAATGCTGGGTACCATTATTATGGAACAGCTAAAGGTGTTAGATAAAGTTGCTTATATTCGCTTTGCTTCAGTGTATCGCTCGTTTGAAGATATTAAAGAGTTTGGTGAAGAAATTGCCCGTTTAGGTGATGAATAAATAATTAGTTCGATCGGCATATAGCTTAAGCGCCATCATAGTTTAATTTTGAGTCCAGTAATGAGCCATTTTTCGTTAAAAGATCATCAATTTATGCAGCGCGCCATTAGCTTGGCAAAGCGTGGCCATTTTACCACCTCGCCTAATCCTCGTGTGGGTTGTGTCATTGTGTTGAAGGGCGAAGTGGTTGGTGAAGGTTTTCATCAAAAAGCAGGGCAAGGGCATGCTGAAGTTTATGCACTAAAACAGGCGGGAAGCAAAGCCAAAGGTGCCACTGCTTATGTCACGCTAGAGCCGTGTAGTCATTTTGGTTTAACACCGCCTTGTGCACAAGCGCTGATTAAAGCACAAGTGAGCCATGTTATTGCCGCTATGGTGGACCCGGATCCAAGAGTTTCGGGTCGTGGCCTTGAGTTGTTAACTGAGGCAGGAATAACCACACAGTTTGGTTTGCTTGAACAAGATGCTCGGGCATTAAACCCTGGTTTTATTCACTTAATGACCACCCAATTACCTTATGTTCGTTGTAAATTAGCGGCAAGCTTGGACGGAAAAACGGCTATGGCCAGTGGTGAAAGCCAGTGGATAACCTCAAGTGAAGCCCGCACTGATGTCCAGCGACTCAGAGCACAAAGTTGTGGCATTATTTGTGGCGCCGATTCTGTTATTTTTGACAATGCTAAAATGAATGTCCGTTGGCATGCATTAGGTGAGCTAAAGCAGCGTTATGCAAAAGCAGATATTAGGCAGCCAGTTCGTATTATTATTGATGGTAAAAATCGCTTAACACCGGATCTTGCTGTTTTTAAAACCAGCAGTAAAATAATATTAATTCGACAAACTATTGAAAATAGCCATACTTGGCCACATTTTGTAGAACAAGTGATTATTTCTAAAGCGGTCGATAGTGAATATATCGATCTCAGTTTATTATTAGCTTACTTGGCTCAACAAGGCTTGAATGACATTTTAATTGAGTCAGGCGCTAAGCTAGCGGGCGCTTTTATTAGCGCAAACTTAGTTGATGAACTGGTACTTTACCAAGCACCAAAACTTATCGGTAGTGAGGGTAAAAGCCTACTTAATATGCCCGCAATATTGCAGCTATCAGCGGCTAAAAACCTTGATATAAATGATATTCGTATGGTGGGTAAAGATATTAGGATAACGGCAAAGTTTAGTCGTTAACGTGAAGGCTTTGATTGGCCAAACTAGGCTCAGGCCAAATAGGGTCAGCGGTAATAATAAATAATAAATAATAAGCTATACAGGCGACGAGACATAATATGTTTACAGGCATTATAGAAGCCGTAGGGCATTTAAAAGCAATTAATAGCTCAGGCGATGGCGCGCGCGTCACCATTAATACGGCAAAATTAGACTTATCAGATGTTAAATTAGGCGACTCAATTGCAACCAATGGTATTTGTTTAACCGTTGTTGCCTTGGATAGCACCAGCTTTAGCGCTGATGTATCTAGCGAGACCTTAACACGTACTGGTTTCGCACATTATAAAATGGGTGCTAGCGTTAATCTTGAAAAAGCTATGCTACCTACCACACGATTCGGTGGCCACATGGTGTCGGGTCACGTTGATGCGGTGAGTGAAATTAGCGCCATTGAACATAAGGGCAATAGCATAGATTATTGGTTAACTATGCCGGCAGAACTATCAGCCTATATTGCAGAAAAAGGCTCAGTGACTATTGATGGTACTAGCTTAACGGTCAATAGTTTAAGCGCCGATCAATTTCGCTTAACGATTGTTCCACATACCACAGGTCAAACAATTATCAGTACATACCAAGTGGGCACTAAAGTTAATCTAGAAGTTGATTTAATTGCCCGCTACCTAGAAAGATTACTTACCAAGCAAACAACTGGCAAGCAAGAGTCGTCAGGTGTTACGCATGCGTTATTAGCGCGTAATGGTTTTATTAAATAAAGAGGTTGTCATGAATTTACATACGCCACAAGAGATTATCGACGATATAGCTCAAGGTAAAATGGTCATCTTAATGGATGATGAAGATCGCGAAAATGAAGGTGACTTCATTATGGCGGCAGAAAAAGTAACGCCTGAAGCGATAAACTTTATGGCAACACATGGTCGTGGTCTTATTTGTATGCCAATGTCGGCAGCGCGTTGCGAGTTGTTAAAATTACCGTTAATGGTCGATAAAAACGACGCCCAGTTCACCACTAATTTCACTGTCTCTATTGAAGCGGCTGAAGGCGTAACTACCGGTATTTCTGCCGCTGATCGTGCCACAACCGTTTTAGCGGCGGTTGGTAAAGACGCTGATCATAACTCGATTGTGCAGCCCGGCCATATTTTTCCACTGATTGCCAAAGATGGTGGCGTGTTAAACCGTGCGGGTCATACCGAAGCCGGTGTTGATTTAGCGCGTTTAGCTGGCTTTGAAGCTGCAGCGGTTATTGTTGAAATATTAAATGAAGATGGCACCATGGCGCGTCGTCCAGACCTAGAAATTATTGCTGAAAAACATGGCATAAAAATGGGGACTATTGCCGATTTAATTGAATATCGTAATGCCAATGAAACTACGATTGAACGGATTTCAAAGTGTAAATTACCGACCGAATTTGGTGATTTTGATTTAACCGTATTTAAAGACACTATTGATGGTCAAGCACACTTTGCCTTAACCAAAGGTGAAATTAAGCCTGAAGAGCCAACATTAGTGCGTGTGCACTTAGAAAATACCTTTAAAGACTTATTATTGAGTCAACGTGAAAGTGTCGCTAAATGGCCAATGTCGAGTGCGCTGGAAAAAATTGGCAAAGAAGGTGGTGTATTAGTCTTATTAGGCAAGCACGAGTCACCTATGGAGCTTATTGCCCAAGTACAGAAATACGCTAAGCTTGACGCGGGTGAAACCGTGAAAGAAGTGCAACGTCATGTCGGTTCACGTAACGTTGGTGTTGGATCGCAAATTTTAGCTAATCTAGGTGTCAGTAAAATGCGCTTATTAAGTTCACAAACGAAATATCACTCGCTTTCAGGCTTTGGCTTAGAAGTCGTGGAATATATTGCTGAGTAAACAATTTTGTAGTGAATCGTGTTACTACTTCACTGCCAAGTGAGTGCGATGTCGCTAATGTGCGACAAGTAAAAAAGCGATTTGAAGTCATTCAAATCGCTTTTTTGATGCCATATGAAACTCAGGTCAACAATATTTAAAGCTCTGGCGATCTTCTATGTAACGTTGATTGCTCATAATCATAGGCAACTTCAATCAATTTACCTTCTTGTAATTTACCTGAAAACATTGATAAACCAACAGGTAAGCCATGAACATAGCCCATAGGCACTGTAATATGGGGATAACCAGAAATGGCCGCAGCAGAAGACGCTGCGCCTAAATAATGGTCACCGTTTATCCAATCAGTTTTCCAAGCCGGCCCTGTTGTTGGTGCAATTATCAGATCAAGCTGGTGTTCAGCCAAGAGGGCATCAATACCTTCATCTTGCGTTGATTTTTTTGCGAGCCGTAAGGCTGCACGGTAACGCTCATCAGTTAATGGTCCTTTAGCTTGTGCCATCTCAAATATTTCTTGTTTAAAATAAAGCATTTCTTTATCTTCGTGTGCAAGATTAAAGGCAATTAAGGCTGCAAGTGACTTAGGGATATTATCACCTGTGTCTGCAAGATAAGCATTTAAACCATGCTTAAACTCGTACAGCAGCACTTCAAACTCTGCGTCACCCCAAGCATCAGTATTGGTGAAATTAGTTGCATCAACAATAATTCCGCCTTGAGCTTGTAAGTCGGCAATAGCTTGTTCAAAGACCGCATCAAGTTGGCCATGATAACCCATAAGGTTTCGGGCAACCCCGATGCGTTTGCCTTTAATGCCGCCTATTTTTAAATGACTAATATAATCAGTGGTAGTCGATAGTGCACCATGGTCACTGTTGTCGACCGCAGTTAATGCGTCAAGCAAAAGCACAGCGTCAGTGACTGTGCGCGCCATTGGGCCAGCAGTATCTTGGCTATGGGCGATAGGGATAATGCCATCTCGACTTATGGTACCTAAAGTAGGCTTGATACCGACAATACCGTTTATTGCCGATGGACAGGTTACAGAGCCGTCTGTTTCTGTGCCTACAGCCAATAATGCCAGATCTGCTGCAATGGCTACACCAGAGCCTGCACTCGACCCACATGGGCTTGTAGTTAAGTCGTATGGGTTTTTACTTTGCCCCCATAGGCCACTCCAACCACTTGACGACGAGGTTGAACGAAAGTTTGCCCACTCACTTAAATTTGTTTTTCCTAAAATAATCGCACCAGCATTTTTAAGTTGCTGAACCAAAAAAGCATCATTTTTAGGATAGTGGTTTTGTAACGCCCAAGAGCCTGCAGTATTGGCCATACCGTCAATAGTATCGATATTATCTTTTAATAAAACAGGAATGCCGTGTAATGGTCCTACTTTGCCTGATTTTTTATAAATCGCATCAAGCTCTTTCGCTCTTTTAAGCGCATTTTTATTTAGCTGAACTACAGCGTTTAGTTGTGGCCCTTGGTCATCAATTTTGGTTATTCGGTCTAAGTAGTAGTTGACCAATTCTTCACTTGTGAGCTGTTTATTTTCCATCATGCGGTGAACTTTAGTCACCGTTAATTCGTGATGATTTATGTTTGTTTTTGAACAAGCTGATAAAGTGCAGAGCATGAGCGCGGCTATAATGCTAATAAAACTTCGCATAGTACTTCCTTTTATTATTATTTGTACGCTTATATAACGTTAAAAAAAGCCACTTGTCTAGCCTTAAAGGTAAGCGTGATTAAACGTGATAGTGAGGTTTAGCATGAGAGGTAAAAATTTTTGACGAAGTGTGTTTGTGCTGTATTTGTACTGTGTTTAGTGTCGAATAAGGAAGTACGCCATTTGCTTTGTCAAATGGCGTGTTTGTTACTAGCGGTGAATTAAGACTTTTATAGTTGCATAAATTGTCTGATCTTCTCGATTATCCCTTGGCTATCTAAGCCTAATTCTTGATGAATTTCAGCTTGTGTACCGTGCTTAATAAAACTATCGGGTAAGCCTATATTGAGAATTTTTTTCGCAATACCTTGGCTTAAAATAAATTCGTTAACACCAGAGCCGGCGCCACCAGCAATGGCATTGTCTTCGACGGTGACAATACAATCGTGACTGGCACATAGTGTTTTGATTAGCGCTTGATCTAAGGGTTTAACAAAGCGCATATCAACTAAGGTGGCGTTAAGAGTTTCTGCCGCAATTTTCGCTTGCGTTAATAGGGTACCGAAGTTAAGCACAGCCAATTTACTTTGCAGCTGGGTGTTATCGTCTATTGCACGAATAACATTAGCTTTGCCGATCTCAAGTGTTTCTGATATTGCCGGTAGTGTTGCACCATTGCCACTGCCACGAGGGTAGCGCACGGCGGCAGGGGTATTTAACTGATAACCGGTATTGAGCATTAGCTGACATTCGCGTTCATCAGAGGGTGTCATGATAGTGAGGTTTGGAATGCAACGCATAAAACTTAAATCAAATGCCCCTTGATGCGTCGCACCATCAGCGCCGACAATACCGGCTCTGTCAATGGCAAATAATACCGGTAAATTTTGAATCGCCACGTCATGAATAAATTGATCATAACCGCGTTGTAAAAAGCTCGAATAAATAGCTACCACAGGCTTTTGTCCGCCAATAGCTAGGCCGGCAGCAAAAGTGACCGCATGTTGTTCAGCAATAGCCACATCATAATACTGCTTGGGAAAACGTTGGCTAAACTCCACCATACCTGAGCCTTCACGCATGGCTGGCGTAATGGCGGCAAGCTGACTATCTTGCTCAGCCACTTTACATAACCAATCACCAAATATGGCTGAATAAGTGGGCAAGCTTGGTGCGCTTTTAGGTAGGCTTGTTTCTGTGTGATCAAATTTAGGTACGGCATGATACTTGATTGGATCTTGTTCTGCCTGTTGATAACCCTTACCTTTTTTAGTGGCAATATGCAGTAATTGTGGGCCTTTGAGGTTACGCATATTAGAAATAGTCGCCACTAAGCCATTAACGTCATGTCCATCAATCGGACCAATGTAGTTAAAACCCAGCTCTTCAAATAAGGAGCTTGGCACAACCATACCTTTTAAATGCTCTTCAGCACGACTGGCTAATTCTTTAATCGGTGGAATGTTTTCAAGTATGCGTTTACTCCCTTCACGGATACCGGTATATATGCTGCCAGAAAGTAATTTTGCTAGATGATTATTCAACGCACCGACATTTTCTGATATCGACATTTCGTTATCGTTTAAGATAACTAGCATGTTTTTATTGATATCACCGGCATGATTTAAAGCTTCAAAAGCCATGCCTGCTGTCATGGCGCCGTCACCAATGACCGAAACCACCTTACGATTTTTTGCTTCTTGCTCAGCCGCAACGGCTAAGCCTAATGCCGCAGAAATTGAGGTGCTTGAGTGACCGACACTAAGTACGTCATATTCACTTTCTTCACGCCATGGAAAGGGGTGCAAGCCGTCTTTTTGTCGAATAGTGTGGAGTTGATCACGTCGGCCAGTGAGTATTTTGTGTGGGTATGCTTGGTGTCCAACATCCCAAAGTAAATGGTCAAATGGCGTGTTATAAACATAATGTAAGGCAACGGTTAATTCAATGGTACCTAAGCCCGAGGCAAAGTGACCGCTACTTTTACTGACAGAATTTAAAAGATAACGTCTTAGCTCTTCACTGACTTTTGTTAATTGCTTTTGCTCTAATTTTCGCAAATCAGCCGGGAAATTGATCTTGGCCAATAAAGGATATTCAGTTAAGTTTATAGTCATATGATTCTATTAAATTTAAAAATTAATGTTTGCGGCTGACAATGAAAGTCGCAAAGTCGGACAAGCTCTGGGTATTGTAGGGCAAAGTGGCTAAAGCTTGAAGCGCTTGTTGATATAAGTTTTCGGCTTTTTCTTGTGCGCCCTGTAAACCTAACAATGCGGGATAGGTACTTTTATTGGCGGCAAGGTCAGAACCCGTGGGTTTGCCCAGCTCTTCTTCTGTTGATGTTATATCGATAATGTCATCACGTACTTGGTAAGCCAAGCCAACAAGCTTAGCATAAAGGGCTAATTGTTCTTTGTCATACAGGGTGGCTTTATTGCTGCATTCTGCGGCCATTTTTACCGAAGCTTCAAGTAAAGCGCCGGTTTTTAACGAGTGTAAATTTTCTAATGCGGCCAGTGAAATGGCTTTATCAGTGGCGGCTAAATCTAATGCTTGGCCACCACACATGCCTTGATAACCCGCGGCATTAACAAGGTGGCGTAATAAATTAATGCGCTTAGTGTCTACAGCCTCAGAAAATTCATGGTTGGCAATAATATCAAACGCTAGCGTTTGCAAGCTATCACCAGCGAGAATAGCGGTCGCTTCATCAAAGGCTTTATGACAAGTGGGTTGGCCGCGACGCAAATCGTCGTCGTCCATTGCCGGTAAATCGTCATGCAACAGTGAATAAGCATGAATGCACTCTATGGCAGCGGCTACACCGTCAATATCACTTTGCGTGGCGTCTAATGTTGCCCCGGTAATATAAGCTAAATATGGCCGCATACGCTTACCCCCAATGAGTAAGCCGTAGCGCATAGCGGCTAATAACTTTTCATCGTTAAGGGTTAAGCTTGCAAGCTTTTTGCTGAGATAATCATTAATGCGCGTTTGCACATCATCAATATGGGCGAGTTTAGTCACGGATGTTAGTCTCGTCGGTATTAAATTTTTCTAATGGCGCTTGGCCGTTTTTTTCCAGCAAAATATTAATTTGCTGTTCGGCACCTTTAAGTTTTTCTTGATTATGCTGGCTCAGGTGTAGGCCACGTTCAAATAAGGTCATTGAGTCTTCAAGATTAAGATCACCTTGTTCTAAATTTTTCACAATGGTTTCTAATTCAACTAATGATTCTTCAAAGCTTAAGTTTTCAATTTTTTTTCTGGCCATGGACTTTTTTTTTGCGTGATATGAACTCTAGGCGCAAACTTACCTTAGCTAGGGCGCGGGGTCAATTAATGATGAATTGATGTTGATAAAGATAATATTGATATTAGCTTGTTAAGTTATTGACAATATGGACGATAACAAAGGTATAACGAAAAATATAAGTATTCGCGTCAGACCTATTCATCAGGTATTATCAGCCTAATGAGTATATCTAAGAAAATTTATCGGAGGCATTTGTGGATTTAGCAACATTAATAGGCATAGTCGGTGCAATAGGCTTACTGATTATGGCGATGTTACTCGCTGGGGACATTAGCATGTTTTTAGATACTCAGTCGGTGATTATTGTCTTTGGTGGTTCGATTTTTGTTGTGTTAGCCAATTATAATTTAGGCCAGTTTTTTGGTATCGGAAAAATTATTGGTAAATCCTTCATGTTTAAATTGGAGACACCTGAAGAGTTAATTGAAAAATCAGTAGAAATGGCTGATGCAGCTCGTAAAGGCGGTTTTTTAGCCCTAGAGGAAGCTGAGATTTCTAATGCTTTTATGCAAAAAGGTGTTGATATGTTGGTTGATGGTCATGATGCTGATGTTGTGCGAACCACGATGCAAAAAGATATCGATCTCACGACCGAACGTCATGAAACTGGCTCAAACATGATGATGGCCCTAGCCGATATTGCACCCGCTATGGGCATGATAGGCACCTTGATTGGTTTGGTTGCTATGTTATCGAATATGGATGACCCAAAGGCAATTGGTCCGGCCATGGCGGTAGCATTGCTAACAACCTTATACGGTGCATTTTTGGCGAATGTTATTGCCATACCTATCGCGTCTAAATTAAAATTACGTTTAGCAGAAGAGAAAATGAATCAAGAACTCGTGCTTGATGCCGTTTTAGGTATTCAAGATGGTCAAAATCCACGTGTTATTGAAGGCCTGCTAAAGAGCTACCTTGCTGAAAGTAAGCGAGCTGTTGATACAACTGAAGAGTAGGGGAGTTAATTATGGCAGATAAATGTAAATGCCCACCCCCAGGATTACCACCATGGATGGGCACATTTGCCGACTTAATGGCGCTATTGATGTGTTTTTTCGTCTTACTTTTATCATTTTCTGAAATGGACGTATTAAAGTTTAAGCAAATTGCGGGCTCAATGAAGTTTGCCTTCGGTGTACAAAATAAAATAGAAGTAAAAGACATCCCTAAAGGCACCAGTATTATTGCTCAGGAATTTCGCCCCGGTAAACCTGAGCCAACCCCGATTGAAGTTATTCAGCAACAAACCATGGAAATGACCCAACAAATGTTGGAATTTCAAGCCGGAGATGAAACCTCCGCGGGTGGTCGACAAGAGCAACGCGGCACCCAACGCGGTGGTCAATCACAAAGCACTGCAGATACCGTCTCAACAGCGGCACCACAAAAAGCTAGAGATGAGCTAGAACAAGCGTCACAAGATCAAGTTAATGACCTAGTGAAAAAAATAGCCCAGCAATTAGAACAACAAATTCAAGACGGCGCTATTGAGTTAGAGTCATTGGGGCAGCAAGTTATTATTCGTATTCGTGAAAACGGCTCATTTCCATCAGGCTCAGCATTCTTACAACCTCAATTTAAACCTATAATGCGAGAAATTGGTTTGTTATTAAATACTGTGCCCGGTGAGATCATGATCTCTGGCAACACAGATAACCAAGGCATAAGTTCTGAATTGTTTACCTCTAATTGGGACTTATCAAGTAAACGCGCTGTGGCTATTGCGCATGAAATTATTAAAGTGCCTGATTTTGACCAATCTCGTTTACTGGTTGTTGGCCATGCCGACACACGGCCATTAGTGCCTAATACTAATCGCTTAAACCGTCGTCGAAATCGTCGGGTTGAAATTGCTATTAACCAAGGTAAAGCGAAAGAAACAGCGCCAATCTCCATTCAGTGATGATAAAAATTTATCTCACTTAAAGGCTAGTTATACAAGGAGTACAAATCAGGTACTCCTTTTTTATGGCTGAGCTTAAAGCTAGTCTATCGCCTCTGCTTTTAAATAGGCAGATTTTTGCACGTTAAGCACATGCCATTACCTTGATTATTTTGTTGTGCACACAGATATACGCCAACTATTGTGCAATAACAGGTGTTGAAGATAAATAACTTTCCTAATTTAACCGCGCTTTATCGCTAAAACGCTTTGGTATTATTTCACTGTTAATGTTTATAACCTAGCAGATAAGGCGTTATCAGTTTACCTTAGAGTGCTTAGCGCTGAAATTGCATATTAGAGGAGAACAGGTATATAATGCGCGCCATTCTAAATAAGGGCATTATTGTTGATGAGATTCATTGTTAAGTTACAGGCTGAAATAACCATTAAAAGCCGTCCAGTGCGTAAGCGTTTTACTAAGATTTTAGAATCAAGTATAAAAAATGTGCTGCGTCGTGTTGATGAACAAGTGACAACACAAATGCACTGGGACAACATTGAAGTTAATACGTCCAATAATAGCCCCGAAAACCGTTTAAAATTAATAGAGACCTTAAAATCCACGCCAGGCATTCCGACGTTTCTCGAAGTGCAACAAGCCAGCTTTACTGACCTTAATGATATTTGTGAAAAAACCTTAGCGGTTCATGCTAAGAATATCGAAAACAAAACATTTTCTGTCAGAGTAAAGCGTTCAGGTAAGCACGACTTTAATTCCATGGACGTCGAAAAATATGTCGGCAGTGGACTAAACTTGCACGTTGAATCTGCTAGCGTTAAATTGACAAAACCTGATGTTACTGTGTATTTAGAAATTAAAAATACACATTTATATATTGTTACCAAGCGTCACAAAGGTATGGGTGGTTTTCCCATTGCCACACAAGAAGATGTGCTATCGCTAATGTCGGGTGGTTTTGATTCAGGTGTTGCTAGTTATCAAATGATTAAAAAAGGTGCACGAACGCATTATTGTTTTTTTAATTTAGGCGGTGCGGCGCACGAAGTCGGTGTTAAGCAAGTCAGTTACTATTTATGGAATAAATACGGCGCGTCACATCGAGTGAAGTTTTTCGCGGTAGATTTTGAACCTGTAGTTGCAGAAATACTAGAAAACATTGAAAACGGTCTAATGGGTGTCGTGCTTAAGCGTATGATGATGCGAGCGGCAACCACAATAGCCGACAAAATGGGTATTCAAGCTTTAGTTACCGGTGAAGCAATAGGCCAGGTATCTAGTCAAACCTTAACTAACTTAAACGTTATTAATCGGGTGACAGACACCTTGATTTTACGACCATTAGCCACCTACGATAAACAAGATATTATTGATATTGCGCGTAAAATTGGTACAGAAGATTTTGCTAAAACCATTCCTGAATATTGTGGTGTTATTTCTAAAAAGCCAACGGTAAAAGCGGTATTGTCTAAAGTTGAGGCAGAAGAAGCAAACTTTGATTTCTCAATTCTTGACAAGGTGGTTGATGAAACGCGCATATTTGATATTCGTGATATTGGCAAAGAAAGTGAAGCAGAAATTCATGCGGTTGATACCTTAGATAACATTCCAGCCAATGCAGTCGTGCTCGACATTCGTAGTCCAGACGAAGAAGATGACAATCCATTAGCGTTAGAAGGTGTAGAGGTTATACATTTACCTTTTTACAAGCTAACCAGTCAATTTGGCGACTTAGATAAGTCTAAAGATTACTTACTTTATTGTGACCAAGGTGTGATGAGTAAATTACAGGCGCTCTATTTATTAGGCGCAGGCTTTACCAATGTGAAAGTGTATCGGCCATAAGTAACCACTCTGTTTCAGCACAATGTTGTTCGTTGATGGAGTCTAGCCTAAATGGAGCCTAGGGGATAATAGCGTGTTGGGCCATTTTTTCTAGGTCGAATTTCAGTCCGGCAAGCGTTAAATAGGCAATTAATCTGATGGGGAAAATATGCATAGGCTATTTATACATAGCCTAGTTATGAATAGCTCAGTTAATTTTATTTGAGACGACAAAAATCAACGACAACTGCAGCTAAATAACGCTATGGATGCAACGCCTTTATTTAACATTAAAAACCCTCAAATAATTCATTGTTTAAGGGTTTTTTAATGTTAGGTATTACAGAGTACTAAACTTCTAACGCTCTAACTTGCTGTATTATTTCTTCATTTTGGGGTACACCAAGACCTGCCTTTCTAGCCACATTGACAATGTAGCCATTGATATAATCAATCTCAGTTTTTCGTTGCTGTAGAATATCACTACGCATTGAAGAGCAATTTTTAGCGGTATTTGTTGCGACCTGCAGTATGGTTGCTTGCAGCTCGTTAAAGTCAAAGTTAATGTTTTCATAAGCCGCTACAGCGATGATTTCATGAATTAATTTAGTGATGAGTGACTTGAATTTATCATCAAGTAGCTGACCATTATCGATGTTTTCTATCGCGGTTATCGGGTTAATAACACAATTTATCGCTAATTTAAGCCACTGCTTGTCCTTAATAGCCTCTGTAAAGCTCAATGTTGGCAAAGCTTGGGCTAATGTGGCGGTGAGTTCATCACGTATTGTTGAGCTAATATCACCAGCGATCAGGCCTAAGTCATGGTGACCTAAACCCGTGTGCTGAGCATAAAAAGGGCGGGTTATTTTACAGCCATGGGTGGTTAATAACGCTAAACAAGGTTGCGGAAGTTTGGCTAAGTCCTGGTATGCGCCCATGCCGTTATGACAAAAAACAATGATGGCTTGAGTTGATATTTTATTGGTTAAAGCTGCTATGGCGGCTTTAACCTGATAAGACTTTACGCAGAGCAATATCAAGTCTGCATTGGCCAAGGTCGTGTTATTGGCGAGGGTTAATAAACCCTGTTCGCTGTGGTTGTTAAGGTCAGTAAAGTGGTAATGTTTAGGCACAGAGCTTGCGCTTGCTGAGCAGGATAAACTGACTGAGTTTTTCTGCGCTTTAGTTAAATGATGATACCAGAGCAGTCCGATAGCGCCTTGGCCAATAACCACAATATTCATGATATTGACTTATTACTCGAGCGATTACGGTAGATCAAAATTGCCCATCTAATAAGGCCAAATAATGCTATGCCGATTAAATCAGAAATAAAATCGCTTACTTGCGCACTGCGAAAGCCTAAATAATACTGTCCTAACTCGGTGAGTATGCCGTAAAAAGCGACGGTTAACATTGTATTAAATAACGGCAATTTTAATATGCTGTGTAGTACCCAAGTTAAGCAAAAAAAACTGATAATATGGCCAATAGAGTCGATTTCTGTGCTACGAAAAACCATGCGCCTCAAGTCTTCAGAACTAAAATAAAAGCAAAAAAATAGCATAACAATAATGGCGAGAATAGATAAGTGATAGCGACTTTTCATTGCGGTGTAGGTCATTGTGCTTAATAAAATCAGATGTTATTAATCATATCAGTGCTAAGCAACGAAAACTATCATTGTTGTTTTGAACTAAAGGCTTTATTGCCATTAACATAAATAATCGATCGCTGAGTTAATTCAACGGGTATTATTCCTAGTCAAAGCCATAATTTGTTATCTTGTGCATTGGTATTAATTGCATATATTGATAATATATGCCTAATTATTGTTAGATAGAGAATCATCATGCCTTCAATGGATATTGTTTCCGAAATTAATTTGGAAGAAGTTAGAAACGCAACTGAAAATGCTAACCGTGAGTTATCGACTCGATTCGACTTTCGAGGTGCAGACGCAAGCTTTACTTGGAAAACGCCAACAGTAACGATGAAAGGTGATGCTGACTTTCAACTTAAGCAAATGGCGGATGTACTAAGAAGCCAATTAGTCAAACGCAATATTGACGCCAAAGCGCTGACACTGAGTAACACAGAGCACACAGGGAAAAACTTTAGCCAAGAGGCGACTTTTAAAGAAGGCATCGAACAATTGGTGGCCAAGAAAGTGGTTAAATTGATCAAAGACAGCAAGTTAAAAGTGCAGGCTTCAATTCAAGGTGAACAAGTGCGGGTTACCGGTAAAAAGCGTGACGATTTACAAGCGGTAATGCAATTACTCAGAGAAAATGAGTTTGAACAATCATTTCAATATAATA
The DNA here is from genome assembly GCF_014077005.1 of Colwellia sp. MB3u-45. GTDB lineage: Bacteria > Pseudomonadota > Gammaproteobacteria > Enterobacterales > Alteromonadaceae > Cognaticolwellia. The sequence continues at coordinate 73,626 of NZ_JACGVC010000041.1, read as the reverse complement.
ACTTTAGAGATTAATGCGCTAGTCATAGCGTTATTTTCTATTGGTTAGTGTCTGATTTTTAAAAAGAGGCTTTGGCCTCTTTTTTTTGCTTTAATCTTTTTTAAAGCTATAGGTAGCAATAAAAACACGACTGACTGTAATTTAGCTAGTAATGAAATGTTTACGCGAAAAACAGCGATTAAAAGCACTTTCATGACCTTTTTTACCAATAAACGCTGTTTTTTTCTTAATATTTTAAGTAAATTAACTTATTCAAATAATAATAATGATGGTTTTAAATGGCTGCTTCTAGAGGTGCGTTCAGTTCTCGTTTTGGTTTTATCATGGCGGCGGCGGGTTCTGCGGTAGGGTTAGGTAATATATGGGGTTTTCCAACCCAAACGGCAAGTAATGGCGGCGCTGCATTTGTGCTAGTTTATTTAGTGCTTGCCTTTTGTTTAGCGTATCCCGCTTTTATGGCGGAGTTACTGATAGGGCGATATGGCCAAGCCAATGCGGTGACGTCACTACAAAAAATATCACGTAATATTTTTCACAAACGTTTTGCTTTTGTCGTTGGCTTTGGCGGTATTGTTTGTGCGGCATTAATTTTAAGCTTTTATGGCATTTTAGCGGGTTGGATGATGTCATTCGCGATTGAGCCGATGACGACTTTGTTAGGCTTTAATGAAGCGTCAAACTGGCTAACCTCACAATCTATAGCGCGTAATTTAATTTTCTCTGCGTTATTTATGATGCTGACTATCGCGATTATTCGCCGAGGTGTTGAGCAGGGTATTGAAAAATGGTCTAAGCGCTTAATGCCTATGCTAATAGGTTTGCTGATTTTATTGATCTTCTATGTCTTTACGTTAGAAGGGGCAAAAGAAGGCTTCGCGGCGTATTTAAATCCTGATATTTCTCGTTTATTTGAGCCCGACTTACTGATCAGCGCATTGGGGCAAGCTTTCTTTTCTTTGTCACTAGGGACTAGTGTGATGGTGATTTATGGCTCATATATATCTAAAAGTGAAAACTTAGTATCGCTTGGTGCGCAAGTGACCTTAATTGATGTCTCGATTGCCTTCTTGGCCGGTTTGCTTATTATTCCATCCATGTATGTTGCTCAGGCACAAGGTGTCGCCATCTTTAGTGCAGATGGTAGTTTAATTTCTGGTCCTAATTTGGTTTTTGATGTCTTACCGACGTTATTCGACGGTATGGGGGCTATTGGTTTATTTGTTGGCTTTGGTTTTTTTGTTTTAATGTCAATTGCCGCGTTAACATCGAGTATTTCAATGTTAGAAGGGCCGGTTTCTTTTGTGGTAGAACGCCATAATATTGAACGGAAAAAAGCCACTACCTTTATTGGCCTGGGTATATTTATGTTAAGTACCTTAATCGTCTTTAATTTTGATGTGCTTTTTGGTTTAGTTATTTCGATGTCTACCGTTTATGGTCAACCACTGATTGCTATGTTGTGCTGTGTGTTTGTTGGTTGGATTTGGTTTCGTAACGATATTTTAAATGAGCTTAAGCAAGGTAATGATATGGTTGAACATTCGTTGTTTTGGAAAATTTGGCCTTGGTACACTAAGTTTGTTTGTCCCACCGCAATCGGTATTGTTTTCTGGCATTCATTGTAATAAAGCCACTTTAAAATTTAGTGATTAAAAAGGGAGCTATTTTAGCTCCCTTTTCTTATGCTATTTTTTGCCATAATGGTGGTTAAGTATAGATTATAATGCCGGCCATGATTGTTGCCATGGTGGTGTCAGTTGCTTTATAACCGCAAGCGTTGAAGTGTGGTTGAAAACAGCCCCCGTGCTTGGCGGCAGGCAGTACTGATATTGTTTATTGTGCAAACTAAAGCTTAAGGCAAAGGCGTGTAGATAACCTCGGTCAGTATTGAGTTCACTGTTGTATAGCGGATCACCGAGTATGGGTACACCTATGCTATTTAGCGCCACTCTAATTTGATGCGTTTTACCCGAATGAGGCTTGATTAAATAGAGCCGTTGTTTGGGGGCGATAGTGAAAGACAAGAATTGGCTGATGGCCGGATTATCCATAGTGCGGAGCAACTTCCACATACCTCTGCGGCTTTTCTCCATATCACCTTTAATTAAGCCTTGTTTTTTTTTCGGCTTACCCTCCGCTATTGCCAAGTAATATTTTTGCACTTGGTGTTGCTCAAATTGTTGTTGAAACGCTCTTGCGGTCGCACTATTTTTAGCCACTATAATCAGCCCCGAGGTCATCTTATCTAATCGATGAACAGGATAAAGCCCAGTGAGGGAAAACTGGTTTTTTAGCTGCGCTTTTATTTGGGAAAATAAACCGCTGCCCAGGGTATCTTCATCATGAAAACTCAGCCCTTGGGGTTTATCAATGACGACAAAGTCAGCTTGGTGATCAATCACAGTTAATGTTTGCTCAGTCATTAAAAGCTCAGCCCTATGATGATATAAATAATCAGTGTGAGTACCGCGCCCACTAAGGCATAAGGTAATTGGGTTTTAACGTGCTCAAAGTGATCACAGCCACTGGCAATTGAGGCGACAATGGTGGTGTCGGAAATAGGTGATGCATGATCGCCAAATATACCGCCACCGAGCACGGCAGCCACCAAAAATTCAATAGGCAAACCGCTTTGTTGCGCGATAGGTACAGCAATGGGGATCAGTATTGCAAAGGTGCCCCATGATGTGCCGGTTGCAAAGGCCATTATAGCGGCGGCAATAAATAAAATGGGAGCCATTAAAAATAACGGCACTTCAACATTAATTAATTGGCTGACATAAACCCCGGTACCAAGCGCTTTAATAGCGTCGCCAAAAGCAAACGACAAGACTAAAATGGCGACAACAGGTGACATATATTTAATACCGGTAACAATGGTTTTAACGATAGTCGACCATGACATGAGCTTGTGGCCGATAATTAAGAGCACTAAGAATACTAGCGCAGCAACCACAGACCAAAACACAGAGAAAGCACCAGAGCCTCGACGTATATCACCGTCACCGGTAAACCAAAGCAGTATAAAAGTGCCCATTAATAGCGTTAGCATCGGGAACCACATAATATAGGCGGGGGCAACATCATCAACCGTGGTTTTTTGTTGTGCTTGAACTACTGATTCAGCACGCTTTAAGGGTCCAAAAACTCGGCCACTAAATGCGGTGTAATAAGCTAAAGCAACCGCAATAATGGCGTAAAAATTATAGCCAATGGTAGCAATTAAAATACCGACCGGATCCTTAAATGAATAACCATCAAGTAAGCCTAAAACATAAGCTCCCCAGCCATTAATCAAAAATAAAATACTGATGGGCGCACAGGTTGAATCAACCAAGTAAGCAAGCCTAGCTCGGCTAAGCTTGTGCTGATCGAATAGCTTTTGACTCGCCATGCCGGCAGTAAACATGCTGAGATTAGTATCAGTAAAAATGGTGGTACCGATCACTGTGGGTAACATGCTAGCTTGTCGGCTGTTTTTCACTAAGTTTAATGAGGCGAGGTGGTTAATAAAGCCGTTTACCGCGCCCGATTGATTCATCAAGGTGACTAACGCGCCAATTAATAAGCTGAAACTGACAATATATACGTTACCTAAAGAATAAAATACTTGCGCAATACCAAGTGTAGTGCCAGTTAAACCGTCAATAGGATTGCCATTTGCTATCATGACATAACAAAGCATTACACCACATAAAAGTGCAAAAAGTGCTTTTTTTCGCCATATGGCAATGATGATAGCAACAAGCGGGGGAAGTAAGCTAAAAACACTGTCTTGCATAGTAAACCTTTATTATTATTTTATGTTGGGGGGAACTTGTCGCTATAACTTAAAAATTTATAGCAGCTAACTTTACCGTAAGCTCATGCAATAAGAAACTGTATGCTTGCAGACCTGAGGATAAAAAATTTTAAAAAAAGAAACATACTTTCACTGAATTGCTGCAATATCTGAGTTAGATAAAGATAAGTTCAGCAATATAGCGTATATTTTACCAGAGTAAGGTGGTGATTTTAAAGTTAGAGAGCAAGTTTTTACCGTTTTGTTGGTGCTTTATTTACTTGACCTACTCATATTTAAAGAATAATAAATCATTGTAGCCATTGAAAAATTCACATTTCACCCTTAAATAACAGTCACTCACTGGCGTAACGCATCAGGAACTATTTTGACACTATCATTAAACGAATATATCACGGCTTTTACTCAAGAAAAGCATCAAACTTCTTTGAGCCAATTTGGTCGAGGTATAGAACGTGAAGCACTTCGGGTGCTACCACAAGGCGGGTTGTCTGAACGCCCGCACAGTGAACGATTAGGCTCGGCGTTAACCCATCCTAATATTACCACCGACTACTCAGAAACCTTGATGGAATTTATCACCCCGGTCAGTTATAAACCTGAAACGGTTATTGCCCAACTTGAAGATGTGCAAAAGTTTACTTTAAGCCAACTTGATGGTGAGCTATTATGGCCAATGAGTATGCCGTGCTTTGTTGATGATGACGATAAAATACCCTTGGCTCAGTTTGGTAAATCTAACATAGGTAGAATGAAAACTGTTTATCGCCAAGGCTTAAAAAATCGCTATGGCAGCATGATGCAGGTTATCTCTGGTATACACTTTAACTTTTCCTTTCCAAAAAGTTTTTTTCAATCGCTGCAGACCATCGAAAAAAATACTGATGACATTGATGATTATACTTCTGATAAATATTTTGCACTGTTAAGAAACTACAAACGTTTTTGCTGGCTGATCCCATATTTATATGGCAGTTCACCGGCTATTTGTGGCTCCTTTTTAAAAAATAAACCTACTGATTTACCGTTTAAAAAAACCGAAAAAGGTTATTTGTATCTTGAGTATGCCACGTCGTTACGTATGAGCGATTTAGGTTATACCAACAGTGAACAGTCATCACTGCAAATTTGCTATAACAACTTGTCAGGCTACTTAGACGGGGTGAAAAACGCGATTAACTTACCGTCGAAAAAATTTGAGAAAATTGGTATTAAAGTGGATGGTAAGTACCAACAGCTCAATAGCAATGTTTTGCAAATAGAAAACGAATTATACGCGCCAGTGCGACCAAAGTGTGTTGCTAAAGCCGGCGAAAAGCCATCAGAAGCTTTAAACAATAGGGGCGTTGAATATATTGAAGTTAGAGCACTTGATGTTAACCCCTTTTCTGCCACGGGCATTACGGTTGAACAAGTGCGATTTTTAGACATTTTCCTGACTTTTTGTATGCTGGAAACGAGTCCAATACTTGACTGCAAAGCACAGGCAACCAGTGAAGAAAATATGGATGCTGTGGTAGTAAGAGGTCGTGATCCAAGCTTATTATTACGAGATATTACAACAGGTAGTGCAGAAGAAAACAGCGCAGAAGAAAAGTCTGTACAGCAATGGGGTGGCGAAATTTTCGCTCAAATGGCCGGTGTCGCCACGTTATTAGATCAAGCTAATGACAGTAAGCTATACAGCCAAGTACTGGCGGCGGAAGCGGCTAAAATTAACGACGCGAGTTTAACGCCATCAGCACAAATTTTAGCGGCAGTGGTGGATGAAAATCAATCATTAACGAAAATGGCACTTACTAAGGCTGTTGATTATCGGCAAAAGCTTTTAGCTAATGATTATCAAGAGTTTAACGAAGAATATTTTATTGAAAGCGTCACCGATTCATTGCGAAAAAATGCCGCTATTGAAGCAAGTGATAAAGTAGATTTTGATTCGTTTTTACAGGATTACTTTTCCTGAGTAACCCTAAGCTAAATCGTTAGCAAAGCTTTCAGCAAAAAAAAGCGCGTTAAGGTAACGCGCTGTAAATAATAAGAAAGCAGTCCAGGAAGGTTTTACTTTCACGTATTATGACTGGCTATTGTTTTGGTGGTTCATTTTTTATACGGTTTATTTGTCCTTCCTCTTATTTCCTTCCTTAATGAGCACTCAGCAGAAGCTTGCTTGCATGACATTGACTTTTTTTCCCTGTTTTATAGTCTGCATGATTCACCAATAAGGCTATCAAAGTCAGATTAATAGTTAAAATAAGTTTAAAGTAAAAAAGCCCCCTAATAATTTAGCTTCAAACAATGAATGTGCTGCGAAATATATAAAGTTACTGACTAATACGCGCTTATTGGCGCAGCATAACGAACATTCCTAAAAAGATAATAAGTGCCTAAACCTAGGTGAATTTTATCTAGTATCTAGCGCCTATTTGAATATGAGGTTATTACGGTGTTTTTATTTTATGCATCAGAATAGAGCTTTCCAAGCGAGCACTAGAAAAAAGTGTCATATATGGCGACTTTAATCTGAAAATTCGACAATATTCTGGCATGATATTATCATTCAAAACTAAGTAACTGCATTCATGGCCTTTTTTAAAACACTTATTATTTCTGCGTTAGCTTGCTTAACGTTATCAAGTTGCGCGACTAGCCCACCCAAAAATCCTGAAAATTTATGCGAAATATTCCGTGAACATAGAGATTGGTACTTTATTGCAAAAGAAGTGCGCGAACGTTGGGGCGTACCTATTCATGTGCCGATGAGTATGATGTATCAAGAAAGCTCATTTAAAGCCGGTGCATTGCCTCCTAGGGACTACCTGCTAGGGTTCATTCCTTGGGGTAGAGTTAGCAGCGCTTATGGCTATTCACAAGCAAAAACTATGACTTGGGCAGACTACGTGAGAGAAACTGACAATTCGGGTGCTGATCGTGATGACTTTGAAGATGCTATCGATTTTATGGGGTGGTTTATTTTTAAAACTCAAAAAATTAATAGGGTCTCTAAATGGGATGGCTACAACCAGTATTTAAATTATCATGAAGGTTGGGGCGGCTTTAAACATAAAAGTTATAAGAAAAAACCTTGGTTAAGTAAGGTGGCCCGAAAAGTCGATCGTCGTGGTAAGCGTTATTCAAGTCAGCTTAAAAGCTGTGAAGAAGAACTTAATCATGGTTGGTTATGGCGTTTATTTTTTGGTGATTAATTCATTTATTATGACAGAGGTTAACAAGTCTTTAGCCTCTCGTTATTTTTGTCGCTTTATTACTAGTAACATTACTAGCAATAGTACTAGCCATTATTTAACCAAGGGCAAGCTTTTACCCCTCTTAAAATTACCCGTGTCTTACACTGTTTTACTGCACCGTTTTATTCGTTAGTTCCATAGCATAGTTCTTGCCAAAGTTGATAAAAATAGTATTATTTTTTAACAACTCAGTGTGAATCAGGGCTAGAAAATAAACGCAGTGATTTTTAAAAAAAACTTCATTTTATTTCGAAAAATCGATTGCAAAATTCAAAGGCTATTTGTTAGAGGGCTCGCATTTGTTATCCACAGAAATTGTGGAAAAATCGTCTTCAGATCTAGAGCTGTGCATAACCTTGTTAGTAAGTCTCGGTGGCGAACGTTCTATCCACAAAAATATCTAAAATGAGCCAGGAATATTTTGGGGTCAATGTCATTCACTGATCGGCATCATAAGATGAAATGAATAACTGAGGACGGTAGTTGGCTACTAAAGCTAACTTATTAAAGCTTAGTTACTAAAGCTTAGCTGTCGAAGAAGTCATAAGAAAAAGGCACCGTTGACTTAGGTTCAACGGTGCCTTTGCGCGAAAAGCTAGTTTAGCCTTTACAGCGCTAAGATTTAATACCATCATAAAAATCAGGTAAAATTCTAACTGTTTTGATCATATTGTCTTTTACTTCGATAATTTCCAGTGGGTAGCCTGATATTCTAACGCTTAAGTTTGCTTCTGGAATATCTTCAAGGTATTCCAAAATTAAGCCATTGATAGTTTTTGGGCCATCAGTAGGGAAATTCCAGGCCATTTCTTTATTCACGTCACGTACAGTGGCACTGCCATCGACTAAATAGCTACCGTCGGGTTGAATATTAACTTCATCGCTAGTGGTTGGCGTCATCGTTGTAGTGAAATCACCGACAATTTCTTCAAGAATATCTTCTAAGGTGACTAAACCTTGAATATCACCATATTCATCAACCACTAAGCCTATGCGCTCTTTTGCATGTTGAAACTTTAACAGTTGAACATTGAGGGGAGTACCTTCAGGAATAAAATAAATTTCTCGCACAGCACGTAACAAGGTTGCTTTGGTGAATTGTTCTTTTGAGACTAATCGCAAGGCATCACGCATGTGAACATAACCTACTACATCGTCAATATTGTCACGATATAATAATACCCGGGTATGGTTTGACTGGGTAAGTTGTTTTTGGATGCGTTTCCACTCGTTATTGATATCGATGCCAACCAGTTCATTACGCGGGATCATAATATCTTCAACGGTGACATTTTCTAAATCGAGGATACCCACCAGCATGTCTTGATCTTGAGATTTCAATAAGGCACCTGATTCATTTACCACGGTGCGTAATTCTTCAGAACTTAAACTGTGTTGTTCACGTTGTTCTGAACTAATGCCTAATATGGCTAATATACCATTGGTGATCCAATTGACTGCAATAACGAAAGGGTAGAGTAGCTTTAAAAGTAAAACTAGGATTAATGAACTCGGAAACGCGACTTTTTCTGGGTACAGTGCGGCTAAGGTTTTTGGCGTTATTTCAGCAAAAATCAAAATAACTAAGGTCAGCAACAAACCTGAATAAAACACGCCTGCGTCGCCGTACAATCGTTGCGCTATGATGCCGGTAATTAGGGTGGCAAAAATATTGACTAAGTTATTGCCAATCAGGATCAGGCCAATTAATTTATCTGGTTTTGCCAGTAATTTACTCACCCTTTTTGCGCCACTATGATTTTGTTTTTCTAAGTGTTTTAACCGATACCGGTTAATCGACATCATGCCCGTTTCAGAACCAGAGAAATAGGCTGATATAAATATGAGAATGCCAAGTACGACAAACAGCATATCGGTAGAGATGTTATCCAAAAGGGATCCTATTGATGCGTTATTTATAAGCAGTATTACCAGACCAAAGTGGAAAAGTAATACAAAGTTAACTTATACCCTAAAAATTATAATAAGAGAAATTCTTTCACAAATCGGCTACCAAAATAAGCCAAAGTCAGTATGAAGGTGGCAATTACGGTTAATATGAGTACCCGTTGGCCACGCCAACCTTGTTTAAAATGTCCCCATAACGTTAAGAAGTAAATGCTGCAGGCGATCAGCGATAAAATAGTTTTATGCGCATTTACTTTTGAGATCATGCCGTCAAGAAACAAAAAGCCTAATGCTTGGCTGAGTAATAGGCAGATGCTACCTAACAGTAAAATAATATATAACTGACGTTCAACTTGCATTAAAGGCGGTAAATGATGCACGGCTTGAATATTTTTACTTTTTAATTTTTTATTGATATAGGCAACTTGGAAGGCATACAAAGTGGCGATAACTAAAATACAATAGGCAATAAGGGCTAAAGTAATGTGGCTTAACATGGCAAGCTTATCGCTAACAATTTCCATATTACCTATCGGTGAAATGAAAATCATACTGAGTTGCCAAAGGCCAGCAAAACCATAAATCACGGGTAATAATAAATTCACCTTGAAGCGTAAAGCGACCGTAGAAATAACTAAGGTAATAATTAAACTGACCAGTGAAACCACATTAGGTAGCGAGAAATTAAGGTGGTTATGGGTAAATAAAAATTGTGAGCTACTTAAGACATGAAAAACAATCGCCAAACAGGCAAAAATCAAGGTAATGATTAAGTTTGGTCCTTTCGGATGAAATAAACGCGATAAAATTGATACCGTCGCCACGCTGTAGCATACAAACGCAGTAAATGAACTGATACTTGAAAATTCCACAAAGAGCTCCAAAAAAATTAAAAATTGTCCACAAGGTAAATAATACTGCTAGTTAATATTTACTATAGCGATTCTAGCAGAACCGCTAGCAGACTCCATACTATTGTTTATTTTATATCAAGAGTTTACGCAAAGGTTTAATGGCTAAGAATGTTAATACGCCAAGACAAGTTAAGCCAAACCAAAAAGGTATTAACTGATGACTGTGTTGCATTTGCTGACTAATATCAATGTTAAAATAAACTAGCCCCCAGTCCAATAATAAACCAAAACTAATGGCAGAAATGCTAATGCCTAAAAGGTACTTTATTAATACGCTACTACCCATTTCATTTTTGATCACGCCCAAGGTTGAAATGTTAGTGGCCGGCCCTGCCATCATAAAGACTAATGCAGTACCTGGAGAAATGCCTGCCATAATAAAGCCAGCGGCAATAGGTGTTGAGGCAGTCGCGCATATATACATAGGAATCGACAGTGCAATCATTACCAACATAGCGCCTAAGCCACTGCCATAGCTTAATAAAAATGATGTAGGTACAAATGTTCTTACCGCAGTGGCAAACAATAAGCCTAACAATAGCCAGCGCACTAAGTCATCAATTAATTGTGTTGCGCTATAGCGAATGCCGGCCAATGTTTTCGCTATTACTGAATGGCTAAGTACTGAATGGCTAAGTACTGAATGGCTAAGTACTGAATGGTTAAGTACCGAATGGCTAGGCTTTGTTGGCTTGCTTGCACAGCACGAATTGGATGGCTCGGCTGCTTCAGCTTCAGCTTTAGCAGCGGCTGTTGTTTTTGCACAACAAGTTGTTAATTCACTATGCGTGTTGTGGCTTTTTACTCGGGTAAAGCTCTCTTTGGATGTTGCAACTATCATACCGGTAAAAATTGCTGATAATATTGCCGTTACGGGGCGATAAATGGCGAGAACAGGCCCTAACAAAGCATAGGAAACCGACACCGAATCTACGCCGGTTTCAGGTGTTGCGACTAAAAACGCTGCAGTGGCAGGAGCTGAAGCGCCTGAGCGTCGTAGTTCAGTCGCCACAGGGATCACGCCACATGAACATAGCGGTAATGGTGCACCAATAAATGCCGCTTTAATAATGGCTTTATTACCATGACCTAAATGCTGGCTTAAAATTTTGGTGGGTACCCAAGCTTTCATCAGACCGGCAATAAGTAAACCGAGCAATAGCCATGGGCTAGCTTCTAGGCTGAGCTGTAATAAATTGTCAAAAAATAAAATAAAGGTATTCACACTTGGTCCAAAAGTGAGGTAATTAATGAGAGTTTATCATAAATTTTTTCACTGTTATTGATCTATAACTAGGCTTTTTTGTCTACATATCGTGAGATTAAATCTCATCATTAGCTTAAAAACATAACTTCTACTTTCGCTAATTAATTGTACGGGTATAATAGAGGTAATTTTTTGCGCAAAGTTAATATTTGAGTCATTTATGTTTGAAAATCTTTCCGATCGTTTAACGAAAACACTAAAAAATATCAGTGGCCGTGGTCGCTTAACAGAAGACAATATAAAAGACACTTTACGTGAAGTACGGATGGCCTTATTAGAAGCTGATGTCGCTTTACCGGTTATTCGCGATTTTATTGCCAAAGTAAAAGAAAGTGCTGTTGGGCAAGATGTTTCTAAAAGCTTAACGCCAGGTCAGGTTTTTGTAAAAATTGTTCGCACTGAACTTGAAATGGCGATGGGTGAAGTTAATGAAGCCCTTAACCTAAAAACAGCGCCGCCAGCTGTTGTGTTAATGGCCGGCTTACAAGGTGCCGGTAAAACGACCTCTGTTGCTAAGTTAGCTAAATTTTTAACTGAGCGTGAAAAGAAAAAAGTGCTTGTGGTGAGTGCTGATGTTTATCGCCCCGCAGCGATTAAACAACTGGAAATGTTAGCCACTGAAATTAATGTTGGCTTTTTCCCAAGTGACATTAACCAAAAGCCTATTGATATTGCCAACGGTGCGATTGACCACGCGAAGAAAAACTTTTTTGATGTCGTTATTGTGGATACCGCCGGGCGTTTGCATATCGACGGCGAAATGATGGCTGAGATCCAACAGTTACACGCCGCCATTAACCCCATTGAAACCTTGTTCACGGTTGACGCCATGACAGGTCAAGATGCGGCTAATACCGCTAAAGCCTTTAATGATGCTTTACCATTAACCGGTATTATCTTAACCAAAACTGACGGTGATGCCCGTGGTGGTGCGGCGTTATCTATTCGCCATATTACCGGTAAACCCATCAAGTTTATGGGGGTTGGCGAAAAAATTGAAGCCTTAGAGCCTTTTCATCCAGACAGAATTGCTTCTCGTATACTGGGTATGGGCGATGTACTTTCTTTAATTGAAGAAGTAGAGCAAAAGGTTGATCGCAAACAAGCTGAAAAATTAGCGAAAAAAGTAAAAAGTGGCAAAGGTTTTGATTTAGAAGACTTTCGTGACCAACTTGTGCAAATGAAAAGCATGGGTGGCATGATGGGCATGATGGATAAATTACCCGGTATGGGTAATATGTCGGAACAAGTTAAAGGCCAAATGGATGACAAAGTGACCATTCGCATGGAAGCTATGATTAACTCGATGACCAAAGCCGAACGACAACGCCCTGACGTTATTAAAGGTTCACGCAAGCGTCGTATTGCTGCCGGTTCGGGTACGCAAATACAAGACGTCAATAAATTGCTTAAACAATTTACTCAAATGCAAAAAATGATGAAAAAAATGTCGGGTAAAGGCGGCATGCAAAAAATGATGCGCTCAATGAAAGGCATGATGCCTCCAGGTGGTGGCATGGGCGGCGGTATGCCGGGTCGCTAACCTGTTAAGCTAAATCATATTTTGAAACCAAAAAAGGTAGCATATTGCTACCTTTTTTGGTTTCTACACTTTTCTTTTCTATTCTATTCTAGAATTGCATGACAGGAATTTGTTATAAACCACTGCTCTAATCTATGATTTTTCTTTACTCAATGTGGGTCATAGCGGCTAAATCAAGCGCTTTTATTTTTAAATCTTAAGTACGCTTTAACCGCATTGATATTTTTTCTATTAAGTATTCTATTACCGAGGGCCGTTAGCATTGAGCCTAACACCACAATGCTGGCTCCGATATAAGCGAGTGCATTCAACTGTTGTGCTTGGAATGTTGTTGGCCAAATTTGCTCAGCGATAGTGGCAAACAACACGGTAAGTAAGGGTGTTATCGCCAAGGTTGCACTCACTTTGGCGGTTGACAAATATTCTAATGACTTGGCAAAAGTGCCATAGGCAATGAGGGTGTTAGCGCAGCAAAAAAGTAACAAAAGTAATGCGCTATCATCTAAAGACTTTATTTTTTCCGGGCTTGCCAAGGGTAAGAAAAACAGGGCACTTAATAAGTAAATACACCACATTATTTGGTTTGAGCTGTAATAACGTAACATTTGTTTTTGCATGATCGCATAGGCCGCCCAAGTTATTGCCGCCCCAAACATAATGATAAAGCCAAGTAAAAAATCATGGCTATCAATGCCACTGCTATTAATAAATTGTTGATTAAAAAACAATAACAAACCTGAGATAAGTACCAAAGAGCCGACCATTTGACCACGACTAAAGTGTTCCTTCATTACAACAACACTGCCAACTAACATGAAAAAGGGCGCCATTTGAATAAGCATTTGTGCAGTTTCTACTGGTATATAGTGCAATGAAACCAGATACAGTATGTAGTTAAAACTCAACAGAATAGCAGCAAGCAATAGTCGTTTCATGACGCTAGTTTGCTGCAGTGCTGAGTTAGGTATTTTTCTGGTTGCTGATAAAAATAGGGTCACAAAAAATGCAGCGAACACGAAGCGATACCAAGTAATAGTATAAGCGTCCATTAGTACTAAAACAGATTTTAGCGCTAATGGCAGTAATCCCCACATAATAGCCGTGGTCATCGCTAGCATTAATCCTTTTATACTGGTGTTTGCGAGCTGAGTCATAGTTTTCGCCGGCTAGAAAGAGTGAATTAAAGCGCGGGTATATGGCGCTTGGTTTTGCAGACGTGGATTATATCGTTATATTGCTAACACGGGTAACTAATTTGCGAAATAATTCATCCAAGGCTAGCTTTAGGTTGCTTTGTCAACAGAAAAGCGTAATATACGCGAGCTTTTCTGTTGCTTAGTCGACGGAAATGTCTGGGAAATTCGTTTTAACACTTAAATTATATAGAGGACGATATGGTTACCATTCGTTTAGCTCGTGCCGGCGCAAAGAAGCGTCCATTCTATCAGGTTGTTGTTGCAGATAGCCGTAACTCTCGCGATGGTCGTTTCATCGAGAAAGTTGGTTTTTTCAACCCTACAGCGCAAGGTCAAGCGGAAAAATTACGTTTAGACTTAGACCGTGTCAACCATTGGGTTGGTCAAGGTGCAACTGTATCTGATCGTGTGGCCAAATTAATTAAAGATGCTAACAAAGCAGCTTAATTTAATTGGTAGGTTTTAGGAGTTTGTTGTGGAAGTTATTGGTAAAGATGTCACTTTAGGTAAAGTAGGCGCAGTCTACGGTATCAAGGGTTGGTTGAAAATTCATTCATTCACAGATGACCAAGAAGCCATTCTAGACTATTTTCCTTGGTCTTTAAAATTAGGGGATAAGATTCAATCAGTAGATATTACCGATTGGCGCAAACATAACAATGGTCTTGTGGTTAAAGTTGCAGGTATTGATGATCGCGATGTAGCACAAAAGCTCGTGGGTTCAGAGATATTTGTCAGCGAAGAGGCGTTATCAGACTTACCTGAAGGTGAGTTTTATTGGCGTGATCTAATCGGCATGGCAGTAGTTACTGACAAAGGTTACGACCTAGGTCGGGTTTCCGACATAATGGAAACGGGCGCTAACGACGTACTGGTTGTTAAAGCTAATCTGAAAGATGGCTTTGGTAAAAAAGAAAGGTTAATACCTTACTTAATGGACCAAGTTATACTTTCGATAAGCGCTGAAGATAAACAAATTTGTGTTGACTGGGACCCAGGTTTCTAACTTGAGTAAGAGTGTATTAACAAACATGCTTAGTGATAAGAAAATGTGGATTGGGGTGATAAGCCTTTTTCCCGAAATGTTTGACGCAATTACTGAGTATGGGGTGACAGGCCGAGCGATACGTAATGGTCTAATTGAGTTTCATAAGTGGAACCCAAGAGATTTTACTCATGATAAACATCGCACTGTGGACGACCGACCTTACGGTGGCGGCCCAGGGATGCTTATGATGGTTCAACCATTACGTGATGCTATACAAGCTGCAAGAAAAGCTGCAGATGAAGATAGCAGCCCTGATCTTATTAAAGAAAAGGGTAGAGCGAAGGTTATTTATTTGTCGCCGCAAGGACGGAAATTGGACCAAGCTGGTGTACGTGAATTAGCACAACATGACCGACTGATATTTATAGCAGGACGTTATGAAGGTATAGACGAGCGACTAATAGAGTCTGAAATTGACGAAGAATGGTCGGTCGGCGATTATGTATTAAGTGGTGGGGAATTACCTGCTATGAACATAATCGATGCCGTAGCACGCTTTGTGCCTGGAGTATTAGGACATCAACAATCAGCTGAGCAGGATTCATTTTCTGACGGTTTATTGGATTGTCCACATTACACTCGGCCAGAGGTTATGGACGTTTCGGTAAACGAAGCAAAGTCTGTTCCTAAAGTGCTATTAAGTGGTAATCACGAGCATATAAGGCAATGGCGCCAATATCAGTCGTTAGAAAGAACTTGGACTAGAAGACCGGAACTTTTAACTAACCTAGCTCTGACAGCAGAGCAGCAAAAAATGTTAATTGCCATTAAGGCTGATAATAAAAATGCTGCTGATGACTGTGAAACCTAGGAAGAAGGTATTATGAGTAATATTATTAAGCAGCTCGAAGCCGAGCAAATGAGAACAGATGCACCAGACTACCGCCCAGGCGATACAGTTGTGGTACAAGTAAAAGTTACAGAAGGTGAAAAATCACGTCTTCAAGCATTTGAAGGTGTTGTAATTGCTATTAAAAACCGCGGCATCAATTCTGCATTCACTGTTCGTAAAACTTCGAACGGTGTTGGTGTAGAGCGTGTATTCCAGACACATAGCCCAATCGTTGACTCAATTGCAGTCAAACGTCGCGGCGATGTACGTCAAGCTAAGCTATACTATTTACGCGAGCTATCTGGTCGTAAAGCACGTATTAAAGAGAAATTGGGAAAAAGATAATTCCCCTTTAATACGCGTATTGTTAGTTAGTTTGAGAAAAGCCTGTTTGGGAAACCAAATAGGCTTTTTTGTGTGTTTTTTTTACTTATCGAGCAGCTGTAACGTTAGCAAAAGCTACAATAAAAGCAGGGAATACCTAGCCATAGCCGTGCCTGAGCCAGCGACTCTAGGTTTATTTTCGTTGTTATTGTGTTTTATGTGCTTAGGCAAGTACAGAAAACAGTCAACACTGGTTTTATTTTAACGCCTCAACACTTTCTAGGCTTTATTCTATCTTCTTGATTTAAATGTCTTGTTTATTTTTAAAACGTTATTATGCCGTATTTTAAACCTTCCTATTAGACTTATTCCATCTCAAACTTATATAAATAATTCATGAATATTCGACTTAAGTGGTGTGTCCCATCGCGAAAAGTTAGGCTATTATGTTGGTAAGTTAAAAAGTTGATCGATAGTTGAATGAGGTTTTGCTTCGACGTCTCAACAAGCCATTAAATAACAAGATTTCAAGGATTAAGCATGCAAAAACTAAAAAGCCATTTTCCCGTATTAGCGCAAGCAAAAGCCCACACCTATATTGATGCAGCGAAATACGACGCAATGTACAAGCAGTCGATTGAACAACCTGATGTTTTCTGGGCTGAGCAAGCTGAACAGTTCCTTGATTGGTATAAGCCTTGGGACAGTGTTTCAGATGTTGACCTTAAATCTGCTGATATCAAATGGTTTTCTGGTGGTAAATTAAATGTTAGTTACAACTGTATCGATCGTCATCTAGTCAGCAAAGCTGATGATATCGCTATTATTTGGGAAGGTGATGACCCTAGCGAAGATAAAAAAATAACCTATCAAGAGCTGCATGATCATGTCTGTCGTTTTGCTAACTTACTAAAAGCACGTGGCGTGAAAAAAGGCGATCGTGTCTGTATTTATATGCCAATGATCCCAGAAATTGGCTATGCCATGTTAGCTTGTGCCCGCATAGGTGCCGTGCATTCAGTGGTATTTGGTGGTTTCTCTACTGAAGCTATTCGTTCACGTATCGCTGATGCTGACTGTAAAGTCGTTGTGACCTCGGATGAAAGTCTTCGAGGTGGTCGCGTCATTCCATTGAAAGTCAATGTTGATGCAGCCGTTGCTGAATGTCCAAATGTTCACTCAGTTATTGTTGTGCAACGCACAGGTGGTGATGTGGCGTGGAATGATAAAATTGATGTGAATTACCAAGAAGAAGTCGCTAAACTTCCTGCAGTTTGTGATCCGGAAGTGATGGACGCTGAAGACCCACTCTTTATTTTATATACCTCTGGTTCAACAGGCACACCTAAAGGTGTGTTACATACTTGTGGTGGCTATCTACTTTACGCCGCTATGACCCATAAATATGTTTTTGATTACAAAGACGGTGAAATTTATTGGTGTACGGCAGACGCAGGCTGGATCACTGGCCATTCGTATATCTTTTACGGACCGTTAGCCAATGGCGCAACCACACTGGTTTTTGAAGGTGTGCCGACTTATCCTGATGCGAGTCGTTTTTGGCAGGTGTGCGATAAGCACCAAGTCAATATTTTTTATACCGCACCAACCGCTATTCGCGCCTTGATGAGTGTTGGTGATAGCTTTGTTGAAAAAGCGGATTTATCATCGTTACGCCTTTTAGGTACGGTAGGTGAACCGATTAACCCAGAAGCATGGCATTGGTATTATGAGGTTGTGGGTAAAAGTAATTGTCCTATTGTTGATACATGGTGGCAAACAGAAACGGGTGGCATTTTAATTACCTCTTTGCCAGGAGCGGTTGATATGAAACCAGGGGCAGCAGGTAAACCGTTTTTTGGTGTTAAACCCGCACTTTTTGACAAAGATGGAAATACCCTTGAAGGCGCAAACCAAGGCTTATTAATGATGACAGGCAGTTGGCCTGGTCAATTACGCAGTGTTTATGGCGATCATGATCGCTTCTATCAAACCTACTTTAGCCAATATCCAGGTAATTACTTTACCGGTGATGGTGCTAAGCGTGATGAAGACGGTTTTTATTGGATCACCGGTCGTGTTGATGATGTGTTGAATGTTTCTGGTCACCGACTAGGTACGGCTGAAATTGAGAGTGCTTTGGTATTGCACCCTGCAGTTGCTGAAGCCGCTGTTGTGGGTTATCCACATGAAATTAAAGGTCAAGGTGTTTATGCTTATGTCACTTTAATGAGTAATGCGACAGAGTCAGATGAGTTATTGCGTGAGTTAACCGAGTTTGTGGCGAAAGAATTAGGCCGTTTTGCGAAACCTGACTACATTCAATACGCGCCAGGACTGCCTAAAACCCGTTCAGGTAAAATTATGCGTCGTATTTTACGCAAAATTGCTGAGAATGATGTAGATACCTTAGGTGATACCTCTACCTTGGCTGATCCCGCGGTTGTCGAGAACCTAGTTAAAAATCGTATTGTGCATAAATAAAATTGTCTATATAAAAAATTAAGAAAAAAGCGCCATTTGGCGCTTTTTTTATGTCATATATTTGATAATAGGGCTGTACGTGAGTAAATTATAGTGTAATATAAATGATACAAAAAAAGTAAACTTTATTTTACAGCAAGAAGGGCGTAAAGAATGTACAATCTGCAGTATCGATATTATTACCTCCCATACTTTAACTAGTTGCTCTTCTCGTCGCATTACTATTGGTAGAAATAGTGGTTAGCCAAAATACTTTACTTAACACTCACAATTATTGTTCCATATTTAGGAAAGAATCATGTCAAAAAATACCTTAACGGCGTCAGACGCCAACCAAATACCTAAAAGCAGGTTGAACGATATTCACGTCAATGCGGAAGATGTCTTAATTACCCCTAATGCTTTACGAGAAGAGTTACCGCTGCCAGAAGCCGGACGTGTTTTTGTTAAAAATGCTCGCCAAATTATTGCTAATATTATTCACAAAAAAGATCATCGCTTATTAGTCATTGCCGGCCCCTGTTCTGTACATGATCTTGAAGGTGCTAAAGCTTATGCAAGACAACTGAAAGAATTACACGATAAATATCAAGACAGTTTATACATTGTTATGCGAGTTTACTTTGAAAAACCGCGCACTACGGTCGGCTGGAAAGGTCTGATTAATGATCCGCATATGGATGGTTCATTTGATGTGGAAACTGGCCTTCGCAAGGCTCGTGCATTATTGATTTACTTAACCGAGTTAGGTTTGCCGTTGGCGACTGAAGCACTAGATCCAATTAGCCCACAATATTTAGCTGAGCTATTTAGTTGGTCGGCTATTGGTGCACGCACCACAGAGTCACAAACGCACCGTGAAATGGCCAGTGGCTTGTCGATGCCGATTGGCTTTAAAAATGGTACCAGTGGTGGTCTTGGTGTTGCTATTAATGCTTTGCAGTCAGCAGCCTCTTCACATCGTTTCATGGGTATCAATCGCTTAGGGCAAGTGGCACTGATTAAAACTTCTGGCAATCCTGACGGTCATGTCATTTTGCGTGGCGGCAAAAAGCCTAACTACGATGCGGTTAATGTCGCTTTATGTGAAGAAGAACTGGCCAAACAAAATTTAGAGCCGGGTATCGTGATCGATTGTTCGCACGGGAATTCTAATAAAGACTACCGTCGTCAACCTTTAGTGGCTGATAATGTTTTTGATCAAATCTGTGCCGGCAATAAGACTATTATTGGTATTATGTTAGAGAGTAATATAAATGCGGGTAATCAAAGTTCAGAGTTACCCATTGACCAGCTGAAATATGGCGTTTCTGTGACAGATGCTTGTATCGATTTTGAAACTACAGAGCAGCTTATTTCAGCGGCGAGTGCTAAACTTGAAGTGGTTTTAAAACAGCGGATTAATTCAACCGTTAGTGAATAGGAATAAGCAGCTACAATGAACAACGAACTTACATTTGAGCAAAGTTTAGGTGTGTTACGCGATGAAATTGACGATATTGACGGTCAATTAGTGGCATTATTGGCAAAGCGTCGCCTTGTTACCACCAAAGTGGGTTTATTAAAAAGCGCCGCGGGTATGCCAATTTTTGCCCCTGAGCGTGAAGCAAGCTTATTAAAGGTGCGTCGACAGCAAGCCATAGATGCTGGTTTGTCGCCAGAATTAATTGAAGATATTCTGCACCGCTTGATGCAAGATTCATATGTCAGCCAAGATGCTAGTGGCTATCGTTGTGTCAATCCTGATTGCAAAAAAGTCATTGTCATTGGTGGTAAGGGGCAATTGGGACGCATTTTTGTTGATTTATTTACTCGTTCTGGCTATCAAGTACAGGCTTTAGAGCAAGCTGACTGGCCAAATAGTGCTGATATTTTAGCCGAGGCGAGTTTGGTCATTGTTGCTGTGCCGATTCGATTAACGACTTTGGTTATCCAAAAATTAGGCTCTTTGCCTGAAGACTGTATTTTGGCAGACGTTACCAGTATTAAAGAAGCGCCAATATATGAAATGATGAAAGTACATGCTGGCCCCGTGGTTGGATTACATCCGATGTTTGGTCCTGATGTCACCGGTTTAGTTAAGCAAACTATTATTGCTTGCGAAGGACGCTTTCCACAACAGTATCATTGGCTACTAGAGCAATTTAATGTTTGGGGGGCAAAAATCCATCCGGTTGAAGCACACACACATGATCAAGCCATGTCTATGGTGCAAGTCATGCGACATTTCTCAACCATAGCTTATGGTTACCACTTAATGACTGAAGGCGCTGATATAGCGCAATTGGTGGAGATGAGTTCACCTATTTATCGTTTGGAGTTGATCATGGTCGGGCGTTTGTTTGCTCAAAACCCTGAACTTTATACTGATATTATTTTCGCTAATCAAGACAATATTGCTATGATGAAGCGCTTTGCCTATCGATTTTTAGCATTACTTGAAGATGTGCAATCAAATGATAAAGCCGCTTTTACTGAGACGTTTTCACAGGTCGCTGATTACTTTGGTGATTATGCTGATATTTTTATGCAGGAAAGTAAAGTGATGTTGGCAAAAGCAGACCAACTAAAAAAATACTAATCAAGGAATGAGATGAGAAAATTTGTGGTAACGCTATCCAGTATTATGCTTGTTGTTGTTTCTGGCTGCGCCAATAGTCAGGCAGAAAAAGCGCCGATGACCCTTGGTGAAATTAGCCAACAGCAACTGATGGCGAATCATAAATTTTTCCAGCAAGGTTATCAGGCATCGCAACTGTCTGCGCTTGAAATTACTGAAATTAACCGTTGGCCAAAAAATTTACACGTAGACGTTTACTTTGGCTCTTGGT
Source organism: Colwellia sp. MB3u-45 (assembly GCF_014077005.1). GTDB lineage: Bacteria > Pseudomonadota > Gammaproteobacteria > Enterobacterales > Alteromonadaceae > Cognaticolwellia. The sequence continues at coordinate 52,232 of NZ_JACGVC010000041.1, read as the reverse complement.
GCCATGACAGCGTGCGTGAAGTGCCTAGGTTTTTAAAAATAGTGGCTCAAAGCCCAACGCTTTCAAATCGCTTAATTGCCCTCGATTATGCAAAGTCAGAGCCAAGCGGCTCAGCTAAAAACCAGGATATAAAATATACTCCCACTTTTATTGTTTATCAAAACGATAAAGAAATTGGTCGTATTATTGAACGTCCGAAAGTGTCATTAACCGCTGATATCTCAGCGATGTTATAGCTTAGTTTACAATGTAAGTATGAGTATATAGAGAAAAAATCGCCGATGAATTATATTCTCTGCGATTTTTTTGATCATGGCTTACTTTTTTGATAATAGCTTAATTGGTCATAGCTTAATTGGTCATAGTTTAATTGGTCATAGTTTAAGTAGTAATAGCTGAATGGATAAGTAGGCTTTATAGCTTGTCGTTTGATTATCCCCGTTTACTCATTAAAGCAAAAAATACCGTTATGATTACACGACTATAAGGTATAGCTGTGCCGGCTTAGCAGAGGGTGAGTTAAAATATTACAATAGGTATGGATCCATTGCATGGCAATGAAAGTAAGTGATTGAAATTTTAGATGTTTTTGACGAAGCTGTTGCTTTTTACACTGTTATATATTGCGAAGAGTAACAGCTTCAAGTTAAGAACAGGCGCATGTTGGCCAGTGACTTAAGGGTTTATCAAGCTAAAATTTGATGGCGATTCCGACCGCAATTGAACTATCTATCCAGAGCGAATCGCTAAAGTTTGCGCTACAAATATCCTGCTGGCAAAACATGGCGTCATCCTCATCAATTAAGGTGGCATAGGCGCGTAGTTCGGTCACTAAGGCCACTTGCTGAGAGACTTCATAGCGAGTACCAACGGCGACACTGGCAGAAGGATACAGTTCTTCACTACCCTGTTCGGCATCGAAATAAGCACCACCTAGCCCTAAACTCAAAGTCGTTACATAGTTTTGCTGACGGTACAAAGCGATGCCATTAAAATGTGCATAAGTGATATCTAGCTCATTATTAGCTTGATTTTCGCCAATAAAATCATGACTAACACGGTTCAAAAGTATCTGGCCTTGGCCATTAACATTTGCTTGCCACGCTATACCAACAGCCATGTTATTGCCAGAGTCAATATTGATATCGCTATTGTCACTGGTAACCAAGTCAGGACCGTATATTTTACCGAACATAACGCTGAGCTCTAATGGCTTTGCTATAGCGGCATGTGATGACAACAAAATGCAAAGCATTGCTAGTAGGGTTAATCGGCTATTTACTTTCATTACAAGGTGTCCTGTGATTTGTTGTTTTTTGTAAACTCAGCCAAATGTAGTGGCTAATTCTGACTAATTTTGGCTAGTTTTGACCAATTTTGGCTGAGTTTTAAGACCACTAAAAATTAAGACTAACCAAATAAGTCAGTCAGTTTTTTCTTAGCTTTTTCTTCCAGCTTCTCTTTCAATTTCTCTTTAGCACTGTCGGTTAACTTTTTCTTTTGCGTGGCTTTTGCTTGTTGCCAAATTTGAGATAATGCTTGTTTAACAATCTCGGCACCGAGTTGGCTTGCAGGCAAACCAGTTTCACCACCGACATTATTTAATGTGATATCTGGTAACGTGGCACTATGTGCTTTATTACCAAAAGCACTTAAATCAAGTGTTAGCGCCGTGCCAGCAAGGATAATTTTACTGACTTTTATTTTAGGCTCTTCACCCGTATTAGTGTCGGCAGCACTTGCCTCAGCTTCAGGGGTATTACGCTTGATAGCATCGAGAATATCTTTAATATTAGAGCCACCGGTTTGGGTGAACTGGACAAATGCTTGCGGTGATTTGATGATGATCGCATCAATAATAATAGGTGATGAGGCTAAACTTTCTAAATTAATATCAAGCGTTACTTCCTCTAAAGCGAAAGCGTTTGGTTGGCTATAAGTTTTAGGGTTGGCTAAATTAATACCTAAAATACTACCTGCGCCGCTAGCAAGCTTAATATCTACGGTTTTTACGGTAACCGTTTGTTCAGTGACTTTGCTGCCCACCGTTTCAATTTGACCTTTAATGTAGCCATTAAGTGAGCTTCCTGCTAAAAACCAAAGAGCACCACCACTAAGTAATAACAAAACAATAATAATTGAGGCTATAATTTTCACGAGTTCAATCCTTAAAATGTAAAAATGAAGCATCGCGCATACTCGCTATACTTCATTTGGTTTATGTCTTATTAAATTATATCTTAATAAGTACAAAGTTAAATATTTTTTCTAATTTGCGACCAAAGCCTTAAATCCTAGGCTAAGTTGTCTCCAGTGCTGTCAGTATCTAAGTTATAATAATGTTACTGTAATTTACTCAATTTTAGAGAGTTTTGTTTATGTCTACTGCCATTGGTCGTCGCTTACCTTTGTTATTACTGGTTGGAATGTTAATTGCCTTAGTTGTTTATTTACAATGGCCTGAAAAGACCTCCAACAACGAAAAGTATCAACGTGTTGTCGCAGTAAAAACGGCTAAAATCGATCTCGTTGATTTTAATGATTCCGTCGAGGCCATTGGTACGACACGAGCGAATGAGCAGGTGTACATTACCAGTAAATATTCAGATGTTGTTGCTGAAGTTCTATTTCAAGATGGCGAAACGGTTAAAAAAGATGACATTTTAGTACGGCTAAATAGCGAAGAGGAAGCGGCTAAAGTCGAAGAACTTCAGGCTAATCTTGCCGAGTCTGTCGCGCAACTCAATCGTTTTCAAGATTTGTACAAACAAAAAGCCACCGCTAAGTCGCTGGTTGATCAACAAGAAGCAAAAACTAAGGCCATTTCAGCACAACTACTCAGTGCCAGAATAAAGCTAGCGGAACTTACTATTACAGCGCCATTTTCAGGCATCTTAGGCTTTCGCGAAATTAGTCTCGGTGCGTTAATTAATGTTGGCGATGTGATCACCAGTTTAGATGATCTGAGTATTATTAAAGTTGATTTTTCAATTCCAGAGCGTTACTTAACTACCGTAGCGATTGGTCAGCGCATAGAAGCGAACAATATAGCTTATAAAGACAAAGTATTTGTTGGCAAAGTCACCTCGATAGACTCTCGCATCGACAGTGTCACACGAACCTTAAAAGTACGTGCAAAAATTAACAATGCTGATAATCAGTTACGTGCGGGCATGTTGTTAAATTTGCATGTGGTACGCAAAGTTGAGCAAATATTACAGATACCCGAAAGTGCCATTATTCCGATTGAAGACCAGCATTTTGTTTTTGTTGTTGAAGCGGGTAAAGCCATTAAGAAATCGTTAGATATTGGTCGTCGCTACCGTGGTTTTGTTGAGGTTATTGGTGGTCTAGAAGTGGGCACAGAAGTGGTTGTCGAAGGCGCCTTAAAATTACGTGATGGTACTAGTGTCAATACCATAGGGAATAAATCGTGATTTTATCTGACCTGTCAGTTAAGCGCCCTGTCTTTGCCACAGTAATTAATTTACTCTTGATCACTTTTGGTATTGTCGCTTTTTTAACCCTACCCCTTCGAGAGTATCCTGATATCGACCCACCGGTAGTGAGTATTAATACCTCTTATCCTGGCGCGTCTGCAGCCATTGTCGAAAGTAAAATCACGCAAATACTGGAAGATCGAATTAGCGGTATTGAAGGGGTTAAATCCATCAACTCTTCTAGCCGAGTGGGCCGTTCTAATATTTCAATTGAATTTGAACTAGACCGTGATATTGACGCCGCGACAAATGATGTGCGTGACAGAATTTCGCGCGCGTTAAACAACCTACCAGAACAAGCTGAACCGCCTGAAGTTTCTAAGGCAAATGATGATGAAAGTGCCATTGTTTGGTTTGTTTTACAAAGCGAGGTAATGAGCACATTACAGCTAACTGATTACGCCGAACGTTATATTGTTGACAGGTTTTCTGTGGTTGATGGTGTAGCACGCGTGCAAGTTGGTGGCGGTAGAACCTATGCGATGAATGTGGTGTTAAACCGAAAGGCAATGGCCGCTAGAGGTATCACTGTTAATGATATAGAACAAACCCTACGTGCTGAAAATGTTGAATTACCGGCGGGAGAAGTGGAATCAATCGACCGAGATTTTTCGATTCGTGTTGAACGTAGTTATCTAACCGAAGATGACTTTGCCACTATGGTGGTCGCGCGTAATGATGATAAATCATTGGTCTATCTGGGTGATGTGGCTAAAATTGATTTAGCGGCGGAAGATGAAGAAAACATGTTTCGTGGTAATGGCAAAAATATGGTGGGTTTGGGCATCATTAAACAGTCAAAAGCCAATACCCTCGAAGTAGTTAAAGCGGCGCGAAAAGAGATGATGTCGATTCGTGGTGGCTTGCCAATAGGTACCACGATCACTAATAGCTATGACTCATCAGTGTTTATTCAAGGCTCAATTGACGAAGTGTATAGCACACTAGCTATTGCCATGATCATGGTGGTATTAGTTATATTTTTATTTTTGGGTAACGTTAGAGCAACACTTATTCCAGCCGTTACCGTACCTGTGGCGCTAATTGGTTCCATGATGGTGCTATCGTGGTTTGGTTTTTCAATAAACTTATTGACCCTACTGGCCATGGTGCTAGCCATTGGCTTGGTTGTTGATGATGCCATTGTGGTACTGGAAAATATTTACCGCCGTATTGAGCGCGGGCAAACCCCGTTGCTCGCGGCATACGAAGGCGGGCGAGAAGTAGCGTTTGCGGTTATTGCGACCACCTTAGTGCTAGTTGCGGTGTTTGTGCCGTTAATCTTTTTATCAGGTAATGTCGGACGATTATTCACCGAGTTTGCTATTGCGATTGCGGCAGCGGTTATTTTTTCTAGCTTAACGGCATTATCGTTAACACCAATGATGTGTTCAAAAATGTTAAAACATAAGGAACGTAGCTCATCGTTTGGTCAAAAGTTGGATCGAGGTTTTGCTAAGTTTGAAGCGGCTTATGGGCGTTCGTTAAAAGCCAGTATCCATCAACCCCTGATGATATGTATTGTGATTATTTTGTCGCTATTTGCGGTCTACAGTTTATTTAATCAATTACCTTCAGAGTACACACCAAAAGAAGATCGCGGAAACTTCTTCGTCATGATGAGTGGTGCAGAAGGGGCAAGTTATGAAAATAACGTTAAAAATATGCAGCAAATAGAAGAAGCATTACTCGTGCACCAACAAAGTGGCGAGCTTGACCGAGTGCTTGTACGTGTGCCAGGTTTTGGTGGTTCGGGTGGCATTGCTATTGTGGGTATGCCCGCTTGGAAAGATCGCATTACAGATACCTTTGAATTTATTAATAAAATAAATGGTGAACTCGCTAAAGTAACCGATGTTAGAGCGTTTGCTATGATGCGCCGAGGCTTAAGTGGCGGCGGGTCTTCATCACCGGTTGAATTTGTCTTGCAAGGTAACACCTATGAAGAGTTAGCAAAGTGGCGTGATATTATTATTGCTAAAGCGCAAGAAAACCCCAATCTGCACAGTATTGATAGTGACTACAAAGAAACCTATCCACAATTACTGGTTAATATTAATCACAACAGAGCCTTCGACTTAGGCGTGTCGGTGGGCGATATTGGCCGCACCCTTGAAACTATGTTGGGTCAACGCCGCGTGACTAACTTCGTTGAGCGCGGTGAAGAGTATTATGTGGTGGTTAAAGGCGAGAAAAATGATTTTTCAAACCCTAAAGACATTGATAATATTTTTGTTCGCTCCACGGTCAGTAATAAATTGGTGCCCTTATCAAACTTGATCACGATAGAAGAGAGTGCCACATCGTCGCAACTCAATCGTTTCAATCGCCTGCGCAGTGTCACTATTAGTGCTAACTTAGCCACAGGCTATGCCTTGGGTGATGCCTTAGCGTTTTTAAATACCGCGGTTGCTGAACATTTGCCTGAACAAGCGCAAGTGGCCTACAAAGGCCAGTCGCAATTATTACAAGAATCAGGTAACTCTATCGCCTTTATTTTTGTTTTGGCCTTAGTGATAACCTACCTAGTATTGTCAGCCCAATTTGAGAGCTTCATTCATCCTTTTGTGATTATGTTAACTGTGCCATTAGCTTTAGTTGGCGCTTTAGCCGGCCTGAAACTGATGGGAATGAGTCTGAATATATACAGTCAAATTGGTATTGTGATGTTAATTGGTTTGGCGGCAAAAAATGGTATTTTAATTGTTGAATTTGCCAATCAGTTACGTGATAAAGGCATCGCCTTTGAAGAAGCATTGATCACTGCCGCCACGCAACGCTTAAGACCTATTGTGATGACCACATTCACCACAGTCACCAGTGCTATCCCATTAGTGCTTGCGGTGGGGCCTGGCGCTGAAAGTAGAATGGTGATCGGCGTGGTGATCTTCGCGGGTGTATCATTGGCCAGTATTTTTACTTTATTTGTTGTACCTGGGGCTTATTATTGGCTGTGCCGCAATACCGGCTCACCACAAGTGATCACTAAAGAAATTGAGCACCAGCAAGCTCAAGCTGCTATAGAGAAAATGTAGTTATATCAGTTGAATTAAAGCAGTGAGCCATGATAAGTAAAGACAAATAGTTAAGAGTCAGGCGCTTGATTAAGCAATCACTGGCTATTGTGATGGTAAGCAAGATAGTGCTTGCCTGTTTAGGCTATCTTAAACGATCGATTATTTATTTCAATTGCTACTCAATAGCGCCAGTCTCAAAAAGTCCCTATAGCAGTAATGTTATAGGGACTTTTCTACATTTAAAGCAGAGTAAACTTAATCATACCAATCTCACTAATTATCTGATCATTTTTACTGCGTATAAAGTAGACCACCTAATTAATGAAATTGGTATAACCCAAACACTGAGGCTAAATTGCTGCTGACTATTTTTTGTATAAAAACCAGACGTCTTGATTAAAAACTATACTTGGGATATAAGTAGGGAAAATAATAATAATAAATTTGGGAAATATTGATGTTTAAGGTTAATAAAAAACTTTGGTCTTTTAATTTTGGTTGCCTAATTGCGGGTTCATTAATTTGGTTGGTTCAAATCGGTAATTGGGCGCCAGTACCCAGCATACTTCACCCTCATACTGATTTTATGCTTGATTATTACCCTGGTGCAGTGACGGCTATTACCGCAAGTATCGTCAGTATATTGTTACTGTTTTTTATGCATAAAGGTTTTAAATTATGTGCCAGTGAACACACTTTTTGGCTATTATTACCAACAATGTGCTTTATTAGCTTAACCTTGTTAATGGGGCAGTTTATGTTTTCAGCCCTTATGTTCGCCGCTATGCCAATATTATTTATCTTAGTGTTTAGTGCTATTATTTTTCGACTAAAAAATCGCAAACTACTAGTTATCTAAACTGAACTGAGATTAAGCGGTAGAGTGTGATAAGCATTGAGAGGCAAGCATTTAGAACTAGGCATTTAGAACTAAGTATTGAGAACTAGGCATTTATAAAGTAGATGTATTAATCAAGGGCAGTTTATCTGCCCTTGATTATGTTAAGCATTAGCGCTTATATGAGTGCGCTACTTGGGACACTGGTTGGGCTAATGTGTTCGATAGGGTAACAACCTAGAATTTTAATGAAATTTGTTTGTTCAGTGATTTGACTAATCGCCTCTTGTAAAGCTAAGTGCTTCAAATTGGCTTCTACATCGACATAAAACATTTCTTCCCAAGGTCGCCCTTGAATTGGGCGAGACTCAAGTTTGCACATGTTAATGCCTTTGTTTTTCAGTACCAGTAGGCACTCGACTAATGCACCAGGCTTTTGGCCAGTGGCAATAATTAAGGTGGTTTTTGCTGGAATTTGCTCTGCAACCTCAATAGGTTTACGCGCCACTAAAATGAAGCGACTGTGGTTTTCAATTTGGTTGGCTATCTGTTTTTCCAACGCCTGAAGTTGGTATAAGTTACCGCCTTCTTCGCTACCAATAACCGCAACACTCTCGTCTTGCAATTGATAGACTTTAGCCATGGCGTCAGCCGTACTCTCACAGTATTCAATGCGAATATCACTTTGTTTATCTAAAAAGTTACTACATTGCGCAAATGGCTGACCATGGGCATAAATGGTTTTGATTTTATTAAGTTTGGTATTTACGGCGGTCAGTAGGCAGTGCTCAATAGGTTGAGTTATTTCGCCAACAATCGACAAGTTGGTATGTTGCAGTACGTCATAAACTTCATTAATGCTGCCTGAACTGGTGTTTTCTATTGGCAACATGCCATAGTCAACCGAGCCAGATTCAACTTGCTGCATAATCTCAGCAAAACTCTGGCAACCGCTTTCAATAATTTTTGCTGCACGGCGAGAAAAATAACGATGGCTTGCTAAGTAACTGTAAGAACCTTTATCACCAAGAAAAGCGACACTAACTGACGGCTCTTGTATATTTGGATTGGCTAAGGTTTGCAGGTAAGCCTGCTGATTAAGCACGGAATCTTCAATAATGGTTTGAAACACACTGGTCACGTAATGCGCATCTAAGCCTAGTTTTTTACCTTGGGTGATCAAGCGGATCAGTAACTCTTGTTCGCGCTGTTGGTCTCTTACTGGACGAATGAGATGAGCTTTGCTTTTCGCAACATTTAAAGTAAGGGCGCGGCGTTCAGCAAATAATGCCAGTAGTTGCTGATCGAGTTGGGTAATTTTTTCACGTATTTTATTTAAATCTAATGCTTCGTTCACCGCGTTTTCCTAATAGGTAGTTATGAGTTTATTCGCTTTTATTATCATATTCTGCGAGTTATTTATTACTGTTACTTGTTGCGACCACTAAAACTAAAAAACCTCCATTAGGAGGTTTTTAGTGAATGCCAAAACCTAAAGCGCGCTCAGAGAACTGAGAGAAAGAAAGTGTTAAAGAAAAAGGCTAGTTTTGTCATTTGCATAGCTTTACTTTAGCCACCATCACACCAGAGTACAACCGTTTCTTTATGCCAATTTTTATCTAAAGGGATAAAAAAGGCTTATCAGCAAGAATTTTGACCAAGACACCGCGAATAACTGATGTCTAATAACTTAAACGTGATAGCTAATCACTGTTATCTGTCAGTTAAATACATTGATAGATAATAGTGAAAGAACTCACGATGCCAACCCCCCATATTAATGAACGTATGACGCCGATATTCATTAAATAGGCAATATTGTAAAGCACTCTGGCAACAATATGGGTAATAGCGAGTTGCTGGATAACAACGCCAGTGTTTTGTGTCGCTATGGCTAACAAGACGGCAGGGGCGAAGATAAGCAGCGATTCAAAGGCATTTTGATGTGCGGCAAAAGCTCTAGCGCCAAAGCCGGTTAGGTTAGCTTGTTGAGCACGAGGGTGATTGTTGTTGTAACCGCCCATCTTATGCATGGCAATTGCCACCGGAATTTTGGCAATAAAAGGTAATAGGGCGGCGATAAATAAACAAATAATTAAGGTGGTCATTATTGTTCCTTGGTATGTTGATAGTTTGGGTTACTTTGCTTGGCTTCACTTCACTAATAACTGAGTAAAGTCAGTGTGTACTTGCTTGGGCCGGGTAAAAAGCTAGAGGCTTGACCTTTTATCCAACGCTCATGTCCTAAACCATAATATGGACTCCAAGGATGACCTGATTGACTGGTGGGCATATGAAAAATGCCACTTTCTTCGTGTCCAGGAGAAACCACCATGCGCTGCGAGGCACCAAATGATTGTCCTTGTACTCTTGGCATGTAGCTATCACCGGGTAATTCTACTTCAGGCATATCAAGCCATTGGCCAATAAATGGCACAGCACGACTTAATGGGTGCTGAATTTTGCTGATATTTTGTTTACCCCAAGTGGCGTTCGCCAGTGTACTTGATTCGGTCATTTGACTGAGTGTTGTCTCAAGGCTAGCTTCAAATAAGGCCGGCCAAGTTTCATGACTACGCCAGAGAAAGTTCTCGGGTTGCTGATTGATTAACTGCCATAATGGCGTTTCTATTTGGTGACGTATACTATGAAAACTGTAACTTTTATCAAGCTTGGTCATATTTTCATTGAAAATTGTAAACACTTGCTCTCTGACGGCTAAGCGAAAATTTCTGATCAGGCGATAGGCAACAGAATCTGTGCTTGCTGACAAATGTTCAACGTCGATAATTTTCTTCACTTTATACCAGTCATGATGCTTAGCCAACATGGCGTCAGTAAGTACATCAGACAAGATAAATCTTTGCCAACGTAATAAAAATTTAGCGTGGTTATCAAGGGCAATATCGAGTAAAGCTTTTTCATCAAACGATGCTTTAGCCTCAAGATTTTGTTTTATTTGTGAAGACCGCGCACCGATGGCATAGCCGCCATTACCGACTTTGTTCAACATATCGCCACCAATAACCCGTGAATTTGCTGTCCATAAGCGCGAATTATCTGGGTTGATGACTTTGGGATACGCTTCAGCTGGCAAAAGTCCTAACCATTTATTTTCGCCATTGGCCCAAGATGTCGGTGTTTCACCAAAATTTGCGCTGCGTTGTGGGATCGGCCCCATTATGGTCCAGCCAATATTACCTTGCTTATCGCCCACCATTAAGTTTTGTGCTGGTAAGCCGGCACGAGCCGCAATAGCAAAGGCCTGCTCTACATTGGTAGCGGTTTCAAATTCAACAATAGCCATGTTAACCGCGGCTTTGTCGTGAGCAATCCAACGATAGGCAAGTAAATCGCCTTGAGCATTTTCACCGATCACAGGTCCCCAAATGGTATCAGTTACCGTTATGTCGACCGCTTCTTGATCTTTTACCGCGATAATTTGTTTACGTTTGATAAAGTTCTGGTAGCCATCAGGCGTTAAGTATTGGCTTTTATCGGCATTGGTTTCAAGAATGATGACATCGCTCCAGTCGCCATAACTGTTGGTAAAGCCCCAAGCAATATGACCGTTGCTGCCAATAATAATGTTGGGTGTGCCAGGCAATGTTGCGCCAGTGACTTTTACGGCCGTATTATCGACACTTTGATATTCAAAAGAGGCTCTAAACCAAGTGTTTGGGACCCGAATGCCCAAATGCATATCGTTGGCAACCATAGCGCTGCCAGTTGAACTGATATTACCGGCAATAGCCCAATTATTTGAACCTGGGAACTCTTCATTTAAAGCTGCTTTTTCTCTGGCCAGTGGTGAGGAAAACCCGTCAGCTATCAGCGGGTCTAGCGCTTGATGCTTTAGCAAAGCCGCCATACCTTCACTCGAAGCAGAAGGCCACGCTGCTTTTGGTAATGGCGATGCAGGAAACTCAGTGCCATCTATAGCCGCATCCCAACGACTGCCTTTAGGGTTAAGAAAAGCATACACTTCAGTGCTTAAGAGCGAATGCATTAAGCCTAGGGTTCGTTCGCGCTTTCCGTCTTGATACTGTAAGTCGATATACATACTGAGTACGGTTAAAATGGTATCTTCTTCTTGCCATTCGACGGGTGCTTGGCGTAGTAGTAAATATTCAAATGGTGGCGCTTTAAGGTATTTTAAGCCCTGATTTACCCCGCGGGTGTAGGCTTTTAGTAGGTCTAAATCTGCGGTTGATAATTGTGACACTATGTTAGTAGCGCGTTCACGAAAACGATGGCGGCGAATGTCACTGTCATAGGCTATTGCGGCGTCACCAAATAGGCTGGCAAGTTCGCCAGCTGAATTTCGGCGTAATAAATCCATTTGAAAAAAGCGTTCTTGAGCATGAACAAAGCCTGTGGCGATGGCGATGTCTAAGCGATTATCTGCTTTGATGGTGACAATACCTTGCGAGTCTCGCTCTACAATAGTACTGGCAGATAAGCCATAAAGTGTTTGCTTACCGTCTAATTGTGGTAAGGCACTGTCGATTTGACTGTATATCCAAGTACTCAAAGTCGCGATAACTAAGAAGAGAATAAATAGTATGCCGATCAGCGTATTTTTTAAATGTTTCATTAGGCTTAGCAAAGTAAACAATTTCGATAGCGTAGAGTACCTTAAAACAAATGAAGTTTGAATCTTGATGATTCGCTAAATTCATCCTAACCATAGATTACAGTTACATAAAGAGATACACATATATACATTTGGTAAAATCCGATGCTTGGCTGAAATTGCCTTGCTGATTTTATTTGATGTTACACTCATGCTATTGGTATTCAGATGTATGGGTATTCAGATGGTTTACCAACAAAAGGGTTAGGATGATGGTAGAGATGAAATTAAAATGACGAGTTGCGCAAATAATAATTTTGCCATCATAGTGTTGGCAGCAGGGCAGTCGTCTCGTTTAGGTCAGATGAAGCAATTAATTAATATCCACGAACAAAGCTTAGTTGAATGGCAATTAGCGCAAGCTTTAAAGGTGACAAGTCAGGTCTATTGCGTTTTAGGTTTTAATGCCAGGCAAGTTCAAGCGCGTATTGACCATCTCCCCATCAAGACTATTATTAATAGCAAGTTCTCAGACGGCATGGCGTCATCGATTGCTGTTGGTGTTGCAGGACTAGCTGCTGATATAAAAGCGGTTATGATCGTATTAGTTGACCAATGGCAGTTAACTTCAGCTGATTTGATTCGTCATCAAGGTTATTGGCAAGCTAATCCTCATGCTATTGTTGTTGCACAAGACTTAAGGGCAGTTGCGTCAAACGAAAAAGAAAACATTGGCCCGCCGGTGATATTTTCTCAAGACTATTTTACTGAATTAACCCAGTTAACAGGTCAGCAAGGGGCAAAGCCGCTGCTAGCGCAATACCAAAATAAATTATTAAAAGTACCACTCGCGCATGCGTTTATTGATATAGATACACCAGAGCAATTAAAATACATGGTTAAAAAGCTTGGTATTAATACATAACATCACTAGCTAACGCTAGGCTTAATCAAAGCAAGATTAACCAAAACAAGGTTCAACAAACTTAAAGGAAATGATTGTATGATCACCTTAACGGTCAATGGTAAAGAACATCAATTTAATGATGATGGCGATATGCCCTTGTTGTGGGCATTAAGAGATATTTTAAAATATACCGGCACCAAGTATGGTTGTGGTAAAGGCTTATGTGGCGCTTGTACGGTCCATGTTGATGGCCAACCTGTTCGCTCATGTGTTATGCCAGTGTCGGCTATTGCGCAGCAAAAAATCACCACTATTGAAGGACTTTCTGAGCATGGAGAACACCCGGTTCAACAAGCGTGGCAAGCATTAAATGTGGCACAGTGCGGTTATTGTCAGTCAGGACAGATGATGTCAGCGGTGGCATTGTTAGACCGTAAACCTACACCAAACGATGAAGATATTGAACTCGCCATGAGTGGTAATATTTGTCGCTGTGGTACTTATCAACGCATCAAACAAGCGATTCACCTTGCCGCTGACCTGGGCACTGAAGTAAAAGGAAGCGGATCATGAAACATATTGAAAATGTTAGCCGTCGCAGCTTCTTAAAAAAACTCGGTATCAGTTCTACGGCTTTGGTGCTTGGGGTGCAATTACCGTCCATGCTGACTATGCCAAAAGCCTTGGCAGGTGTTATAGCCGCTGATAAATTTTCACCCAATGTTTATGTCCAAATAGGTAGCGACAATATAGTCAGTATTGTGGTGCATAGGTCAGAAATGGGTCAAGGGATCAGAACCAGCATTCCGATGATTGTCGCCGACGAACTCGGCGCTGATTGGCAACAAATAACCGTTGTACAAGGTTTAGGTGATAAAAAATATGGTAGCCAAAATACTGATGGCTCACGCTCGGTAAGACGTTTTTATCAACCCCTGCGAGAAGCTGGCGCAGCGGCACGTATGATGCTGCAACAGGCGGCAGCCAAGCAATGGCAAGTTGATGTGAGTGAAACCGCAGCGCTAAATAGCACTATTGTCCATAAAGAAACGGGTCGAACATTATCTTTTGGCAGCTTAGTTGCCATAGCAAGCACGCTAGCCTTGCCTGCACAATCGGCCTTGATATTAAAAGATAAGAAAGATTTTAATCTTATTGGCAAATCGGATGTGGCTTTAGTTGACGGTGAAAAAATCGCAACAGGTGCTACTACTTACGGTTTTGATGTTGAATTAGACCAGATGCAATATGCTGTTATTGCTCGACCACCGGTACTTGGGGCAAAGGTTAAATCATTTAATAGCGCGGCGGCAAAGGCCATTGTGGGTGTTATTGATGTAGTGCAACTACCTGATTTAGAAGAGCCCGCGGTATTTAAACCTTTAGGGGGCGTTGCTGTTATTGCTAAAAATACTTGGGCGGCAATGAAAGGTCGGGAAGCATTAGCAATGCAATGGCATGAAAGTGCACATCAAAGTTACAACAGCGATGACTATAAACAAGCATTAGCAAACAGTTGTGATAACCCAAGCAAAGTGTTGCGCAGTAAAGGTGATGTAGGCAAAGCATTAATTGCAGCTAAACAAGTGATAACAGCATCTTATTATGTGCCGGAATTAATTCATGTCCCTATGGAGCCACCAGCCGCTGCAGCACATTTTCATGACGGTATTTTTGATATTTGGGCTTGTACTCAAACACCGCAGTCAGCGCAAAGTACCGTGGCACAAATTACCGGTGTTGCGCCAGAAAACGTCAATATTAATGTCACTTTGTTAGGGGGTGGCTTTGGTCGAAAATCTAAGCCCGACTTTATTGTGGAAGCCGCGATACTCTCTAAACAGTTAAATGTGCCCATTAAAGTGATGTGGACTCGTGAAGATGAAATTCAAAATGGTTATTATCATGCGGTTAGTTATCAAAAACTTGCGGCCGGTATTGATGAAAATGGCACGGTGACTGCGTGGCAACATCATGTGGCAGAGCCGCCTATTGGCTCAACGTTCAGCCAAGGTGAAGACTTAATTGGCTCAGAAGCTGATTTAGGCTTAATTGATATGCCCTATGATATTGCTAATGTCAGTTGTGCTGCCGGCAAAGCGCCAGCCCACACTCGTATCGGCTGGATGCGTTCAGTCACTAATATCAACCATGTTTTTGCAGTAAGTTCATTTGTGGATGAGCTGGCCCAAGCAAAAGGTTTGGACAGCAAAGACAACTTAATCGCTATGTTGGGCGCAGATCGTAAAATTGACTTCTCTAAAGAGCAGGCTAAATACGGAAATTATGGTGAAACACTAGAGAAATTCCCTGTTGACACTGCACGTATGAAAGCCGTAATAGAAAAAGCCAGTACCATGGCAAAGTGGGGCAGAAAGCTACCTAAAGGCCATGGCCTAGGTATTGCCATGCATCGAAGCTTCGTCAGTTATGTGGCTTGTATTGTTGAAGTATCAGAAAACAGTGACGGGAAAATTAAAGTTAATGACGTTTGGATGGCGGTAGATTGTGGTTTAGCGGTAAACCCTGAACGCATTCGCTCGCAAATGGAAGGCGCGGCTATTTTTGCTTTATCATTAACCTTTTTTAGTGAACTAACCGCGAAAGATGGGGCCATTGAGCAAAATAATTTTGACAGTTATCAAGTAGCTCGAATTGCAGATACCCCAACCACACATGTAGAAATAATTGACAGTGACGCGCCTCCAGGCGGTGTCGGTGAACCGGGTGTTCCGCCTATTGCCCCTGCTATTTGTAATGCTATTTTTAATGCCACAGGTAAGCGTTATCGAGAATTGCCATTAAAAAAACATGGTATAGTGTAAATACGCATGGTTAGCTAGCTGCAGCGGTTTTAGGCTGTGCTAGCGGCCAATCTAATTTGGTAAATTAACCAGAAAAAAGCAGCAAATTATGCTGCTTTTTTATTGAATGCTGTAAAATGGTAAACGAACTGATAAAATAGTAAAAATCGATATTCAATTGGTATTCTACCATAGGAAAATAGATGGCCTCATTACAAGACCAGTTGCTTAAAGCAGGTTTAACCACCAAGCAAAAAGCACGACAAGCAAATAGTGATAAACGCAAAACAGGCAAACAAAAGCGCAGTGGCGTCAAGGTTGATACCAGCTTACAAGAGCAAGTTAAACAAGAGCTTGAGCTGGCGAAAAAAGACAAGCTAGCCCATGATATCGCCTTGAATAATGAAAGAAAACAAACCTTAGCAGCAAAAGAGCAACAGCAGAGAATTTTACAAATTTTGCAACATCATCAAGTGAGCAATGTTAAAGGCGAAGCAGAATATAATTACACTTTTAATAGTAAAATTAAGAAGTTATTTGTTGATGCTGTCACCCATAAAGCCTTAGTTAATGGCCGTTTAGCCTTATGTGGTGTCAATGATACAACTTATATCGTTACCACCGAAACGGCAGAAAAAGTAGCGAGTTTAGATAAAACAGTTATTTTGGTGCAAAACACCAAGGTGGCTGATGAAGTTATTGCTGAAGATGACCCTTACGCAGAATTTCAAATTCCTGATGATATGATGTGGTAATAAAATCATGTCATTCTTTTAGTTTATTTACTTAACAGTGAGCACAAACCCTACTATGTTTTTAATTCGTTGGCCGATTGGCCGTTTAATTTTGTTATTAAATTTTATATTTTCTCCCAGTGCGCCAAAACGCTCGCCACAACTACAAAAAGAAGTGGATGCTAGTACGGCACATTTAAGCTTGTATCAATTACCGGCTTGTCCATTTTGTGTGAAAACCCGTCGCGCTATGAAGCGATTAGGCTTAAATATTGAATTACGTAATATAAACCAGCATGAGCAATACCGTGAAGAGTTGATCCGAGAAGGTGGTAAAAGAACCGTACCTTGTTTAAAAATTATCAATGCAGATCAATCAATTACTTGGATGTATGAATCAGGTGAGATTATTAACTATTTAGAGAAGTTTTCTCGTTAAGCACTATATTTAATTAAACATGACTTTTAATTAAATATTGAGCTTTTATTAAGAATTTTTTCACCTCTTTATGGGTCTGTATATTGCAAGTTAATCAGATGGCTATAACTAGATCGATCAGAGGTGAAAATGTTAATTAACACGAAAAAAAACCATCAACTGTCCGAGCAGCAAGTAACAGACGAGTCAGTTTATTATGGTCGACGTGAGCTGTTAAAGAAGCTTGGTTACCTAGGTGCGGGTAGTTTATTAGCACAATCTGCCAGTACGAATGCTGGCGCACTAGACTTTTTCAGTAGTAAAGAAGCCGAGGTGTTTAAGCGTCAAGCCTTAAAGTTTGCGCCAGCAGGCGAGTCTTTACAAATACTCACCCCTGAAGCTAAAATTTCCAGCCATAATAATTTTTATGAATTTGGTACGGGTAAGAGCGATCCCGTTGAAAATGCGCAAGGATTTAAGGTTAACCCTTGGCAACTAAGCATTTCTGGTGAAGTCGATAAACCTTATACCTTAGGTTACGATGATTTATTTAAACACTTTCCCTTAGAAGAACGTATCTATCGTTTACGCTGTGTTGAAGCATGGTCAATGGTTATTCCATGGGTAGGTTTTGGCTTAGCAGAGTTAATTAAAAAAGCAGCACCTAATTCACGAGCAAAATATGTCGCCTTTGAAACTTTATATGATCCAGAGCAGATGCCAGGACAAAAAAGTCGAATGGGCGGTGGTGTACAATACCCCTACGTAGAAGGTTTACGTATTGATGAAGCCATGAATCCGCTAACGTTTATGAGCGTAGGTTTATACGGTAAAACCCTACCCGCGCAAAATGGTGCGCCTATTCGACTAGTTGTGCCGTGGAAGTATGGTTTTAAAAGTATTAAATCCATTGTCGGTATAAAATTAGTTGAGCATAAACCACCCACAACCTGGAATATACTCGCTGACAGGGAATACGGCTTTTATGCCAATGTTAATCCAGCTGTAGATCATCCGCGTTGGAGTCAGGCAAGTGAGAGACGTATAACCACTGGCGGCTTATTTGCCCGTAATCGTATTGCGACCTTACCATTCAATGGCTATGGTGAGGAGGTTGCTCACTTGTATAAAAATATGGATTTAAGGAAGCACTATTAGTGCAAACTAGGGCAACTGGGGTGAGTAAAGAGGCTTTAAAAGCCGTACTTTTACGCAATAGAGTGATGTTACTTAAAATTGCGATTCACTTGCTGGCTTTTTTACCCTTATTTGTCCTGTATTTTTTAGCCTTTACCGAGCAGCTTGGTGCAGACCCTGTAGAAGAGGTTATTCACTTTACCGGTATGGGCGCCTTTAATTTATTACTGATTTCTCTGCTGGTAACACCGGTTGCGAAAAAATATCGCCAAGGCTATTTATTACAAATAAGACGATTAGTTGGCTTGTATAGCTTCACCTATGCGATGTTTCATTTATTGAATTTTTTAGCTTTTGAAGTGCAATTTGATCTTACGCTATTTTTTGACGAGATTATTGACAGACCTTACATTACTGTCGGTATGGCAGCGTTAATGATACTTTTTTCTTTAGCAATCACTTCAATAACCGCACTAAGGCGCAAAATGGGTACAAAGTGGCAAAAGTTACACAACGGGGTTTATCTCGCGGTATTACTGATTGCACTACACTTTTTTTGGTCAGTAAAATCTGACATTGTTGAACCCATGATATATTTTACTATGGCCGTATTGCTATTAATTTTACGCAAAGACAAAATTAAGCGCTGGTTTAAGTCATCGTGATTGGTTTTTTAGTCAAAAAAAAACGAAGGTATTAGCCTTCGTTTTCTATTTTAGATGCGATAGCTAAGGGTATTAAATCCTTTGGTCTTAGTCGTCTCGAGCAGTAACTTCAAGCAAGTGATAACCAAATTGAGTCTTAACAGGCCCTTGTACTTCATTCAATGGCGCTGTAAATACAACTTCATCAAACTCTGGCACCATTTGGCCGCGACCGAAAGAGCCTAATGCTCCACCTTGCGCTTTAGAAGGACAGTTTGAATGCGCTTGTGCGATGGCCGTAAAATCTTCACCGGCGACTATTTGTTGCTTTAATGTTAGACATTGCTCTTCAGTATCTACCAATATATGACGTGCTGATGCTTTTGACATTGTGTCTCTCTTATTCATTACTTTAAAATTTATCGGTGGACTTTAACGTATTTTTTTTGAGAATAGAATAGCCAAAAAGATAAATTATATTACTTAAGGTAAAGGGGGGTATAACCGACAAACTAAATAACCTGATAAATTGAGCGTATATCTCTTGATAATGTAATTGATTATCAACTTCATAGATTTTGTTACAGGGGAAATTATCTGGGTATTGGGTTAAATAGCTAGTGATTGTTTCTGCATTTGAGCTAGTTATGACTATATTTATTTCAAATTATGCTTAATAAAACCTGAGTTAAAAATAGTATTGATGGTGCTTATTGCATCTAGGATGATATTTCATATAATAATTTATGTCATCCTAGTTATTATAGTAACTCAAGTCATAGATCATAATAGTGACTGGATTAAAGCTTGCTGCATATGACACTCTTTGGTGTTGCTCACCTTATTAAGTATCTTTTAAGCCAATTTTTTTTAAAAAAGTCATCATTAAACACCACTTTGTGAATGATGATTGTAATAAATTAAGGCCAATAAAAGCGGTAAACCATAACCAATTTTGTGAATAGGTTACGGCTAAATAAAGTGAAATTAAAATCATAATACCTGCAACTAGACGAAGTGCTTCATTAAGTGTCATGAGGATATCCTTTTAAGTTAAGTTTAAGTTAAAGTCAAAATATGTACTTTATTAGATACATTAGTAAAGTCTAATGTAATTATATTAGGTTTTGCTAATGTAAAAAGCAAGGGTGATGAAAATTAATTTTGATCCGTAAGTTGCATCAAGAGCCAAATTAATGAGCGCTAAAGCTAGGTGATTAAGTTGAGCGACTCTTTTTAGTGACTATGTTCAGTGGTTATGCACAGTGGCTATGGTTTGGTAGGATTTTTTAGTGATTAGGTTTAAGTGAAACACCGGCATTAAAAAACCGCTAAAGGGCGGTTTTTTTACTATCATCAATCAGATTAAGTGCCCTTAACTAGTACTCAGTATAAATTGCTCTGAACTTTACTGACCCTAGCATTGGCCTGTAATGCTTTCTTGCTATTTTTAGCAATCAAGCTAGATTTTTTCTTGGAATCTTTTTCGCTAATATTTTTGTTTTTACTGTCGGTGCTGGTGGATGAAAAGTCAAAATAGGCGAGTACTTGTTGCAGCTTGTCATTAAATTTAGCCGCAAACTCAAAGAGAGAATTTTTTTTAGCAAACTTATGTGGTGCTAAGTTTGCAAAATCAGTGACTTTAATCCCCAACGATGGTTGTTGAGATATTTGAGAAGTTGACTGTATAGTGATTTGACTGTATTGATTGAATACTTCGCTGGTAATACTGGGGTAAGCGTAGTTATTAACAAGCTTATTTGTTGGTGATTTTACCTCGCTAACAACCTTGTTTATGATTAAAACAACTTTAGCTTGGTTTTTCACTTTAGGTGCTGCTTGAGGTGCTGCTTGAGTTGCTGAGCAGTATAAGCCTAATAAACCAATCATAAGCAATATAGCGCCACTTAAGTTAGGTTTCTTTGGTGCTGTCTTTTTAGGTCCTGTCTTTTTAATTATTCTCATTAAATTGTTACCCCGTATCCTTCCTTGGTGTAACGATTGTACCATTGTGTTACAAATTAATATAGATAGGGCTTGTGTTTACGCGATAACAATATGTTGATCTGGGTGTTTTGTCAGGCCAA
Organism: Colwellia sp. MB3u-45; assembly: GCF_014077005.1. Lineage (GTDB taxonomy): Bacteria > Pseudomonadota > Gammaproteobacteria > Enterobacterales > Alteromonadaceae > Cognaticolwellia. The sequence goes on along the minus strand of NZ_JACGVC010000041.1, from coordinate 31,570 downwards.
TAACCTGATTTAGTTTATAATTGGCTTATTATAATTTGCCTAATTTACTGATAGAGCCATTAGTCCAGTAAGCTAGTCCAGTAAATCAGTCCAGTAAATCAGCTCAGTAAATTTTGGCTCTATGCAGACTGCGATGTTGAATAAATCACACCAGATCAGCTGTTTTTTAACCATAAAAAAAGGCCGGTGCTGATAAATACTATGATTTATTAGCACCGGCCTTTATTTAGTACCAAGCTTTAGGTGGTTTCAGCTATAGTCTTATTTGGCTTGAGCTTTAAATAACAGTCTATTGTTATGTAATAAAGGCTCAGTATAACCGTTAGGTTGTTTGTCGCCTTGAAGCACTAATGCTAGTGCCGTTTGAAAAGCTATGCTGTTGTCAAAGTCATTCGACATAGCGTGATATTGACTATCACCTTGGTTTTGTTGATCAACAATGGTGGCCATTTTTTTCAAGCTGGCTAGCACTTGTTCTGGTGTGCAAATGTTATGTTGTAACCAATTAGCCATATGCTGACTTGATATTCTTAAAGTCGCGCGATCTTCCATTAAGCCAACATTATTAATGTCAGGCACTTTTGAACAACCAACGCCTTGATCAATCCAGCGTACAACATAGCCTAAAATTCCTTGTGAATTGTTGTCTAACTCATCTGAAATCTCTTGTGCTGACCACTGGGTATTTTCTGCTAAAGGTATAGTTAAAATATCATCGACGTTTGCCGGTACACGGTTCTTCAGTTGCTGCTGCAATTGCAATACATTCACTTTATGGTAATGCAAAGCGTGCAAGGTTGCTGCGGTTGGCGAGGGTACCCATGCGGTATTGGCGCCCGCTTTCACATGATTAATTTTTGTGGCTAACATATTGGCCATTTGATCAGGTATTGGCCACATGCCTTTGCCTATTTGTGCCTTGCCACTAAAACCACAAGCTAAGCCAACATCGACATTATTATCTTCATAAGCAGAAATCCATTTAGTTAATTTGATATCTGCTTTTCTGGCCATAACGCCGGCAGCCATTGAGGTATGAATTTCATCACCGGTTCGGTCAAGAAAGCCAGTATTGATAAATACCACGCGCTCTTTTGCCTGATAAATACAGGCTTTTAAGTTAACACTAGTGCGGCGTTCTTCATCCATAATACCCATTTTTACCGTATGACGAGGTAGAACTAATAGGTCTTCAACTCGGTCAAATAATTCATTGGCAAAAGCAACTTCTTCAGGACCATGCATTTTAGGTTTAACAATATAAACTGAACCTGCGTCACTGTTGCGTAAAGTGTTTTTTTGATTAACGTCGTATGTCGATATTAATGAGGTAATAACAGCATCCATGATGCCCTCAGGTACTTCATTGTTGTGCTGGTCAATAATGGCATTGTTGGTCATCAAGTGGCCAACGTTACGGACAAACATTAAGCTGCGAGCTTTTAGTTTGCCTTCTGTACCATCAAGCTTTTGAAAACATTTATCAGGATGCATCAAACGGGTTTGTTGTTTACCTGATTTTTCAAAAGTTTCAGATAAAGTGCCTTGATTTAAACCAAGCCAATTTTTATAGGCAATCACTTTATCTTCAGCGTCAACTGCGGCAACCGAATCTTCACAATCCATGATAGTGGTTAATGCTGACTCCATTGAAATATCACTAACACCCGCTGTATCGCTTTTTGCAATCGTGCTGTTTTGATCAAATTCAACGATAAAGTGTAAATCGTGGTGTTTAAAAACCAACTCATTGGGCGACGTTTGCTCACCGGTAAAACCAATAAATAATGCAGGCTCAGCTAAGTAGGTGCTTTCATCATTACTGAGTGTAACAACAAGGCCATGGTTAATTATTTGATAACTTTTAACATCTGTGTGAGAGCCATTAACCAAAGGAATAGTTTGGTCTAAAAAGTCGCGAGCAAAGGCGACAACTTTAGCCCCACGTGCAGGGTTATAAGCTTTGGTTTTTTCAGCGCCATCTGCTTCAGAGATCACATCTGAGCCATATAAGGCGTCGTATAAGCTCCCCCAGCGAGCATTGACCGCATTTAAGGCAAAGCGAGCATTCATTACCGGCACAACCAGTTGTGGTCCTGCGATAGTGGCTAATTCAGCATCGACATTTTTTGTTGATATGGTGAAGTCAGCCACAGGGGGAACGAGGTAGCCAATAGCGGTTAAAAAGCTTTTATATGCTTTAAAATTAAATTTTTCAGCTTGATGTGCATGATGATAAGCCGTTATTTGCGCTTGCAATGACGTGCGTTTTACCAATAGGGCTTTATTTTTTGGTGCTAAATCGGCGATGAGTTTTGCAAAGCCAGACCAGAAAGTATCTGAAGCTAGTGTTGTACCTGGCAGCACTTGCTGGTTAACAAAATTATATAATTCTTCTGCTACCTGCAAATTTGCGATTGAAATTCTTTTTGTCATAGGGCACCTATTTTGAATAGTTTGAAAGTTTGGAAGAAAGTTTTATTATTTAATACATTGACGAAAAACTACTATCAGCAATCTAGAAATATTGTCTATCTGATGCCATAGCTGCTGGTTAACAATAGGTCTTACTTTAGCCCAGTGTTTTGTTTTTAAACATGCTCATAAAGTTAATTTATTATTAATTATGATCAGCAGCAGGTCGCTTTCATTTTAGTATACCTGTATTGGCATTATTGTTTGTGGTTATCCTTGTTATCCTTAATATTCATGCGGCGAATGAATCATCAATAAAAACGTTGAATAAATTTTTAGTTAGGCAAGTGAAAATCTTAAGATAAATCAGACTGTTTTATTTTTTTAGCCTATATGACAAAGTATTAAAGGCAAAGTTTTGCCATGAAAAATTAGACCAAGCTCACTGACGTTGTGAGTATTTTAGCGCGTTAAAATAATCTGTTATTGGGTTATTTAATCATTGCACCAGGAGTGATTAAAATAGTGGCCTTATATTTGGCCACTATTGGTGTCTATAAACTAGCTCAGCTAACCAATAAAACGAGTATGAGGTTAATCAGGCTAAAAAAGCGTTGCCAAAAAAGTGATAATAAATGGGCTAGTGAGGGCAGTAATAACAGCAGAAACAATTAAAGCCAATGAGCTATAAGCCGCGTGTTGGTAACTAATATTACTGACCGTTGCGGTGCCAATAGCATGACTGGCAGCGCCAATAGCTAAGCCTTGTGCTTTAGGTGATTTAACTTTAATAAACCGTAACCAAGGCGGGCCAACTAAAGCGCCAAAAAAGCCGGCGAGAATAATGGCAAAGGCGGTAATAGCGGTATTACCGTCTAATGGACCGGCAATGGCAATAGCAATAGGTGTAGTCACTGACTTGAGTGAAAGTGCCACGGCAATGGTGTAATCCCCGATTAACAGCATGGTAATAATAAAACTGCTAACAATGGCAATGAAGGCGCCAAGCAATAACACTAAAACAATACTCTTCCACTCTTTAGTAATGGTTTCTAAGTGCTGATACAGTGGAAAGCCTAAAGCTACAACGGCGGGTTCAAGCAAAGCATTAAGTAGCCAAGCATTTGAAAAATAACTCTCAAAGCTAATATCTTGCCAAAGTAAGATAGCAATAATGGCTAAAATACACATCAGCATAGGTTGCATCCAAATAGCGTTGAGTTTACGTTGAAAAACCGCAGTAAACTGAAACAGTGCAATTGTGCCAGCGACAGTAAAAATCGAAGACAGTAAATGGTTGTGTAATAACTCAGTGATCATTGTCATCATCAAGGTTACTCAGCATCGACAGCGTAGCGCTGATAATGTAAACCGACAACCGTCAGTAATAGAAAGGTCGTTAGAAAGGTAATAGCGACTATGGCGATGCCAAATTGTTGGATCAATTCAAAGTGGTTCATAATACCAACACCGGCAGGCACAAAACACACCGCCATATGCTTTAAACACCACACGACAGTGCTTTTAATATAATCAGCATTAAAGAGACGAAAATGTAGTGTCAGGGTGAAAATAATCAAGCCATATAAACTACTCGGTAATATCGGCGCAAAATACCCACATAACTTACCTAGGGCAAGGCAACTAAAAATAGCAAAGATGCTATACAAAGCATTGAATGTTTTTTGCTTAAACGTGATCACACTGACTAAACCTTATTGCTGTACTAGCCTTCATTGGCGGCTTCAATAACCAACTGTCTAAACCATATATGACTAGCGTCATGGTGCAACAGTGGGCTCCAAATCATTTTAAGTTCAATATCAGGAATATCGAATGGTGGCTTAAGTACCGTATAGTTAGCATCGTTTTTATGAATTAATGCGGCCCGTGTTGGTAAGGTGGCGACTAATTCATCTTCTAGTGCAAGCTGCATTGCCACGTGGTAATTTCGCGTAAAGACTTTAATATTACGTTGTTTACCTAAGCGCGCTAGGGCTTCGTCAACCCAGCCTAATTTTTGCACATCTTTTGGATCCATACCAACACCGACTCCAAAGCCGGTTTTAGATACCCAAACATGTTTAGCACTGAGGTAAGTGTTGAGGTTAAACTTTGACACTATCGGATTATTCGCACTTAACAGGCACGAAAAAGAATCTCGCCAAATAGTTTTTTGATGAAAAGATTGTGGTAACTCATCAAAACGGTTAATGGCCATATCAATTTTACCTGCCTCCACATCATGAAAATTAACATCACTGGGTGTCATGATGTCAATGGTCACGTTAGGCGCTATTTGATTGATCCGCTTCAATAATTTGGGTAGTAATGTCGAAGCCGCATAGTCACTGGCCATCAGACGAAAAACCCGCTGACTACTAAGTTCGTTAAATTCTTCTTCACCTTGCAGTGCTTCTTCTAGCTCTAATAAAATTTTACGAATAGCAGGGGCTAAAGCCCGAGCACGTTCGGTCGGCACCATACCATCGGATGTTCTGACTAAAATAGGATCGTTAAAAAGTGTACGTAATCTTTTTAAACCATTGCTCATTGCCGGTTGGGTAATATTTAATTGACCCGCTGCGCGTGTAACATTTTTCTCTCTAAGTAAAACATCAAGATAAATTAGCAGGTTTAAATCAATTTTTGAGATATTCATAACATTAATAATCTAGAACAAAAGTATAACTTAGATATATGTCATGGCTTATAGTGATAATCAAGTTAATTCAATGGAAAACATAAATTAAACTTATCCTTATTATCGGGTGTTTTTCATTGGCTGGGTGGCTTAGTATTTGAATTTATTGAGTTATTGACTTGTATTATTTAGAGTTAATACACCATTATTTACTTTGTGAATGGTAAGGATGCTAATTATATATTTTGTTTATTAACAGCGACTGGTTTAGTATTTGTGTTGTCCGGTGTGACAACTTACATGAGAAGTTACACCATCAATAATTATAAATACTGTCAGTTAAAATTTTGGAGCAAGTCATATGTCTAATTATCAAAGTGCAATCGAAGCAGTTCAAGCAATTAAAGAAAAAGCTGGCAGTTCATGGAATGCCATTAATCCTGAATCAGTAGCCCGTATGCGAGCGCAGAACAAATTTAAAACAGGTTTAGACATTGCTCAGTATACTGCAAACATTATGCGTGCTGATATGGCAGCTTACGACGCTGATAGTTCTAAGTACACCCAATCTTTAGGTTGTTGGCATGGTTTTATTGGCCAACAGAAAATGATTTCTATCAAGAAACATTTTGCGGGTAAAACAGACCGTCGTTACTTATATCTTTCGGGTTGGATGGTTGCTGCACTTCGCAGTGAATTTGGTCCTCTTCCTGATCAATCTATGCACGAAAAAACTTCAGTAGCTGCTTTAGTTGCAGAGCTTTACACTTTTTTACGTCAAGCTGATGCCCGTGAACTAGGCGGTCTTTTCCGTGACCTAGACGCAGCAAGCGAAGGCGACAAAGCGGCTATCCAAGACCAAATTGATAACCACGTAACACATGTTGTGCCAATTATTGCTGATATCGATGCAGGTTTTGGTAACGCTGAAGCGACTTACATCATGGCTAAGCAAATGATCGAAGCTGGTGCATGTGCACTTCAAATTGAAAACCAAGTGGCTGATGAAAAGCAATGTGGACATCAAGACGGTAAAGTAACGGTTCCTCATGCAGATTTTCATTCTAAAATTCGTGCATTACGTCATGCTTTCCTAGAACTAGGTATAGACAACGGTATTATCGTTTCACGTACAGACTCTGAAGGTGCTGGCCTGACTAAAGAAATCGCCGTTGTTAAAGAGCCTGGCGATCAAGGTGACATATATAACTCTTTCCTAGACGTTGAAGAAATTGACGTAAGCGATATGGCTGAAGGTGATGTATGTTTCAACCGTAACGGTAAGCTAGTTCGTCCTAAGCGTTTACCTTCTGGTTTATACCAGTTTCGTCAAGGTACCGGTGAAGAGCGTTGTGTATTTGACAGCATCGAAGCGATTAAAGCGGGCGCTGACTTACTTTGGATTGAAACGGCAACACCAAACGTTGCTGACATCACGGCAATGATGAACGAAGTACGCAAAGAAATTCCAAATGCTAAGCTGGTTTACAACAACAGCCCATCATTTAACTGGACATTAAACTTCCGTCAGCAAGCCTTTGACGCCATGGTAGCGGCTGGTGAAGACGTATCTAACTATGTTCGTGCTGATTTAATGCATGTTGATTATGATACCACTGAGTTAGCGGTTGCTGCCGATGACAAAATCCGTAGTTTCCAAGCGGAGACTTCACGTGAAGCGGGTATTTTCCATCATTTAATTACACTACCTACTTACCATACCGCGGCGTTATCTACCGATAACCTTGCGAAAGAATACTTCGGTGATGCAGGTATGCTGGGTTATGTTGAAGGTGTTCAGCGTAAAGAAATTCGTCAAGGTATCGCCTGTGTTAAACATCAAAACATGTCAGGTTCTGATATGGGCGATGATCACAAAGAATACTTCGCAGGTGAAAATGCGCTTAAAGCCGGTGGCGCTAATAACACTTCTAACCAGTTTTAATTGCAGATTAGCATAATAGTTGGCTGGTAAAAACACAGCCAACTGCAGTGAAAAAAACACTGCCTTTAAGCAGTAATGCCAACAATTGAAGCAGATTTAGCTTGAACGTTGGCAAGAAAACCAAAATCCGATGAATAGCTTTCATCGGATTTTTTTATGTTCATTTTTTATGTTCATTTTTAGGTTGATTTTTAGGTAGTAAAGATTTTTAAGCATTTAAAAGCTAAGCTAGTTGTAACAGTGATGAAATAACTACCAGCCGACTCAACCCATAAAATTTATCTGTTCACGAATATGATTAACCGTTAAGTGCCGCTATTTATCTTGGGATCTACGGTTGAGTTATTAGCTAATATGGCTATTTAAAACGATACGACCAAGGTGGTGAGTTGTCATTAACTTGATGTTTTTTAATGTAAAGAAAAGCCTTTAGTATGAATGAAATAATAATGTATTGGCAAGATAGCCATGCTGTTTTACTGGTAAGAGCTTAAATTAGTTTATAAAACCTTACGGTTAAACTGCAGATAAATTAAATCTTATTATCGATTGCTATTCATTATTAGGTAAAGGTCCGACATTTCTCGTAGTTAAATGACCATTGGTAACATAACTTTACATTTAAGTTAAGTTTCATGTGGACTTACCTGTTAAAACCAAGTTTTATTTGTGCCAAAAAGCTGCTAATTTGTCTTAGTTAAATAGTATTTTAATGAAAAAATATAATAAAACACCAACAATTATAAAAGCACAAAAAGGAAGGAAACATGACAGTCTTAAATAATCGTAAACACGTACTTGCTCTCAGTATTACCGCCGCATTATTTGCTTCACAAAGTTATCTTGCCGTTGCGGCAGAAAAAGACAGTGTAGAAAGAATACAAGTTACCGGTTCTCACATTCAGAGAACGGACATGGAAGGACCATCTCCATTAACATCACTCAGTGCTGAAGATATTGCCAATAGTGGTGTGACTGACCTTATTGGCCTTTTTACCAAATTACCTATGGCAGGACAAGGCACTTTTTCAACACAAGGAAACAGCAGTGACAATACCAGCAATGGTGGTTCAAGTGTTTCATTACGTGGTTTGGGTGCTGACTCAACATTAATATTAGTGAACGGCAGACGCGTTTCTGTGTCACCATTTGCTAATAATATTGATACCGCCTTTGTTGATATCAATAATATTCCATTAGCGGCTATTAAACGCGTTGATATTCTAAAAGATGGTGCCTCAGCCACTTATGGCTCTGATGCTGTCGCCGGCGTTATCAATATTATCTTAAGAGATGATGTTGAAGGTGCTGAGATTTCAGCCAAACTTGGTGACACCGCTGATGGCGGTGGTAAAGAAAAAAACCTTAGTATTGTTTGGGGCAGCTCAACAGAAAAAAGCAGCCACACTTTTGCTTTAGATTACTTTGACCGCGAAGAAATTCTTTATGCTGATCGAGATTATTCAAAATCAGCTAACCAAAAAGCTTTAAGACCTAACGACCCGTTCGCCACTGACTTTAGAAGTTCATCAGGGTTCCCAGGCACTATTGCTTTAGCGAGTGACTCAACTAATCGTTTGCCTGATACCTTTGGTAATGATGTTTGTGCTGAAGCAGATATTGTGGGTAATCTTTGTCGTTATGACTACGCGCCAGTAATGACCTCAGTTCCTGCTACTGAACGTGCTAGCTTTATTTATTTAGGTAAGTACGAAATTAATGACAATTTACGTGGCTTTGCTGAATTAAACGGTCAACATTCAAAAACCACTATTCGTGGTGCTGGTAGCCCAAGCTTTAACGAGTTATTTATGGCGGGAGACAACGTTAACCACCCTTTTGCCAACCTACCGACTCATGAGTTTTATCAGCAAGATTTAACCATGCGTCGACGTATGCTCGATATTGGCAATCGTGAAAAACGTGTTACCTCAAATTATTATCGCTCAATTATTGGTCTACAAGGCGAGATTAAAGATTGGAGCTGGGAAGTTGCTTATAACTACATTAAAAGTGAATCGACAGAGCGTGGCGTAAATGGCTTCCCTAATTCTCGTCGTACGCAAGAAGCGATTGACAGTGGTTTATGGAACCCGTTTGAACCCTCAAGTAACAGTCAAGAATCATTAGACTTTATTGAAACTACTACCACACGTATTGGTAAATCAACCAGTAAGTCATTTGATGGTAAAATCAGTGGTTCATTAATGGAAATGGCACATGGCGATCTTGGTTTAGCGGTAGGTGTTGAATACAGAGAAGAGAGCATTAGCGACAACCCTGATGATCAATTCTTGCGTGGTGAAGTTTTCGGTACGGAAGCAACCCAAGCTAACGGTTCTCGTGACAATACCTCTATTTTTGCTGAGTTAGCTATTCCAGTACTTGATAATTTAGAAGTACAGGTGGCGGTACGTCATGAAGATTACAGCGATTTTGGTACCACTACCGATCCCAAAGTAGCCTTTATTTGGCAAACAACTGATTCATTATCACTACGTGGTTCATACGGTACGGCGTTTAGAGCACCGTCATTGCATCAAATTGGTTTAGGCAACACAGATGAATCGCCTAACTTAGTTGATTCGGTACGTTGTGCTGCTGTTGGTAATGTTAATAAAGCTTGTGAGCCACAAGAATATACCGCAGTACTGTCAGGTAATGATGATTTAGGCCCTGAAGAGTCTAAAAGCTATAACTTAGGTTTAATCTATGAACTAGCTGATAACATGGATTTTTCAGTAGATTATTATGATTATGATATCGAAAATGTTATCACGAAAGATACGCAGTTTAAATTTAGTACCTTGGGTAACGATCCCTCTGTAGTTGAGCGTTTACCGTCAAGTGTTGCTGGCGATCCGGGTGAAGTAGTACGTATTTTTGATCAATATGAAAATATTGGTAATATCACCACATCAGGCTTAGACGTTGAAGCTAATTACGGCTTAGAAACTGATATGGGTGATTTCAGATTTACCTATGCGCTAAATTACGTTTTATCTTATGAAGATGCTCGCCCGAATGCTGATGGCTCTATGCGCATTGATACTCAAGAAGGTGACTTTGAACAACCTGAAGTACGTTGGTCATTCAATACGGTTTGGGTACAAGGTGACTGGAACGCAAGTATGGCGGTTAACTATGTTGGCGAATTCAAACAAGATGCTGCAGTAGCTGCTGAAGGTATGAATGATATAGATTCATTGACAACGGTTGACACCACAGTGAATTATATCGGCATTAAAGATACCACTTTAAGTATTGGTGCCACCAACTTGTTTAATGAAGAACCTCCGTTTTCTTATCATGATTTTACGGGCTTCGTCAGTGGTACACACAATAGCCAAGGCCGTTTTGTCTACGTTAAAGCAAGCTACAAATTTTAAATAACACTTAGTATGTAACCATATATAAAAGTATTTAAAATTGTTAAAAAGCTCTTACTTAGGTAAGAGCTTTTTTTATGCAACTTTTAGGCTTTTTTTCGCAAGATTGTTGCTAGGCTATAAAGTAAAATATTTAAAGGATTACAAAGCAAATGAGTATGTTAGCCACAATTTCTTTTATAGGAGAGCATGTAGCGCAGAGTAAGTTTTTTGTAGGTCGCACTTTAGTCCGTCATCCATTAAGCGGGCCATTCATATAACGTTGGGTTATTTTTTGTAGGTCAGACTTTAGTCTGTCAACCGTTAAGCGGGCCATTCATACGATGGGCCAAAAAAATATCAGCAGCAGAATATTTTTGTCGCTAATTTTTTGTACCTATGGCAGCTAAATTGCCTTAAGGCTGAGCAGGTATTAGTTACTAAATTTAGTTTACACTTTTCGCATTTCTTCATTGGGTGGCGTTGTTAGTGTGGCTCCTTGATTTTTAATCATCTGCCGAAAAGCGCCAGGAGTTATGCCATAGCGGCGTTTAAAGTGTCGGTATAAATGGCTTAAATTACTAAAGCCTGTAGCGAATGCTACTGCGGTTATATCTGTGTCTGAGCTTGCAAGTAATTTAGCCACTGCATCGCAGCGCACCTTGAGGAGATATTCAATGACACTGAATCCTGTGTGCTGACGAAATTGACGCGCAAAATGACTTCTCGATATGTTAACTTGATTTGCCACCATTTCCAGCGTGATATCCATGGCATAGTTGTCATGAATCCAATTCTGCGCTTTAGTCATTCGCAGCGATGATTGCGCACTTGTTTTTTGTTCATAACCGGCACTACTCATATGAATAAGCAATAACCGCAAGTATAAATTCTCTTTTAAACTGGCATGCAGTAGCGAGCTGGAATCAGGGGATGCTTCGATTTCATGGGCAATCTTTTGCATTTCCTCAGTGCTGTCATCAGTGTTAACTTGGTTATTGTTTATTAAAAATCCACCTTCAGATAACGTATTTAAAAACAGGCGATTAGTAGGGTTTGACAAAGTATCAAATGACGGTGGATTAATGCAGACAAAGAGTAACTTGGTAGCGTTTTGCTTATCAATAGCAATGGTATGTGGATATTTAGCGGGGATAAAAATAGAGTGTCCAGCTGAAAAGTGATGCACCTCGTCATTAATGCTAATGTTTACACTGCCTTGTAAACAGACAACAAACTCATGCAGGTTATGGTGGTGTTGCTCGATATCATGCTGTAATACAACACTGGAAGCCCAAAGCATAAAATAGTCCAATAGTATAGTTATAGGGTTCAATCCTATGCGACAGCAAGCAATAAAGATACTAAAATAACACATACTTGCACTATTGTGCCCTAAGTTGTGGCCATCAAAAATGGCTTGCCAAGGTAAATACTTAACTCTGGCAATCGAATGGCAATAGCTTAGTTGATATTTTATCTTATTGGAGAAAACTATGGTTGTTGTACATCACTTAAATAATTCTCGGTCTCAACGGGTTCTTTGGGCTTTGGAAGAGCTTGGCGTACCTTATGAAGTAAAACAATATCAACGTGATCTCAAGACTAATCTAGCGCCTGCTAGTCTTAAAAAAATACATCCTTTGGGTAAGTCTCCAGTCATTACCGATGGTGACATTACTGTGGCAGAATCTGGAGCGATTATTGAATATCTTGCTCAAACTTATGGTGAAGGTAACTTCATTCCTGAGACTAAAACTGAAGCACATCGCCAGTATCTATACTGGTTACATTTTGCTGAAGGTACTATGATGCAGCAATTATTGTTGAAACTCATTTTAGAAAAGGCAGTGCAAAGGTCGAAACCATTTTTTGTTAAATACATAGCTAAAGCCATTATGCAAAAAGTCATGGCGGGCTATGTTGGGCCCAATATCACGGCTAATTTAGCGTTAATCGAGCACCATTTAACTGATAATGAATGGTTTGCTGGCGATCAGCTATCAGGCGCTGACATTCAAATGAGTTTTCCTTTAGAAGCATGGGCAGCAAGGAAGACAGTTGACCAAGATTATCCAAAAATTATTGCCTACGTTAAACGTTTTCAGGCTCGAGCAGGGTATCAAAAAGCCTTAAAATCGGGTGGCACCTACGATTATGCCTAGCTTTGGCAGTTTAATAAAAAGCCATCAATAGAAAGTGTTAAACTTAGCGTTATACAGTAGATGATAAAACGGCGTTGTCAGTGCCATGTTAATCGCTGGCTTTGTTTTGGGAGATCAGTTCCTTGAAAACATCGCTTTATTAATCTCAGTCAGTGCCAAGCACGTTTAGATAAATAATTAGCCACTGCCATAAGTGGCGTACTTAATAAATTGATGAGTTGTTAATGTTTCAACTCAATTTTGGGAGAGAAAGCTATGATTGTATTCAAGTTAAATGGGAACAAGGTTTCCTCTGCTGCTGATGTAAACACACCATTATTATGGGTTATCCGTGATGAATTTGGTTTTAAAGGCACAAAGTTTGGTTGTGGTATTGGTCTGTGTGGTGCTTGTACCGTACATATTGACGGTGCACCAGTCAGAACATGCTCTTTTCCATTAATAGCCGCAGAAAATAAAAATATCACCACGATTGAAGGTTTAGAAAACAAACATCCATTACAACAAACATGGATTGATGAACAGGTGCCGCAATGTGGCTACTGCCAGTCGGGACAAATTATGCAAGCCGCTACTTTATTAGCCAGTAATTCGTCACCGAGTGACCAAGAAATTGTCGATCACATGAGCGGAAATTTATGTCGCTGTATGGCTTACGTACGCATTAAAAGTGCGATTAAAAATGCGGCCGGTGTGATGTCAGCCGATGTGCAAACTTTTGATCCTAGCTCTTCAACGCAACAATCATAAAGGCGTATGGCAATGAAAAATATTAAAGATGCAAAAAATAATGTCAGCTTATCTCGACGTCGATTTTTAGTAGGTTCGGTCAGTGGTTCGCTGTTAATGGCTTTTGCCCCCTTAGTTGGCGCAGTAGGCTTAGGTGACAGTCCTCAAGAAACCCTGAAAAATAAATTATTTTCCCCAACGGTTTGGTTTGAAATTAACCCATTAGGTGAAGTGAACATTAATATTGCTAAGGCAGAAATGGGCCAACATATTGGCACTGCACTAGCACGCGTTGTTGCTGATGAACTAGGGGCTGATTGGTCTAAAGTCTCCATCACGCATGTCGACACCGATCCTAAATGGGGTTATATGGTCACGGGTGGTTCATGGTCAGTTTTTCAAACATTTAAGCCCATGTCTCAAGCGGGTGCTGCAGGGCGTATAGCCTTAATAGAAGCGGCAGCGAAAATCTTAAATTGCCCTGCAGAGCAATGTAGCGTAGAAAATGGCGCGGTACTTTATCAAGATCGCTCAATTAGTTTTGGTGACATTGTTGCCAAAGGCCATTTTAATCGTGCCTTTACACCAGAAGAGATTAGCGCTTTACCGTTAAAACCTGCAAGTAAAAGAAGCTTAGTAGGAAAACCGGCCTTAGCGCTTGATATTCCCGCTAAAACTAATGGCTCAGCCGTTTATGGTATTGATATAGAGTTGGCCGGTATGGTCTATGCTCGCCCGATTATTCCACCGACCCGATATGGCAGTAAAGTCACGAATGTTGACGACAGTGCCGCCCAGAAAATCAAAGGTTATTTGGGTTATTATCTCTTGCAAGACCCGAGTGACCACCTTCAAGGTTGGGTTAGTGTCGCGGCTGATAGTTATTATGGCGCAATTCAAGCGGCTGATGCCTTAAAGGTTAGCTATCAAGTGGGTAAAACAGCTAAGGTCAGTGAGCAAGATATTCTCCAAGAAGGAGAGCGTTTAGTTACTGATAAGAGCGAAGGCGGATTGTTTATTGATCAGGGCGATTTCTCAGCGGCAAGCACTAAAGCCGATAAATCGATTGATGCGGTTTATCGCACGCATACCGTTTTACACTTCGCTTTAGAGCCGGTTAACGCCACCGTAGAAGAAAAAGATGGTCTTTGGCATGTTTATACCGGTAATCAATGGCAGTCATTAACCTTGCCAGCGATCGCCAAAGCGCTGCAAGTAACGGATGACAAAGTTGTTATGCATCAGCAATATCTTGGTGGTGGTTTTGGTCGTCGTTTATTCGGCGATTATGCGATACCTGCGGTATTAACCGCTAAAGCAATTGGCAAGCCAGTAAAAATGGTATTTACTCGTGAAGATGACTCTCGATTTGATCAACCCAGATCGCCGTCTGTCGTCTCGTTTCGAGCGGTGTTTGATCAGGAAAATAAATTTACCGGTATGGAGCATGCACTGGCTGCCGGTTGGCCAACCTTAGCCATGGCACCAGGATTTATGCCAGAAAGCTTAGATAAAAAAACGCGTGTTGATATGTTTTCTACCAGTGGTGCCGATCATTGGTACAGCATGGACAATCATCGTGTGCGTGTGGTCAATAATAGCCTAGCACAAGAAACCATACTGCCTGGTTGGTTAAGATCTGTTGGGCAGGGTTGGATTGTTTGGGGATTAGAATCATTTATTGATGAAATTGCCCATCAAAGTAAAACTGATCCGATTGATTTTCGCTTATCCATGCTTGATGGTTTAGGTAAACAAGCCGGTAAAGCACCAGAAAGTGTCGGTGGTGCCAAGCGATTAGCGAATGTACTCAACATTCTTAAGCAAAAAACCAAAGATGTTAAACTCGCTAAGAATGAAGGCATGGGTGTTGCGATAAGTTCGGGCCAAGAACGTACCATGCCGGCTTGGATGGCTTGTGCTGCTCAGGTTCATGTAGAACCTAGCTCAGGAAAAATAACCGTTAAAAAGCTCACCATGATTGTTGATGCTGGTGTTATTGTTCACCCTGATGGTGCATTAGCGCAAGTTCAAGGCTCTATGCTTTGGGGAACAAGTTTAGCCTTACACGAACAAAGCCCGATAGAAAATGGTCAGGTGAGTAATCTCAACTTAAACACCTACTCACCATTACGTATGAGTGACGTACCTGAGCTCGATATTGAATTTGTTGAAAGCGATGAGTTTCCTGTCGGCTTGGGCGAACCTGGCGTAGTATCGATAGCACCGGCGATAGCCAATGCTATTTTTCAAATAACGGGTGTTAGAGTGCGAGATTTACCTATTACCGCCGCAGCAATCAAAAATGCTTAAGCAATAAGTTTTGTCACTTTTAAGTGAGTTATAGTGAGTATATAAAGACTATAACTAACTCGTTTATTAAAGCCCTTAGTTGTCTTCATCGCGACTAAGGGCTTTTTATTTTCAGCTTCCATGCTAAATGTGCCTGCACATTCTAGACTCAATATTTTTATGCTGCATACAATACTTAGCTAAACAGCTAAACTCAGCATATACAATGTAGGCTGTGGATTAGCCGTTGTTGAGCAGAGAAAAAACCGCCTAACTGACAATCGCTCAAAGGTTGTTCATCTTGAAATAATCAAGGCATCGCTGGCAAAGTTTTAGCTTAAGGGTAAGTGTTGACCTGCTACTAAACCTTCACTGTATTCAACACTATGGCCGTTAAACTGTATGAAGCCATAAGAGGAAAATTTTTACCCTAGGTGCTTGTGGATTGAGTACCAATATTGTTTAACCTAGTGGTGGATAAATACTGATTGTCGGTAGCTTTATGGTTGCGTTTATTAAATTTTTTAAGCTAAAATCGGGACTTCAATGTTCTTTTTATTGTTATTATTTTCTGGCGACGTTCATCAAGCGGTAAGTGATATAAATAGCGATAACAGTGCCTGAAGGTGTTTTTCAATGGTTAATTCACCCTAGTGATTTAATGAAAAATTCCTTAAAATATATCAGTTGTTATTATAAGTTATCTTGCTAATAGCAACATATGCTTTTGTTTTTATGTTTAAATAGCCAAAATGGAATCCTATTAGTAACAACTTTGTTACTTGAAGTTAACAGTTCCATATGGAGAAATATTTTTGAAAATATTAATAAGTAATGCAAAAAAATCACTATTACCACTGATTATCGCTAGTTTATTTGCTGGAAATGCTATGGCTAAAGGAAGTGGTGCTGCTAGTGCTTATGCCGTTGAACTTGGCGCCGCAGGTACTTTCACTATTTTAAGTAAATCTGGCATTACCGATGTGAAGACTTCCGCTATTACAGGTGATGTAGGTACTAGTCCAATTACCGGTGCAGCGCTGCTAATTAGCTGCCCTGAAGTAACAGGCACCATTTTCACGGTTGACGCCAATGGCCCACTTTGTGCGATAAATTCAGCATACGATCTCGGTGTTGCCGTGGGTGATATGGAAACTGCCTATAATGACGCTGCAAGACGTCCAGCAGATAGCACAGAACTTGGCGCAGGAGAAATTGGCGGTTTAACGCTGGTACCTGGCGTTTATAAATGGTCTACGAACGTCAATATCAGCACAGATGTTACCTTTAAGGGGTCGTCGAATGATGTTTGGATAATGCAGGTATCAGGTAATTTGAATCAGGCGAATAGCACTAGGGTTACTTTAGCCGGTGGTGCATTAGCCAAGAACATTTTCTGGCAAGTTGCAGGTCAAACTGCACTTGGAACGGATGCCTTTTTTAAAGGTATTGTTCTGAGTAAAACATTGATTTCTTTGAATACACACACCGAAGTCAAAGGCAGACTCTTCTCTGGAACCGCGGTTACATTGCAAAAAAATACCGTTACAGCACCAGTTGAATTTCCTGTAAGGCCATAATTAAAATCAAGGTCTGCTGGCTAGTGTAAAGTATCGACACGCCGAATTCTAAAGAGGCTTAGAGATTAAATTCTCTAAGCCTCTTTTTTATGTCATTGTTCAAAACTGTCAAAATTCATTTATTGCAAAAACTCATTCATTGCAAAAAATAATTTTGTTAATTTCAAGCTAAGTCATGAACGTATAAGTTAACACACTGGAAAATATTTTTTAAAGTGCCTGTACAATCAAAAGCAGCAATAGAATAAGACTAACCCATTGCCAAAACATGACAGGATCACGCTGCATTAACGGCGGCTTAGTTTTTGCTAAAAATAACTTATTCGGCTGTCGTAAGTCATGAACAAACTCTGATAACACAGAGTAGCGTTTTAAGGGATCAATTTTTAAAGCGCGTTCAAGTGTATCGTCAATCCAAAGGGGTAATTCAGTATTATCATTGATCATCGGTTTATAGTTGAGCTTACGTTGCGCTGATACGCTGTTCGCTTGTGCTATTTCACGACCATATGGAAATTTACCTGATAACATTTGATAAGTGATCACGCCCAACGAATAAAGGTCAGATGCCTGTGTACCTAATTGTCCTAAAAAATATTCAGGGGCTGAATAACGAATGGTACCGCGCATAATTTCTTCGGTGTTAGCATCGGTAACACCGGCGATAAAGGTTGAACCAAAGTCTATTATTTTTACCGTCTTAGTATTGTCGATCATGATATTAGCTGGGCGTAAGTCTTGATGTATCATGTCTTGGCGGTGAAAAGCCTGTAAGCCTTTTGCGGTTTGCTCAATAATATTTCTAACTTGTTCTAAGCTTGGTTTTGGATGGTCTATCATCCATTGACTTAACGAAATACCATCAATAAATTCTGTCACTAAATATAAATAATGACGTTTTCTTTTCGGAATGATCGCATTAACAACATGTGGATTGTTAATGCGTTTAGCTATCCATTCTTCTAGCATAAAACGCTCAAGGTATTGCGTGTCGGTTCTTAATTCAGTGGATGGCGTTTTTATCACTAAGGTTTGCTGTGTGTCGTTGTCGCGCGCTAAAAAAACATGGCTTCGGCTACTAATATATATTTCGCGGATAATTTCATAACCATCAAACTGCATTCTTGGTGAAAGTCTTGGCGGCAATGGCAACAAGGTCAGTTGATGCACTTCATCAAGCTGATAGCTGGGCACGTTATCAATACGGACAATTTGAACACTGAGGTTGTCATCACTCCCTAAGGCAAGTGCTTGTGCAATGATGGTATCAGCAGCATTATCTAAGCTCTGGGCATTGTTAATGCTATTGGCGATTTGAGCATTACTTAAAAAATCATAAACGCCGTCAGTGGCAATAATATAGATATCGCCTTGCTCAAGTAGCTGGCTTTGATAATCAATGTCAAATGTTTGGTTAATCCCTAAAGCGCGGGTTAAATAGCTAACATCGGCGGAAACAACTCGGCGGTGATCTTCGGTTAATTGCTCTAATTGTTGACCTGATAAACGATAAATTCGCGTATCACCAGAATGAAAAAGGTGCGCCGTATTTGACTTTAATATCAGCGCAGTGAAGGTGCAGACGTAGCCTTTGTCTTTATCAAAGCGATAAGGGCTATTACGTGTTTGCGAATAAAGCCATGAATTAATCGATTTAATGACTTTTTGTGCAGAATTTTTAACAGACCACGAATCAGAGGTACAGTAGTAATCCTCTAAAAAACTCGATATTGCTGTTTCACTGGCAATTTGGCTGACGTTACTTGAGCTAATACCATCAGCCATGGCAAGTACAATCCCTTTGCTGCTAAGCATGGGTTCTTTAGGAATGATGCTGCCGAGAAAGTCTTGATTGATTTTTTTTCGACCTTTATTGGTCGCGCCGCCAATACTCACAGTTAATGCTTGACTCATTACTTGTTTCCAATGGTATTAAAATTAGCTTAAATCGGTAAAGTTTGAAGCAATAAAAAGACTTAGTAACCTAAATTACGAAGTCTTTTATCTGCATTGATATTATTCCAAGTTGATTAATGACCTGCTCATTTTTAATGGTTACAATGAAAAATACGGCGTTATAAAATTTATAAGTAGCATAACTACAGACTAAATTTTATGGCTTGTATTTAGCCACTTTTCCCCATTAAAAAGTAGAGTACTTATTTAATCAAATTTGTATTAGTTATTTATTCATTGACTTATACAAGCTTATTCTTTGAATAAGCCATTGATAAAGCGTGAGTTAAGCAAGTTTTCTGCTTGGCGATGTTTTAACATGGGTAAAGTATAATGGTAAACCTACTAATAATAAGCCACCGGCAAGGTTACCTAGTACCGTTGGAATTTCGTTCCATACCAAATAATCATAAACAGTAAAGTCACCCCCCATGATCATTGAGAATGGGAATAAGAACATGTTAACAATTGAATGTTCAAAACCCATAAAGAAGAACAACATTACGGGCATCCACATGGCGGCCATTTTAGCACCAGCAGAAGTCGAGATCATCGCACCAACCACACCCATTGATACCATCCAATTACATAACATGCCACGGAAGAATATAGTGATCCAGCCACTTAAGCCATGTTCTTGGTAACCTACGGTTCTTGCTTCACCAATACTTGCTACTTTAGCTGCAATAGCACCGCCGTCAGCCGAATAACCATAGGTTAAAATAAAGGACATTAAAAAGGCTGTGGTCATTGCTCCGCCAAAGTTACCTAGAAAGACCAAGCCCCAGTTACGCATTACACCGCCAAAGGTAACACCAGGACGCTTGTCTAATAAGGCTAATGGTACCAGTGTAAATACACCAGTGAGTAGATCAAACTTCATCAAATAAAGCATGATAAAACCAACAGGGAAAAGACAGGCGCCTAAAATAGGGCTACCTGTTTTAGTTGCCACCGTAATCGCAAATATCGCAGCTAGGCCTAAAATAGCGCCGGCCATAAA
The DNA here is from genome assembly GCF_014077005.1 of Colwellia sp. MB3u-45. Lineage (GTDB taxonomy): Bacteria > Pseudomonadota > Gammaproteobacteria > Enterobacterales > Alteromonadaceae > Cognaticolwellia. The sequence goes on along the minus strand of NZ_JACGVC010000041.1, from coordinate 11,473 downwards.
AGCACGTATAAGAGTATCTTTGGTAGACATGTAAACTTTCTGTTCACCTGCGTCCACCATCTTGGTTACAAATTCACTGGGTTCTATATAAGCCATTGTTATATCTCTATTTAATAGTAAGGTTAATTCATTTTACTGTTTACCTAACAAAGCAAGTTGAATGCCAGTCATGTAACATATTGATTTTTAATGAATATGAAGTTTTTAACTTGGTTTGTTTGGCTTTATTTGCCAGCGTTGCACAACTTTAATTAGCTTGGCGCACCAAATAAGATCACCATGATTTATAGGGTAAAAATTTACCATTCAAGGTTAAAATGACTCTATCGCCTTTTGGATTTTCTTCTTTTTCTACTTCCATAGAAAAGTCGATAGCACTCATGATGCCGTCACCAAACTTTTCTTGAATAACCTCTTTAAGGGTATCGCCATAGACGCCTACAACTTCGTATATACGATAAATTAATGGATCTTGTGGTACTGACTTATCCCACTCTTTGGTTGGGTAGGCCATTAGGGCTTGCTTTGTTTCTTTAGGTAAGGCTAAAAATTCAATGATTTTATCAGCTTCAACTTCAGGCCAACTGTTCATGCCTAAACAGGCGGAGGTTGTCCAAACGATAGACATACCCACAGCGTCTGCAATATTCTGCCAACTAAGTTCTTTTTCATTTTTGATTGCAAATATTGCTTCAGTTACATCGAGCTTATTCATGTGACTTCCTTAAGATATAAAAATATTATTTGATTAAGTTAGCTGTTTAATCTTGGTGCGTTATTTTCAACACAGTGCAAGCATTTTAAATTACGCGTTGATTTAACCATCAAACGACTAACCTTGTTATCTACTGACATTAACAATTGCGAAAACTATGCCAATAGCTAAAATTTAATTAAACTACTGATTTTTATTGATATTAATTATTTTACTGGTCTGTGCAAGGCAACGGTTTTTCGTGATAAACGATATTTCGTGCTGTTTGTCACGAAATATCGTTGCTTGGCTTAGAAATTGAATGGTGGGGTTAGTTGATAAGTCATCAGGAATTTTTTATGCAAGCGAACTTATTTTTAAATGCACCTAACGCACTGTTATATATTGATCCTTTTAATAATAAAATTTTGCAGTTAAACCACAAAGCTGCAGTATTATTTGCTATCGAAAGCGACGTTGAGTTAGAAAATAATACGTTAACAAAGGTTAGCGTAACGCAGATTTTTACTGGCTGTTTAGATAAGTTAATTCATTTTACTCAACAAATATTAGCGCAGGGCGAAGCGTGGACAAACGATCTGTTTCTCACCATCAATAATGAAAAAATATATTTAGATATTACGGCTAGCGCTTTAGACAACAAGCTTTTGTTTTCTTGTCAAAGTGCCAAAGTGACTTATGCCCGTTACTACCAAGCAACAGCGCAAGCTAAATATAAAGCGGGTATTGTCCATTGGAATGCTAACGAAAGTGTATTTGAAGAAATTGAGCGACAAAATCAATTGTTACTCAGTGCGGTAGGTGATGGCATATATGGCGTAGATGTTGACGGGAATACCACCTTTGTAAATGCAGCGGCCGAGCAAATATTAGGCTGGGGAAAAGCAGAACTTGTCGGGAAAAGTATTCATGACGTGATTCATCACTCGCATGCCAATGGCGAGCATTACCACGCTTACAAATGCCCGATTTATGCTGCTTTTAAAGATGGAGAAGTACACAGTGTTGATGACGAAGTGTTCTGGTCAAAAAGTGGTATGCCAGTGGCGGTAGAATATAAAAGTACCCCAGTAACTGAAAATGGTTTATTAATCGGCGCCGTAGTTATTTTTCGAGACATAACACAAAGAAAGTCTATTCAAGCTAAATTGTTAAACGCTTTAAAAGAGGTAGATACACTAAAAGAGCGCCTTGAAATGGATAATGCGTATTTGCTTGAAGAATTAAATGCAGATTTTAATCATCATCAGATCATTGGTCAGAGTATGCAGGTGCAGCATATGGTTAATCAAATAGAATTAGTGGCAGCTACTAATGCGAATGTCATCATTACTGGTGAATCAGGTACAGGTAAAGAGTTAATTGCTAGAGCGATTCATGAAGTCAGTGAACGAAAAGCCCGGCCATTAATTAGAGTTAATTGCGCGGCAATACCGGCAGACTTATTTGAAAGTGAATTTTTTGGTCATGTAAAAGGCGCTTTTTCAGGCGCAATATCAGACCGAGTTGGACGCTTTGAACTGGCAGATGGCGCGACTATTTTTTTAGATGAAGTCGGTGAAATTCCTTTACAACTGCAAGGGAAATTATTGCGGGTATTACAAGAGCAGCAGTTTGAGCGGGTAGGAGAGTCGAAAACCAGACATGTTGATGTCAGAGTTATTTCAGCCACTAATCAAAAATTAAAGACCTTAGTTCAGCAGAATAAATTTAGAGAAGACTTATATTTTAGGCTCAATGTATTTCCTATTCATTCACCGGCATTACGAGAGCGTAGCGATGATATTCCGCTTTTAGTAACACATTTTATTGATAAAGTGTGTTTAAACTTTAATCGACCTAAACCACAAGTGTCAGTTTCGCAAATGCAGTATTTAACTCGATACCCTTGGCCCGGCAATATTAGAGAACTGGAAAATATTATTGAACGTCAGATAATCTTAGCCAAAAGTAATAAAATAAACTTCGAGTTTTTGGCTAATGAATCGGTATTTAATCATGAATCATTTAACCCTAAAGTTGCTCCGCAGTTGATGAGAGTAGAGGAGCAAAAATCACTTGAAAAAACCAATTTGGCTAATGCGTTAAAACATTGCCAAGGTAAAATTTATGGTGAGAAGGGTGCTGCTCAGGTATTAGGCTTAAAACCGACAACATTGGCGTCAAAGTTAAAAAAATATGGCTTAAATCGTCAGGAATTTACGCCTTAATCAGGTGATAGCTAGTGGCTGTTGGATGTTATAAAAATACTATGGACTAGACAGTTACCACATTTTATTATCTTGACGATTGAGAACAATATTATGATTATTTTGCGTTAAATTAATCCTATGTAGACCTGAGATGATTTACCACCTTGTGGCTGCCAGAGTACTTATAATACTTGCATCATATTATTTAAGGTAGCCAAGCTGGATAAGGCTGCCAACTGCTCAGCCAGGTTGGAATATCACTGGCGGGCATAGGCCTTGCGATGCCGTAACCTTGGGCTTTATTACAACCCAGTTGTAATAAAGCCGTGCCATGCTCAACAGTTTCTACTCCTTCAGCGATCACCTCAAGCTGGAAGGCTTTCGCCAAACTTACCACAGCCAAAACAATGGCTAAGTCATCTGCGTCAGTGAGCATGTCGCGTATAAAAGTCTGGTCTATTTTAATCAGGTTGGCGGGTAGGCGTCTGAGGTAGGTTAGGGAGGAATATCCGGTACCAAAATCATCTAGGGCAAACTGCACACCCAGGCCAATACAAGATTTCATGGTCGCTATAATGTAGTTGATGTCACTAAAGGCACTGGTTTCTAATATCTCTAATTCTAACAAATGAGCTGACACATCAGAGTGTGCCGCTAATAATGTCGCCAAGCGCTCAACAAAATCAGTTTGCTGGAGTTGATAAGCACTAATGTTGACGCTAATCGGTAAAGTAATGCCTATACTTTGCCATTGGCTTATTTGGCTCAGCGCCGTATCGATAACCCATTCACCTATATCGAGACTCATGGTGTGGTTTTCTATTAGCGGTAAAAAATCTAATGGCGGCACTAAACCGCGGACAGGATGTTGCCAGCGGATTAATGCTTCTACGCCTACTACTTCACCGGTAGACATATTCACTTTCGGTTGATAGTACAAAACAAACTCATGTTTATTCAGTGCTGAACTGATATGACTGATGTTTTCCTGTTTGAGATTAACGGCGTTATCGAGGGCGCTATCAAACAAGTGATAACAATTTTTACCCGCCTTTTTCGCCATATACATGGCTTGGTCGGCATGACGGATAAGTATGTCGGCATCGGCATCATCTTGAGGGTAGAGCGTAACACCTATGCTAACTGACACATTTAACACCACATCACCAACAGTGATAGGCTCTGACGCTGCACGTAATAAGCGCTCTAATGCCATTTTGTAATCTTCAGCGTTAACTAAATCACTTAATACGGCAACAAATTCATCACCACCGATACGGGCAAGTGTATCCACCTCACGTAAGGCATCACTCATACGTCCAGAGACGATAATAAGTAGTTCATCCCCGATAGCGTGGCCATAGATATCATTAACCTCTTTAAAGCCATCTAAATCCATAAAGATAACCGCGAGTGAATGATGATGACGCTGGCATTGCAACATGGTTTGATTTAGTCGGTCGGCAAGTAATGCACGGTTAGGTAGCTTAGTTAAAGTATCGTAATGGGCCATCTGCTCTAATTGATATTGATGATATCTTTGCAGCGTAATATCACTAAAGAGGGCAACATAATGGCTGACTTTGCCAACGGCATCTTTTACGGCACTGATGGTGATGCCGGCAACATATTTTTCACCATTTTTGCGACGACTCAATATTTCACCAGCCCACTGGCCAGAAGATTTAATAACTTGCCACAGCGCACTATAAAACTCAGGTGGATGACGGTCTGTTTGAAAGAAAATTGGGGCTTGGCCAACGACCTCCTCACGGGAGTAACCGGTAATGGCAGTAAATTTTTTGTTAACATCAATAACCCTATTTTCCGCATCGGTAATCACAATACCTTCTAGGGCGTGGGTGAATACACTCGCGGCAAGGGTTAGTTCATTGGCGCGTTTATCTATCTCTTGGTTGGCACGTATTAATTGAGCGGTGCGCTTATCTTTTTCTTGATTTTGAAAAGCCAGTTTTTCGTTGGCAATAATGAGTGCTTTTTCGGCTTGTTTACGTTGGCTGATATTTCGAACAAGCGCATTAAACTCAAAACCATCGGCTAGCTTAATAAAAGAAATCGTTAACTCAATAGGAAGATTATGTCCGTCTTGATGTAATGCTTCAACCTCAATTATTTTATTTAGAATAGGCCCTTCACCCGTGGCCATAAAATGCTCCAAGCCCTTTTTATGTGCAGCACGCAATGGTATTGGAATAATCAGGTTTGCCAGTTCCTGTCCTACAGTTTGCTTACTTGTCCAACCAAAGACATCTTGTGCTTGAGCGCTCCAGCCAACAATATCGCCTTTGGCATTCATCTGAATTAATGCATCCTGTGATGTATCCATCATGGCATTGAGACGTTCTGCATCTTGGTTCACTGTATTAATTAGCTGCTTGTATTTTAGTAAATACGGAATGATAATCGCAGGGAGCATTAGTAGCAATATCATCACAGTGACCACTAAGGCTAATGTGTTTGGAGCAACATCATCAATAATTTTATCGGGAGTTTGTGGAATAAACTGCAGCGCTGTCATCGCGCTATAGTGCATAGCAGAGAAAGCTAAGCCCATCACTACCGCACTCACTATGTGCTTTTTAGTTATAAATTTGTATTGGCTTTGGTGAATAGCTTGATACTGTATTTTCAGTGCCACTATGGCCAATACCACAGCAATAAAGCTGGCAAGATAAACTAAACCAGCGTCATGAAACATCAGGGTGTTTGAGCTGATGGTGGCTAGGTTTATATAGTGCATCAGGCTGATAGCTGAAGCCAACAACAAACCAGCGACTAATAGTCGGAAATAGTTAAAGGCTTGCTGTGTTATCAACCACAGAACAATGCTACAAGCACAAATTAAAGGCAGCACAGACAAAATTATTGTGGGTACATCATAGCTAACGGGCATTGTGGGCTTTAACGCTAACATGCTAATAAAACTCATGGCCCAAATGCCTATGGTCATCACGGAAGCCGCGAATAAATTCCAAGCTATTTTTTGACTGCTTTGGCGGGTGGAAGTATTTCGCTCGACCATGCCAAAAGCACTGAATGATGACAAGATAGCAATGAGGATGGATAGACAAACTAATATAGGATCATAAGCTGTAATCAGTGCTTCAACAGTTACAACATTATAGTCGGGATTCATTGCTATCAAGCCTCAAAAACTTAATGAAAATTAGACGTATTGCATTTTAATATAGCCTATCCACACTAAGTTTCAAGCAGCATTGAAAGCTTGACCTCTAGGCTTTTTCTATTATGAACATAGGCATTTTTTCAGTTAACTCTCATCTTGTATTGTCTGTATCAATTAATAATGAGCAGATTTATTGATGACAGCATTAAGCTTAACTTTTTAGTGAGGCTGACTTTTGAGCCGATTATATTAACGTTATGACCAATCTAGTTTTGCTAATTTAGTGTTAGTTTACGTTAAACACTTATACGCTAAAGATCTTGGTTTAGGACTTTTCGGCTAGATCATTCACCACCAAATCGAGTAATTGCATTAGCTGATTTGCTTGCATGCTGTCGATACTATTGAACTTACAGCTTATTTCATTAGGAATGTTTACCGCCTTTATTTTCAAGGCCTGGCCATCTTGCGTTAGCTCAACAAGACGCTTGCGTTTGTCGTGCTGATCTTTAATTATTTCTAACAAGCCTTTGTCAGCCATTTTCTTTAAAATTTGTGTCATCGCACCACCATCAATCACGGTTTTTTCTACTAGCGCTGCTATGGTTATTTTGTCTTGTTCCCACAATGCCATCATAACCACATATTGTGGGTAGGTAATATTAAGCTTCATTAGAGGCTCACGATAAGCTCGAACAATGCTGTTTGATGCCATATATAAACGATGACACAGCTGATTTTTGAGCGTTAATTGTTCAAATGACATAAGTTGCTCCTTGAAGTGATATTTTAAGTGATATTTTAATTTGCACACAAAGTATTTGCAATGAGTATTTGTTTGATATATATTATTTTGCATGCAAACTAAATTATTGTCACTTGGAGTTAACTATGAACGTATTAGAAAATATTGCTTACACAGCAAAAGCAACGGCAACCGGTGGTCGTGAAGGTATAGCAAAATCTGACGATGGCCGTTTAGAGCTTGCATTATCTACGCCTAAAGGTTTAGGTGGTGATGACGGGCAAGGTACAAACCCTGAGCAATTATTTGCTGCAGGCTATGCAGCTTGTTTTATTGGCGCACTTAAATTTGTCGCGGGTGAAGAAAAAACCAGTTTACCAAACGAAACTTATATTAATTCAGAAGTGTCTATTGGTGCTATTGACGGTGGTTTTGGTATCGCGGTTAAGCTAGCAATATCATTAGGCGATATGGATAAAGCACAAGCACAAATCATGGTAGATAAAGCGCATCAAGTATGTCCTTATTCAAATGCGACTCGTGGCAATATTGCAGTGGAACTTTCAATTATTTAATATGCCACATAAGTTGATATAAAAGCGCGCATTGCCAACAGCAAGAGCGTGCTTTTTTGTGCCTGTAATAGAATAGCTTAATCAAGCTATATTTTATTTTAAACTAACCAGCGCTCATGTAGCCGTCTTATGCAAAGAAATGCTGTTATGGGATGTTTAAGTTTAAGCCACCATTTTTATTTGTTGCTTGCTCACCGACAAATATAAGAAATGTTTTGCCAAAGTTGGCGAGCAAAGCAGCCATACTTAGCAGCTTGCTTGGCTGGTTTGCTCAAATTTGAGTAGTCGTCTTGAGATAATATCAATGGCGACATTAAGCAGGGCTGTACAGATGATAAGAATGAGTGCATTACTATAGCGTATTTCGCTGAAATTACTGTCGATATAAAACCCCAAAGTCATAATGCCTAAAATACCAAACACGGCGGTTTCTCGCACTATGATCTCAAAGCGATAAAACATCAAAGCCATCATACTGGGATAGATAGTTGGCATGATGTGGTAGTTAAATTGATTTAGCCTACTGATCTGCATTTCTTGGGGCGCAATAGCGTTACTTTGTTTTACCACCAAGTAAGCGATAACACAGCCATTATGTATCGCTAAAGCAATAATAGCAGGTAACATTGATGGGCCAAGCAGCATTAAAAAGATAAAGGCTAAGATATATTCAGGCACTGAACGACCGATTAATAAGCTGAATCGGCCGAGCCAAGTTAGCGGGGCAGGCCATAGGTGCTTACTTGCCATCATATGGGCGCTTAAGCTAATAAAGTGAGTAGCTGCCAAGGCCAGTAGCGCCAAGGTAATGGTGGCTATTGCACCAGGCACCGCTTGCTCTAAAAAAAGAGCGCTAAACCAAGCGGTGAGTGATGACCATTGTACCTCAGCCAATGTCGCCGCGTTTGCTATGGCGGGAGGTAAAATATCATGGGTTATAAAACGCACCAGTAAGCTGCTATCGATGTGAGGAATATCTATCAGTGTCACACAGGCAATCACCAGATAAACCCCGAGTAACTTAGGTGGGCACCAGTAACGAATGGTGCCAATAAGAGCAATAAATATCATTAATAACGCGGCCCCCTCGCTATAGTTTCCCTGTCTAAAAGCCGTTTCCATGTAAAAACCTAGCGTGGGCATACCGATAAAGCCGAGTACGGCGCTACTGCGCAGGGCACATTCAAAACGGTAGCGCGTGTAGCTCATCAGTTGCGGCATAACTTGGGCGATTTTACCATATGTGAAACGGCTAATCATATCGGCACGGCTATCAATACTTTCTAAAGGGCTATCTGACGATTGATTGATGATATCGTGAAATACGCGGGCAAAAGTGGCGGCAAATGGGATGCTAATGGCCAAAATTCCGGTCAGGGGAGACAGCCCAAAAACTTGTAAAAATAACAGAGCCCAAAAAATCTCATGAATGGCCCGCAAAAAAGCACAGCAGCTAGATATTAACGGGTGTTGGTATATTAGTGCGAGAGGAGCACCCAGTACTAAGCCTAAGCAGACACCGATAATGGCAAAGTTAACGGTTTGCATAATGGCTTGCCATAAGTATTCAGTGGCGAAAAAATCAGGGGTGACTAACCCATTTGCCATACGAGTTAACTCGAGGAAAGGGTCAAAATTAACAATTTCTATATCAGCAAAAGGCAGAATAATCAGTGCAATAAGCCAAATTGATAACGTGACTTTCTGCCAATAACCTAAAGCATACTGGGGGTTTTTCAATGATGGTATTGGTTGCAGCTGCTTGGGTTGCGACATAAAAGCAGCTTACGCGATTGCGCTAGTTTGATAGAGCGCCGTGATTTGCTCTTGGTCGATACTCTGCTGTTGGCTATCGAGTATCAAGCGACCTTTATCTAACGCGATAACACGGTCAAAAGCGCTCATGGCTAAGGCTCTGTCATGAATCACCATAATGACACTGTTGTGCTGCGCTAATACGGTGTTGAGTAGTCTTGATGTCATTAAGGGATCTAGCGCTGAAAAAGGTTCATCGCCGATAAAAATATCTTGTTGTTGATACAAAGCTCTGGCTAAGGCGACTCGTTGTCTTTGCCCACCCGAGAGTTGATCCACTTTTTTTGTTAAGGGTTGGTCTAATTCTAACTGCTGACAAAGTACTGCAATATCGTGTAAATTTTGCTTGAAAGGTCTCATTAAATTGACCAAGTTGAATAACCAGTGGTGTCGAGCTAAAGCACCCATAAATATATTGTGATAAATGCTGAGATTATCCACTAAACCCTGGCGCTGTGAACACAGGGCCGCACGAGTTGTTAATTCTTGATAAATATGGTGTAGCAGACTAGATTTCCCCGCACCAGAGGGACCGATAATCGCAACTTTTTCACCTTCATTGATGGTCAGGCTCAGATCAAAAATTACCTGAGTAGAGCGCTTTTTTTTACCGGTTTTTTTACGGGTATTAGCGCCAGCAGTTTTGTCATAATGAAGGTTTAGGTTGGCAAGGGTGAGCATTAATCGATAAGCCCTATTTGTTTAGCCACGTCTTCCACAGGTTGAAAATCTTTGTTTTGAGCTTTAACAAAAGCAGAACGTGGAAAACTTTTTAACAGCTCAGGACTATTCATATTGAGCAATGCAGCTTGCACTTTGTCAGTAAAGCCGGCGCCAAAATTGGCTTCTACATCAGCGCGTATTGTCCATTGGTAATCAGGGTAGGTGGGGCTCTGCCAAATAACCTTAACTTTATTAGTGTCTATTTTACCGGCGGCGAGGGCACTTTCCCACACTTTATAATTTACCGCACCCACTTGGTAAGTACCTGATTGAACTTGCACAATAGTACGGTTATGGTCGCCCGAAAATCCCACCCGTTTAAAGGCTTGTTGTGGTTTTTGCTTTAAGTGCTGCTCAATATAATATTGCGGCATCAAGCGACCTGAGGTTGAACCTTTTGAGCCAAAGGTAAAGGTTTTGTCGGTGATATCAGGAAAACGCTCACTCAGTGCTAAGCCTGTGCTGTAGTGGGCAATAAAGTAGCTTTTAAAAAACTGATCTTCATAACCTTGTGCAATCGCTTGTGAGCCTGGCACTAATCGTCTGGCTTGTACCCCAGATAAACCACCAAACCAAGCAAGCTGCACCTGATTATTTCTAAAGGCGGTTACCGCGGCTGAGTAAGACTTAACGGGCACATATTTTACCTCAACGCCAAGTTGCTTGGATAAATAGAGGGCAACCTGCTCAAAGCGGGTTCTCAGCTGAGACTCATCTGCATCGGGAATAGCGGTAAAAGTAAAGGTGGCCGCACTCGCGTTGGCACCTACAAAAAGGCTTAGGGTTAAGGCACACAGTGCGAATAATTTGGTCAGTGTTTTCATAATATCTCTGTTAATTAGGGTCTCATTAATATTTTTATGTCATAACGTTGGGCGTGTTAAGTCGCGCATTATCTCTTAAAAATAATAATTAACACACTATTTAGCGATAATAATGCCTGTTAATGATAAGGCGAAGGGTTTCATTACACTTAGATTAAAATAATAAGTACATAATTTGAATAAGTTAAAAAGGGGGGGGGGGGAACTGGAGATATACCCATCATTTTTCTGGCACAAATTCATTAATGAAAGAATTAACACAGACACCCTCCTTTAATTACCCCTCACCCTGGCGATGCTAATTATATGCAACCAATAGGTTACTGTTTAGGCTCTGGTCATAGTAACACTGAATTTGATTATATTGGGTTGGTGTTACTGAGAGTGTTGCTAAAAATATTGGTTTTTATAAGTTCTTATTAATGGTCAATAATCGCTAACTGGCTAGTTATACCATTTTGATTAAATTTTTGATCTAATTGGTTTTATTTTTCATACCTTAATATCAGTAGTTATGATCACACTTGAATCCATTGATTTTAAATCCCTTATAGCAAAAGAAACAATGGGCGAATGCGGGTTCGTTTGATGGCGCTTTCTCATATAAAAGAAGGGGCTAATAATTCACAAACCGCAAGAAACCTTCATATTAGCCGTCGTATTGTTAATGACTGGGTTAAAAGGTTTTATGAACAAGGTCTTGATGGTTTAAAAGAAAAACCTCGCTCTGGACGAC
>NZ_JACGVC010000040.1 GCF_014077005.1 Colwellia sp. MB3u-45 | reverse complement strand
TGAAGATATTGTTAATGAATGTAGTCGAGCCTGGAATATTTTTGTTTCAGATGCATCTAGGGTGATAGATCTTTGCTCTAGAGATTGGATAAAAGTGGGAAGTTAATTAATCAAATTGGTATTAGACACTTTCTAACATCTTGCTACTGTAAGGGTTAATTCATGAATAGGACGAAGAATAGATGGGATAGGGGAGTTTATTGGTATTAATGAAACACCTGTAGCATTTGATTATGCTATAACGAAAAAAAAGCTCTAACCGAGCTTAGGGCCTGATGCTTACCGCGAAGGAATGGTGTCGTCTGCCTTGCTTATTTGAGCTACTGATTCAATCAGTGTCAGTTTATTTTAGGCAATAAAAAAGCCTCAACATTGCTGTTGAGGCTTCGTTATGAATGGTGCCGACTGCCGGAGTCGAACTGGCGACCTACTGATTACAAGTCAGTTGCTCTACCAACTGAGCTAAGTCGGCACACGAAGAACGTGTGCGATAATTATATTCTATGAACTAACTATCTTGGCACCGAATCAACATCGGAACTTGTTGATTCTACATTTAACTTAATAAAAAGCTAAAAGTGTAAATGGTGCCTCGACCCGGAATCGAACCAGGGACACGAGGATTTTCAATCCTCTGCTCTACCGACTGAGCTATCGAGGCACATTAACAATCATAATGATTGCTCTGTACATTGTCTTCTTGGCTGTGCCTTGAAGACGGGGCGTATTAAACTGTTTTTCGTTTACCCCGTCAACCCTTTTTTTTAAATAAATGTTTGTTTGCCGTTTTTTTCAACGTATTGTGCTTTTATGGAGCAGTTTAGGCTGAGTTTTGCTATTTCTAATCGGTAATATCGTCATTAATTTGTTTATGCAGTGTCATGAGTAATCAGGATAAATGCTGTAGAGGTGCGATAAAAAAGTTGTTTATTAATAATAGGCGGGTAAATAGGCTAGGGACTATTAAGCAGTAAAGCAAAAAAATATAAGAAATAAATGAAAAAAATACCTTAACAGTGGCGGTAACCATTAACTTTGTGGCGAAAGCTGACATTAAAAAATTTATCAGTCAGGTGTTAACTAAAAATGGCAGAAAAAAAAAGGGGATATATTTTAACTTATCCCCTTATTAGGTCATTATTTTTAGGTAATTATTTTTTTTCTGGTGTGAAGCCTTCGATTTCAGGCTCTTTACCTTCAAAGAGATAGGCGACCATGGCTGATTCTAAAAATGCGCGGTCATCAGGGTTCATCATATTCATTTTCTTTTCGTTTATCAGCATGGTTTGCTTTTTTTGCCAGTGACCCCATGCTTCTTTACAAATGTTATCAAAAATACGTTTGCCTATTTCGCCCGGATAAAGTTGAAAGCCAAGGCCTTCGGCTTCTTTTTGTAAATTTTGGCAAAAAACGGTACGGCTCATAATAAGGTCTCTTTTTGTCTAAGGGATGAATAAATGCATATAAAAATTAAACAGGAAGTTGTTCAAGCTGTTTAATTAATTTTTGTGTCGATGCGGCTAAACCAACTGATGCGACTGTGGCTAAATTGTACCATTGCAATGTGCTATTTTCGCTAATTTCTTTTGCCGGTAACATTTCACAATCTATCACTATGGCTTCTATGTCGAGATGAAAGTGGCTAAAGGTATGGCGAAACTTATCTAAGGCAAATGTTGCTGTTTGCTTTAGGTTTAACTCGGCTAATAAATGCGGTAGCTGGTCAAGGTCTGATAACTCTAAGAAGCACCATAAGCCGCCCCAAATTCCTGCTGGAGGGCGTTTTTCCATTAACACTTGCTGAGCAACACGTGGTATCACCATAATAGTGTGTTTTTCTGGTATGGTTTTTTTCGGTTTCTTTTGTGGATAATTTGCTTGTTCATCGCTAGCTTGAGCTAAACAACTGCTTTTTAGCGGACAAATGTCACACTTGGGCTTAGAGCGTGTGCAAACCATGGCGCCTAAATCCATCATGGCTTGGTTGAACTGCGCCACGCCGAGCTTTGGTGTTAATGCATCGGTAATCGGCCATAAAGTTTTTTCATAAATGGCTTGGCCAGTATGTCCTTGTACTTTATAGCAGCGGGCTAAAACCCGTTTTACATTGCCGTCTAAAATGGCGTGATGTTTGTTTAAGGCTAAGCTTAATACTGCGCCTGCAGTAGAGCGTCCGATACCAGGAAGCGCGATTACCTCGTCAATATTTTCAGGAAAATTACCTTGATAGTCGTCACGAATTTTTTTTGCTGTTTTGTGTAAGTTTCGTGCTCGTGCATAGTAGCCAAGCCCGGTCCAGTGATGTAGCACGCTATCTTCATCGGCATTGGCTAAATCAATAATGTTAGGAAAGCTTTCCATAAATCTTAAATAGTATGGGATCACGGTTGCTACTTGCGTTTGCTGCAGCATAATTTCTGAAATCCAAACTCGATAAGGGGTTTTGTCTTGCTGCCACGGCAAGTGTTTTCTGCCTTGCAACTGAAACCATGATAATACTTGGTCGCTAAATTGTTGCGCAGATTTGGCTGAGATAGTAGTTTTATTTGTCATATTGGCGACAGTGTAGCGAATAAAGCTGAAATTTTCATTGCAAAAATTTCTATTGCCTCTATCCTCTCGCAGTTAGTTAATATATACCCGCTCCACTTCAAGCTGTAGATTTCAGCAAATCGAGAAAGGGTTAGCTACCTGGTATGGATTTAAGAGAATAGTGGTTATATTGTCGAAACTCATATCGCCGAAGACTACCCTTTATCGGCTTGCGCGTAAGGAGCTTAGCTCTGAAACTGCACCTTAAAGTGAAACGGCTATCGTGTTTGCTTTAAACCTAACTGTAAGGAATGAAAGATGAAAATAGATGCAAAAAATCGTAGTGATCGTTTACGTAAAAAATTACGTGTTGATGAGTACCAAGAACTAGGTTTTGATATTGCTTGGCAACTAGATGAAGGCGCTGACAATGAAACAGTTGATGCATTTTTAACTAAATTTTTCGATGAAACCATAGATCCAAACGGCTTAGGTTTTGGCGGTGAAGGTGATACTTTGTGGCATGGTTTAATTTGTACTCAAAAACTGGGTAAATGTACAGAAGCACATCGCCAATTAGTAGAAAAGTGGTTAACAGATAATGGCGCAAGCTCAGTGACTGTTGGCCCATTATACGACGTTTGGTGGGCAGAGTAGTCCTTAACAAACGATATTAACCCGAACTAAGGTTAAATAACTTTACGGGCGTACAATTAGATCTTGATAGGCATTATGCGGTGATTGAATTTTAGTCATTAAACAAGGATAATGTGCGCCCCAATTTTGATGACGTAAGTAAATAATAGATAGCATTATGATAGACAGAAGCCATAAAACCGTTGAACAAGCAGAACAAGAAGGCAAGTACATTAGAAAAGTACGTAGCTTTGTTAAGCGCGAAGGCCGCCTTACTAATGGCCAAGCAAAAGCGTTAGAGCAGTTTTGGGATACGATGGGATTGAAACATCAAGACGGATTGATCGATCCTAAAGTTTTGTTTGGTAATGACAACCCTATTGTGCTCGAAATTGGTTTTGGCATGGGTAAATCTTTAGTTGAAATGGCTAAAAATTCCCCTGAGCTTAACTTTATTGGTGTTGAAGTTCACCGTCCAGGTGTTGGCGCTTGTATTGGCTTAGCCCAAGAAGAGGGTGTTAATAACCTAAAAGTTTACGAGCACGATGCTATCGAGGTTTTAGCCGATTGTATTCCTATTGAGTCGTTAACGACTGTACAATTATTCTTCCCTGATCCTTGGCATAAGAAAAAGCATCACAAACGCCGTATTGTGCAAGCCAGTTTTGTTGACGCTATTCGTCAAAAACTAAAAGTCGGTGGTGTGTTTCACATGGCAACTGACTGGGAAAATTACGCACAGTGCATGTTAGAAGATATGACATCTTCGCCGGGCTTTAAAAACTTATCAGTGAACAATGATTATGTACCACGTCCAGATTCTCGTCCGTTAACTAAGTTTGAAAACCGCGGTCAAGACCTGGGCCATGGTGTTTGGGATCTACAATTTACCAAACTTGATTAATTTTGATCAGTTGGTTACTACACTGAGTGAGTGATGACTTCGAGTTATTGATAACACTGTCAGTGAAAAAAAAGAGCGAATACGCTCTTTTTTTGTGGGTGATCTATAAAGTTCAGTTTGACTGATGTTTAAGGCTGATGGACTAAAGTCCACCCTACATAGGGCTTATGGGTAATCATATGATTTTGGGCAGTTTTGTAGGTCGGACTTTAGTCCGACAATCGCACAGCATACGCATAACGTGATGTTCACAAGATAAACAGACAGGTATTTCTTTGTATCTGAAAGCTATTTTTACTGATAACTACTGATAGCTGACGTTTAAGGCTGATGGACTAAAGTCCAACCTACATAGGGCTTACGGGTGATAATGTAGATTTAGGCGATTGTTATGTAGGTCGGACTTTAGTCCGACAACCGCACAGCACACACATAACGTGATGTTCACAAGATAAACAGACAGGTATTTCTTTGTATCTGAAAGCTGATAGCTATTTTCACTGACAACTACAGAAAGCTGAATTTTAAAAGTAGATGGACTAAAGTCCAACCTACATAGGGCTTACGGGGGGTAATGTAGATTTAGGCGATTGTTTTGTAGGTCGGACTTTAGTCCGACAACCGCACAGCGCGCACATAAGGTGATGTTCAAAAAGAGAAACAAACAGGTATTTCTTTTAACTGAAAGCTATTTTCACTGACAACTACTGATAGCTGAACTTTAAAAGCTGATGGACTAAAGTCCAACCTACAAGTGATTCAAGTTCTAGCGGTGTAGTTTATCTTGTTCAATATGAAATAAATGCTGACTGTTACGCAAATTACCGGTTTCTATTAACCATTGCTGGTTAATAATTTCTCGCATTAATGCCGCTTGTAATACTCTGCCGGCAGAAGCGCTCCAATAACTAATCGTTGCTGCTTGATGGGCTGTGGTATTGGGATGTAGCTCTGAACGTGTTTCGGCCATTTCCTCAATAATATTGGCAATAACTTTTGGTTTTAGCTCTTGTATTATTTGACGTTTAAATTTGGTGAAGTGCTTAGCCCGCCGAAGCTGCCAAATTAGCCAAGCTAAAAATAAAACCGCGATAAGTGCAATTATTTCCAAAACTATACTCTAGTATCTCTGTTAAATATCAGCGACATCATAACAGTAAATTGGCTCACGGTTAAATTTTTAATAGCGCTATTTCTTCCGCTGTTTATTTAACAAAAAGGCTATAAATTGCCCTGACGTTTTTAGCGTTTTCAATATGAAAAAATAAAAATAGCAAGCGATTAAACTTCCTATTTTTATCTACAGTATGTCGGCTATGTTGCGATCACATGGATGTGAATGAGCCAGAATTTGCTAACCGTTAGAGCTTTCTCTGATGCTATTGGTGCTCTGCTATAGCTTTAATCAAAGCATCAGCTGCCGTGTTTAATTGATTTACAGGGATAGATGTTTTATCTTCGGCTTTTACTATTTTACTCAGCGCTTTATCAGCCATAGTTTCAATTAACTCAACATCTTTTTTATTATCAGCCACTTTGGTTTCTTTGATAGTCTAGTCAAGCAAGTTGATTAGCAAAAATCACTTGAAATTATAATGATGATTGCTGGTTTAATTTTAATTAATAAGGAAGAAAAATGAAGGCCTTAATTAGCGCAAATATTGCGAATCTAGATAGTTTTTTGTTAACCATGCCTTATAGTATTGAGGGTGACTATGTTTGTCATACCCGTTGGCCTAATAAGTATTGGCAAGCTGGCTTTAGTGCTACTGCTGAGCTTACTCCTCATCAGCTAGGTAAAAAAGTATGGCTCAGTATAGATAATATTAAAACCGAGCAGTTTACTCGTTCTCACCTAACATTGATGAATTTAAAGCTAGATACTATGTTAACTGCTAGTTTATCGCCACGGGTAGCGCTTGAAACTGATTTTACTCGCTGGGCTTTTGCTTGTGGATTAGGTTTTAATTATGAGATTGATGCTAATGTGATCAAAACACTGGCTGAAAATGTAAATAATACCCTGCTGTCGCTAAAAATTGGCCAAGACATTGCCGTGACTGCCATTCTACATAAAACCGCTGATACCATGGGTTTGCACCAAATGACGACGCTACCTGCTTTTCGTGCTCAAGGTTTAGCTAAGGAGATGATGCAGCACTTAATTGCCTATGCTAAGCAAAGCGGTGCGCACTTTTTCAGCTTACAAGCTTCTCAGGCGGGTTTACCTTTATATGAAAAGTTAGGATTTGAAGCCGAGATCCCTTTGTATATGTATCGTAAAAAAGATTAAATCGTTAATCAGTATCAAACCCTAAATTGCGCCCCTTCATGCATCAACAGTTTTGCCTTTAATGCCAAACCACCGGCATAACCGGTCAATTTTCCGTTGCTACCAATAACACGATGACAGGGCACGATTAACGCTATGGGATTTGCGCCATTTGCGCTACCGACCGCGCGAACCGCTTTTTCATTATTAATACGCTTGGCAATCCAGCCATAACTTTTGGTTTCGCCACAAGGTATTTGCATTAAGGCTTGCCAAACTTGCTGTTGAAAATTGGTACCAGTAGGCGCTAGCGGTAGATCAAAGTGTTTTCTGTCACCGTCAAAGTATTCAGTTAATTGTTGGATGACTTGCTTGAACTTAGTTTTATCTTCAGTCAAACCGGCCAGTGTAATTGGTGACTTGCCGGTTTGAAAAGCCAGTGCGCTTAAGCCATTGTCGTTTGCTGTTAAGGCAATTTCACCTAAGGGTGATTGATAAGTACAGTAATACATTTGAAGCTTCCTCAGTTTTAGGGCTAATATTTAGTGATGACATTTAGTCATGTTATTGAATGATGAAATGGTGTCATTAGCTTTGAGCTGCCAGCGACTGCCATAAATATATTGCCGCATAAGCGTGCACTTTCACATACCTCAACACTTAACATATTTGTCCTATTACTCTGGTTACACTGGTGAGTGATATTTTTTGATAATACGCTAGCTAAGGTAAATCACTGGCGGTAATCGGACAAGGCCTAAAATATAAAGTAGCGATAAACTTGGGGGCTTATGTTAAAAAAGTTGGCAATAGGACAATTGCTTTAACGTTATTAGTTCACCTTAAAGCAACTCAAGCAACATAAATAGCTCAGGTTTAAGCTGCTTTGAATACCAAAGGCTAGCCCATTAGTCTTCACCTAATAAAGTAAGTACCATGTTGGTATAATTGACTAAGCCGAGTATTTGCTGGTCTTTAATGACAGGGGCGGTATTAATACCAAAATTTTCAAATAGGCGTGCACAATAACGCACGTCCATATCGGGTGAAACTGACAGTAATGGCTTAGCCATAATTTCGTATAAGTTTACCCGCTCAGGTGACCTATCTTTTGCGATAACTTGCTTAGCAATATCTGACAATAACACTAAGCCATATTCGTCATTCTCATGGCGTTTGTTAATAATTAACGCGGAAACATGATGTTTTTTTGCCAGTTTTATGCCTTCAGCTACTGTGACCATGCCATCGGTAAACTGATAACTGTCAGTGGTCATCGCGTCTTTTACTTGCACTAATTTAGAGTTCATAGTTCTTCCTCAATTTTACCTTTTAAACGCTCAACTTGGTGGGCAACCCCTACGGCATCTTCAATATCAATTTGTATGGCAATACCTTTACCGGGTTCTTCATCAAAACCTGCGATCTTAGCGATACGTTCTAAAATTTTTCGAGACAAATGCTCTTCAACAACAAATAATAATACATCGCGTTGTGACTCTAGTTGCAGGCCAAAAAATGTTCGTTGGCGGTTAATACCTTCTCCACGGGCATGATTAATTATTGTCGCACCCGTAGCACCAGCCATACGAGCTTCTTTCATTACCTTTTCGGTAACCTCATCTTCAATGAATGCAATGATCAATTTAAAGTGCATTACTTATTCTCACTTTCAGTTAGTTTTTTGGTTTGTAGTTGGCTAATTTGTGCATAGGCCATGACCGCAATGATTGGAAATAAGCTGGCAAAGGCAATCAAGCCAAAACCATCTATTAACGGGCTTCTGCCGGGTATGGTACTCGCTAAACCTAAGCCTAAAGCCGCGACTAGTGGCACAGTAACGGTTGATGTAGTGACGCCACCCGAGTCATATGCTAAGGGTACAATCATTTTTGGACAGAAGAATGTTTGAATAACCACCACGATATAACCCGATATAATGTAGTAATGTATGGGGTGCCCAACAACAATGCGATAGCTGCCTAAAGCGATACCAATGGCAACACCTATAGCTACCGCAATGCGTAAGCTGTTAGCCCGAATGCCGCCACCAGAGACTTCTTCTGCTTTTAATGCCACGGCAATCAGTGAGGGCTCGGCAATGGTGGTGCTAAAACCTATGGCAGCAGCAAAAATGTATACCCAAGTATAGTCAGTCCAACTGATGACAGCGCCCGCATTAATAAATTCGCTAGCGGTTAATTGCTCAGCCATTATTTTTCCTAGTGGAAACAAGGCTTTTTCTAAGCCTAATAAGAAAAACGCTAAGCCAATTAAGACGTAGAAAAAGCCAAAGCCAACTTGTTTTATGTTGGGAATAGGGCGGCGTATCACCAATAATTGAAAAATCACAATAATCGATAAAATAGGTAATACGTCAATGACGGTTGATTTTAATATGTCGAAGAACTCTATCAGCAAATTCAAGCTAGTGTGCTCCGAGCTTAAGCAATAAATTTATTGCGTTCATTAGCTTAATACCATGCCGTATAACATGACAAAAATCATTGGGGTAAGTGAGGCAAAGGCAATTAAACCAAAACCGTCTATCATAGGGTTTCTGCCTTTAATTGCTGACGCTAAGCCAACACCCAGTGCGGTGACTAAAGGAACGGTAATAGTTGAGGTTGTTACACCGCCTGAGTCATAGGCAATGCCGATGATCCAGGTGGGTGCAAATGACGTCATGATAACCACTAACACATAGCCACCTAAAATAAGGTACTGTATTGGCCAGCCACGAAGAATACGTAACACCCCAATAACAATCGCTAAACCAACAGCAAAGGCTACGGTATAACGCAAACCATTAGCGTACTCGTTTTGTGCAATGTCTGTTGCGCCAATAATACCGCCACTAGCAGCAACAGTGGCTGCTTCACTGGCAACCGCAATCAGGGCCGGCTCGGCAACTGTGGTGCCAAAGCCTAAACAAAAAGCAAATATTAGCAGCCAAGTTGTACTGCCTTTTTGCGCAAACGCTTTTGCCATAGACTCGCCAATAGGAAATAAGCCCATCTCTAAACCATAAATGAAAAAGGTTAAACCCAATATCACTAAAATCAAACCAACAAAAATATCACTGAGGTTTGGCATAGGTTGTTGTAACACGGCAAATTGAAAAAATGCGATAACTAGCACTATGGGCAGTAAGTCTTTACAGCTACCAAAAAGTGCTTTGAGGAAAATAATTAACTGTTGTTTCATATCGCTAGTGAAAAATACCAAGGTAAAACTTTATTATACTGAGCGTGATGAAACAAAGTTTGATCCAAAACAAGCTAGCAGCTCATTGTTAATCAACTGAGGTTTAAATCAGCAGTTTTGCACAACTGGATTGGTATGATATTGATTAAAATGTGATTTTAATAACGAAGAATTTAATGACGAAATTTTTATGGGTATGAAAGTATTGGTATTGGGTATGAAAGTGTTGGTATTAAGACAAGAGTAGCAAGTAATAATAAGTTATTACTTGCTACTAACAAGACTGATATCCACTAAGCAAGCGTTGTTAAATAACATAGCTTATTCGCAGTTCAGCTTAAATCAAAAGTGACCTAGCCGATTCAGCTTTTTTGCTAAGGCAAACTGCGTGACTATCACTTTTAGCAATAGTCAATAAACTGCAGCTATGAGCAATTATCTATGATTCATAACCTATGAATCATGAGCTATGTCATATGACCAATACCTATCTCTTAAAGATTAATCAGGCGAAAAAGTAAGCGGTTAGAGTCCATAGCACTCCTGCTAATGAGGCTGCCAGTGTTGCGGGGACTAATTGAGACTTCACATGGTCCATTAAATCACAGCCCGTGGTCATGGCACTGAGAATAGTGGTATCAGAAATTGGCGAGCATTGATCGCCAAAAACACTGCCATTGAGCACAGAGGCAAAACAGAGCATCATAAATAGCTCAGGATCAGCTACCCCTTGGCTTTGACAAATGGCCCAAGCTAATGGCATGGCTAAAGGAAATGCGATGGCATAAGTGCCCCAACTTGTGCCAGTAGAAAAAGCAATGATCATAGTCATCAGTTGCAAAATAACGGGTAAAATCCAAAAAGGTAGTTGCTCGCCAAGTAAAGACACCAAAAATAAGCCACCACCGGTTTCTTTACTGATACTGCCAATAATCACCGCCAACATTAAAATGACCGACGCGAACACTACGCCCTTTAATCCGTTACCAAAACCATCTACCACATGATTTAACGACATCCCTTTTATTAAGGCAATAACTGCAGAAAGTACTAAAGCGGCACCAAAAGCCCAATTAATTTTAGGTGAGCCCAGCATAACAAAACTGCCAATGGCAATTGTTGTTAAGGTGACTAAAGGTAAAATAAATTCAAGCACGTGAGGTTTATAACCGTCAGGTATATCGGTACTTTGTAATTCTTTGGCACTTAAAGGCTTGGCACCAGGAGCATCTAGTTGATGAGTTTTTTCAGCACGTAGCTTTGCTGCTCGTATACGTTTACCAGAAAAAGTGGTGATATTAAGACTTAAAAGCAAAGTCCCAGCAACCGCAAACATACTGTAGAAGCTAAAGGGAATGCTTTGAAAGAAAAAGCTGATCCGGTCTGCTTCTGTGGCTAAAAAAGAAACACCAGGAATAAATATCAAGGCTTGAACATAGGCAGGCCATGCATTGAAGGCTAATATGGAGGCAATAGGTGATGCGGTTGAATCGACAATGTAACTCATTTCTTCGTGACTAACATTTGCCTGGTCTGCTAAGGGCCTGACGGTAGTGCCAACTAGCACAGTACTCATAGTGCCACCTTGAAAAAATAATATGCCCAATAACCATGAAACCAGTTTTGCCGACTTTTTGCCTTTAACAAAATGTTTGGTCATAAAATTGGCAAAAGCTTGTGCTGCCCCCGTTTTAGACCAGATACCTAATAAACCACCCAACAGCCATAAATATAGTAATAGGAGTGCTGCCGTGCCTTCTTTAGCAAGATTAGGAATAATAACTTTGTCGGTTAAGTCGTAGCGCCCTAACATAATGGCACCAACGACCACACCGCCGAGTAATGCCGTTAGTGGCTCACGGGTTAATAAGCACAATGCAATGGTTATAAAGGCGGGTAGGAGTGACCAAAAACCAAAATGAAAGGCGGGTTTGAGTAGTTTTAATTGCTGTTTTTCATCTCGAACCCATTGTTGTTCAAGCGCGGGTGAATTTGCTGAATTACTCAGGTTGCTTAGGTTACTTTGGTTAAGTGGCGAACTTTGATAGTCAACAACCTGTTCAATAATAACTTTTTGACCCTTATAAATATAACTCGAAACAGCGTTATTGTTGGTACTGACATCATAAACATAACTTTGTTCTACCCATTGTGGCGCGATAAATTGTTTAACATAAATTGCGGATAAAATGGCAAAAATAAAGGCCACTAAGGCGATGCTATTGTGTTTTGGCATACAGGTACTCTTTTATTTTTATTGTTATTTGGTTGAAACTTTTTGTTTTTACTTACCTTAGCCAAAGGCAATAGCAAGTGAGCTCAAGGGTCATAAGTTCAAGTTTACGATAACAGAATTTTTAGGCTATAAAAGAAAATTAAGCGCAAAACTAACCGAGTAATGAATAAAAGCACTCATGCTATTTAGTTTATTGCCAATTTAATGCGCTACAAGCGCGTTTGAAGCAAACAAAAAAAGCATTTAGTAGACTAGATATTGCGCTATTATTTTGTGTTTAACCGGCGGAGCCCTATAATAGCGGTAATATTTTTAGGAAGCCCAATATGAGCATTGTATATAAAACTAGAACTCAATTAGTTGTTGAAACACTAAGAGAAAAAATATTAAGTGGCGAAATTAAAGCGGGTCAGCCTTTAAGACAAGCCGCGCTTGCCGCTGAGTTAAATGTGAGCCGAATTCCTGTCAGAGAAGCATTGCTGCAGCTAGAAGGTGAAGGCTTAGTGGATTTTGAACCTCATAAAGGTGCCACCGCAACTGAGCTCAATGCCGATCAAGTAGATGAGCTTTTTGAATTGCGAGCTATGTTAGAGGCTGATTTATTAGCTTATTCGCTACCACATATTAGCAATGAAAAGCTGGAAGAGGCGACACAGTTATTGCACAAACTCAATAAGGCCCTAGGTAAAGAAGACGCGGTTAATACTTGGAGTAAGCTCAACTCAGATTATCATCATTGCTTATACTCTGGAGCTGAACGCCCACAAACACAAGCTTTGGTCAGTACCCTGAACAAAAATGCTGACCGTTATATTCGTATGCACTTGCTGTGGGCCGGTGGTATTTCTAAAGCAGAATCTGAACATAATGAAATTTTAGCGCTCTGCAAAGCCCGTGATGTTGAAAAAGCGGTGGCATTATTAAAGCAACATATTCTCGGTTCTCGTGATGAGATCAAAGCTTTTTTAAATGAACGTGAAGCGATAATTAACCGTTAACTATCGCTGTTAAATCCTTACTAAAACAACGACTTTAAGTTTGATATCGACTCGTTAGCTTTGATGTATTTTTGAGCGAATATTGACTTTTCACTGATGTATCTATAGTATACCCGCGCCTTCAAACCCCAAAAAATAGCGATTTTCGTTTAGTTTTCGCTTGAATTGCCTACCATTAAGGTTTTTTGGGGAAACCAAAGTATTTAAATACAAGCTAATTTTAAAAACCAAGCTCGATTGTAAAATTACGCTTGTATTTTTGATGTTCTAATCAAAGTAGAGAAAATAATGTTTGAACTACACGCCAGTAAAGTGGCAAATTTAAAAAATGATGTTTTATCAGGCTTAACGGTATCTTTAGCGTTAGTACCTGAAGCCGTAGCATTTGCCTTTGTTGCCGGTGTTGGACCCCTCGTTGGTCTCTATGCCGCCTTTATAGTGGGTTTAATCACGGCTATATTCGGTGGTCGTCCAGGAATGATCTCGGGTGCTACCGGTGCAATGGCCGTTGTGATGGTAAGTTTAGTCGCTGTTCATGGTGTCGAATATTTATTTGCCACGGTAGTGTTAACCGGGGTCCTGCAAATACTCGCGGGCCTATTTAAGCTCGGTAAGTTTATTCGTTTAGTGCCGCATCCGGTTATGCTTGGCTTTGTTAATGGCTTAGCTATTGTGATTTTTCTGGCTCAGTTAGGGCAATTTAAGGTCACTAACGATGCCGGTGTTTTAGCCTGGATGCAAGGCAGCCAATTGCTCGTTATGTTTGGCCTAATCTTGTTAACTATGGCGATTATTCACTTTTTGCCTAAGTTGACTAAAGCCATACCGTCATCATTAGTTGCTATTGTTGTGGTAACACTTTTAGCGCAAAGCCTTGATTTAGATGCTCGTACAGTAGTCGATTTTGTTCGTGATATGACCAATGATCCTGCAGCTTCTATTGCCGGCGGTCTACCACAATTTAGTATTCCAAGCGTGCCATTTAGTTTTGAAACTTTCCAAATAATTTTACCTTTTTCCCTAATTTTAGCAGCTATTGGTTTAATCGAATCATTACTAACGTTAACGCTAATTGATGAATTAACCGGTACGCGTGGCCATGGTAATAAAGAATGTATTGCACAAGGCGCAGCAAATACCGTTACTGGCTTTTTCGGTGGTATGGGTGGTTGTGCGATGATAGGTCAATCGATGATCAACGTTAATTCAGGCGGTCGTGGTCGTATGTCGGGTGTTACAGCGGCACTTGCGCTACTGGGCTTTATCTTATTTGGCTCGAGTTTAATTGAACAAATTCCACTAGCAGCGCTTGTTGGTGTTATGTTTATTGTCGTCATTGGTACTTTTGAATGGTCGAGTATTCGTATTTTAGGCAAAGTGCCAAAAGCCGATGCTTTCATTATTATCTTAGTGTCTGGGGTGACTGTTGCCACTGATTTAGCGATAGCTGTTGTGGTGGGTGTTATTGTTTCTGCCTTGGTATTTGCTTGGGAACACGCTAAGCATGTCGTTGTTAATCGTTCAATAAATGACAATGGCTCAACGGTTTATGACGTTTCTGGGCCGTTATTTTTCGGTTCTGTTTCTGGCTTTTTAGAGCAATTTGACTTACAAGGTGATAGTGACGACGTTATTGTTGATTTTAAAGACTCACGTGTTGCTGACCATTCAGCCATTGAAGCCATTGATACTTTAGCCGATCGTTATATTAGTCACGGTAAGCAAATGCATTTAAGACATTTAAGTAAAGAATGTACGCAACTGTTAACTAAAGCCGGTAGCTTAGTAGAAATCAACGTGATTGAAGATCCTGAGTACTATATCGCGACTGACAAACTGGGTTAAATCAGCATTTAGGTTTACATTAAGTAGATACTTAATACTATCTACTTAATGGTATCTGCCCAATGACCAAATTTAATTTAATTTAATTTAATTTAATTGGTACAACACAAAGTATAATTAGATGCAGTTAGAATTTTTTGATGTTCCTAGCCCTTGTATTGGTGTTTGTCAGTCTGATGACAAAGGCCAATGTTTGGGCTGTTTTCGTAGGCGGGACGAACGCTTAAATTGGCTTTCATTAGATGCCAACCAGCGTCAAAAAGTCATAAAACGTTGCCAGCAGCGTAAAAATCGTAAAACCAAGCCAGTAAAAATTAAAGTAGCTGAAATGATTGTTGAAAATAAGCAACCCTCGCTATTTGAACCCCCCAGCCAGTCTAAGATCGATAACAGTCACGATGGTGACTTTGGCGATTTTGAACTTTAAATAGCCACTAGCGCCCATTTATCGCAGATAGTTGACAGTTCAACGCAATTGCTCAACTCCCCTATATGTCTGACTTGTTGTCGAAGACAATTCATCATATTGTAGTTATTAATATTGTGCTAACGCGCGGTAGTTATACCGATTTTATTAATTAGGTGGTCTACTTTATATGCAGGAAAAATGGCCAAATACAAGGCATTTATTTAATAACTAGTGGTTCTAATTATTAAATAAATAACGCAGTAGTTGGTTATTTTAACCAGTAAAAATGATCAGGTATTTAGTGAGATTGGTATTAACCTCATATTTACGTTAAATAACTTAGACCCAATTATAATAAGCTCATACAAACTCGGCTGAATAACATAATGTTTTTCTACTGTGTGGAGCAAAACAGGATACATTTATGCAAAAATTTCTACCATCGCTAGTGATGGCAGCACTTTCTGTTGCCTTGACCGGCTGTTTGCAAAGCGAACAGCAAGACGAAAAAGTTGTTATTAATAAAAACCCATACCCAAGCACCTATAAAGCATTACCGTTAGAAACTACGCTGATTAAAAACGCGACGGTATTAACGGGTACAGGTAGCCGTATGGAAAATGCCGATGTCTTAATGATAGACGGTAAAATTAATAAAATTGGTAACAACTTATCTGCCGAGGGCGCGGTTGAAATTGACGCTAATGGCAAATGGATAACCCCAGGTATTATCGATGTACATTCACACTTAGGGGTATATCCAAGCCCCTCAGTTGAGTCGCATTCTGACGGAAATGAAATGAGTTCGCCTAATACTTCTGAAGTATGGGCTGAGCACAGCGTTTGGCCACAAGACCCTGGCTTTCAAAAAGCGCGCGCTGGCGGCATTACCACCTTACAAATTTTACCAGGTTCAGCCAATTTATTTGGTGGTCGCGGTGTGACATTACGCAATGTACCTAGTGAGACCATGCAAGGTATGAAATTTCCAGCGGCACCTTATGGCTTAAAAATGGCCTGTGGTGAGAACCCTAAGCGGGTTTACGGTGCGCGTAAAGAATTGCCTTCTACGCGTATGGGCAATATGGCCGGTTACCGCATGGCCTGGGCAGAAGCAACCGAATACAAACGTGCATGGGAGAAATATGACGCTGATTATGCTGCCGGTAAAAACCCTGCCGCCCCTAAGCGTGATATTGAGTTAGATACCTTAAAAGGTGTACTCGATGGTGATATTTTAATTCATAACCATTGTTATAAAGCCGAAGAAATGGCGATGATGATAGATCTAGGTAAAGAGTTTAATTATCAGTCAGGTACTTTTCATCACGCTATTGAAGCTTATAAAATAGCGGATACGCTGGCTGAAAATGGCAACTGTGCAGCAATGTGGCCAGATTGGTGGGGTTTTAAAATGGAAGCCTATGATATGGTGCACGAAAATGCAGCTATTGTTGATGCTGTAAAAAATTCTTGCGCAATAATACATTCTGACTCGGCTAGTACCATTCAACGTTTGAACCAAGAAGCGGGTAAGGTTATGTATCGTGCCAACGAAAACGGTTTTGATATTGCGCCAGAATTGGCGATAACCTGGATCACGGCAAATGCAGCACAATCCTTGGGTTTAGCGGATAAAACCGGCAGCTTAGAAATGGGTAAAAATGCCGATGTAGTCATTTGGAATCAAAACCCATTTAGTGTTTATGCACAAGCCGAACAGGTATTTGTTGACGGTGCAAAAGTATATGACCGTTTTGATGAAAAATACCAAGCGAAAAGTGATTTCATGTTGGGTCAAAGAGAAGGTGAATAAAATGAAACAGTTAACATTATTTAAATCATCGCTAATTGCTTTGGCACTAGCGAGTTCAAGCGCAAGTTTTGCAGAAAGCTTTGCTATTACTCATGCCACAGTACACACAGTAACAGCGCAAGGTGTACTGGAGAACGCCACAGTAGTCGTTGAAAATGGCAAAGTAATTGCTATCAACCCTGAAACAATTAACGCTGATAGCATTATTGACGCGAAAGGAAAAATTTTAACACCAGGTTTAATTGGCTCAATGAACCAATTAGGCTTAGTGGAAGTTAGCGCGGTTTCACGTAGTCGTGATGCTAGCGATAAAAAAGCTAATATTACCTTTGATGCCAGTTTAGCTTTTAACCCACGTTCTACGGTTATTCCTTATAGCCGAAAAGGTGGCATTACCAGTAATGTTGTTGCGCCTCGCGGCGGTGACGATATGTTTAAAGGCCAAACTTTTGTTGCTGACCTGTCTGGAGAGTTTGATAGTGTTCGGATGAATAACAATAGTGTGGTGATTGATTTAGGCGCGAAAAGCAAAGGTTCGCGCGCACTAAGCTTACAAAATTTACAGTTTAAATTTGAAGATGCGGTTAAGGAATTAGCCAAAGCAAATAAGAAAACTAAAAACGCGAAAGATGAAAAAGAAGCAAAAGAGCCCAGTCGTGAAGCGCAAGTTATTAATGCCTTACTCGCAGGTGAAAAAGCTTTGGTCGCTTATGCTGACCGTGCCACAGATCTTTTGGCATTATTAAAAATGAAAGAGCAATTTTCACTAGATTTGGTGCTAGTGGGTGCCGCTGATGCCGTATTAATTGCGGATAAAATTGCTGATGCTAAAGTACCTGTTGTAATGACAGCGTTAGATAACTTACCGGGCAGTTTTGATGCTTTACATGTGTCACTTGAAAATGCGGCTAAGTTAACTCAAGCTGGTGTGAGTGTGGCCTTAACGGTAAATGGTGATACGCACAACCTTTATCAATTGCGCTTTCATGTCGGCAATGCTATTGCCAATGGCTTATCACGTGACACTGCACTAGCGTCGGTAACCGCCAATGTTGCCAAGGCTTTTAATCTTGACAGTGGTACCATTGCTGTTGGCAAAACAGCTGATTTAGTTTTATGGAGTGCTGATCCATTCGAACTAAGCACCAAGGTTAGTCAGATGTGGATTGATGGCAAAGAATATTCAACTCAAAGCCGCCAAGATGCGTTGCGCGCTCGCTACACAACGCCAAGCGATATGCCGAAAGCTTACATAAAGTAATTTGAGTATACAATGTGAACTATCAAAGCCACGTTAATACGTGGCTTTTTTTTGCGTGATTACGCTGAACTGCACTATTGAATTAAGCCATTGAAAGTCGATTGGAATACTTTAATGCTTTCCTCCATCTTCTTGATTGTCTAACATACTCATTATTTACATTGCGATAATAAATTTTGTGCTTATTACTGGTATCAGTCAGTTAGTGTCAAGATCTAATGCTCAGCTGTAGTTGGGTATTTATGCCGTAAGTTTTGGAGCAACTGACACTTCCCCTGTGTAAGTACTGCAGAAATATAGGCCATAGCCAAATAAATGGCGAACATGTAAACCACAGACATATAAATTTTAGAGATAAAAAATGCTAGAAGTATTGTTAGAAAATGAATTTGGTCATATTGAGTTGTATGAGTTGGCAAAAGGCCTACAAGCGCTGCGCTTTGTTCATCAAAAGGGTCAAGGCTCGGTAAGTTTGTATGGTGGCCAAGTGCTAAGTTGGCAACCCCAGGGCCAACAACCGGTGTTTTGGTTGAGTGAGACTAGTCACTATCGTTCAGGCAAAGCCATTCGTGGTGGTGTGCCATTATGCTGGCCATGGTTTGGTGGAGAGGTTAAATTACCTAATGGTGAGTTACATAAAGTCAGTAATCATGGCTTTGCTAGGCAAAGCCAATGGCAAGTCGCTGATATTAAACTGTTAGAGTCTGGCGTTGAAATAACATTATCACTGACCGGCGAGCAACTTTCACCCCATTGGCCGGGCGCTTTTGAATTAACACAAACACTGGTGTTTGATGAGTCGTTTGTGCAAACCTTAACCATGAAAAATTTATCTCAGCAAACGCTAGAATATACTGGTGCATTACATAGTTATTTTTGTGTTGGCAATGCACAGGAGACACAAATTCCAGCGTTAAATGATCTGGTATATGATGACAAACTAAGTGGCAGCAATGGCCAACAATCAGTGTTAAAAAATTGTCTCGGCCCAACTGACCGTATTTATCACAGTAACAATAGCATGGTTATTGTTGATCATAAGTGGCGACGAGAGATTGAAGTATCGAGCCAAGGTTGTCAGCAGTGGGTATTATGGAATCCGGGCGAAGAGGCTAAAACCATAGCTGATTTACATGCTGACGGTGAAAATGAATTTATTTGCCTAGAAGCCGCAAATACTCATTGGCAAGCAATAGCGAGTCAAACTAGTGTCAGCATCAGCCAAACCATTAAATTAAAGGCGATAGGATAACTTTTCCTCCACCTTTTTTTACACATTTTCCTGCACTATAGTATCGCGGTGTGATGCACTCAAGCTGATGTTTGGAACAGTGTTTTTGAAACCACAACACTTGATTTTTTATTAGGTAGCTATTGTTATTAAAGCATTTACCTAGCCTTAGCTTAAGTTGTGTGAGTAAAGATAACACTTTTATTTCTGCCATTACTTTTAGCTTGGTATAACGCTTTATCGGCACTTTCAATATAATCTTTGATGGTTTTATTTTTTACCGGTAATTCACAAATACCAAAGCTAATGGTGCTGGTAAATGAACTGCCAGTGGTTGATATAGGAAAAGAAATATCAGCGATATTTTTTCTAATGCGCTCAACAATAATATGTGCCTGTTTGGCGGTTGTTTCGGGTAACAACATCACAAACTCTTCGCCGCCCCAGCGGCCTACCACGTCAACTTTTCGTATGGTTTGGGATAATTGCTCAGCAATAATTCGCAATACCTCATCACCCACTAAATGTCCGTAGCTGTCATTAATATTTTTGAAGTTGTCAATATCAGCTAACACTAGGCAAAGGTTTTCATTGGTTTTAACAATATTATTAAAGCGCCAATGAATATGGCTGCGGTTTGGCAGTTGGGTTAGATGGTCAGTTTCTGCCTGCTTAATTAATCGTGATTTTAAATAATTTATACTATATAAAAGCATCATATAAAAAAGCATGGCGACTATGAAAAATAGCAGAAAGCGTCCGATAAATATTTCCCAATATTCGCTTTGCTGATCAGCCGGCGGCGAGACAATAAACATGCGCCAATTAAGCTCTTTTATCGGCATTTGAGAAATTAACAAACCTTCATCAGTGGTATAGATGAGTTCTGAGCTTAAGTTTATATCTGTGGCATTATGTTTAAGTAGCGATTGATGCCAAGGTAAATCATTTAATCGCGTCATTAAGTTTTGGCGATGATGGCTTTTTGATTCCAAAATTTTATTGGAAGATAAGGTAATAATATTATTACTATCAACAAAGAATAATTCAAAACCAAAGCGATCACTGTATTCTTGAAATTTACTGGAAAAATAATTTAGGTCAATGGCTACGCCGGTAAAGCCGATAAACTCACCGTCGCTATTGCGAATTTTATTATCAAAGTATAAATGTGGATCTTCAGAATTACCTATGTCAGTAAATTGCTCGCCTGGTAATTCTTTGAGGCGACTATACCATTCAGTTTCGTTACTGTTTAACATGGATTCTCGACCATTAGAGTCGAGCATCAAGTTATGTTTTTCCAAGGCAATAAATGCAACCATATTATAGGACTTGGCAATTTTTTCTAGATAAGAAGTAAGGTAGTCTTTTTCTATTTTTTCTTGATTGGCATAATCAATAATAAAATGATTATTCGCCATAAAGTTTGCCACATTTAAAGGGCGAAGTATTTCACTAGCGACTAATGAAAATAGTGGCGTTATAGCACTTTGCACTTGTTTATTGTGGTTATTAATAACATCTTTTAAGGTGAAATAAGAGGTTGAAATAGCGGTAGCGATTGTAACGAAAAATATTACAGCTATGTAGCGATCAAATTTATTATTGAACTTCATTGGGAGATAATAGAGCCAAGTGTCAATGTTTGACTGTTTATAACGTGGTTAGTTTATTTTAGCTACGAATTTTTACAATTAAATGAGTATTTCAATCGTGTTAGCGATGAGCTTATAGCTAATGAATAGCTAGTTAATACGTAAGTATTTATTTAATAGCGCCTGTGTAAAGCTCGTTTTTAAATAAAAGCCACGAGGTAAGGTCATAAAGGGTTGACCAAGGCGATTAAATGCTTGGGTTTTCGCCTGGCTATTTGCCGCTTTTGGCCGCAATTGCAAAACTTGCCCATGCTTACCATGAATGTTTTCCACATCCCCTAGCACTATCATATCAGTGAGTTCTTGCCAGTCGAGGGCGAGCAGGTGTTCTTCTTCTGGTGAAGGTGACCAAATAAAAGCTGTGCCAACAATACGATCTGCGATGGCGATGCTGCGTTCAGAAATAACAGGTATCCACAACACCCGCGCGATTTTATTACGAATATGACTTGTTTGCCATTGGGCGCCGACTAAACCTGTTAACGGGGCAACGCAGACAAAGGTAGTTTCTAAGGGCTTACCTTGATAATTAATCGGTAATGATTTTAGCTCAATGCCTAAATGTGGAAAGTCGGGCTCTGGTCGAGAACCGGCACTAGCGCCTAATACTTGCTCTAGCAATAAGCCTATCCAGCCTTTATCACGCTTTAGGTCCTTAGGTACAACAACGTTAATAAATTTTGCAATCTCTCCTAATGTCATACCAGCAAGGTTTTGTGCTCTTGTTAGTAACTCTGCTTCGTTTTTAGGACTTTTATTGCTATTCAAGGCTGGCTCTGTAATCAAGGTTGTTTAGCTTATTATCATTCAGTTTTAAGTCTTTGAGCAAGGCAATTATTTTTTGTTACATTTTAAACATTTTAAATGTTATGCACAAACAAGGGTTAATACCGGCATATTGTGCTGCTTTGTGTTAATAAGTGTTTGCCCAAAAGTGCAGAATGTGGAAGAATCAAAGTATTATTTAATGCTGTCAGGAGTTCCTTTGATAGATGCCGAAGGCTATCGAGCCAACGTTGGCATAGTAATAATCAATGACAGAGGACAAGTATTTTGGGCAAGGCGTTTTGGTCAGCATTCTTGGCAATATCCACAAGGTGGCGTTGATGAGGGTGAATCTGCAGAGCAAACTATGTACCGGGAATTAGACGAAGAAGTCGGTTTAAAACCTGAACATGTTAAAATTGTAGCGACCACTAAGAATTGGTTAAGATATAAATTACCAAAAAGATTAATTAGGCACGAAAGTTTACCCGTATGTATTGGTCAAAAGCAGAAGTGGTTTTTACTGCAATTGACCGCACCAGAATCAGCGGTTGATTTATTGCATTCAAATCATCCCGAGTTTGACGATTGGCGTTGGGTTTCATACTGGTATCCAGTTAGGCAAGTTGTGTCATTTAAACGCGAGGTTTATCGCAAGGTGATGAAAGAATTTGCTTTAGCGGCAATGCCTAGTTATCGTCAAGAGCGTCGCCGACGTCGTGCTTGATTATTGTTCAACCTAGATTATTATTATGTCTTGTAAAATAGCTCACTTCGGTGAGCTATTTTGTTTAAAATTATTGAATGAGTTATCAGCATGGATGACATAACAGATTTCATTAATAGCTACTAACTTAGCATAGGTCACTTCAATCATGCGGCTTGGTATCTCTGTAGCATTGAAGATGCCAAAACAACTTATCTAAAGGGATGGTAATGCTTACTATTTTACGTCGAATTGTTCTAGAGTTTAGTCAGGCTTCAGAGCTTGACCAAGCGTTATTACGTTTAGTTAGTCAGGTTAAAAACGCACTCTCTACCCAATGTTGCTCAGTATATTTAGCGGATCATGAAAAGCAGCATTTCATTTTAATGGCCTCTAATGGCCTAGCCGAAAATGCTTTTGGCCGAACTTGTATTGGCTTTACCGAAGGACTGGTGGGTTTAGTTGGGCAACGTGAAGAGCCGATTAATATTGCCAACGCTCATCAACATCCAGATTTTATTCATGCGCCAGAAGTCGAAGAAGAGCATTTTAAAGCTTTTTTAGGTACGCCAATTATTCATCAGCGCAAAGTCTTGGGCATATTAACCGTACAACAAGAACAGGCACGTTTTTTTAACGAAAATGAAGAAGCATTTTTGGTCACGCTATCGGCACAGCTTGCCACCGCATTAGCCAGTGTTGAAGCGCAAGGCATGATTGAATTAAGTTATAGCCAAAATATCGGTAAAAACCTTGCCGGTATAGGCGGTTCACCAGGAGTGGCTATTGGTGAAATGATCGTGATGCACCCTAAAGCTGATTTATCTAAAATAGCGCTTAACAAAGTCAGTGATAGTCAGCAGCAACTGATGATTTTTGATGATGCAGCAAGTCGCACATTCGCTGAATTTTCTCAAATGAGTGAAAAATTAAAAGCGATAATTTCAGATAACAGTCTCGATATTTTTGATGTTTATAAGCAGTTGCTTGAAAGTGATAATTTTAAAGCTGAAGTTATTGCTAAAATTAAACTGGCTTGGAATGCTCAAAGTGCTTTGAAACTGGTTGTTGATAGCTATGTTATGCAGTTTGAAAGCTTGGAAGATGAGTACTTGCGAGAGCGTGCCTACGATATTAAAGATTTAGGTAATCGCTTATTAAATAACATTCAAAACTTGGCAGAGCAAGATCAGCAATTACCTGAGCAATTTATACTTGTTGCAGAAGACGTTAGTGCAGCCATGCTCGCTGAATATCAACATCTTGGGCTGTTGGGTATTGTTTCAATCACAGGCTCAAATAATTCTCATACGGCTATTTTAGCGAAAGCGTTGAATATTCCAGCAATTATGGGCGTTGATTATCTTGCTATTCGTCAGCTGCATAAAAAACAGGCGATTTTAGACGGTTATGCTTGCCAGCTTTACGTTACTCCCGCAGATGCCCTAATTAATGAGTATCGACATATTGTCGCGGCAGAAAATAAATTATACGCGCAAGTAAAAGAGGCAGAACATTTACCGGCATTGACCCAAGATGGTCATCATGTCAGCTTATTGATTAATGCTGGTTTATCGGCAGGGTTTGAATACTCACAAAATGTTGGTGCCGATGGTGTCGGTTTATATCGTACTGAAATTCCCTTTATGAATCGTAGTTGTTTTCCGTCTGAGTCAGAACAAACCGTGTTATATCAGCAAGTTTTAGCGTCATTCCCAGACAAGCCTGTCACCATGCGAACTTTAGATGTTGGTGGTGATAAGTCGCTACCTTATTTCCCCATTATTGAAGCCAACCCTTTTTTAGGTTGGCGTGGTATTCGAATTACCTTAGATCACCCTGAAATATTTTTAGTGCAAGTACGAGCAATGATGAAGGCAAATTATGGCCTGGGTAACTTAGCTATTATGTTACCTATGATTTCTAGTATCACTGAAGTGGATGAAGCCAATAGGCTGATTAATCAAGCATATTATGAGCTTACCTCAGAATTATTTTGTAATGAAAATGACGCTTTAGAACGGCCAAAAGTGGGCGTGATGATTGAAGTGCCTGGCATTATTTTTCAGTTAGAAGATTTAGCGGATAAAGTTGATTTTTTCTCTGTTGGCAGTAATGACTTAACTCAATATTTATTGGCGGTTGATCGCAATAATAGCCGCGTAGCGAGTTTATATGATTTTTATCACCCTGCGGTTTTACGTGCATTGCACCATATAGCACAAAAAAGCCAACATCGAGATGTGCCATTAAGTATCTGTGGAGAATTAGCCAATGAGCCGACCGGTGCGCTTTTATTGATCGCCATGGGTTACCAAAATTTGAGCATGAGCGCTCATAGTCTTGCGAAAGTGAAATGGGTTATTCGCCATGTTGACTATCAGCAGTTAAAACAAATTTTAGTGCGAGTATTGAGCTTTACCAATACCAGTGATGTACATAGTTATATGCATGAGCAATTAGTTAAATTAGGTTTAGGGGACTTTGTGCATGCCAGATTACAATAAGCGTTGCTTAGTGCTGTTATTACGCCATGATAAAGTAAGTGATTGTGATGTTTATT
The DNA here is from genome assembly GCF_014077005.1 of Colwellia sp. MB3u-45. Taxonomy (GTDB): domain Bacteria; phylum Pseudomonadota; class Gammaproteobacteria; order Enterobacterales; family Alteromonadaceae; genus Cognaticolwellia. The sequence continues at coordinate 76,918 of NZ_JACGVC010000040.1, read as the reverse complement.
AGTGTATTTTTAGCCTGTGCTTTGCTAGGTGCTGTAGTGGGTTTTTTTGCTGGTTTACTCGGTATTGGCGGTGGACTTATTATTGTGCCTGTGTTGGTGTATTTATTACCGTTATTGGGCATAAGCGCAGAGCTTGCCTTTCCTATGGCACTTGCCACGTCGCTGGCTTCGATCATATTCACCTCTACTTCTGCGGCTTTCGCCCATCATAAAAATGGTAATATTCCTTGGCCAATAGCTCAACGACTGGTCATAACAGTGGCTATTGGTGCTATGCTAGGTGCCCTTATTGCCGGCATGCTGTCGTTAAAAGCCTTAACGCTAATATTTGCCAGTGCAGTACTTATTTTAGCGGCTTATATGTTTTTATCGATTAAAGTTGAGCGCAGTGTAGCGCTACCTAGCAACTGGATATTACAATTTATTGGGCTGTTTACCGGTGTGTTAGCAAGTTTGATGGGGATTGCTGGTGGCGCTATATTGGTCCCCATTTTAATGTATTGCTCATTATCTATGCGCCAAGCAATTGGTGTGGCCACCGCCAGTGGTATTATTGTCGCGTTATTTGGTGCTTTAGGCTATGTTATTATTGGTCTTGGACAAAGCGACTTGCCACCCTGGAGTATCGGTTATATTTATTTACCCGCCTTATTAGGTATTGTCTTAACCTCATCATTATTTGCGCCATTGGGTGTAAAGGCAGGTGCTAAATTGTCTTTACCTTACCTGAAAAAAGGCTTTGCCATTTTCTTGATGTTAGTGGCAATTAAAATGATGTGGTATTAACGGCTGAGCTTCGCTCATTTTTGTAAAAATAATTGTCGATAATTAGGCTCTTCTTTACCAACAATTTCACGCAAAAAAAGCCAAATACTGATAAACTGACCCTGCTGAAATCAGTGGTTAAGTTTACCGCTTTAGCCTTACGGTATTTGGCATAAACTATTTGTTCTAATTAATAACGTTAAAGGAAAACCTAGTGAAAGCATATCTTGATTTAATGCGCCATGTTAGAGACGAAGGGGTTGAAAAATCTGATCGCACTGGTACCGGTACTAAAAGTATATTTGGTCATCAAATGCGTTTTGATCTTGCAAAAGGGTTTCCGTTAGTAACCACAAAAAAATGTCATCTTAAGTCGATAATCCATGAACTATTGTGGTTTATAAAGGGTGAGTCTAATATCGCTTATTTACAGCAAAATGGCGTGAAAATTTGGGATGCTTGGGCCACTGATGAAGGTGAACTTGGCCCAGTATACGGAGTGCAATGGCGTAACTGGCCGGCACAAAACGGCGAAACTATTGATCAATTAGCACAATTAATTGATGATTTAAAAAATAATCCTGATTCACGTCGTCATATCATTACCGCTTGGAACCCTGCGTTATTACCTGATACCTCGATAAGTCCAACCGCTAATGCGGCACTGGGCAAACAAGCTTTACCGCCATGCCATACGTTGTTTCAGTTTTATGTCTTAAATGGTAGGTTGAGCTGTCAGCTATACCAAAGAAGTGCAGATATTTTTCTGGGCGTGCCATTTAATATCGCTAGTTATGCCTTGTTTACTATGATGATCGCGCAAGTTTGTGATTTAGAACTGGGTGACTTTGTCCATACTTTTGGTGACGCGCATTTATACTTAAATCATCTTGAGCAAGTCGATGAGCAATTATCGCGTGAGCCTTTGCCATTACCCAATATGTGGATTAATCCTGAAGTAAAAAGTATCTTTGATTTTACTTTCGCAGACTTTGAGCTACAAAACTATCAAGCTCACCCACACATTAAAGCCGCTATTTCGGTATAATTGAGCCAACTTTATAGCAAAAGTGTTGTGCACTTTTGCTAAGCTTGATTTTCATTTTCTTGATATAATATTACTCTGCAGTTGTCTTCATATCTTATTGTATAAAATAACCGCACGAGTAACTGTACTAGTTACTATACTAGTTATGTTGCCAATATGAGCAAAAAAATGATACCTGATAATTAGATTCTGCTTGAGCATTATGGTTAGTTAGCTTGAATTTTGCTAAAGAAAGTTATCAAGGAAAATGAAGGGTTAATATTGATCAGCTAAACCCCTTGATAGTTGGCAATAAATATCATGTATTCTAAGATGTTACTCAGGTATAAAGTAGAGCCGCTAATTAATGCAGCGGGTATAAGTTAGCTAGAGGTTATTTGACACTATTTTTGTCTTAGCTTTATTGTCAGCCGCCTTTTTAGCTTTTTGTCCTTCTTTAGCTTTCTGCTCGTTATTAGTGGTATTATTTTCTGGTGAGTTAACTTCCGTCTTCGCTTTTTGCTGGTTATTAGCGGCATTGTTTATTGGCGTGTTAACTTCTTCTTTGGCTTTTTTCTCGTCATTAATTGTATTATTTTTCTGAGCGTTAACTTCTTTTTTTGCTTTTTTACCACTAGCATCAGTTTGCGCTATGCTAGAGATAAGCGCATGTTGAGTTTTGGCGAGTAAACTAGGTGAAAAACTCATTTTGAGGGTAATGACTATAACAAAAATTATGTATTTCATGTTATTAACAGTTACATGGTGCAGGTATTGATTTAACTACTTGTCCTGAGTAAGTGTTTATAGTTTCATCAAAACAGCCTCTACCTTGATATTGCACACGTCTTAGTAATAAATTTGGACCAATCCACTTTTGACACAATACCACTACACCATTGTTGGATGTAGATGAAGTTGTATTTATTTTACTCTGGCTAGCCATAGCTTGATTGAATAAATTAAAATGAATAGCGGCTGTTTTAATGCGCGATATTTTTTCTACGGCAACCCATTCAAAAAACTGTGCATTATTGGCAGTCCTTATTTTGATTAAAACATCACCAGATTTGCATATAGTTGCATCAACCTCAGTGTTTGTTGGGGTGACAAAAGGTTCATAGGGTAATGTTGTGCACTCGAAATTTTTTATCCACATTTTATTACTTAGTATCGCTTTATCTGAATCTCCTGCTTTAACTCCCTTGATATAAGCGCTGCCCATTTCATAATAGGTTGGCATGGCACCCATTAACGCTAAAAGTATCGTTGGATAAACGAGAAACCATTGCCACCATTTTTTTGGTTCAGTCTGATGTGAGGTACTGGATTGCGGGGCTAAGTTTTGCTCGTTTGATGAATGTGGATTTACATTATCTTTCATAATATTTACCTATGCTTGCTCAGAAAATAAAAACAGCAACACAACAAAACAAAACAATACATTCAAGTTAGGACGTATTAGAATTTATGATCAGATTATAATTAATAGTACAAATAATGAGCAATATCAAGTTACAGGTTAATCTGCCTATTCTCTACTTTTTCTGCTGAAATTATAATTTTTAGGTCTGTATTTCTGCAATCTTTGAATATAAAGAAAAAATTATAACTGTGCTTTCTATCACTGAAATTGACAGTATATAAATATTAAGCAAAGCAATTTGTTGTTTATGCTGATATTTTTTGCATGATGATTAACGTGATAGATGTAAAAACTTTTAATAAATGCGCTTTTATCTACTTTAATAATATTACTTTGTGTTAAATTTATGAATCTACAAATAGTAAGGAATGGTTATGGGCGCAGAAAGTGCACTTTATACGATACTTGTTGAGAAAATTAAACAGGATGCGTTAGTTTTACCTCTCTTGCCTAAAATCGCATTGAACGTGAGGCAAGCTGCAGACGATGCAGATATTAGTTTAGGCAAGATGAGTGATATTATTAGCCACGATGCTGCATTATCTTTAGGTATGCTTAAAGTGGCAAATAGTGTTGTGTTTGGGCGAGAAATCAAAGTTGAGTCGGTTGCTCAAGCCGTTACTCGTATTGGCCTAAGAAAAATTAAAAGTATTGCTACAGGGATTGCTATAGAGCAAATGTTTGTCTCTAATAACCCCGTAATTTCCAAATATATGCAAAAGTCATGGGGTGAAACTGTTGATGTGGCTTCAGTTGCTATCGCCTTAATGACGTTATATTTAACAAAGCATAAACGTGCACCATTCACCTTAGATACGCTAACGCTGGCAGCCCTTATTCATAATATTGGTACTTTACCCATATTAACAGAAGCTGAAAATCATCCTGAGGTGTTTGCAAAGCCAGTATTTTTACAACAAGCGATTGCAAGGCTTTCTAATGAAATTGGTGCTGAGATAACCAAAGCTTGGGGTTTTTCTGAAGAGCTTACCGAGTTAGTAATGTCATGGAATGATTTATCTATTTTGTTAAAAGAGGTTCACTACCTTGATTTTATTCGAGCTGGTGCGGTTTATCATGAAATATTTACTAGTGAATCAACACGAGATATTTTACTTGAAAGCTTGGTGACTAAAGACATTTTACCGGATGCCAAATTTATGGATTCGGAAGCGTTTAGTGAACTTTTGACACAAGTTCGCGCCATGTTTAATTAAGGCTAATCTGACTTATTATTTGCATCTAAGTCTTTATTTAATTGTTTATCAAGTTGTTAATGTAAAATGACAAAAAAGGCGCTAAGTAGCGCCTTTTTAACCCGCTATGTTAGCGATAAACTATGCTTCTAAATAATCACTGGCTTTAAGTGAAAACTCAGCTAACAAGTGATCTATAAAACGGTTTAACTCACCGGTCATTAAGGCAAAGTCGGCATCGAGTTTCGCGACAACATCATCGCTATCAATATCGTCGTTTTGCTCTTGAATAACGTCATAGAATTTAAGACGTTTAACGGCTAAATCGTCACATAATATAAATGACAAGGACTCGTCCCACTCTAGCGCTACTTTGACAACATATTTATCAGCATCTAAGTGTGCTTTAATTTCTTCACTGGTAAGATCTTGGTTTTTAACCCGAACCACTGCGCCGTCATCACCTAAGGCATTGAATTCAGCTTCCATGCCTAATTGAAAGTTAGCACCTAAGTTACTTTCGACTAACCATTCGGTCATAACTTCATCAGGGGCTTTTTCTGGTGACGGAGTGGTTACGGGCAATGTACCAAGTGATTTACGTAAAAGTGCTAAAAAGTCTTCGGCTTTACCACGACTACTGGTATCGATAACAATAATGTTATGCACAGCATTAATATAAGCACGAGTATCACTAAAGCGAGAAAATGCTCGTGGTAGTAATTCAAAAATAATATCTTCTTTAAACTGCTCTTTCTCTTTTTTAGTGGCGCCGCGTGATTGCTCTACTTCTAATTGCGCTACTTTTTGTTCGATCATGTCTTTAACAACAGGAGCGGGGAGAATTTTTTCTTCTTTGCGTGCACACAATAAATAATTACCGTTTACCGCGTGAACAGTTGAGTCGCCATGCTTGCCTAATGCATTAACCCAACCAAAATGCGATTGTTCAGTTGAAGCACAGGGGGTAAATAAATGCTCAGATAATTGTTTCTCTAAATCTTCTTCAGAACAATCAAAAGGGCGGGTAAAGGCAAAAAAGTATAGGTTTTTAAACCACATTAAGATAATCCTAGGCCCGATAAAAGTGGGCGAATAATTGAAAAACGAGGGCACTATACCCGTTCTACTTCAAGCTAAAATATCTATCTTAAAGTTGATCGGGTATGTTGAGCGGGTATATTACCGTACTTGTTTGCATCACGCACGCCTTAGATTAATCTCATTAGGCAAGGAGCAGTTAGTGCATATTATCAAACTTGATATCATAACTTAGCCCTTGTTCAAGAGCTGAACTTGCACTAACGCTACCATTTAAGGTGTCATTTACTAGGTTATTAACGATATAAGTGCCTAAGCCTGTGCCGCCTCTATTTCCAGCGGTAGTATAAAATGGATCAAAGAGGTGTGTTAATTGTTCGTCAGATAAGCCGTGGCCATTGTCCTTATATGTTATATGTACATGTTCACCGTTGAGTTTTACCAATATGGTAATTACACCGCGTTCCATATCTTTAAAGCCATGCATGATTGAGTTGATGATGAGGTTGGTAAATATTTGAGAAATAGCGCCGGCATGGCAATAAACTTCAGCATCTTGCGGGCAATCTACTTCAATCTTGTGTTGGGTGTTTTTAAATTTAGGGTGCAATGAACGGATGATTTCATCAATATATTTGCCCAGATTGACTTGACGAATTTTTTCGCTTATTTGGTCAACCGCCACTTGTTTATAACTCGTGACCAATTCAGAGGCACGTTCGAGGTTGTTTAACACTAAATTAAGACCTTGCTCTGAATTCTTGGTAAAGTCATTAAGCACACGTTTTGAGAGTTTATTGTCTTTTATGTCAGCTTTAAGCGCAGTGAGTAAATCTGCCAGATAAGATGTGGAGGTTATACTGACGCCTATTGGGGTATTAATTTCATGGGTCACTTCGGCTGACATACTACCCAGTACCGCCATTTTCTCTGCGTCAAGTAAGCGCTCTTGCGCTTTGTTTAATTGAATAATAGAATTTTTCAATTCGTGATTTGTTTCGAGCAAAGTTTTTTCTGTGGTGCTTCTGCGAGCATTTTCAGTTTGTAGATTTTTTTGCTGAGTTAATAATTCACGTTGCTGCATTTCCATTTTTAACATCGAGGTACTTAATGATGAGGTTTTACGTGCTACCTCTTGTTCAAGTATCAGGTTTTGTTCATCAAGCTTGTTGTTAGCGGATATAATGTTGCTTTGGGCTAGGGCGAGTTTGTCTTTATAGGCCACCAGTTCATCAATTAAATTATTATAGGCGTTTTGCAGAATGTTTAATTCGTTATTTTCATAGTTAGTTACGTGTAATTTAGAGGCTTCAGGGTCATCGATATCAAATTGATTAATTTGTTCGGTTAGTGCGTTAAGTGGGTTGGTCAAAAGGCTTGAAAAAGCTAAGGAAAATAACAATACCAGTGCGGCGGTTTTCACCATGGCATTACCAATAAGAAAATAAATACCGACCTGTATTCGGTTAAAAATAACCTCATTGCTGGATAATAAGGTCACTGAGCCAACTTTAGTGGTGCGACCTGAAAATTCAAAAATCAACGGAAAACCATGACCAAATAGTCCTTCGCTTTGGGAACTAACATTAAAATACTCAGGGTTGTTAACGTCATCGCCAACTAACTCAATATAAAGCGTTTCTGCATCAGCTGTTAAGCCTAATTGGGCGATAATGAGATTGTTTTCATCGGTAACCGTGATGCCTTTAATCATTGGAATAGCAACTAAGCCTTCTGCAATAGATATCGCTTGTTGGGTATTTAGTTCCCATACCGCTCGGGTTAAACTGCCACTAAAGGTTTTCTCTAGGGTGAGTAATTCATTGGCAATGTGATTTTTGGTATTGATGTATTCGGCACCAATTTGCACACAAGTAACAATAAATGTCAGAACAAAATATAATGACAATACTCGTGTAAGTAACTTTCGTGACAGGCTAGTTGATTTCATTAAAGTTTTCTTTTGTTAGTGTTGCTTTATTTTGCTGTTTTAAAGTAGCTTAAGGTGATTATAAATTTAGCGACTTTAAGTAATAATTTGAGTTGTAAATAAACACTATGCTTTATTTATTTTTAATTTATTTTCAGCATAATTCATTCCACATAAAGGGAACACCATTAATTTACCGCAAAAGCACTATAAAAGCTTGATGTAGTGGTGATTAAAATTTAATACAAATTGTATTTTTTGGCATAATGGTGAAAAATTATTTCTTGATGTCACAATAATGTCATAAAGATTAGGCAAACTAAGCTCAATTATTTTTAGCCATACTAATTCTTAAAGGTATCAACATGAAACATACTTACAACAAAATCGCTGTCGTTTTATTGTCTTCTTTATCATTGTCGGCATTTGCAGCTGATGTTGAAGTTTACGGCAAAGCAAATCTTTCACTGCAATCTTCTGATGAAGGTGAAGGGTCATTTACAGAAGTAAAAAGTAATGCGTCACGTATTGGACTTAAAGGTACACATGATCTGGGTGAAGGCTTATCTGTTATCTATAAAGCAGAGTTTCAGGTTGACTTAGATGGTGATAGTGCAAAAGGCGATAGCATTACTGATCGTAACCAGTATGTTGGCTTAGCCGGCGGTTTTGGTGAGGTTTTATTGGGTAAAAATGACACTATGCTTAAGCAATCACAAGGCAAAGTTGATTTGTTTAGCGATTTAAATGGTGATATAAAAAGTTTATGGAAAGGTGAAAACCGCATGGCGGATACACTTTCTTATAAATCACCTAAATTTAGTGATTTTCAATTAGGTGTTACTTATATCGCTGAAGATGCGGTTGACGCAGAAGATGGTGTTTCTGTTGCCATATTTTACGGTGATGCAAAATTGAAAAAGTCAGCTATTTTTGCTTCTGTTGCTGTCGATTCTGACGTTAATGGTTACGATATTACTCGTGCGACTGTGCAGGGTAAAGTCTCTGGTGTTGTGTTAGGCGCCATAGTGCAAAGCCAAGAAAAAATAGATGGTAGCGGTGAAATGGATGGTTTCATGGTATCGGCTAAATATAAAATGGATAAAATAACCTTTAAAGGCCAATATCAAGCGGCTGACTTTAAAGACGGTGATGATAAATCTGGTATTACTCTCGGTGCAGATTATTCACTAGCTAAAAGCACTAAGCTATACACTTTTTACACCACTTTTGATATGGACAGTGGCGAAGACCAAGATTACTTAGCCGCGGGTATCGAATATAAGTTTTAACCATTGTAGTTGTTGATACATTAATGATTAAAAGCCGCTTTGTGCGGCTTTTTTCTTGCCTAATGGTTTGGTATCGATGATCATAACAACAATAACAAACAGATTAATGTTGCTTAGGGCTTAATAAATCAACCCAAGGATAATAATTCTATCGTTGTCATGAAACTGTCACAATAATTTATCACAATGTTTGCTATACGATTAGGCGATTAGGAAGGATACATGAGTAGACAGATTTTGGTTGTTGAAGACGAAGCCGCAATAAGAGAAATGATCATCTTTGTTTTGGAGCAAAATGGTTTTAATGCCATCGAGGCTGAAACGATAGAGCAAGCACAAGCTCAAATTAAAGAACCTTATCCTGACTTAATTTTACTGGATTGGATGTTACCAGGTGGCACAGGGGTAAAGTTAGCAAAATCATTAAAACAAAATGAGTATACCCGTACCATTCCAATTATTATGCTAACCGCTAGAGCAGACGAAGACGATAAAGTTAAAGGCTTTGAAGCCGGCATTGATGACTACGTAACTAAACCTTTCTCACCGAAAGAATTAATTGCTCGCATTAAAGCGGTTATTCGCCGCGTTGCGCCGACAGCGTTAGAAGAGACCATTGATTTTCACGGCATTACCTTAGATCCAGTCGCGCATCGAGTGTCAATAAATAATAAAAATTTAGACCTTGGCCCAACAGAATTTCGTTTGTTACATTTTTTTCTAACCCATACTGAACGGGTTTATAGCCGAGAGCAATTACTAGACAATGTATGGGGCACAAATGTTTATGTTGAAGATAGAACGGTTGATGTCCATATTCGACGTTTACGTAAAGCTATTTCTGGTGACGGCCATGAAGATTTTATTCAGACGGTACGAGGTTCAGGTTATCGCTTTTCGGGCAAAATTCAACCCTCAGGTTAATAACTAATTTATGTTTTTTCGCATTTCAGCTAGAACGCTTTTTACCCGTATTTTTGGCGTAATTATTGTCAGTGGTTTTGTTGGCTATTTGTTTGGCCAAACATTTCTTGCTGTCAGTATTGTCTCACTATGCCTGCTTGCTTGGCATTATAATCATTTGTTTAAATTGATTCAGTGGCTGTGGCAAGGAAAATCAATAGCACCACCACAAGCTAATGGCATTTGGGGCAGAATATACGATGGTCTTTATCGCCGTATTCGCAAGCAGCGCTTAAAACAGAAGCAACTTAATGAACGTATTCGAAAGTTTCGTGATGGCGCTGAAGCCTTGCCTGATGCAGCGTTAGTGCTATCAAATGAACTGATCATTTTATGGGGTAATAAAAAAGCTTCAAAGTTTTTAGGGGTGCGTTGGCCCGAGGATATTGGTTTACGTATTGACAACTTGATTCGATTTCCAGAGTTTTCTAAATACCTAGATGATGGCGATTATAATAGCCCTTGTTTAATTATTTCACCGATAAATAATGAGTTACAGCTTGAGCTGCGGATGATGGCTTACGGTAGTGATCAAATTTTATTATTAGCGCGTGATATCAGTAAAATACAACGGTTAGAGGAAATGCGCCGTGATTTTGTTGCTAATGTATCCCATGAGCTAAAAACGCCTCTAACAGTGGTACGTGGTTATGTTGAAATGGTGCAAGCCAGTGAAACTGCGCTGGACCCACATTGGAAAAAAGCCTTTACCACGATAGAATCACAAGTGTCACGAATGGATAGGCTAGTTGAACAACTTTTAGTGCTATCACGAATCGAGCATAATGTTGACGCAGACAATCATCAAGAAGTTAATTTATCGCGCTTAGTCTTAACGATAATTGAAGAGGTGCAGTGGTTAAATCAAGATAAAAATCATATTATTAACAATGACATTGCGCCAAATATAAGTATTAATGGCAATGAACACGAATTAAAAAGCGCCTGCTTGAATTTAATTTCAAATGCTATTGCCTATACTCCGCCTAATGGCATTATTGATATAAGACTTGGTAATGACGGTAATAAAATACGCTTTAGTGTGAAAGATAATGGCCCCGGTATTAAACCTGAGCATGTTAATCGTTTAACTGAACGATTTTTCCGTGTTGATAAGTCTCGCTCACGTAATACGGGCGGCTCTGGCCTCGGTTTGGCGATAGTTAAACATGTATTGAATCACCACCACGGTGAGCTTTCAATTGAAAGTGAGTGGCATCAAGGCAGCGAATTTATTATCTATTTCAGTCCTGAAATAGCGAATAAATAAGCTTGTTAATATGTCAGCCCGTATGACTAAATCTCATTGTTGGTTATTTTTCTATCTTAAGATTCAAATAACTTATCTAAGCTTAATAAAAGTCATTTGTAATTAATTTTACCTTCATTGTTTGTATAGTTTTGGCTAGCAAATCTATCACTTAGCATTTATCACTTAGCAAGGCTAAAACGTTATATATTTTGTGCCGATACACTTGCTCAGCAAGTCAGTTTTAAACATAAAGCTCACTAAGGTTTTGGTATTTTGACGGTAAAATAAAATGTTTAACCTGGTAATCAAAAGCCCAGTCTTCTGCAAATAAACTTAAAACTTACAGCGATTTTTAAAAACTGATGGACTAAAGTCCACCCTACAAAGGGCTTGCAGGTGATAATTTAGCCTGGGTGATTGTTTTGCTGTTAACTGAAAGCTATTCTTTAAAACCTGATGGACTAAAGTCCACCCTACAAAGGGCTTGCAGGTGATAATGTAGCTTGGGTGATTTTTTGACTTTTAATTGAAAGTTATTTTTAAAACCTGATGGACTAAAGTCCACCCTACAAAGGGCTTGCAGGTAATAATCTAGCCTTGGGTGATTGTTTTGCCTTTAACTGAAAGCTATTCTTTAAAACTTGGTGGACTAAAGTCCACCCTACAAAAGATTTGCCGGTGATAATCTAGCCTGGGTGATTGTTTTGCTGTTAACTGACAGCTATTTTAAAATCTGATGGACTAAAGTCCACCCTACAAAGGGCTTGCCGGTGATAATCTATCCTTGGGTTATTGTTTTGCTTTTAACTGAAAGCTGACAGCTATTGCTTTTCAACTGACCGCTTTTTTAGGCTTGTCATACAAGTGTCACAAACTTTACTTATTATTGTCATATTCACTTTCTATAGTGTTGTTAAATTAATTATAGTTCTCATCGGAGAGTAACATGAGTTTAAAAAGTACATTAGGCGTTATTGGTTTATCAAGTCTTATCAGTTTTTCTGCATTTGCAGTTGAGAATGAGTTACCAATCTATAAAAAAGTCAGTGGTGTTTCAGGCAATGTTTCGTCTGTTGGATCAGATACCTTAGCTAATATGATGACATTTTGGGCGGAAGAGTTTAAACGCATATATCCTAATGTTAATGTGCAAATACAAGCGGCAGGTTCATCTACAGCGCCACCGGCATTAACGGAAGCAACATCTAATCTTGGCCCAATGAGCCGTAAGATGAAGTCAAGTGAAATTGAAGCGTTTCAAAAGCGTTATGGTTACAAGCCAACGGCTGTTAGAGTCGCTATTGATGCTTTAGCTGTGTTTGTTCACAAAGACAACCCGATAAAGGGTCTGCGTATAGATCAAGTTGATGCTATTTTTTCAAATAACCGTAAATGTGGTGCTTTCAAAGATGTTGAACGCTGGGGAGACTTAGGGCTAACAGGTGATTGGAGCGCTAAAGATATACAATTGTACGGTCGTAACTCAGTGTCAGGTACTTACGGTTACTTTAAAAAAGAAGCACTATGTAAAGGAGACTTTAAAAATAGTGTTAACGAACAGCCGGGCTCAGCATCGGTTGTACAATCGGTTTCTGCCTCATTAAACGGTATTGGTTATTCAGGTATTGGCTATAAAACCTCAGGCGTTCGCGCATTGCCATTGTCTAGAAAAGGCGAAAACTTTATTGAAGCTAATATGGAAAATGCAATTTCTAAAGAGTATCCATTATCACGCTTTTTATATGTTTACGTTAATAAGCACCCGATCAAACCTTTAGCACCTATGGAAGCTGAATTTTTGAAAATGGTACTGTCAAAATCAGGCCAAGACATTGTAGAAAAAGATGGTTATATTCCATTACCTGCTTCAGTTGCTGCAAAAGAATTTAAAAAGTTAGGCTTATAAAAAACTAGCCTATAGCAGTTTAGCGCCTAGAAACTTAGCGCCTAGAAGCTTAGCAAATAAAAAAGTCCGCAATCAGCAATGATTGCGGACTTTTTATGTTCAGGACGAACAGTATGCTGCGATCACATGGATGTGAAAGAGCAGTGATATTCAGGACGAAGGGTATGCTGCGATCACATGGATGTGAAAGAGCAGCGATATTCAGGACGAACAGTATGCTGCGATCACATGGATGTGAAAGAGCAGCGATATTCAGGACGAAGGGTATGCTGCGATCACATGGATGTGAAAGAGCAGCGATGTTCAGGACGAAGGGTATGCTGTGATTACATGGATGTAAAAGAGCAGCTATGTTTAGGATGCAGGATATATCGCGGGTGCATGGATGCACAGCAGGGTGTATGTTCAGGACGAACGATCATTTTTTCCCAGACAAAAACTAAGCACCAACCTCCATGTTGGCAATACTGTCATCACATTGCCATTCTTTACCATCTTGGTCATTGCGCTATGTAATATGCTACGAACTTACCTTTAGATAAGAACATAGCACCAGGGTATTAATAGAAGCTTTAAGTCGATATGAAAGAGTAATAATATTTTTATAAAATAATATAAAAACATATAAAAACATATAAAACAGTATGAAAAACAAGCTAAGGCATTGCTAGCGTCTTGGGCAATAGTTAGTTTTTTAGCGAGAAATATCTACCATCAAGTCATCGGCGAGGTTTTCAAGCGCATCAATCATAGAGTCGATAGCTTTTGTATTAGTCGAAATAGTAACTTTTGCTTTGAATAATTCATGGCCGGCATGTGGTGCGCTTTCTTGTGTACTCACCAGTTTAAGTAAATTACCACCATGATGATGAATAGTAGAAGATATTTCTTGAATTATGCCCGCTCTATCGTTTGCCGTTAGTTCTAAAACAAGCAAGGTTTCAGGTACTGAGTCATTAGGTTGTACATGTTCTATTTGCATTTTAAAGCCGGTTAAGGCCGCGAGTTCACTCGATAATGCTGCTGAGTTTTCAGGGGCAACGGCAATGTCGATCACGCCAGCAAAAACGCCTGATATCTGATGTAAACTAGACTCTTGCCAATTGGCTTTATGCTGACTGATAAGGTCAGATAATACTTTGACTATGCCAGGGCGATCTGCGGTGATGAAAGATATAATAAGATGATTCATAATAAATCCTTTGAAAATTTAGTTGAAGTTGCGCGTATTAATTAAGGTCGAGTTAGCTGTGACAGTTCTTTATGAAATTGCTTATCGTCTGCAAGGTTCAGTTCAATTAAGCGCCGTAATAAACTCACACTGTCAATATCAATACCATTGCATTGCAGTCCAATTTTATTGCTTTCTTGATGAGCAACGGTGACTTTCATTATGATTTTAGCGCCAAAGTCATCTAATTTAAGTGATAGTAAACCCAATTTTTTTTCAAGGAATAGGCCTTTAGTATCAGCAAAAAGTAAAACGCCTTTTAATGATATATCATGAATATTGACATTAAATACTTGCTGCTCTATTGCTAATTCTGCCGGTATAGAAAAAAGAATTCGTGTAAATTGGCGTCTATTTTGCATTGATTTTCATTATCAAAATGAGTTTAATTATCAAAAAGTGATTTACTCAGCATAGCCCGATTTTAATAAAAAGGCACCTTAATTAATTTATTAAGGTGCCTTTTACTTGTTGTTAACTAGTTAGTTAACCTATTTTTTTATATTTTATTCTATGTGGTTCAGCTGCTGCTGGACCATAAGTTTTCTTCAACCATTCTTCGTATTCTGTATAATTTCCTTCATAGAAGTTGATGTTGCCTTCATCACGGTAATCTAAAATATGGGTGGCGATGCGGTCAAGGAACCAACGGTCATGGGAAATAACCATGGCACAGCCTGGAAATTCTAACAGTGCTTCTTCAAGTGCACGCAAGGTTTCAACGTCTAGATCGTTGGTGGGTTCATCGAGCAGTAATACGTTACCACCTGTTTGCACTAATTTGGCTAAATGAACACGGTTACGCTCACCACCAGATAAGTCACCAATGATCTTTTGTTGATCATTACCTTTAAAGTTAAAGCGGCTAACGTAAGCACGACTTGGAATTTCAAAACTACCAATTTGTAAAATTTCATGGCCTTGAGATATTTCTTGGTATACGGTTTTACTGTTGTCCATGTCATCGCGAAACTGATCAACACTAGCAAGCTTAACTGTATCACCGAGTTCTACATGTCCAGAGTCTGGCTGTTCAGCACCTGACATTATTTTAAATAAGGTTGATTTACCAGCACCGTTTGGTCCGATAATACCGACAATAGCCCCCTTAGGTACGCTAAAGCTTAAGTTATCAATCAGTACTCTATCCCCAAAAGATTTGGTTAAGTTATTAACATCTAATACTTTATCACCTAAACGAGGTCCTGGTGGTATGTACAGCTCGTTTGTTTCATTACGCTTTTGATGATCTTGGCTATTAAGCTCTTCAAAGCGTGCCATACGGGCTTTGCTTTTTGACTGACGCGCTTTTGGATTTGAGCGTACCCATTCAAGTTCTTGTTTAATGGTTCTTTGCAAGGCACTTTCAGTTTTACTTTCTTGTTCTAAACGGGTGTTTTTCTGCTCTAACCATGAAGAATAGTTGCCTTCATAAGGAATACCATATCCTCTATCAAGCTCTAGGATCCAACCAGCGACATTATCTAAGAAATATCTATCATGCGTAATAGCAACGACGGTACCAGGATAGTCATGTAAAAATCGCTCTAACCAGGCAACAGATTCAGCATCTAAATGGTTGGTGGGCTCATCAAGTAGCAACATATCAGGTTTTTGTAATAACAAACGACAAAGTGCAACACGACGACGTTCACCACCACTAAGTACACCAATTTTTTGTTCCCACTCAGGTAAACGTAAAGCATCAGCGGCGCGCTCTAAGACGTTGTCAATATTGTGGCCGTCTTGGCTATTGATAATATCTTCTAATTGCCCTTGCTCCTTCGCTAAAGCGTCAAAGTCGGCATCGGGCTCTGCGTAGTCTGAATAGACTTGGTCTAATCGTGCTATAGCATTTTTTACTTCAGAAACGGCTTCTTCAACAATTTCACGGACGGTTTTTTCTTCGTCTAATATTGGCTCTTGTGGCAAATAACCTATGTTAGTACCTGGAAGTGCTTTTGATTCACCTTCAAATTCGGTATCAAGACCGGCCATAATACGCAGTAAGGTAGATTTACCTGAGCCATTGAGACCTAGCACACCAATTTTTGCACCAGGAAAGAAAGAAAGTGAGATGTCTTTTAAAATTGTGCGTTTAGGTGGAACTACCTTGGAAACGCGGTTCATCGACATGATGAATTTATCGGGTAATGGTTGTGCCATGAAAAACCTTTTTTAGACAGTGTGAGTAATGTCGCTATTCTAGGTTAATAGTGACCTTGTTGGCAATGAGGTTTTATGGGCTTGATGTCGTTAAGCTAAAAGCTATCTGTGTTTGGCATCGCAAATTTATCGCTTGGGTTTGAATGCGCTTAAGGCTTTGATGATTAGTCGATTAAATATACGTGATTCCTCCCCTGAGACTTAGCTTGATATAAAGCACTGTCAGAGCGGGCATAGAGATCTTGAAAGCAATTGTCGCTGGCTTTTAGCACCGAAACCCCCAAACTGATTTTTATTGATAGCATAATGTTTTTGTTAATAAGTATTGGTTTTTTATCTAATAAGTCGCGTAATCTTTCTGCGGCTTGCAAGCTTTGAGACAGGCTAATGTTGGGTAGTAATATTGAAAACTCTTCTCCGCCTATTCGGGCAAAAATATCTTCGGCTCTGATAGTGGGAGTAATGAGTTGCGCAATTTTGATTAACACTTGATCGCCAACAGGGTGGCCATATTGATCGTTAACAGTCTTAAAGTGGTCAACATCTAACGAGATAACAGCCAGTGCTTGTTGGTGTCTTTTCGCCCGGTTGAACTCTCGATTAGCATTATCAAAAAAATAACGACGGTTGTAGATACTGGTCAATACATCGGTATTAGCCAGTTGTTCAAATTTTTCTTTCAGTTGATATAGTTCAGTGACATTGGTGGAAAAGGCTATCATAGTTCTCATATCACCTCTTAATTGGAAAGGTACTTTGGTGCTGAGGTAATGTTGCGTTTTCTTGTCAGGTGACTCTAATGTTTCGTTGATCACTACTTTTTCGTTGCCCTCAAATGCGAGTTTGTCAGTTTGCCAAAAGTGATCGGCATAGCTCGGCGAAACAACATCGGTATCAAGTTTACCAATAATTTCTTCTGCAGGCAGACCAATCAGTTCTGCTACGCGCCTATTAACATATCGGTAGCGGCGTTTAGCGTCTTTCATGTAAATGTAGGCATCAATATTATTTAAAATAACGTCGAATAAATGCTTTTGATCCTGATTATCCTCTTCTAGTAATTTTTGCATGGTAATATCTGTCGATATCCCTGAAAGACCAATAATTTCGCCCATCTCATTGAATATAGGATTTTTAATGGTTTTATAGGTGTGCACTTTGCCGGTAGATTTAATCAGATTACTTTCTTCAAAAGCTAACGAAACTTTACCAAAAATAACCTTACGATCGTTTTTAAGCAATTCATCAAGCACATTTAAATCAAAAAAGTAGCTATCATCTTTACCTATAATATCTTGAACAGAGGTTTGAAATAACGCGGCAACATCGGCATTAACATAGGTGTATTTACCGGCTAAATTTTTGCAATAAACATAGGAGCCAATATTATCGAGCACACTAGTCATTTCATGCACTTGTTGCAATAAAGCAGCTATATTTTTTTTATAGGCCATACGTACATCCCATCTCATCCCTGTTATTTGGCTTAATACCAGAATATCTCTCTGAGACTTAACCTAGCAGTTTTTATAACAATCAGTAACATTTTTATGAAAAGATATTTACAAGTAAGCACTCAACATAGGCATTTAATATCTGCTTTAGGGCGTTAGATTAAACATCTTCAGCTGTATAGTATTGAAATATAGATTGAAATATAGATTAAATTTCACTCGTTCATACACTGTGATGGTTTTTTATGTATTTTTTTAGTCTGTATTTAAGCGACTAAATTAAAACGGCTAACTCATTTTATTAATAACGTCTTATTAAAGGTAATTTATTAAGCGCCATTTATTAAGCATGATTTGCTAAAAACTATTTGCTACACACGATTGAATGCAACTAACGCTAAATAGATATTAGGTAAGTATTTAGCGCAGCAAACCATTGAGTTGGCAGAGCAGAAAAGTGATATTTTCTGCAGCAATGATTTTCTGCACTAATGAGAAGGAGTGTTATCTAAGCGCTATGATGAGCAGCCAGCATTTGAGAGCTTTGCTGAAAAACCTCCGGCATAAGCTAAACACAAAGCGGGCTGTTCGATGTTATCTGTTAGCTGTTAAGTCTCTATCGCGGTTTTACTGTTTATTACACTAGAGCGATTAATAAAGTTGGGTATTATTACTTACCGTTGTCTTGATTTTTGCGACGATATTGCACCGCAATGACCTTGATGATATCGCGCCAAGTAATAACACCAATAGCACATTTATTTTCATCAACAATAGGCAGGCAAGATATTTTATGATCATGAAATAGCAATACTGCTTCAGATAAGCTGACATCTTCTGTTGCGGTGATCAGTTCACGAGCCATGATTAAATGCACTTTTTTATTCAATATAAAACTATCTTGCGGGGTTTGTTTACGCGTACCTATAGTGGGGCTTAAGTTTTTCCATAAATCACGGTCGGTAATAATGCCTGTTAAGGTGGTTTTATCTTTGATCAAAATATGATGAATATTATGTTGATCAAACAAGTTTTTAGCACTCTCTAAGCTGTCATCTAACTCTAACGTTATTAAATTACGTTGCATTATTTTATTAATATTCATGTTGTTATTTTTCCTTCTGCCCAATGCGCGGTTATTTTAATAGGTTTGGTTATTTCATTGATAACATTTAATAAGTCATAACATAACTAAAAACTAGCAAGTTGTCGCTGTTATTTTTAATGGCGGTGTGAGATAAAAAACACCTTGTCACAAAACTGTCATGTTGCTGTCTTACAATAGCCGCAGTTAAAAAATTATCATAGTTGAAGGTGTTTTTAAGTGGCCATTGCTTCTAAATCAGCAAACTATCGCAAAGTGAAAAATTCATTAGCAAAATGGATAATTACCTTAGGCGGTATCAGTGTTTTATTTACGCTAGTATTAATATTCATGTATTTACTCTACGTAATTAAACCTATCTTTGAATCTGCAAAAGTTGATGTAACCGCAAAATTTGTTATCAACGAAGAATATAAAGTGCTAGCAACAGGCGTTGATGAATTAAAAGAAGTTGCCTATAGCATTACTGAACAAGGCAAGATTAACTTTTATCAATTAGTTGATGGTGACGGGCATAAAGCCGGTGACAAAATACTTTCTCAACCATTGGTTGCTGATGGCGAAAGCCTAGCGCAGCTGATTAATGTGGGGCAAAAGCAAAAGCTATTAATTGACAGTGCTGGCAATGTTCAGCTTATTGTCCCCAGTTTTACAGCTAATTTTACCAGTGGTAAAAGGGTCATTATTCCTAGTATTCGTTATCCGTTAGGTAAAGAATATTTACCCATTGATGAAAATAATGCAGCAATTACCAAGCTGTCATTTGCTATGGATGATGAAAAAGCAATTTTCGTTGCTTTTACCCAAGATAATCGCCTGATTAAAACTACTTTGTTAGCTGAAGATGACTTTAATTACGACACGGCGTATGACGTGCAATATCAAGAAATTGATTATGAGGCAAAGCAGGTTAATGATATTTTGGTATCGTCAGGTTTGTCTATGGCGTTTGTTCGCCAAAATGATCAAGTCGCTGTGTTTTCATTAGATTATGAACCCGAGCTAAAAGCGACCATTATTCCGCAACTGGCACAAAATAAATCAACACCTAATCATATTACCAGTATGGCGTTATTGTCAGGTGGTAGCTCAATTTTATTAGGTGATGACAATGGTTCAGTCAGTCAATGGTTCGAAGTTGCCACAGATGAAGGGCGTGAATTTAAAGAAATTCGTCGTTTCAAAGTGAGTGACAATGAACCGATAACCGCCATATATACCGAGCAATATCGTAAAAGTTTTTATACCGAAACACCGTCAGGTGAAATGGGCATGTTTTATACCACCAGCGAAGCAGATTTATGGCGTGGTAATTTACACCAAGGTAATGCTCAAGCGCTTTCTATTGCGCCTCGTGCCGATGGTTTAGTGGTGTTTTCGAACAACGAATTGGCTATTTTCTCTGTCAAAAATGAGCACCCAGAAGTTACTTGGCAAGCACTTTGGCAAGAAGTTTGGTATGAAAGTTATCCTGAACCTGAGTTTATTTGGCAATCTACGTCTGGCTCTGATGATTTTGAAGCAAAATTTTCTTTGGTGCCCATTTCGTTTGGTACCATTAAAGCCGCATCATACGCTATGATGTTTGCCGTACCTATTGCCTTAACTGCCGCCATTTATACGGCTTACTTTATGACGCCTGGTATGCGCAGAAAAGTTAAACCGACCATTGAGATGATGGAAGCCTTGCCAACCGTTATTTTAGGTTTCTTGGCTGGACTTTGGTTAGCCCCTATTATTGAAATTTACTTACCGGCTATCTGCTTATTGCTGGTTTTTATTCCATCCTCAGTGTTTATTACCGCTTTCTCATGGCACAAATTACCTCGAAAATACAAAACACTTATTCCTGAAACATGGGCACCTATTATTTTAATACCGGCTATTTTACTGGCGTCTTATGCGGCATTCGCCTTATCTCCTGTGCTTGAATTACACTTGTTTGGTGGTGATGTTCGACAATATATTACTAATGATTTAGGCATTAGTTTTGACCAACGAAATGCTTTAGTTGTGGGTATTGCCATGGGATTTGCGGTTATTCCTACGATATTCTCTATGGCTGAAGATGCTATTTTTAGTGTCCCTAGGCATTTAACCAGTGGTTCTTTGGCATTAGGCGCCACTCAATGGCAAACCTTAATTAAAGTGGTGTTACTGACCGCCAGCCCAGGCATATTTTCTGCCGTTATGATGGGACTTGGCCGTGCGGTGGGAGAAACCATGATTGTGTTAATGGCAACCGGTAATACCCCGATTCTTGATTGGAGTATTTTCCAAGGCATGAGAACACTTGCAGCAAATATTGCGGTTGAAATGCCAGAATCGGAAGTGGGTAGTTCTCATTATCGTATTCTGTTCTTGGCCGCATTTGTTTTATTTGTATTTACCTTTGTAGTCAATACGCTAGCTGAATTTGTACGTCAGCGTTTGCGTGAAAAATATAGCTCATTGTAAGGAAGGCGACATAGCATGAATAATTGGTTTAAGTCTGGCTCTCCTTGGGTGTGGTTGTCAGCAGGTGGTGTTAGCATCAGCCTGATATCGGTTTTAGGTTTACTGGGGTTAATCGCCTGGCGCGGTTTAAGTTATTTTTGGCCAGCAGATATTTATCAGTTTGAAATGACTGATGAGCAAGGTAAAAATTTAACGGTTATTGGTGAAATTTACGAAAGAGAAAGTATACCTGCATCACAGTTGGTACATCTAAATCTCAATATTGACGAGTCAGCTGAAACTATTGAGCGACTATTAATTAAAACCGGTAATCGTGAATTAGTCAGTTTAGACTTTCGCTGGATTTTAGTACCGCAAATTAATAACACCTCTTTACCTGAAGAGTTAGTGGTTATTGAGCGTCGCACTAATGGTAATTTTTATGGCTTTATCGAGGAAGTTATTCTAGATGGTCAGGTGGTAGAGCAAAATGAAATGTTACAGCTCGTTGAGCGAGTTAGTGACTTTCAAGCTGAAATGGAAGACTTACAAAAGTCTGATATTGGCGCCATTAACTATCAAATAGAACGCACGCGCTTAGAAGAGCGCAAGCATATACTTGATGACACGCTTACTCCGCAATTGCAGCAAGAGTTTAAAGATAAAGTTGCAGGCTTAAAGGCTGATTATAGTGTGCTAGAAGAGCAGTTGATGGCTTTACGTGAGAAAATCTCCCGTGACCAAGTTGTTGTGCGCGCTATGGATGGACAAAAAGTTACCATTAATTTTGAAGATGTATTACAGGTTACCTTTAATAATAAACTCAACGTGTTTGAAAAGCTGAAAATGTTTTTTAGTCAAATTGGGGCCTTTGTTAGCGAAGATCCGCGTGAAGCGAACACAGAAGGTGGTGTATTTCCTGCAATATTCGGTACGGTATTAATGGTGCTGTTAATGACAGTGATTGTTTCGCCATTGGGTGTTGTTGCCGCCATTTATTTGCATGAATACGCCGGTAATAATGCGCTCACAAAACTACTACGCATTGCCGTCATTAACCTAGCAGGTGTACCCTCTATTGTTTATGGGGTATTTGGTTTAGGTTTCTTTGTCTATATGGTGGGGGGTAGCTTAGACGATTTGTTTTATGCTGAAACACTACCTAGCCCGACCTTTGGTACGCCAGGCGTGATGTGGTCAGCGCTTACCTTGGCTATTTTAACCTTACCTGTAGTTATCGTTTCAACTGAGGAAGGCTTATCGCGTATTCCTTCTGCTATGCGACACGGTAGCTTAGCTTTAGGCGCCACTAAAGCTGAAACCTTATGGCGTATTATTTTACCTATTGCGAGTCCGGCGATTATGACCGGCATTATTTTAGCCATAGCACGTGCGGCAGGTGAAGTTGCGCCACTGATGTTAGTTGGTGTGGTGAAAATGGCGCCAAACCTACCCCTGGATGGTAACTTCCCGTTTTTACATTTAGACCGTAAATTTATGCACTTAGGTTTTCACATTTATGATGTTGGCTTTCAAAGCCCCAATGTTGAAGCGGCCAGACCTTTGGTTTATGCCACGGCATTATTATTGGTGAGTATTATTGTTGCTTTGAATATAACCGCGGTCTCGATTCGTAATCGCTTGCGGGAAAAATATCGTATGTTAGATCAATAAGCTCAGACGATAAAACCAAGCAATTTAAAAAATTAAAAGATGCACGGGAAGTAATTCCTATCTATTGAACAAGATTTAAAGAGAATACTATGATTTCTGTTACCCCAAAAAAATTATCAGAACACAGGGTTAAGCTAGATCTTAATAACCTGTCGCCAGAGCAAGTAGCGTTAGAAATTAAGAACCTAGACTTATATTATGGTAACAAGCAGGCATTGCAAAATATTTCAATGTCGATTCCTAAGGGGCAAGTCACTGCTTTTATCGGACCCAGTGGTTGTGGCAAGTCAACCTTGTTGCGTTGCATCAACCGGATGAATGATTTAGTCGATATTTGTAAAATAACAGGTGAAATAAACCTTAATGGTGAGAATATTTACGATCGCCATACCGATGTGGCGGCTTTGCGTCGTAAAGTAGGTATGGTATTTCAACGGCCAAACCCTTTCCCTAAATCTATCTATGAAAATGTTGTTTATGGTTTGCGTATCACCGGGGTCAACAATCGCCGTGTGCTAGACGAAGCGGTAGAAAAAGCCTTGCGTAGTGCGGCGTTGTGGAATGAGGTTAAAGACAGGTTACATGAGAGTGCTTTGGGGCTTTCGGGTGGTCAGCAACAACGTCTAGTGATTGCGCGCGCTATTGCTATTGAACCTGAAGTGTTATTATTAGATGAACCAACATCAGCTTTGGATCCTATTTCAACTTTAACCATTGAAGAATTGATCAATGATTTAAAGAAACAGTTTACTGTGGTAATTGTTACCCATAATATGCAACAAGCGGCGCGTGTGTCAGATCAAACTGCCTTTATGTATATGGGTGATCTTATTGAGTATAGTGACACCAATACCTTGTTTACGACGCCAGCAAAGAAGAAAACAGAAGATTATATTACTGGCCGTTACGGTTAAATAAAATTGACGATAAACAGAGGGTTATACCGTGGATAATTTAAATATTGGTCGTCATATTTCTGGCCAGTTTAACGAAGACTTAGAACGTATTATGAATCATGTTATGCACATGGGTGGCTTGGTTGAAAAACAGCTAGCTGATGCACTAACATCGGTTTGTGATGCGGATGAAGCGCTAGCGAAAAAAGTGCTCAACAACGACTATTTGATTAATAACGCCGAAGTGACTATTGATGATGAGTGTACGCGTATCATTGCCAAGCGTCAGCCAGCAGCAGGTGACTTACGTCTAGTGATGGCGATTGTAAAAACCATTACTGATTTAGAGCGTATTGGCGATGAAGCAGGTAAAATTGCTAATGTCACCTTAGAAAGCTTATCAGGTAAGCATAAAGACCTATTATCGAATTTGGATAATTTGGGTCGTCATGTATTAACCTTTTTACAAGCCACTTTGGATGCGTTTACTCGCATGGATGTTGAAGCAGCGATTAAAGTACATAAAAACGATGATAAAATTGATCGTGAATATGAAGCCTTAATGCGCCAACTTATGACTTATATGATGGAAGACCCACGTTCAATTCCACAAGTGATGAGTGTTATTTGGTCAGCCCGAGCGTTAGAGCGTATTGGTGATCGTTGTCAAAATATTTGTGAATACATTATTTATTTTGTCAAAGGTAAATCGGTGCGTCATACCACACCTGAAGACTTCGAGTCTTTATCTTAAATCATTAACTTAAATTAATGTATTTAGTTATAGACATTATTGGCTATTGTATGGCTAATAATGTCTATACTTTTAATGGCACAGATAATCAACAATCATGCTATAAACAGCCACTGTCTTGTGATAAAACCTTTGAATTCACTTTCAAATGCTTTAATATCCGCGTCGAATAAAAAACAAAGAGCTTAAGCTCCTGGAAATTAATTATGGCCAGAAACTCAATAATTGGCATATTTGCAAAGTCGCCAATTAAACCCTTAGAAAAACATATTCGAATAGTACATAAGTGTTGTAGTCAGCTTGTGCCTTTTTTCGCGGCAGTGACCGAAGAAGATTGGAGCAGTGCAGGAAAAATTCGTAAGAAAATTTCTAAATTGGAATGTGATGCTGACGATTTAAAACGTCAAATTCGCTTAGAACTTCCAGGCGGTTTATTTATGCCCGTCGATCGTGCTGATTTACTAGAGTTATTATCTCAACAAGACAAAATTGCCAATCGCGCAAAGGATATTGCCGGACGTATCTTTGGCCGAAAATTAACCATTCCTACCGAATTACAAGCGCAGTTTATTGCTTATGTAGCGCGTAGTATCGACGCAGCTGAAAAAGCCGCAGATGCAATAAATGAACTGGATGACTTATTAGAAACTGGATTTCGTGGTCGCGAAGTTGATTTGGTCACTAAAATGATCAGTCAACTTGATGAAATTGAAGATGAAACAGATGGTATGCAAATTAAATTACGTAAAGATTTACTAAATATTGAAAAAGATTTAAATTGCATAGATGTGATGTTTTTATATCAAATCATTGATTGGGTTGGCGACTTAGCTGATCTTGCCGAACGTGTTGGCGCACGTTTAGAAATTCTTTTAGCTAGAAAATAAGGCTGACTTATGGAAATTTTACTCACTCATGGCTCTACGTTAGTCATGATCGCCGCTGCTGTCGGCTTTTTTATGGCATGGGGCATAGGTGCAAACGATGTTGCTAATGCTATGGGAACATCAGTTGGTTCAAAAGCATTAACGATTAAGCAAGCTATTATTATTGCAATGATTTTCGAATTTGCTGGTGCATATTTAGCCGGTGGTGAAGTTACATCAACCATACGTAAGGGCATTATTGACCCAGCGTTATTTGTCGATATTCCTGAATTATTAGTCTTTGGTATGATTTCTGCCTTATTAGCCGCCGCAACTTGGTTGTTAGTAGCGTCTGTTTTAGGTTGGCCGGTATCTACTACTCACTCAATTGTTGGCGCTATTATCGGCTTTGCTGCCATCGGCATAAGCCCTGATACAGTCGCTTGGGGTAAAGTAGGCGGTATTGTGGGTAGTTGGGTTGTTACACCGTTAATCTCGGGTGTTATTGCTTTTATTATTTTTAATAGTGCACAAAAACTGATTTTTGATACCGACAAACCATTAGAACAAGCAAAACGTTATGTGCCGTTTTACATGTTCTTAGCGGGTTTTGTTTTATCGTTAGTGACCATTAAAAAAGGTTTAAAGCATATAGGTTTAGAGAATATAAACTTAGGTTTTTATAACTTTGAAATTGCCGGCGCTGGTGGCTATTACCTAGCGATTATTGTCGCTGTCATTGTTGCTATTATTGGTAAGTATTTTATCACTCGTCTTAAATTTGATGAAAAAGCAGATAAAACTACACATTACGCTAATGTTGAAAAAGTATTTGCTGTCTTGATGATAGTAACCGCCTGTTGTATGGCGTTTGCTCATGGTTCAAATGATGTTGCCAATGCCATTGGGCCATTAGCGGCTGTCGTTAGTATTGTCGATAACGGTGGTGAAATTGCCAAGAAAGCTTCACTAGTTTGGTGGATTTTACCACTGGGTGGTTTAGGTATTGTTGCCGGTCTTGCATTGTTTGGTCATCGTGTTATGGCCACTATTGGTACTGGGATTACTCACTTAACACCGAGTCGAGGTTTTGCTGCTGAGTTAGCCGCTGCATGTACGGTCGTTATTGCTTCAGGTGCAGGCCTACCTATTTCAACCACACAAACATTAGTGGGTGCGGTGCTAGGGGTAGGAATGGCGCGTGGTATTGCTGCTATTAATTTAGGTGTAGTGCGTAATATTGTTATCTCTTGGGTGATTACATTACCTATAGGTGCAGGTCTTTCCATTATCTTCTTCTGGATAATGAAAGGTATATTTAGCTAATAGGCTAAGTATGAAAACGTAAATCAAGCCAGCAAATATGCTGGCTTTTTTATCTTCAGCCCTTTCCTAGCCATCCCTAGCTCCACGGCATCAGTGCTTAGATGCACGTCGATGTGAAAGCATGATAATGTTTAGGCCTTTCCGGTATGCACTTTTTCGTGGCATTTTTTGTGGCATTTTTCGTAGGATTTTTCGTAGGATTAGTACGGCTCGGTAATTGCTCAGGTATTACTGCATTGACTTAGCTGCTTGTAATAACCTGTTCGTCAATGTGCAAGAGTGATGAGGTGGGTGAGGTAATAGGATTGCTATGAGTTGAGATAATGGCATGACTGCTGTTTTTTTATGCTATATCAAGTAATTATCAATACAAGTCAATAAAATGGCTTGCGAGCGAGTTTAATTCCCGATACTATGTCGCCTCTTTCAAAGTGAATACTATGTTTATCTGGTTTATTCATTTAAAGACAGTGCCTTGATAGCTCAGTCGGTAGAGCAGAGGATTGAAAATCCTCGTGTCCCTGGTTCGATTCCGGGTCAAGGCACCATATTATATTCTAGTAAAAAGCATTCTAGTAAAAAATATTTTAGTAAAAAATATTTTAGTAAAAATCTAAAACCTTAACATTTATATGTTGAGGTTTTTTTTTGGCTGAAATTTATCTTTGCTCTCTCTTGACGATTTTTTTGATGTTGTTGATGATGTTATTGTGCCGGTAAGTATTTTTTATCTGACATAAAAAATGCCCGCTAATCAGCAGGCACTTTATTTAGTTCGTTTGCTCTGTTGGCAAAAAACCTATTTTTTCTGAGCCTGTTTACTGGCACTTTTAGTGGCTCGACGCTCGGCTATTACTTGTTTTATGTCGCCGCCAATATGTTCTTCACCACGCGCTTTAGCAAGGTTGATTTGTTTTTCACGTTCCTGAAAGCCACTTTTTTGCTCGTCAGTGTATTTATCATAACAACGTGGGCAACTTACGCCTTGAATATAATGCTCGCTGGTTTTTTCTGCTGCTGTAATTGGATAACGACAGGCATAGCATTGGTCATATTGACCACGCTCTAAATTATGGTTAACGGCAACTCGGCTGTCAAATACAAAACATTCGCCTTGCCACATAGTGTCTTGTTCAGGGACTTCTTCAAGGTATTTTAATACGCCCCCTTCTAGATGGTAAACTTCTTCAAAGCCTTGCTCTTTTAGATAGGCGGTGGACTTTTCACAACGTATACCGCCGGTGCAGAACATAGCGACTTTTTTGTGTTTAGTTTTATCTAAATTTTTCGCGACATATTCAGGAAATTCACGGAAGCTTTCGGTATTTGGGTTGATAGCATTCTTAAAACTGCCAATTTCTACTTCGTAATCATTGCGGGTATCTATCAAGAGCATTTCGGGATCAGAAATAAGGGCATTCCAATCTTTGGGTTTAACATAAGTGCCAACGGTAAGTGTTGGATCTATACCTTCGACACCCATGGTGACAATTTCTTTTTTTAATTTAACTTTCGTGCGAGCAAAAGGGTTGTCTTGATGAAACGAGCATTTAGCTGACACACCAGATAAACGACTGTCACTGTTAATAAAGGCGAGTACGGCGTCTATGCCAATTTGTGATCCAGCGATAGTGCCGTTGATACCTTCAAGCGCTAAAAGTAAGGTGCCTTTAACTGCATTGTCTTCCATCACTTGTAGCAAAGGTGGCTTAATAGCGTCGAAGTTCTCTAAGCGAACAAATTTATATAAGGCGCAAACGGTAATGTTATTCATATTTTATTGACCCATTGAGCGAGCCTGATAGTAAGTCAGGAGCTATAGATTGAATGTTAACCTACCGCTAAGGCAGGCGTGCTAATTTTACCATATATTGATAAATCGGCAGCATTCTAGCAAATGTCGATTCTGGCGAATAGTGTTTAGATCATTTTTGTTAAAGGCAAGTCAAGTGTGGCTGTAAACTTGGCCCTGCCACATATTGTTGACAGCTGTTTATTAAGTATATTTTCTTGGCATAGCCTTTATGAGAACGCTTGTTATAATACGGCGCATTGCTATTTAATAACGTGTATTGTAAACACGTATTTTACCTATTTTTTCTGGAGTTGTTTAGCCCATGTCTAACACCAATTTACTTAATGAAACGCACAACCCGGCTTTAACTAGCTGGGTAGAGTCTGCCAATGTAGAAAATTGTGACTTTCCAATACAAAACCTACCTTTTGCTAGTTTTAAGCGAAAAGACAGTAAAGAAGACTGTCGAGCAGGTGTAGCCATTGGTGATCAGGTTATTGATTTAAAAGCGCTATTCGCCTTGGATATTTTTGCTGGCGACACACAATTAGCCCTGGAGCAATGCTGTCACATTCAGTTAAATGCTTTTATGGCGATGGGTAACCGTTTTTGGAGCGCTTTACGCCAAGCGTTATCACAAGCATTAACCCAAGGGTCAGCATTACAAACGAAAGTAGCATCATGTTTAATCGCACAAACCGATGTTGAATTTGCTTTGCCATGTCAAATTGGTGATTACACTGATTTTTACACTTCGATTCATCATGCTACATCGGTTGGCAGCAAGTTCCGTCCTGATAACCCGTTGTTACCCAATTATAAATGGGTTCCTATCGGTTACCATGGTCGTTCTTCTTCGATTGAGATCTCTGGTAGTAACTTTAAGCGCCCTAAAGGACAAACTAAGGCACCAACAGCAACAGAGCCTTCTTTTGGTCCATGTAAGCGTTTAGATTATGAAATGGAAGTGGGTATATTTATTGGTAAGGGTAATGCTTTGGGTGAGCCTATTAGCATCGAAAATGCCGAAGATCATGTTTTTGGTATGTGTTTATTTAATGATTGGTCAGCACGAGATATTCAAGGTTGGGAATATCAACCTTTAGGGCCATTCTTGTCAAAAAGCTTTGCATCAACAGTTTCTCCGTGGATTGTAACGTCAGAAGCCTTAGCACCTTATCGGTCAACATGGACACGTGACGCAGCGGATCCTCAGCCTATGCCTTACTTAGAGTCAGAGCACAATCGAGATTTTGGTTCTTTAGATTTAAGCTTACAGGTATTAATTGAAACTGAGACCATGCGTAATGCCAAGCAAGCACCGGTACAATTGTCGCAATCAAATTTTAAAGATTCATATTGGACCGTAGCGCAGATGGTAGCGCACCATACGGTTAATGGTTGTAACCTGCGCTCAGGTGATATGTTTGGTAGCGGTACACAGTCGGGCCCTAAACCAGAAGAAGCCGGTTCAATGCTTGAATTATCGAATGCTGGCTCAGAGCCTATTCACTTGCCTAATGGTGAAACTCGTACTTTCTTAGAAGATGGCGATTGTGTCATTATGAAAGGTTGGTGTGAAAAAATCGGGGCTGCACGCATAGGTTTTGGTGCAGTAAGCGCTACTGTTTTAGCCGCTGATTAAACTGTCGTATTATTGAATTAATAAAGCTCCTAAATTGGAGCTTTTTTTATGTTTGGTTCACTATATCACTAGCTATTGAGCAAATTACTGACTGCCCCTAAAGACCAAAACAAACAAAAAATTAATATTGATAACTTAACTTTAACTAGGCTTTTTGCCTCAGTAAATGCTGACTTTAGAAAAAGTTCATTTTTTTTATGTTTTTTTTTATTGATTAAATATGCAGATAATATTTAATTTAATACGAAAATCTTCGCACATGTTTCGCTGGTATATTTCATTCTAACGCATAAGCGATGTAGGCTGCAGTGTAATTGACTATGCTGATGTGTTTTGCATAAATTTTGACTATATTTGCATATTAATTCTTTTTATAGATTCAATGTTAAAGGTCAGTGAAAAAGACTACTTGTAAAGTATTTCTAGCTGTTTTATAAAGCAGCAAGCTGTTTTGATTGTTTACAACAATATAAATTTTTGTGATAAGCGAAATGGGTAAAAATAAAATTATAAAATAGATAATTATTAAATAAATAATTATTAAAAACATATTCAAATATATTAGGAAGAAAACAACATGTCTACAACATTTCGTACTGGTACTTTAGCTCTTGCCATTGGCTTAGCGCTAGGAACAGCACCTAGTTTTGCCGCAGGTTTTGCCGAAGAAGCCGCAAAAAAAGAAAGCATTGAACGTATCGCTGTCGTTGGTTCACGTTCAGCTCCGCGTTCAGTAGCTGAGTCTCCAGTACCAATTGATATCATTGGTGGTGATGAGCTAGGTAAAAACGCTTCAAGTGATATGCTTGATATGTTAGTAGGCGCAATTCCTTCTTTAAATGCCCGTGCACAACCTATTAGTGATGCTGCATCATTAATTCGTCCAGTAAATTTACGTGGTTTACCTTCTGATTCAACATTAGTGCTTTTAAATGGTAAACGTCGTCACCGTGCCTCTGTTATTGCTTTCCAAGGTGGTGGCATCAATGATGGCGCACAAGGTCCTGATATTTCAGTTATCCCAAGTGTCGCTATTAAGCAAGTTGAAGTACTTCGCGATGGTGCTGCTGCACAATACGGCTCTGATGCAATTGCTGGTGTAATGAACTTTGTACTTAAAGATGACGCAGATGGCGGTTCAATGTCTGTGAAGCAAGGTTCTTATTACGAAGGTGATGGTGATCAAACGATTATAGACGGTAATGTTGGTTTACCATTTACTAAAGATGGTTTTGTTAACTTAAGCTTTCAATTAAAAAATGCTGATGCAACAAGCCGAAGTGTACAACGTCCTGATGCAGCAAACATTGCAAGTCAAGGCAATACTTCTATTCAAAGCCCAGCTCAAATTTGGGGTAATCCAGAAGTTAAAGACGATATTACGTTTTTTGGTAATGTTGGCTTAGATCTTGGTAATGATAAAGAATTTTACATGTTTGGTAACTATTCTGAGCGTGATGTAACCGGTGGTTTTTATTACCGTAACCCACATAACCGTGGCAATGTTTTCTCGGTTGATGGTGGTGAAACTTTACTTGTAGGTGATGTTGGCGAATCAGAAGGTGCAGCGCGTACTTGTGCTGTCGTTAATATTCCAAAAAATAGTGATGGCTCTGACGGTAATGTTTTAGATAGCCTTGACTATCAAGCAATGGTAGCTGATCCAAATTGTTTCTCAATGAACCAAATTATGCCAGGTGGTTATACTCCACAATTTGGTGGCAACATCACAGATACCTCATTAACTGTTGGTACTAAAGGCGAAATTAACGAAGGTTTCTTAAAAGATTGGTTTTTTGATGTTAGTGGCTCAGTAGGTCGCAGTGAATCTAAATTTAATTTAAAGAATACTTTAAACCCATCACTTGGTTTAGATACACCGTTAGATTTTGATACCGGTAGTTATATCCAAATGGAAAAAACTTTTAACTTTGATTTAGTTAAAGGTTTTGATATGGGTCTTGAAGAGCCAGTTAACGTTGCTATGGGTCTTGAATGGCGTGAAGAAAGCTTTGAAATAGTTTCAGGCGGAAAAGCTTCATGGGAAGCCGGTGCTTATGCAGACCAAGGTTTTAACATTGGCTCACACGGTTTTAAAGGCTTTGGTCCTGAAACTCAAGGTCGTAACGACCGTCGCAATGTTGCCGCTTATATTGATGTTGAAGCCCAAGTAACAGAAGACCTTTTAGTTGGCGCAGCTGTTCGTCACGAAAGCTTTAATACTTTTGGTAGCACAACTAATTACAAGCTAACTGCACAATTAAGACTTAACGATGAGATTTCACTACGTGGCTCTCATAGTACTGGTTTTAGAGCACCAACAGTGGGTCAAGCCAATGTTGTTAATACACAAACTTCATTAGTTGCTGGTGAGTTAATTCAAACTTTCCTTGCGCCGCCAACTAACCCATTGTCAGAATTTTACGGTGGTAAAGAGTTAACGCCAGAAGAGTCAAAAAGTTTTGCTTTTGGTGGTGTTTATCAATATGACGACTTCTTCTTTACCCTTGATTACTACAACATTGAAGTAACTGACCGTTTAGCACAGTCAAGTCAAATCAATGTATTAGCAGCTGACTACACAGCGCTTGAAGCATTAGGTGTTGTTAACCCTGAGCTAATTTCAGCGGTTTCGTATTTTTCTAATGATTTTGACACTACCACACAAGGTGTTGATGTTGTTGCAAACTATACAATGGCATTAATGGGCGGCGATACGTTGTTATCATTAGCGTATAACTGGAATGAAACAACGGTTGATCAGTTTAATCCAGAGACCACTAATGAAGGCAAAGTTCATCGTTTAGAAGAAGGTATGCCTGATCATCGCGCTACCTTTACTGTTTCTCAATCTTGGGAAGATGTATCAACTTTTGTTCGTGTAAACTACTTTGGTGAGTATTTTGCAACGCATGCTGATGATGCTTGTGCTGTAGGTTGTTGGAACGAGATTGCTGATTCAGCGGTTACTGTTGATGCAGAAGTAAGCTACTTCTTAAATGATAGTATTACCTTGTCAGTTGGTGCTAATAACATCTTTGATCAAGAAGCACAAAAGTTACCTGCTGAATCATACGGTCAGTTAGGTGCTGAATACTACGAAAGTGGACCATTTGATTACAACGGTGGTTTCTACTACGTAAAAGCAACTTATAACTTTTAATGTAAAAGTTAATTAAGTCTAAAAAGCCATATCATTTGATATGGCTTTTTTATGTTCAGGCCTCGCTGATACCTTTTGTATTTCTCAACATTAATGCTGCTCTAGAAATTCTCCCGCATGATGCTGTTGACTTACCGCCATGTTCGTCACTAACAATCACTTAGTGGTTAAAACAAGCAGAAATCGAGTGCGGTGGCTTACTCACCCAGTTTAGCGGTTAGTTACTGGCATTAGATAAGATGTTGTGTTGTTTTATATAACTTTGTTGGTATTTATTTAATTCGGCAAGTCTTTGCTCTGCTATTGCCGCTTTAATTTCAAGCCCTTTTAAACCCTGTTCAACAAAAGGCTTGGCTGTTACTCGGTTGAGCATTTTAAAACCAGTGTAGAGAAATTCTTTTTGTCGGTATTCAGCTACTTCCAAGCCATAGCGCACAGTAAAGTCAGCTTGGCAACAAAGTAAAAAATCATCAAACTCTTCTGGTTTACGCCAAACATCTAATTGATTATATAGCTTTAAAATAGTACTAGCTTTTAATTGAAATACTTTATGTGCATGTAGGTGAAACTGACAAACCTTTAGCGCCAAATTTTTGTGTGCTGTTGGCACCCTTAAACGCTTACAAACCGCCTCTATTAAAGTCACTCCTGGTATTTCATGATCAGCATCAGCAGGTAAGCTGTCTTGTTGGGTTAACGACTGACCTAGGTTATAGCAAACACTGGCAAACCTAACGGTCGTTTTTTCAGAGAGTAAAACCGCTTGTTTGAGTACCATCATAGTCTGCGATCTGGAGCAAATTTTTGCCTGCGACTTTTCTAGGTCTGAAGTGTCCCATAAATCATGTAAATCAGGCCAAAGCGATTTTAGGGCTTGGCATTGATATAACACTTGAAAAAACACTTCAGGGTGAGTATCGGCTAAGCTGCGCTCCATTTCTTGCCATATTCGTTCAGCAGAAAGACTGGATAATTCACCACTTTTACTGAGTTTGGTCATTAAGGCTAATGTTTCTGGCGCTATGGTAAAACCATAATCGTGATACCTAGCAGCAAAACGAGCAACACGTAAAACCCGTAGTGGGTCTTCAATAAAAGCTGGGGAAACATGGCGTAATACGCGATTATCTAGGTCTATTTGGCCGTTGTAAGGATCAATTATTTTACCACTTTCATCCATCGCCATAGCATTAATACTGAGATCTCTGCGCAGTAAGTCTTCTTCAAGCGTAACGCTGGCTGATGCATCGCAATTAAAGCCGGTATAGCCTTGGCCCGCTTTTTTTTCGGTGCGAGCTAAGGCGTATTCTTGTCTACTTTGTGGATGGATAAATACTGGAAAGTCTTTGCCTACTTGTAAAAAGCCAAGGCTGAGCATTTCCTGAACGCTAGAGCCGACCACGACATAGTCATTATCAACAACAGGGCGTTTCAGGAGAGCATCGCGTACGGCGCCACCGACTAAAAAAGTGTTTAGTTGCTGTGTTATATTTGCCATTGAGCGCTATAAACCTCTGAAAATGAGTAATGTATAGGAAATTATATTGCTTAACTTTAACATAATAGCGACTGACTTTTGACATATGATTGCGTTCAGGTTAATTTTGCAGGGTCGATTCATCAGTTAAGATTTCCTATGTATACTAGTTATTTTGGTTTAGAAGAAAAGCCATTTTCAATTGCCCCAAACCCTGATTATTTGTTTATGAGTGATCGTCACCGCGAAGCCCTTAATCACTTAACTTATGGCTTAGGTGATACCGGTGGCTTTGTCTTACTTACCGGTGAAGTAGGCACGGGGAAAACCACACTGAGTCGGCATTTAATGGCAAACTTGCCAGAAAATACCCAAGCCGCTTTTATTCTGAATCCCACTTTATCTAGTCAAGAGTTGTTAGCGACCCTTTGTGATGAATTAAACATTCGTTATCGCAAAACCGGCGCAACCTTAAAAACCCTCACCGATAAAATACAACAAAAGTTACTCAAAAATCATAGTGATGATCTTAATACCTTGTTGATTATTGATGAAGCGCAACATTTGCAACCTGAAGTGTTAGAGCAACTCAGACTATTAACCAACTTAGAAACTAATACCAAAAAACTTTTACAAGTGATTTTGATTGGTCAACCTGAATTACAGCAGTTATTGCAGCGTCGAGATTTACGGCAATTAGCGCAAAGAATTACGGCGCGCTATCATTTATTACCCCTGAATAGGCAAGAAGTTGAGCAATATCTTAAACATCGCCTGTCTGTAGCAAAATGTTTTCGTAATATTTTTGATAAAAGTGCCGTTAGCGCCATCCATAAAATTTGTAACGGTATTCCGCGTTTAATGAACTTGTTAGCCGAACGATCTTTGATAAATGCTTATAACAGTAACAATGCTGTGGTTAACCGTAAAATTGTACTTCAAGCGGCTCATGATGCCTTAGGTGATGAATTTCAGGTAAGACCTTGGTGGCAACATTCGTCGGTAAAAGCGGGTGGCCTAGTGACTGCATTAGGCTTAGTTTTAGCGCTAGGCGTTTGGTGGGGAGCATATCAAGCTCAGGGGATTGTTTTAGAGACTAAGGTAACTCGTGCGGTTATAAATAAGGCAAATCCTATTACTGAGCAGGAGCCGTTAGTTGATCGAGAAGCGCCAGCTGTCGTTACTACAGCATTAGCTCAAGCAGATGCTGGTACGAGTAATGATATTAACAGCGGTACTAATAATGGTACTAATCTGCTTGCCTTGGCTGTCGATCAAACGACTCAGGCCAAAGCAAGTAACACGAAGCTTGAAAATGATCTTGCGGTAGCCACGAGTAAAACGGTTAGTCGTCAGGCAGGGTTAACTGATGAACAAGGCGATACTGAACAATATATAGCGAGTGAAAGTAGCTTAGCCGACGCGCAAATTGATCTGCCAACAAGCGCACAAAAATCAGCGCTAAAGCCTAAGAAAGTGACGGGTGAAAACTTTGTCGTTAAAGCTGAAGCTGGGGTGTCTGACGAGTTATTGGCAAGTTTTCAATCGGCTATCGAGCACACCAAACAAAGTGACCCTGCTAGAGAAGATGTAGTAGCAGGCAGTAGCGAACTGATACCGCTGGCACAGATGCCAACTTGGGTGCAAGATGGTGTACCTTCGCTAGCGTTTGAAATGCATCTTTATGCTAGTGACGGGCAAGGCTGGGTAAGGGTGAATGGCCGCGATCGTTATGAAGGCGATTATATTAGTCGCGAATTACTGCTTAATGAAATACTTCCACAACGGGTAGTACTGAGTTTTCGAGGGGAAAAATTCACTATGTCTGCGTTATCTACTTGGAATTAGCGTAAAAAATTAGCCGTAGTTTTCTCAATAATAACTCAGGTTAACCATCAGCCTTCACAGCTGATGGTTGATCTTTTTACCTACTGCCAAGCTGGCATTTGGGCTTCGTAATTTTCTATCTTAGCAATTTTATTTAACGTCCAACCCACACTGTCAACACCGTTTTCCAAACAGTATTTATGGAAAGGCGCAATAGTAAAATCATATTGTGCACTGGCTGTTTTAACCGTACTGGCGACTAAGTCAACGGTAAGGTGTTGTAAACCCTCTTTCGACTGTTGAAATAGCGTCGCTATAGCTGCTTCCGGTAATATCACAGGTAAAATGCCAATATTGATACAGTTAGCATAGAAAATATCAGCAAAACTAGACGCGATAATCACTTGAAAACCATACTCTTGCAGCGCCCAAGGTGCATGCTCGCGACTTGAGCCACAACCAAAGTTTTCACCAGCGAGTAAAATACTTGCTCCTTGATATTGTGGCTTGTTAAGGACAAACTCAGGATTGTTTTCGTTACCCAAGTTGTCTAAATAGCGACGGTCATGAAATAAGTGTTGGCCAAAACCTGTGCGAGTGGTTTTTTGTAAAAATTGTTTTGGAATGATTTGATCTGTATCAACATTCGCCGTGTCCAATGGCACAACTAAGCCATGATGTTGGTTAAATTTTTCCATGTTATGCTCCTTGAACTTGTGAGTTAATTGAGGTTAAGTCGACAAAGTGACCTGCAATGGCAGAAGCTGCCGCTAATTCAGGGCTGACTAAGTGGGTACGACTGCCGCGGCCTTGTCGGCCTTCAAAGTTTCGGTTGCTGGTAGAAGCGCAGCGATCACCGTGCGTTAACACATCATCATTCATGCCTAAACACATTGAGCAACCCGGTAAGCGCCATTCAAAGCCGGCATCAATAAACGTTTGTGCTAAGCCTTCAGCTTCGGCTTGTTCTTTAACTCGATAAGAGCCGGGAACAACGATAGCGTTAACCGTAGCTGAAACTTTTTTACCTTTGGCCACTGCAGCGGCGGCGCGTAAATCTTCAATTCTAGAATTAGTGCATGAGCCAATAAATACTTTATTAATCGCAATGTCGGTAATTTTAGTGCCGGCCGTTAAGCCCATATATTTTAATGCCGCAATGCATGATTCACGCTCAACGGGGTCAGTAAAATCATCAGGGGAAGGTACGACACTATCAACTTGTGTCACTTGCCCTGGTGTTGTTCCCCAAGTGACTTGGGTTTTAATCTCTTTGGCTTCCAGCGTTAAGTAACTATCGAACTTTGCTTTGCTGTCTGATTTTAGCTGCTGCCAATCTTCAACGGCTTGCTGCCATACCTCGCCTTTTGGCGCGTAATCTTTGCCTTTTAAGTAGTCAAAGGTTTTGGTATCGGGTGCGATAAGCCCAGCTTTGGCGCCAAATTCTACACTCATATTACACACTGTCATGCGCTCTTCCATGGTTAAGCGCTCAATGGCTTCACCACAATATTCAACTACATAACCGGTTGCGCCCGCACTACCTGTTTTACCAATAATGGCTAAAATAATGTCTTTAGCACTTATGCCTGGGGCAACTTGACCTTTAACTTCAATTCTCATGGTTTTAGCTTTGGTTTGGCGTAAGGTTTGGGTGGCAAATACGTGCTCAACCTCAGAGGTACCAATGCCAAATGCTAAAGCGCCAAAAGCACCGTGTGTTGAGGTATGCGAATCGCCACAAACAATAACTGTGCCTGGTAAAGTTAAGCCTAATTCTGGCCCAATAACATGCACAACACCTTGGTTTTTATGGCCCATGCCGAACAATTCAATGCCAAATTCTTTACAGTTTTTTTCTAGTGTTCTCAGTTGATTTGCCGCGCCTTCACCGGCAGCGTTAATTTCAATAGAGCGCGTTGAAATATTATGATCCATAGTCGCAATTGTGCGCTCAGGATGGCGCAGTACACGATTATGAAATTTTAAATTAGCAAAAGCTTGTGGCGAGGTAACTTCGTGGATCAAATGGCGGTCAACAAAGATCAAGGGTGTTTCATCCGCTTTTTCTTCAATGATATGACTTTGCCATAATTTTTCGTATAAAGTGGTGGCCATGCTACTTTGCTCCTGAAGTTTTTTGGTTGTTGACGATATATTGACAGATAATATCGCCCATTTCGTTAGTCGATTTAGCGTTATGGCGTTGCTCGGCACTTAATAAATCACCGGTAAAGTTACCGGAATTTAGTGCCTCTGCCACGGCAGTTTCAATCGCGGTAGCGGCTTCTGCCTGATTTAAGCTATGACGCAACATTAATGCCGCTGAAAGAATTTGCGCAATAGGGTTAGCAATGCCTTTGCCAGCGATATCTGGCGCTGTGCCACCAGCGGGCTCATACATACCAAAGCCTTGTTCGTTTAAGCTCGCTGAAGGTAATAGTCCCATCGAGCCGGTGATCATGGCGCAAATGTCAGATAAAATATCGCCAAATAAGTTAGAACATAACATGACGTCAAACTGCGCAGGGTTACGTACCAATTGCATGGCAGCGTTATCAACATACATGTGTTCAACTGCGACACTAGGATAGTCTTTCGCCACTTCAATAACGACTTCTCGCCACAATTGAGATGAGGCTAGTACATTGGCTTTATCGATAGATATAACCTTGTTACGACGCTTCTGAGCCGCTTGAAAAGCAAGGTGTGCGATGCGGCTGATTTCTTTTCGAGAATAAATCATAGTATCAAAGGCGGCTTCATCTTCTTGGCCTTGGTTTTTACGCCCTTTAGGTTCGCCAAAATAGATACCACCGGTTAATTCTCGTATCACTAAAATATCAAAACCCGCTTGTGAAATATCAGCGCGTAAAGGGGAAAGGTGTGACATAGCGCTTTGCAGTTGTGCAGGGCGCATGTTACAAAACAGCCCGAAATGACCTCGTAAACCCAGCAAAGATGCTCTTTCTGGTTGTTCAGTGGGGGGTAAGTCACTCCACTTAGGACCGCCAACTGAGCCAAATAAAATGGCATCAGCTTGTTCACAGCCCTTAACCGTACTCTCTGGTAGTGCTTGGCCATGATTGTCGATAGCGCAGCCACCGACATCATAATGCTCAGTGGTTATTTCAAAATTATACTGTTGGGCAACTGTTGCTAAAACTTTTTCTGCTTGGGCCATCACTTCTGGGCCAATACCGTCACCGGCTAATATTGCAATCTTCGACATAGTGTTTTTAAACCTATAAATATACTTAATAAATGAATATAATTTTCAACTAAACTTGGCGTTGGCCATCAATAGCAGCTTCTTTTTTGAACTCAGATTTTAGCTCAGTTTTCAGCTCGGCAACTGTGATAGCACGATGAATACCATTAAGTGCATTGACCAATGCATAACCAGATGCTTTGATAATATCGGTATCTAAGCCGTAGCCATGGAAGTTTCTCCCTTGCCACGACACCACAATGTCAGCCTTACCTAAACCGTCTTCACCTTCACCTTTATTCGAAATTTTGTAGTCGCTGACTTCAAAGTCAATATCAATAGCTTTTTTAATGGCACGATACAGCGCATCAACAGGTCCATTACCCGTTGCGGAAACAATTTTATCTTCATCACCTAAAGCTAATTTAATGCTTGAGGTAGAAAAATCACTACCGCCACTTTGTACATTTAAGGTCTGTAAACGATAAAAGTCTTGTTGGTCTTGTTGTTGAATATTAAAAAGTAAAGCTTCTAAGTCATCATCAAATACTTGGCCTTTTTTGTCGGCTAAGGCTAGAAAGTCAGCGTAAAGCGTTTCTATGTCATAATCAGACTCTTGATAACCTAAGCTTTCCATACGATGCTTAATCACGTGTCGGCCGCTACGCGAGGTTAAGTTCAACTTGGTTTTGCTGATACCGACACTTTCTGGTGTCATAATTTCATAGGTGTTGCTGGCTTTTAACATGCCGTCTTGGTGGATACCTGATGAATGGCTAAAAGCATTGCCGCCAACAATCGCCTTATTTAGTTGTACCGGCATATTACAAAGCTGGCTGACTAACTTAGAGGTGCGAGCAATTTCTTGATGATTAATACGGGTATGCACGCCTAATAATTCTTGGCGGGTTTTCATGATCATCGCGACTTCTTCAAGTGAGCAATTACCTGCACGTTCACCAATGCCGTTAATGGTACATTCAATTTGTCTTGCACCCGCTTGCACGGCTGACATTGAGTTAGCTACGGCTAAGCCTAAATCATTATGACAATGCACAGAGATAACCGCTTGATCAATATTAGGTACACGATTAAATAATGTTTCTATGATGCCGCCAAATTCGTTAGGTAAAGTGTAACCTACGGTATCAGGAATGTTGACTGTGGTAGCGCCGGCTATAATGGCTTGTTCAACCATACGGCATAAGTTGTCAATCGGGGTTCTACCCGCATCTTCACAAGAGAACTCGACATCATCGGTAAATCTACGTGCATATTTGATGGCGTGTATCGCCATCGCTTGGACATCAGCAAAGCTTTTTTTCAATTTCTGTTGCACATGAACATCAGAAGTAGAAATGAAGGTATGAATACGAAATTGATCAGCCGGCTTTAAGGCTTCGGCACAAGCTTTAATATCTGCTTCTACCGCACGTGCTAGGGCACATACTCGAGAGTTTTTTACGCTGCGCGCTATCTCTTGCACTGACTTAAAATCACCCGGTGACGATACCGGAAAACCCACTTCCATAATGTCGACACCTAAGCGCTCAATCGCATGTGCTATTTGTAATTTTTCATGTACTGATAAACTCGCGTTTAAAGCCTGTTCGCCATCACGTAATGTGGTGTCAAAAATAATAACGTTATCGTTAGAGATGCCCATGTATGTTCCTGATTTTTTTTGTGAAAATTTACGCTAAATAACGAGCATAAAAAAACCCGCGCTTATTAGCGCGGGTTTAGTGTTTTATTATGTTATCTACTTATTATTTTAAGCAATAAAACCTAGCCGCGCATGGATAATGCGAGGAGGAGGCTAATTCGAATCATGTTAGTAAAGTTTTTCATCGATGCTTTTGCTTAGTATTTTTATTTAACAAATAGTTTATAGCTTATTAATAGCGCATTTTATACTGCTATGTCAATTGTGATTTTGTTATATATTAGAAGTTATTAGCTTTTTGTCTTTATGTATAACCCCATTATGTCTATTGAATTATCTGCTGCTGATTTTTAACTGATAACTTGCTAATATCTGCTGGTCTATATTTTCACTACTTTATGAGTCCAAAATGCCAGCAAAAAGGTTTGTTTTAAACATTTCTCAAAACTATAGTTTTGCTATTTTAAGACCGCTACAAAAAGCACTGCTTAATAGCAACAGAGATGTTTGTTGGTTTGTGCAAGGTAATTCGGTCAATTTAGATTATTTCACTGATAATGAAAAGATATTAAAGACGGTAGATGATGTGGTGAAATATGATCCTAATGCGGTTATTTACCCCGCAAATATAGCTCCAACATTTTTTCCAGGGATTAATGTAGCTGTTTTTCATGGCTTCGATGCTGGCAAAGTAGACAAAAAAGGGCTGAATGATCACTATAAAGTACGTAATTGTTTTGATTTATACTGCACACAGGGGCCAGACTCGACGGCTGAATTTGAACGTTTAGCCAAAAAACATCAAACGTTTAGAGTGATTGAAACTGGCTGGTGTGCATTAGACCCATTATTTTCAAAGAATATCCTTGATAAAAAAGTAGAAAAACCAACAATATTGATGTGCTCAACATTTTCTAAAAAATTAACCTGCGCACCTGAGTTATTTGAGACAGTAAAGCGTTTAAGTGCGACAGGGAAATGGCATTGGTTAATTCAGTTTCATCCCAAAATGGATAAGGGCATTGTTGAACAATATAAATCAATTCAAAATGAACACTTAACTTTTGTTGAAACTGATGATGTTATTCCACTGCTTAAGCAGGCTGATGTGATGGTTTGTGATACGTCTTCTGTACTTATTATGTTTTTGTTGCAAGGTAAACCCGTTGTTACTTTTAATAATATATCACCCCAAAACTATTTGATTAATATTGATTCACCAGAAAAGTTAGAGGCGTCAGTAGCGTATGCGCTACAAAGACCTAAGTGCTTAATGGATAACATTCAGCACTACATTAATTGTACACACCCTCATGTGGACGGGAAATCTTCTTATAGATTATTGGCTGCAATTGATAAAGCGATTGCTGAAAAAACCAGCCTTAAAGCTAAACCGCTTGATGTGTTCAGACAATTTAAAATGCGAAAAGAATTGAATTACTGGAAGTTCTAGCAATATTTACGAAAATAACTTAGGGAATTAAGTGTTACGCTATTATAACTCACCTGATACGTACATTTTTCTTAAGTACCATAGGTGTAATCTGTATTTAGCATTCCTAATAAAGCTAGTACTTTTATTACCATGAAATCCACCATTTAATGACGTAATATCACTGGTGAAGCTTTTATTTTCATTGATGGGGTAAGGGCGCAAACCATATACAGACAAGCCAAGCTCTTGGCAAAATTGCATATCAATATCGACAGGGCGATAAAATAGCTCTCTTGACAATAGTTTTTTCGCGCCAGCCAAGCTAATGGTATAGCCAGTTGCGCAGTTGGGTATTTTTGTGAAATTAATTAATTCAAACGGTTGCTCTAATTTACTTGTTTTTTTGGCTTGGTGATTTCTATTATCGGCTAACTTAATTAAGTCGTATTTCTTTAAGGTCTCGGCAAGTGAAAAAAGCTTGATGAAGTTCTTTTCAATAATCATGTCGTCTTCAAGTATGACCGCGAATTCTATATTTTCAGCGACCATTTTTCGCCAAACATTTTTGTGGCTAATGTAGCAGCCAATTTCACCTAAGCTTAAATCTGCTCTAAAATGTTTTTTATTAAGTGCTGCTGAATACTCAATGTTGATTTCAGTCTCAGTTAAGCTGTTACCTTTTATTGCGGGAATTCTTTCGTAGTTAACATCTATCGCTGAAAGCTGCTGATCCATACTCAACATTCGATCCTTTGCACAGTCTAGATTGATGACATATACGGGACATTTTTTTATTATTGACATCTTAGGTACCTTTAATTTATTACTAGGTCGTTGAAAAGCTATTTTTATTTTTTATTAATTCAATGGCAGTTTTAGCAATAAGCTTTGGTGATATATCTAATATTTGGTCATCATCATTAATATAGTTGCCAGCATTATTTATCACGGTAACTTGCTTACCTTTAGGGCACACGTTGCTAAATGGACTTGTGCCTTTACTTTGTAATGCAATGGTTGTGGTTTTTGTTGCTGCCGCGACGTGTAGCGGGCCTGAATCCACAGTAATAAGAAGATCCAAATCAGCAATAGTATCAATAAGTTGAGCTATGGTCGTTTTTCCTGCCAAAGAATGGATGTTCACTGCACCTTTTTCTTGGCACAAGCTTACTACCTGCTCAGCTTCAACTGTTTCATCTGGTGCACCTAACATATAAAACGATGTTGGCTTTTGGAGCTGCTGATTCAATAAATTGATCACTTCAGCAGCGTGTCTTACGGGATAATGTCGGCTTAACTTGGCTTTATTTACTATACAAAAACCAATTTTCGTTTTATTAATATCGGCTAAAACACTTTGCGTTGTATCGTAAAATAAACCCACTTCAGGTAGATTTTTATGACTATTTTCACACAGTGCATTGGCAATATAAGCATAGCGATTAATATAATGGCGA
Source organism: Colwellia sp. MB3u-45 (assembly GCF_014077005.1). Classification (GTDB taxonomy): domain Bacteria; phylum Pseudomonadota; class Gammaproteobacteria; order Enterobacterales; family Alteromonadaceae; genus Cognaticolwellia. The sequence continues at coordinate 32,536 of NZ_JACGVC010000040.1, read as the reverse complement.
CGTATGTCTAGATGCAAAGCCTTTGTTAGTAATGGCTTACGCATCTCCTTATTGTATCCAATTAGGTTATTCACGCCACTTATTCTAGCGAGCACAGCATCAATTAACGTATTAGTCATTAATATGCCAGCATCAAAGCTTTCATTTTTTAAAGACTTAATAAGGTTAATGATCCCTTGAACTTTATTTTTAGGCCTTTCATCAATGATCAGTTGAAATTTTTCATCTCTATTAAAAGCTTGAGCTGGAATTGACCTGATAACGAGTGTTATTTTTGCCTTTGGATAGCTGGTTTCAAGAAGTTTAAGTGCAGGTGTACAGTTGATACAATCACCTAAAAATCTAGGCATAAAAACAACAATATGGCTGAAGGGCTTAATAATATTTTTCATATCACTTTCTTCTGAAATTAATTACAAATTACCAACGAACTTTGAAACTAGTACGTAAAAATTGACCGCCTATTGCATCTTCACCTAAGGTTAATTTAGCTTCTAAAAAATTACTTTTCATGGCTTTTGCTATTGATAGTTCAACTTCGTGAGAGCGTTGATATTGATAAGTAGTTGATGAGTCAAACTCTGCTGAACGATATAACATTGAAAGCTGGTAGCCGCCAACATTCTGCCAATCGAATCTCATACTCATTGCACTACCAGCAGCACCATCGTCCGGTGCTTTCAAACTACCCCACCAATGGCCCATTTTAACGTTGTCGTTTGAGTAACCCTCGCCATATATATGATGCACATACCATAAACTATGAAATTTGGTATATTCAAAATTTATTGAGGTATTAGTGGTTAAATATGGGACAAATACACCAAAATTTTGTGCGATATTACCCAGTTGGTAATTTTTATGGCCTTTGGTATCTTCACCCGCATACTCCCAGGTTAAACTTAAAGGAAAGTTAAACGGCGCTATATCGAACTTGTTGCTAATAGAAGCTTGTTGGTTACCAAATTCTTTAGAGCAATCTTGCAACTCGGTGCCGCTGCCACCGCAATTATCACTATTTACCGGATCAGTTATGCCATTCCAGACGTCTTTTATAGATATGTCGCCATCGTCGCCGGCAAACATCAAGGTTCTATTAAAACCTATGGTCCACCAATCAAGTGGTTGAAAACTAAAGTGTAAAGACATCAGTGCTGGTTTACCTGACACGGGTGCTTTTTTGGCATCAAACTGTATGCCGTTTTGTCTTTCTAATACACCTACAGACATCTCATATTTAATATTCCAATCTGTTAATAGTTCAGGGTTACTAATGGTCACATTAAGCGCTGGCTTAGCTTGAGTCGATAATAGTAAGGCACCTTCCTGCGTCGGCGATAACCAGTGTTCTCGATAGCCAATATCAACTTGCAAAACATCCCAGCCAAAGGAAATGTAGCTATTGTTTGGGATTATTTCATCGTTATATAATGTGCCACCCGCATTTAAAATAAGGTGCTCATTGACTTGCCAAAAGCTGCTTGTTGATATTTTAAAAGAATCGTCAACATCAAGGCCTCGCTGATTGGCCATTAAAAAATCATCTTTAAATGAGTGACTAATCTGTGCTGAAAAATGAGTGACAGCTTTGGTTTTTTTATAACGTTTTATATAAGCATTTAGCCTTTGATATAAAGTAGGATGGCTACTTTTAATTTTGGCTAAGTATTTATAGATTGTTGCCGCATGATATGGGCGTGTTAAAATCGGTAATTTGGTTATGGTTGCGAGTTTTTCAAGCTCTAATTCAAGTAGAGGATCGGTTTTTAAGGGCAAATAGGGGGAAACGCCATTTGCCTGAGTGGACAATGATATCAGGCAAATATTGATGAGAAATATATAAAGCAAAGTTTTCAAAAATGTTATTCCAGTGTTCTTTAATTTTATTGGTTTTTCACGCAAACTATAATGAAATGGGCTTAGTTAGCCCCAGTTTTCCATGCCTGATTTACGCTTTGAAAATAAACGCGGTAAGATCAAACCAAATAATAAACCAATACTTAATACGATTGCGCCATTAAAAAACCATTGTTTTTTAATGCTAGTATCTTGATTTTTTAATTGTGATTTAGTTTCTGTTAAATCCATATTGAGTGCTGAAATACTGTTTTGTAGGTCACTACGCTCAGACTTTAACGCGTCAATTTCACTTATTGCTTCGTTGAGTTGCTCAGTAACATCACTTTTACCTGATTGAAAACTCGCTAATTTTTCATTGAGATCAGCAATAACATAACGCATGCCTGGTTTTGTTGAGACAAGTTTGCTTTCAATCCAACCAGTACGGTCATTATCGCTAATGATCTCGCTGTAATCATTCGCCGACTCACCGGTTAATTGTATTTTTTCACCCGCGTTTACCGTACCTTGTATACGGTAATTTTTACCCGCGCCTGAGTGCATATAAACAATTAGATCTTCAGAAATATAACCGGTAGTGGTTGAATTAGTAGACTCTTCAGCAAAAGAGAATAAGGAAGTAAAAAATAATAGTGCAACGAATTTTTGTTTTATGTTTATCATGAAATAACCAATAGCGCCATTTAAACAGAGAATGGCAAAGATAGTAGGACGTTGTAGGAATGATAGCAAGTGGAGTCGCTTAGATTCCTAAGATTTTTGATATAAATTTTTAATCATGTAAGATTGACAGCTACTATTAGCTGTAATTGTACAAAAAATATCGCTGCTGCAGTTAATAGGCTTGATTTATAACTAATATTGGAAAAGTATGACAACCGAAATAGAGCTTAAATATTTAGTTTTAGGCAATGACACCGTAGAAAAAATCACCCAAACACTTAATCGTGAAAATATTCACTTTAGCTATCAAGAAAAGCAACTCGCTAATTGCTACTTTGATACCCCAGAGCTGAATTTGCGACAACATGATATGGGCTTGAGAGTTCGTCGAAGCAATAGTCATATTGAGCAAACAATTAAAACCGCTGGGCAGGTGGTCGGTGGTTTACATAGCCGCCCTGAATATAATGTTGATATTGAAGGTGAACTGCCGATTTTAAGGCTTTTTCCAGATGAAATTTGGCAACCGAGCCAATCGATTGAAAATATTCAGCATGACTTAGTTGCCTTATTCAATACTGACTTTAAACGTTGTACCTGGTTAATCACCGATGCCAGTGGCAATAGGGTTGAGCTGGCTTATGATCAAGGAGAAGTGGCCAGTGCTGAGAAAAAAGAGCACATTCATGAGCTTGAATTTGAGTTGGTTCAGGGGGATAAATCTGCACTATTTACTTTAGCATCATTGCTTTTTAAAGAGCTAGCACTTCGCCCAGGCTTGAAAAGTAAAGCGGCACGAGGTTATGCGATTTGGCGAACCGAGCCAGTAGCAGCAGTTACCCCACAACAAAGTTTTATTTGCCACAAAGGCAGTGATTCAATTGCTAACGCCTTTACCAATGGACTCAGTCATGGGCTTACCTGCCTGCAAAATAGTATTGAGATTTATTTAGCAACGCCAACTTTACATGAATTAGTGGCAGTAAAAGCAAACTTAGCGCTTATTCGTCATGGCTTTTGGTTGTTCGCAGATTATTTATCGCCGGATGAATTACTGATCAGAGATGAATTAAGTCACTTTGTGCACTTACTTGCTTGGGTTGATAACGCGATACATTTGCAAGAACTGACCAATAAAACCGGTAATTACCGCAAAAAACTTGATTTTAGCAAGCTACTAATCGAACAACTTCAAATAGAAAAACGTCGTTTTCCTGATAGTGATGATATTAGCCAACTGTTACATAGTAGCCGTTTTAATCAACTGCAACTGTCAATATTACAAGGTTATTTAGCGCGTAGTGAGCATACCGCTATGGCGAGTAAAATCGGTGATGATACGCTGATGACATTTGCTCAAGATAAAATTCAATTGAGCCTAAGTGAAATTAGTGCCCAGATGAAGAATATGGCGAGTTCAGACTGTCAGCAATATATTGCACAAAGCAAACTATTGTATCGCAGCTCATTAACCGGTACTTGGCTTGGCGGACTATTTGATAATGATTTACGGGATAAATTTCGCCGGCCATGGCTAGACTTACAACAAGGTATCAGCGAGTTACAGTCACTGTGGATTATTCAGCTACAATTAGAAAAACTCTCTGAACCGCCAAAGAAACTAGTACAGTGGCAGCAGAGTAAAGTACAAGGCTTGTTATTGGCATTAGATAATACTAAAGCTATTGCTATTGCGATGGAGCCGTATTGGCTTGAGAAGGACTAAGCGCCCGCATTTATCATTAAGTGTTTGATGCTGATGAATAGCGCAGCAACAACTGAGATATAAACAATAACTGAGTGATAAACTCAATAATAGCCAAACAATAGCTTAGTCATCCACTAGGCTATTTTTTTAATATTAACATCAGTAGTTTAGGCAGCGTTATTTTTATTAACAGACCTTTTACGCCAGCCTATGGTCATATTTTAAGCCCCCACTGAGCTTAGCCTTGTAAGTTCAATGAGCCGTAAGCTCAAGGGTTAAGACATTTACGCTGAAGTATTTTTAGCTTGGTTACGTTGTTGTGCTAGTGCTTGTAGCTGTTTTGATTGTTGATGCAAACTATGTCGCACTAATGTTTCTTGATCATCTGCACGAATATGATGAAAAATCACCTTGTATTGGCTTTCGCTGTCAACTATTTCACAACTGACAATTTCGCCAACACAATAAAACGCGGTGTTTTCATCAGCAAAAAATAACTTTAAGTCAAGAAAGTCACCCGTGTTAAAGGTGTTAGGTGTCGTGGTTTTAAAAATAATGCCACCGCCACCAAACTTAATGGCTTGAAATCTGGTGCTTGCATCGTTTTGTTGACTAAGAATGTAACCTACCAGTAGGTCCATTTTTTTCGCTTGATGATTAAGGTAATCCATTAAATGACTAGCAACCCCAGTCACTGCTTGTAGCGCACGTAGGGCATTTTTATCGACGGTATTGACTTCTGCCGCTATTTTAAAAGGTGCTGGCATGTTTTCAATAAACTGCTGATAGTTTGGCAATTGCGCTAAGTCGATAACACTAGCGTTGATGTTAAAAGCATAGTTTATGGAAAAAAACTCATCAAATTGAGCAAGTTTTGTCTGATGGTCAGCGGTTGTCATAAATTAATCACCTTATAATTTGCTTAAGTGGTCTTATTCATTATCTCAATGGCTAGCTATATCTATTGAGATAAATAATCGATTATTCTAAAGTGGATCCAATATCTGCGTTAGTTTTAATCCCAATAACCAATTAATACTCAATCAAGCGCCTTGCTCTTGAATATCTAGTCTCACTTCTAATTGCTCACTTACTTAATTCAATGGCTATTGTGCGTACTAGCAAGAAACACGTTAACGGCACATTCACACATTTCATCAATCTGGCTTTCTTGTGCATATATACCGTCAATAACCAAACGCGCGATACCGTGCAAAGTAGCCCAAGTCACTTGCGCCAACCTTAAGCTATTTTCCTCTTTGATAATAATACCTTGTTCTTGCCATAATTTGGTCATTTCAACTTGGTAGTTAAAAGTTGCATAGGCAATTTTCTTTAACGCTTCAGTGCTATTATTTTCTTTCCAAATAACCCGGCCAAACATCAGTTCGTATAACGATGGGTTACTGGTAGCAAAGCCGATATAAGCATGAACAAAATGACGATACTTCTCTTCATTAGACAGATTTTCTTCAGAAAAAATTTCACCGACACGCTGATGCCATTGTGCAAAACCTTGCTCAGCAATCGCACATAACAAATCATTTTTATCGGTAAAGTGATGATAGGCCGCGGTGCGCGAAACACCAATGCGCTCGGCGAGTTTACGTAACGACAAACCTTCAGTGCCGGCCTCTGTCACCATTTCTGTTGCGGTAATGACTAACGACTTACGCAAATCTCCATGGTGATATTTTGTTTTGGTCGCCATTAGTTAAGCCGCTTAGTGTTATTATTTATGATCAAAGGACTTTTCTCGATGGAAATGCCACATTAGCAAATATTAATCCGGCTACTAATGACATGAAAATTAGAAAGGTTTGTGAGCCGATGTCAGTGGCATTTAGCATAGTTTGCCCTGATACTGCGTTGCTTAAACCAATATACACTTTACTTCCTGGTACCAATACCACCAAGCCCATTAATTTAACAATACTTGAGGGAAGATTCATAATGCGTGAAAAAATACTACTGTATATGCCTAAGGCAAAGGCACCAACAAAGGCACCAAGAGCAACGCCTAAATATTCAGCGCCAATGATACTGGCACCAAAAGAAATATAACCTGAAATAATGCCCCAAGGTGCATCTTTTTTACGACACTTAAATAAAATAACTAAGCTAATTGATAAGGTGGTCACTGCCGCCCATGAGGTCCAATTAGGTGTGCTGGGTGGCTGAATAAAAGCAACTTCACCCCACATCATTTTTCCCAGAGCTATACCTAAAACACCACCAAAGTAAATCTTAAATAAGATCATTAAGGCATCCATTAGCCTGGCGGTTCCCGAAATCAAATTTCGCGAGGCAAGCTCAGATAAAGCCAAGGTTAACGACAAGCCTGGAATGAAGGCGATAATACTCGACAACACCACCAAAGGGATATTAATGCTGGGATCTATTAAGGCAATAGCCGTGGCTAAAATAGCGGTTGTCATCGCGGCAATGGGTTCTAACATATCTGTGACACGGCGCGAGTGCTCTGCCCCAAAGGCAAATAAGCAAACCACAAAACCCAACAAGGTGGACCAAAAAACGTCATTCCAACTGGTGTGCATTAGCATGGCAAAAGCGCCACTTGAAGCGCCAAAAGCCAAAAAGGTTAAAAATCGACCATAAGGGTTAGGTTTGTTGGCAATTTCGTCTAAGCGTTCAATGGCTTCTGATAGTGTTCGTTGACCCGAGGTAAGTTCGTCAACCAATTCGTCGGCACGTGCCAATGAACCTAAATCAAGTTCGCCCGGGGCAACACGTAAAATATGATTGTAGTCTTGGTTTTCGTCATCTTCAGATAAAATAAAGGTTAACGATGTTGGGCTAATCACAAAAGAGCCAAAAACATTTAAGCTTTTTGATACATCGGCTAAATGTGCCTCCAATCGATAAGCGGGAGTACCGAATTTATGTAAAGCTTTGCCTAAACGAATTATAAATCGACGCTTATCGATAAAGCTATCAGTGTTTGCCATGGGAATTTCGTTAATATTGAAAATAATTTTCTATGGTAAATGATTAATTTTAAAATGAAAGCACAGATGTCAGATCTTAATAAATTTGTTATCTAAAAGAACATATACATTGTTTAGGAAAGTTTGCAGATAGGTTTAGGAAAGTTTGCAGATAGTGCAAATCTCGGTATGATACTTGAGCTAGCGCGGTAGTTTTTTCTTGAAAATTCAACTGCGCTAGTAAAATTTTGCTATTAGGGTAACAAGTGATATGACTTTATTGATTATTTTATTTTGTGTGTTTTCGGCGGTTGCCTTGATGGTGATTTTAGGACAACGTTTTGGCAAACCAATGGCAGTAGAGCAGCAGCAAAAATACGCTAAAATACTCTGGGTAGTGGTATTTATTGCCATTATTGCTGCTATTATTCGTCAGATGTTGTAAGACTGCACTTTTTGCAGCGTTATTTGCAGCGTTTTTTTGCACAGTACTGACATTTTTATCAATACTATTTATCAACAGGATTAAAAGTACTATCTAGTAAAAGTACCATTTAGCTTTTCTTACTTGACTCGATATCGAACTTGTTTTCATTTACTACCTCGCCAGCGCTATTATAGTTACGTTCGTAAACTTCAATGTCACCTGTTTTTGCTTGTAAAATTATGGCTGTCGAACGCGTGCCATAGTCAGGCGATATGATAAAGATACTGCTCAGTAGCGACTCCAACTCTTCACTTATGCCAGTAACCGGTAAATGTTGTTCTTGCGCAAGTTCTTGGTTCATCATCACAGAGAATAATGCGGCAATATTTACCTTATCAGCGGTAATTAAACCTTCCAAGGTATTTAGGCCTAAGGCCATTTTTGGCCAAATATCATCTAATGCGCCATTACAGACGCTATGAAAGCCAGGTTTAAGGCTGACAAAGTTTTTATTAACACTATCAAATGCCTGCAAATTATTTAACGGACCAAACACGAGATTAAAGTCGTTGTATTTATCTGACACTTGCGATAAATGTTGCTGGGTTTTAAGGTCTCCGTTTTGCAATGCTTGCACCACTAAATCACCGCGAGAGCGTTTTTTCGCATCAAAACTTGCCGGTCGACGAAAGTTAGTTAAGGCTGAGAAGTCGCCTTCAGGGCTTAAGCCAAGCCAAGTGCCTTGTGCTTGTAAATCTTTACCCGCTAATATCTTTTGCTCCGGCCACCAGTGCATATTTTGTGTTGGGCGTTGATGGAACTCATCGCGATTAGCACAGATAATAATCGGGTAGTCAGGGTGTTGGTCAATGGCGATAAATAAAATACACATAAAAAGGTTTTTCCAAAAGAGGGTATATAAATGGTTGTCATACCAATTTCATTAATTAGGTGGTCTACTTTATACGCAAGGAAAATGGCCAAATATAAGGCATTTATTTTAATAACTAGTTGTTCTAATTATTAAATAAATAACGCAGTAGTGGGTTATTTTAACCAGTAAAAATGATCAGATAATGAGTGAAATTGGTATAACTAATAATATCTGGAGCTTTCACTCTATGCCATCATAGGATAAGGTTTATAACAAATATACCATCGATATTATTTTTCAAGCAAAAGGTAGTAAAGGCTGATGTTAGCAGTTCCCGTAATTGATTTAAAAGATAAAGTATCAGCACAAGAATGGCTACTCAGAGTAGATTTAGCCGCATGTTATCGACTGATTGCCTTGCATGGCTGGGATGACTTAATTTACACCCATGTTTCGGTGCGTATTCCGGGTACAGAGCATGTATTGATTAATGCTTTTGGTTTACGGTTTGATGAAATTACCGCGTCGAATTTAGTTAAAGTAGACATGGCGGGCAAAATAGTTGATGCCGACTGCCCGTTTGAATTTAACCCCGCAGGTTTTACCATTCATAGTGCTATTCACGCCGTTCGTCATGACGATATTTGTGCCTTGCATGTGCACAGTAATGAAGCGATAGCGGTGGCGAGTTTAGAAGCAGGTTTATTGCCTATTAGCCAATATTCAATGTTCGCACTTGCCTCACTCAGTTATCACGATTATGAAGGTTTGGCGGTCAACGACGATGAAAAGTTGCGTATACAGCAAGACCTAGGTGATAAAAATTTCATGTTATTGCGTAATCATGGCGCCTTAACCATGGGCAAAACCATAGGTGATGCTTTTATGCATATGTATGATTTAATACGAGCTTGTCAAATTCAAGTACAAGTAATGTCGATGGGTATGAAGCCACTATTGGTTGACCAAAGTATTGTTGATGGTATTAAAGCACAGGCAAACATAGTGCATACCGGACAAACGGGTGGGCAAAAAGCTTGGCCAGCGATGTTACGTAGAGTCTATAAAGAAGATCCAAATTTCGCGCTATAACCCTGAGTATCATGGCTGTAGTGATTTTAGCAGCGCATTTAAAAAACATGTAAAGAGAGCATAATGAAAGTAACTCATGTAGAAATTTTTGATATTGAATGTCCAAAACGTCCAGGTTGGAACCCAGTATTTATTCGTGTACATACCGATGAAGGTATTTCAGGTGTCGGTGAAGCAGGTCTGGCTTACGACTGGGGTCACAGTGCTGCTGCGGCAATGTTAAAAGAGATTAGTGAAGCGATACTGATAGGCTTTAATCCCTTTAATACCGAATTATTGTGGTCTAGAATGCTACGAGAAAGCTTTTGGGGTTTAGGTGGCGGCCCAGTGCTTTACTCGGCCATGAGTGCGATAGATACCGCTTTGTGGGATATAAAAGGTAAAGCACTCGGCTTACCGGTTTATCAATTATTAGGTGGTAAAACTAATGAAAAGTTGCGCACCTATGCAAGCCAATTGCAGTTTGATTGGGATGAGAAAATTACTAAGCTTATTGAACCTGCACAATATGCAGAAGCCGCATTAAAGGCCGTTGCACAAGGCTATGACGCGGTAAAAGTTGATCCGATTGTTTATAACCATGATGGCAGTTCTTCATTTGATCGCACTAAATTATTCACCCCAAAACAAATGCGCTTATTTGGTAATCGCCTGCGCGCCATTCGTGATGCCGTGGGGGAAGACGTTGACATTATTTTTGAATCGCATTCATTAATGGGCGCGGCTTCAGCGATTCAAATGGGACGAATTGTTGAAGAAGTTGGCTGCATGTTCTACGAAGAGCCAGTGAACTATCTGAACTCGGCCGTACATAAAAAAGTGGCTAACAATGTTAACGTGCCCATTGCGGGTGGCGAGCGCTTGTATCACCGTTGGGATGTAAGACCTTATTTTGAAGACCAAAGTATTGACGTGTTACAGCCTGATATTGGCTTATGTGGTGGCTTTACCGAAGCTAAAAAAGTGTGTGATTATGCCGACGTTTACGACATTCGTATTCAGGCCCATGTCTGTGGAGGGCCAGTGGCTACAGCGGCGTCTTTGCATCTTGAAACCGCGATTCCAAACTTTTTAATTCATGAGCATCATACTTATGCGATTAAAGACTGGAACCGTGAGCTATGTTTACAAGACCCACAACCGGTGAATGGTTTTTTTGAAGTCTCTGAAACCCCAGGCATTGGTATTGAGCTTAATGACGAAATAGTTAAACGCTCACCTAATGTGACAGTCAATGCTTTGAAATAATGGGTTAAAAAGATTAGCTGTCAGTTGTAAGCTGTCAGCTTTCAGTTAAAAAGAAAGGGCTGTTTGTTTGATTTTACTGACAGCTCAGTACTTCAAACTGATAGCTAATTTAACCTCTTTGGTCTTAGATATAGTCAATGGGTAGGGCGGTGGTGTATTTAATTTCTTCCATGGCAAAGCTAGAGCTAATGTCAGCAAAACTTGCCCGTGTGATCAAGCGTTGGTAAAAGCTGTCATAAGCTTTCATGTGGGGCACTACCACACGCAGTAAATAATCTACCTCGCCACTCATGCGATAAAACTCTAAAATTTCCGGAAAATCTATCGCTACCTTTCTAAACTCACTAAGCCATTTCGGGTTGTGCTGATTGGTTTTAATGGTAACAAATACCGTTAAGCCGACATTAAGTTGCTCTGGATCAGCAAGTGCTACGCGACCTTTAATAATGCCAGACTTTTCCATCGCTTGAATACGTCGCCAGCATGGGGTTGTTGACAGACCCACTTGGCTGGCAACATCACTCACCGACGCGGTACAGTCATGTTGTAATATGTTCAGTATTTTTTTATCGAATGCATCCATAAGTGTTTAAAACGAAATGTTTTTACCTAGATAGAGATGAATGAGAAATTATTTTGCGGCAAATAAGTCATTATTGCGAGTTATATTTTGTATAAGCGCTTACTGCTTGTTTAGCCGTTATAGAAATTTGTAAAAACGCTGTGCATTACTAAAGCATAATTGCTGTAACTGTTCGGTGTTAAGGGCAAATTCAGACTCTTTTTTTAAAAGCTCTGTTTTTGTAAGCTCAGTACTTATACCTTGAGTATTAGCAAGCCAAGTTTCTTGATAGCTAGCATGCCACAAGCATAGCGGAAAATTACTGGCGAGCATCACGCGTTCAACACCAAAAATGTCGATGCATTGTCGGATGATTTTATATGACCAACTTAGTGAGTAAGCTCGGTCGGTTATTTCAAAACCAGAACATTTGATGAAAATATTGTCAAAGCTAGCCAAGCGTTTAAGGTTGTTTAACCAATGCGCCTGTTGCACCTTATCTTGTGTTGGCCAACCCGCGTGGTTAATACAAAGCTGTAAATCCGGTGTTAGTGATAATATGTTAAGTAAACTATCGACGGCCTGATGGTTTGCTAGTGGCATTTGAAGCTCAAAAATGAGTTTATTTTCGGCTAAGCTTGCTAGGTTATCTTGGCTGTTTTTATCGCTAAGAATGGCTAAAGCGTCATCATCTAAAATATAACGAACGCCGACCACACTTTGATAGCGCATTAGCTTGTCGACTTGCTGTAAAAATTTCAATTTTGGCAGGGTAATATCGAGCATTGCTATGCTGCGAAAGGGCATGTTACAGGTATTTTCTAACCAAGCAATTTCGTGCCAAGGTTGCTGATTATCAAAACCCGCTTCAATGTGCACAAAACCAGCTAATATTAACGGTGAGGTTAATGTTAGGTCATGCTCAGAAAAGTTTTTAGCTATTAGGTGCTTATCTGACCAAAAAGGTGGGTTCTCTGCTCTTAACCATTGATAGTTACCTTCATTAAGAGCAAATAAATGCAGATGTGGATCGATTATTTTCATGGGTATGTATTGTATTTATCGTATTGATTTAGTTGGATTCAGTTGAATTTAGTGCTATTGCGCTGTATAGCCGCCGTCGATCACTTGCAAACTACCTGTGATAAATTTTGCTTTGTCTGAGCCAAGAAAATACACCAATTCGGCTACTTCTTCTGCCTGTCCTAGTCTGCCTAAAGGTTGCAATGCCGCTTCTTCTGCGTGCACGTCAGCTTTGTTCGCCCCTGACCTTGCACAATAATTATTAATGGCTTGATGGTAAAGCGGGGTTTCAATAGTGCCTGGGCAAACAGCATTGGCGCGAATATTATATTGTGCGTAATCAAGTGCAGTGGTTTTTGCCATTGAGGCTAGTGCGGCTTTACTGAGGTTATAAGCAAACGAGTTATGTTTGGCAATCAGTGCTTGATCTGATGACATCAAAATTATTGCGCCGTTTTGTTGTGTTTTCATGACAGGTAAAACCGCTTTAATAGCCGCATAAGCACCTTTTACGTTGATATTAAAAACCCGCTCAAAATCTGCTTCACTGGTGTTTTCAATAGAGCCTGAAAAATGTATGCCGGCGTTAGAAACCAATACGTCGATAGGGCCTTGTTTGGCAATATTAGCAATGATCCGGCTAACGTCGTTAACCTTGGTGATATCACAAGGGCAAAAATCACCAAAATCTGACGCGGTAAGATCAAGATTAAAGACCTGATATTTTTTTGCTAAAAACAGCTTAACAATACTTAAACCAATACCCGAACTACCACCCGTAACTAAACAAACTTTTTTCATAGCACTAATACATAAATTATTTTGTTAAATAATATCGCGACGAGTGCTAAATACCAAGTCTATTAGCTTATTTAAAGACAAAACCATGTTTAAAAGGAGCAGCGATTGTTGTACTGAAACTTCAGTGTGTCAACCGGTAAGCGAACAGATAAAGCAAGGCATGAAAGCCCAACCAACAAGTAAACTGAACGCTGACAGCTATTAACTGACAGCTTCTAACAGGTAGTGTCTAACTGACAGCTATTTCTATATTTACTTAGCTAATTCGACTAACGCCGCGGTATACATTTTTAAATTTAAAACAAACTGTTCCATAGTAATAAACTCATGCTCTGAATGTCCGGTGTATTCGGCATTGGGCATAGACGGGCCAAAACTAACCGCATTGGGAAATAAGCGTGAATTTGTCCCACCACCAATGGCGATAGGTTTCGCGTCTTCAATGCCAGTAAAGTGGGTAAACACCGCTAATAAGGTATTAATATGTGGCACCTCTTTTTGTACAAAAGGGTCACCAATATCATGCGCTAACTCTGTAACATCCGCATCAAATTTGTTATTCCAGTTTTGTACTGCTTGATGTATTTCATCGTTAAGTTGCTGTTTACTCTTGCCTTGTGGACGGCGCAAGTTAATGTTCAGCTGTATGCTTTCATCATGCTGTTTTATTACGGTAGGGGAGACAGTCATTGGGCCCATAAAATCATCTTGATAAGCAATGTTACCAAATTTTTCACCTGTTAAACTTAGGCCAATATTGTCATTAATAAAGTTAACTAAAGTACCTGGACCATTATTGACCCAACGCGTACTAGACAATAAATCGGCAAGGTAGGGAATAGCATTTACGCCTTCATCAGGTTTTGAAGAATGTGCTGACTTACCTAATGCTTTAATAGTTAAGGTGCTGTCTTTTAGTTCAAGATCAAAGCTGACACCTTGGTAACTCAGTGCTTTGCGCATTAACCTTTCTAGTAGCACAATATTGGCATTTTCAATAGTCGCACTGGCATCTTCAGGGATTTGGCTACCAAAGAAGCCACCGCTAAATTCACTCACATAAGGCGAAATTGTGGGTTTTTCTTGCTGGTTAAAAACTAACTTAATAGTGCCGTAACCTTTTTCTGCGGTTACCACCGGGTATTCGGCGTCAATGGTGATATTGGTTTGTGGTAAGTCATGGGTTTTGATATAAGCTTTTAGTGGTTCCCAATCTGACTCTTCCGCCATGTAAATGTATAACTCAATACGTTTGTTCAGTGCTAATTTTTTATCTTTAATCGCCTTCATGGCATATAACGCGGTTGAAATTGGGCCTTTATCATCTTCAGTACCACGGCCAATTAATCGCCCCGGCTCTGTGGTGATATCAAGTTCAAAAGGTGATTTTTGCCATTTTTTTGGATTAGCGGGTTGCACATCGCCATGAGTAATAATACCCAGCCGTTCTTTTTGGGCACCTAAGCCAATAATAACCACATAGCCATCGTCGAGGTAATCGAAGCCGAGTGTTTGCGCTTGTTTTTTCAATTCTGCTTTAAAGGCAATGTGAGCCGGATTGTCATTAACTGACACTCCTTCTTTGGCGACCGTGTTGTGCTTAATCAGCGCACGTAAACTATTCAGCATATCATCTTGGTAGGTCGCTACAGCATAGTCAGCCGTTATTTGTGCGACACTGCTTACGGGCGCAGTTTTCGCTGTAGCCAAGAGACTGATGGTTAATGATAAAAGATAAGTTGTTATGATTGTTGCCGATAAAAGCGTAAGTTTTTTAAGCAAAAGGTGCTCCAGTAATTTGCGATTAAGAAATTTTCAGGGTTACATACCTACTTTACTTCACTATTTAGCCCTGAAACTGCATCTTGAAGTAGAGTGGGTATATTAACGTAAGTTAAATTAATGTGATAGCAGACCACTAAAAAACAGACCCGTTCCATTAAGTTTAATGAGCACAAGTGGGCAATAATGTAATGATGTGGTTAGTTAGCTGTATTTTCTTTTGCTTTTCACTTTTGTATGACAAAATAATGGCCGTTTTTGTCTACACTTAATCTGATTGAAGTTTAGTCACTATTAGCACTCTCTATATCAGCACAAGGTTAGGTTATCCGTGGTGTTGATAGAAATATTATGAATTAATTATCGACCTCAATTGTGATTGAGGTTATACCCTGTGAAACATTTTTACAGGTGTGTCGTCGGCATGGGATTGCTGCGATATTTTACCTTAGGAAAGCGTTATGAAATTAATCCGTTGGTTTATTGTTGTTGTTATTGTGTCTGCTGTTGTTGGTGGCTTGTTTTATTATAAAGCGTCATTGTCAGGTGGCCAGAAAATGCAATCTGGACCTGAGCCTAGTGCAAAAGTACAAGCCTTTCGGGCGCAAGGTGTTACTTACCAAAAACAAATATCTGTCATTGGTGAAGGGCAAGCGGTTAAATATATCACCTTGAAAAACGAACTGGCTGGCAAGGTCAGCAAACTTAATATGGCCTCAGGCGATAGGGTTAAAAAAGGCCAAGTATTAGTTGAATTAGATCATAGTGAAGAGTTAGCGTCATTGGCCTCAGCTAAGGCGACGATGAAATTGAAAAAACGCACACTGCAGCGTTATATCACGCTAGAAAAAGCAAGTCGCATCAGTAAAGAAAGTGTCGACTTAGCACAAGCAGAATATAGCATTGCTATCGCTGATACGACGCGTTTAGAAGCCATTATTGCAAAAAAAATCATTACGGCACCTTTTGATGCCAGTGTCGGTATTCATAATATTAATCTTGGACAGTTTCTTGATAAAAACGCTGACATTACCGACCTGCTCGGTCTTGAAAACTATATTTGGGTAGATTTTAAGGTCCCACAAACCTATGCACAATTACCGGTAAATAGTAGCGTTGAAATTACCGTAAATGCTGATGCTGCTTCAACCGGCATTAGCAGTGAAGCCATGATCAGTTCAGTAGCGTCTTTATATAGCCAAGACTCTCGTCAACTTAAGTATCGAGCCAAGGTGTTTAATTCAGCGCTGGACATTAAAGCCAATCAATTAGTTAAAGTTGCCTTACCCATTATGCCGGCCCAATCTGTGATCACAGTGCCAAACTTGGCGATTGTGCGTGATCAGCTGGGCGATTATGTTTTTAAACTGATTAAAGATGAGCAAGGCGATTATCGCGCGAGCAGAGAAAAAATTGTTTTGGGTGATAGAATCGACGAGCAAGTTATTGTGATTAAAGGACTCAAGGTAGACGATTTGATCGCCGCCAAAGGAGCATTTAAATTGCGCCAAGGTTTAAAAACTTACTTTGATCAAGATAACTTAGGCGGATAGGAATAGTCATGCTAAAAGAATTATCTTCATCGAAACATCTTATGGATGTTTTTGTTCGAAAACCTGTAGTGTCCACCGTATTATCGATATTTATTTGTTTGGTGGGTTTATGGGCGGTTAATGCGATATCGGTATTACAATTTCCTAAAATTGAAGGGGCTTCACTGGAAATAACCACTAACTATACCGGCGCTTCTGCTGATGTGGTTAAAGGTTTTGTTACCGACCCAGTAGAGCGAGTAGCATCAACCGTTCCTGGGGTTGATTTTGTCGAATCAAGCACTAGCTCAGGCCAAAGTAAAGTAACAGCCTGGCTTAAGCTTAATCAAAATAGTACCGACGCGTTATCTGAGCTAAACACTCGCCTTAATCAAATAAAATTTGAGTTGCCGGCCGGTGCAGAAGACCCTTTTGTTACTGTAACAAGAACCGATAGACCTTTCGCTGTGTTTTATCTTAATGTGGCATCAGAAGGTTCAACACTCGCGCAAATTACCGACTACCTTACACGAGAAATCAACCCGATTATTAACAATATTGACGGGGTACAAAAGGTCGGTATTGAAGGCGCCCGAACTCCAGCAATGAGGGTTTGGCTTGATGCTGACAAATTAAATATTTTCAATCTTAGCGCTGATGAAGTCTATCAAGCCTTGGCGGATAATAACCGTATTTCAACGTTAGGTTATAGTGAAAACGCGCGGCAAAAAATCGATATTGTGGCCAATACACAAATGTCGTCGGTCAGTGAGTTTGAACAGTTAATTGTTAAGCAAAGCGATAACGCGGTCGTGTATTTAAAAGACGTTGCGCGGGTAGAGTATAGCGCCGAGCAAGCCACGGCTACCGCGCGTTTTAATGGTAAAGATACCGTTTATATTTCGGTTTGGCCTTTACCTGGTGCGAATGAAATTTCCATCGGCGATGAACTTTATACAGTGCTTGATGAAATCAATGCCGCCTCACCACATATTAAAATAGATATTGCCTACGACGGCACACTTTATATGCGAGACGCGTTACAAGAAATTATCACCACACTCATGGAAACCATAGTGTTAGTCGGTATTGTTGTTGTGGTGTTAATGGGGTCATTTAGAGCGGCCTTAGTGCCTTTAGTGACCATTCCTATTTCTATATTAGGCGCCATTGCCGCTATTTGGTTGATGGGCTTTAGTTTGAACTTACTCACCGTATTAGCCATCGTTTTATCGGTTGGCTTAGTGGTAGACGACGCTATTGTGGTGGTTGAAAACGTTGCCCGACATATGCGCGCTGGTGTGCCACGTATACAAGCCGCTTTGATGAGCTCTCGACAACTGCTGGTGCCAATTATTGCCATGACCTTAACTTTGGCCGTAGTTTATATACCGATTGGCTTTTTATCAGGCTTAACCGGGGTTTTATTTAAAGAGTTTGCTTTTACCTTGGCTATCGCTGTACTCATTTCTGGCGTGGTTGCCGTTACCTTGTCACCGATAATGAGTGCTTATGTATCAAGTGAAGGTGGTAAAGAAGGTAAATTAACCGTTAAGGTTAACCACGCATTTGAGCATTTACAAAATTTTTATGGTCGATTATTAGCAAAAACTTTTCACTGGCAAGGACAGTTGTTCTTTTTTGCCCTGATTGTTTCGTTATTAATTGTGCCTTTTTATTTAATGTCAGCAAAAGAGCTAGCGCCGACTGAAGATCAAAGCAGCGTTTTCATTATTGTACAATCCCCACCCGATGCCTCATTAAAATACAGTGAAGATAATGTCGCCAGTGTCGCTAAAACCTTACTAGAAACAGAAGGTAGCAAAGAGATATGGCAGATAATATTTAGTAGCGGTGGTTTTAGCGGTCTTGAATTTGTCAGTAATGATAAACGAGATAAAAGCATTCAAGAAATGCTGCCTGAAGTTTATGGGCGTCTACAGAGCTCTGAAGGTTTAAACTTGCTACCTATTTTACCTTCGCCATTGCCTACCGCAGGGCAGTTTGATGTTGAGCTGGTGGTTAAGTCTTCATCGCCCTACAGTGAAATGAAATTGTACGCTGACAAACTGGTGGGTGCGGCATTTCAAAGTGGCGAATTTCTTTATGCCGATACGGATTTAAAAATTGATTTACCGCAGGTTGAACTAAAAATAGACCGAGATAAAATTGCTGACTTAGGTATGACGGTGGCTAACGTGAGTAGCCAGTTATCAACCTATCTTTCCAGCAATTATGTCAATCGCTTTGATGCTAATGGCAAGGCATATAGGGTTATTCCAATGGTCGCTGATAATATCAGCTCACAACCTGAAAAAATATTAAACCTAACCGTGAAAACACCCGCGGGTGTGTTAATACCGGTATCGGCATTTACTGAAATTAAATATCGCACAGTGCCCAGAACCTTAGGCTCGTTTGGTCAACAAAATTCGTTTAGGGTTTATGGTGGAATATTACCTGGGGTAACAAAAGAGCAGGCATTACAAACCTTAGAGTCAGCAGCGGCTGATATGTTACCCAATAACTACAACTTAGATTATGCCGGTGAATCGCGTCAAATTCGTGCTGAAGGTAATAGTTTAATCACCGTCATGGCAATATCTTTAGTCATTGTTTTCTTAGTATTAGCGATTCAATTTAATAGTTATCGTGACCCGTTAGTGATATTACTCGGCTGTGTGCCATTAGCCTTGTCTGGGGCATTATTACTACCATTTTTGGAGTTAACCACGATAAATATTTACTCGCAAATTGGCTTAGTCACCTTAGTGGGACTCATCGCGAAAAATGGTATTTTAATTGTCGAATTCGCCAATCATTTACAAGAAGCAGGCAGCAGTAAATTTGACGCCGTTATTGAGTCAGCAACGACACGTTTACGACCCATATTAATGACCACAGCGGCAACCATACTGGGCCACTTTCCGCTAGTATTAGTTACTGGCGCTGGTGCAGAGGCAAGAAATAGCATAGGTATTATTTTAGTTGCCGGTATGGCCATTGGCACATTTTTCACCTTGTTCGTGTTACCGGTATTTTATTTGTGGATAGCAGAAAACCGCAGTGCTAACAGTGAAGATTTATTAACAAATGATGTGTTAATAAATGACGTATAGATAACTGAAAGTAAAGACCAGTTAAACCTTCTGCTGAGTGTTGTATATTGGCGTTTATGCCGTCAAGTACCAAGCTAAGACTTGGCAAGTTGTGACTCAACAGGTCAATTAAAACCCAGGAGTTAAGGCTGTTGGCTAAAACAGGACTTATAAACTTTATAAGTTATGCAAATTTTTTATTGTGTTATTAACTGCTTATCGTGCATGCTAGAGGCAGTTTTAGATACTAAAGCGTTAGCTAAATCATTTAAAAATTTAGCTAACGCCCTTGGTGTTTTTGTTCAATTAAAAAGGAAAATTAAATGTTTAGTCATATCATGATAGGTGCGAACGACGTAAAAGCATCAAAAGTATTTTACGATGCCATTTTAGGTGAACTAGGCCATAAACCGGGTGTAATGGATGAAAAAGGTCGGTGCTTTTATTTTACTGACAATGGAATTCTCGCCCTAACTAAGCCAATAAACGGTGAAGAAGCCGGTCATGGTAATGGCAGCACTATTGGTTTTGCTGCTACGTCTCCTGAGCAAGCTGATGCATGGCAAGCGGCGGGTGTTGCTAATGGTGGTGTTGCTTGTGAAGACGCACCAGGTGTTAGAAGTGCACCGATTGGTAATCTTTACCTTGCTTATTTACGTGATCCATCAGGTAATAAAATTTGTGCCCTGCATCGTATGGGGTAAAAAGTTAGCCTGGTAAAATAGGCTAATTGAAAATTTTAGAGAGCAATAAGAGATAAAAAAAGACACGTTTTAGTGTCTTTTTTTTGTGAAAATATGACGTCCAACAGACAGTATATATTCCCTCAATATCAATCGACTGGTGCTCTTCTTAGTAGAAATTAAAAGCTGACCAATCTGCTAATAAATTCATTGTTGTATCAGTTTCCGGTAGCATATAGCCTAATGCGATGCTGGCAACTAACATCATAAATGTTGCACCTTTACTTTTAAAATAGGCTATTTTCAGGGCTGTACCGAAAGAGCGTTTAATGCGGATATTACTTAAATCAACACTGTATATCTCATCTAAAATTAAATGAATAAGCCCGCCAAAGAAAACAAACCCACCTGAAAGTAAGGCAAGGATAGCCGACTTAGTGGCATATTCGTTATTGAATATCCAAGTTAGCTGCGTTGTTAGTAGGCCGCATAAAATAAGGAATAACAGAGAATGACAGCTGCCCCGGTGAACCGTCACTTTTTCAAATAACGGCCTGATCAGCCATTTCATTATGCTATAAACGGCTAAAGGTATTACCAGCAACTCAATAAAACGGATCTCTCTAAAATGCTCTCCGGTAATATAGCGCAAAACCATCAGCAGAATGACGGCGGTAAATATATTGAAAATAATATCAAGTGATGTCGAGTTGTCGGAATCAATATCAGGTAACAATCCCCCGATAGTACCTAAAAACCAAAACCATAATGCTGTATTGATGTCAGTATGACCTGCTGATAATAGCACTGCAGAGCTAATACCTGTACAAGCAGCCGCTATATTGAAGTGAGTCTTAAAATTTGCCATTAGTTCTTTTAAGTAGAATATTTTGTCACTATTTTACCTTATATTTCATAGTATAAGCGACATATCTAGGTTTATTACTCGCTTTTAGCTTGTCCTTAAATTTATGTAATCAATGGGGGCAGAGTCCTTGATACTATGAGTGCAGGTTGTTTTGTAAATTTTAGACATAAAAAAACCGCAATTAAGCGGTTTTCTATCATAGTCTGTTGCCAGACTATGGCCAAATCTAAAAGTTACTAGGTATAACTAATGGACTAAAAACGGTCTTTATTTTGGTGGAGCGGGGGGGAATCGAACCCCCGTCCGAAAAGCCTACATCCTTGGTACTACATGCTTAGTCGATCATTTATTTAACCACTTGGACGCCAACCGACAGGCTTCGTCATGGTGAGCTTAATACTATTTCGCGGTTCAGCCTTAAGCGTGCTTCCCTCGCTATCCTATTTGGGGTGACCATCGATCCTCTAAACAATAGGAGAATTTTTGAGGCGATGGCTAGCCTAAGCGGCTAGTGCGAACGTTTCGTCGTTTGCAATTATAGTTTTGCGGCTTTTTACCAGGCAAACCGCCCCTGGGCATGCACCTCGGGTTTCATGAATCTCGTCGAATCCTAGATCCGCCCCAAAGCTTACTCTTTACTTCTTTTCTACTCTTTGCTGCCATAAACTATATAAGTCTATGCAGCGCATTATACAACGCTTGGCTTAAATAGACAACGTGATATTTTTTAATCAATTATCTGTCTAAGTTTCTATTTTTCATTAAACGGCCTTTATCAACTGCCCATTCTCGGTCTTTAATGTCAGCACGTTTATCGTGGTCTTTTTTACCTTTGCCCAAATAAAACTCTAATTTAACCCAACAAGCTTTCCAATACATTGCAGTGGCGATTAAGGAATAACCATCGCGCTCTACAGCGGCAATAATTTTCTCTAGCTCTCGACGGTTTAAGAGTAATTTTCGGTCACGATTAGGATCACAAACCACGTGACTAGAAGCGGCGTTAAGCGGCATTATTTCAGCGCCAAGTAAATAGGCTTCACCATTTTTTATGTGTACGTAACAGTCAGATATATTTACCTTTCCGCTGCGTATACTTTTAATTTCCCAGCCCTGTAAGCTCATTCCGCCTTCAAACTTATCAGTGAGGGTATAGTTATGACGTGCTTTTTTATTTAGAGCAATAGTATTGCTGCTTGATTTCTTTTTCTTTGCCATTATATTTCCATTTTGTTTGCTACCAAAAATAGCAATCATCAACATTATACGGAGTATTGCTGTTATTTAAATGGCTTATTTATCATTTTTCACTTTAATGCGTTTTTAAAAGACATTTGCTATGATAGCGCCCTTGAGAATTGGAGGGTGAATGCCAAACATAAGCCGTAGTGCATTAGTGATGCACAGTGTAGAAGACATGTATTTTTTAATTAATGATGTGATCGCCTACCCAAAGTTTTTACCTAATTGTAGTGATAGTAAAATAGTTGCCCAAGACGAACATAGTATGACAGCCGCGATATTAGTGTCTAAAGGTGGTCTGAAAAAATGGTTCACCACGCAGAATATTCTCATTAGTAACCAAGAAGTTAAAATGAGTTTAGTTGACGGGCCTTTTAAGTCTCTTGTGGGTGGTTGGCAATTAAAAGCCTTATCTGACGATGCCTGTAAAATTGAATTGACCTTGGATTATGAATTTTCTAATAAAATGTTTGATTTGGCTTTTGGTCGAGTATTTAATAATTTAGCCAATAATATGGTGCAAGCGTTTACTCAGCGAGCAAAAGAAGTATACGGTTAGTGGTATAAGCTGTGTATTAATAGAGTTTACATTAAATGAGCGAATAGGTTATGAGTGAAGAAATTAATGTGCAAGCCCCACTCGAGATTGAGGTGGTTTACGGCACACCAACACGACAAGAGATTATTAGCTGTACCGTGGAGCCTAACACTACGTTAGAGCAAGCCATTTTAGCTTCTGGCATAGTTGAAGAATTTCCTGAAATAGATTTAGCCGTTAATAATGTTGGTATTTGGAATCGCTTAGCTAAATTAACCGATAAGGTGAAAGACTTAGATCGTATTGAAATTTACCGTCCACTGCTTGCTGACCCGAAAGAAGTACGTAAACGCAGAGCAGAAAAAGCTAAAGAAGAAGGCCGGGCTAATAAAATTACTGGCGGTCGGGTTTAGCCACGCCGAGGTAATACTGGCGAGAGTTAATTTACTATTTTGATATATGATTTAGTGTGACTTAGCCTGACTTAACTAGGTGATTTATTAAAAATTTAGCCATAAAAAAGCATGTCCTAAATAGACATGCTTTATCTTCAGGATGAACCTTATATCAAGCTCACATGGCAGTTCCTAGCCATTAAAGTCATTAATGGCTGCACTGCATCAGTACATTCTTGGACGCCAATGTGAAAGAGTGATGATGTTCAAAAAACAACTAGTCGCTAGTTAACTAAACCCTAGTTAACCATAGGCACGTTATAGCTTTCCGGTAATTCAAAATCACCTTCAGCATTAACAACCTTGTTGTTATCAAAGGTAATGGTAAATTGTTTTTTTGCGTTAAATTCGTCGCTTCGACCTGATTTGAAACTATAAACATAATGCCAAATATCTTTATTAAACGCGCCTTCAACAACAGGGCTACCTAATACAAACTTAACTTGTTCTTTTGTCATACCAATTTGAAGTTTGTCGATATCTTTTTGCTCTAGATAGTTTCCTTGTGGAATATCTATACGATAAACCCAGCTAGAACAGGCAGAAACAGACAAGGCGATTACAATAGCTAATACTCGAAAAAACATGTTAATTATAATTATCCTTTATAGTTTGAATGGGGATAATAGCGAAGCGGGCTAACAGATACAAAATAATTTTTAGTTTATTTTACCCGCTTGCTGATCTTTGCTTTATCCGGCCAGTAATTCTTGCGCGTTAGCTAGGCTATTTTCGGTAATTTTATCACCAGCCAGTAAGCGAGCAATTTCTTGGACGCGGCCATTGCTAGAAAGTTCAGTTACTGTGGTTTCTGTATGTTCACCATCGGTTAATTTAGCGACAAATAATTGTTGATGACCTTTACTGGCCACTTGCGGTAAGTGAGTTACACAAATAACTTGGGTATTTTTTGCTAGTTGTTTCAATTTGCTACCTACCATAGCGGCGGTTGGACCACTGATACCCACATCCACTTCATCAAATATTAAGGTAGGGGTGATAATTTTATCAGCCAGAATAACTTGCATCGCTAAGCTGATACGAGACAGTTCGCCGCCTGAGGCAACTTTATTCATCGCTTCTAACGCTTGCCCTGGGTTTAAACTCGCTAGATAACTCACGCTGTCATTACCGTTAATCGATAAGTTTTCGCTTTTATCTTGGCAAATATCGATGAAAAATTTGCCATAGGGCATGTTAAGTTCAGCCATGCTTTTGGTGATCATTTTACTTAACTTAGTGGCGGCTTTTTTTCTTGAATCAGACAAAATCAGTGCAGCGTGTTGATATTTTTGTTTTGCCGCCTCTATATCATCGTTAATTTGGTTTAAACGTGTTTCATCAGAGCTAAATAATTGTAGCTCTTGTAACAGCTGTTGATGAAAGTTTGCTAATGAGCCTGTCGGTACTTGATGTTTTTTCGCTAGCAGCACAGCGGTTGAATAACGTTCTTCTATTAAAGTATAAGCTTGTGGGTCAAGCTCTAAACTTTCGTAATAATGCTTAATTTCTTGGCTAGCGTCTTCAACTTGAATTAAGGCTTCGTTAAGCTGTTCTGCTATGGCTTTTAATGTCGGATCATAGTTACCTAAAGCGGTAATTTGCTCGGTACTGTGCCGTAGGCCATCAACGACGTTAAATTGTTCATCTTCAGATAATTGTTGTACAGCAATTAAGGTTTCATTGAGGATGTGTTGACCATTACTTTGGCGGTTATAGTCAATTTCCAAGCTTTCAAATTCATCAAGTTGTAATGAAAATTCATCTAATTCGTTTACTTGGTACTGTAATAACTGCTGTTTGGCTTCACGTTGTAGTTTGCTTTCTTGCAACAGTTTGGCTTCTTGGCTAAGTTCACGCCATTGATGGTAATAATATTTAACTTCATCTAACAAATGCTGGTGGCTGGCATAAGCGTCAAGAATATTGCGTTGTTCAGCGGGTTTAACGAGTAGTTGATGGTTATGCTGACTGTGGATATTAATCAGTAGTTGTCCAATTTCTTTTAGTTGCGTTAAAGGCACTTGGCTACCATTAATATAGGCTTTAGAGCGGCCTTCAGCAGAAATAATCCGACGCAGAATACATTCATTTTCGAGCAACATATCATTGTTTTTTAGCCATTTTTTTGCTCGTTTGTTATTACTAGTATCAAAAGTGGCGGCTAACTCGGCTTTCGCGCAATTAGGTCTAACGACGTTGGTTACCGCCCTATCACCTAAGCAAAGCCCTAAGGCGTCAATAGCAATAGACTTACCTGCACCGGTTTCGCCGGTAATGGTAGTCATGCCTTGCTGCCAATCAATGTCGAGTGAACGCACAATGGCAAAATTTTGAATGTTGAGCTGCAATAACATAGTCGCCTCACTGTCTTTATCGCAACGTTATATTGGATAAAGTGTTAATACCAATTGATATGGTAAATAAAAAACCAGATACTGTTAATTTATACAGTATCTGGTTTTTATTCAAGCTATGTTCGCAATTTTATTTATATTTCGACATTCTACTCATCGCAGGTTTAAGAAATATTAGTAGAGTTTATGACCCCAACCTAATTTATTTCTTAGTACATTAAAGTAGTTATGATCAAGTGGGTGTATTAGGCGCAGGGTAAATTCACTTTTTTTGATGATAACTTCATCACCGGGCATAACAGCTAAAATTACATGGCCATCGCAGCTAACCTGCAAGTTTTCATAGTTTTCATTAGCCAGTTTTAGTTTAATTTCGCTGTTACCGTCAACCACAATAGGTCGACTAGTTAACGTATGAGGAAACATAGGCACCAAGGAAAGGGCATTTAAATTGGGGGTTAATATCGGGCCACCCGCTGACATAGAATACGCAGTTGAGCCGGTAGGCGTTGAAACAATTAAACCATCAGAGCGTTGGCTAAACATAAAGCTGCCATCGATATAAACTTCAAATTCGATCATGCTGGCGACTTTACCGGCATGCAATACAGCTTCGTTCACCGCACTGTTTGAGCTTTTAAGTTTGCCGTGGCGATAAACTTCAGCTTCGATGATAAAGCGTTGTTCAGCGCGAGATTCACCTCTTAAAATAGCTTCAAGCGGCGTGATTAAATCATCAGGAGATAAATCGGTCAGAAAACCTAAATTGCCACGGTTAACCCCAATAACACCCACATTGTAACAAGCTAAAACTCTAGCCGCGCCTAACATATAGCCGTCACCACCAATAACAATAGCCAGATCAGCCTGCTCGCCAATACGGGTAAGTGACGCCATGACAACATTTTCAATATTAACGGTTTGGGCCACGGAGTTTTCTACCAGCACTTGATAGCCTTGCTGTGACAAATATTGATGTAAAGCTGCTATGGTTGAACTGGCACCTTCATGGTTAGGTTTACCAATTAAGCCAATAGTGCGGTATAAATTACTCATACGGTGCTTATAAATATGTAATATAATTAAGGACTATCAGCAGTTTCGCGCTATTTTGCTCGCTTGTAAAGTTGACTTTTTTTTAAATGATTTACTTTTGTGCTTGAATCATAAAAACAAACCCCCATAATTAGCGTTATTATGTTTTATCTATTTTGAAATTTAAGATCTACTTTGGAGTTTTTCATGGCCAACGAGTCAACAGAGAATAAAAGTGCTGAAGAAATTTCAGCAGACGCATTAGCCGCTGAAATTGTTGAGGATGCAGAAGAGCAAGTTGAAGTTCAACTTGACGCTGCAGTCGAAAATATCAGTGCTGAGCAAGAAAAAATAAACGAACTTGAATTAGCATTAGCTACAGCTAAATCGACGGTTGCCGATCAAAAAGATTCAGTCATTCGTGCGAAAGCAGAAGTTGACAATGTTCGTCGCCGTGCGGCACAAGATATTGAAAAAGCACGTAAGTTTGCTTTAGAAAAGTTTGCTGCTGAAATGTTATCAACAGTAGACAACCTAGAGCGAGCATTACAAAATATTGATAAAGATGACGAAAGTAATACGGCTATCATCGAAGGTATTGAGTTAACTTATCAAGGTTTATTAGCTTCGTTAGAGAAATTTGCGATTCAAGCGATTGATCCACAAGATCAACCATTTAATCCTGAATTGCATCAAGCGATGTCAATGCAAGAAGTTGAAGGTGTTGCGCCTAATACCGTTATCGCGGTTATGCAAAAAGGTTATGAGTTAAACGGTCGTTTAATTCGCCCTGCGATGGTGATGGTGTCAAAAGCTAAGCCCAGTGTTGATACTACCGCATAATTTTTATTATTCGGTAATTTTGCACGACAAGAAAAGCCAGACAAATGTTTGGCTTTTTTATGTGCAAAATTTGATTTTTTAGGTAAAAAATCACCCAAAGTCACATTATCACCAGGCCAAACTCACACTATCAGCTAGCCAAATTCATATTATCACCTGTAGGATGGACTTCAGTCCGTCAAGTTAAATGAAATTTAACCGTCTGCAGATAAATACCGAAAAAAAATAATACCCGCGATAGCTGTTTGTTAACCCATCAAATTAATTGCCCGCTTAACGGTTGTCAGACTAAAGTCCGACCTACAAAAATCACAAACAAAATAAATGAGTTTTTGAAGTCGGCATAGAGAGATGGTGTCCACAAAAATCCCAAAAAAAATTGCCCAAGGCCAAGTTATCACTTGTAGGGTGGACTTTAGTCCATCAAGTTAAATGAAATTTAACCGTCTTCAGCATAAACACCGAAAAAATAATACCCGCAATAGATGTTTGTTCATCCATCAGATTAATTGCCAGCTTAACGGTTGTCAGACTAAAGTCCGACCTACAAAAATTACAAACAAAATAAATGAGTGTTTGAAGTCGGTATAGAGAGATGGTGTCCACAAAAATCACATGACATCCGCAGGCCCTTTGTAGTGTGGACTTTAGTCCATCAAGTTAAATGAAATTTAACCGTCTTCAAATAAATACCGTGTGAAAAAATAATACCCGCAATAGATGTTTGTTCATCCATCAGATTAATTGCCAGCTTAACGGTTGTCAGACTAAAGTCCGACCTACAAAAAATCATAAACAAAACCAAAAAGCTCAACGCCACATGACACCCGTCGGTCCTTTGTAGGGTGGACTTTAGTCCATCAAGTTAAATGAAATTTAACCGTCTTCAAATAAATTCCCATCAACAAAGCAAAATTATGGTTAATACCATTAACTGACGAGTATTTAATTAATTTCTATTTTATTGTCATGTGCTTGCTATGTTTTACAAACTATAGGCTTTCTAAACTATATTTTTGCATAATCATTGTCTAGCTCTTTACATGTAATGTTATAGACCCCAAATGCTTAATTGTTATTAATAAAAAGCAGAGCAAATAAAAACAGATATTTTTTACTTATTTCAACAAAAATAGTTGAAAAAACTTTTTCCTGTCCCCACTTACTGTTCATCGAAAGATTTAATCTTTATTTTTAACGTAATAAGTATTCGGAGATCCTCAAGATGGGCAAAATAATTGGTATTGACCTAGGGACAACAAACTCTTGTGTTGCTGTTCTAGATGGCGGTAAAGCACGTGTAATTGAAAATGCAGAAGGCGATCGTACAACTCCTTCAATCATAGCTTACACAGAAGAAGGCGAAACGTTAGTGGGTCAACCTGCTAAACGTCAGTCAGTAACAAACCCTAAAAACACATTGTTCGCCATTAAGCGTTTAATTGGTCGTCGTTTTGAAGATGAAGAAGTTCAACGCGATATAAAAATTATGCCATTTGGTATTGTTAAAGCCGACAACGGTGATGCTTGGGTAACGGCGCGTGATAAAAACATCGCTCCACCACAAGTTTCTGCTGAAGTTTTAGCAAAAATGAAAAAAACAGCAGAAGACTATTTAGGCGAAAAAGTAACTGAAGCCGTTATTACAGTTCCTGCTTACTTTAACGATGCACAACGTCAAGCAACTAAAGATGCGGGTCGTATTGCGGGTCTTGAAGTTAAACGTATTATCAACGAGCCAACTGCTGCTGCCCTTGCTTACGGCATGGACAAGCAAGAAGGCGACAAAGTTGTTGCGGTATACGATTTAGGTGGTGGTACATTTGATATCTCTATCATCGAAATTGATGAAGTTGAAGGCGAGCACACGTTTGAAGTACTAGCGACTAACGGCGACACTCACTTAGGTGGTGAAGATTTTGATAACCGTTTAATCAACTATTTAGTAGCTGAATTCAAGAAAGATCAAGGCATGGATTTAACTACTGATCCTCTTGCTATGCAGCGTTTGAAAGAAGCGGCAGAAAAAGCAAAATGTGAGCTTTCTTCAGCACAACAAACAGATGTTAACTTACCGTACATCACTGCTGACGGTTCAGGCCCTAAGCATATGAACATCAAAGTGACTCGTGCTAAATTAGAGTCTTTAGTTGAAGACATGGTTAAAGCCACTTTAGGTCCGCTTAAACAAGCACTTAAAGATGCAGACCTTTCAATTAGTGACATTAACGACGTTATCATGGTAGGTGGTCAAACACGTATGCCTATGGTACAAAAAGTTGTTACTGAATTTTTTGGTAAAGAACCTCGTAAAGATGTTAACCCTGATGAAGCTGTAGCTGCAGGCGCTGCAATTCAAGCGGGTGTACTTTCTGGTGATGTAACTGACGTATTACTATTAGACGTTACACCATTATCATTAGGTATTGAGACTATGGGCGGCGTGATGACGAAAGTTATCGAGAAAAACACCACTATCCCCACTAAGCAATCTCAAACATTCTCTACCGCAGACGACAACCAAGCGGCAGTAACAGTGCATGTTGTGCAAGGCGAGCGTAAGCAAGCATCAGCAAACAAATCTCTTGGTCAATTTAACCTTGAAGGTATTGACGCTGCACCACGTGGCACACCACAAATTGAAGTAACTTTCGATTTAGATGCTGATGGTATCTTGCACGTAACGGCGAAAGATAAGAATACTGGTAAAGAGCAAAAAATCACCATTAAAGCTTCTTCTGGTTTATCAGATGAAGAAGTAGAGCAAATGGTACGTGACGCAGAAGCAAATGCTGACGAAGATGCGAAATTTGAAGAGCTTGTACAAGCTCGTAACCAAGCTGATGGCATGGTTCACGCAACGCGTAAGCAAATTGAAGAAGCAGGCGACGATTTACCAAGCGAAGACAAAGAGAAAATTGAAACAGCATTAGATGAACTTAACGTTGCCATTAAAGGCGATAGTAAAGAAGAAATTGATGCCAAAACTCAAGTCGTTGTCGAAGCTTCAGCTAAGTTAATGGAAATTGCTCAAGCTAAAGCTCAAGCACAAAGTGGCGCACCTGAAGGTGAAGCTCCTGAAGCAGATTCATCAGGCGGCGACGATGTAGTTGACGCTGAATTTGAAGAAGTTAAAGACGACAAGTAGTCAACTGTTAGCTTGCCCTTGTATCGGTCAATAGCAGCGCGGACATGCCCACATACATTGTATGCTTGGCGTGTCCACCTTGTTCTAGCAGGATACAGTGACAACAAAAAACAATTAAACTTTGTGGTTTAGTTAACATAAATTAAAGCGCTGATAGTTATCGGCGCTTTATTATGTAAAGTAACAACGAAAAATTAATTATTACCTGATGTTAATTTGCTTAGATTTTTAAGGTGTTAAGGTGAACGCTACAGCGTCTAAGAAAGAAGTTAAACAAATTAGTATCCATAAATAGAAGTAAAGAAATCAAACCTATGTCAAAACGCGATTATTATGAAGTGCTTGAAGTGTCTAAAGATGCAGCTGAGCGCGATATCAAAAAAGCTTACAAACGTTTAGCAATGAAATATCACCCAGATAGAACACAAGGTGATAAATCAAAAGAAGAACAGTTTAAAGAAGTTAAAGAAGCTTATGAAATATTAAACGATGATCAAAAGCGTGCGGCCTATGATCAATACGGCCACGCGGCGTTTGAACAAGGCGGACATGGCGGCGGTGGCGGTTTTGGCGGCGAACAAGATTTCGGTGATGCCTTCGGTGATATTTTTGGCGACATTTTTGGTGGTGGTGGTCGTGGTCGTGGTGGTCAATCTCGCCAGCGTCGTGGCTCAGATTTACGCTACAACCTTGACCTTAGCCTCGAAGAAGCGGTTAAAGGTAAGACTTTAGAAATTAAAGTGCCTACATTTGTTAGTTGTGATCCTTGTGACGGTAGTGGTGCTAAAAAAGGCACCAGTGCGAAAACGTGTTCAACGTGTCATGGTCATGGTCAAGTACAAATGCGTCAGGGCTTGTTTGCAGTGCAACAAACCTGTCCAACCTGTTCTGGTAAAGGTAAGGTTATTACCGACCCTTGTACTTCATGTCGTGGTCAAGGTCGTGTTGAAAAAGAAAAAACTCTATCTGTTAAAATTCCACCGGGTGTTGATACCGGCGATAGAATACGTTTGTCAGGTGAAGGTGAAGCCGGTGAACATGGCGCACCCGCAGGTGACTTATATGTGCAAGCGAATGTTCGAGACCATAAAATATTTGTTCGTGATGAAAATCACTTATTTTGTGAAGTACCGATCAGCTTCACAACAGCTGCTTTAGGTGGCGACATTGAAGTGCCAACGCTTGAAGGCAAAGTTAAGCTGAAAATACCGAAAGAGACTCAAACAGGCAAAATGTTCCGTTTGCGTGGCAAAGGTGTCAAGTCAGTTCGCAGCCACTCAATTGGCGACTTAATGTGTAAGGTTGTCATTGAAACGCCGGTAAGTTTATCGGGAGATCAAGCCGACTTACTACGCCAGTTAGAAGAAAAAATGGGTAAAAGCACCAGCAAACATAGCCCAAAAGAAACCGGTTTTTTCGACGGCGTGAAAAATTTCTTCGATGATCTTAAAAGCTAAGATACCTAATATATAATTCGAATATAGCTCGAATATAGCTCGAATATAATTCGATAATAACTCAACACTAAAATCCCGCACTATGTTGCGGGATTTTTATGTATAGAATGTAGGGTAACTTCAAGCGCTCGCAAATTTTCTGCTTCACACCGATATTTGATATCTAAATGCTAACAATTTTTTATTAACACTTTACCTAATCAACCAGTCGGTTATAATGCCGACCGCTATAAAACAATGTAATACGTTGTAATACGCTGTAATACGTTGTAATACGCTGTAATACGTTGTA
>NZ_JACGVC010000039.1 GCF_014077005.1 Colwellia sp. MB3u-45 | reverse complement strand
TCATTTTTACTGGTTAAAATAACCAACTACTGCGTTATTTATTTAATAATTAGAACAACTAGTTATTAAAATAAATGCCTTATATTTGGCCATTTTTCCTGCGTATAAAGTAGACCACCTAATTAGTGAAATTGGTATAATTAAAATATTCTCATGAGTGAGAATATCATAATTTTTTCGTGAGCTCTTTTGTAGCTAGGTATTTAAATCCATGATTTTGATTGATCCTATGACTCAACAGCCATAAAGTAGTGGTACAAAACGGATTAAACAAAGCCAGAAAGCCCATGGACGAAGGAATAAATACCCACAAATGATAGTCCCAAAAAAAAGCTTAATTGCTATTGTACTAAGCGTCATTATAACTACCCTCTTTTTGGTCTATTTTACCCGCGTTGCTATTGTAAAAAATTTTAGTAATGATGAATTGGCGTTATATGACGCAAAAATAACCTGTCTAGACTTTCACTTCACCACAGATTTAAAACTGGCGATAAGTCACTTATGCCTGCAAACACCGCAAGCAGATATCAATATTGAAAATATGGCAATAACTTTGGCATTAGCTGCTGAGCAAAAAATTCAACGCATCGATATTGCTTCAATAACGGTCAAAGGCACAGCAGACTTGCTGACTCTATTCAAAAGTAGCCCGAAAAAAAATAACCCAGCAAGGTTAACAGAACAGCTAAATACTTATTTAACGCAACTTGCACAGCTTAAGTTACCTTTTAATATTCAGGTGGCAGCGTTAAGTTATTCACCTTTTTCGCCGGAAAATAGCAGTACAATAAATAGCAGTAATGCCACAAAAAAAGCACCTTATACAGGCCAACTTTCAGTTAGTGAAAATACCCTAGGGTTTTCATTAAAAGATCTTCAGCATAGCGTTTTATTATCTGTTGATTTATCGACTAACCCGCATAAAAAAGCCCCCTTGGCCTTAAAAATATCGGGTCAGTTAACCCCTTTAAAACAGTTTTTATTCGCACATAAACTACCGCTAGCGCCGGCAATAGTAAAATCTTTAGGCTCGCTTAACACTAGCGGTGAATTTTATAGCTTATTAAATTATCAAGCAGGACAATTAACCTTAGACTGGCAATTAAAAGATTTTTCACTTGCCGCTGCTCAAGGTATTAAAGCGAGTGGACCCTTTGAACTCTTGGGCACGCTTAATCTGCACAGCAAAATCAACTTAAACACGGCTAATTTAAGCACGTCTAACTTAAGAAAAAAAACCTCAAAAAAAGAAGATAAAGCGCTTAACAGCCCTGCTGAACTTGAAGTTGAATTTCAACATAACAACAGCTTGCAGCTGCAATATAGTCAGCCTCACCTGATTGATTACTTAAACAACAACGCGCTATCGCCTTTACTCATCACGCTACTAAAAGACAACCCCGTTGAGCAATTAACCTTTCAGCCAAAGGGCAGATTAGCTTTTAACCTAAACGACCAAGAGTTGTCGTTATCTGGCATAGCAATAAAGGCAGAAAGTGCTCAGCAAGTGCATCAACTGAACTTAGATAATATGGCCTTTAACCTAAAGCATTATCTCAACGTTGACCCAAGTCGCAACAATAATCCAGTAACAGAAGACCCAGTAAAAGAAAGTCCATTAATGGCACAACTAAATTTTAAACTTGATAGCCCACGGTTACTCTCAAGCATTAATAATTTCACTTATGCACCGGTTATAGTCAAGCTGCAAGGTTCTCTTAGCCAAAGCCACGCGCAAACAATCATAAACCTTGATGAAAACTCATCGTTTACTAGCAACAAGATCGCCATGTCGACAAACCAAAAAACAACGAATAAAAAGCTATTCTCGATTAAACAGTTAACCACGAAAGTACAAGGCAGTGTAGAAATACACCACCCGATTCAACAACAAACCGCTATGCAAGGTCAAAACCCTGTAAAAGTTAACAATAAGGCGAAAATACAAGGTAAGCCTGCCATTAACTTAAATGTAAAAGTGCAAAGTCAGGCTGAAAAATTGCGTGTAGGTAAAATGATTGCAGTCAATAAATTAGCGCTAAACACCACTATTGCAGGTAATTTAAATAACATTGAAATAAATACTACGGCCACTGCCGATAATGTAGCACTAGGAAATTTAACAATATCGGGCGCAGTAGATAAACCTAACATCGCATTAACGGCTGAAGCGTTACAGTTAACTGACCTGCTTGCTCTAAATCTTGAATTACCAACAAAAATAGCCTTAGTTGAAGGCACATTGAGCTATAGCGTAAAAGGTCAGGTAACTGATTTAACAGATTTTGAAAAAACACCACTCGCCATATCAATAGCAATGAAATCAGTCAGCGGTGAAGTAAATGGCATTTGGCTACAAGAGCTTAATTGGCAGCAAAACTTTCAATTTTTAGCGGGTAAGTTAACCACGCTGCATGATGTATCTAAAGATCAAAAAGAAAACCTAAAGATTGCATTGATAGATATCCCAACACCGATATCTAAATTCTCCGTTAACACAGGTTTGAGTTATGAAAAAGACTTTACAATATCAGCGACAAAAGTCAAAGGTGATATATTAGGCGGTAGCTTTGCCATTCCAAAAGTTCAATGGCCACTTGAGCATGGCCATTCAGTTGACGTTCAGTTAACTAGTATAGACTTAGAGCAAGTGTTGGCGCTAGACAAAAAGCAAGGTATTGTAGTAACCGGCAACATATCAGGCCAGTTGCCTATTAGTTATGATGGCGAAAAATATACTATGGGAAAAGGCGAACTGCATAATGTGACTAATGGCCTTATTCAGGTAATGAATAATCCGGCGGTAGCTGAGCTAAAAGCGAATAACAGCCAGTTAAAGTTAGCGTTTGATGCCCTGCAGAACTTGCACTACCATCAGTTGTCTTCTGATATTTCAATGGCAGATGACGGCTATATGTTATTAAAAACCGTGATTAAAGGCCGAAATCCAGACATCGACAACGATGTGAATCTGAACTTGAATTTAAGCTATGACTTATTAGGCTTGCTTGAATCACTGTCAATTACCGAACAATTTGAAGAACGTATTATCAAAGGTTTACAAAAAAATAAGGAGTAAGTATGAGTAAAATACTAACCACAGTGTTAGCTATTTTTATAATCAGTGGCTGTACACATAAAATAGAAGTTAGCGCCAAAGAACCGATCACGATTAATTTAAATTTAAAAATTGATCATGAAATCAGGGTAAAAGTCGATAAACAACTTGATGACATTTTTAGTGCCGATAGCGACGTATTTTAAGGAGTAATTATGAATAACTTATCTAATAGATTATCTTATAGATTATCTAATAAATTAACGAGTAACATGACCAACAACATAGTTAAAAAATTAACTTGTGCGCTGCTAGCTGTAACTATGACATTTTCCGCATGGGCTATTTCACTAGACGATGCCAAGCAACAAGGCTTGATTGGCGAAATGAAAAACGGTTACTTAGGCTTAGTAGTAGAGAACGTTGAAGCGCAAAGCTTAGTGGCGAGTGTTAACGAAAAGCGTAAAAGCATTTACCTTAACCTAGCGCGTAAAAATAACATCACCATGGCGCAAGTCACCGCACTAGCCGCTGAAAAAGCCTTAAATAAAACTCAGACTGGTCATTTTATTCAAAATGCTGCTGGGCAGTGGGTAAAAAAATAACCTTGTAACAAAATCACTTACAAAGTTGCTTACAAAGTCAAAATAATAGCCATGTAAAGAGGGGGAAATAAGCCCCTCTTCTTAATCTCAGTTCAACTCAATTCGGCGCTGTCACTTTAACTTAATATACCTAGCAGCCGCCTGTAACATAAAAATCACCCTATTTTTATTTTCAATTATCATTTAGGCATTAGCTCTCGCTAGTTCTTTGCTAGTTCTCAGTAGAATTAATTACTTACAACTAGGATATATCAAGATTCTCAGTTGATCTTAATCAAAATAAACGAGGTAATATGTAGCGTTTTATAAAAATAATTGTCAAAATACACATTAGAAACTTAGCTGAGAAATTAATTTATGACTTTCTTTAATCATCTTCGTTATACAAAAGTTATACAAAACAGAATTTATTAAGATTATTTAGACCTAAACAAGGAATTACCAATGAAAGCATTTAAAATTTCTCTACTCGCAGCCCTTATTAGCTCACCACTAGCTGCTGAAACTATTGATAAAACATGGGAGCTTGGCGTCTTTGGCGATTACATAAAGTCGAGTACTAACAAAGAAGCAAGAATGGATTGGTACCAACTTGAGGCCGGTAAATCTATCGGTATCGATTTACAAAAAATTATTAATGACTACTGGAATGTGCGCGTTGAAATTGCAGGAACTCGCTATGACATAGACAACGGTACTGATAAAGATTATGGCATTCGTGGAGGCGTTGACGCTATTTACAAACTAGAAGATAGCGATTTATATATGTTTGCTGGCGTAAAACGCTTTAGTAACGCGAAAAGCTACAATGCAGTAAATATTGGTGCCGGTTACAACTTTGAGGTTAGCGACCGTTTATCTTTTTACAGTGAAGCCGCTATTTATAAAGATGTTGATTATGGCTATATCGATCAAGGTGTAAAATTAGGCGTTAAATATACCTTTGGCGATGTTAAGCAAGCACAGGTAAGCATCAAACCTGCAGTAGCAGCAGTACCCGCTGTTGTAGCAAAGGTTTTAGACAGTGACAACGATGGTGTTAGCGATAACATTGATCGCTGTGCTGACACACCTGTGACCGTGAAAGTAGATTCTATGGGCTGTACTTTATATTCAGAACAGGCAGTTGAAATTAAGCTTAATATTGCTTTTGCTAATAACAGCTCTATTGTTGAGCCTGCATTAGTCGATGATATTCAACGATTAGCTGATTTCATGAAAGAATATACCAATACTTCAGTTGAAATTGAAGGACACACTTCGATTACAGGTACTGCCGACTATAACTTAATGATGTCGAAAAAACGTGCAGAATCAGTAAAAAGCATCCTGGTAAACAAGTTCAATATTGACGCTAGTCGATTAACGACTAAAGGCTATGGTCAAACTCAATTATTATCAACAGATAATACCATTGCTGCCCATAAGTTAAATCGTCGTGTTGTTGCAAAAATCGCCACAAGCGTAAAAGAAGTCGTCACTAAAGGCTAGTTTTTCGCTTATGACTGAGAACAAAGTTATTTTAATCACTTTGTTCTCAAATTAACCACGACATGTAAGCCTATAGCCAAGCCACTTCAATAAGTATAATTTTGCTACTTTTGATGGTTTGGCTGTATATTTATTAAGATCAAAAGCATATGTTGAAGAAAATGCATAAGTCTACCCTAGACTTTATTAACAAAAACATTCAAATTAACGCTAATTCATCATCTTACCCTGTACGTAGACAAGCAGAAGAAAAAATAATATCGCCTCCTGCTGTAACACCCATCAAGCTCAACACTGTTGTTGAACACAAAGATTAATGCGTATTTTGATTTTTTACTGGGCCAAATCTGGTTTATATTTAAATCCTCAAAACAGTAAATTGGTTAACTATCAGAAAATTTTTAACATCAACTACAGCTCTTTCAATTTAGCTCATCAATACTCTAAAAAAACCTGAGTAATATTGCCAATATTTTCACTATCGTTATTGCCTTCATTAGTACCTTAACTTCGTTTTATAGCTTATGTCTTTTTAATCGAACCTTTTTTAATCGAACCTTAAGAAATTTTAAAACGCTATTTTGACTAATGACTAAGATTAAAAGCCAATATAAATTAAAAGCCTGAAATTTATTATTTTTAATCTCGGTCTAGACTGACATAACATTTTTAATAAGTTCATAATCAAGCATGATTAATAACAAAAAATTAGGTACTCTCAAATGAAATACAGTTTAATAGCCCTTAGTATGCACTTTATTTTTCACGCTCAAATAGCCAGTGCTGAAGAAGCTAAGGAAACTGATGTTGAAGTTATTGAAGTTGCAGGTCAACGCATTATTAATCATGGTTTTTCGCCCAAAAACACCAAAATCAATGGGCCATTTGGCGATGATTTAGGCTTATCTGACATTGCACGTTCGATGACGCCTATTACTAGCGCCATGATGGAACAATTAAACATAACTGACTTGCAAGATATTTTAGCCGTAACACCTAACAGTTACTCAGCCAGTGGTTTTGGTGCGCCAAGCTTACCGACTTTACGTGGTCAGTTAGGCGAGCTTTTTCAGGATGGTATGCGCCGACAAGCCGGTAATAACGGCTTTGGTGTACCACTTTCTTTTAATTCTGTTGATCAGCTTGATGTAATAAAAGGTGCGCCACCGGTATTATTTGGCAGTAGCCAACGTAACGGTGGTTTTGTTAATTTACAATCTAAACGCGCATCGACTGAAAAAAGTGCTGCAAAAGTAAAACTTAGCGCAGGTCGATGGGATCAATACAGTGCACAACTGGATATAGGTGCGCCAATTGTTGAGGGTGAGAGTGGTTTTAGAATCAGCGCCGCGCATATTGATAATGGTAGCTTTTACGATTACTCAAGCTTTAAAAGTGACAGCTTTTACGCCGCCTTTCGTTTATTGCCTGATAGCCAAAGCACCTGGGATATTAACCTTGAATTATACCAAGTTGAATTTACCGACAATGCTGGCATTAATAGGCCAACACAAGCGCTAATCGACAGCGGCTTATATATTACCGGCCAAGGCGTACAACCTAATGGTAGCCTTATACCCGGCGCTGGAGCAGTAATTTCGCCAACCGGACAAGTACAACTTAGCCGTAGTAGGGTATTAACCGATCCTAATAATGAAAACGAAGCTAACACTTTTTTATTACACAGCATCTACACCCGCGAACTAAGCAGCCAAACACAATTAAAAAATAGCACTTATTATCAACATTTAACCCGTGATGAAATTGCTCAAAATAGCTTTGTTGAGATCATAGATGCTGCCGATACCGCGCAAAACCGACTTGAGCTAAGTCATGATTGGAACAATCAGCAACAAACCATTGTCGCCTTTGATGTCCGTTATAATAAAGTGCGCGGTTATAGCCAATTTACCACCGAAGCTGATGACCCTATTGATTTAACTGGCCCTGTTGAGAGCCGCCGCATTCCCCTAACAGTAGAACAACAAGCTAGACTTGTGGAGCTGCGCCCCGGTGTATTTGTTTCACCCGGTGGTCAGTATGATGTCAATAATGACAACCTTGGTGACTATTCGTTATCAGATACTACCGACTCTACCAGCTGGCAAACGGGCTTTGCCATTCAACAAGACAGTCAATGGAGCGATCGTTTAAGAACAAACTTTGGTTATCGTATTGATTTTTATGATGTAAAAGCACGAGATCCTATTGCACCTACTGGGCAGGAAGCGGCAGAAGATAGTATTAATAAAACCTTACATTCAGGTCAAGCCAGCGTTAATTACAAGCTTAATACTGATTTAACTATTTATGCTGCAACGAGTTATAACGAAGCAACTTCAAATAGTATGGCCGGTGGTAATTCATTAGGCGCTGATAACTTAATTAATACACAGAACTTTGCCACTGAAAACACGCTAAATGAAGTGGGCATTAAATATATACCTGACAACAGCGCTTGGTATATTGACGGAGCATTGTTTAATCAAAGTCGTAGCTTACGTAATCGCGACGGCAGTAACACCGGCATAAAAACCAAAGGTGTTGAGCTGCAAGTGTTTTATGATGCTGCGCCTTATTGGTTTAACATAGGTTACAGTTATCTTGATGCTCGTTATGACAACTCTGCCAGTAGTCAAAGTTCGTCGCAAATTGCTGATGCCTTTGATAATTCTCGTCCCGACATTATTCAAGGTACTAGCGTAGGTGCACCAAACTTCACCGCTTTTCCTCGTTCTAATAGGCGTGTACAAGGCATACCAGAGCAATCATTAAGTATTAATGGTGGCCTTTATATTACAGAATCTTGGCAAGCAGGCTTTGCGGCATTATATACCTCAAGTTACCCACTAGATTTTTTAGCAACCGTAAACATACGCGATCAATACACCTTAGGTCTTAACACAAGTTACCGAATTGGCGAGCAGACTAAATTGCGTTTCGATATCAATAATGTCACGAATCAAAAGAATTGGCGGCCAGTCTTTGAAGGCGGATATTTTGGTTCAACCTTGGTTTTCCCTGAATTACCTATTAATGCCAAGTTCACAATACAGCACAGTTTTTAAGGACAATTTTTAAGGACAATTTTTATGTTTAAGAAGATACTATTATTCGTTATCGCCATCACACTGGTGGCATTGTTTTTTCACTTTGATCTCAATAGGTTACTTACTTTAGAGGGATTAAAAGCCTCAATGGCGCAATTTGGCCAGTGGCGCGAACAATCGCCATTATTGGTTATTGGGGGCTTTTTTACCCTTTACGTTTTGGTCGCTGCGCTGTCATTACCTGGCGCTGCCATTTTAACCTTGGCTTCAGGCGCTTTGTTTGGCTTAGCCCAAGGCTTGGTTATTGCCTCATTTGCCTCTAGCCTTGGTGCACTATTAGCTTTCTTGGTCTCACGTTATCTGCTGCGCGATACCATTAAGGCTAAATTTCCTGAACGCTTAAAAGCCATTGATGCTGGTGTAAAAAAAGAAGGGGCATTTTATCTGTTCACCTTACGTTTAGTGCCTGTTTTTCCTTTCTTTTTAGTTAATTTATTAATGGCGGTTACCGGTATTAAAGCCTGGACATTTTATTGGGTCAGCCAAATAGGCATGTTTTTAGGCACCATGGTTTATGTTAACGCCGGTACGCAATTAGCTGAAATAGAGAGCTTGTCTGGTATATTATCACCTAAGCTTATTCTCTCTTTTGTGTTACTCGGTCTTTTACCCCTTATTGCTACAACTATCATTAACAAAATAAAACAACGTCAAGTCTATAAAAAATGGCAAAAACCTAAAAGCTTTGATCGTAACTTAATTGTTATCGGTGCCGGCGCTGGTGGTTTAGTCACCAGTTATATTGCCGCGGCAGTAAAAGCAAAAGTAAGCTTAATTGAAGCAGGTAAAATGGGCGGCGACTGTTTAAATTATGGTTGTGTTCCTAGTAAGGCAATCATTAAAAGTGCAAAAATAGTCGATCAAATTAAACAGGGTGAACACTATGGTTTAGAGAACGCGACCCCAGAGTTTTCTTTTAAGAAAGTCATGGCACGTGTTCACCAAGTGATTGCCGATATTGCTCCGCACGACAGTGTTGAACGTTACACTGACTTAGGTGTAGAAGTTATCAAAGGCTACGGAAAGTTAATCAATCCATGGACTGTAGAAATTAAACTTAACGATGGCACCATGCAAACATTAACCGCTCGCAGTATTGTTATTGCCACAGGCGCTCGTCCATTTGTGCCGCCACTACCGGGTATTGAAACCAGTGGTTATGTTACTAGTGACACCTTATGGACAGAATTTGCCAAGCTCGATCACGCACCAAAAAAATTAGTGGTGTTAGGCGGCGGTCCTATTGGTAGTGAACTTGCACAAAGTTTCGCTCGTTTAGGCTCACAAGTGATACAAATTGAAATGGCTGAGCGCATCATGATCAGGGAAGACCTTGAAGTCTCTGAATTTGCTAGTCAGTCATTACAAAAAAGTGCCGTGAATATTTTAACTTCTCACCAAGCTTTACGTTGTGAACAACGTGACGGTAAAAAATTCATCATTGTTAAAAACCTTAAGCACGAACAAGGTACAGATCAAGAAGAAGAAATAGCCATTGAATACGATCAGTTATTATGTGCTGTTGGCCGCGCTGCTCGCTTAGAAGGTTACGGCCTTGAAACATTAGGTATAGAAACTAACCGCACCATTCAAACCAATGAATACTTAGAAACCTTATACCCTAATATCTTTGCCGCAGGAGATATTGTTGGTCCTTATCAATTTACCCATGTTGCTGCACATCAAGGTTGGTATGCTGCTGTTAATGCCTTATTTGGTACCTTTAAAAAGTTTAAAGTCGATTACCGCGTTATTCCATGGACAACCTTTATTGATCCAGAAGTGGCACGTGTCGGTATTAATGAACAAGAAGCTATTGAACAAGGCATTGACTATGAAATTACCCGATATGATTTTGCCGAGTTAGACCGCGCGATCACTGACGGTGCGGCCAATGGTTTTATTAAAGTTATTACGCCAAAAGGCAAAGATAAAATACTCGGTGTGACGATTGTTGCTGAGCATGCCGGTGATTTACTCGCTGAATTTGTATTAGCAATGAAACATGGCTTAGGCTTAAATAAAATTTTAGGCACGATTCACAGTTATCCAACGTGGGCTGAAGGCAATAAATACGCAGCAGGTGAGTGGAAACGTAACCATGCACCAAAAACCGTTTTAAGCTGGTTAGAGAAATTCCACACCTGGAGAAGAGGTTAATACCATGATTAACTTAAACAAAGCCCTCTCAAGGGCTAAATCTTTGCCGTTAGCTGTATTGTTACTGTTAAGCACAGTTTTTAGCGCCGTTAGTACGGCACAAGAGATCTTGCACCAACCATGGCAGGCTTTATTAACTCAGCACGTTTCGCCAATTAATGATGGTCATTCAAGCCAAGTAAATTATGCCGGCATGAAAACTGATCATGTAAAGCTAACGGCTTATTTAACTGCCCTTGGTAAGATTGATAAACAAACATTTGAGCAATGGCCTGCCCCTAAGCAATTGTCATTTTTG
Source organism: Colwellia sp. MB3u-45 (assembly GCF_014077005.1). Classification (GTDB taxonomy): domain Bacteria; phylum Pseudomonadota; class Gammaproteobacteria; order Enterobacterales; family Alteromonadaceae; genus Cognaticolwellia. The sequence continues at coordinate 15,080 of NZ_JACGVC010000039.1, read as the reverse complement.
ATCAATGCTTACAATGCTTGGACAGTTGAACTGATTCTAACGGCTTACCCTGATATAAAGTCGATAAAAGATCTGGGGAGCTTTTTTAGTTCACCGTGGAGTAAGAAGTTTATTCCTCTGCTTGGTGAAACGCGTAGCTTAGACAATATTGAGCATGAGTTAATTCGTGGCGATAATAAATATGCTGATCCGCGTATTCACTTTGCTGTTAACTGTGCCAGCATTGGCTGCCCTGCTTTGCGTGAAGAAGCTTATAGCGCTGACAAACTAGAGCAACAATTAACTGAGCAAACGATACGTTTTTTAACCGATAAGAGCCGTAATCGTTTTACTGAAGATGCAATGGAGCTTTCCGCTATTTTCAAATGGTATGGCGATGACTTCACACAAGGCTTTCGTGGCAGTAATTCTCTATCTGCTTTCGTATTGCTCTACCGTAAAGCCTTAAATTTAACACCAGCGCAACAAGCAGGTTTAAAGTCGGAAGATATGGCGACGAATTTTTTAACCTATGATTGGGCACTCAATGCCGTTAGGTAAATCGAAGTGTTTATTGAATGGTAAAAGGGGGCGTTTCTCGACTCTTTTTGCCACTCATTTTCCGCATCAAGCCGTCATGTCGTTCTTGTATCAACAAGCTAATGACTTTATGACACCCGCATCAAAAACCTCAAGGGTTAAGGCAGTTATGCCCGCTGTTTGGTTACTTAGGTTAATATTTTTAGCTTGGTTCACCCTACTGTTTGCCATGCTATTTACTACAAGCTCATTAAGTTATGCCAACACTGCCTTTGCAGCAACCCCTGAAACAGGCTCTATAACAAGTACTGAAACAATTACTGAAACAAGTTCAGTCGCTAAAGTGAACAGTGTATTAATATCAAACAACTCACCGATACAAACAAAGTGGAGTACGGGAGAAACATTAGGAAAAAACCCCTCAGTTTATTTTCATGCTTGGGGCGGTGACCCGCAAATTAATAGCTATATTCAATGGCTTGCTAAGCGAGTAAAGCAAGAATATAACATTGACTTACAACATGTAAAACTAACCGATACTAGCGAAGCTGTTAGTCGTGTTTTAGCGGAAAAGTCAGCAAATAATCATCAGCAAGGGCAAGTTGATTTAGTCTGGATCAATGGCGAAAATTTTGCATCAATGGCAAAGTATCAGCTCTTAGCACAAGGTTGGGTTGCACAACTACCTAACTTTTGGCTAACGAACCCCAAAGAGAATGAGGCAATGACCCGTGATTTTGGCTTGCCAACACAAGGCATGGAAGCGCCTTGGGGACAAGCTTCGCTAACCTTTTATTACACACCTTCAATTAATGTCAATAAGCCAAAAAGCACATATCAAGATAGTATTCGCCATGCGCCAAAAAACATTAGCCAGTTATTAACTTGGGCTGAGCAAAACCCTGGTCGTTTTACTTACCCAAAACCGCCTGATTTCTTATCATTAAGCTTTTTAAAATATGCCCTAATCACACTTAATCAGCATCAGCCAGCGCCAGTAAAGTCAGGTCTATATCAAGCAGTAACAAAGCAAAGCCAAGCAACATTGCTACCCATTTTATGGACGTTTTTAGATAAACTGCATCCGTATTTGTGGCATCAAGGGCGATATTTTGTTGCCAGTGGTACAGCATTACAAAGACTGGTTGGTGACGGCGAGATAAACTTAGGCTTTACCTTCTCTGCTGCGCAAGTACCGGCAGCGGTTGAGCGCTATAACTTACCCCAAAATACCCGTAGCTTCGTCATGCAAGATGGTAGTTTAAGTAATATTCATTTTATCGCTATTCCTTATAATGCCGCGAATAGTGATGCCGCAAAAGTGGTCGCCAATTTTATGCTCAGTGTTGAAGCACAGGCTAAAAAACAACAAGCTAAAATTTGGGGCGACAGCACGGTTCTCGATGTGTCGCAATTAAGTCAGCAAGAGCAATTATTGTTTAGTATTGAGCAGCAGCACCCAAGCGCCTTACCTGTTAGCAGTAAAATCACAGCATTAAGTGAGCCCCATCCCAGTTGGTCAATATTATTAACCCGTGAATGGTTAAAACGTTATGGAGCGCAATAACAAATGAGCCATAAGCTGACGAGCAATTCCTTAAACAACCGTCCTCTAAAAGATGAGACCAAGCTGCTCGACACACTTTTTAGTACCGTGGTAAAATTCAGCCCTAAATTATTAATAGCGATATTAATTTTACCTGTGCTGGGTGGTTTATTAGGTGTGCTTTTACCCGCCTTTGGTTGGTTACCGGCTTTAGACAGAACTCAGTTTGGCTTACAAGGCTTTCAGCAACTAGTACAAACACCCGGTATAGCTCAAATGATCGGCTTGAGTTTTTTCAGCAGTATTGTCAGTGGTTTATTGGCTTTTGTTATTACACTTTTACTGTTGGCCAATTATTTTGATAGCCCGTGGTTAGCCCGTATTCAACGTTTGTTAGGGCCTATTTTAGTGATACCCCATGCCGCGGCCGCAATCGCTATTGCCTTTTTGATCACACCTTCAGGCATGATTGCTCGCCTACTATCACCCTGGTTAACCGGTTGGCAAAGTCCGACAGATTGGTTACTGCCCCATGACCCTTACGGTATTAGCATTATCCTAGGTTTAACGCTAAAAGAGCTGCCTTTTTTATTATTAATGACTTTGGGCGCTATTGCTCAACCCGAGCTTAATATCAAGTTACAGGCGCAATATCGTGTTGCGCTTAGCTTAGGCTATTATCCGATAACGGCGTTTTTCAAGGCCGTGCTACCTAACATTTATCCGTTAATGCGTTTACCCATGTTAGCCATACTCGCATACGCCAGTGCCAGTGTAGAAATGCCTTTAATATTGGGGCCAAATACACCACCGACATTAGCAGTGGCGATTATGAACTGGTTTCATGATGTCGATTTAAGCTTGCGAATAAAAGCCTCCTCTGGGGCAATATTACAATTGTTCATTACGCTTTCGGTTCTATTCACTTGGTGGCTATTAGAAAAACTAACCCAAGCTATAAGCAGTAAAAGCTTAAGTAACGGTCAGCGCACATACGGTGATCTTTTCTGGTCTAAAATCATCAATATTTTCACCCTGTTGTTAATCGGTTTTATTGCCTTGGCGTTGATTGGCATGGTGTTTTGGTCATTTGCCGGCTACTGGCAGTTTCCGTTAGCACTGCCTGAACAATGGGTAATAATGCATTGGCAATCGGCTTTGCTACAAGTACAAACACCGATATTAAACTCACTCTCCATTGGCTTGGTCGCAACTAGCATTGCCCTCATTTTAACCTTGCTGACCTTAGAGTTTGAAAAACAAAACGGGGCCCAGCTCTCACGCTTTAGTAGTGTGATTATTTATTTGCCGTTAATGATCCCCAGCATTGCTTTTTTATTTGGCTTAGTCTGGCTTCAAGAAGCGGTTCATAGTAAAGCAACCTTTATCAATGTTGCCTTGGCACATTTACTATTTGTTTTACCTTATGTATTTTTATCTTTAGCCACCAGTTATCGCCTGCTTGACTCGCGTTATGCACAAGTAGCAGCAAGCTTAGGTGCATCGCCGATTAAAATATTTTTACAGCTGAGTTTGCCACAATTATTAATGCCTATAATGATGGCCAGCGCATTAGGACTTGCCATTAGTTTTAGCCAATATTTACCAACATTATTAGTCGGTGGTGGACGGCTTAATACCGTGACCACCGAAGCGGTAAGCTTAGCCAACGGCGCGAGTCGCCGCACAAGTGCGGTTTATGCGCTAATACAGATGCTTTTACCCGCCATCGCTTTTTCACTCATTTGGCTGATATCGATGCGAAAAAAAAGACAAAAGGCTCAAGTAAAGCTCAATAACAAAACAGCAAGTTATATCACTAAGGTTAACCGATGAGCAGTGTTTTTGAGAACAACAGTTTACAGATAAAAAACTTAACCATAATGCGCCAGCAAACACCGTTACTATCACTTAACGAAACGATAAAAGGTGGTGATGTATTGACCATAATGGGGCCGTCAGGCAGTGGAAAATCAACGTTATTAAATTGGCTAACCGGTATGTTGCCCAAAGAATTTCAAGCTGATGGTCAGCTTTATCTCAACGATGCAAATATTACCAAAGTCGCCAGTTATCAGCGTAATATCGGATTATTGTTTCAAGACGCTTTGTTATTTTCGCATTTATCTGTTGCTGGTAATATTGCTTTTGCGATGCCTAAAGGCGATAGCAAAACACGCGCAATAAAAATTAGTCAGGCACTGTCTGATGTGGGTTTAGCTGGTTTAGAAAATCGCCAACCTGAGAGTTTATCTGGCGGACAGCAAGCACGCGTGGCGTTATTACGGGTATTATTGAGTCAACCTAAAGCCATATTATTGGATGAGCCATTTAGTAAATTAGATAGTCAGTTACGCCAAGAGACTCGACAGTTAGTCTTTGAACAAATTAGACAACACCAATTACCTGTTATTATGGTGACACATGATGAGTCGGACGCCATAGCGGCTAATGGCAAAGTGTTGCACTTGAAAACACCACAACAAGACATTTAAGAAACAGACTTATGCTAGATAAATATATTACGCCTTTGATAAAGCCTTTGTTACAGCCTGTGGTTAGTTTGTTAGATAAACGCCAAGTAACCGCAGATCAACTGACCCTAGTCGGTTTTATAATAGGTTTGTTAGCTGTGCCTTTTTTAGCCTTAAACTTATGGAATTTAGCTTTAGCTGCCATTGTACTAAACCGGCTATTTGATGGCTTAGATGGCGCACTAGCACGGCACCAAAACAACAGCACCAGCGCAGGTGGCTTTTTAGATATTTGCCTCGACTTTTTATTCTATGCTGCGATACCACTAGGTTTTGCATTGGCTAACCCCGAGCAAAATGCTTTAGCCGCCGCAGTATTGTTAGCGGTATTTATGGGTACTGGATCGAGCTTTTTAGCTTTTGCTATTCCGGCCGAAAAACTCAACTTGAACAAACCTCAATTTGCTTACAAAAGTTTTTATTATTTAAATGGCTTAACCGAAGGCACCGAGACCATTCTTATTTTTGTCGCATTTTGTTTATGGCCACAATATTTTGCTGAACTTGCCTATGGCTTTGCTTCATTAGCGACAATAACAATTGTTACACGGGTTTATGGCGGCTATCATACATTGAAAGAACACAGCTTAAAAAAGCCAACTAAGACGGCGAAAAATAATGCTAAAGATAAGTTAACCGAGGGGCAATAAATGTCAGATACCAGTTTACGATTAAGTATCTTCTTTGCCATTTTTATCACTATGTTAGTGCTAGAAAGCTGCTTTCCTGCGCGTAAAAGCAAACTGACTAAAAGTGTTCGTTGGTTAGGTAACTTTTCTTTGTTAATTTTATCGTCAGTCGTTGCTAGGTTATTAGTACCTATTGGTGTTATCGGTATTGCTTTGTATAGCTCAGCACAAGGTATTGGCCTATTCAATGTCATTAACTTGCCAAATTGGCTGAGTATCGCTTTGAGTTTATTATTATTAGATTTAATGATTTATTGGCAACATCGGCTTTTTCATCTTGTGCCCATACTATGGCGTGTTCATAAAGTTCATCATGCCGACAGTCATACCGATGCCAGTACGGGTTTGCGCTTTCATCCCATTGAAATAGTGTTAAGTATATTACTGAAAGGCTTAGCGGTTATTATACTTGGCGTACCTGCACTTGCGGTGATTATTTTTGAAGTAGCGCTCAATGGCTTTTCGCTATTCAATCATGCCAATATTCGATTACCCCCTTGGTTAGAGCGACCATTACGAACCATACTTATTACGCAAGAATTACACCGTATTCATCATAGCCAAGTAGTAGAGGAAACTAATAGCAATTATGGGTTTAGTGTTAGTTGGTGGGATAGAATATTTGCTAGTTATAAGTCACAGGCACAAAAAAGTGATGAGGATTTAGCTATAGGTCTTAAAAGTTTTCCCGCTAATAAAAAAAATGCCAGTTTATTTACCTTATTAAAAATGCCTTTTGATAAGGTAAATAAATCTAAATAAACTCAACAAGGTAATCGGCTCAACTAAATTCAGACAAGCTAGTTAAGCGACTTTTTTCAATTTAATTATTTCGCTTTCATCATCATTTAGGCTTTTGTAACCCAAATGATGATGAAAGCGGCAACTGTTATAGAACATCACTATCTAATTCAATATCTAATTCAATATCTAATTCACTATCTAATTCAATATGTAACTCAATATGTATTGCTGTACTTCAAAGCGTGCTTGGTCATTTTTCCATTGCATTCATTCTTGTTTTAAGCGACCAAAAAAACTGATGTGGCTGGAAATTAACCACGATTATCTAAACCGTCACGCTACACAATAAACGCTTTACATAAAAAGGGGGCAACACAATGTTGCCCCCTTAATACGATTAAACCTTCAGTTTACATTTATAAACGTTCAAATATAACGGCAATACCTTGTCCGCCACCAATGCACATAGTAACAAGTGCATACTTGCCACCTACACGATGTAGCTCGTGAATGGCTTTAGTGGCAATTACTGCTCCTGAAGCACCAATAGGGTGACCTAAAGCAATTGCGCCACCATTTGGATTAGTTTTTAGGGGGTCTAAATCTAGTCCTTTAGCAACAGTTAACGCTTGTGCTGCAAAAGCTTCGTTGGATTCAATAACGTCCATATCAGTAATAGACAAGCCGGCTTTAGCCAATGCCGCTTTAGAGGCTGGAATAGGACCTTCGCCCATAACATCGTTAGGAACACCGGCAACCGCATAAGAAACCATGCGTGCAATTGGCGATAAATTATTATGGCTTGCATAGTTTTCACTCGCTAGCGTTAAGAAGGATGCAGCATCGTTTATACCGGAGGCGTTACCTGCAGTTACGCTACCGTCTTTTTTAAATGCTGGACGCATTCCCGCTAATAACTCTGCCGTTGTGCCTGCTTTTATATGTTCATCAGTTTCAAAGAAAGTGCTACCGCGGCGACTCTTAAGCTCTATTGGCACAATCTGGCTTTTAAAATAACCCGCTTCTACCGCTTTAGCGGCACGAGCGTGTGATTCTGCAGCGTAAGCATCTTGTGCTTCACGGCTTAAATGCCATTTAGTCGCTAGGTTTTCAGCAGTAATCCCCATGTGACCAACGCCGAATGGGTCAGTTAATGTCGACACCATCATATCAATCATGGCACTGTCGCCCATGCGCGCACCGGCACGCATAGCCGGTGACAAATATCCCCCACGTGACATATTTTCAACACCACCGCCAATCGCCAGCTGATGATCACCTAACATAATACCTTGGGCCGAACTCACCACTGCTTGCAAGCCAGAGCTGCATAAGCGATTAAGCGCCATTGCAGTAGAGTTTAAAGACATGCCGGCTTGAATAGAGGCTACTCGCGCAACATAGGGAAAGCGGGATTCAGTGGGTATAGTATTACCCACTATCACTGATTCATATTGCTCCGCGTCTACTCCTGATTTTTTAATACTTTCGGCTAATACTTGTCCTGCCAACTCAGCCGGCTCTATGTCTTTTAAACCTCCCGCAAAAGTACCAACAGCAGAACGCACGGCACTTAACACTACAACACTATTTACACTCATAATAATTTTTCCTCGCTAATTTAACGGATTCATATGTATGTTGATTTCAGCACTCAATGTAAAACTCGAATAATTTTTTGCAAATAAGTAAATATAAGTAAATAAAGAAAGTCTAAAGAGTTAGACAAAAGTGCTATATATGCAAAATAAAAAGTAGATAATTGTTTATCTACTTTAATAATATAAAAGTTATAACATGATATTTTCTATATCCTTTCCACTTCAAAATGCAGTTTTAGCGTTAAGCTAGCAAGTCAGATCAAGTTACGATATAAAGATAACGGCTGCACCCTTATCAAGTATTACACAGGTTTTTTAGGCTGTACCTGTGTACCTAACCCTTCTCAACTTACTGAAATTTGCATCTTAAAGTTAAGCAGGTATATAACTAGTACATGTGCTGACCACCATTAATAGATAAGGTCGAGCCAGTAACAAAACCAGCTTCATCGGCCACTAAAAATAATACAGAACGTGCGATATCTTCTGGTTGACCTAATCGCCCTACCGGTATTGTTCTAACAATTTTTTCTAAAACATCAGCAGGAACTGCTCGAACCATATCCGTTTCAACATAACCTGGGGCAATCGCATTGACGGTAATGCCTTTTGCAGCGCCTTCTTGCGCTAATGCTTTGGTAAAACCATGGATACCAGATTTAGCGGCTGCATAGTTCACTTGACCATATTGACCTGCCTGGCCATTAACCGATCCTATATTAACAATGCGCCCAAATGAGCGCGCTCTCATACCTTCAATAACAGCGCGAGAAGTATTAAAACAAGAAGATAAATTGGTTTGAATAACTTTATTCCATTGCTCAAAATCCATTCTGTGCATGGTGCCATCCCTAGTAATACCGGCATTATTTACAAGAATGTCGATTGACCCGATTTCAGACTCTATATCATGAATACTTTTACTTACACTTTCAAAATCGCTGACGTCAAATTTAAACGACTTAATACCTGTTCGCTCTGTGAATTCTTGAGCTGCTTGATCATTGCCAGCATAATTCGCGATAACAGTGTAACCATGTTCTTTTAGCATTATGCTAATAGACTCGCCTATACCACGTGTTCCACCTGTTACTAATGCAATGCGTCCCATATTTGTACTCCTTGTTGTATTTTATAGTGGCTCTATAGAGGTTTGTAATCCGTTTATTAACACTGCTTTCATTTTAAACGTGAGTAATATACCAACACCTATCGTACAACTAGCATACTAACGTTTGAAAAAAATCGATGTTAATTTCTTTATGTTAATTTTTTTAATGCTATATATTTTACATTTTTCACTTTCTGTTATGTTACTAGCTTGTTAAATAACTTTAGTCAGTGTTTGTGTTTAAAACAACTTTTTAGTGGTTCTTTATTGTTCTAAAACAAATTTTTACTGGTTATTAATTTCGCCAAAATAATCGGTGTTATTTTACTATAATGTCTACACATTAACGTTTTGTGAATGTGCTGTATAAAACCGCAATTAGTTTAATTATCACTCAATAATGAAATGGTTTTGTTAACATTATCGGCGTATCATTATATTCTGTTGTTATTTGACGCAATCAATAAAGGGAAGTAAAACATGACTCAAAAGAAAACAGCTTTGGTAACGGGTTCTGTCAGTGGTATTGGCTTAGGAATAGCAAAAAATTTAGCTAAGCAAGGTTATAAAATCCTTATTAGCGATATTAATTTAGTTGTGGCACAAGAGGTTGCTCAAGGTATTAACCAGTCAGGAGGAGATGCCTTAGCCTTTAAGCTTGATGTGACGGTTCAAGCTGATATTGATAATGTTATTGCGCATGCCAATGAATTTAATAACCGTATCGATGTTTTAGTCAATAATGCAGGCATTCAATATGTTGCTAAATTAGAAGATTTTCCAGCTGATAAATGGCAATTAATTACTAATGTATTATTAGTCGGACCCGCAATGATGACCAAAGCGGTATTACCTTTGATGAGAGCTAATAATTTTGGTCGCATTATTAATATTGGCTCTTTACATGGTTTAGTCGCGTCGCCATACAAAAGTGCCTATGTTGCTGCCAAGCACGGCATTATTGGTTTTTCTAAAGTGATTGCGTTAGAAACTGGCGAGCAAGATATTACTATTAATACTATTTGTCCTGCCTATGTAAAAACGCCACTCGTTGAGAAACAAATTGCTGATACAGCAAAAGAACATGGTATTAGTGAAGAAGAAGTTGTTAACAATATTATGTTGGCCCCTATGCCAAAAAAAGCATTTATTGATATAGAAGAAATATGTGCTTCAGTGACTTATTTAGCCAGTGATCTAGCTAAAAATATGACCGGACAAACTATGGTATTAGATGGTGGTTGGGTAGCAAGGTAGTCGAGTTATCTCAATTCGTTATCTATATCCGTTACCATCAAAAATACAGATTTTTGGTATTAATTAACCTGATTTGAGTCAAGCATAGTAATTTTAAGTCCATCGAAGCTGTATTTACACTATATAATTTATCCTTGGGCTGAGTTGTAACAGAAAAATTTTTTTACATTACAGCACATTGAATTAGATTAACTCAAGCGCTAAAACATACAATTTAATGGCTACGGGCGTACAAGTGATGAGAAAGTAGGTTTGATCAAACCTACTTTTAAGTTAGTCAGTAAACTATTGCTCTAATACAACCGTTAGTTATATTTTTTAATAAATTTTGTGATACTAGGCGCGATTCTATTGCGAAAAGCTGAGCCACTGAAGGTGCCAAAATGACCGACACCATCAAAAATTTCATGCAGTTTATCTTGTGCTGAAATATTAGCACACAAAGATTGTGCGGCTTCAGTTTGACCTAAAGAACAAATATCATCATTTCGCCCTTCAATGGTATGCAAAGGAGTATGAGTTATTGACGACAAATCAACTAGTTCACCTCGGTAAGTCATTTTACCATTGGCTAGGTCTTGATTAATAAAAACTCGGTCAATGGTTTCTAAATAAAACTCACCATTAAGATCTAATACCGCTAGGTATTCATCATAAAAATCACGGTGACTTGCTCTCTTTTCTTCTTTGCCATGAAAAACATGGCTAATATAATCAGTATGTTTCTTTATATGGCTTTCTATATTCATCGACAGAAAAGAGGCTAATTGAATAAAGCCAGGATATACTTTTCTGCCAGCACCTGGAAAGCGATTAGGCACGGTCATAATCACGTTATTTTCAAACCAACTTAAATCTTTACTATTAGCATATCTATTAAGCTCGTTAGGATTAATACTAGTATCAATAGGACCCGCCATCAATGTAAGTGATTTAGGGCTGCAAGGATCTTTCGCTTTAGCCATCACCGCTGTTGCTATTAACGCCTGAACCGTAGGTTGACAAACGGCTAATACGTGCGTGTTTTCACCTATCTCATGCATAAAATCAATGAGGTAACTTACATAGTCATCAAAACCAAAACTTCCTTCAGATAAAGGCACATGTTTAGCATCTAGCCAATCAGTAATGTAAACATCATGGTCTGCAACTAAACGCACTATTGTGGCTTTTAACAAAGTGCCATGATGACCTGAAAGCGGCGCCACTAGAAATAGTTTGGGTTGCTTAACATTGGTATCTTGTGCGAAATGAATTAAATTACAAAAAGGTTTTTTTAGAATGATCTGTTCAGTAACACCAATAGATTTGCCATCAATTAAGATGTTTTTAACATCATAAGCTTGTTTGTCATAAATTTTAGTGTAGTGATAGGCACTATCAAGCCCCGCACTGATGCTTTTTCCTAACAAGGTCTTGGCATAAGGGTTAAACGGGTGAGTTATGAATTGCTGACTCAAGGCAATAAAACCATTCATCATTTCGGCTGAGCGAGTATATAAATCGTAAGTTTGATACATCATCTGTTGTTTATCCTGCGGTGCAGCATTTATATATAAAATGAGTGTACATAGCAAATCTGTATTGGTCAATAATATTTTGCTGCACCGCATCAAAAATAAATATATCTTAAATGTTCACTCATTATAAACACGCATTATGTAGCTTAAATTTACGTTTGAAGACATGGTTAACATAAATAATAAGCAAATATGTTTGTATCTTATTAATATTGTTTGTAACTTGTTTGTTGATAATTTGTTAAAAATACTTTTACTTTGTGTTTTTTAACCGCAGATAAATTGTAATCATATAATTTAAAGGGATATATTATGGAATCAAGTCAACAGAAGGAAGTAATTGATTTTTTAGGGCAATACACAGAGGTATTTAATAGTCTGGTCAAACAAGTTTTACATGATCCTGATAAAAAAAGTTTAAATTCAATGATGGATTCAGAAAAATTATCTCAACTTTTATCTAAAGGGGTAAAAGTTGATACTGCCATGTTATTTAATAAACAAATGTCTTTTATGAATCAGCAAGCTGAGCTTTGGCAGAGTGCGACTAAAGCATTAATGGGTACAAAAGTTGAGCCTGTGGTGTCAGAGCAGCATAATGATCGAAGGTTTAAAGACAGCGAATGGTCTGAAAACCCTGTTTATAACTATTTAAAACAGTCTTATCTATTAAATTCTAACATGATGCAAGAAATGGTTAACAGTTTACATTTCGAGGATGCCAAAGCCGAAGAGCAAGTTAAATTCTATACTCGACAATATATCAATTCTGTTTCTCCAACCAATAATGCATTAACCAATCCAGAAGTTTGTCGAGACATTTTAGAGTCTAAAGGCGAGAACCTGATCAAGGGGTTACAAAACTTTATCCAAGACTTACAACAAAGTCCTGCCGATGCACTTAAGATCACCCAAACAGACCCTGATGCGTTTACTTTAGGTGAAAACTTAGCCTATACCCCTGGTGATGTCATTTACCAAAATGACTTGATTCAACTGATTCAGTACAAAGCCAGCACTAAAAAAGTTAATGAAGTCCCACTATTGTTTATTCCACCTTGTGTTAATAAGTATTATGTCTTAGACATGGACGAGAAAAAATCACTGATAAAATGGGCAGTAAGTCAGGGGCATACGGTATTTATCATTTCATGGGTAAATCCAGACGCAAAACTTTCTCATAAAGGCTTTAATGACTATATGAAAGAAGGGCCAATTGCCGCACTCGATGTGATTGAAGAAGTCACAAAATCAAGCAAAATCAATGTGGTTGGTTATTGCATTGGCGGCACATTATTAGCAACAACCCAGTCATACTTATTGGCAAAAGGTGATACTCGAATAAACTCGTTAACCTTTTTAACCACATTATTAGATTTTGAAGAACCGGGTGAAATAGGCGTTTATCTGTCTGAGGAAGTATTACCTTTCTTGAAAAAAAATATTAAAGAGAAAGGCATCTTAGATGGCCGCGTGCTTGGTTTAGCGTTTAGCATGTTACGTGAAAACAGCCTATTTTGGTCATATTTTGTCAATAACTACCTAAAGGGCAAAGACCCTGCGCCGTTCGATCTTTTATACTGGAACAGCGACTCTTCAAATTTACCAGCAGAAACCTTTGATTTTTATATCAAGCATACCTATCAAGAAAATAACTTGATAAAAGATGGTGCAGTTGAAATTGAGGGTGTTGCTATAGAACTCAGTAAAATTAAAACACCCAGTTATTTCTTAGCCACCATTGCCGATCACATAGTGTTGTGGCAAGCATCATACAAAGGAGCTAAAGTGCTTTCTGGACCAACAAGGTTTGTTTTAGCTGGCTCTGGTCACTTAGCCGGTGTGGTTAACTCTGTCGATCATGGCAAATATCCACATTGGGTTAATGACGAACTTTCTGACTCTGCAGAGCATTGGTTTGAAGGCGCGACAAAAAATGAAGGGTCTTGGTGGACAGATTGGGAAAATTGGGTTGCTCCTCAATCAGGTCAGCAAGTAACCGCACGTAAACAAGGATCTAAAAAACATGTAAGTATAGAAGCGGCTCCCGGCAGTTACGTTAAAAAGCGTAATTAGTATCGCTATAACCCCCCTCTTTTCTGCGTTATCTTGTTAACCTGATAGCACAGCTGAAAGTTAAACTAAAAAGCGACCAGAAAGGTCGCTTTTTTTCTAGAGAGTATATCTGTTATACTGAACACCAATAGCACTTACACTAAATTTTTAGTAACTTATCGTAAGTGAAAATTAATAACCGACTGAGATTATTACCCTTGATCACAATTAAAAGATATCCAAACCGTCGTCTGTATGACACTACAAAGAGTCATTATGTAAATTTGGATTATATTAGAGAATTAGTTATATCGAATCAAGAGTTTAAAATAGTTGACTCGAAAACAAGTGAAGATAAAACCCGTAGCATTTTAGTTCAAATTATAAGTGAAGAAGAAACAAGTGAGCGACAATCGTTGTTAACTAATACCTTACTGAAGCGCTTAATATGTTTTTATGGCAATGATAACCAAGATTATTTACAGCAATTTCTTGAACAAAGTCTTGCTGCTTTTATTGAACATCAAGATGATATTTTAAAGCTGAGCAATGACATTAATAAAAACTCTCCTTTTGGTTTATTTAGCAGTATTGTCGAACAAAATATGAATATTTGGACTAAATTCCAGAAGCCAACAGATAAACAGTAACAAAATGTTGCACTGCAACAAAATAATAATTGACTAAAAACTTAAAAATTGATTAAATTCTCACCAAATGATGCTGCTTATCAGCAAAAATTAAGGAGAAGTTTATGTTTAATCAATTTACAGATTTATTTCAAACCTCATCAGACCCAATTGATAAGTTGGTCAAATTAAATATATCAACAGCAAATGCTATTGCACATCAACAAGGATTGCTCATTACCAGTTTGTTTAATGACAGTATGTCATTTAGTCAAAAGATGATGACAACACCAGACATAAACATTTTTATTGCCGAACAAGCAAAATTTAGTGCCTATGTGCAAAATGAATTAACTGATGCCATAAAACAAACCTCTGAAACACTCACCCATGCGCAAAAAGATGCAGAAGAAATTCTTAATGATTCTTTTGCCGTATTTTCAACTAAAGTGAATGAAACTTTAGTAGAAAATGTCGCTGTTGCTCCAGAAGTGCTCAATAAAAATAAAACTCAGCCAGCGAAACAGACTGCAGTACAAACATCAGCACAAACAACAACAACTAAAGCCGTACCCAAAAAAGCTAAAGTAAAAACCACACCAAAAGCTGAAGTTAAAGCTACGCCAAAAGCTGAAGTTAAGGCTACCCCCAAAGCTGCAGTTAAACCCACGCCAAAAGCTTAAGTTAACGCCACTCCCAAAGCTGAAGTTAAAGCTCCGCCACAAACAAAAGAAAAACCTACCTTAAACCCATAAATTAAAGCTACACCAATAACTTAAGTTAAAGCTAAGCCAAAGACAGAATTTAACACTACACAACAAAATTACGTAAAAACGACACAAAAAACGTAAGACAAAGCAGCCACAAATACACAC
>NZ_JACGVC010000038.1 GCF_014077005.1 Colwellia sp. MB3u-45 | reverse complement strand
TCATTTTTACTGGTTAAAATAACCAACTACTGCGTTATTTATTTAATAATTAGAACAACTAGTTATTAAAATAAATGCCTTATATTTGGCCATTTTTCCTGCGTATAAAGTAGACCACCTAATTAATGAAATAGGTATTAAACAATTTTTTGTATGAGGTGAAATTATGTCATTTAATATAGCATTGAGCGGATTAAACGCAGCTCAGAAAGACTTGGATATAACATCCAACAACATTGCCAATGTAAACACCACTGGCTTTAAAGAATCACGAGCAGAGTTTGTTGACGTTTATGCGGCTTCACTTTTATCAGCCGGTAAAACTAAAGTCGGTGACGGTGTTTTGACGGCTGATGTGGCGCAACAATTTTCACAAGGTAGTATTAAGTTTACCAACAACTCCTTAGACTTAGCGATTACCGGTAACGGATTTTTTGCTACCGTACCAGAAATCGGGAGTTTAGAAACCTCATATACCCGAGCGGGTCAGTTTAAATTGAACCAAGACAATTTTATTGTTAATTCTCAAGGTGGGCACTTATTGGGCTTTCCTGTTAATGGCGACGGTTCATCAACCTCAGTAAGTTTAAGTACCGCTGAGCCTATTCGTATCCCAACCGCCTCAGGTGCACCACAGAGAACCTCAGAAGTTGATGTGCGAATGAATTTACCCGCAGGTGAAGCCTATATTGAAGGAGCGCCAAAAAACTTTAATTCAGCTGATCCAGCAACATTTAATCATTCAACATCAGCAACGGTATTTGACTCATTCGGTGACAGTCATATTATGACTTATTACTTTGTCAAAGATAATCCAGCGAACAGCCCCAATGAGTGGATGATGTTTACCGCTGTTGATGACGAGATGGTTGATTTAAAGGCTGATCCTGGACAGACTAACCCGATTGCAGGGGCAGAGTCTAAACCGCTATCTGATCGGGTATTACCTACACCGCCTTACGATGGGGTAGAGACCGGAGTTGTTGGTGCCAAATTGAAATTTAATTCAGTAGGCGATTTTACTGGCATAGTGCCAAGCTTAGATGACGGCGGATTAACGACTCTCGCTCTTGGCGGCACCATCTTATCGAACGGTGCAGATCCTGAACAGACCATCAGTGTTAACTTTAATTTAGATACCTCAGGTCCGAATCCAAATGAACCCACACAGTTTGCTTCCAGCTTTGAAGTCACCTCTTTACAACAAGATGGACTAGCGGTTGGTCGATTAACCGGTATTGATATCGGCGGTGATGGTTTGGTCAGGGCGATATACAGTAATGGCACTTCAGAGCCTTTATCACGTATTGCGATGGCAAGTTTTGCCAATGAACAGGGCTTAAAACAGGTTGGCAGCACCGGCTGGAAAGAAAGCATTACTTCTGGAGAAGCGCTAGCGGGTGAAGCGGGTGCTGGTACCTTTGGTTCGATAAGTTCTTCAGCATTAGAGCAATCGAATGTTAATTTAACCTCTGAGTTAATTGACTTGATCTCGGCGCAACGAAATTTCCAAGCTAACTCTAGAGCACTCGAAGTGGATAATCAGTTAAACCAAACCATTTTACAAATTCGTTAATCTCAATAGTGGTTAATCTCAGTAGTGGTTAAGAGCAATAGACAATAATTGCTCTTAACTACCAGATTAATTTATAGCACTCAGCGCTAGTTATTGAGCCTAATGAAGTTAAAAAGCCAGATAATCATCCATTGATATCTGGCTTTTTTATACTCAGGACGAGCAGCCTGTAAAGCGTAGCTGTCAGTAAAAATCTTTTAGTAACAAGCTTTCAGCTGTCAGTGAAAGCTTGCTGTTAGTAAAAAAGTCATAAGATCATGAGCTTAATACCATTCGTATTGCACCTTATTAACCCTTCTTAATTTTTGGCACTTTATTTGCAACAGTTTCAATATTATTAATATTATTGAGTGAAGTTCATTATGGATAAGATGCTGTATATCGCCATGAGTGGTGCAAAGCAAAACATGCAAGCCTTATCAGTCAATGCTAACAACCTCGCTAACGCCAAAACTACGGGCTTTAAAGCGGATCTAGCCAATGCTAGATCCATGCAAGCTTTTGGTGAAGGCCTGCCTTCTCGGGTATTTTCAATGACCGAACGAGCAGGCCAAAACTTTGACACTGGTGCTTTATTGACCACAGGACGTGATCTTGATATTGCCATTAAAGGCCAAGGTTGGTTAACGGTACAAACCGAAGATGGTAATGAAGCCTATACCCGCAATGGTCAGTTGAAGTTAAACGACAACGGGGCACTTGAAACCTCAAGAGGTGACATAGTGATTGGCGACCGTGGGCCAATTTTTTTACCTTTACCTGTGAGTAATATCAATATCACGTCTGACGGCACCATTATGGTTCAGCCTGAAGGAGCGCCAAGCTCTGCTCAAGAAGAAGTCGGCAGAATTAAATTTGTTAAGCCAGATAATCGCTTCCTAGAAAAAGGCAGTGATGGCTTATTTCGTCGTCAAGACGGCAACAATGAACCGGCCGATGTCACGGTAAAAGTGGCGAGTGGGGCATTAGAGTCGAGTAACGTAAACCCTATTAGTGAAATGACCGATATGATCGCGCTGCAGCGTCAATTTGAAATGCAGTTAAAAATGATGAAAACCGCAGAAGAAGTTGATGCAAGTGCAGCTTCGTTATTAAAAGCGTTCTAAATAAAATTTTTCGAGGTGATATATGAACCCAGCATTATGGATCAGTAAAACAGGCTTAGACGCCCAAACCAAAGAGATTGCGGTTATTTCCAACAATCTAGCCAACGCCAGTACCATTGGTTTTAAAAAGAGTCGCGCGGTATTTGAAGACTTACTTTATCAAAATATTAACCAGCCTGGTGGGCGTTCAGCACAAGACACTGAAATGCCGTCAGGGTTAATGTTAGGTGCGGGTACCAAAGTGGTAGCCACACAAAAAATTCACACCCAAGGTGACATGCTTAATACTGACAATGCCTTAGATCTGATGATCCAAGGTGAAGGTATGTTTGAAATTTTAATGCCTGACGGCTCTTCTGCTTATTCACGTAATGGTCAATTTACCATGAACGATGAAGGCAGCATAGTGACCCCAGGCGCGGGTTATTTAATGCAACCGCAAATAACCGTGCCAGAAGATGCCTTGAGTATTATTGTTTCGCAAGACGGCGAAGTCTCTGTCACCTTGCAGGGCCAAGCTGAACCCGCTGTAGTCGGACAAATTAATACCGTTAACTTTGTCAACCCAACTGGATTACAGCCCATCGGGCAGAACTTATACATAGAAACTGCAGTAAGTGGTGCGCCACAAGAGGGTGTACCAGGTTTGGCGGGTTACGGCATGATAGTGCAAGGTGCGTTAGAAACCTCAAATGTTAATACCACCGAAGAGCTGGTTAACCTGATTGAAAGCCAACGAGTTTATGAAATGAACTCGAAAGTCATTTCGGCGGTTGACGAAATGCTTAGCTACATTAATCAGCAACTATAACGTTGAGGAAGGTATCATGAAAAGCACCCGAACTTCGTTATTAAGCACAGTATTTACCGTCAGTATGGTCGCGCTATTACTCACGGGTTGTGCTAGCACTAAACAAGAAAAAACATTGCCTAATGATCCTGATTTTGCCCCCATTTTACCAGAAATGGAGGATAAACCTTTAGTGCCAACGGGCTCTCTTTTTAACGTCAATTATGTCAATAACATCTATTCAGACTCTAAAGCGCATCGGGTTGGCGATATTATTTCCGTGATTTTAAGTGAAAGTACCCAAGCGCAAAAAAGTGCCAAAACAGAGTTTAAAAAAGCCAATAGTGCCACGCTTAATCCTATTACCGGTTTTGGTGGTGCAGCGGTAAATTTCAACAACAAAGCCATACAATTTGGTTACGACCAAAGCTCAGATTTTAAAGGTGATTCAAAAGCTAATCAGGGCAACAGTTTAGCTGGCAATATTTCGGTGCATGTCTTGAGAGTTTTACCCAACGGTAACTTGATGATCCGTGGTGAAAAATGGATGTCATTAAATAATGGTGATGAATATATTCGCTTAACGGGTATTGTTCGTTCGCAAGACATCAGTTCAGATAACACAGTTACCTCGAGTAAAGTGGCGAACGCCCGTATTGAATATGCTGGCACCGGCACATTCGCTGACGTGCAAGAGCAAGGCTGGTTGTCGAAGTTTTTCAATAGTTCATGGTGGCCTCTTTAGTAGGATCATAGCAGTAGGATAAGAGAATGAAAAAATATTTAGTTAGCTTTGCTTGTTTAACCTTGATGCTTTTATTACCAGCAGCCAATGCCCAACGTATTAAAGACTTGGCTGATGTTGCGGGTGTGCGCAGCAACCAATTAATTGGTTATGGTTTGGTGGTGGGTTTGCCAGGTACGGGTGAGCAAAGTCCTTTTACCGAGCAAAGTTTTAAAACCATGTTAAGCAATTTTGGCATTAAAATGCCGGCGAATTTAAAACCAAAAATTAAAAATGTCGCTGCTGTGGCGGTCCATGCTGAATTACCTGCATTTGCCAAACCAGGACAAACCATTGACGTTACCGTGTCGTCTATGGGTAGTGCACAAAGTTTACGTGGCGGTACCTTAATACAAACTATTTTAATGGGACTAGACGGTAATGCTTATGCGGTTGCCCAAGGTAGCTTGATTGTGAGTGGTTTAGGCGCTGAAGGCTTAGACGGCTCAAAAGTGATTGCTAATACCCCCACCGTAGGTCGTATCGCCAATGGTGCTATGGTTGAGCGCGAAGTATTATCGCCCTTTGCTTCAGGTGACCATATTACTTTTAATCTTCATAACGCTGACTTTACCACCGCAAAGCGCCTTTCTGACACCATTAATAACTTAATTTCTGGCTCAGCACGCGCCATTGACGCTGCGTCGGTACAAGTGACTGCGCCCAGAGATGCTGCGGATCGGGTGAGTTTTTTGTCAGTATTAGAAAACTTAGAGTTTGAACCTGGCTCGCCAGCGGCAAAAATTATTGTTAACTCACGCACAGGTACTATCGTTATTGGCGCTGATGTTCGCCTATTACCTGCGGCCATTACCCATGGTGGCATTACCGTCACTATTAATGAAGTGGCTGCTGTTGCACAGCCTAATGCCTTTGCTGAGGGGGTAACGGTAGTGACTAATCAATCGATTATTGACGTTAAAAAAGATGACTCACGGATGTTTGTTTTTGACCCCGGCGTTACGCTAGACGCACTTGTACGTGCTATCAACCAAGTAGGCGCTGGCCCTGGTGATGTTATGGCGATATTAGAAGCCCTAGACCAAGCCGGTGCATTACGTGGAGATTTGATCATTATTTAATGAACAAATAAAGCTTATGACAACACGTATTGCAGACGCACAAAACTTTTTAGACGTTAATGGCTTAAACTCGATTCGCCAAGACGCGAAATCGGGTGATAAAGCCGGTAAAAAAGATGCATTAGATCAGGCCGCTAAACAGTTTGAAGCTATTTTTATGCAAATGCTGATGAAAAGTATGCGTAAAGCGCAAGAAGTGTTGGAGTCTGACAGCCCATTTAATTCAGAATCGACAAAATTTTATCGTGACATGCATGATCAACAAATGTCACTAGAGTTGTCCAATAATGGTGCCTTAGGTCTTTCTGAACTTATTGTTCGCCAGCTAGGTGGCGACAGTGAAAACTTTACCCCACATAATATTTTACGCAGCGATGGCAATCTCGATAGTCGTGGCAGTTTGCGTATTAGCGAGCCGGCATTGCTCAGCAATATAAGCACAGTCAATGACTCGTCAGCGCATCAGGATCCTAGTAAAGATCGTCAAACAAATGGCTCTATTGCTGCCCAAGCGGCCAGCATGATGCAAAGCCCAACCTTCGAACAGCCAAAAGATTTTGTGAGCGCCTTAACCGCTGATGCTAAACGTGTACAAGATAAAATCAACGTACCCTTTGAGGTCGTTATTGCCCAAGCCGCGCTAGAAACCGGTTGGGGTCAAAAAATAATCAAAACCAATTCAGGTGAAAGTTCGAATAACTTATTTAATATTAAAGCAGATAGCCGCTGGGCTGGCGAGAAAACACACAAAGAAACCTTAGAGTTTGAAAATGGCGCTATGGTGAAAAAGCGTGAACCGTTTAGGGTTTACGAATCTATTGGCCAAAGTGTTGATGACTACTTAAATTTATTGACCAAAAGCGAACGTTATCAGGGTGCATTAGAAAATTCGGCCAATGTGGAGCAATTTTTGCATAACCTACAAAGTGCTGGTTATGCCACCGATCCTGATTACGCTAAAAAAATCATAGGAACACTTCGGACAGTAACCAGCTTATTAGATAAATAATAAATAAGTTTACCGCTAATTTCACTGTTGAAATTAACGTTACTGTAGGAGTTTAGGTCATGTCGATTAATCTGTATCAAACTGGTGTTAGTGGTTTACTGTCCGCGCAGCAGCAGTTAGGCACTACAGGTCATAACATTGCTAACGTTAATACTGAAGGTTATACCCGCCAACGTGCTGAACAAGCCGCAGTGGCAGGAAATGCTAACAGCGGTAATTTTATTGGCGCGGGTACTTATGTTCAAGACATTACTCGGATCTACGATCAATTCTCTTATAAAGAACAATTACTCAATAAAAGTAACTTGGGTAATGCGGACTCAATGAGTACAGACCTCAACCAATTAAATCAAATAATGTCATTTTCAAACGAAGCTATTGGCGGCTCTATTGATCGGTTTTATCAAGCGGCTAATGGTATTGCTGACAACCCAAGTGACATTGGTTTACGTAATATCGCGCTCAGCCAAGCCGAGGTATTAGCCAAAGATTTTAACAGCTTAAATGATAATTTAGACCAGCTTGAAAAGTCGACTAACGGCGAAATCGAGCAAATGGCGAATAAAATATCACAAATCTCTCTTAATTTGGCCAAAGTTAATGAACAAATATTAGATAGTAAAAACCTAGATCAAACTGGCCAACCCAATGATTTATTAGACAAGCGCGACCAACTGGTGAGCCAACTGGGCGAATATACCTCGGTAAATACCATTGAAGACTCTAATGGGGTAATGACCGTTATGATCGGTAATGGCGCAACGCTTGTTGCTGGCACCACGGCTTTAACGGTGAGTGTGCAAGCGGGCGATCCTGACCCATTACAAACAAAATTACAGTTAAATAGTCGCAATGGCTCGGTCGCACTTGAGGGCGCTAAGTTGGGTGGCGCTATTGCCGCCAAAATAGAATATCGTGATGAGCATGTTGCCAAAGCGCGCAGCGAACTCAATCGTTTAGCCATGTCAGTGTCACAAACCTTAAATCAAACCCAAGCACAAGGGCTAGATTTAAATGGCAAGCAAGGCCAAGATATCTTTACTGATATTAACAGCACCAGCCTACAAAACTCACGCGTACTCGCCTCATCAAAAAATTCAGGCAGTGTGCAAGCGGGCATAAAAATCACTGACATTTCATTAGTGCCTACCAATGAATTTAGCGTTAAGTATGACGGCTCAGACTATATTATGACCAATGAACTTGATGGCAGCAAAACCACCTTAACCGAGTCACCTTTGGACTCGGGGGTTTACCCAACTGATTTTGGCTTTGAATTTAGCGTTAATTCAGGCACAGCCAATGTAAATGATAGTTTTACGCTGCGCCCAACCGAAAACAGCGCCGCATTAATGCATGTCACGCTTAACGATCCTAAAGGCATAGCCGCAAGCTCTGCCATTTCGGTCGCGGCGAATGATAATAATGTTAGTAATGGCACTGTGAATATTGTCAATGTAACTAACCCAGAAGTTGCCCGCGCTTTTACCGAAGGCAGCAATGAAAAATTAACCCTAGATGTTTATGAAAGTGCGCCAGGCACCTTCGAATACCGGGTTTATAACGCAGCTAATCCACCACCGGCGCCATCATTAGCCAATGGTAACTTTGCCGCTGGCGAGTCAGCGGTTATTGACATGCCACCCTTGCCAGCAACCGCGGCTTTTCAAATAGACATTACCGGTTTACCCGTTGGGCAAGGGCCATTTGCGCGGGAAAAATTTACTATCTCAGATGCTTTTGGCTCAGGTAACGCCAGTAATGCCAGCATAATGGCGGCCACGCAAGAACAACAGATTTTAGGTGGCGGTAAACAAACCTTTAACCAAGCATTAGCCACGGCCACGGCTGATGTAGGGTCAAATGCCAGTTCGGCTGAATTTGTTGCTGACACAGCGCAGGCACTGTACACCCAAGCCTATAACCGCAATCAATCTAAGTCAGGGGTAAATCTTGATGAAGAAGCGGCAAACTTATTGAAATACCAACAAGCCTACCAAGCGTCGTCACAGATAATTTCAGTGGCAAATACCATTTTCGACACATTACTAGCGGCCACTAGATAGGAGTTATTATGCGCGTTTCTACAGCACAGTTTTATATTCAAAGTGGCTTAAAAATGTCTAATCAGCAGTCTAACGTTAACGAACAAGTTAATCACATTTCTAGTGGTAAGCAGGTAATAACCGCCAAAGACGACGCCGTAGCCTATGGCACCTTAGCCGGTTATAAAAATGATTTGGCCAATATTGATAAGTACCAACGTAATATTACCCAAGCAGAAAATCATAACAGTTTAATTGATACCTCGTTAGCCAATGCCGAAGACATTATGAATGAGTTAAAAAACTTAATGCTACAAGCTAATAATGGTGCCTACACAGCGGATGATCTTGCCGCTATTGGCCAACAGGCCAGCCAAAATTTGCAGCAAATACTCGGCATTGCCAATACCCAAGACCAATCGGGCAATTATGCTTTTGCCGGTTACCAAATTGACGATGCCCCGTTTGCTTTACAAGCTGACAACTCGGTGAATTATCGGGGTGATAATGGTGTTAGAGAATTGCAAATAGCCAAAAACGTTACCATAGCGACTAATCAAAGTGGTGAGCAGGTGTTTGAAAAAGTGCCCAATGCTATTGGCGACTTTTCGGCCACTTATAATAACAATACTTCAGGCATAGCGGTTGAACGTGCCGTTGTCGCCGATGCGAGTAGTTATAATAGTGCGGTAAATCCAGCAGACTTTACCTTTGAATTTAGCACAGCCACTGACCTAAGCATTACTGACGGCGCCGGTAACGTGACCAACATCACAGATTACGCACCAGGGCAAACCATTGCCTTTAACGGTATTGAGGTTAAATTAAGCGGCAACCCGTTGCCGGGCGATAACTTCTCGCTAACACCAGAACAAAATGTCGGTGTTTTTGACACAATAAAATCAGCCATTGATTGGATTAACACCAAGGCCGGTAGCGAAGAAGACGCACAAGTACAAGTTGACTTTAATCAAATTCTTAACCAATTAGGTGATGCAATTAACCACCTAACGTCTAGCCGAGCAGAGTCGGGTATTAACTTACAAGTTATCGACCGTCAAAAAAGTAACCACTTAGATACCGAGGTTTACTTGGAGTCAGGTCGAGCTTCAATTGAAGATTTAGATTTTGCCAAGGCCATATCAAACTTTGAACAATCTAAAATTGCGCTACAAGCGGCTCAGCAAACATTCACGCAAGTGCAGGGCTTATCCTTGTTTAACTACATATAAAAATCATACCATCACTTTCTTAGTTGGCATTATTTATGCTTTGTTTAGGTTAGTGATAAAAAACAGCATGAGACTAAATTTAATCTGTCGTTTTTTATAAGTAAAAGAGCAGAGGCTTGCATTAACAAGCTTCTAATTAAAACAAAGTAAATGTATACATTAGGAGTGATATTATGGCTATTTCAGTAAACACTAACGTTACCTCGTTAAATGCACAACGTAACTTAACAAAATCAGGCGAGGCGTTAAGCCAGTCTATGGAGCGCTTATCTTCAGGTATGCGTATTAACAGTGCGAAAGACGATGCCGCGGGCATGCAAATCTCTACTCGTTTAACCTCACAAATTAGTGGTTTAGGTGTAGCACAACGTAATGCTAACGACGGTATTTCAATGGCACAAACAGCAGAGGGTGCATTGCAATCTTCTACTGATATTTTACAACGTATGCGTGACTTGTCTCTGCAATCGGCGAATGGTTCAAACTCTACTTCAGACCGTGAAGCACTACAAAAAGAAGTGTCAGCATTGCAATCAGAGCTAACCCGTATCTCAGATACCACTACCTTTGGTGGCCAAAAACTATTAAGTGGTGATTACGGAACACAGCAATTCCAAGTCGGCTCAGACAGCAATCAAACCATTGGTGTTACCTTAAACTCTTCAGCGGCTGAAGATATTGGTTTAACAGGTAAAGGCATTAATGGTCTTAGTGCTATTACTGGTTTTGCTGGGGCGCGTTCTTCAGCTTTAGAATTTGGCGGTACAGACTCTATTACTATGAATGTTGGTGGCGAGTCTAAAAGCTTAGATTTAACCACAGGAATGAGTGCGGCCAATCTAGCGGGTCAGATAAATGGTATTGATGGCGTCGCTGGTGTAAAAGCTAGCTCTGAAGTTGCCATCAATAATTTTGCTGGTGGTGCCAACTTTGTAGACGCAGTAAAGCTTAATGTGGAAGGTGTGGAAATAAATTTTGATATGGTTACAGATAGTGATACTACAGCGGCTGCTGGTCTGACTGCTATCAACTCATCATCTGTTGGTGAAGCTCTACTTGAGAAAGGTATAGTGGCAAGTATTCAAAGTGACACAAATGGTGATGCTTCATTAGTTTTTACAAATACTACGGGTGACAATATATCTGTGTCTATGCAGATAACCGCTGATGGTACAAATGGTGGTTCAGCTGATATTGTTGGCTATAATTCATCACTTGCTACACCTGCCGAAGTAGGGGCTACTACTTCAGTGAGTGCAGCGTCTGCGAATGCAGTCGCACTTGGCTCTGTTGATGCCACAGGTCGATTAAATTTTGATGATGCGATTGTTAATGCAAGTGTTGGTAGTGCATCGTTAGTGGTTACTGGCACGGGCACAGGAAGTATATTAACAGCTTCTGATGAAGACGCTACCTTTGATGCTTCAACTAGCTTACTTTCTATAGCTGAGGTAGATATCTCAACTACCGGTGGCTCTCAGTCAGCAATCGATGTTATTGATGCCGCATTACAACAAATTGGTAATGAACGTGCTGAGTTAGGTGCGACGCAAAACCGTTTTAGTCAAACTATTGGTAACTTGGCGAATATCCAAGAAAATGCTTCAGCATCACGTAGCCGTATTCAAGATACTGATTACGCGACTGAAACAGCGGTTATGACTAAAAACCAAATATTGCAACAAGCCGGCACCTCAATTTTAGCGCAAGCGAATCAAATACCACAAGCAGCAATTAGCTTAATCGGCGGTTAATAAATATCAGCTTGGTATAAGTTTACTAATAAGATCATTGTAATATTTAAGCCATCCCTGTGCCGTGATGGCTTTTTTGTCACTAGAATGCGTCATGTATTTGCTAATGGTTATAGATTTCAGTCCCTCAACATACATTGCCCTAACTCATAGCTCAAACTACCGAGTAACAACCGCGGGCAGATTAATATCATTTCGAAAATCGCTGAATATCAATAGGGCTGTTATGCCCATGTCACACTACTTGTTATTTAAACTAGGCTAGTGATTAATTATAGTCCTGCTTAAACATTTAAAAGTGGGCAACTGATGTTTTCAGGAATATAAAGCTTGCCTTTTGTAAGGCGATAAAAGGCCTTTTAAAACAATTGGTTATATTCATGGGTGGGAGGGTTTTAGTCACCCTTTTAAAAATAGTCATCTTTTTTATATAAAAAGATTAAAGTTAATTTAACTGCTGCCGTTACTGTTATTAGAACGGGTACTTAATGACACTTTCTTATCAATAATGAAAAGCATCATGTAGGTTCCTGATTTATTAAAATTGTTTAACTAACGTATTACATATTGTAATCAGGAGTTTTAAAAATGGCTATTTCAGTAAACACTAACGTTACCTCGTTAAATGCTCAACGTAACTTATCAAAATCAGGCGAGGCGTTAAGCCAGTCTATGGAACGCTTATCTTCAGGTATGCGTATTAACAGTGCGAAAGACGATGCCGCGGGCATGCAAATTGCTACCCGTTTAACCTCACAAATTAGTGGTTTAGGTGTAGCACAACGAAATGCTAACGACGGTATTTCAATGGCACAAACAGCAGAAGGTGCATTGCAATCTTCTACTGATATTTTACAACGTATGCGTGACTTGTCTCTGCAATCGGCGAATGGTTCAAACTCTACTTCAGACCGTGAAGCACTACAAAAAGAAGTGTCAGCATTGCAATCAGAGCTAACCCGTATCTCAGATACCACTACCTTTGGTGGCCAAAAACTATTAAGTGGTGATTACGGAACACAGCAATTCCAAGTCGGCTCAGACAGCAATCAAACCATTGGTGTTACCTTAAACTCTTCAGCGGCTGAAGATATTGGTTTAACAGGTAAAGGCATTAATGGTCTTAGTGCTATTACTGGTTTTGCTGGGGCGCGTTCTTCAGCTTTAGAATTTGGCGGTACAGACTCTATTACTATGAATGTTGGTGGCGAGTCTAAAAGCTTAGATTTAACCACAGGAATGAGTGCGGCCAATCTAGCGGGTCAGATAAATGGTATTGATGGCGTCGCTGGTGTAAAAGCTAGCTCTGAAGTTGCCATCAATAATTTTGCTGGTGGTGCCAACTTTGTAGACGCAGTAAAGCTTAATGTGGAAGGTGTGGAAATAAATTTTGATATGGTTACAGATAGTGATACTACAGCGGCTGCTGGTCTGACTGCTATCAACTCATCATCTGTTGGTGAAGCTCTACTTGAGAAAGGTATAGTGGCAAGTATTCAAAGTGACACAAATGGTGATGCTTCATTAGTTTTTACAAATACTACGGGTGACAATATATCTGTGTCTATGCAGATAACCGCTGATGGTACAAATGGTGGTTCAGCTGATATTGTTGGCTATAATTCATCACTTGCTACACCTGCCGAAGTAGGGGCTACTACTTCAGTGAGTGCAGCGTCTGCGAATGCAGTCGCACTTGGCTCTGTTGATGCCACAGGTCGATTAAATTTTGATGATGCGATTGTTAATGCAAGTGTTGGTAGTGCATCGTTAGTGGTTACTGGCACGGGCACAGGAAGTATATTAACAGCTTCTGATGAAGACGCTACCTTTGATGCTTCAACTAGCTTACTTTCTATAGCTGAGGTAGATATCTCAACTACCGGTGGCTCTCAGTCAGCAATCGATGTTATTGATGCCGCATTACAACAAATTGGTAATGAACGTGCTGAGTTAGGTGCGACGCAAAACCGTTTTAGTCAAACTATTGGTAACTTGGCGAATATCCAAGAAAATGCTTCAGCATCACGTAGCCGTATTCAAGATACTGATTACGCGACTGAAACAGCGGTTATGACTAAAAACCAAATATTACAACAAGCCGGTACCTCAATTTTAGCGCAAGCGAATCAATTGCCACAAGCGGCGTTAAGTCTAATTGGTTAATTTGATAGGTAGTCGCAGATAACTTTGTCAGGCTAATTAGCTGATAAAGTTAGCGTAATACGAGGAAGGCCTATTTTATAGTACCTTCCTTTTTCGTGTTTCTATCACAGTGTTTTATTTTATTTTATTTCAGTTTAGTTCAGTTTGATATTTTAGGAGTTAATGATGAGTGCCATAAATATTTCAACAGATAATAGTCATAATGTTAATTCACCCGCAATAATGACAAGCTCTGAAAAAGACTTAGCCATTAAAAATAGTTCAATAACATCACAACCTGCAGACAAAGTGCAAAGCGATAAAAAAACGGCTGAAGCAGCCATAAAGCTAAGCGAAGCAGAGCAAAATAATAAAGCTTTAATGACCTCTGATCAGTTAGAGAAAGTGGCGCAAAAATTGCAGGATTTTGTCGGTGAAATGAACAAAGGTTTAGAGTTCTCAGTAGATAAAGCTTCTGGACGAGATGTCATTAAAGTCATTGACAAAAAAAGTGGTGATTTAATTAAGCAGTATCCTACAGAGGAAGTATTAGACCTAGTGGCTAAACTTTCTGAAGCAACTGGTAATTTTATTAATACCGATGCATAGTTACTCAGGCACTAAAGCGCTAGTTACTGTTGTATGATTTTGTGCACAGGGTGCCTTATAACACATAGCAATAAACTTGATTGATGACCGTTGGCTTTATATAGCGGCTAACTGGATAAAACGTGGTGACATATGGCTAATATTACATTTAATGGTTTAGGATCTGGCTTACAAGTAACTGAGATTGTAGAGGCTATTGTAGGTGCGGAAAAAGTGCCTTTTGTATCAAGACTCAACCGCAAAGAAGCGGCAATGACAACCGATATCTCAGCTGTTGGTGCGCTTAAATCGGCGCTACAAAAAGTACAAGACTCCATTTCGAATTTAGCCAATGCTGATAGGTACCAACTACGTGAAGCAAAAGGTAATGATGATTTCATCGCCATGACATCAAATAAAGAGGCTGAAATAGGTAATTACTCTGTAAAAGTTGATACCTTAGCTGAAAAGCATAAGCTAATATCTGAAGGTATAGATAGTGAAGACGTTGTGGGTGAAGGTACGCTAACCATTAAATCTGGCGAGAACAGTTTCGACATTACCGCTTCTGATACCGCAACACTAGCTGATATTCGTGATGCCATTAACGATAGCAGTGATAATGAATCAGTTATCGCGACCATTATCACCGATGATAACGGACAACATTTAGTGTTATCGAGTAAAGAAACCGGGGTTGCAAATGCAATTACTGTCGTTGTTGATGATGTTAGTGATGGTCAAAATACCGATAATCAATTTCTTTCACGTTTAGCTTATGATCCTGACACAAATTCTGCCAATTATTCACTAAGCATGAATGAAGTTACACCAGCCGTTGATGCGCAAATAACCATTGACGGTACCTTAGTCGTCACTAATAGTACTAACACCTTTACCGACGTTATTGACGGTGTTGATATAACAGCCAAGAAAATCCATACAGTCGATGATGATTTAAGCCGTGTTACTTTAAGTGAAAATAATGCCAATGTTGAAGCTGGGCTTAACCAGTTTGTTAAGAATTATAATGAACTCTTAACGTTAAGCAAAGCCTTAGGTCAAGCAAGTGAAGCAAGCTCAGGCCCATTAGCGGGAGACTCTCTTTTGCGTGGCGTTATGAGTAAATTACGTCAGCAAATAAGTACTCCCTTTGAAACCAGTGGTGGTGATACCTTATCACTATCGCAGTTAGGTGTTCGAGGTGATCGTGAGGGCGTATTGTCGTTAGATAAAAGTGATTTAAATGAATTCATAGCACAAGATGTTGATGGCGTACAAAACTTTTTTGTTGGCTCTGACGATACTCCTGGCTTTGCCGCATCAGTTGATACTTTAATGAAGTTTTATACTGATTCTGATGGCTTAATTCAAAGCCGTATTGATGGTAAAAAAAATCAATTAGAAAGTTTAGATGATGACCGTCTCGCTTTTGGTCGAAAAATGGATAGTTTAGAAGACCGCTTATATCAACAGTACAACGCTATGGATTTATTAGTTGCCAATTTAAATGCTACCGGGAGCTATCTCACCGCGCAATTGGATAATATGCCGGGTGTAGTAAAACAAAACAAGTAATTGACCTAGCGGTGAATAATAAAGGTTAATGACCTTGATAATGTACCTGTTTAATAAAATAAAAAATAACGATTTTTGAAGCCAGTTCAATTGGTTTATAAGAAAATAGCAACGCTATAATAAAAATTCGTCGCTTGGTAGCTAATTCAATTACCTTGTGACTTTTCTTTACCGTCTATTATGCACACCTTAATTATTTCCTTGACGATACCTTTAATTACGTTAGTAGTTGCCATATAAATCAGTACTCAAGCGCTTTTATTTACTGATTGTTGTCGGCTTAGGCATTAAATGACACTAGATCACACTATTACTGGTCAGTGGCTTTGTAGTTTACATAACATACGCCTGAATTTTTACCAAAGCAGGGTGCTAATTGCTTGCTAGTGAAAGTAGCTTCAGTATGAATTATTTCTACATGAAGAAGTGACATTATACTGCGCAAATTAACTTGCCCGTTAATACTTTTGATAAGATTTAGATATCTTTTTTCTTTTTTTAAGTCTAATGACGTGCTCTGCTAAGATCTGTTTGCAGACTTCGGAATGTTTCGATAACTCAGTATCAAGTGGGATCATTCTATTTAATAAGTTAAGCTCTTTTGATATTTCTTCATGGGTGTTTTGCTCAAATAAACAATGGATTAAACGATGTCTTGTCGCTACTAATTCAATTAGTTCTTGATCTGTTATTAATCCGCTAGAATTAGAGTCATCGTTATTTGATGCGTTAATATCTGTTTTAATTTCTTTAAGTTTATTTTGCATAGTAAGTAAATGCGACAGTAACTGCCGCGATACTTCATTGATTTTCTCAAGTTGCTGTTTAGTATCATTGAGCACTAAAAGCTAACCTGATTGTGGTTTTCAAGTGGAATACTATCCCAGCCTGATTTGATAGGAATTAATATTTGCGCCACTTCATTGAGTTTATCAATATCGTTGTTAGTGCTTGCTAGCAGTAACTGTTCTGAACAATAAAGGTAGAGCGATGCTAAGTTATTCGATATTTCGCCACCTTGTTCGAAATCAATTGAGGCCTCTAATACCCCAATAATGGCAATGGCATTTGATAACTCTGCGCCTTTCTTCTCGTAATTTTTTTGCGTTATAGCGCCTTTTGCGGTGGCAATGTTATCAAGTAACTTTTGAAATAACATGGCAACCAACTGATAAGGCGAAGCTTCTTGAGCGGTGCTTTTGTTAACTTGTTGATATTTTTTTAATGACGCGTGAATCATAGGTATTCCCTTCTCATTTAATAAAATTATTAAATCTGAGTGTTATAAATTATATCAAGGCCTGGTTATTTACCGTTACAGCAAAGCCTTCATTTTTAGCTTTTTCGTAGGCGGCTTTTAAAACAGCATGCTCAATATCGTTTAGATCTTCAACAATACCGTTATTAGTAACCTCAATATTATCCCAGCCCCGAGTGACTAAGTAATCTTCTATTTGGATGAGCTGATCTTCTAGCGGCATATTTACTGAGAACATATTGAACTCATGTCGGTCGCCTTTTTGAAAGCTGCCATTATCTTTCATAAGCTCAGCTGTACCGTTAATAATTAACATCGAATATTCCTATTAAATTTTATTTCTAATCGTGTTGCTCAGACAAGCTTATTTCATGCCACTTTTGATTTAGACTTAAAAAAAACAGTATTGTAATGAAATATAAGCAATTATCTGCTTGTTTAAATATAAAAATCATTCAAGTGATTATAGGTAAGCTTAGTTGTTGTTTTTTTGACATGGCGTTAATAGGACCTTTTTTACTTGTGTGCATGTGAGTATTAACCGCAAGCTATTTTCGTTACTTACCCTGTATCGGCTGGCTTCTCTTTTACTTTAACTGACAATAAAATGACAGACAAGTGTCAATTTATTGTTGATTAATCATGACAGCAAGTGAATAATGGCGGCAGCTTATAATAATAAATGACTTGTTAGGCTCTTGCGTAAGATCAAAAAGTAAGGTCAAAAAGCGCAAGATAAGCTAACGTGAAGTCAACCAATACAAAGGCAAAAAATGCAAGAAAAAAAATATATTTTAGTTGTCGATAATGATGCGACAAGACGCCATCAAATAGAAACAGTTTTAGCTTTTGTAGGTGAGTATTTTCATGTTTTTGCTGAAGAAGAAATTGATCAATATCTAGCTGAAGTGCCGAATGTTCTGACCATTATTTTATGTGGTGACGTTTCTGAAAAGTTACAAAATATTATTAAATCTCAGCCAACCTACCCTTTTATTTATCACGATGTTATTGATAGAAAACAACTGAGTGGTTATGTCAATGTGATTGGCGAATTAACCAGACCGCTAAATTATGCACAATTGACCGAGTTAGTGCACCACAGTCACCAATACCATAATAACCTGCCGTCAAAACGTGGTTTTAATCGTCCAAACTCTTTATTTCGCTCTTTGGTGGGTACGAGTAGTGCAATGCAAGAGGTACGATTTTTAATTGAACAAGTGGCCTCTACTTCGGCCAGTGTCTTGATTTTAGGTGAGTCGGGCACAGGTAAAGAGGTGGTTGCGCGAAATATTCATAACTTGTCAGAGCGAAGTAAAGGGCCATTTGTGCCAGTTAATTGTGGTGCTATTCCCGCTGATTTACTAGAAAGTGAGCTGTTTGGCCATGAAAAAGGGGCATTTACCGGTGCTATTTCTACGCGCAAAGGTCGCTTTGAAATGGCGGAAGGCGGCACACTATTTCTCGATGAAATTGGTGATATGCCACAGCCCATGCAAGTAAAATTATTACGTGTATTACAAGAACGAACCTTTGAACGGGTAGGTGGCGCTAAAAGTTTAAAAGCTAATGTGCGAATTGTGGCGGCGACACATCAACATTTAGAAGACATGATTAAAACTAATCATTTTCGTGAAGATCTTTACTATCGATTAAATGTTTTCCCTATCGAAACTCCGTCGCTAAGAGAGCGAAAAGAAGATATTCCACTCTTGTTGCAAGAGCTTATTTCACGATTTTCTGCTGAGCAAGGGCAGTC
Organism: Colwellia sp. MB3u-45; assembly: GCF_014077005.1. GTDB lineage: Bacteria > Pseudomonadota > Gammaproteobacteria > Enterobacterales > Alteromonadaceae > Cognaticolwellia. The sequence continues at coordinate 146,476 of NZ_JACGVC010000038.1, read as the reverse complement.
AGTGCGCTTTACGGAACAAGCGATTGAATCGTTAAAAGAGCATACCTGGGCCGGTAATGTGAGAGAACTCTCCAATTTAATTGAACGTATGATTATTATGTATGGCGAGCAGGTGGTGAATGTTGGACAACTACCGTTGAAGTATCAACACTTAGACATAGATGACTATCAACCTGAATATCCTGAAGAGTTACAAGAACGTGAAGCGATTAATGACATGTTTTCAGGTGCTGATTATGACGATGAAGATGAAGAGGAGGCGATGGCACAAACTAGCTCAGCAGATGCGAGCGCTGATAGTGGCAATATCCTTGATGTTTTGCCCAATAATGGTCTGAACCTAAAAGAGTATTTAGCTGATTTAGAAATTTCCTTGATTAACCAAGCCTTAGGTAAAAATGATTGGGTTGTTGCTCGTTCAGCTGAGCTTTTAGGTATGCGCCGTACTACCTTGGTGGAGAAAATGCGTAAATATAATCTCCAGAAAGTCAGTTAATTATTCATTCATAGCTATAAGCGCTAGGTAACAGCAAGACAAGTTAGCGCTGCTTTGTTAGCTTGATTGCGTAAAACGCCCTTGAAATAATGATTATTTCAAGGGCGTTTTACTTTTTAGCACAGCCAATAAAGTCAGTTATACCCATTGTTTAATTCGCATTGTTTAAATAGACATTGTTTAAATACAGATGGTAATAGCGCTTTTAGATCGGCGTTCAGTGTTTTTTTAACGGTTTTATGATGTTAGCCATTTTATTGACAGCCAGTTTTAATCGAAATAATTAGCTTTAGTTGCTGAATAATATCAGTTTAATTGGTTGGCATGCTTAATGCTTTGTTCGAGTGTACTTCTTTACTCGGGTAAAATATTATGGCACTTGCCTATTCGACATCGACCAATTCTTCTTCAGCCCATTCTGCGCTGAATCGTGTAGTAACTTCATTTGATGAGGTTAGTTTTAAACGCGAGCAATCCAATCGACTAGAAAGCGAAAACTACGCGGGTGAATTGGCGTACTTACGTCAACAAAACAAACAACTGCAACACGTTATTGATGTTATGCCAACGGGGATGATCATGCTTGATGGCAACGGTATTGTGGTGAAAATTAATGACAGCGCTAAACGTTTGCTTGATGAGCCCATTTTGGGTCAACCTTGGTTTGGTGTAATTAAACGCTCTTTTAAACCCCGCGCTGATGATTGGCACGAGGTTTCGCTAAATGATGGTCGCCGGGTAAAATTAGAAATTACCACTTTAGGCGGTCAACCTGGGCAGTTGATCATGATCACTGACTTAACCGAAACGCGACTTTTACAAGATAAGCTTGGCCAATTACAGCGACTATCGTCTTTAGGGCGTATGGTGTCAAAATTGGCTCATCAAATTCGTACACCATTATCGGCTGCCATGTTGTATGGCGCTAATCTACGCAATAAAAAACTCAGCCAAGAGGCACGGGGTAATTTTCAAGACAAATTAATGTTACGTCTACATGACTTAGAGCAGCAAGTTAATGACATGCTGTTGTTTGCTAAAAGTGGCAGTAAAGCGGTTGTTGAACCGGTTAATATTAACCAACTGATTGAGCAAGCCAAGCAAGTCATTGAGCCGCAAGTGAGTCAAGCTGGCGCAAAAGTTAATCTGCATTTTTGCCAACAAGGCTGCGAGATTTTAGGCAATGTGAGTGCCTTGTCGGGGGCAATTCAAAACTTAATACACAATAGTTTATCTGTCATTAAAGCCGATGCCGTTATCAACATTAGTGCTTACTGTCAGGGCGAATATGCCTACATTAGTGTCCGTGATAATGGTCCGGGCATTAGTGGCGAGCTAGCCGATAAAATATTCGAACCTTTTTATACCTCAAGAAGCCAAGGCACAGGTTTAGGCCTAGCGGTGGTAAAATCTGTCACTAATGCACACCAAGGTGAAGTGAGCTTGTTAAGTCAGCCAGGTGAAGGGGCACATTTTTGTATGAAAATACCCTTACTGGTCAGTGAAGAGACTAACGCGGCATTGACTGAGCATGAAAATGAGGCACTTTTGTTTAAGGAGCTTAGTCATGAGCACAAGTAAAATAATGGTTGTTGAAGATGATGCCGGTCTTAGAGAGGCACTGGTTGATACTTTGCTGTTGGCGGGCTATCAATGTTTAGCCGTAGACTCAGGCGAAGACGCACTGATAAAACTCAAGTCGCATAACGTCGATTTAGTGGTGAGTGATGTACAAATGGGCGGCATGTCAGGACTGTCGTTATTGAAAAGTATTCGCCATAACTATCCAAAATTGCCGGTATTGATCATGACCGCGTATGGCACTATTGATGATGCTGTACAGGCCATGCGAGACGGTGCACGCAATTATATGGCCAAACCCTTTGCGCCAGAAGTTTTACTCAATATGGTCAGTCAGTATGTGCCGTTACAAGTGAATGATGGTGGCGACCCTATTGTGGCTGATGCGCAAAGTCTTGAGTTATTAAAGCTCGCCAAAAAAGTGGCAAATACTGACGCCTCTGTGATGGTTTTGGGACCTAGTGGCTCAGGTAAAGAAGTGCTGGCACAATACATTCACAACTACTCGCCACGTAGCCAAGCGCCTTTTGTGGCGATTAACTGTGCGGCTATTCCTGAAAATATGCTTGAAGCCACTTTATTTGGTTATGAAAAAGGCGCTTTTACTGGCGCTATTCAAGCGTGTCCGGGTAAATTTGAACAAGCGCAAGGCGGCACTATTTTACTTGATGAAATAACCGAAATGGACTTAAGTTTACAAGCCAAAATTTTACGCGTGTTACAAGAGCGAGAAGTAGAGCGCATAGGTGGACGTAAAACCATCAGCTTAGATGTCAGAGTAATAGCCACCAGTAATCGCGATTTAAAAGCCGCTGTGCAAAGTGGTATCTTTAGAGAAGACTTATATTATCGCCTGAATGTATTCCCATTAACCTGGTTGCGACTTAATGAACGTCGTGATGATATTCTCCCCTTGGCGACCCATCTTATTAGCCGTATTTGTCAAAAAGACGGTAATGTTATTCCTGAATTCACCGCGGCTGCGCGTAGTAAATTAGTGGCTTACGACTGGCCGGGTAATGTGCGAGAGTTAGACAATGTTATTCAACGGGCGTTAATTTTACAAAGTGATCGTTGCATTGATGCGAATGATTTATTGATCGATGACTTTGAAATACCCAAGGTAGCAAGTGAGGCAGTAGACGCGGCAAAAAATGACAAACTCGGCAGTGAACTTAAATTACAAGAACATCAAATAATATTGGACACTTTGCATGCTTGTCGCGGCAGTCGTAAAGATGTGGCCGAGCGTTTAGGTATTAGTCCACGCACCTTACGTTATAAAATTGCGCGTATGCGTGATAGTGGTATTAATATCCCACTTTAAGAAAAAATAGGCTTAGTACCTGTTTGTAACAAAAAAACGACGCATTAACGTCGTTTTTTTCGTTTCATTAATTATTTATTTATATTTACGATATTTATTTATTTTTAGTTTCTATCTGATTTTAAAGTCTTTTTAAAAACTTTAAAAGATATTTTAGCTTTTTTATCAGGTGATTTTTTCAATATTTTGCGATATTATTTAGCTTGGCACTATGCTTGCTTTAATCTTAGGTAACATTAAGTAACAAGAAATTGACGAAAGCGAGATAGCCATGGATATTAAAACTAATTCTTTATACGCTCAAATGCAAAGCATGTCGATGGAAGCTATGGGTAATAAACTACCCATAGGTGAAGCAAATGGCATGGGCACACCACCGGTGAGCAAAGCCGGTAGTGACTTTGGTAGCTTATTAAAAGATGCCGTTAATAATGTCAATGAGCTACAACAAGATGCGGGTGCTAAGCGTACCGCTTTTGAACTTGGCGATCGCAGTGTTACTTTGGCTGACACCATGATTTCGGCGTCAAAGGCAGGTATTGCTTTCGATGCGACCGTTCAAGTGCGTAATAAGTTTGTTGAAGCTTACAAAGAAATTATGAGCATGCCGGTATAACGGTTCAGTGGTTAAGCATAAAACGATAGTGACGCGGAGAGAAGTAAGTGGCAGATTCAACAAACAACACAAATTTAACGGTGGCAGATGGTAACAATGACTTAGTCGCCAACGATAGTTCAGATGATGTTGGTGAACAAAAGTCAGGTTTAGCCGCGGCTATGGGTAATGTTGATTTTCTACGTCAAATGACCATAGTGATTGCGCTAGCGATTTGTTTCGCGATTGCTGTGTTTGTTATTATGCTAGCCAATGAAGCAGAATATCGTTTTTTAACTAAATTGCCCACCGAGCAATTAATTAAAACCATGGATTTTCTGGACAGCAAGCAAGTTGAATACCGCCAAGAAAACAACACAATATCGGTAGAAAGTGACCAATACCAAGATGTTAAGTTGATGCTAGCTCGTGGCGGCCTAAGTGATGCGCCTTCTGAGGGCAGCGAAATTCTTATGCAAGATATGGGTTTTGGTGTGAGTCAACGGCTTGAAACTGAACGTTTAAAGCATTCTAGAGAGCAGCAACTTGCCCGCACCATTGAAGAGTTAAAATCTATTTCACGCGCTCGAGTTTTATTAGCCATTCCACGTGAAAATGTTTTCGCTAAACGTGAAAAAAATCCGTCAGCTACTGTGGTACTAACCTTGAGTCGGGGCCGCCTGTTATCTGAAGAAGAAGTTGACGCTGTAGTAGATATTGTCGGATCAGCCGTGCAAAGTTTATCGCCCAATCGGGTCACGGTGACCGACCAAAATGGTCGTTTATTAAATTCTGGCTCACAAGATTCTGTGTCGTCACGCTCACGTAAAGAATTTGAAATTGAACAAAAACGCGAAGCAGAATACATGGATAAGATTGATTCGATTTTAATTCCAGTGGTAGGTTTAGGCAACTTTACCGCCCAAGTTGACGTGGCCATGGACTTTACCAATACTGAAGAAACTCAGCGGCGTTATAATTCAGATTTACCAGCTTTGCGTAGCGAAATGAAAGTTGAAGATAATACCATTGGTGGTTTACTCGGTGGTATTCCAGGTGCGTTAACGAATCAACCCCCGCTGGACAGTAATATTCCCGAAGATGCTACGGGCAATGCTCAACAGCAAACCATGCCAGGCCGCAAACATACAGAGTCAACACGTAATTATGAACTCGACGAGGCTATTAGCTACACCAAACAACAAACCGGCGTTATTCATCGCATTAGTGTCTCTGTTGCCTTAGATTACTTGTCTGAGTTAAATGCTGAAGGTGAACCTGTACCAACACCACGCTCTGTACAAGAAATGGCTAATATTCGTCGTTTATTGCAAGGCAGTATTGGTTTTAACTTACAACGTGGTGATTCATTAGAGGTGGTTACTTTACCGTTTTCTCGCCCAGAAATTATAGCCGTGGCGCCACTAGCATGGTGGAAAGATCCTACTATTTATAAATATGCAAAATTGCTTGGGGCGGTTATCTTAATTGCTATCTTGTTTATTGCCGTGGTGCGTCCGATGTTAAAACGCCTAATTCATCCCGAAAAAACCCCGAGTGACTACGGTGATAAGTCGCTTGATAGTCATGTTGATTTGGGTGATGAAACCATGGACATGTTATCATCTGACTTTGATGCTGGCTCAATTGGCTTTGCTCCTGATGGTAGTTTACAATTGCCTGATTTACATCGCGATGGCGATATACTAAAAGCGGTACGGGCCTTAGTGGCAAACGAGCCAGAATTATCATCGCAAGTCGTTAAAAGTTGGTTAACCGAAAATGAGTGATGAAAATCAAGAACTAGCAGAGCAACAATCGTCTGGCTATGACGTCAATAAACTTGACGGCGCTGAAAAAGCCGCGATTTTATTGTTGAGTCTTTCAGAAGAAGATGCGGCACAAATACTAAAACACTTAGAGCCCAAGCAAGTGCAAAAAGTGGGTATGATCATGGCCGGTATGGAAGATTTTACTCAACAAAAAATTACCGCTGTGCATAAGTTATTTATTAACGAAATTCAAAATTTTTCTACTATTGGTTTCAAAAGTGAAGAGTTTGTCCGCAAAGCATTAACCGCAGCATTAGGCGAAGATAAAGCCGGTAACCTTATTGATCAAATTGTCAAAGGTGGTGGTGCTAAGGGCCTTGATTCTTTGAAATGGATGGACTCGAAGCAAGTGGCGAACATTATTCGTAATGAACATCCTCAAATTCAAACCATCGTTTTATCTTACCTTGAACCAGATCAATCAGCAGAAATACTGACCCAGTTCGCCGACAAAGTGCGCTTGGATCTTATGATGCGTATTGCCAATTTAGAAGAAGTTCAACCCGCGGCATTGCAAGAATTAAATGAGATCATGGAAAAACAATTTGCCGGTCAAGCCGGTGCACAAGCCGCGAAAATGGGCGGCTTGAAAGCGGCTGCAGACATCATGAACTATTTAGACAATAATGTTGAAGGTATGTTGATGGCTTCAATTCGCGAACATGACGAAGAAATGAGTCAGCAAATACAAGACCTTATGTTTGTCTTTGAAAACCTTGCCGATGTTGACGACCGAGGTATCCAAGCCATTTTAAGAGAAGTTCAGCAAGATGCGCTCATGAAAGCAATAAAAGGTGCTGATGAAGCCTTAAAAGAAAAAATTATGGCCAATATGTCTAAACGTGCTGCAGAAATGCTAGCGGATGATCTTGAAGTGATGGGGCCAGTACGTATTAGTGAAGTTGAAGCCGCGCAAAAAGAAATTTTGGCGGTTGCACATCGATTATCTGATGCCGGTGAAATTATGTTAGGCGGCGGCGGTGGCGGCGATGAATTCTTATAATCAAACATCAGAGAGTGTAACCTAATGGCAGCAGATTCTGAGCCAAGCACTGGGGCGATGGCGGAAAAAAAAATTGAAAAGGTTGATACCTGGTCAGCACCTAATGTGCAACCAGACGAAGATACAAAGGTTAATAAAACTAATGCCTTAGGCCAGCCAATGAACTGGCGTTATGAGCCACCAGAAGAGACAGAAGTCAATGAGCCTGTGCCGTTAACGGCACAAGACATGGAAGACATTCGTCAAGCCGCATTTGAAGAAGGCTTTAGTGAGGGAAAAGCAGACGGTTTTGCTAAAGGTTTTGATGAAGGTAAAACCAGTGGTCATGAAGCGGGTCTTATTTCAGGTAGTGAAGAAGGTGTGATACAAGGTTTAGCCGAAGGTAAAGAAACCAGCGAACAACAAATCGCGGCAATGCAAACTCTATTAGACCAATTACATCAGCCTTTGCTTAATGTTGAAAAAAATGTTGAAGCGCAATTATTACAGTTAGTCGTGCAACTAACCCAAGCGGTGACTAAGCATGAAGCGAAAACTAACCCAGATATTTTATTATCGGCTATCGCTGAAGGTATTAAAGCCTTACCGGCACAAGAGTCTCAAACCCAAATTTTATTGCATCCCACAGACATTAAATTGGTAGAAGAACAATTTGGTGCAGCACATATTCAAGAACAAGGTTGGCGTTTATTGGCTGCGCCACAATTAAGCCCCGGGAGTTGTCAAATTGAAAACAGCACTTCTAATATTGATCTGAGTGTTAAATCACGTTTGAATGAGGTTTTGGACTCGTTTTTGCAAGAAGCTTTACATCAATAAGCTTTACATCAATAAGCTATATATCAAAAAACTTATATCAAGAAAACGAATCTCAAGAAAAAATAAGTCATGAAACTTACAAAAATAAACCCGACACACCTTAACTTTCTCGCGACAAATATTGTCCTGTTAAACTTTATCAATAAGCGTAAAAATTTCTATGGTTGATATAAATCGCATAACTGAACGTTTAAAAAATAGTGAAAAATTTATTCACCCGCACAGTGTCTCTGTTGCCGGGCGTTTAGTGCGTGTGGTGGGGTTAACTTTAGAAGCGGTTGGCGTTAAAGCCGCGGTTGGTAGCCAATGTTTGGTGGAAACCTCACAAGGCGAGCTGATTGCAGAAATTGTTGGCTTTGCCCAAGATATAACATTTTTAATGCCAGAACAAAGCTTGCAAGGGGTATTACCTGGCGCACGAGTCGTGCCTTTATCGACTAAAGCACGTTTACCCTTATCAATGGACTTGTTAGGCAGAGTTATTGACGGTGTTGGCAAACCGCTTGACGGTAAAGGGCCGATTAAAGCCTCTGATAGTTATCAATATGACAGTACACCGATCAATCCCTTATCACGACGAGCCATTACCGAGCCCCTAGATGTTGGAGTGCGCTCGATTAACAGTTTTCTAACCGTTGGTGTTGGGCAACGAATGGGCTTGTTTGCGGGCTCAGGTGTTGGTAAAAGTGTGCTGTTAGGTATGATGACACGTGGCACAAACGCTGATGTTATTGTCGTGGGTTTAATTGGCGAGCGTGGACGAGAAGTTAAAGAATTTATTGAAGAAATTTTGGGTGAAGAAGGTCGTGCGCGTTCTGTGGTGGTGGCAGCACCGGCCGATAATTCAGCGTTAATGCGGCTTAAGGGCTGTGAAACCGCAGTGCAGATCAGCGAATACTTTCGTGACCAAGGTTTAAATGTTTTATTGTTGGTAGATTCACTGACCCGTTATGCACAAGCGCAGCGCGAAATAGCACTAGCGGTAGGCGAGCCACCGGCAACGAAAGGTTATCCGCCATCCGTTTTCTCTAAATTACCCCAACTCGTTGAGCGAGCCGGCAATGGCGGGGACGGCCAAGGTTCAATCAGTGCATTTTTTACTGTATTAACCGAAGGTGATGATTTACAAGACCCGATTGCTGATGCTGCCCGTGCCATTTTAGACGGTCATATTGTTTTGTCTCGAAAACTAGCTGATGCCGGGCATTATCCAGCGGTTGATATTGAAGGCTCAATTAGTCGAGTTATGCCGATGGTAACCAGCCAAGAACATCAGCAACTTGCTAGGCAACTACGGCAGATTTATGCCTTATATCAGGAAAATAAAGATTTGATTGCCATTGGCGCCTACAGCAGAGGGACGGATCCAAGAATAGATCAATCGATTGACTTGCAACCCGTAATTCAATTTTTTTTGCAGCAAAAAACGCTTGAAATTATTCCTTATGATCAAAGTTTAACTCAGCTGCAGGAAGTATTAGCGGCAGCGCAAGCTCATGCCAATAAAAATCAGTAGACACAATAACGAATAGGTCACTAAACCGATGAAACAGTTGAACACCTTATATAAGTATGAACTTGATAAAGAACAAAAAGCCTCACAAGCATTACAAGTGGCAGAGGTTGATTATGAACAAAATAAAACGCGATTAAAAAGTGTTAGTGATTATCGTTTAGAATATATGCGCCGGCTTAATCAGCGTTCAATCGAGGGTATTGATAGTGCAACATATAGCCATTTTCATGCTTTTATCGCGAAACTAGATAACGCCTCTCAACAGGTTAAAGTTGCGGTTCATCAAGCGAAAGCATTAGTTGATACGCGAAAAAAACAATGGTTAGAGCAAAGACAAAAAATACAAGCGGTAGAATTACTACGTAATAAAAAACTGGCCGCGCTGCAATTAGTCGCGAATAAAAAAGAACAAAAAATGTTTGATGAAATGGCGACACAACAATTTGTTCGCCGCCGCCGCTAAACTCTGCCATTTTAATAATAGAAACAATAGATTAAGTACTTGAGTAAACCCCATCAGCATCAAGATTCAAACTCAAGGCTTGTTATTGATGCTTTTATATTTAGTTCACTTTAATCTTTAGCGCTGAACTGCCTATTAGATCGGCACGATTTGGTCACAGGTAGAGACAAGCAGGATCATACTGCCTTCTCTCTTGAAAATTATTTTTGGAATGAATATTGCTTAATTAACAATAGAAATAATTTATTAAATTGTGCTTAAGTCTACATTTAAGAAAGGTCTGTTATGTCTCAAATGAATATATTGTCTACTGATGCTGGCCAAAGCCTTGACACCCCTGGTGCTAAAGGTGGGTCGTCAATAAAAAGTCAAGCTAAAAGCAACGCATTTAATGATGCGATGGAGCAACACTATTTAAGAAAAAAAGCGGAAGAGTCAGAGCAAAATACTGAGCCATATGGCAATTTTGTCTCTAAAGCGGCAGAACAACACCAACAGGCTTTAAAAAGCGAGCGTTTAGCCAAGGGCAATGAAGTTGATGATGCTCATACTTTACCCGTGCCTTTACCGATAGACGATGCCAAAAATCTCTCTGCGCCAAACGCTGAGCTAAAATCCTATCTTGGCTTTCAAACTCAAACTGAACATCAAGCTCAAACCCAAAGTGACTTAGCGAGCAATGTTGAAAATGATGACGCGGTTGATTTATTAAAAATGTTAAGTGGTGCAGAGCAATTGTTGACAAAATCTGCAGCAAATAATACTGCTGAAGGGAAAGTGCCGGGCGACGTTACATCAGGCTATATGCAAACAACCACTGCCGGCACAACGTCCTTAACGAGTGAGCAAGCTAGCATTGATGATGCCGAGCTAATGGCAAAGCAAGCAGGTATAAAAGCATTAACTGAAGAAGGCAATGCCGGTTTAGATAAAACCCAAGGTGTTGACCAATTAGCTAACAATAGCGCATTGCAAAATAGTGCCAGCGATAAAGCGAGTGAATTTAAACCTGGTAGCGATATCGAAGCCGCAAAAACTCATCTTGTTAATCAAAGTACAGCTACTGTGGTATCAACATCGGTTACGGATACAAAACTTGATACTAATCAGAAAACAGCGATAAATGAAGACCTTGATAAATTAGCCAGTGCCATGCTCGAGGCACAAAAAACCGCTAAAACTGAGGGCGACAAGCTAACACCACAAGTTGACAAAGTGGCGTCAGTGTTTAATCAAACATTAGTTGATCAAGCCAAGCCGCTGACAAGTGCTGCGGATTTAGCTGCCCAGCAAGAGCAAAGTTTTGAAAGTACGGTAAATCAATTAACGACAAATACTGTCTCAACACAAAAATCATTTGCCACTATGCAGACTGAAACTATTGCTATTTACCGTAAAGATTTTGCCGATGCTGTTAAAGATAAAGTGATGGTGATGATCAACCAAAAAATTCAACAAGTGGAAATTCAACTTGACCCACCAGAGATGGGTAATATTCATGTGCGAGTGAATTTACAAAATGAGCAAGCCGCGGTGCAATTTGTGGTGCAAAACCAGCAAGCAAGAGAGGCTTTAGAGCAAAATATGGGCAAGTTACGCGATATGTTAGCTGAAAGTGGTGTTGATGTTGGGGAGGCAAATATCGAACAGCGCGAAGCAAAAGAGCAAGATGGTGATGGTTTTGACAGCCAGTCTAACAAGGGGCAAAATGCCCAGTCGGCTGAAGACAGTTTCAGTGAAAATGATAACGCAATAGTGAATGTGCTCAAAGCTTCGTCAACCGGTATCGATTACTATGCTTAATTCATGAATACACTGACAATACTTGATAAACCCTTTGGATTAGCAGCTATTCAACGATATAGTTTAACAATAGATATAAAAACTCTTCACAGGTAGAAACCATGGCAGACGAAAAAGAACTTAAGCTGGATAACCCAGGTAAGAAGAAAAAGTTGATTATCATTATCGCCATTGTTGCCGTTTTGGCTATTGCTGGCGGTGCGGCTGCGTTTTTTATCTTTGGTGGTGATAATGACATTTCACAAGCTGAGATCGATGCGGCTTTAGACACAGGCGCTGAAAACGAAGCGGTAAAAGTCGTAGGTGCTCAACTTGGCTCAGCTTTATATGTGCCTATGCCAAGACATTTTCGCTTTAATGTACCTGGAATTGCTCGTGATCGCTTTGTTGAAATTCGTGTACAGCTGTTGGTGCGAGGCGCTGAAAATGAAGAAATCGCTAAAAAACATGTACCCTTAATTGAAAGTGCCTTGTTAGGTGTTTTCTCAAAGTCGAATGCTGATGATCTAGCAACAAGTGCAGGAAAAGTAGCTTTAAAGCAAAAGTCTTTAGTAGCAGTTCAGAAAGTAATGACTGAAATTGAAGGGAGTACAGTGGTTGAAAAAGTACTCTTTACCGGCTTTGTCATGCAGTAATTCCTTTGAAGAAAAATAGCCGCGAATAGATTGCTTGGTTGATTGAAGCTTTTGATTGAATTTTTGATTAAACTTTTGCTTAAGTTAACGGCTATGGTTTGTGAACAGTGTAACTAAACTAACAAGATAAAGAGACTATTGAGTGAGTGATTTATTATCTCAAGATGAAATTGATGCACTTTTACACGGTGTTGATGATGTTGAAGAAGATGAAACTTTAGAGGACTCTGCTAATTCAGGAGAGACGTCTGATTACGATTTCTCTTCGCAAGATCGCCTTGTTCGTGGCCGCATGCCAACGTTGGAGATGATCAACGAACGTTTTGCACGTCATATGCGTATTAGTTTATTTAATATGATGCGTCGCACCGCAGAAGTTTCTATTAACGGTATCCAAATGATTAAGTTTGGAGAATACGTACATACTTTATTTGTGCCAACCAGTTTAAATATGGTGCGCTTTCGGCCTTTAAAAGGCACGGCACTAATTACCATGGAAGCGCGACTGGTTTTTATATTAGTGGACAATTTTTTTGGTGGTGATGGTCGATATCATGCGAAAATTGAAGGACGTGAATTTACTCCCACTGAACGCCGTATTGTGCAAATGTTGTTAAAAATTATCTTTGAAGATTATAAAGTAGCATGGTCACCTGTGATGGATGTTTCATTTGAATATCTTGATTCAGAAGTTAATCCCTCGATGGCAAATATTGTTAGTCCAACTGAAGTGGTGGTGATTAGTTCTTTTCATATTGAACTTGATGGGGGTGGCGGTGATTTTCATGTGGTTTTACCGTATGCAATGTTAGAGCCTATTCGCGAATTACTTGATGCCGGTTTACAAACTGATAAAGAAGATACTGATATGCGTTGGTCGAAGGCCCTGCGTGATGAAATTATGGACGTGTCGGTCGAGATATCAACTAAATTTATCGAAGTGACCTTGCCATTGCAAAAAATTATGGACCTTAAAGCCGGTGACATTATTCCCATTGATATGCCTGAACATATTACTGTATTAATAGAAAAATTACCGTCATTTAGGGCTCAACTTGGTCAAAGTCGTAATAATTTAGCGCTGAAAATAGAATCAAAAATTAAGCGTCCGGAATCAGTTAAATCAGAGCTAACTATTTTGACCAAAGGTGGTAAGCGTTTAGACAGTGATGCCGAGCTGCATTTATTAGACGATTATTTATAACAAACCTGGATAAGTAATATTGATAAAACATGTTTGAGAAAACAGGCTTGATAAAACAGGACTGATTAACTCTGGTGTAAAAATTGTATAACGGCATAATAGAAAATAACAAACGAGTAGTGTAAGTATTTTGACGCTACTCGATGAAAATTGAGGAAAATAGTATGAGTACAGAAAACAAAGATGATTTAGGTATGTGGGATGAAGCGATGGATGAGCAAGCTAGTGCAGAAGCGGCTAAAGCGGTTGAATTGGAAGAGTTAGAAGAAGATAGTGGCAATATCTCAGGTGCAGAAAAGCGTAAGCTCGATGCGATTCTAGACATACCTGTTACCATCTCTATGGAAGTAGGGCGTAGTCATATTAGTATTCGAAATTTGCTACAGCTGAACCAAGGCTCGGTTGTTGAACTTGACCGTGTTGCAGGTGAATCATTAGATGTGATGGTCAATGGCACCTTAATCGCTCATGGTGAAGTGGTTGTGGTTAATGATAAATTTGGTATTCGCTTGACTGATGTTATTAGCCAAGTTGAACGTATTAAAAAGTTAAAATAGTCACTAATGAAAAAAACTTTATCAGGACTTTTAAGCTGGTTGGCTTTTGCAGCCTTTGCCCATGCGCAAGAGGTTGTTAGCGATGTTGCTTTAACTGAGGATGTTCCGGTTGAAGTGGGCAAGCATGTTGCCACTAATATGAATTCTATGAGTATGATTATGTCATTACTGATGGTGCTGGCGGTGATTGTTATTAGTGCCATGATATTAAAGCGTTTTCAAGGCGTACGTCAAACTCACCATGGCTTAAAAATAGTCACAAGTTTACACCTTGGGGCAAAAGAGAAGTTAGTGGTGGTGCAAGCTGGAGATAAACAATTATTGCTTGGGGTCACCACACAGCAGGTTACCTTGTTAGAAACCCTTGATGAACCCTTGGTGAATGCCACAGAAAACAGTGTTGATTTTGCTCAGTCGTTAGCAAAACTATTCAAACAAAAAGCTATAAAAACTTATGATAAACAAAAATAAAAAATCATTATTATCGTTAAACAAAATCGTCACTTTACTGGTGACGATTTTGTCGTTTTTACTCATTAGCAATACTAGTTTTGCCGCCGATGGCCTTTCATTATCAGCGTTAACCTTGACCACTAATCCGGATGGTTCGCAAGAATACTCAGTTACCTTACAAATATTAATTTTTATGACCGCGCTAGGTTTCATACCGGCAGCGGTGATCATGATGACGTCGTTTACCCGCATTGTGGTGGTCATGGCGATTTTACGGCAAGCTTTTGGTTTACAACAAACCCCGTCTAATCAGGTTATTATTGGCATTACTTTGTTTATGACCTTATTTATTATGACGCCGGTCTATAACGAAATTAATGCTCGGGCGATTCAACCTTACTTACAAGACCAATTAACCTCGGTTGAGGCGATTAATAAAGCTAAAGTGCCATTACGGGCGTTTATGTTAGAGCAAACACGTATTAAAGATCTGGATACCTTGGCCCAAATGGCAGGTATAACACAAGTTGATAAACCAACAGATTTACCGATGACAGTGATCATTCCAGCCTTTGTTATTAGTGAGTTAAAAACGGCATTTCAAATTGGCTTTATGTTATTTATTCCATTTTTAATCATAGATTTAGTGGTGGCCAGTATTTTAATGGCGATGGGGATGATGATGCTATCGCCGATGATCGTATCTTTGCCGTTTAAGTTAATGCTATTTGTGCTGATTGATGGCTGGAATTTAGTGATAGGTACACTGGCAACAAGTTACGGTATGGGAGCCACGTAATGGGTCCTGAGGTATTTGTTGATATTTTACGAGATGCGCTGTTTCTAGTGATTGTACTGGTGAGTGCCGTTATTGTGCCAAGCCTGATTATTGGTTTGGTTGTAGCAGTATTCCAAGCCGCTACCTCGATAAATGAACAAACCTTGAGTTTTTTACCGCGTTTAATTGTGACTTTGCTGTCTTTAATTATAGGCGGACATTGGTTGGTACAAAAACTAATGGATTATACCATTCGACTCATCGGTAGCATCCCTAGCGTAGTCAGTTAGCCATGGAGTTCACTGAGTCAATTATTAATCAAAGCATGGCTGATTTTTTGCTGCCGTTTACACGTATTTCAGCCATGGTGATGTCAATGATAGGCTTAGGGGCAAAAGCCATTCCTGGACGGGTGAAATTGTTTCTTTGCTTGGCCGTCACGGTCGCGGTTATGCCAGCATTACCGCCTGCTCGTGTTGATAATATGTTTTCATTGGCGACAACATTGCTCATTGGTGAGCAAATGATTATCGGCATCATGCTCGGCTTTGTCACCGTGATGGTGGTTAATACTTTTACCTTAGCGGGCCAAATTATCGCGATGCAAACGGGTTTAGGTTTTGCCTCGCTTGTTGACCCCGCCAGTGGCACAAGCGTGCCGGCTGTAGGTCAGTTCTTTTTAATTTTATCATCATTATTGTTTTGGACAATGGATGGCCACTTAGCTTATTTACAGTTTGTGGTCGCCAGTTTTGACACTATTCCTATTCCTGCCCCAGAATTTTCCAGTATCAAATTTAAAGAAATCGCCCAATGGGGTGGATGGATGTTTGCCACCGCATTGTCACTCGCCATTGCACCTTTAACAGCGATGTTATTAATTAACTTTTCATTTGGCATTATGACGCGAGCAGCGCCGCAATTGAATATTTTCGCTATTGGTTTTCCTGTCACCATGTGTGCAGGATTATTAATTATGTGGTTAACCATGGGTAATTTTTATAGTCATTTTGTTATGCAATGGCAACGGGCTTTAGATTTTAGCTGTTATCTTATCGATTGTGGAGCCGCGCCCTAATGGCTGAATCTGATAGCGGTGAAAAAACCGAAGAACCCACGGCGAAAAAACTTTCTGACGCGAGAAAAAAAGGCCAAATAGCGCGTTCAAAAGATTTAGGCACTATGTTTGTTTTAGTCGGCAGTGCGGCGGCATTGATGCTCATGGGCAATTCTTTGGTTGAGGGCCTAGCAAAGATGATGACTCGTCTGCTGAGTCTAAGTCGGAAAGAAACCATGGATGTGCATGCTTTATATCAAGTGATCAGTGATAGTATCAGTGCAATAACAGTACCTTTTCTTTGGATACATATTATTATTGTTATTGCGGCCTTTATTGGCAACATGCTGCTGGGCGGTATCAGTTTTTCTTGGGAAGCTATGGCACCCAAAGCCAGTAAACTTTCGCCGATGGCTGGGTTTAAACGCATGTTTGGTGTGCAATCCTATGTTGAACTTATTAAGTCAATTCTTAAGTTTTTTGTGGTTTTTATTTCAGCGTATTTATTACTGAGTAGTTTGTTTGGCCAAATATTGAGTTTAAGTACGGAGAATATTCCGGATAATTTTGCTCATGCGGTGTCATTACTGATGTGGATGTTTTTAGCCTTAGCGTTTTCAATTGGCATTATTGTGGTTATTGATGCGCCATATCAAGTGTGGAATCATAATCGGCAATTAAAAATGAGTATGCAAGAAATTAAAGATGAAATGAAAAGCTCTGAAGGTAGCCCAGAAACAAAAGGTCGGATTAGAAGGGCGCAATATGAAATGTCACAACGGCGCATGATGCAAGACGTACCCCAATCTGATGTGGTGATCACTAACCCAACCCATTATTCAGTAGCGCTTAAATATGACACTGAAGCGGGTGGTGCACCGGTATTAGTCGCTAAAGGCATAGATGAAATGGCCTTACATATTCGTACCATTGCCAAAGAGCATAATATTGAGGTTGTGGCATCTCCAGCTTTAGCTCGATCTTTATATTACACCGCAGAGCCCAATGAAGAAATCCCAGAACAATTATTTGCGGCAGTAGCACAAATACTGGCATTTATTTTTCAGTTGAGTGCCCATAAAAAAGGTCAGGCGCGCCGACCCAAACCTGTGGCCAAAAACTTACCCATCCCAGATGAATTTCGCTATTAATTCTGACGAAAAAAAGGTCGGGATTAGCTTTCAGTAAAAAGACATCGCTGTCGGTCGGTGGTTAAACAATTAGTCATCAGCTGTCAGTAAAAATATTGGACAGTTTTAAGCAACAATAACCCCCAATCCACATCAGCAGCCATAGGCGTTATCTAATTCGGATTAACTGTCGACCTAGAATAAAATTTTGTCGTTTATGCATTACGATTTTTTTATATGAACAAGAACTGATCAATAGTGATACTAAAAAATACAAAATAAAAATGCATAAATTACAAAAGTAATAACATTGGTCTGATTATTGCTAATTACAAGACACGTCAAAAAATTATCCTTAAGCACTCATGCAGTTAGCCGCAACTTTTAATAAGCTAAAGAAACAAAAACTTAACCTACTTTCAGGTTTAGGTACGCCATTCCTCGTGATGGCGGCGCTCGGTATGGTGATTTTACCTATGCCAGCATTTTTGTTGGATATTCTTTTTTCCTTCAATATTGCCTTGTCTCTGGTGGTTTTATTGATCACGGTTTATACCTTAAAGCCGCTTGAGTTTGGCTCATTTCCAGCGGTATTGCTGATTGCGACTATTTTACGTTTAGCGCTTAATGTTGCGAGTACCCGAGTGGTATTACTTGAGGGGCACGAAGGCCCTGATGCGGCAGGGAAAGTGATTGAAGCCTTTGGCTCGGTTGTTATTGGTGGCAATTATGCGGTTGGTTTAGTCGTTTTTTCCATTTTGATTATCATCAACTTTGTTGTTGTTACCAAAGGTGCAGGGCGTATTGCTGAGGTAACTGCGCGCTTTACTTTAGACGCTATGCCAGGTAAACAAATGGCGATTGACGCGGATTTAAATGCCGGTTTTATCACCGCAGATGAAGCGAGAGAACGCCGAGTTGAAGTCACCAGTGAAGCCGACTTTTATGGTTCAATGGATGGTGCGAGTAAATTTGTTAAAGGTGATGCCATTGCGGGGATTTTAATTCTCTTTATCAATATTGTTGGTGGTTTAATTATTGGTATGGTGCAGCATGATCTTTCGTTTGACAGTGCGGTGGAAATTTATACCCTACTGACTATCGGAGACGGTTTAGTTGCACAAATTCCAGGGTTATTGCTCTCAGTAGGCACGGCAATCGTGGTTACCCGCCAAAACACCTCTCAAGATATGGGCGAGCAAGTTAGTAGTCAACTTGGCCAAGAAAAATCACTTTATATTGCCGCAGGTGTGATGTTTGTTATGGGCATTGTGCCTGGAATGCCCCACTTTGCTTTTTTAACCTTTGCGATATTAATCGCGGGGGTGGCGTTTTTTAATAGTAAATATAAAGCAGCGGCGGCGGCACAATTAATTGAACAAGGTCAGGCGGCAGAAGTTGAAAGTCAGCAACAAGAAGCCGAAGTTAAAGACCTAGGTTGGGATGATGTCAATCATGTTGATATTATTGGCCTTGAAATAGGCTATCGCTTAATTCCTTTGGTGGATAAAGCTCAAGGTGGAGAGTTACTTAATCGCATTAAAGGCGTGAGAAAAAAGCTTTCGCAAGAATTTGGCTTTTTGGTACCAGCCGTTCATATTCGCGATAATTTAGACTTAGATCCTAACAGTTACCGGATATCACTGATGGGAGTCACGGTAGGTGAAGCCGAAATTCGCCACGATCAAGAACTGGCTATTAATCCAGGTCAAGTATTTGGCAAGCTTGATGGTGTTGCAACCAAAGACCCTGCTTTTGGCTTAGATGCGGTGTGGATAAAAAAAGATCAACGCGAACACGCACAATCACTAGGCTATACGGTGGTTGATTCAGCCACGGTATTAGCAACACATTTAAGTCAAATTTTAACTAATAATACCGCACAGCTATTAGGCCATGAGGAAGTTCAAAACTTACTTGATATGTTAGCTAAGAGTTATCCTAAATTGATTGAAGGCCTGATCCCTGATGTCTTGTCATTAGGCACTATTGTAAAAGTACTACAAAACTTAATGAATGAAGGGGTGGCTGTACGTGATATGCGTAGCATTATTCAAACCTTAGTTGAGTATGGTCCTAAGACTCAAGACCCTGAAGTGTTAACGGCGGCGGTTCGGATAACCTTGCGAAAATTCATTGTGCAAGAGTTAGTTGGACCTGTGGTAGAGGTACCTGTCATAACTTTGTCACCAGAGTTGGAACAGATGTTGCATCAGTCTATGCAAATGGCTGGAGATGATGGCGCAGGTATCGAACCAGGTTTAGCAGAAAGACTACAGAAATCTTTGACCGATGGTGCACAACAGCAAGAAATGGCTGGTGACACACCAATTTTATTAACGTCAGGTATTTTACGTGCAGTTTTAGCTAAATTTGTTAAATATACCATCCCGGGATTACGGGTGATTTCTTATCAAGAAATTCCAGATGATAAGCAAATCAAAATTGTTAGCGCTATCGGCCAGTAAAAAATACTTCAAAGTAAGTTGTACTGAATTATAAGGGTTGGCGATGAAAATTAGACGTTATGTAGCAAAAGATATGAGAAGCGCACTCGCACAAATTAAAGAAGATTTGGGTGTTGATGCCGTCATTATGTCTAATAAAAAAATTGCTGAAGGTGTCGAGTTAATGGCTGCGGTTGATTATAACCAAAGTGTTAAGCCTACCCAATCACCAGTATCTGAGCACAGCAAAGCGAGTACGGCTGCCAATACCCAGCCGACTCATCAAGTTGACCGATTCGACAGTGTTGAAGATACGGTAGCCATTAGTAGCTCACCTCAGTCAGCAGAAACGTCAACCACTTTGCCAGCCGATAGCTTAGCCGCGTTGTTAAGCCGACAAGTACAACAAAATGGCTACGATAAAGCACCAGCAACACAGGCATTTAATAGTCAAATAGCTAGCTCAACTCATGAGGTTAATCATCAAGCGGACAACAAGCCTGGTGCTGCACCACAAGATATTGAACAACAGTTTAAAAATTTCACTACTCGTTTAGCGCAAACTACTGATTTAGACTCAGCGGATCACGCGGGCAACCAAGGAGCAGATACTCCTGGGCATGGCTCAAACAGTGCAAACTTTACTAACTCGCTTGATTCATCAACACCTGCACCTGAGCAAATGGCTTCGCGTGGCGAACGTCAAATAAGTGGCAGTGAGTTTGATCATATGCAAAAAGAAATGTCATCTATTCGTCAGCTATTAGAACATCAAATGTCAGGGCTAATGTGGCAAGATATGGCGCAAAAAGATCCGATGCGCGCTGTGTTGGTTAATAAATTAATGGCGATGGGTCTTAATGAACAAGTGGCTGATCAAATTGCGGGTTACATTCCAGCCAATAGCCTTGAAAAAGATGCCTTTGAGCAAGCAAAACATATTATAGCGCAACAATTAAACACCACTAACAATGATATTATTCAACGTGGTGGCGTGGTTTCTCTTGTTGGGCCAACAGGCGTGGGTAAAACCACCACTATTGCGAAATTAGCGGCCCGCTTTGCTCAGCTGCACGGCGCCGACCAAGTGGTATTAATTTCTACAGATAGTTATCGTATTGCTGGTTTTGAACAGCTTGCTACTTACGGTCGTATTATTGGTTGCCACGTTAAGTTGGCCAATGACGGCGATGAGCTAGATAGCTTGTTACAACAGTTCTCACAAAAAAAATTAATATTGATCGATACTGCCGGTATGGGGCAAAGAGATATGCGTCTAACTGAGCATTTGACTACCTTAATCTCAAATGCTCGTGTTAGAATTCGTAATTACTTAGTATTAGCCGCCAATACGCAGCAGCGTGTTATGCAAGAAAATGTTGAGCGCTTTAAAAGTATTCCTTTAGCGGGCTGCATTTATACTAAATTAGATGAAAGCCTAAGTGTCGGTGAAATTATCACCACATCATTACAAAACGGTTTAGCTATTGGCTATCTTACTGATGGACAAAGAGTTCCGGAAGATATTAAGGTTGCAAATGCTGAAAAATTGGTTACGCTAGCAGACAGAATGGCCACTAAGTATCAAAGCTCAGGGACTGTTTCTTGGCGTAATCCGGTATCAGCCGTCGCAATATAGTTAGGCAGAGCAATTATGCTAATTGAATTAAGTAAGCAATTATCCAATTATAAGTAAGCATAAATATTCAAGAGCATAGGTTTATTGTTTCAGACTACAGGTAAGTATCACCATCCGTGTAGTTTGGCGCTTGATTGATTCTTACATGGCCATTTTGAGTCATGTATGGTTCCACAGCATTAAGTGATTTTTGTACGTTGAGGTCAGCTTAAAATGACCGATTATTTATTGCAATGGGCATTACATAGAGAAGTTATATAGATGATAGATCAAGCGAGTGGCTTAAGAAAAATGCAAAACCCCGAATACATAAAAGTCATCGCCGTTTCTGGCGGTAAAGGCGGGGTTGGTAAAACTAATGTCTCATTAAATACTGCCATTTCTTTAGCTAAATTAGGTAAGCGGGTTTTAGTGCTAGATGCCGACTTAGGCTTGGCTAATGTTGATGTTATGCTAGGTTTGCGCGTAAAACGCAACCTGTCGCATGTGCTATCGGGTGAATGTGAACTGGATGATATTATTATTCAAGGCCCTGCCGGCATTAATATTATTCCTGCGACATCAGGCACTCAATCTATGGTGGATTT
Source organism: Colwellia sp. MB3u-45 (assembly GCF_014077005.1). GTDB lineage: Bacteria > Pseudomonadota > Gammaproteobacteria > Enterobacterales > Alteromonadaceae > Cognaticolwellia. Next base: position 124,554 of record NZ_JACGVC010000038.1, on the reverse strand, counting down.
AACCCCAGCTGAGCATGCCGGACTTATTCGTGCTTTTAGTGATATGAAAACCAAATTTGACATTTTAATTGTTGATACCGCTGCCGGTATCTCAGATATGGTATTAAGTTTTTGCCGTGCATCACAAGATGTTTTATTAGTCGTGTGTGACGAACCCACCTCAATTACTGACTGTTATGCCTTAATGAAATTGTTAAGCCGAGATCACGGGCTATTCAAATTTAAAGTGGTGGCAAACATGGTGCGCACCCCGAATGAAGGTAAAAATTTATTTGCGAAATTAGCTAAAGTCACTGACAGATTTTTGGATGTCACTTTAGAGCTGGTTGCTGTTATACCTTATGATGAAAATATTCGTAAATCTGTGAGAAAACAACAAGCGATTGTCGAGGCATATCCTAACTCGCCAGCGTCAATTGGCCTTAAAGCACTTGCCAAAAACATTGTGAGCTGGCCAGTGCCAAAACAAGCCTCTGGGCATTTAGAATTCTTTATTGAGCAATTACTAGAACACTAAAGCTGTTGAGCTTTTAACTTGTAGCTAGGTATGAACATAACGACGAAGCAGGGTTACAATTGGACAATTCGTGGTGTTTTTTTTTGCATGAGTTAAGCGAGCTCTAGCTATAGCAAGTGCGTAGGTTTTTTTACCGCCTGTTAAAGGTCTATCGTTGTTTTTTAACTAACATCGTTAGCAAGTGTAAACTAGCATAGCTACCTAATATGTCTGTCGCCTTGTTAACTGAAAGCCTAATCTATAGCCGAGACTAGAATGAAAATTCTACAGGCCCTATTTAACAAACAAGTGAGTTATCGTGTTAAAAGTACATACTTATAGTGTTGATAAATCGGCCTTGCTGGAGCGACACACAGTACTCGTGAAGCGCATTGCTTATCATTTGCTTGCCCGACTACCGGCCAGTGTTTTGGTTGATGACCTTGTTCAATCAGGCATGATAGGCTTATTTGAAGCGGCAAATAATTTTGATAATAGCAAAGGTGCTAGCTTTGAAACTTTTGCGGGTATTCGTATTCGTGGTGCCATGCTTGATGAAATTCGTCGGGGTGACTGGGTTCCCCGCTCAGTGCATAAAAATAGTCGCATGATCAGCGAAGCCATCAAAAGCTTAGAAGCGCAATATGGCCGCGACGTTACCGATGTTGAAGTGGCTGAAAAACTTGAGATTTCAATCAATGAATACCATCAGATACTGAATGACGTGAGTTCAGGGAAAATTCTTGGTCTTGATGATTTAGGTGTTAGTGATGATGTGATTGAAATAGCCCACAGTCACCAGCAAGATGAACCTTACGCTAACATTGAACAAAGTTTCTTTAAAAAGTCATTAGCAGAGTGTATTTCTTCTTTACCCGAGCGTGAAGCTTTAGTACTGTCCTTGTATTATGACGAAGAGCTTAACCTTAGAGAAATAGGCCAAGTACTTGATGTGAGTGAATCACGGGTAAGCCAAATACACAGTCAAGCGATGCATAGATTAAAAGCTCGTATGCAATCGTGGCAAAATTAAGTAGAATATTAAAAATATTGTAAAATTTTAAATGTTATCACCGGAGGGTGTCTTGGAAAAAAATATGAAAGTGCTTGTTGTTGACGATTTTTCAACAATGAGACGCATAATCAAAAACTTATTACGCGACTTAGGTTTCACCAATATATCAGAAGCAGATGATGGTAATACCGCGCTGCCGATGCTGAAAGCTGGTGATTTTGATTTTGTTGTTACTGATTGGAATATGCCAGTTATGCAAGGGATAGATTTACTTAAAGCCATTAGAGCGGATGAAAAGTTATCTCATATTCCAGTATTGATGGTGACTGCAGAAGCGAAGAAAGATCAAATTATCATGGCAGCTCAAGCGGGAGTTAATGGTTATATCGTTAAACCTTTTACAGCTGCAACGTTAAGCGCAAAGCTTGATAAAATTTTCCAACGTCTTGGTTAATCACCAATTTTTTTACACAAGGCTGTTATATGAGTAAATATACTAGTATCCATGTTTCTTTAGAACAGGCTAAATTGTTGGTTAAATACCTTGAGGCAGATCAGCAAAACAAAGCGGATGAGTTAATTGCAGAAATTCAAAATCCAGTTCAAACTGCATTGTTTGAAGAAATAGGTAAGTTAACTCGCGAATTGCATAATTCATTGAATAACTTTCATTTTGATTCACGTTTGAATGATTTAGCGACTGCGGACATTCCAGATGCTAAAGAAAGATTGAATTTTGTTATTGATCGTACCGAAGAAGCGGCTAATAAAACCATGGATGTTGTTGAATCAATTTTTCCTGTGGTTAGTAATATTCAACAACAAATCAAGAACGTTAATCCGCTGTGGCATAAATTAATGCACAATGATCTTGATGTTACTGATTTTAAAGTATTATGTCGAGATATCGATGTTTTACTGACAACAACAGAAAAAGAAACCAGCAAAATTCATGGCTTAATGACGGATGTTTTGATGGCGCAAGATTTTCAAGATCTTACCGGCCAAATTATTCGCAAAGTTATTGATTTAGTTTGTGAGGTTGAAGACAGCTTAATAAATATGCTAACAGCCTTTGGTATGGCTTCCAAACAAGAGCAATCGAATTACTTACCAAAATTAGGTGAAAACTTAGTTGAAGGTCCGATTGTTAATCCTGGAAATCGTAAAGATGTTGTTTCAGATCAACACGACGTTGATGATTTATTATCAAGCTTAGGTTTTTAATAGGAGTTACTAAATGTCATTTGAACAAGATGAAGAAATTCTTCAGGATTTTTTAATTGAAGCTGGGGAAATACTTGAAACCTTGTCAGAGCAATTAGTTGAGCTTGAAAATGATCCTGAAAATGCGGAATTGCTCAATGCTATTTTTAGAGGATTTCATACAGTAAAAGGTGGTGCTGGCTTTTTGTCACTTGCCGAGTTAGTTGATGCCTGTCACGGTGCGGAAAATGTTTTCGATACCTTAAGAAATCAACAACGATCAGTTACCTCCTCATTAATGGATGTTATTCTTAAAGCGCTCGACACCATTAATGAAATGTTTGCTCAAGTACAAAATAAAGCGCCATTAAGCCCGGCAGATCCTAGTTTGCTAGCCGAGTTACATCGACTATCTCAGCCGGAAGGACAAGCAGAGTCTGTGGCAGAAAATGCGCTTGCAACGGCTGAGGAAAATATACCTGCAGCTGATAGTAATTCAAGTGACGAAATGTCAGAAGATGAATTTGAACGCCTATTAGATGAACTTCATGGCAGCGGTGCAAAAAAAGCCAGTGCGCCGGTAGTTGAGCAGCCAACAACATTTAGTAGTGATAGTGATAGTGGTAGTAGTAATGATATTTCGGATGATGAATTCGAATCATTACTGGACGAACTGCACGGCCAAGGTGCATTTTCTCCTGCGGTGACTCCTGCGCATGCTAGCACAGAAAATTCCGCATCGGCTGATGAAATAGATGATGATGATTTTGAGTCGTTATTAGATGAACTGCATGGCAAAAATCAACGACCTAAAGCTCAAGCACCGGAAAAACCTGCTGCCGCTGTTACAAAAGCGGCAAGTGCTCCTGCGGCGAATAACACCGCGGCTAAACCGGCAATAAATCAAATACCAGCAAGCACTGACAAAAAAACCGCACCGGCAAAGCCCGCTCAAGCTGAAACAACGGTGAGGGTTGATACCAAACGACTAGATCAGATCATGAACATGGTTGGCGAGTTAGTGTTAGTGCGTAACCGTCTAGCGAGTCTAGGCATGACAAAAGAAGATGAAGAATTAACCAAGGCCTTGTCAAACCTAGATGCGGTTACTACTGACTTGCAAGGCGCGGTAATGAAAACGCGTATGCAACCCATTAAGAAAGTGTTTGGACGTTTTCCTCGTGTGGTACGAGATCTAGCCCGTAGTCTCAATAAAGAAATTAAACTTATTCTTGAAGGTGAAGAAACCGATCTAGATAAGAACTTAGTTGAAGCTTTAGCCGATCCTTTAGTGCATCTTGTGCGCAACTCGGTTGATCATGGTATTGAAGCCCCTGATACTCGTGAAGCCGCGGGTAAGCCACGAGAAGGTATTGTGCTATTGTCAGCATCACAAGAAGGTGACCATATTCTACTCACCATTCGTGATGATGGCGCTGGCATGAATGCGGAAAAACTAAAAGAAATAGCCATAAATCGTGGTGTTTTGGATGCCGACGCTGCAGCACGTATGTCTGATAAAGAAGCTTTTAGTTTAATTTTTGCCCCTGGATTTTCAACAAAAACCGAAATTTCAGAAGTATCAGGCCGTGGCGTAGGTATGGATGTGGTGAAAACAAAAATCACCCAGCTAAATGGCACCATCAGTATCGACTCAGAAATGGGTGTTGGCACCATACTTGAAATTAAAGTGCCATTAACGTTAGCCATATTGCCAACCTTGATGGTGGTGATTGGTAAACAGACTTTTGCCTTACCCTTGGCCGTGGTTAATGAAATATTTCACCTTGATTTAACTAAAACTAATGTAGTTGATGGACAGTTAACGATTATTGTTCGTGAAAAATCCATCCCATTATTTTATCTTGATCAGTGGCTAGTGCGTAATTATGTTGAAAAACCACGAGAGCTAGGTCATGTCGTTATTGTGCAGTTAGGCAACCAGAAAGTGGGCTTTGTTGTTGATAGTTTAATTGGCCAAGAAGAAGTGGTGATTAAACCACTAGACAGATTATTAAATGGTACGCCAGGTATGGCTGGAGCAACAATAACCAGTGACGGGGGTATTGCTTTAATTATTGACGTACCTAATATGCTTAAATTTTACGCAAAAAAAGCACTAGTGAATAAGAAATTACGCTCATAATATCCATAGGTAATAGCCTGTGGTAAACACATAATCACGACAGGAAATAGATTGTAAATGTCATTTAAAGTATTAGTAGTTGATGACTCCAGTTTTTTTCGACGCCGAGTAACCGATATCCTTAATACAGATGTTAATCTTGAGGTTATTGGTGTTGCTATTAATGGTATTGATGCAGTAGAAAAAGCTATTGCCTTAAAGCCTGATGTCATCACTATGGATATAGAAATGCCGTTATTAAATGGCATTGAAGCGGTTAAACAGATCATGGCAAAAGCACCAACGGCCATTCTGATGTTTTCTTCATTAACCCATGACGGCGCTAAAGCAACGCTTGAAGCATTAGATGCTGGCGCGTTAGACTTTTTGCCGAAAAAATTTAATGAAATAGCTAAAACTACTGAAGACGCCGGTAGTGTATTACGTCAACGCGTTAAGCAATTAGCTAGAAAAAAAATGGTTACAGCCGCACGAGTTTCAAGCTTTCGCTCAAGGGCTGATGTTGAGGACAAAGCTAAGGTCAGTCATGCAACTACCCCAAATGCGGCCACAACAACTATCACACATCAAAACCAGACCCTTAGAAAAAGTTCTGGCAAAAAATATAAATTACTTGCCATAGGCACTTCAACTGGAGGCCCTGTAGCATTACAAAAGTTGTTAACTCAATTACCTGAAGACTTCCCGCTACCTATCATTATGGTGCAGCACATGCCGGCTGCATTCACCTTAGCTTTTGCTAACCGCTTAAATGGTATCTGCAAGATACAGGTTAGCCAAGCGAACTCAGGTGACATCTTAAAACCTGGTCATGCCTATTTAGCACCAGGTGGTAAACAAATGATCATTGATGGGACAGAAAGTGCTGCAAAACTAAGAATACTGGAAGACAACTCTGAACGTATGGCTTTCAAACCGAGTGTAGATATTAGTTTTGCTTCAGCCGCTAAAGTTTTTGGTGGTAATGTTTTAGGTGTTATATTAACTGGAATGGGTGCAGATGGTCGCGAAGGCTCGCGATTATTAAAAAATAAAGGCGCAACTATATGGGCACAAGATGAGGAGTCTTGTGTTGTTTATGGTATGCCGCAAGCGGTTAAGGTTGCCGGAATCTCTGAACTATCATTAACCCTTGAAAGCTTTCCAGCTGCAATTCTTAAGGAAATACAGCATGGATAAACTCAGTATAGCTGGGCTCCTTATTGCCATTTTCGCTATTTATTTCGGTTTTATTATTGATGGCGGTGCTATATCTTCGTTACTGGAACTGCCCGCTTTCATTATTGTTTTTGGTGGTACGCTCGGTGCTGTTATGTTGCAGTCATCACAAAGTCAATTTTTTCACGCCATAAGCTTACTCAAATGGTTGTTTGTTCCCCCTAAATACGATATTGAACAGGGCATTGAATCGATTGTGCTTTGGGCTGAAAAAGCACGAGAATCTGGTTTTTTGTCGCTAGAATATATTGCCAAAGAAGAAAACGATTTTTACGTTAACAAAGGCTTAAATTTGCTTGTTGACGGTGTAGAGGTTGAGAACCTAAGGGTTTCATTAGAGCTTGATTTAGATTTATATCGTGAACACAATTTACGTTCTGCTCATGTTTTTGAGTCTATGGGCGGATATAGTCCAACCATTGGTATTATAGGCGCTGTGCTGGGGTTAATTCATGCCATGTCGAATTTGGCTGACCCGCAACTATTGGGGCAAGGCATCGCCACCGCATTTGTTGCCACTATTTACGGCGTAGGTTTTGCCAACTTACTTTATTTACCGGTCGCTAATAAAATAAAAGCCATAGTACACGAACAAACTATGTATCGTGAAATGATGACCGAAGGTTTGATTGCCATTGCCTTAGCAGAAAACCCACATGCCATTGAAAACAAACTGTCGGCATTTCGGTTGGAGCAATGAGCCGGCTACGCGCAAGACGTCACCTAGTAGAACATGAAAATGTTGAGCGTTGGTTAGTCTCTTATGCCGACTATATGACCTTATTATTTGCGCTTTTTGTCGTGTTGTATGCCATGGCGAGAGTCAATGAAAAACCGTTTGCAACCGCGACAGAATCTCTAGGTCGTGTATTTCAAGCGCAGGAAGCACAAACTAAAAATCGCGGTCATGGCGATGATATCTTACCGGTTAATAGTGTAAAAACTAAGCAGGTATTGTTTGGTGATGCTATTGTAGATGTCGCTGAACCTGACATTGTTTCAGGTGAGGTAAATTTATCTACTGTCTCAGATACTCAAGTGGGTAGCAGTTTAAGCTCTTTAGAAAAAGATCTTCATGAAGCCTTATATGAACTAGTAGAGTCCGGTTACGCGCAACTGCAAATTGATGGTGATTGGTTGGAAATTGAATTAAACAGCAGTTTATTGTTTCCAAGTGGCTCGGCGTCGCCCACCAATGGCGCAAAAGATATTTTATTGGTTATCTATCAAATTATTGCTGATACCAACAACTACATTCGAGTTAGAGGTTATACCGATAATCAAGCGATTAAGACCGAGATTTTTTCCTCTAATTGGGAGTTATCAGTATTTAGAGCAACCGCCATTTTACGGACCTTAGAAGCCTTAACCTTAAACCCGGCTCGAATGGCTATTGAAGGTTACGGTCAGTATTATCCAAGTGCTGACAATAGTACAAGTGCAGGGCGGGCCAAAAATCGTCGTGTCGTTATTGCGCTTTCTAAATACGGTTTAGAAAAAGCCAAGGTAGTGGCCCCTCCCAGTATCTCAGAAGAAAATGTAGCCGTAATTAACCGCATTAGCACTTCAATGGCCGATGATGAAATCCGTATTATCGAACTTGATAATGGTGGTATTCGCATTACCACCCGAGCTGAGACTAAGGCTAACAATGAAGCCACTCAGCCATCACAAGCAAAAACTAATGAACGATAGGAATTCCACTTGGTAGTTTGGACAGTTGCAAATCAAAAAGGTGGTGTCGGTAAAACGACCACAGCTATTGCCTTAGCTGGTTTATTAGCTGAGCAAGGAAAGCGCGTGCTTTTAGTTGATACCGATCCTCATGCGTCATTAAGTTATTATTTTGGTATTGAGTCTGAAGACCTAGAGCTCAGTGTTTATGATTTGTTTTTACAGGTGTCTACTAAAGAACAGATCATGCAAAGTTTATGTCCTACGCATTATAGTAATATCGACATACTCCCCGGCACAATGGGCTTAGCAACACTGGACCGCGCACTTGGCAATAAAGGCGGCATGGGCTTAGTGTTAAAAAAAGTGATGTCTGCAATCGAAGGTGAATATGATTATGTATTAATTGATTGCCCGCCGATTTTAGGGGTCTTGATGGTGAATGCATTAGCGGCTAGTGATAGAATTATAGTGCCGGTTCAAACTGAGTTTTTGGCACTAAAAGGTTTAGATCGGATGATGAAAACCTTAGAAATTATGCAAGCTCAACATCCTTTGCCGTTTAAATATACCATTGTTCCTACCATGTTTGATAAACGTACTAAAGCATCAAGAACGACCTACCAAAAGTTACAAGACCTTTACGGCGAGTTTGTTTGGCCTTCAGTTGTGCCAATTGATACTAATTTTCGTAATGCCAGTGTTGCCCAGAAGGTGCCTTCAGATTATGCCGCAAAATCTCGTGGTATCATTGCTTATAAAAATTTATTAAAATATCTCATTAACTTAAACACAAAGAGTAAGTAAGCCGATGCCAAAGTCTTTAGCTGCAAGTAAAAAACTTATGCAGACTTATTTGTCAGAGTTGCTTACTGAAGAAGAAGTAGAGCAAAAACCAGCACTGCCGGTTAAAGAAAGACAACATCAGCCATTAGAAAAGTTACTGAGTAGTGCTACTTTTCCAAAGGTTTTTGCATCAAACGATATCGAGAAATTAAGTTCAACTAAAGCTGACAGTCAAAGTTCAGTTCAAGACGCTACGATTAGCACAAGCGATATAAGTAATGCAGGAGAGCAAACATTATCAGAAAAAGTAGCAGATCAAGTTGCACTGAGACAGGCAGTAATAAACCCGGCAGACCTTAATGAAAAGCTAATTACCACCGGTAAAAGTACAGATGGAGTTGAGGATACTCAACAACACAGTTATCGCCAAGGCGACTTTCAGGTAATGTTTTTCGAGGTTGCGGGCTTAATGATTGCCGTACCACTAATCGAGTTAGGTGGTATTCATAACACAGATAAAATCACGCCGCTGATGGGTAAGCCGGATTGGTTTAAAGGTGTTATGCTTCACCGAGCAGCAAAAGTTAACGTGGTTGATACCGCTTTATGGGTTATGCCTGAAAAGTGTGATGAAGCATTAATTTCAGCACTTAATTACCAATATATTATCATGTTAAATGATTCATCTTGGGGCTTGTCGGCTGAGAAGTTGGTTGATACGGTAACGCTCAAGCAAGAAGATGTTAAATGGTTAGATACCCAAAACAAGCGTCCTTGGCTAGCAGGGTTAGTAAAAAACCGGATGTGCGTACTGTTAGACGTTGAATCTTTAATTAAGTTATTGGAAAAAGGTGTAAATATAAGCCAAGAATAATTGATGAATGTAAACTTGCCAGTATACTGAGAGCCTAAGTGTTCTGGTCATTAGAATAACAACTAAAATTTAAAGAGGTCAGCAGTATGTCTGATGAAAGACGCAATGCAAGTGAACGTGTAAACATCAATGATGAAATACTACAATGGGTAACGTTTAAGCTAGATCGAGAAACCTACGGTGTCAACGTTATGCAAGTGCAAGAAGTGTTACGTTACACTGAAGTAGCACCTGTACCGGGTTCGCCAATGTATGTTATGGGTATCATTAATCTGCGTGGTAATGTTGTTACCGTTATTGATACTCGTATAAGGTTTGGGCTTGAGTCTGCTGAAATAAACGACAATGCTCGCATCGTGATCATTGAAGCTGAAACACAAGTTATTGGCATTTTAGTTGATAGCGTTGCGGAAGTTGTTTATTTAAAATCATCAGAGATTGATGTAGCACCCAATGTAGGCAATGACGAAAGCGCCAAGTTTATTCAAGGCGTGTCTAACCGAGATGGTGAATTACTGATTTTGGTTGATCTCAATCAATTACTCTCTGACGAAGAGTGGGATGAACTAAAGGAATTCTAATTTTAGCTAATAAGCCTGCTTAAGTAGACTTTTATTGCCAGCGAAGCCAATTAAACTTATGGAAAATATATCTGCTAACCTGATCAGCTTAATTGGCTTCGTCATTGTGATACTCGTTGTGCTGTTATTAGTGGTGCGAAAAAATCGTTTTGCCCAACAAATAGATGAATTACAACAACAAGTAAATAGCCAAGAAATACAACTGTTAGAATTACAAGATTTACTTGCCAGACAGCAATCGCAGTTAGAAATCAATCAACAACACTGCACTGAGTCGCAAATAGAAAACGAACAAGTTAGCAAGCAATTAGAACACCGCATTAAAGTGACTCAGGAACAGTTCAATAACCAATTTCAAAGTATCGAACAACTGTTACATCAGCCACCTGAAGATAAGTTATACACTCGAGCCCAAAAATTGGTTGAGCTAGGTGCAGGCCTTGCTGAAATAATGCGAGAGTGTGATATTCCTAGAGCTGAGGCTGAAATGTTGCTTTCTATTCATCAAAGAAAAGCTGTAAAGTAGTACCATTACTATAAAATACCGTATTTAAACGTTACATTTTTACGTAAAATCTTAAACGCTCTCGTGATAAACTGCACAGTAGAGAAATTTTATTTTTAGCTTTATAACCTATATATTACTTAATGGTTATAAGACAAGGATCCTGTAGTGAATAGAATAAAAAAAGTTGCCTTGAAAACCCGGTCAATACTGAGCTTAAAACTCTTGCTAACCCTAATGTTTTCGTTTTTTTTAACGGCTTGTTCGACAACGCCTTCGTCAGAGCAAACGCTATCTGATCCAAAAGATCCGCTAGAAGTGATTAACCGACCTTTTTGGACTTTTACCTGGGATTATGCAGACAAATACGTCTTCAAACCGGCATCGCAAGGCTATGTTGAATATATGCCGACAGACTTGCGCAAAGGTGTTCATAATATGGCACTGAATCTTAATGAACCTTCAACAATCATTAATGATTTATTACAAGCAAAGTTTACTGATGCAGCAAAGTCCACCGGACGCTTTGTTTTGAATTCGACCATCGGCTTATTAGGCTTTTTTGACCCAGCCAGTGATTTTGGTTGGAACCGAAAACAAGAAGAATTTGGCGAGGTACTTGGCAGTTATGGTGTGGGTGACGGCCCTTACTTGGTTGTTCCCGCGCTTGGCCCTTCATCGGTACGTGAAGAGGTAGGTGATTTTGTTGATAGCTATTACTGGCCACTTGCCGTTATCGATTTTTGGCCTAATATATTACGAGCTGGCGTTTTAGGCTTGGAAGCCCGCGCGTCGCTTGCTGATCAAGAAGCTATTTTAAATGATGCCATCGACCCTTATGAGTTTGTTAAAAATGCCTACTTTCAAAATATGCAGTTTAAAGTTTATGATGGCAACCCACCCATTGAAGTTAACCAAGCAGAAGAGGCCAATATTGACGCTTATCTAGAAGAGCTTGAAAATATGCAGCCTTAATATTTTTAATCAAGACTGATGCTAGGAATCAACTGAAAAATAATAAAAAGCGAACTAAAGTTCGCTTTTTTGGTATTGAGCAACGGCGTTATCTAGGTGCTTTTGTGTAAAAAATAACATAATAGGTCTTAACAGCAAAAAATAGGCAATCAGCACCATCACAACGGATGCTGCCAAGGCAAACCCTTGCAGATTTGCGATAAAGAAAAATGGTGGTATCAGCAATGATAACTTAATCATATTCAAAATAAACTTTTCAGGCGGAGACAGTTTTGCTTGCGCTAAGGCTAGAATAGCTTGTCGTTGATGTAAGCTAAATACCTGCAAGGCTGGTATTTTATTGGAAGAAAAATAAATAGTCATAAAATTTCAAGTAAATATGTGCTCAAACTATAGGTAGCGCTATCATACAAAAATGATACTAAATGTGCCATGGGCAAATACGAAAGCGAGTGATTTATTAACATAGTTGCTGTTTATTGTAATCCAAAGTTAACAGTACAAAGCTAACGGTACAAAGATAGCGGTAAGTTTTAATTTAGACGCGAGCAGTACAAAATAGCGCTGAGCTATCAATAAAGAACACGAAACATGGTTACAACAGAACCCGTCATTATGAGCACTAAAATTTGACTAAAACCTGAGCGCTAATCCCTTAAAACTTCCCTCGACACTATTTGTAAACCAAGATTTATGTCATTAAGTGAGCGGATAAATTAGCCGACAAGTGCCTTTAGAAATACTAAATAAAAATGATGGTCTTGAGCCTAAGCTACATCCGTGGTTAAGAAAGGTAAAATATCGACTTTAGATGCAAAGTTTCTGATAAATTTGTCAAAACGAGTTCCTCAGTCGCGTGCAATTTGCTAGAATTGCGACAATTTTTATCAGTAGGTGATTTTTAAATGAATATCATAGAAGCTAACTTTGATGCAACCGGTAAGAAATTCGCGATTGTCGTCTCTCGTTTTAATAGTTTTGTTGTTGAAAACTTACTTGAAGGCGCCGTAGATACACTTAAACGCCATGGTAATGTTGCTGATAGCGACATTACCATCATCCGTGTTCCTGGTGCCTATGAGTTGCCAGTAGCGGCTAAAAAAGTTGCTGCGAAAGGTGGATACGATGGCATTATTGCTATTGGTGCCGTTATTCGTGGCGGTACGCCGCATTTTGATTTTGTTGCTGGCGAATGTAATAAAGGCCTAGCACAAGTGGCTATGGAATATACTCTGCCAGTGGCATTTGGTGTTATTACCACCGATTCTATTGAACAAGCTATTGACCGTGCCGGCCTTAAAGTAGGCAATAAAGGCGCTGAAGCAGCATTAAGTGCTTTAGAAATGGTTAACGTGCTCGATAAGTTATAACAGGATATTTTTGTGAAACCATCACCTAGAAGAAAAGCCAGAGAATTGGCAGTACAAGCCGTGTATTCTTGGCAACTAAGTAACAACAACGTTGCTGAAATTGAATTGAATTTTTTGACTGAAAATAGTGCTCGTCGTTTTGACATTCCTTATTTTCAACAATTGTTCCGCGGAATTTCAGCACAAATTAGCAGCATTGATGAAAAAATATCTCCTCATGTTGACCGTCCACTAAAGGATGTTGACCCGGTTGAAAAAGCGATCTTACGCGTCGCGGTGTTTGAATTATCTGAATGTCTAGATGTGCCTTATCGTGTCATCATCAATGAAGCCATTGAGTTAGCAAAATCATTTGGTGCAGATGATAGTCATAAGTTTGTCAACGGCGTTTTAGACAAAGTTGTTAAGCTTGTTCGTCCGAACGAATAGTCATAATTTGGTTGTAATATGAAAGAGTTTGAATTGATCAAGCACTTCTTTAGTGAGCAAGTGATCAAACGCAAGGATGTGGTACTCGGTATCGGTGATGACTGCGCTATAGTCAGCCCTGCTGAGCGTCAAAATATTGCAATAACCACAGATACCTTAGTCGCTGGAGTTCATTTTCCTCATGAAACCAGCGCTCGCGCTATTGGTCATAAATCAATAGCCGTGAATCTATCAGACCTAGCGGCAATGGGCGCTGAACCTAGTTGGATTTCTTTGGCGATCACCATGCCAGAAGTCGATCTAAAATGGATTGAAGAGTTCTGTCTTGGTGTCTTTGAACTGTGCGAATATTATAATGTGCAACTCATTGGTGGCGATACTACGCAAGGGCCTTTGAGTATTACTGTTACCGCGCAAGGTTTAGTACCAATAAATAAGCATTTGACTCGTTCAGGCGCCAAAGCCGGTGATTGGATTTATGTTACTGGTGAAGTTGGTGATGCGGCATTAGCCCTAAAGCATATTTTACATGAGGTAAATGTTGCACCTGAATATCGAGAAAGTGTGCAGCACAGTTTAGATTTTCCAACACCGAGGATTTTGGCTGGACAGGCACTTCGTGGTTATGCCAGTGCGGCGATAGATTTATCTGATGGTATTATTTCAGACTTAGGTCATCTTTGTACCGCTTCTAAGGTAGGTGCTAATATTGTATTAGATCACTTGCCAATTTCTCAGGCATTACAAGCTACGGTTGGTATGGAAAAAGCCTTTGAAATGGCACTTACGGGTGGTGATGATTATGAATTGTTATTTACGGTATCTGAAGACAACAAAGTGGGTATTGAAACTGCTTTAGCAAATACCAGTAATACGATAACCTGCATTGGTCAGATTAATCGTAGTGAAAAAATAACCACAACTTTAAACCGTAAAGCTGTCGCTATTAAGACTAAAAGCTTCGAGCACTTTTCTAGCAGTAAAGAGTGATGATGAAAAATTCTACGGCAAACTTTAAACTATCAAATCCAATCCATTTTTTGGCTCTAGGTTTTGGTAGTGGTTTAGCACCTAAAGCACCGGGTACTTTTGGTACCTTAGCCGCAATTCCACTATTTTTGCTGTTTGCACCGCTTAACAATACGCTTTATTTAACCTTGTTAGTGGTGATGAGTGTTGCAGGTATTTATATTTGTGGCAAAGCGGCAACTGATGCAGGAGTTCCTGATCATGGCGCGATAGTGTGGGATGAATTTGTTGGATTTTTGATCACCATGTTCTTGATGCCATTAACCTGGCAGACAATACTGGTGGGTTTTATCTTATTTCGCTTTTTCGATATTCTCAAGCCTTGGCCGATTTCCTATATTGACAAAAATTGCCATGGTGGATTAGGTATTATGCTTGACGATATAGTCGCGGGTATTGCGGCTTGGGCTTGTATGATGCTAATTTTTTATTAAGCTAATAACCAGTCAATAACCTATCACTAGAAAAGCCAAAGAATACATTCTTTGGCTTTTTCATTTTGTAGACAAACAGGCTTTAGTGCCCAAAGGCAGCTAAGCAAAATAAAGCCAATTGATGTTAAGGTAGCTGATTGTAGCTCGCTATCTATGCCGGTAGTTATGCAGGTAACCATGCCGGTAGTGATGTCGTTAGTGATGCAGCTAGTCATACCGCTCAATAGGCTATAAAACAATGATTGCATTATTCACTGCCATACGCGGCGTTACGATATGAGTGCTTGTTTGCAGGTCATTTAAAAGATTCGCTACTTAAAGAGTAATAATATGACTCAGTTAAAACCGCAATGGCAAAAAATAATAGCTCATGAGCAACAACAAGCTTATTTTCAACAATTATCGCAAGAAATTGCTCAGCAAAGAGCGAACGGTGAGGTAGTACTGCCAGCTGAAGAGGATGTTTTTAATGCTTTTTCTACCCTTGATTTAGCCAATGTGAAAGTGGTTATTCTAGGCCAAGACCCTTATCATGGCATAGGTAAAAGTGGTGAGTCACAAGCACATGGTTTAGCTTTTTCGGTGCGCAAAGGCATTAAAGTGCCACCTTCTTTAGTTAATATTTACAAGGAGCTTAAGCAAGATATTACTGACTTTAGCACACCTCATCATGGTTATTTGAATGAGTGGGCACAACAAGGTGTTTTACTGCTCAACACTGTGCTGACCGTTAAGCAGGGACAAGCACACTCTCACGCTAAATTGGGTTGGGAAGAGTTTACCAATAAAATTATTGCTGAAATTAATCAGCATAATGCCGGCTGTGTATTTTTACTCTGGGGCAGTCATGCGCAGAAAAAAGGTAAAAATATTGATCAGCAAAAACATTTAGTATTAAACGGGCCGCACCCATCGCCACTTTCGGCTTATCGAGGCTTCTTCGGTTGCCAACATTTTTCTAAAGCTAACTTATGGTTAAAAGCACACAATAAAACCGCCATCAATTGGCAAATTAGCGATTAAAAAGTCGTTATTATTGCTCGCTTTTAAGAAAATAATTTCACTTTATAGCGATTACTAACATTTATTTTCAGCTGAGGCTTAAAATCAATCATTAAAAGTAAATTTTTTCATTAATATGTTTATTTGTAAATTTAATTTGCTATTAACCTTATTTTATTGGTTTTTTGTTTTACAAAGTAGCAATAATGCTAGTATGTTTTCATTATAGAAAGTGAAGAGCATACAGCATGTCATTTGAAAATTATTTTTTACCCTTTCGCCAGCATATTATCGGGCAAGATTTACAACATCAAATTAATGGTCAACAGCTTGATATTATTTATGCCGATTGGACGGCAAGTGGTAGGTTATACCAACCCATTGAAGACTATTTGACCCAAGAGTTAGGCCCTTATGTCGCTAATACGCATACTGAGACTAATCTAACTGGCAGTGCCATGACCCATGCTTATCATGACGCCCAACATATTATTAAACGCCATGTAAATGCTTGCGACAATGATGTGTTGATCACAGCTGGCGCGGGTATGACGGCTGTTATTAATAAATTTCAACGGATTTTAGGTTTACGAATTCCTGAGCGTATGCAAACGCAAGTGGCGTTTGCAGAAAATGACAGACCTGTGGTGTTTATTACCCATATGGAGCATCATTCTAATCAAACCTCTTGGTATGAATGCGATGTCACCTTGGAAATTGTTGAGCCTGATAGTCAGGGGCTACCTTCTTTAACGCACCTAGAGTTATTGTTAGAAAAATACCAAAACCGTAAGGTGAAAATAGGCTCTTTTTCTGCTTGTTCAAATGTTACCGGTATTAAAACCCCGTATTATCAGCTTGCAGAAATTATGCATCAACATGGCGGTTTGTGTTTTGTTGATTTTGCCGCTTCTGCACCCTATGTAGATATTGATATGCATCCGAGTAATCCTAAGCAAGCGTTAGATGCGATTTACTTTTCGCCACATAAATTTTTAGGTGGCCCTGGCAGCTCTGGGGTGTTGGTTTTTAACAAAGTACTTTATAAAAACAAAGTGCCAGATCACCCAGGTGGCGGCACAGTAACTTGGACAAATCCTTGGGGAAAACACAGTTTCTTTAATAATATAGAGCTGCGGGAAGATGGCGGCACCCCCGGCTTTTTACAATGCATTAAAACCGCGCTAGCGATCAAATTAAAAGATGCCATGGGCGTTGAAAACATTCAGCAACGTGAAGCTCAAATCAGCCAATATGTTATGGATAACTTAGCTAAGAATGAACATGTGGTGATGCTCGAGCCTAATATACGTCAGCGTTTAGCGATTATTTCGTTTTATGTGCCGGGCGCTCATTATAATTTAGTCGTGCGGTTACTCAATGATAAATTTGGTGTACAAACACGTGGCGGCTGTTCATGCGCTGGTACTTATGGTCATATTTTATTAAAGGTGGACCAAGATACCTCCTCAAAAATAACCCAGCAAATAGACTCAGGTGACTTTGCCGAAAAGCCCGGTTGGATCCGAGCTTCATTTCATCCTACTACCTCAGATAAAGAAGTTGCCTTTGTGGTTGAAGCTATCAATCAGGTGACTGAACATATAGCGCTATGGAGCAAAGAGTACCGTTTTAATCCAGCGTCTGGCGACTACGAACATGGTAAACCAGAGGTTGATTTTCCGAGTTTATCTGACTTTAATGCCTTACCAAAAACTGGCTCAGAAGTTAGCAATAAAGTGCGAGAATCACCATCCATATTACGGAAAATATTTGGCTAGAGGATTAAAGGTTGCTGGGTGATTAATAAAAATAATCACCCAGCAGAAAGTTTTTTGGGCATAGTATTATTGATCAAAAACAACCATCATTTCAGCGGCTTCGCAATGACAGTCATGATGACATATCGTACATTCATAGCCGGCTAAGCTTAATTCATGCCAACGGTCTGGGTGGTCTTTAATTAATATACCACCCGATTTAGTAAAATATTTTACCGCACTATTGCCTGGGCTTTGTTTCCATAAGTGGCTAACACCGGCAATGGCACCTTGTTGCTTAACGGCTGCAATTGAGCGCTTTAATAGCTCACCACCAATACCATGGCCACGGTAATGCTCATCAACCGTATTGCACTTAAAATAGCAAACTTGTTCGGCAGGCACTGGCCAGAGTTCAGTAGAACACCATTTGTCTATCTGCCATTGCTGTGAGGCATAAGTAATTCTAAAGCCAACCAATTTTTTATCATGATAAACTACAAAACCCGCGTTAATACCATTTTTAAGTCCTTTATCGTACCAAACTTGCATGCTAGTTTGATCAAGATAACCGGCACCGTGAACCTCGGTAGCTAATTGAATAACTTTATCAAAGTCAGCAGGGGTTAATGCTTGATAGTTGAGGGTGATGGTCATAAAATTATTTTTATTGAGTGAGTTATTACAGCATTGTACTGTTTTTTTTGAGATACTTTAAGCGCACTAGTGTTTAAAACACTATAAAAAATTAATATAAAAATCTATCAGATTTTGGAAGTGAAAATGTACGATCCTTTACACGATTTATCACCCGGCTGTAATCAAGCCTACCCCGAGAGTTATTGGGCTAATGTCTCAGGCATAGCACCGGAACACGATGGCGCTGTTATCGCTGATCTTGATGTCGACGTGGCTATTAT
Source organism: Colwellia sp. MB3u-45 (assembly GCF_014077005.1). Lineage (GTDB taxonomy): Bacteria > Pseudomonadota > Gammaproteobacteria > Enterobacterales > Alteromonadaceae > Cognaticolwellia. Next base: position 106,134 of record NZ_JACGVC010000038.1, on the reverse strand, counting down.
TGGTGCAGGATATACCGGTTTATCTTGCGCGCTACATTTGGCTCGTGAGCATGGTATTAAAGCTCATGTGTTAGAAGCTAACCAAACCGCTTGGGGTTGCAGCGGTCGTAATGCCGGTTTTATTTTGAAATCTTCAGGTCGCAAGTCTTATGGTCAAATGGCTAAGCAATGGGGCGAAGAGGTTATGCGCGGCATTTATCAAGAAATGGCCGCGGGTGTTGAAACAGTCAATTCACTGATTAATGAAGGCATTGACTGCGATAAGCAAAGTGCGGGTTATATTAAAGTTGCTCATAAACCTAATAAACTCAAAGAATTAGTTGAGCTAGCAAAACTTCAGCAGAAAATGTTTGGTTATGATGTTGAAATTCTGTCGCAAAATGAAGTGCGTCAGCAATACATGGACGATCGTAATGCTTACGGGGCTATTCGTTATCAAGACGGTTTTGGTTTAAATCCGTTAAAACTTGCTTGGGGCTACCAAAAATTGGCGCGACAAGCAGGCGCTAAAGTGCATTGTGCGACACCGGTTAACCACTGGCAATCACAAGGCAATAAACAACAACTTCATACCCCTAATGGTATTGTTAGTGCGCAAAAAGTGGTGATAGCCACCAATGGTTATACTCCAAAAAACTTTCATCCCTTAACAACCGATAGAACATTGCCGGTACTTTCACAAATTATCGTTACCGAGCCGTTGAGTGCAGCGCAAATAGCCGCGTGTAATTTCTTAACCTCGAATGTGGTGATGGACACGCGAGCATTAAAATATTATTACCGTAAGTTACCTGACAATAGAATATTATTTGGTGGCCGCGGCGCTATAACCGGTAAAGGGGCCGACGACCCTTATTATGCACAACGTTTACTGGCGGTATTAAAAACCAGTTTTCCAGCGCTAGCCAATATCACTTATAGTTACGCTTGGTCGGGCTGGATTTGTATGGCGTTGGACGATTTGCCACACATTCATCAAAATGATCAACAATCAGTATTTTATAGCATGGGTTATTGTGGCAGTGGCGTGTCGTTCTCGGTACAAGCAGGCAAACGTTTAGCTGAAAAAGTGGCTGAAAAGCCAGTGCCTAATTTACCTTTGTATAATAAAGCACTGCCTAAATTTCCATTTGCTCCATTACGACGAGCAGGGCAATGGGGCTATTTTCATTACGGTAAAATAAAAGATCAGTGGTTTTAGGTGCTCATTGAGCGGGAATCAAAGACCCTTGGTTTTAGCGTGGTAACTGTAAAGTAAATTTTTACCTCAGGTTTAATCGATGCGGTTAGTGCGCTCGTCTTGTTTAAATGCCGTTATATTCGCGGCGACTAAATTAAGTAAGGCTTGCTGTGCTTGTTGGCTTGCCCAAGCGATGTGCGCGGTTATTTTCAATTTAGTTGACTGTGCCGCTAATAGCATATGATCTTTTGGTGGCGGCTCTTGCTCTAATACATCTAAAATTGCACCAGCCAATTGGTTATTATTTAATGCCGCTAATAAGTCATGATTATTAATTAAAGCGCCTCTGGCGGTGTTAATCAGTATGGCGCTATCTTTCATGCTGTTGAATATTTTTTTATCAAACAAGCCTTCAGTTTCAGCTGTTTGTGGACAATGTAAACTAATGATGTCAGCCTGAGAAATTACCTGTTCAAAGGCCACTCGGTCGATACGTATTGCTAATGCCTTAGGTCTTTCAGCAATGAGTACACGCATATCAAAGGCGCGAGCGATTGTCGCTACTTTGCTACCTAATGCGCCGTAGCCAATAATTCCCATGGTTTTACCCGCTAATTCATCACTGCCTTTGCCGTGCATGCAAAATGTATCACTAGCCTGCCATTGGCCAGCACGGGTATTGTTATTGTGATCTTCTATTTGGCTGTAATAGGCCAGTAGTTGAGCAAATACATATTGAGCGACTGAGTTTTTTGCATAACCACTGACATTAGTTACCGCAATGCCAAGCTCGCGCGCGGCATCAATATCAACATTATTAATGCCTGTGGCTGTGATACAAATAAGTTTTAAATGGGGTAACTGGCTTAATATTGCACGGTTAAGTATGACTTTATTACTTAAAATAATTTCAGCGTCGATGCTACGTAGCAACACCTGTGCTGGTGTTGTGACTGGGTATAAATCTAACTTACTCACCGTCTGGCGAAGCACAGATAAGTCAAGTGAAGGGCTAAAGGCTTGATAGTCTAAAAATACCGCGCGCATGTTATTTACTCAAGATGAAAATTTAGCTCAGTTTATATCACTTCTAATGAGCGACTCAATCAATGCTTATTTTATTGCATTAAAGCTTAACGCCTGACTATCAATAGAAAGTTATGAAAACAGCAAGTTAAGGCGTTTAATCCCATCGAACAACCGCTTACAACCGCTAACCAGGGCGGCCATCAGCGCGTGCTTTTAGTAGCATAGGTCCATAACATATAACAAACAGCATAAAACTGACCATCCAAAGTAAGCCGCTGATATCAATAAATATCATGGTTTTTTCTGGCAATATCCAAGGGCCAAAACTTCGTACTAAGCTTGCTAATATTAGCGCTGCAAAAGCCAACGACATCAGCTTAGGCGCTTGTAATTTTCTGCCGGTATGTCCCAAAGATACCCGTGAAATCATAGCAAGAATAACACCACCGAGCCCGCCCACGGTGATTAAATGCCAAATATGGCTACTGGGAATTTCAGGGATTAAATAACTCAGGCCAAGCAATATCAAACCAAAGGCCAAGGCTTTGATTGCCAAGTGTAATGACCAAAGTAATGGCACGCCTAAGGTGATCCAAGGGCGCCATCTAAACCATCGCACGGCTTGAAAAATGCCAGCAAAAACTAATAGGCCACCGAGATAAAAATGGTTTAAGCCAATAGCTGGCTGCAGTAGCAGCAGTATAGTGATCAGGGCGAGTGAGCCATTAGTGAGTTTATCAAGCCAAGGTAGCGCGGTTGCTTTGGGTGTTTGAGTACCATTTGCGGTAAACATGGGCACTACGCGACCGGCCATCACTGAAATCAGTAAAGTCATTAACATCACACCGGCATAACCTGCGTATTGAATAGAGACCGATTTTGGGTAGTATAGGCTGGCGTGCATTTGGACATTAGCGATAGTGAAAATGGTTAATAAAGGCACGAAGAATAAGTTGCGATACTGTTTAACCGCCAATATCGGCTTGGCTAAAACAAAAGCGATACAAGGCAAAAAGGCCAAATCTACTATTGTGGTTAATCTTGTACCCAGTAAATCAGGAAAAATTAAGCAAACTCGGCCGAGTAACCACAAAGAAAATAAAGCGGCGAGCATTTTGCCTTGCACACCGGGCAACCCAGTCCAATTTTGTACTGCGGTTAATAGAAAACCGGCAATGATGGCACAGCCAAAACCAAAAATCATTTCGTGAATATGCCACCAGTAACCACCACCGAAAGGCTGAAAATTTAGCTCAGCTCGGTAGAGCATTAGCCACAAGAGCATGGCGATAATACTAAATATCGTGCCAGCGAAAAAGAAAGGACGAAAGCCGAGCCTAAATAAGGGGATTATTTGCTGTTCTTTTGCTAAATCAGTTTTTTTGTCTAAATCAGCTTTTTCTAAATCAGAACGTTGCATTACAGGTGCAATCCTAAATTTTTACTTTGTGATTATCATAAAGCAATTAATCAGCATTACTTTGGGGCAAATCAAGTAATGGGTGGTTATTTAAAATTTTTAACGGTTATTTGGATACGGGTAATTCTAATTCAACAATTTGCTCGGCAATTAATTCCAGTTTTTCTGCCATCAATGCTTGGGCATCATACAAACCGCGATTGTAATATACCGCCCCTAATTCTTCAGTAAAAAAGTCGAGTAAAAAATCAGCATCAAACTGCTCTAAATCTTGCTCTAATTCCTTAGTAAAGTAGCCTTGTAGCTTGTCGATTAATAGCGACTTTTCGGTGCGAGTAAATTTTATTGGCGACATAAATACGTTTTCCTGCATGACAAATAACCTAATGAATTGGCATTATACTCAAGTCACTTCAAGATGCATGTTTATGGCTTTTATAAGGACCTAACTTTAATAACTTCAAGGACTAGCGTTGTAGAAATGTTTATTCTCGCTAACTGCTCTTGCGTTACTCCACTTCACTACGTCGATGTTGATTTTTTGATTAGAGAATGACAATCCCGCAAAAAAATGCCTGGTTTAAATCGTGTTTAACTACCACTGAAGTGAATATATTGCCGTGATTTGGGTATATACTCACCAGATGAAAACTAATTTAAGTATGACATGGTGAATAAATCGTCGTTTAAGCAATGGTGGCAAACAGACTGTCAGTTTTGCCGTAAATCAAGAATGATTATTTTATGGTTGGCGTTGATGTTAATTGCTGATAGTTTGTGGTTTGGTTTAATACCCATTTGACTCATCAAGTGATCTGCTCATTTTAACCATCTAAAATGAGCAGTTAATCAATCAACTTGGTTTAATTATTCACTAACAAAATAAAGAGGTAATACTATGACTTATCGTTGGACCGACTCACTTGAGATAGCACTTGATTTGATCGAAGCACATCCTGATGTAGACCCAATGAAATTACATTTCCCCGAATTAATGCAATGGGTGTTAGCGTTAGAAAATTTTGAGGATGACCCTAAACATTGCGGCGAACGCATACTTGAAGCTATTCAGTTAGCCTGGATTTCAGAAGCTGATTAACTACAGGTTTAACTACAGGTTTAACTACAGGTTTAAATATAGGCTTAACTATTTAGCAGCCATAATAGGTAATTAAAACTGAATGATTAAGCTTTATCACTATTCAAGAGGTGATATTTGGCTATAATGTGCCCATCATTATTCTTATGATGAATCTTCGTCATTCACTCAGTATATAAAGAAAGCATGCAACTATGACATCTGAAAAGACATCTGAAAAAAATAAACGGCCATTATATATCCCCTACGCAGGTTCTAGTTTACTAGAAACACCTTTACTGAATAAAGGTAGCGCATTTAGCGAAGAAGAGCGTTCACACTTTAACTTAACTGGGTTATTACCCCCACGTTTTGAAACTATCGATGAGCAAGTTGAACGTGCCTACATGCAATATCGTAGTTTTGAAACTAACTTAAATAAACATATTTACCTACGCGCCATTCATGACAACAATGAAACCCTGTTTTTTAAGTTAGTGCAAGCGAATTTGGCTGAGATGATGCCAATTATTTATACCCCAACTGTGGGTGATGCTTGTGAGCAGTTTTCAGATATTTATCGCAGTTCTCGGGGCTTGTTTGTTTCATATGACCAACGTCATCAGCTTGACGATATCTTGCGTAATGCGACAAAAAACAAAGTTAAAGTTATTGTGGTAACTGACGGCGAACGTATTTTGGGTTTAGGTGACCAAGGTATTGGTGGCATGGGTATACCCATAGGTAAACTGTCGCTTTACACGGCTTGTGGTGGTATTAGCCCAGCTTATACCTTGCCTGTGATGCTTGATGTTGGTACCAATAATGAAAAGTTATTAACTGATCCTATGTATATGGGCTGGCGTCATCGTCGTATTGAACAAGATAAATACGACGAATTTTTAGCTATGTTTATTGATGCGGTTAAACGTCGTTGGCCAGATGTTTTATTACAGTTTGAAGATTTTGCTCAACCCAATGCCACTCCCTTGTTAAAGCGTTATCGCGATGAACTTTGTTGTTTCAACGATGATATTCAAGGTACAGCGTCGGTGACTGTCGGTACCTTATTAGCGGCTTGTCGTACCAAAAAATCAGCCTTATCAGAGCAACGTGTAGTTTTTGTTGGTGCCGGCTCTGCGGGTTGTGGTATTGCGGAGCAAATTATCTCACAAATGGTCAGTGAAGGGATTGGTGAGCAACAAGCGCGTAGCCAAATATTTATGGTCGACCGTTTCGGTTTATTAACTGAAGGTATGCTGGGTTTACGTGACTTTCAAGAAAAACTGGTCCAGCAACAATCAGCAATAGCACCATGGAATGTCCAAGGTGACTACGCTTCTTTACTGGACGTTATGCATGGCGCTGAACCAACGATTTTAATTGGCGTTTCTGGTGTGCCGGGTTTGTTCACTGAAGCCGTGATTAAAGCCATGAAAGCACATTGTAATATGCCAATCATCTTCCCACTGAGTAACCCAAGTCGTCAGGTAGAAGCTACACCTGAACAAGTGATCAACTGGACCGAAGGTGAAGTGATTATTGCCACAGGTAGCCCGTTTGAGCCCGTTGAATATAAAGGTCAGATGTTTCCTATCGCCCAATGTAACAACAGTTACGTCTTTCCAGGTATAGGTTTAGGTGTGGTGTCAGCAAAGATCAATCGCATTAGCGATGAAATGTTAATGGCAGCAAGCGCCATGTTAGCGCAAGCCTCGCCGTTAGCTAATACTGGTACGGGTGAGTTGTTACCCCCTTTAGTAGAAATTGCGGCGTTAAGTAAAAAAATAGCCTTTGCTGTTGGTAAAGTCGCTTTTGAGCAAAATCTAGCCTTGCCACTATCGGATGAACAACTGATGGAAAATATTGAGCGTAATTTTTGGACACCTCAATATCGTCAATATCGTCGAGTCAGTATTTAAACCGCGATAAAGTTTGATTTAAACACATTATATTGAATAAAAAAATAATGAATAAAAAACGCTCACATAGATGAGCGTTTTTCTGTTTAATTCCAGTGGTAATTTTTTTAGTATAAATAAAAATAACTACCAAGCTCCATCTAGGCACAAGTTATAAACTTTAGCTCTAAGCCCAGTAGTCGCCTGCCGATAAAAATCTACCTCAAGGCGAACAAGCAGGCTTGCAGTGGTTTAACTTCTCTGCAAAAGCGCTACCTTGCAGGTTAGGCGTGCAGGTGTATGTCATTTCACTGATTTATACCTGCTTATAGTAAAAAAATTAGCGTAGTTTACGCCAGCTAAAAGTGATAACCCTAGGCATTTGCTTTTAATTCGTCTATAATCGCGCCAAAATTTATACCGTATTTTAATTCTAATTTATTGAGAGGGCTATCATGGCTATCGAACGTACTTTTTCTATCGTAAAACCTGATGCAGTTGCTAAAAACTTTATTGGTCAAATCTACAACCGTTTTGAAACTGCTGGTTTAAAAATCGTTGCGGCTAAAATGATTCATTTATCAAAAGAAAAAGCAGAAGGCTTTTACGCTGAGCACAGCGAACGTCCTTTCTTTGGTGCTTTAGTTGAATTCATGACTTCTGGCCCAGTAATGGTACAAGTTTTAGAAGGCGAAAACGCTGTTCTTAAAAACCGTGAAATCATGGGTGCTACTAACCCAGCTGAAGCGCTTGCTGGTACTATTCGTGCTGATCTTGCTGATTCAATCGATGAAAATGCAGCTCACGGTAGCGATGCATTAGAATCTGCTGCTCGTGAAATTGCTTACTTCTTCGCTGATGAAGAAATTTGCCCACGTACGCGTTAATTTAAAATATTACATAATAAGCTAGCGCTTTAGTCGTTAGCTTAATGTAGTTTAAAAATTAATTTGAAGGATTTTACTGATTAATCGGTAAAATCCTTTTGTCTATTTTAAGACCGTATAAAATTGAGTGTTTTTGCCAGTAAGCATGCTACTGAGAACATTGACTTTTATTGATATAGTGCGAATAAATATCTAATATCGATCCACTAAATTGTTTGTTTTGTCCAGAAAGCGTACAATTTATTCTGTAATTTTTGTAGTATTGAGAAGTTTTTATTATGAGTGATGTAACCGAAGTAGTAACCCCAGTGAAGAAAAAAATTAACTTACTAAACCTTGACCATCAAGGGATGCGAGAATATTTTTCTTCAATCGGCGAGAAGCCATTTCGTGCTGACCAAATTATGAAATGGATCTACCATTTTGGTTATGATGATTTTGAGTTGATGACCAATATAAATAAAAAATTACGTGAAAAATTACAACGTGATACTGAAATTAAAGCGCCCGAGATATCTGAAAAATTGGTATCAAACGACGGCACAATTAAGTACGCGTTAAGTCTTGAAGGCGGTCAAGAAATTGAGACGGTTTGGATCCCTGAAAATGGCCGAGCAACACTTTGTGTTTCATCACAAGTGGGTTGTGCTTTGGAATGTACCTTTTGCGCGACCGCGCAGCAAGGTTTCAACCGTAATCTCACTATGGCTGAAATTATCGGTCAAGTTTGGCGAGTAGCAAATGATATTGGCGCAACGCGCATTGCTGGCACACGCCCGATTACCAACATTGTTATGATGGGCATGGGTGAGCCATTGCTTAACATGAAAAACTTGATCCCGGCATTAGACACCATGTTAAATGATTTAGGCTATGGCTTATCGAAACGTCGTGTCACTGTCAGTACATCAGGCGTGGTACCTGCCTTAGATATGTTAAAAGAGAAAATAGATTGCGCATTGGCGATATCTATTCATGCGGGTAACAATGCCTTACGTGACGTACTAGTACCGATTAACAAAAAGTATCCACTAGAAGAGTTTTTAGCGGCAGCGGGTCGTTATATCGACGGCTCAAAAGCCAATAAGCAGGCGACCATAGAATACGTGATGCTTGATCATGTTAACGACAGCACGGAACAAGCACATGAATTAGCGCTTGCTTTGAAAGATTTACCCAGTAAAATCAATCTTATTCCATTTAATCCTTACCCAGGTTCACCCTATAAACGCTCGAGTAATTCTCGTATTGATCGCTTCGATAAAGTACTACAAAGCTATGGCTTAACCGTGATCACGCGTCGAACTCGTGGAGACGATATTGACGCAGCATGTGGTCAATTAGCCGGTGAAGTATTAGATAGAACTAAGCGGACAGGAAAAAATGAGGTGAAAGCTGATTCAATTTCAGTAAAGATGGTCTAATTGCTCTTAAACTGATATTTACTAAGTGACTGTGCCTTTATGATGAAAAAATTATTACCATTGTTTATTGCGTTACTAACGACAAGTACATTAACGGCTTGTGTGACGCAAAATTATGGCAATGATAAAAATACGCCGATAATTGAAAATGAAGCCAGTAATAATGAAATAGCCATGACCCGTATATCACTCGGGTTAGGTTATTTAAAAATGGGCAATACCCAACAAGCTAAGCTTAATCTAGAAAAAGCCAAACGTTTTTCACCTAATTTAGTGCAAGTATACACAGCTTTTGCCCATTATTATGACACGGTAGATGAAGCTGAATTAGCGACCCAAGCTTATGAACATGCGCTAAGCATTGATAATCAAGATGCTGATACGCTTAATAATTATGGCGTTTTTTTGTGTCGACACAAAAAGTACGCCGCCGCTGAAAAAATGATGCTAAAAGCGATAGCCATTCCTAGCTATATTTTAGTGGCGCAAAGCTACGAAAACTTAGCCTTATGCCAACTCAAAGCAAAGCAGTTCGATAAAGCCCAAACATACCTTGAAAAAGCGATTGCTCACAGCCCCAATAGAGCGAGTTCTCTGCTGCAAATGATGCGCTTGCAATATGCAAAAAGTGATTACAAGTCAGCGCAAACTTACCTTTACCGCTATGAAAAATCAACGCGTCGTTTTAATGCTGAGGCATTAGCTTTAGCCTTTAAAATATTTGCCAAGCAAGGCAATAAAGCTATTGCTAAAAATTATGGCAATATGCTGGTTAAAATGTTTCCCCGTTCTTTTGAAGCTAAACAATATATTTTAAATGAACTTTATCAGATTGATGCAGACCAACTAGCTGAAGACTACCGATTTTTTTTGTCGGGAGGTAACAGTAAAAAAACTAAAAAGCGTGTGGTGATATTGTCGCCACAAACGACAGCAAGTGTTACAAACTCTAGCTTAAGTCGTGATGGTTTAAAGCCTATTATGGCCAATTCAGTTATGCCAACGATAGAGCAAGCAACTGAGTTAAAAGCAAAGTCAGCGGACAAAAATCTTGAAAGTAATACGCGTTTACAAAATATTCAGCCAGTTAAGATGAAAGAAGCGCCGTCAAAAAAACAGACGAGTCAAAAACAAAGTAATGAAAAAAGACCACTTGAAATAATGGCTGGCGAAGCACAAATTAAACAAGAAAAAAACAGTACACTTATGGTGTCTTTACCGATTCATGTTGTTATACAAAGTGATAGTTTGTTTACTATTTCTAAGCACTACAATATTGTGATGGAAAGTTTAGCGCGTTGGAATAAATTACGCCGCCCTTATCTTTTAAAAATTGGTGATGTTCTCTATCTCTCGGATCCAAAATCAGCGATTAAACGCTAAGAGAAATACTTGATGAATCAAGAGCTTGAAGTATTGAAGAATGAAAATGATGATCTGGCAGAAACCACTGACGATATCGAGGTAGTGGGTCCTGGTTCTATGCTCAAAGCAGCACGAGAAATGCGAGGATTAAGCCAACAGCAAGTGGCTAATAAACTCAACTTTAGAATTCACTTAGTAGAAAATATCGAAGTAGATAAATTTGACTGTAGCTTACCTGAGGCTTTTAATCGTGGTTATCTTAAAAATTATGCTCAGTTGGTTAATATTGCTCAGGAAGACGTGTTAAAAAGCTATGAAAAATTAGCAATAACACAAAACCATTGTACAGGCATGCAAAGCTTTTCTAAAGGCACAGAGAAACAAGCAGAACACAATATGTTGATGTGGATCACTTATCTCATTTTAGCCATATTAGTGACAGCAACTGTAGTTTGGTGGTTTCAAGCGCCTTCTGAACAACCTGCGCCGATAGCGGTAAGTACGGTTGAAACCTTAGTTGGAGACAATACGGCGACTAAGCAAGCCAGTCTATCGAACGAAAATAACGAAAAAAACTCAAACCGTATGCTAAATGACGAGTCAGTCGTTAGTGTAACTAACGTGGTTAACACTGAGGCGAATGTTAATAGCGCTGCAGAAAACCTTGATATAGCTGCGCCGCTTGATGTTGAACCAGTGTTATCAACGCCAGATTTAACCGAGGCTCAAGTCGATTTAAATAATAACAAAGCGGTTGGTGAAAATGCATTATCTGCCATAATCAACCAGGTTGTTTTCACTTTCGCGGGTGACTGTTGGGTTAATATATTTGATGCTACTGGCGAGCGAATTGCTTGGGGTGTGAAAAAATCAGGTTATATCATGCAAATTTCTGGTCAAGCACCTTTTTCTATCACCTTAGGTAAACCTGAATTGGTACAAATAGATTACAATGACGTTCCGGTTGATATGGCTGTATTTAATGCCGGTAATATTGCCAAATTTTCATTACCGCTAGCGCCTTAATACGGTAATTTTTTTTACTTAACGCAACACTATTGAAGTTTTATTATGTTTAAAGAATCTCCTATTATTCGTCGAAAGTCCCGCCAGATAATGGTTGGCAATGTTCCTGTTGGCGGCGATGCCCCGATTACAGTGCAGTCAATGACCAATACTCTGACCACTGATGTCGCGGCAACGGTGGCACAAATTAATGCACTTGAGGCCGTTGGAGCCGACATTGTTCGCGTGAGTGTGCCAACGATGGACGCGGCGGAAGCATTTCGTGAAATAAAGCGGCAAACTAATATTCCATTAGTGGCTGATATTCATTTTGATTATCGTATTGCGTTAAAAGTAGCGGAATACGGCGTTGATTGCCTGCGCATTAACCCAGGTAATATCGGTCGAGAAGACCGGGTGCGCTCTGTCGTTGAGTGTGCTCGGGATAATAATATTCCTATTAGAATTGGCGTCAACGGTGGTTCGTTAGAGAAAGATATTCAAGAAAAGTATAGAGAACCAACGGCTGAAGCTTTGTTAGAATCAGCCATGCGTCACGTTGATATTCTTGATCGCTTAAATTTCAATCAATTTAAAGTCAGCGTCAAAGCCTCGGATGTTTTTCTTGCCGTGGGGGCTTATCGCTTGTTAGCGAAACAAATTGATAACCCTTTGCATTTAGGGATTACCGAAGCTGGCGGTTTACGCTCAGGCTCTGTTAAATCATCAGTAGGATTAGGGCTATTGCTTGCTGAAGGTATTGGCGATACGTTAAGAGTTTCATTAGCAGCTGATCCTATCGAAGAAATTAAAGTTGGCTTTGATATTTTAAAATCACTGAAGCTTCGTAGCCGCGGCATCAACTTCATTGCTTGCCCAAGTTGTTCGCGCCAAGAGTTCGATGTTATTTCAACGGTCAATGCTTTAGAGCAACGTGTTGAAGATATAACCACGCCAATGGATGTGTCAATTATTGGCTGTATCGTTAACGGACCCGGTGAAGCCTTAATTTCTGACTTAGGCTTAACAGGCAGCAGTAAAAAAAGTGGTTACTATCTTGATGGTGTTCGTCAAAAAGAGCGCTTTGATAATAACAATCTTGTTGACCAACTAGAGCAACGAATCCGCGCGAAGGCTAAAATGCTTGATGCGAGTTATAAAATAGCCATACAAGAAATCGATTAATAATGGCTAATTATTGCCACAATTGCGCTGTTATTTACGTTTGATAGTAAACTGCCTATAATGCCCGCGATAAAAAATATTCTTTGTATAAGCAAACGAATAATTAAACAGACAAACACTAGCGAGAAAATAATACGTGAGTAAAGCACTTCAAGCAATTAGAGGTATGAACGACTGTTTGCCTGCACAAACCGGCATTTGGCAAATGGTAGAAACAGTACTGCGCCGCGTTGCCAGTAATTATGGTTTTGCTGAAATACGTATGCCGATTGTCGAGTCAACGGCGCTATTTAAACGCTCTATTGGTGAAGTAACCGATATTGTTGAAAAGGAAATGTATACCTTTGAGGATCGTAATGGCGATAGCTTAACATTACGCCCAGAAGGCACAGCAAGTTGTGTTCGTGCTGGTAATCAACACGGATTACTGTATAACCAAGAGCAGCGCTTGTGGTATATGGGCCCCATGTTTCGTCATGAACGTCCACAAAAGGGTCGTTATCGTCAATTTCACCAATTCGGCTTAGAAGCCTTTGGTATAGCAACACCTGATATTGACGCTGAAATTATTATGCTAACGGCTCGACTTTGGCGGGAACTTGGCATCAACGAATTTGTCACACTAGAGCTAAACTCATTGGGTTCGAACGAAGAGCGCGGCAATTATCGTGACGCGTTAGTGGTGTTTTTAACTGAAAAAGAACATCTTTTAGATGAAGATAGCAAGCGCCGCATGCACACTAATCCATTGCGCGTACTGGACAGTAAAAATCCAGAGGTACAAGCTGCATTGGTTGGCGCACCTAAACTAGCTGATTATTTTGCTGAAGAGTCAAGCGCACACTTTGCATCGGTTTGTCAGCGCTTAGACGCTGCGGGTATCAAGTATGTGATTAATGAGCGTTTAGTACGTGGTTTAGATTATTATAACCGTACCGTTTTTGAATGGGTTACCTCGAGCTTAGGTGCTCAAGGCACTATTTGTGCTGGCGGGCGCTATGATGGTTTAGTAGAGCAACTGGGTGGTAAATCAACACCAGGGTTTGGTTTTGCCTTAGGCATTGAACGTTTAGTGTTGATGATGACCAGCTTAGAAAAAGCCAATAACATTAGAGCGCAAGTCGATGCTTACGTTATTATGTTAGGCGATGACGTTGAAATAACCGCTAACGGCTTAGCGGAGCAATGGCGTGATCAAGTGCCAGATATTCGCTTACAATGTCACTGTGGTGGTGGCAATATGAAAAAACAAATGAAGCGTGCAGATAAATCAGGTGCCCAAATAGCATTGATTCTTGGTGAAGATGAAATAGCTCAACAGACGGTAACCGTAAAATATTTGCGCGGACAACAAGAACAACAAAGTTTGCCACTTGAGCAAGTGCCAAGTCTTTTAACAAATTTACTTTAAGGGTCAGTTTTGGATATAAATCAAACAGAAGAACAACAAGTCGAATCAATCAAAAAGTTTTGGAGTGATAATGGTAATGCGATTATTGCTGGTTTAGCTATTGGTTTTGCAGGGTTTATTGGTCTTAACTATTATAATGATCATAAATTGCAACAAGAGCTAAATACCTCAGAAGCTTATCAAACGATGATCGAGGAGGCGGCTGAAGATAGCACTACTTTTGAAGCTGCGGGCAACGCCTTTATTGCTGAAAATAGTGCCTCTAGTTATACCATGTTAACCGCTATTGCTTTAGCTAAAGAAGCGGCTGAAAAGCAAGACTGGGTAAAAGCTGAAACATATTTAAACACGGCAATTGAAAAGTCAGTGGATGATGGTATTAAAGCGATTGCTACTGAGCGCTTAGCGCGAGTGCAATTACAATTAGAGAAATATGAACAAGCTCTAGTGACATTAACAGCAAAATTACCCGCTTCATTTGACGCTAGCGTTGAAGAAATTAAAGGTGATATTTACTTTAAACAAGGTAAAAAATCACTAGCTCGTAATGCTTATCAAGCCGCAATTGATTTTGCAACTGAAGGCACTAACCCAGCATTGCAAATGAAATTAGATGATTTAGCGCAAGTCATTAACTTAAGCAAATAGAGAGTGATATAAGCATGTTTATCAGTAAACGCTTTAACAAAAGCCTCCTTGCTATCTGTTTGCTAGCGGTAGGGATTTCTGCATGTTCATCAACCGATGATGAAGATGATGAACTAAAAGTCGCGCCATTAAGCGAAATAAAAGCATTATTTGAACCTGTTGTAAAATGGGATGCCACTGTTGGTGACGGCGTTGGAGATTACTTTTCCCGCATTCAGCCAGTGGTTGCCTACGGCAAAGTATTTAGTGCTAGTCGAGACGGAGATGCCTACGCATTTGATGAGAATAGCGGTGAACAAGTTTGGCATGCTAATTTAAGTGACATCGATAATAAGCGCGGTTTTTTTGATAAGAAAGAACCCGCCTTAATTAGTGGTGGCGCTGTCGTTGGCATCAATAAAGTATTTTTCGGTAGCGAGAATGGCGATGTTATTGCCCTTGATGCAGAAAGTGGCGCGTTATCATGGCAAGGAAAAGTTAAAGGTGAAGTTATTGCTGCACCGGCATTCGATTCCGGAAAACTTGTGGTCAATACTGCATCTGGCGTTATGAAAGCGTTTAATGCTTCAAATGGCCAAGACGACTGGCAAATCGAACAAGACGTTCCGCCGCTTACTTTGCGTGGTATTAGTGCGCCTGTCATTGCCGGTGGTGGTGTTATTGTTGGCTCAGCTGACGGTTCTTTATCAGTTTATTTACTAGAACAAGGTCGTCAAGGCTGGACTGTAGATATTGGTGAAGCGGCAGGTTCAACAGAACTAGAACGCGTGATTGATGTTGACTCAACGCCATTGATCTTCGGCGACAATATTTATACTGTATCTTCGCGTGGTAATTTAAGTGCGGTTGAACTACGTTCGGGCCGTGTCTTGTGGCAGCGCCAATACTCGTCTTACCGTGAATTAACCATTAGTGGTAATAGCTTGTTTTTAACTGATGTTAAAGGCCACGTATATGCCATTGATCGTAATAATGGCTTAGAGCTTTGGAGCCAATTATCACTGACTAACCGTGGCTTAACCGGACCAGCTCCTATCGGTAGCTATGTTGTGGTTGGCGATTTTGAAGGCTATCTGCATTGGTTAGATCAGGCAACAGGTGAAATTGTAGCTCGTCATCACCTTGATAGCAGTGGTATTCATGCTACACCAACGGTTGAAAATGGCGTTTTGTATAGTCAAGCCCGCAACGGCGACTTAGAAGCGATCACCATTGCTAAATAAGTTATTCAACTAATTAATAGTTATTAACTAGTTGAATAAAAAACTAAAATTATAAACGGCTCCAATGCAAACAGCACTGGAGCCGTTGTTTATTAATAATACTGATATAATGATTGAGTTATATTGAGTTTAAAGAGAGATTTGAGGTGAACATGCTTCCTGTAGTAGCACTTGTTGGCCGACCTAATGTCGGTAAATCAACATTATTTAATAGATTAACGCGCAGTCGAGACGCTTTAGTTGCCGACTATCCAGGGTTAACCCGTGATCGTCAATACGGAAAAGCGGAAGTTGAAGAGCACCCTTTTATTGTTATTGATACCGGTGGTATTGAAGGTAACGAAAAAGGTATTGATGCCTTAATGGCCGAGCAGTCGCTGATTGCCATTGACGAAGCAGATGCCGTGCTATTTATGGTTGATGCAAGAGTAGGTTTAACGTCTGCTGATCAAGGCATTGCTAGCCATTTACGTAAGCAAGATAAAAAAGTATTTTTAGTTGCCAACAAAGTTGATGGTATAGATGCCGACTCTGCTGTGGCCGACTTTTATTCTCTTGGCTTGGGTGGTGTAGTACATCAAATTGCCGCCGCACATGGTCGTGGTGTGACGCAACTATTAACCTTAGCGCTAACGCCTCATATTGCCGAACTTGGTAAACCCAAAGTACTAGAAAATGATGAATTTGACGGTGACTTTGATGAAAACATAGATCATGAAGCGCTAGATAAAAAAAATATTGACGAAGCACCAGAAGAAACTGACACCATCAAGTTAGCGATTATTGGTAAGCCTAACGTCGGTAAATCGACGTTAACGAACCGCATTTTAGGTGAAGACAGGGTGGTGGTATTTGATATGCCAGGTACCACACGTGATAGCGTTTATATTCCAATGGAACATAATGGTCGCCCTTACACCTTAATCGATACGGCAGGTATTCGTCGCCGTAAAAATGTTACTGATATCGTAGAGAAGTTTTCTGTGATTAAAACTCTGCGTGCAATAGAAGATGCTAACGTATGTTTATTAATCATTGATGCTCAAGAAGGCATCAGCGATCAAGATTTAAGCTTACTGGGCTTTATTTTAGAAGCGGGTCGCTCTTTAGTCTTAGCGGTAAATAAATGGGATGGTTTAGATGATCATGTTAAAGATCGTATTAAATCTGAATTAGATCGTCGTTTAGGTTTTATCGATTTCGCTCGTATTCATTTTATATCAGCCTTGCACGGCACAGGTGTGGGTCATTTATACGAGTCGGTAGAAGAAGCTTTTGTTTCAGCGACTAAGCGTATTTCTACTTCTATGGTCACCAAAATTTTAGACATGGCGGTGTTTGATCATCAGCCACCTATGCATCAAGGTCGTCGTATAAAACTAAAATATGCTCATGCCGGTGGTTACAATCCACCTATTATCGTTATTCATGGCAATCTAGCGAAAAATCTACCACTTTCTTACAAGCGTTATTTAATGAATTATTACCGTAAATCATTAAAAATTATGGGTACGCCAATAAGAATTGAGTTTAGAGAAACCTCTAACCCGTTTGCTGGTAAGAAAAAGCTCAACTACACCGAGCAAAAGAAAATGGCACGTCTAACTCAAGGTTATAAGAAAGACTAAGTGGCTATTTTGATAAAAAAGCTGATGATAACATCAGCTTTTTTATGACAAAATATAGTTAAAATAGCTAAAAACCATATTGATTTCATGATGATATTCCGCTACTGTGAAATTGTCGACTAACTTGTTTTATTATTTTTTTTGTCTCATTTAAATTAAATGTTGTTGGAAATTTATGCCTGATAATCCTATAAAAGTACCAGTGATTGGGCGATTAAGTCGCAATTTAGCCTTGTTAAATCCAGGCGCGATTGTCACATTAGATATGACAACTCCATCCGGTCAACGTGGTAAGTTTCGTTCAGTTTTTATTGGCTACATGCCAAAAAAATACGTTTTAGTACAATACCCTGACAGTTCAAAGTTGGGCAGTTTTGCACAATACGTAACCCAAGGTATAGGCGTAACCGTGCGCGGGTTAATTGAAGGTCATGAAGGTGCTGTAGTTGCCTTTATTTCTAATATTAGGCAAACGATTCAAATTCCATCACGTATTATTGTGCTTGATTTTCCACGTGAAGTCCTCTTACAAAACCTACGCTCATCAATGCGTATTGAGACTTATATCAAAGCGAAAGTTAAGGTGAAAGGTGACTATTGGGCCTCAGTAATATCTGATATTTCAGTGTCTGGCTGTCAGATTATGATTACTAATGGCGAGAAACTTATCTTAACTGAAGATAAACCCGTGGAAATCATTATTGAAGCTTTCCAAGACTTAAAAAACTTGAAACTAAATGCTGAGATTTGTAACACCAAAACCCAAGTTGATGGTGTCATGCTTGGGGTTAAATTTGATGATTCAAGTAAAGTTGAAGTGAACAAACTGCTACAACAGGCAGTTATTTTACCGCATTAATTTACTGTATTAATTGACTTGCACCGCTATCACCTTAGCGTCTATTACACCATCTGAAATTTCTACTTTAATGGTATCAGCGATATTTATATCTTTGGTACTCTTAATCATTTGTCCCTGTTCATCACGAGTTATACTGTAACCACGAGCAATTGTTGCTAATGGACTTACCATATGAAGTTGTTCGCATTGATGGGCAAAACTTGCTCGCTTGGCTATTAATAAGCGCTGCTGTGCGCCAATAAGTTTTGTGTTGAGTTGAGCCGCCTGTTGCCGATTTTGTTTTATGTGGGTTAATGGTGAGGCATTGAGTAGTCGTTGTTCAAGGTATTGAGGCTTATGCTTAAGTTGGTTTATTGCTCGGGTAATTAGCCCTTGCAAACGCATACTCAGTTCATCTGACTTTTGCTGTTTATTTTGTAGTTGTTGCTCGGGATGCACTTGGGCTAACCTATGATTTAAATTGGTTAGCGAATGACTTGAGCGTTTGAGTTGTTGCTTAAGCGCTAGCTGTGCACGACTGAGTAATTCAGCCACTTTATTAATACGCTCGTCAACATCAGCAGACACTATTTCCGCTGCTGCAGACGGTGTTGGGGCTCTTAGGTCGGCAACATAGTCAGCTAAGCTTGTATCAATTTCATGTCCAACAGCACTGATGGTTGGCAAGCTTGACTGGAAAATGGCGCGAGCGACTATTTCTTCATTAAAGGCCCATAAATCTTCCAGCGAACCACCGCCACGACCAATTAATAAAACGTCAACTTCATTACGCTCGTTAGCCAAGTTAATCGCTTGGGCAATCTCATATTTAGCCTGCTGACCTTGTACTAACACTGGGTAAATAATCACCTTTATTAATGGATTTCTGCGCTTTAATACTGTGATGATATCTTTGACCGCAGCACCTGTAGGAGAGGTGACAATACCAACCGTTTGAATTGACTTAGGGATGGCTTGTTTGTGGTGCAGTTCGAATAAACCTTCACCGTGCAGTTTGTCTTTTAATAATTGATATTGCTGTCTTAACAGTCCATCACCCGCTGACTCCATTTGTTCAATAATCAACTGGAAATCGCCTCGTGGTTCATACAAGGAAACTTTAGCGCGTACTAATACTTGTTGACCATTTTGTGGCTGTATTCTCACCCGACGATTATTGCCTTTGAACATGGCACAGCGAACTTGCGATTTTTGATCTTTTAAGGATAAATACCAATGGCCAGAGCTTGCGGCAATAAAATTCGATATTTCGCCACATAACCAGACGGTATTTAACTCACTTTCTAAGATAAAACGTACTTTTTTGGTGAGTTCACTTACTTGTAGAATGTGCTGTTGAGCCATAAATACTTTACTTTTTCTGTTGTTAAGAGGTAATAATTGGGTAATTGCCCAGTATTATATATTTGTTTAGACCAGCATCGGCAGTTTATTTTCGATTAATTGCAATTTTAAGTTTACCTTAGTAGGGAAAGCGGTTAAAATTCTGCCGCAATATTTCCTCCCTAACCACTCACTTTAGAGAGATGTTGCGATGCTAAGAATTGCTCAAGAAGCGTTAACCTTTGACGATGTTTTACTGGTACCTGCCCATTCTACGGTACTGCCCCATACTGCCGATTTAAAAACTAAATTAACTCGAAAGATAAATTTAAATGTACCTATGATCTCTGCGTCGATGGACACAGTGACCGAAGCGCGTTTAGCCATTACCTTAGCACAAGAAGGTGGCATCGGGTTTATCCATAAAAATATGACCATAGCTGAACAGGCCAAAAATGTTTCTCAAGTTAAGAAATATGAAAGTGGTATTGTTTCAGATCCCGTCACAGTCAACCCAAGTGCAAGTATCGAAGACACTATGCGCCTAGCTGATGAACTTGGTTTTTCTGGTTTTCCTGTTGTTGATGAAAAAAATAAGTTGATTGGTATTATTACCGGTCGCGACTTACGTTTTGAAACAGACTTAACAAAACCGGTTTCAGCATTGATGACTAAAAAAGACAAATTAGTGACCGTCAAAGAAGGTGCGTCACGTGAAGTCATTTTAAGTTTAATGCACGAACATCGCATCGAAAAAATCCTTATGGTTGATGACGCCTTCACACTAAAAGGTTTGATCACAGTTAAAGATTACCAAAAAGCTGAAAATAAGCCTAACGCTTGTAAAGATGAATTAGGCCGCTTACGCGTTGGTGCTGCTGTTGGTGTTGGTGCGGGTACCGATGAGCGTATAGATGCGCTTGTTGCTGCTGGAGTCGATGTATTATTGATTGATACCTCTCACGGTCACTCACAAGGTGTGCTTGACCGTGTTGCTGAAACACGTGGCAGATATCCTGATTTACAAATTATTGCCGGAAATGTTGCTACTGGCGCTGGCGCTAGAGCATTAGCTGATGTTGGAGTGGATGCGGTAAAAGTTGGCATAGGCCCAGGTTCTATTTGTACTACCCGTATCGTTACCGGTGTTGGTGTACCACAATTGACCGCTATTTCTAATGCGGTTGAAGCCTTAAAAGGTACGGGTATTCCCGTTATCGCCGATGGGGGAATTCGTTTTTCTGGTGATATTGCTAAGGCACTAGTGGCCGGCGCGCATTGTGTGATGGTCGGCAGCATGTTGGCAGGCACAGAAGAAGCGCCAGGTGAAGTAGAGCTTTATCAAGGACGTTACTACAAGTCATATCGCGGCATGGGCTCTTTAGGCGCCATGAGCCAAAAAGAAGGCTCAAGTGACCGTTATTTCCAAAAATCTGACGGTGAAGCCGACAAACTCGTACCAGAAGGAATTGAAGGCCGTGTTGCTTATAAAGGTCCTGTTGCCGCTATTATTCACCAACAAATGGGCGGTTTACGTTCATCAATGGGCTTAACTGGCTCAGCGACAATTGAAATAATGCGCACTAAGCCTGAATTTATGAAGATTACTTCTGCTGGTATGGGCGAGTCGCATGTGCATGATGTAGCTATCACGAAAGAAGCACCAAACTACCGTATGGGTTAGCGCTATTGAATTATTGTCGGCCAACCTCGGCGTTGTAAGTGCTCACTTAGGAAACTAGGCTCCGCGCTAGCACCTTGAACTGGACGGCAATTTTATCAATTGAATAGCGATAGAAAGTAGAAAAACTGATGCAGGCGAATACCTCATCGACAACAATTCAAATAGGCTGAGCAGTAACTCAAATAGAGCGAACGCTCAGCCTGTTCATTTTATACATTTAAAAATAAAAGTAGGAAAACAACATGAGTAAAGACATTCATGATCACCGCATACTCATATTAGACTTCGGTTCACAGTACACCCAACTCATCGCTCGTCGTGTGCGTGAAATTGGGGTTTATTGTGAATTATGGGCTTGGGATGTTACAGAAGAACAACTTAAAGCTTTTAATCCAACCGGTATTATTTTAGCTGGTGGACCTGAGTCAGTCACTGAGCATAATTCACCACGTGCGCCAGAGTATGTGTTTAATGCCGGTGTACCTGTTTTAGGTATTTGCTATGGTATGCAAACCATGGCTGAGCAATTAGGCGGCAGCGTTGAAAGCTCTGAGCAGAAAGAATTCGGTTATGCCGCGGTTGAAGTTATTACTAAATCTGCACTCTTTAATGCCATTGAAGACCATGTCAGTGAAAACGGTAATGCCTTGTTAGATGTCTGGATGAGCCATGGTGATAAAGTATCAGCTATTCCTGCCGGCTTCGTTACGGTTGCACAAACCCCTAGCTGTAAATATGCAGGTATGGTCAATGAAGAGAAGCAATTTTACGGGGTGCAATTTCACCCTGAAGTGACTCATACCAAGCAAGGTTTACGTATTCTTGAGCATTTCGTTGTTGATATTTGTCAATGTGAAAAGCTTTGGACATCAGCGTCAATTATTGAAGACGCGATTGCCAAAATGAAAGCGCAAGTCGGTGATGATGAAGTCGTACTTGGCTTATCGGGTGGTGTTGACTCATCAGTTGTTGCCATGCTGTTACATCAGGCAATTGGCGATAAGTTAACTTGTGTTTTTGTTGATAACGGTTTACTGCGTTTAAACGAAGGCCAACAAGTCATGGATATGTTCGGCGACCATTTTGGTTTGAATATCATTCATGTTAATGCCGAAAACCGCTTCTTAGACCGTTTGGCTGACGAGAGTGATCCTGAGAAAAAACGTAAAATTATTGGTAATGTTTTTGTTGAAATTTTTGATGAAGAAGCCAATAAACTCAGTAATGCTAAATGGTTAGCACAAGGTACTATCTACCCTGATGTTATTGAGTCAGCCGCGTCAGCAACCGGTAAAGCACATGTGATTAAGTCGCACCATAATGTGGGTGGCTTACCTGAACATATGAAACTTGGCTTAGTTGAGCCATTACGTGAATTATTCAAAGATGAAGTGCGTAAAATAGGCCTTGAGCTAGGACTACCTTACGACATGCTTTATCGTCATCCATTTCCTGGACCTGGTTTAGGTGTGCGAATTTTAGGTGAAGTGAAAAAAGAATATGCTGACTTATTACGTCGTGCTGATCACATTTTCATTGAAGAATTACACAAGCATGACTTGTATAAAAAAGTCAGCCAAGCTTTCACGGTATTTTTACCGGTACGTTCAGTTGGCGTGATGGGCGATGCACGTAAATATGATTGGGTAGTTAGCCTACGTTGTGTAGAAACTATCGATTTTATGACCGCACGTTGGTCACATCTACCCTACGAGTTCTTAGGCCTAGTGTCTAACCGTATTATCAACGAAGTGGATGGTATTTCTCGCGTAGTTTACGATATATCGGGTAAACCACCCGCGACTATTGAATGGGAGTAACTGAGCCTTAAGCGGGTGAGAACATTCAACTCTGCGTTAGCAGTACTCAGCGATTAAACTAGGCTTGGTGCTTTCGCCTTGAATTTGAATCTTCTTCCTGTGTTGATGACCTCAGTTATTTTTTCATTAATATTATAAAACCCTAAGGTGTAAACCTTGGGGTTTTTTATGTACTAGATGTTAGGGTATGCTGCGATTACATGGATATGAAGGCGCAGCGATTTTAACTATATCAAGGCGAGAATAATGACAATTGAAAGACTAGAGACTAAAGCGCGCATGAGCCGCATAGTGAAACACAATGGCACAGTTTATTTATGTGGTCAGGTTTGCGCTGACGCTACGCAAAGTATAACCGAGCAAACACAAACTATGCTAGATAAGGTTGAGACTTTATTAGTAGAAGCAGGGAGTTCAAAGCAGCATATGTTATCAGCCACAATATACCTAAAAACGATGACTGATTTTGCTGCTATGAACACAGTATGGGATGCTTGGGTGCCAGTAGGTTTTGCACCCGCTCGTGCTTGCGTGCAAGCGGCGATGGCAAGAGATGTGCTTTTGGTCGAAATAAGTGTTGTTGCTGCTTTAATATAATAGACTAGACAATAGATATTTAAGCAGTAGGGAAATTATGTTACAGCAATCATTAAAAACTACCTTTGGGTTTGATGAGTTTAGAACCGGGCAAGAGCAAACGATAACGCAGTTACTTAATGGTGACTCTTCCTTAGCCATTTTCCCTACCGGTGCTGGTAAGAGTTTATGCTATCAATTAGCGGCAATAAATTTACCGCATTTAACCTTGGTGGTATCGCCCTTATTGGCCTTGATGAAAGACCAACTCGCATTTTTGCATACAAAAGGTATTGCCGCGGCCAGTATCGATTCAACATTATCATTTGAAGAGAGTCAGCAAATTACCCGTGACGTTCGCTCGGGTAAAATAAAAATTTTGATGGTATCAGTTGAGCGTTTTAAAAATGAGCGCTTTCGTCAGTTTATTGAAGCTATTGCTATTTCTATGTTGGTGGTAGACGAAGCACATTGTATTTCAGAATGGGGTCATAATTTTCGACCTGATTATTTAAAATTGCCACGTTATCGACAAGAGCTCAATATTCCCCTAGTGCTTTTACTTACGGCCACAGCCACTAAACAAGTTAAGCAGGATATGGCTAATAAATTTGCTATTACTGATGAGCATATAGTGCAAACAGGTTTTTATCGCAGCAACTTAGATCTATCTGTTTTACCGGTCGCAGAAAGAGAGAAAAACCAAACACTGGTTGATTTAATTCGCCAGCACCAAGGCTGCGGTATTATTTATGTTACTTTGCAACATAGTGCTGAAAAAGTGGCTGACTTTCTGCAACAACAAGGTATAGCGGCAAAGGCTTACCATGCCGGTTTTAAAGATGATGTGCGCAAGCAAATTCAGCAAGACTTTATGCAAGGAAAAACCCCGATTATCGTCGCAACTATCGCCTTTGGTATGGGGATAGATAAAGCCAATATCCGTTTTGTTATTCATTATGATTTACCCAAATCTATTGAAAACTATAGTCAAGAAATTGGCCGGGCAGGTCGAGACAAAGCGAATGCCGCCTGTTTTACTCTGGCCAATCTTGATGGTATTCATACCGTAGAAAACTTTGTTTATGCTGACACGCCTGAGCGCTCAAGCATCGACTATGTGTTGCAAAACATACGTAACGAAATGCAAGATGGCCAATGGGAACTGCAAGTGCTGAGCTTGTCAAATGCCAGTAATATTAAACAGCTGCCATTAAAAACCTTATTGGTTCAGTTAGAATTACTTGGGGTTATTGACGCTAAATTTAGCTATTTTGCTGATTTTAAATTTAAATTTGTTACGCCAAAAACGCAAATCATCAGCGCATTTAATGCCGAGCGTAACGAATTTTTAGCACAAGTTTTTAATTGCGCAAAAATGAAGAAAATTTGGGGTGAGCCCGACTTTGATCTTATGTATGCGCGTCATCAAGCGCCGAGAAAACGTATTGTTGCAGCGCTTGAGTATTTAGCAGAGCAGCAACATATTGTGTTGGAAACGAAAAAGGCAACAGAAGTTTTTAGTGTCAACATGGCGGCGTTAGAAAATAATGCTTTGGTCGATACGCTTTTTCATTACTTTTCTGACAAAGAGCAAGCCGAAATCGAGCGTATCACTAAGCTGGTCGCGTTTTTTCAAAGTGAACATTGTTTAACTCAACAGCTCTCGCAATACTTTGATGATCAACGTGCACCAAAAAACTGTGGGCATTGTTCCGTTTGTCGTGGGCAGGTGGCAATATTACCTTATTCAAGCAATCATCAAACAGTGAGTGTTGACACTATTGCTCTCGGTATTAAGCAGTTGCAACAGCATTTTTCAACGTTAAAGTCTCCTGTCGGTGAATCAGCGAATATCTTGTCTACTGATACTATTTGTCGATTTTTGTCTGGCATGAGTGTGCCGTTATTTACCCGCGCTAAAGTGCGGCAATTAAGTTACTTTGGCGTTTGTCAGTATATGCGCTACAGCGAAATTAAAGCACAAGTCATACCTTTGGTATAATACCATATCACTAATTATCTGATCATTTTTACTGGTTAAAACAATCAACTACTGCGTTATTTATTTAATTATTAGAACAACTAGTTATTAAAATAAATGCCTTATATTTGGCCATTTTTCCTGCGTATAAAGTAGACCACCTAATTAATGAAATTGGTATAACTTGTGGTAGCGAGATATCAGACCGATCAAAAAAGGCACTTTATCAGTGCCTTTTTTAATATCAGCTTAGGCTAATCTAGCCTTGGCTTGGATTCATAAATGTTAGTGATCGTGGCCACAACCTTCTTCACCTTCAACATGAACATGGCCATGCGCTAACTCTTCTTCAGTAGCATCACGTACTTCTATAATTTCAACATCAAACTTTAAGTCCATGCCGGCCAACGGATGATTACCATCAACGGTAATCTCGTTTTCTTGTGCGTCAATGACGATAACGGTTTGTTCGCCTTCATCAGTCGTGGCGCGCAGCTGACTACCTACGTCTAAATCTTCAATGCCAGCAAACATTTCTTTTGGTACGGTTTGTACAAAGCCGTCTTCACGTTGTCCATAAGCATCGTCTGCACTGACTTCAACTTCAAATTTATCACCGGCTTTGTGATCAACTAAGGCTGCTTCCAAGCCAGGGATCAGATAGTTAGAACCTTGAATTACCGCTAGTGGGCTGTGATCATAAGAACTATCAATTAAGGTGTCTTCGTTATCAGATACTGCGTAATGCAGTACAACAACTTTGTTGTCGGTAATTTTCATATTATGTCCTATTCAGTGGTTGTGCTTAATTTGTAAGGTAAGGGTATTATGGTTAGGGCTGAGTCTTGGGTTTTAATTCTTAGCGCTGTGCTATTATCAACATCGTTAGCTAAAACGCCTTGTATGTAGGTCTGCATATTACTGGCTTGATAAACCGCTAATACATCACCGGCTTTACGCCAATTTTCACCAAGCTTTTTCTCGATGATATCACCGACGTTAGCCTCCATATCTTTGCCTGTTAGGGCAAAAAGCGCGCGTTTGTTTTTACCTAAATATTGCATACGAGCAACAGTTTCTTGGCCTAAATAACAACCTTTAGTAAAGCTAATGCCATTGATTGCTTGCAGGTTTAGCATTTGCGGTACATATTCTGCGACATACTGTTGAGAGAGCATGGGAAACCCAGCGGAAATCTCGAGTAAGTTCCAAAGCGCACCGTCATAGACTGGAAAATCAAAGGTTGCAGAAATATCAGCTAATTTATCAACGTTATCAATAATGATATAGCGGCTAATGTTGCCAGCAAGGTAAACCAAGGTGGTATTATTTTCGTGCACTACGGGTGTAAGTGTGTCAGGCACTTGTTGAAATAATGTCGCCATTTTAGCTGATGCTTGCTCGCCTGCAATGGCTAGATAAGCCAGTTCAGTGTCTTGGCTTATCTCAACTTTAGCAAAGACGGCAAATTTCTTTAGTTCTGCTAAAGACTGTTCAATCGAACTTGTTGGTTGGAGTAGGAAAAATTTTTCTTCACGCTCCAGTAAACGAAAAGCAGAAAATACTTTACCTTTGGCGTTACAGTGCGCGCCAATAAGGAGCTTTTCCTGCGCCAAGGTGTCAACGTCACAGGTAACTTGCCCTTGTAGGTATTTGATTTGTTCTTGACCCGTTAAGGTAATGGCGCCAATACTATCAAGGTTGATTGCAAATACTTCTGGTAATTCGTTATAACTAGGTAAGTTATTATTCATTATGTTCATCATCCGGCGATATTGCTAAAAAAAGGCTATTAACATCATAGGTGAGGACATTTATTCAGATTACAAGCATATAGCCGATTTTTCTGCTATTTTACTATTAAAAGTTTACTAATTTAATGATCAATTCGTGGCTATTTTAACTTTGGATTTGTTAGAATGTGGCGAGATTTTACTAATTAGAGTGATGTATGACATTAAAAGATAATAAACCTCGACTTCGCTGGGCTTGTCGACGCGGTATGCTAGAGTTAGATATACTTTTTATGCCATTTGTTGAAGAGGCTTACGATGAGTTATCTACTGAACATAAAGCTACTTTTGAGCGTCTATTAGAGTGTCAAGATCCTGAGCTATTCGCATGGTTTATGGGGCACGAAACTTGTGAAGACAAAGAGCTTAACGCCATGGTGCAGATTATATTACAGCGAGTTAAACTATAATATTAAGGTATCGCCTTCTAGGCATAGGGCGATATTTAACTTATTATTTTATTTCGGTTTTACTTATCTTACCTTAACCGTTCTTTTCGGCATTAGCTTTTGGCTGGGATTTTTTATGGCTGCTTTATTGGGCTTTATAATTTTTCTGTATCGCCAAGCCCCTGCGCCGCTAGCAAGTCAGTGGCTGATGTTATTTACCTCAAGCAAAGATAAAACTAAAGCGAATTTTGTTTTATCAGATACGGGTGAATGCCAATTTAACCATCAAAAAGCTTTGCAAATATCGGCTAACTCACAAATTAATTTGTGGGGCTATTGGTTGGTTTTTAGCAGCAGAGACGCCGTAACTACTCAACACTTTATTTTCAAAGATAGCTTATCTAGCAAAGATCAGGCGCGTTTGGCTCGCACTATCTTGCGGGTAAAAAGTTACGGATGAAAAGCGGTGACTGAAAAGTTACGGGTAAAAATACCTTATTACTCCACTGGTTTAAGTATAGTAATTTTTGCTTCTGTCAATAAATCAGGGAAGTCCAAGGTATAATGCAAACCTCGACTTTCTTTACGATCTAATGCTGATCTAATAATTAATTCGGCCACTTGGACTAAGTTTCGTAACTCCAATAAATTATTACTGACTCTGAAATGTCGGTAGTATTCTTCGATTTCACTTTGTAAAAGTTCGACTCGGTGCAATGCCCGCTCTAAGCGTTTTGTTGTGCGTACAATACCGACATAGTCCCACATAAATAACCGCAGTTCGTGCCAGTTATGTTGAATAACAACTTCTTCATCTGAGTCGGTAACTCGGCTTTCATCCCAGGCAGGTAGTGTTATGCAAGGTTTTGATATATCGATTTTTTGTTCAATATCAATGGCGGCGGCTCGCGCAAATACTAGGCACTCTAGTAGCGAGTTACTTGCCATACGATTAGCGCCATGTAGTCCGGTATAAGCGACTTCGCCTATCGCATATAGATTTTCAATATCGGTTTGGCCCTGTTGATTAATCATAACACCACCACAGGTGTAATGAGCAGCAGGTACCACTGGCATAGGTTGTTTTGTTATGTCGATGCCAAGGGCCAGTGTGCGTTCGTAAATGGTTGGGAAATGCTGCTTAATAAAATCACTGGATTTGTGGCTAATATCTAAATACATGCAATCGGCGCCAAGTCGTTTCATTTCAAAATCGATCGCGCGGGCCACAATGTCACGTGGCGCTAATTCAGCTCGTTCATCAAAGCTAGGCATAAATCGGCTACCATCAGGGCGAAGTAGCAGTGCGCCTTCGCCTCTTAGTGCTTCAGTCAATAAAAAGGTACCTGCCTCAGGATGGAATAAACAAGTAGGATGAAATTGATTAAACTCCATATTTGCAACGCGACAACCAGCGCGCCATGCCATAGCTATACCATCGCCACTGGCAACATCAGGATTTGAGGTATATTGATAAACTTTACTCGCGCCACCCGTGGCTAAAATAGTTTTATGGGCAAAAATGCGCTCAACGTGTTCATCATTTCGATTCCATACATAGGCACCAATACATTCACGTTCAGCATTGACTTTATTTTTTTGATAAACCAGATCAATAGCGTTATAGCGTTCAAAAATACGAATGCGAGGGTGATTTTTTACCTGTGATGCCAAGGTTGTTTGAATGGCTTGACCTGTGGCATCAGCTGAATGCAGAATTCTTCGGTGACTATGTCCGCCTTCTCGCGTTAAATGATAGCGAATATCTCCATTAGCAGCCGGTACATCTTGATCAAAATCAACGCCTTTATCAATCAACCATTCTAAGCAGTTTTTGGCATTTTCAGCGGTATGTTGCACTATGGCTTCGTCGCATAATCCGGCTCCAGCGATTAAGGTATCAGCGACATGTGAGGCAATACTGTCATTTTCATCGAAGACTGCTGCAATACCCCCTTGGGCATAAAATGTTGAGCCTTCGTTAATTTGGTCTTTGCTTAAAATAAGCACGTCGGCATTTTTGGCTAGGTGCAGAGCAAGCGATAATCCTGCTGCGCCACTGCCGATAATTAAAACGTCACAGTTGTGTTGTTGATTCATATATTCTTAAAATTAAGGTACAATAATCTATGACCCAATATAGCTTTTATTGCTGTTACAGAACAGCAGAAAACTATTTTTATAAACAAAATTTAATTTTTTTCAATATTTATCGAACTTTTTAACATAAGGCTAGTCCTACTTGTTGCGTTTGCCATGAGTTGTTGCGTTTGCTATGAGCCAGATGTAAACCAGATGTAGATAAGTGAAATAATGGCGAGTAGGAGATGGAGCTCAAATGAGCGAACAGAACGTTGACCAAAAGTTGGTTGAGCGGGTGCAACGTGGTGATAAAAACGCATTTAACCTGCTAGTAATTAAATATCAACATAAAGTAGCAAACTTGGTTTCACGCTATGTTAAAAATCATAGTGATGTGCCTGATATAGTACAAGAAGCATTTATTAAAGCTTATCGAGCTTTACCTAATTTTCGAGGTGATAGTGCTTTTTATACTTGGTTGTATCGCATCGCTGTTAATTGTGCGAAAAACCACTTAGTTGCCGGAGGACGTAAACCCCCTGGCTCAGATATTGAAATTGAAGATGCAGAAATGTATGACTCGGGTGAAGCGTTACGAGAAAATGCCTCACCAGAAAAACTATTACTGACCAATGAAATTAAAAGTGTCATATTTAAGACTATAGAACAATTGCCGGAAGATTTGCGCACTGCGATCAACCTCAGAGAGTTAGAAGGCTTAAGTTACGAAGAAATTGCAACGGTTATGGATTGTCCTGTTGGCACAGTACGTTCAAGAATATTTAGAGCGCGTGATGCAGTCGATAAAAAAATCAGACCATTGTTACAGCAATAGTGTTACAGCAATAGAGAATGCAGTAACATTAAATGCAAAAATAACAAGCTCAACAGCAGTACACGCAAGCATAATAAATATAGTATTAGCTGATAAAAGTGTAGTCTTTTGTTAACTAATGAATGAAGAGTTATTTTTTTAAGGTGTCTTTATGAGTGAAAATAAGTTTGAGGCAGTATCGTCGATTGTAGATAATGATCAACAAAACGATGAACTATTTGATGAAATCCTCAATGACTCACACTTGTCAGCAACCTGGCAACGTTACCATTTAATGGGTGATGTAATGCGCGGTGAAACTTCTGATGTTATTAATTTTGATCTGTCATCACAAATAGCGTCAGCGATTGCTGATGAGCCAACGATTTTAGCGCCTCATACTAGCAATAATCTTGTTGGAAAATTAAAAGCGAAAGTGGTGCAGTTTGCTAAACCCTTTGGTCAAATGGCCATTGCAGCATCTGCAGCCGGTCTTATGGTCATGGGCGTACAACAAAATAGCGCTGATACCGATGCTTTATTGCCGGCTAGTCAAGTGGTTAAAACTATGCCATTTGGTGGTGTTGCAGAACCCGTAAGCTTAAATTTTCAACAAACTAGTCGCAGCAGTGAGAAACAAGCTTTTATTGAACAACAAAGACGTTTCCAAGCGCTATTGTCAGATCATCAACAACAAATTAAATTAAGTTCAGTTGATGTCAATCATACATCACCACAAGATAAGGCTGAAGAATCAGCTAAATGAAACTAATATCAAGTCTGCTGCTATTGATTACCATTAGCACATCAGTAGCAGCCAATGAAAACATTAGCACACCAGTGGAGGCTAATGAAGACATTAGCACACCCATAGCGGCCAATGAAAACGAACAAGCCGAACCTTGGCTTGAGCGCCTAGCAACCTCTTTACAAACGCTTAACTTTAGTACCTCTTTTGTTGTGGTTAAAAACAATCAGGCAGAACCTTATCACTGGTTTCATGGTGTAGATGAAAGTGGTAATGAGCTAGAAATTCTCTCTTTGTTAAACGGCCCGCGCAGGGATGTTTTACGAAAGGACAATATTGTTAGTTATATCGAGCCAGAATTACCTCCATACTCAGTAACATCTCAACAAATAACCGGTCCTATACCTGCTGTTTTGCGCGAAGGTGTCACTGCACTTGGTCAAACCTATGATTTTATCTCTGTTGGGCGAAGTCGAGTGCTAGGGCGACCTGCGCAATTAATTCGTATTGTTTCTAAAGATGTCTATCGTTACGGACACTGGCTATGGTTAGACCAAGAATCTGGTATGCTATTAAAACTCGCTTTGGCAAATCGTACTGGTCAATTATTAGAACAAATACAGTTTACCCATTTAGATATCACTGATGCTTTAGGTGAGAGTTTATTGCAATTACAGCAAACAAGCTTGCCAAAAGTTATTGAAATTCCAGCCGGATATCAAGAGCAAGTACTGCAATGGCAAGTTAAATGGTTACCTGATGGCTTTAAACGATTAAATGCCAATCGTCATCGAATTTCTACCACTAAAAAACCGGTTGAATTTATGCTTTTTAATGATGGTTTAGTCGATGTTTCTGTTTACGTAAATCCCAGTGAAGACAACCAACGTGCGACTGATTATGTTATGGATGGCGCAACCGTGGTATTGAATCAAGTAGTTAACGGCTTTGAAGTCAGTGTTGTGGGTAAAATTCCAGCAAAAACGGCAAAGGCCATTGCTGATTCTGTTGTTTTAAATACTAATTCCACACCATGATAGAAGAACAAGCCACCGTCGTCGCTATTGACCATGACAATGTCACCGTTACCAGTTTGATAAAATCGGCTTGTGGTGGCTGTCAGCAAGTTGACAATTGTGGCAGCGGTCAGGTGGCAAAAGCTTTTCCACAGAAAAAACTTTCGTTGACCTTAACATCTTCACTAGCCTTAGAACTTGGCGATAACGTTGTGTTAGGCTTAAATGAAAGTGCGCTCTTGCAATCGGCTTGGCAAGTTTATTTATGGCCGGTATTAGGCTTGTTATTGGCTTCTTGGTTTGGCCAGTGGTTAGTGATTAACACCATACTGCCTCATGAAATTTTTGCCATTTTATTGGGTGTTATCGGTGGTTTTTGTGGCTTTATGCTAGCTAAAAGGCAACAAATAAAAAGCGCAACCTGTGCAAAACTGGCGCCAAAAATTATCCGTCGAGAAAATCAAAACATCATGATTACAGAAATCACTGATTGAATCGCAACAAAAGATAGCCCCAGCGCGCTAAATTCGCTAAAATCTCACCATTATTGAATTAACTATAAACTTATTTGACTTCCCATTTATGAAACATATTCGAAATTTTTCTATTATCGCCCATATTGATCACGGTAAATCAACGCTTTCAGATCGCCTAATTCAACATTGTGGTGGTCTACAAGAACGTGAAATGGAAGCCCAAGTACTTGATTCTATGGATATTGAGCGCGAACGTGGTATCACCATAAAAGCGCAAAGTGTTACGTTAGACTACAAAGCAAAAAATGGTGAAGTGTACCAACTCAACTTTATCGACACGCCAGGTCACGTCGACTTTTCTTATGAAGTTTCTCGTTCATTAGCGTCATGTGAAGGTGCTTTACTGGTGGTTGACGCTGGTCAAGGTGTTGAAGCTCAAACTGTAGCTAACTGCTACACCGCGCTTGAAATGGAACTGGAAGTCATCCCTATTCTAAATAAAATTGATTTGCCACAAGCCGATCCTGAGCGTGTCAGTGAAGAAATTGAAAATATTATTGGTATTGACGCTACGGGTGCTGTGACCTGTTCGGCTAAAACCGGTTTAGGTATTGAAGACGTACTAGAAACTATTGTTGAGAATATTCCTCCTCCAGAGGGTGATCCTGATGCACCGCTGCAAGCACTTATTATTGATTCGTGGTTTGATAACTACCAAGGCGTAGTATCCTTAGTTCGAATTATGAATGGCCAAATCAAAAAAGGCGATAAAATGGTGGTGATGTCGACAGGACAACACCATATTGTCGACAAGGTGGGTATTTTTACACCAAAACAAAAACCGACCGGTATATTAAAAGCGGGTGAAGTTGGCTTTATCGTTGCGGGTATTAAAGAAATTCACGGTGCACCAGTAGGTGACACAATAACTATCTTTAAAAAAGAAGCGCAAAAGGCCTTACCGGGCTTTAAGAAAGTTCAGCCACAAGTTTACGCCGGTATATTTCCGATCAGTTCAGAAGATTATGAAAACTTCCGTGATGCTTTAAATAAACTCAGCTTGAATGACGCGTCTTTGTTTTTTGAACCTGAAAACTCATCAGCACTAGGTTTTGGTTTCCGTATTGGTTTCTTGGGCATGTTGCACATGGAAATTGTGCAAGAGCGTCTTGCTCGCGAATATGATCTTGATCTGATCACAACAGCGCCAACAGTAAATTATGAAATAGCTTGTACCAATGGTGACGTTATCTCTATTGATAATCCAAGCGATTTACCGGCAACAAATAATATTGAAGAAATTCGTGAGCCAATAGTGCAAGCGAATATTTTGGTACCTCAAGAGCATCTAGGTAATGTTATTACTTTATGTATTGACAAACGTGGTGTGCAAAAAGATATTATTTATCACGGTAATCAAGTTGCGGTAACTTATGAATTACCGATGGCAGAAGTGGTGATGGACTTTTTTGATAAGTTAAAATCCACCAGTCGTGGTTATGCCTCATTAGATTATCATTTCATTCGTTTTGAGCCGGCTGACATGGTTCGTGTTGATGTGATGATTAATAGTGACCGAGTTGATGCGTTAGCTATGATCACTCATCGCGCTAATTCTGTTGCCCGTGGTCGTATGCTAGTTGAAAAGTTAAAAGAGTTAATTCATCGACAAATGTTTGATATCGCTATTCAAGCGGCCATTGGTAACAATGTTATCGCTCGAACTACGGTCAAACAGCTGCGTAAAAACGTTACCGCAAAATGTTATGGTGGTGACATCTCTCGTAAGAAAAAATTATTGCAGAAGCAAAAAGATGGTAAGAAACGTATGAAGCAAGTGGGTAATGTAGAAGTACCACAAGAAGCGTTTTTAGCTGTGCTTAAATTAGATAAATAAGAATACCAAGTTGATTAATGAACTGTTCAATGAAAGAGTAGAACACTTAATTAGTCAACTTTGTATTAGTTTAATTATTAAAAGATAGGAATAATATGGCAGTTTACTTTTCAATATTTTTAGTCATAGTTACCGTAATTACCGGCATTGTTTGGTTAGCTGATAAGTTTTATTTAGCACCACAACGTCAGCTTAAGTTAGCCGATGCGCAAGCTCAATGTGCATCACCTTTAAGCGAAAACATTGTGACTAAATTAATTGAGCCATCAGCATTAGTTGATACCTCAGTACAAATTTTTCCGGTTATTGCTTTTGTGTTGATACTGCGCTCGTTTATCTATGAGCCGTTTCAAATACCTTCTGGTTCTATGATGCCAACGTTACTTGATGGCGATTTTATCTTAGTGAATAAGTTTAACTATGGTTTGCGCGATCCCGTAGTACGTAATAAATTTTTTCAAGTTGGCTTGCCAGATCGTGGTGATGTTGTGGTCTTTAAATACCCACGAGATCCACAAATTGATTACATCAAACGTGTGATAGGTTTACCGGGCGATAGAGTAATATATAAAAATAAAATTTTATATATCAAATCAGCCTGTTTGCCTTCTGATGCAAAATGTCCTGATTTTGAGCAAGTAAAACAAACCTTTAAAAATAAAACCGATTATAACGACGATGGTATGCCATTAACGCGTTACAGCTCAACGATGGCGGATAAAACACATGACTTCTTAGTTAATGAGCAAATTTTACCGCGCACACAGCATTACTTTCAGCAAAGTGGTACACAAGCGAATGAGTTTTTTGTGCCTAAAGGTCATTACTTTGTTATGGGCGATAATCGGGATAATAGCTTAGATGGACGTTTTTGGGGCTTTGTGCCAGAAGAGAATTTAGTCGGCGAAGCGGTTGCTATTTGGATGAGTTTTGATTTTGATCGAACACCAGACAGCTTTTTACCACATTGGATACCAACTAACGTGCGTTTTTCTCGAATCGGTGGAATTGAATAACTGTGTTACATACTCCTGCCGCGATTGCGCGGCTTTATAAAAAAATTGGCTATAGTTTTAAAGAGCCAAAACTATTATTGCAAGCGTTAACACATAGAAGCGCTAAAGGTGCTCATAATGAGCGACTAGAGTTTTTAGGTGATTCG
The DNA here is from genome assembly GCF_014077005.1 of Colwellia sp. MB3u-45. GTDB lineage: Bacteria > Pseudomonadota > Gammaproteobacteria > Enterobacterales > Alteromonadaceae > Cognaticolwellia. The sequence continues at coordinate 70,124 of NZ_JACGVC010000038.1, read as the reverse complement.
ATTTTAGGTTTTGTGATTGCAGAGTCTTTATATCAAAAATTTCCCAAGCAGGCCGAAGGCGATTTAACGCGTATGCGTTCAAGTTTGGTTAAAGGTGTTACTTTAGCTGAGGTGGGTCGAGACTTTGACTTAGGTCAATATTTAATTTTAGGACCTGGCGAATTAAAAAGTGGTGGTCATCGCAGAGATTCGATCCTTGAAGATGCCATTGAAGCCATCATAGGCGCTGTCTATTTAGATGCCGACTTACCCACATGTCAGGCATTAATTCTCAGCTGGTTTGAACAGCGCTTAAGCGATATCAAGCCAGGCAATGAACAAAAAGACCCAAAAACACGTTTACAAGAGTATTTGCAGGGACGAAAAATTCCTTTGCCACAATATGATGTAATTAATACCACGGGGCAATCACACAATCAGCAGTTCACAGTGCGTTGTACAACAAGCGTAGTTGTGAAGGAAGTGATTACTAAGGGCAGTAGCCGACGTAAAGCTGAGCAATCAGCCGCTTTGCAGGTTTTAGAATTAATAGAACAAGCTTAATCGCTTGTTTGACATTTAAGTTGATAACTAGATTATGACAACAGAACAAACCTATTGCGGTCTTATTGCCATTGTTGGCCGTCCAAATGTTGGTAAATCAACATTATTAAACACCTTGCTTGGCCAAAAGGTCAGTATTACCTCACGTAAACCACAAACCACACGTCATCGAATATTAGGTATTTTAACTGAAGGTAATCATCAAGCCGTTTTAGTTGACACCCCTGGCCTGCATTCAGAAGAAAAACGGGCCATTAATCGTTTAATGAACCGTGCGGCTAGCAGTACCTTGGCAGAAGTTGGCACTGTAGTATTTTTAGTTGAAGGTACACATTGGACAAGCGACGATGAAATGGTACTGACCAAAATTAAAAACAGCGGTGCTCCTTGTGTATTAGTGGTTAATAAAATTGATAATATACCCGACAGAGACACCTTGTTACCGCATTTACAGAAGTTAGGTGCTATGCATGATTTTGCTGATATTGTACCGATTTCAGCCAGTAAAGGTGATAACGTTGAGGCGATTAAAAAAATCTGCCTTAACACCTTACCCGAAGCAGAGTTTTGGTTTCCTGAAGATTATATTACCGATCGTTCAAGTCGATTTATGGCCTCTGAAATTGTGCGTGAAAAGCTAATTCGTTTTACTGGCGATGAATTACCTTACTCAACAACGGTTGAAATTGAACAATTTAAGATTGATGAAAAAGGCATCTTGCATATTAACGCGCTGATCTTAGTCGAAAGAACGACCCAAAAGCGTATGGTTATTGGCAATAAGGGTGAAAAGCTGAAAGTTATTGGCCAAGAAGCAAGACGTGATATGGAAAATCTATTTGAACGTAAAGTATTTTTAGAGACTTGGGTGAAAGTTAAATCAGGCTGGGCAGATGACGAACGCGCCTTAAGAAGCTTAGGCTATGGCGACGATTACTCAGGTTAGTTTGATATATTCGGGTTTAATTTACTATTCACAAAGTAGTTGATTAAGCCTCGCCTACATAGCGTTAGGTACTTAGGTTTAGTTTGTAATTGTTACCTGAGCCAATAAAAATTTTATTTTTCGCTTTCTGAACAGTGCTTAAATGCCACTGGGCTAACTTGGAATTTAGATGCTAGAAACTACGCAGTCAGCTTTTGTGCTCCATAGTCGACCTTATCGAGAGAATCAGCTGCTAATTGATTTGTTAACTGAGCATGACGGCAAACTGGCGGCGTTAAGTTATGTCGGTCATTCAACAAAGTCGAGTCGTAAAGCACTACTACAACCTTTTCTACCGATTAAAGTCACCTTGAAAGGGCAATACAACTTAAAGAGCTTAATTCGAGTTGAGCCGATTGGCAAATCTTTCCTTTTAAAGAAAAACGCCTTGTTCAGTGCTTTTTATATTAATGAATTATTGGTTAGGCTGCTTGGCGACAATATTGCTTGCGAGGCGCTTTTTCAGCAATATAAAATGAGTTTAGAAGCTTTAGCACAAGCGAGCAATATTGAGATTTGTTTGCGAGAATTTGAATTGATGCTGATGGATGAACTGGGCCTTTCTTTTGATTTTTCATTAGTATTTGAGCATAGTGCAGAGGGCTTCTATTACTTACCAGACGAAGGCTTTATCCCAGCTTATACAAAATTAAAGCAGCCTTGTTATAATCGTTGGCATTTACAAGCGATTGCCGAACGCGATTTATCGACACCAGAAGTACTCAATACCTTTAAAGCTTTGATGAGACAAGTGATTAATCATTTACTTGATGGTGTACCGTTAAATAGCCGAAAACTCTTTAGTAAGAAAGCCTAGCAAAGTCATGATTAAATTTCTAAGTTAAAGCGTTAAACTTAGCTATGTAAGGTGTTAAAATTAATCCAGTAAACATTTAATCCAGTAAACATTTAATCCAGTAAACATAATAGAGATTGTATATGAAAGATATTTTATTAGGTGTAAACGTAGACCATATTGCGACATTAAGACAAGCACGTGGCACTAATTATCCTGACCCTGTCTATGCGGCTTCTGTAGCCGAGCATGCTGGTGCTGATGGTATCACAGTGCATTTACGTGAAGACCGTCGCCATATCCAAGATAGAGATATTTATGTACTAAAACAAACCTTACATACGCGGATGAATTTTGAAATGGCTGTTACCGACGAAATGTTGGATATTGCCTGTGAAGTTAAGCCCGTATTTTGTTGTTTAGTGCCGGAAAAACGTGAAGAGTTAACCACGGAAGGTGGATTAGATGTTGCTGGGCAACAAGATAAAATTAACGCCGCTGTAGCTCGATTGGCTAATTCGGGTGTACAAACCAGTTTATTTATTGATGCTGATAAAAAACAAATTGATGCAGCCCTACTCAGTAAAGCGACTTATATCGAAATTCATACCGGCCAATATGCTGATGCAGCAAGCGAAGAAGAGCAACAACAAGAGCTTGCGCGCTTGGTTGAAGGCATTGAGTACGCTGATAGCTTAGGCTTAAAAGTGAACGCAGGTCACGGGCTTAATTACTTCAATGTTAAGCCAATTGCGGCGATACCTGAAATAATTGAACTCAATATTGGCCACGCTATTATCGCCCGTGCGGTGATTGACGGTTTAGACAAAGCGGTTCGAGATATGAAGCGTATAATGCTAGAAGCACGTACTTTAGGATAACTTAGTACTTCGGAGGGTTAAAGTTTGTCAGTTGTTGGTATTGGTACTGATATAGTTGATATTCGGCGCATTGCAAAAATGTCTGAAAATGCGCAGCAACGCTTAGCCAAGCGAATTTTAACGTCTGGTGAATATCAGCACTATCTTACGTTAAAACAACCCGAGCGTTTTTTGGCTAAACGCTGGGCTGGCAAAGAAGCAGCAGCTAAAGCGCTTGGCACCGGTATTGCTAACGGAGTCTCGTTTCAACATTTTGATATTGTGTCATTAGCTTCGGGTCAACCCACACTTGAGCTTAGTTTGCAGGCGTTAATGCTAGCTGAAAATCTAGGTGCTACTACATGGCATATATCACTTTCTGATGAAGTGAAATATGCCACAGCTTTTGTTGTATTATCAACCTAGTTAATGACAGCAAGTTGAGTATGTAACGGCATGTGACAAAGCTACGAATAAACTATGACTTGGCCATTATATATACCCTATACTTTTACTTAAGTGAATGAATTCTTTATCAGTAGATGTGGATTGGGGAGTTGATATGCCGTCGCAAAAAAATCCTATTCTTGATAGGCGAAAACAAGTACCTGAGCAATCAACATGGTGGTTTAAACTCTCACTGGCACAAAAGTTTTCTGCTAGTAGTTTAGGGAAGTTTGGTTATGAACTCAGTTTTATTCGCAATGATGAAGGACATAGCTTAGCCGTATTAAGGTGTGATTCAGGCATTGCGGTGGTTACTGAAGATGGCGACATTAACACCTCACCAAATATAAAAATGCGTTAACTATTTACCCTGTTTTCTTTAGTCCAATCTAGTTATATTTTCAATGCTTGCTTTCAATATTGTTGATAAAAGCTTCCGCTTCTTCTAATACCAAATCTATTTGTTCAAAAAATTCGAAAAATTCTGGTTGTAAATCATCTAGGCCAATATCTCGTTTTAATTCTGTTTCAAGTTCATGAGTCACCTTGCCTAAACTGGGTACACCAGAGTAACAACAAGCGCCATTAAGCTTGTGTATTAACACTTTTAACTGCTCAATATCTTGAGAGATAAGCGCTTCAGAAATGTTGGCTTTGCTTTCTGGCAAACTGTTGACCAAGCCAATAAACATATCTTTGGCTAACATTTTTTTTTGTCCTGCTCTTTGTAATGCCAGCTTCCAATCAATAATCTTTGGCCTAGAATCGTTAATAGGTCTAGGTGTTGGAGCAACAAGCTTAGGGTGATAAGCGAGTAATGTTGAATCACAATACTCATAAATACTATGATGCAGCATGGCTTCATCAATAGGCTTTGTAATAAAGGAGTTAAAGCCATTGTCGAGTAATTTATCTTTCTCTTCGCCAAAGACATGTGCGGTCACCGCGATTATTGGGGTATGCTCATTAAGTGTTTGTTGACGAATAATTGCCAAAGCAGAAATGCCATCGAGTACAGGCATTTGTATATCCATAAATATTAAAGCAAACTTCTCGTGTCGGCATAAGGCTACGGCTTGAGCGCCGTCGGTAGCTGTGATGACATCTGTGACTTGTTCAAGCAACAGCGCATTGATCAATTTTAAATTGGCTTCATTATCATCAACTGCCAGTACTTTAATCGGCACTTTTTTTTCTGACACTGAAATTAAGCTATTGATTTCTCGAATGGTTGTTGGAGAAAGTGTTTTACTCAAGCGCTGCACCGTTATGGGTTTACTGAGACAAGTTTTAGCACCACTTGAAATTAACGCCTCATGTAAACTAGGTGAATTACTATTAATGGCTAAATGTATGGACGGAATAATATCTTTCAGGATAAAGATAAACTTTTTCACGTCATTAAGCGCTGATGGCGTAACGTCATGGCCGATTAAAGCAAAGTCGAATGACGAGAGCAATTTTTTATTGGCCAGTATTTCGTCCATATCACTGCGTTGGCTAATACAAGTTGTTTTCATTTGCCAACTTGCCAATATTTCACTGGTTGCTAAACGACTTGCGGCATGACGCTCATAATACAATATTGCCTTACCAATCAGACCTTCTGGGGCAGATAACTGCAAAGTGGGTATGGTGTTTATTTCACACTGGAAGGTAAACCAAAAAGTTGAACCTTCATTTTCTATACTGTCGAAACCAATGCTACCGTGCATTTCTGAGACTAAACGTTGAGAGATAACCAGTCCTAAACCAGTGCCGCCATAAATCCGAGTCACACTTTTATCACCCTGGCCAAAGGCTTGGAAAATTGAATTTTTTTGCTGATTTGATATGCCAATACCCGTGTCTTGAACTGTTACCCTAATTTTATAGCGATTTTTGCCAATAACATGGCCTTCAAGCTTGATATCCACCGAGCCTTTATCAGTAAATTTAATCGCATTACTGGCTAAGTTAACCATCACTTGTTTGATACGCATTGCGTCACCAATCAGTGAGTCAGGTAATTGAGGGCTAACGCGTAATGATAATTCAATATTCTTTTTATGGGCACTGGGTGCCAGTAATGTCAGGGTTTCTTCAATGGATTCACGAATGGAAAACGGAATGTTTTCAATGATCATTTTACCCGCGTCAAGTTTAGAGAAGTCTAAAATATCATTAATAATCGATAGCAGGCTGGCCGCTGAGCGTTCGATAGTTTGTAAGTGATCGCGCTGAGTATCGCTTAAGGGCGTTTTTAACACTTGCCGGGTAAAACCGATAACACCATTAAGAGGCGTACGTAACTCATGGCTCATATTGGCCAAAAACTCAGACTTTACCTTGTTAGCATCTTGCGCTTTACGTTTTGCAATATCTAACTCGACGTTTTGAATTTCAAATTGCTCTAAACTTTCACGTAAATCTATCGTGGCTTGATCAATACTACGTTGCATTTCATCTTGATAAGTGCCTAAAGATTGCGCCATGGTATTGATGCCATTTTTTAAAAAGTTTAGCTCACCAACAAGCTGTCCACTGATACGACTATCAATTTTTCCTTCTCTAATACGGTCTATTGCTAATACCATTGATGATATCGGGCGGGTAACGCTATTAATGAGTTTATAGGCAAACAATGCACTGATGATAAAGCCAGCGAGTAAGATGAAAAATACTGTGATCAACAACTGTTGTTGAGCATATCTAATCGTACTCTTGTCAATGTGTATGGCGATATAGCCAATAATACTACTGCCTAAAGTGCCGTCACTGGTTTGTGTGGTAAATTCGTCAATAATGGGCGCGCGATAAATGAGGTAATCACCGAAGTCTTCATACTGAATGCGTTTAGGCAAACTTTCTCCGGTTTTAAGGCGCATGGCAAGGGTGTCACCGTGATAAGCACTGGTGACGAACACTTGGTTGTTGACAGTGAATATGGCGATGCTTTTTATAATGTCAGATTGACTGCGGTGGCTAAAGCCGATCAGCGTTCTTAAGCTATCTCTTTTTTTCGCTAATAATGGCTCAGCACTGCTAATGGCAAGAGGAGAAATGATGCTATTGGCACGTTGATAAATAAACTGATCGAGTTCGCTATAGCGACTATAGGATAAGTAGCCAGCAACAACTAAACTGATTAGGGTCGTAGGAACGACCGTAAGTAAAATTACCCAATCTTTCAGGCTTATTTTATGCATTTTTTGTTGAGCTTTAGTGTAAAATCATTGGGTTAATAACACTATAATGGCACAGTTAAGACTAATACCAAATAGTAATCGTTCACTATGGCAGCTAATAGATAATTTATGCTGCTCCTTGATGGCAAACTAAGATAGCTATGGCAAATTTTTTTAAAGCAAGCCCGAAAAAAGCACCGATACAGCAACACATAACCGTTAATGTTAGCCACCTTGATCAGCAAGGCTGCGGCGTTGCCTTTCAGGGTAAAAACCCAATTTTTATTGAAGGTGCACTGCCCAATGAAACGGTTGAAGTTAATGTGTATGAGCAAAAAAGTAAGTTTGCAAAAGCAAAATTATTGCGTGTTATTAGCGCCAGTGCAGCGCGAGTAGAAGTTAAGTGTCGTCATTACTTTCAGTGTGGTGGTTGTAATTTACAGCATATGGACTACTCGCAGCAGTTAGCTTATAAGCAAGATAAAATAACGCAATTATTTGCTCGCCAAGCACTCAATGAAAGTCTGCCATGGCAGAGTCACCTTATTAATGAACCATGGCATTATCGCCGCAAAGCAAGAATTGGTGTGCAATATAATAAACGTGGTGCGCCGATTATTGGCTTTCGTCAACGCGAGAGCAGCCACTTAACTGAAATTAAGTCTTGCCCAGTAATCGTCGAAGCATTTGGTCATGTTTTTGCTGAGCTAAAAGAACTTCTGCCCAGGTTGTCAGGTAAAAATGCCATCGGTCATGTTGAAATTATTGCGGCTAATGAGCAGGTGGTTGTGGTGCGACAATTAGTGAAAGCAACGGCGCAAGACAAAAAGCTTTGGCAACTTTTTGCTGATAAAAATCAATGGCTAGTTTACTTTGATGACGGTAATGAGGTCACGCCACTGACCGAAGATAAAACTTTGTTTTATTCCTTAACGGATGCAATAAAAATTGAGTTTTCGGTGAATAACTTTATCCAGGTCAATCATCTGGTTAATAAGCAAATGGTGGAGCAGGCGCTGATTTGGTTAGCGCTTAATGATAACGATATTGTGCTCGACCTGTTTTGTGGTTTAGGTAATTTTAGTTTACCTATTGCTGAAAAGGTCAGTCGTGTTGTCGGTATTGAGGGCATCTCAGTAATGGTAGAGAAGGCTCAAGAAAATGCGCTGAAAAATGATATTCACAATTGCCAATTTTATCAAGCTGATTTGAACAGTGATTGGCAAGACCAGCCTTGGGCAAAACAAAAGTATACTAAGGTTTTACTTGACCCTGCTCGTGCCGGAGCTTATCAAGCGTTAACACAATTACTGACCTTTAATGTTAATCAGATACTTTATGTCAGTTGTGATCCGGCGTCATTAGCCCGTGATGCAAAATTACTTATCGATCACGGTTATAAAATTGAAAAAATAGCCTTAATGGACATGTTTGCACAAACAAAGCATGTTGAAACTATGCTAATGTTTAGCTTATAGCGTTGTCGAAAAATTGAATCACAGGTAGGGAGTTCCATGGTTTCTGTGCGTAAGTCACATCAAATGTCACAAGCAAGCTTTGAGCAATGGTTAGCGGCGCTTGAATTAGACAATGACAAAAAAGCAGCGTTAGAAAAGTTGTATCAAAAAGTAAATTATTTATTTGATGATAGCACCCCCTGCCAAACTAAATCTTTAGAAATGGTGGAAATTCTATCGGGTTTAAATCTTGATACCGACTCATTATGTGCGGCTTTTATCTGTCCTTTGTATGAGTATAAGTGTATTAGCCTTGAATATATTAAAGAGAATTTCTCTAAACAAATATATTTACTGTGCAAAGGTTTTAGCCAAATGGAAGCGATTAAGGCTTTACAGCAATCACAATCTAGCCTAGTCAATACCAATCAAATTGACAATATTCGCCGTATGCTCTTGGCGATGGTTGAAGATGTTCGCGCCGTTGTTATTAAGCTTGCAGAACGCTTATGCCACCTACGTTTGGTAAAAGACAGTGATGAAGAAACCCGAGTGTTAGCGGCTAAAGAAACTAGCAATATATACGCACCATTGGCCAATCGTTTAGGTATTGGGCAGTTAAAGTGGGAATTAGAAGATCTCTCCTTTCGTTACTTGCACCCTGAGGTTTACAAAGAAATTGCCAAGCAACTGGATGAAAAACGTCTCGACAGAGAACGCTATATGGCTGAATTTGTTGATAACATATCTAAGCAATTAAAATCGTCTGACATTAAAGGTGTTGTTTGTGGACGCCCTAAACACATTTATAGCATTTGGAAAAAAATGCAACAAAAGTCGTTAGACTTTGAACAGCTATTTGATGTGCGTGCAGTACGGGTTATTGTTGATGAGTTACAAGGTTGCTATGGCGCATTAGGCCTAGTGCACACCAGTTGGAAGCATTTGTCTAAAGAATTTGATGACTATGTTGCAACGCCAAAAAGCAACGGCTATCAATCTATTCATACCGTAGTTATCGGCCCCGAAGATAAAACAATAGAGATTCAAATTAGAACACAACAAATGCATGACGATGCAGAATTGGGTGTTGCAGCGCATTGGCGTTATAAAGAAGGTAATGCCAGTGGTAAAACCTCAGGTTTTGATGAAAAAGTCAGTTGGTTAAGAAAAATTCTACAATGGCAAGAAGACGTGTCAGAAAGTGGCGAATTACTTGATGAACTGCGTAGTCAAGTATTTGAAGACCGTATTTATGTTTTTACCCCAGGTGGTGATGTGGTTGATTTACCCAGTGGTGCAACCCCTTTAGATTTTGCTTACTACATCCACTCCAATGTCGGTCACAGTTGTATTGGCGCAAAAGTATTTGGTCGAATAGTTCCTTTTACCTATCTTTTGCAAACCGGCGATCAAGTTGAAGTCTTGCGCAGCAAAACACTCAATCCGAGTAGAGATTGGTTAAACCCCAGTTTAAATTATCTTCATACACCGCGTGCTCGTGCCAAGGTACAACATTTTTTTCGGTTACTTGACCGAGATAAAAACCTTGCTGCCGGTAAAGAAATGTTAGACACCGCATTGGGTAAGTTACAGTTATCTTTGGCTAAAGTTGATTTTTCTGCGGCGATAGAGCGTTTTAATTTTACGACAAAAGATGACTTATTTGCTGCGGTAGGCTCAGGCAGTACGCGCTTGTTACAGGTTGTTCATTGTTTACAACAGCAAGACGAAAAGTTAAAACCTGAAGTAGATATTGATCCGCAAAGCTTAATTCGTCAGCCGCAACAAGCTGACACAGAAGCTGCTGATAATAATGGTATTACCGTTTCAGGTGTTGGTAACTTGTTGACTCACATGGCGAAATGTTGTCATCCTGTGCCAGGCGATGAAATCGCTGGCTTTATTACTCAAGGACGTGGAATTTCAGTGCATCGGGTTGACTGTGAGCAGCTCGCCAACGCACTGAATCAGCAACCAGAGCGTGAAGTAGAAGTACAGTGGGGCATAAATAACAAAAAAAGTTATCAAGTGAGTATCAACATTATTGGCGGTGATCGCCAAGGCTTACTCAGAGATATCTCGACGATTATTTCCAATGAAAGAGTCAGTATTATTGGCATTGAAAGTCATACCGATAATGCTAAACAAAGTATGAGCATGACCATAAAAGTGGAAATAGCCAATAACGAAGCGTTAACGCGCTTATTAGCTAAATTAAAGCAGTTAGATGACGTTGCAGAAGTTAAACGATTATAACCAGTAATTAAGTTATTTTAACGCCAAACGCTTAAGAGAAAACTGAGCGTGTGAGATGTGAATTAGGCAACCTTTCAGCCGGTTGCCTTTATTAAAGCAAGAAATTTTTTTGTTGATATTAGCCCTCAAATTTTTATAAAAAAATGGCATCACATTAGAGTTGTTTCATTATTTAATATTAATAGGATGATAGCCAATGACGTGATTACTCCTTTGAATTAAACTATTAAATTCATCTCTAAGTTCTTTCGATTTTTCTATACCCTCTTGTTTGTTGAATGCTTCCATCCACTTTATTCCTTCAGCAGATACGTCCCATTCCATGGATGAATAACCATCTTTTAAAGTCCATGCTGTAGCCATATCCCATTCACCACTTTGCAGCCTTATAATATAAGGTACTTGAGTTCCCGCTGTTTTAGATGCTGGGAAATAATGATCTGTGATTATTTCCATAGCTCTATCCGCTTTTCCGGGTTTAAAGTCGGTATAGGTAATTGACATGTACTCAACGTCGGCGAACTTTTTAGGCTTTTGTTCTTCTGCATCAATCGTAAACGGCATGACAGTTAACAAAAAAGATAAACTAACAATGATAGCCTTTCTCATAATTATTTTCCTTTTGTAAAGTATATTTTTACTGCATTTTTTATTCACTTTAAAAGTTTAGTACAAAAAATACACAATAACGAATTGCCAATATCTTAATATTAAGGAATGTAATATATTGGCTTAATATGATGAATTAGGATGCTAGGTTAGCTATACAAAGTAGTAGGTGCTGCATAGCGCCAAGATAAATAGGCAGGATATTTAAAAATGTTGAACGACAAACCCTCAATAGAAAAACTTCGCTGGATCATGTCCGAGTTACGTAACCCTGAAACGGGTTGTCCTTGGGATCTAAAACAAACCTTTGCCTCTATTATCCCCCATACCCTTGAAGAAGCTTACGAGGTAGCTGACGCGATTGAGCAAGAAGACTTTACTGAGCTGGAAAAAGAGCTAGGCGATTTATTGTTTCAAGTAGTGTTTTATAGCCAACTTGGTGAGGAAGAAAAGCGTTTTGACTTTGACACTGTACTAAGTGCTATTTGTGAAAAATTGATCCGCCGTCATCCCCATGTTTTTGCGAGTAGTGACTTTGAATCTGAGGCGCAAGTCAAAGCCAACTGGGAAAATGAGAAGGTTAAAGAGCGTCAGCAAAAAAATGACGATAAAAACTTAAGTATTTTAGCCGATATTCCGCGTAATCTGCCGGCGTTATCACAGGCAGCAAAAATTCAAAAACGCTGTGCCCATGTTGGCTTTGATTGGCATAATATTGATGACGTTTTCGCTAAAGTTGAAGAAGAAGTGTTAGAGGTAAAAGCGGAATTACATCGAGACGATACCGCTTTAGCTGAAGAATTGGGGGATTTAATGTTTGCGGTAGTCAATTTATGTCGACATGCTAAACAAGACCCAGAAGCTTTACTGCGCCAAGCAAATAACAAGTTTACTCGGCGCTTTTATGGTGTTGAAGCGCAAGTTAATAACGCGGATAAAAGTTTTGAACAACATTCGTTAGACGAGCTTGAAGCCTTTTGGCAACAAGTGAAAATTGCTGAAAAATCTTAAGCCCTAATTAACCTTAACCTTAACTTTAGGTAAGGTTAAGGTTAATTAATAAAATTATTGAGGTAAAAATGAGTTCACTACCCATATTAGTCGACAGTAAAATAACGCTAAATAATAAAGTGCTTACTTTAACATTCAATCGCCACGATGTGCGTAACGCCTTAACAGGTACTGCCATTGCTGACGATATTGTCAATACCGTTGAATGGATTAATCGTACACCTGAAATCGCTGTGCTGATTATTACCGGTGACGGCTCTGCGTTTTCTTCTGGTGGAAATATAAAAGATATGGCTGAGCGCACAGGAGATTTTGCCGGCGATGTACAAGCACTAGAAAGACGTTACCGAGAAGGTATTCAACGTATTCCACTAGCTTTACACAAATTAGAAGTACCGGTTATTGCGGCGGTTAATGGCCCGGCAATAGGGGCGGGTTTTGATATTGCCAATATGTGCGATATGAGAATAGCATCAACAAAAGCTAAATTTGGCGAAACTTTCGTTAACTTAGGTATTATTCCAGGTGATGGCGGCGCTTGGTTTATGCAACGCTTAATTGGTTATCAAAAAGCCGCTGAGTTAACCTTTACTGGCCGCGTTATCGATGCGCTAGAGGCAAAAGAAATAGGGGTGGTATTAGATGTGGTTGAGCCAGAATATTTACTTGAAAGAGTACAAAAACTAGCAAACGAAATAGCGGCTAAACCTGTGGCATCGTTGCGGTTAACAAAACGTTTGATGAAGCTAGCACAACGCACAGAGTTGCCCGATTTTCTTGATATTTGTGCCGTGTTTCAAGGCATGTGTCATAACAACCCTGAGCATTTGAGCGCGGTAAATACCATGATTGAAAAATTGGCAAAATAACAGCGGCTTCGAAAGGGTTAACTAGCGCGTTAACCCGAGCAAGTATCCGTTGTCACTCTCAATTCACTTTCAATTCACTCTCAGTTCGATTTCAGCTGCCATTTAGCTTTCACACTCAGCCTCTAAACTATAAAACAGTTATTAGCTTACTTTAACGCTAGTAGATGTTTGGCTTAAAGCGTGGCTTAATTTTTTAATAAAGTTATCTATAGCCGTTTTATCAATATCTAAATGCGTGACTAGTCGCATAGGGTTGCTCGCAGATAATAGTATGTTATCTGCCTTTAACTTGTCGACCAAATTAGCCATATCAACAGCTTCAGAGAACTTTGCGAATACCATATTGGTTTCAACTTGCTCCAGATTGACGGAAATATCAGTAAACTGGTTTAAGGCATGCGCTAAATATTTCGCATTAATGTGATCTTGTGCTAATTTTTCTGGATTTTGCGCTAGTGCTATTTTGGCTGCTGCAGCGATAATACCGGCTTGACGCATGCCGCCACCCACCACTTTTCGCCAGCGCTTGGCACTTTTTATCAAGGCTTGTGAGCCAAGCAATAACGAACCTATTGGCGCGCCAAGGCCTTTTGATAAACAAATAGACACTGAGTCTACGTGTTGGCAAATTTCAGTAATATCGACATTTAATGCGCTGGCCGCATTGTAAACTCGCGCACCGTCTAAATGCAGAGCTAAATTGTTTTGCTGAGTAAATTCACGCGCTTTTGCCATATAAGTTAACGGCAGAACTTTACCGTTAATGGTATTTTCAATACTGAGTAAAGTCGTACGAGCAAAGTGAGAGTCGTCAGGTTTTATTGCCGCCGCAAGCTTTTTAAAGCATAAAGAGCCGTCTTGCTCATTGGCTATCGGTTGTGGCTGAATTGAGCCTAATATAGCCGCGCCACCGCCTTCAAACTTATAGTTATGCGCTTGTTGACCACAAAGGTACTCATCACCTCGTTGGCAATGTGCCATTAGCGCTAATAAGTTAGCTTGTGTGCCTGAGCTACAAAACATGGCACTGGCAAAACCGTGTCGTTCTGCTGCCCAAGACTCAAGTTCATTCACCGTAGGGTCGTCGCCATAAACGTCGTCACCCACTTCAGCGTTTGCCATCGCCGTACGCATTGCTTTACTGGGGCGTGTTACTGTGTCAGAGCGAAAATCAATCATGTGGCACCTTAGGTTTTTAGGGCAAGATAGTGGCGATTAAAAAAAGCATCTTAATCCATTTATGAGTCAAATGGATTAAGACGCCTTTAATCAAGCAGTGTTGCTTGAGCGTTATTCTTCAGCGAGTTCAGCATTGTGATAAATATTTTGTACGTCATCACAGTCTTCTAGCATGTTGATGAATTTTTCAAAATTAGCTAAGTCGTCTTCACCTGAAATTTCAGTATAGGTTTGTGGTACCCAAGTAATTTCTTCTACTTCGAGTTCAACTTCCGTCATGCTGTTGGCAAATTCTGTTTTAATTTTGAAAAACTCAGTATGTGGTGCGTAAACGGTAATAATACCGTCTTCAAGCTCAACATCAGTCACATCGATGTCAGCCATCATTAAGTTCTCTAAAACACTTTCATCGTCTTCACCTTTAAAAGCAAATAGCGCTTGATGATCAAACATGTGTGAAACAGTACCTGATGAACCAATTTTTGAGTAAGTTTTAGTAAAACATTGACGCACATCTTTAATGGTGCGATTGCCGTTATCGGTTAAACAATCAATAATGACCATACAGTTGCCTGGGCCAAAGCCTTCGTAGCGTGATTCTACATAATCTTCGCCGCCAGCACCTATCGCTTTTTCTAATGCTTTTTCAATAACATGTGTAGGAACTTGATCTTTCTTTGCTTTTTCAATCGTCCGACGCAAAGCCAGGTTACCATCAGGGTCTACACCGCCATTTTTAGCTAGTACATAAATTTCTTTGCCGTACTTTGAATAAACTTTAGTTTTTTGACCCGCAGTTTTGGCCATGGATAATTTACGGTTTTGGTATGCTCTGCCCATCTGAATATGTCTCGTTGCTGATAATTAGAATTGCTATAGCTTAGATTCTAACGGGTAGTGTCGGCTATTTCTAGTGCTTAGCCCATTTGAGCTTTCAAATTTTAAAATACTAGGTAAAATTTACCCCCTAATTAAGGTCAATGATTTGCTCGTGTTCTCTGTTAACGTAGCTGTACTTGACGAACTAGTTACTTATTGGAGGGCTTGGTTGAATATAATTTTTGTCGCTGATATTTTTGGTTTAACCGATGAGTTTAAGCACTTATGTCAGCAAGTTACTGCTAACCTTGAACAAGGTCTTGGCGTGGAAAAAGGCTATGGCGTTAAATGCCATATGGTTGGCCCTTATCAACAACAACCGAAAGGTCTCACCTGTGAGCGTGACGCTTATCAGTACTTTACTGAAAACGTTAGTTTAGAGGGTTACGTTAACAAACTTGAGCAAAAGCTGTTGGCAATATCAGGCAGTAAATTGTTGGTGGGTTTTAGTGTTGGCGGCAGTGCTATTTGGCAGTTATACGCCCAAGGCGCGGTTAAGCAAAGTTTAGGGGCTATTTGTTTTTATAGTAGCCAAATTAGACACTTAACTCGGTTAACACCCAATATTGCGACTAGGTTAATTTTACCTAGCACAGAGCCACATTTTTCAGTGGCTGCATTGCGCACTGTTTTACAAGATAAATCCACGGTCACACTTGAGCAAAGTGAATACTTACATGGTTTTATGAATCCATTATCAGCGAACTATGATGGTGACGCCTATTTATATTACCTTAAAAGGCTGGCTGATTTATTATCAAGACAATACTCGCCGCATATTTTGGAAGAAAAAATCTTGAGCGAGTATTAGATGATAGTGTTAATGGTAAATAGACAAGCCTAACTCTTGGGCTAAACTCGCCACTAAATTTGTGCCAATCACTGAGTTACCAAAGCTATTTAACGGCGGACTCCAGGTACAAATAACACCATAGTTAGGCACTATCGCAATAACACCACCGCCTACGCCACTTTTTGCCGGTAAGCCAATAGAGAAAGCAAATTCGCCAGACTGATCATACATACCACTGGTGGATAATATCGCATTCACTCGATGGGCATCTCTTGGCGTGCAAATAGCTTCTTTAGAAACGGGGTCAATACCTTTATTTGCTAAAAATAGTAGGCTATTTGCCAGTTGTTCACAACTCATGGCGACTGAACATTGAGTAAAGTAATGACTTAATACCTCAGGTATTTCCGATTCTATATTGCCAAAACTTTTCATTAAATAGCTTAATGCGGCGTTTCGGCTACCATGGGCTAATTCTGATTGGTAAACATAGTTGTCGACATAAATACTGTCATCATGAGCTATCGAGCGCATAAAACTTAAAAAGGCTAACTTACTAGAAGAAAAGTGGCTAGTGAGCACATCAGCAACTAATAAGGCGCCAGCATTTATCACTGGATTTCGGGGAATACCTTTTTCCCATTCTAATTGAATAATGGAGTTAAAGGGTTGCCCAGATGGCTCCATATTAACCCGTTGCCACAAGTCATCGCCGATGCGGTTCATTGCCATAACCAAACCAAACACTTTTGAAATACTTTGAATCGAAAAGGGCTCTTGATAGTCGCCAGCGCCAACAGTTTTACCGTCAATAGTGGAAACACAAACGCCCATTTTTTCTGGACTGACTTCAGCCAAGGCTGGAATGTAATCGGCTACTTTACCTTGAGTATAAAATTCTTGCTGTGCTGCGAGTAAGGTTTGTAATTTGACCTGCAAGTTGGAAATGTCTTTTATCATATAACGGACTTGTTTATCTTTTGAATAGATTGCAATAATGCATGAGGGATCTTCATTATGCACAAAAAATGATACATGCCTAGCGCTTTGTTAGCCTTGCTATGTTTAAGCTAATAAATGACTAATAAGGTGATTTAATTTGTTGCGCTTATCATATGAAAAATCTATTTATTGTAGACAGTGGCAATCTTGGTTCAATCATTTAAATGCGTTGTTTTACTATTATTGAGTGCTGTTATGGTGGTTTTGACATTATTCATTACCTTAGCTACCAGCTTATAAACTTTGGTAATGAATAATGCCGTCTTTTTACTCAACATCCCACTGGCTAATCGAGATATGCTTAATTTCAGTCATCAAGCTAATGGTTGAGCTGATTGTGTGAAGTATATTATTGATCATTTGTCTGCTCCTAATTGGAAAAATATCAGTGTTAATCAGATAACGCCGCTATTTTTTCTACTTTGTTTACTGGTAAAAGTTGTTTTATTTTTTGTAAATTACCCGCTGTAATGGGGTTATTGTCAATGGTAACGGCAAATTCAAAGTCTTTTAATGCCGCGGTTAATTGATTTTGTTTATACCTAGCAACACCACGGTTACTGTAATTAAGTGAAGTTAAATAGCGAACTTTGCTACTTTGACGTTTGATAGACTCTATGCTGTCGATCGCTTCTGTACAGGCTGACTCTGATTTATTGCTCTGTGCAGATTTCAAATAAGCAACGCACAAATTCATTTTACGGTCATAAAAATCTTTGCTACTTTCACTAGCGGTTAATTTTTTTATGCCCAACTCTACTTCACCTTTAGTTATGTCTGCAGTACCGATACTACCTTTTACGACAGCCACTTGGAATATCCCTTCATTGGCTAAAGTTGCAGGCGTAGTACTTAATAATAAAGTGGCGAATAGTGTGTTTTTTAACATGGTTTTGTTCATGTTGTTTTCTCCATATCTGTTGTGCATCAAATTGATACAACAACAATATAAAGATAAGACCAATAACTGACAAACGATTAGAATACACCTATCAAGTGAATAAAATTCAACTGTATGTCAGTAGCTTAACTCTGTTGTTAGCGGACAATTGACTCAAGGTCGAACATCAGCATTTTACGCTTATAAGCGTAAGCGGGTTAAATGGTGAAGGTTTCTTTTACCCATTGAGCAAAGAGCTTCAGCTTTGTATTATTATCCATATTTTCATGCTGAATAAGATAATATTTATCATTGGTATTTAATTCCTCGTCAAATAGCTTTACCAGCAGTTGCTCACTGAACCAGGCTTTACTCATTGGCAATGGCACTAATGCTATACCCATGCCTTGTTGTGCCGCTCGAACTACAGCATACATACTGTCAAATTGGATGATTTGTTTAGGGTCAAAATCGTCAACATTATTTTTATCAGCCCATTGATGCCAAGACCATGGGCGTGATCTATGTAAAAGTAACGGTGTGGTTTTTAAGGCAGAAAAACCAGTGTTTTTTAGCTTTTTATAAAGTTTTTTGTTACACGCCGGGGCATAACGAATAGGAAATAACTCTTGAACTATTTTTGCATTAGGCTTGCCATTGGCAAGTACAATAGATAAATCTGCAGACCGTGATGGTTCGCTGCCAGACTTAACTGTTTCTAGCTGTAGGTTAATGGTTGGGTTATTTTGCGACCACTCGGATAAACGAGGGATAAATAATTCACTGGCAAAAAATTCTGGCAAACTGATGACAATAGTTTGATTTTGTTGTTTTTGCGTAAATTCGTCTATGGTTGATTCTAATTGATTAATTAACGGTTGAATCGATTGGTAAAACTGTTTTCCGGCACTGGTAAGTTCAATGGTTCTGGTGCCACGATTGAATAAAACGATACCTAATTGTGTTTCAAGTTGTTTTATTTGATGGCTAACGGCAGAGGGAGTTAAAAATAATTGTGCTGCAGCATGCTTAAAGCTTAAACATTTCGACGCTACGCAAAATGAGCGTAGGCCACGTATAGGTGTTTGAATTGGCATAGTTAACATATTTTAATAAAGACAAATGTCTTATAGCAAAACTTAAGCCGTAATTTAACCTATTGATTTAATATGTTTTATTTTATTTTTTACGCTTTGAAATACCGGATAGTGCACCATTATAGTGTGCTTGCACCAAAATAATGTTGTGGATAAAAAATAATGAAAAAAAAAGGACATCTATTGATGTCCTTAAAATGAAACAAATTAACTATGTAAAAACGTTTTTTGAACCGGGGGAGATCCTAAAACAAGATCATCTTAAGGCTATTATCTGTTGGCAGCAAACGAGAAGAATTCATTCAACGGTTGAATTATTTTCACTCATTGCCCCTATAACCGCTGCAGCTGACCGTAAATACTATCTTAACTCTCTGCGTAATAATTTACCGACGCTTGATTTAGGAATTTCATCGATAAAGACCACATGTTTAGGGACCTTATAGGCCGTTAATCCTTGGCGACAAAATTTGATAACATCTTGTTCGGTAATACTTTTATCTGCTTTAACGATGAAGAGTTTAACGGCTTCGCCGGTTTTTTCATCAGTTACGCCGATGCAAGCTGATTCTAATATGCCAGTCATTCTAGCCACTTCAGCTTCAATTTCGTTAGGATAAACATTAAAACCAGAAACATTAATCATATCTTTCTTACGATCAACAATGTGGAAGAAGCCTTGCTCGTCCAGCATGCCGACATCGCCGGTTTTAAAGTAGCCATCAGGAGTCATACATTCATGGGTGGCGGCAATATTGTTCCAGTAACCTTGCATAACTTGTGGACCTTTAGCACACAACTCACCAGATTCGCCTTGTGCGACTTCATTGCCAGCATCGTCACGAATAGAAAGATCAGTACTGGGCACGGGTACACCAATACCGGGTATATAAACGGCTTTGCCGTTAATGGTAGTGCCAAAATTTAATGACACAACCGGTGCAGTTTCAGATAAACCATAACCTTCGTTTAGCCTAACGCCGGTCACTTGTTGCCATTTGTCTGCGACCGCTTGCTGTACTGCTGCGCCGCCGCCCAGAGAAATTTTTAATGATGAAAAATCAACTTGATCAAAGCCCGGCGTGTGTAATAAACCATTAAATAAAGTGTTTACCCCAGTGAAAACAGTGGCGGGCGTGTTTTTCCATATGTCGACAAAGCTCGCCATATCACGAGGATTCGTCACTAAAACATTTTTAGCGCCAAAATAGAAATAGCTTAGCGTATTCGCCATCAAAGCAAAGATGTGGTACATGGGGATAGCGGTAATAACAACGTCATTGCCGTAATTTATCTTATTTTTAGCAAACTCTTGGTATTGCATAATATTGGCAATTAGGTTGCCATGACTCAGCATAGCGCCCTTAGATAGCCCGGTAGTACCACCAGTATATTGCAAAAACAATAAATCAGTTTGGCAGAGGGTCGGCTCAGTCAGGGTTAAGCTTTCTCCTTGCGTTAAGGCATCAGTAAAACTTATGGTTTGGCTCAAACGCGAGTCAACAGGATCGCAAGGTAAACCTTTATTGACTAAATCGTCTAAGTTAACCGTAATAACATTTTTAATATCAGTTTTTTCAATAACATCAGCAAGCATTTTTGTTGAGGGTGAAAATATGATGATGGTTTCGACTTGAGCATCATTAAGCTGATGCGCAAGCTCTCGTGGTGTGTACATAGGATTAACATTTACTTGCACGCCGCCAACACGAATAATGCCCCACATAGCCACTGGAAAACATAAGGTATTCGGACACATCAAGGCGACACGTTCACCTGAAACAATCTTGAGTTCATTTTGTAGATAAGCCGCAAAGGATCGTGATAGTACATCTACTTGCTTGAACGTCAACTCAGCGCCAAAATTACTATAGGCGGTTTGTTGATCATATTTAGCGGTGGTTTGATGAAATAAAGCTAATAAAGAGTCATAACGATTTAAATCCACTTCATGAGCCACGTTTTCTGGATAATTTTTAATCCAAGGTTTAGTCATGTTATTTCCTTTAGCAACTAGATGCGTTGGTGCTTGAAACAAATAGAGTAGAACAAGCAAAGTAATATGAAATTGTAAATTAATAATAATTTCATTAAGTTATTGATCAGTCGTAGCGGTTAAAATACATCACGGCAGCGGTGCTATCAATCACAATATTCAAGTATTGCTGCTAAAGGGCTGCAGGTACTTATGTTTAGTCTGCAACCATAAACATCGGGCTGATTTATTTTCTTTGCGAAAAAAAGATCAAAAACTTAATAAAAGTGTCATGAGTAAATTATTTACTCATGAGGTTAATTAACGAATAAATAATTTAAACAAAATTTGATGAATTTTATTACCGAACGGGGGAAATAATAATGTCCCTAGGCTTATTTTTCCTCGTGAAAGTACCGATTTACCGTGCGAGAAAGTTTTAAAACCTTCACTACCATGATATTGCCCCATGCCAGAGGCACCAATACCACCAAAAGGTAAATCATCAATAGCGACATGAAAAGCGGCATCATTAATACAGACACCACCGGCATGAGTATTTAATAACACCTGTTGTTGAAATGCCTTGTTAAAACTGCAAATGTACAAGGCCAGTGGACGCGGTTTACTATTGATATAAGTAATGGCTTCGTCAATATTGTTATAGCCAATAATAGGTAATAAGGGGCCAAAAATTTCTTGCTGCATCACGCTCATGTCATCATTAACATCGGTGAGCAGTGTTAAAGGCATTTTTCTTGACGCGCTATCACTGCTGGTTGGGCTCAAGGGTATTATGGTCGCCCCTTGGGCTTTAGCGTCAGTTAATAAACCATCAATTCGGGCTTTTTGTCCATCATTTATGATACAAGTGCAGTCGTCATTTTCTAGCGTATTAGGGTACATACTTTGATAAGCGCTTTGAAAAGCTTGAGTTAACTCTGATACTTTACTTTGTGGGCAAAAAATATAATCTGGCGCCACACAAGTTTGGCCAGAATTAAGCGTTTTACCTAAAATTAATCGACTGACTGCGGTTTTTATATCGATGTCTTCATCAATAATGGTCGGTGATTTACCGCCTAATTCCAAGGTCACAGGGACTAGATTTTCAGCGGCAGCTTTCATCACTAATTTACCGACACCGGTTGAGCCAGTGAAAAATAAGTGATCGAAACTTAAAGCTGAAAATGCCGCCGCCATGTCAGCTTCACCACACACTATCGCCACTTGATTACTCGGGAACACCTTAGCCACTAACTTGGCTAATAAGCTGTTGGTGATAGCTGTGTATTCACTCATTTTTATCATCGCAGTATTACCTGCGGCTAATGCTGTTGTTAACGGCCCTAAGGTCAGAAATACCGGATAATTCCATGGCGCGATAATACCAACAACACCTTTAGGTTGATAAATAACCTGACCTTTTGCCGGTTGAAATAAAATCCCGATATGTCTTTTTTCAGGCTTCATCCAGTTTTTTAATTTTTTTATTGCATAGTTAATACCCATGACGGTGGTGAGAATATCACCTATTCTTGAATCATCAGCACTACGATGGCCAAAATCTTCGCTCATGGCGGCAATAAAAGCGTCTTGGTTATCAACAATAAGCGCTTTTAACTTGATTAAGTCGCTAATGCGCTCTTGATAGCTAGGATAAGTATGCTGAGCAAAAAATGCTTTTTGTTGTAAAAAAGTCTCATTTAAGGCTGTTTGTGTGATTATTTCAGTCATTATTTCTTATCCTTGTTAGAGCCTATCTTCAGTAACCATGCAAGAGCTGGAATCAGTGTTAGTGCTCCTAACATGTTAAAAATAAACATGAAAGTTAGTAATATACCCATGTCGGCTTGGAATTTTATCGGTGAAAATACCCAAGTAGCTACACCAATCGCTAAGGTTATACCGGTAAAAGCAACGGCTTTACCTGTTTGGTTTAAAGCGTAGCGATAAGTCATGTATAACGATTTACCTTGGCCGAGTGCTTCTTTAACTTTACTGAAAATATAAATACCGTAATCAACACCAATACCCACACCTAAGGCAATGACAGGTAAGGTGGCAACTTTTACGCCAATACCTAAAACGCCCATTAAACCTTGGCTCATGATACTGGTTAAAATTAATGGCGTGATAATACAAACCACGATGCGACCACTTCTAAAGGTGATTAAGCAAATAATAATAACAATGGCATATACCCAAACTAGCATTTCAGTTTGTGCATCTTCAATCACCATATTAGTGGCAGACTCTATACCGGCATTACCGGCAGCCATCAGAAATTCGACCCCATCAACTTGGTTTTCAGCTTTAAATACTTCTACCGCTTTAACCACATTGTCTAGGGTTTGTGCTTTATGATCATTAAGGAAGACCAGCACGGGCACCATAGAGCAATCTTTGTTCATCAAACCTTGTGGTGTTTTAGACAAGGAAGCGTTGGTCATTAACTGGTTGCGATTTAAGCCGTACCATTTTAATGAGCCTTCGTTCATACCAAACAGACCAAATTTTGACACATCGGCAACAGATTTTACCGCTTGTACACCAGGCACATTGCGTAAATGCCATTGAAATTGATCGACCCACACTAGGTTTTGATATTGAGCACATTGCTCAACTTCAGTTTTAACCATAATGACAAATAGGTCGGTACTGGTACTGTAATTTTCAACAATATAAGCATTGTCTAAGTTGTAGCGGGAATCAGGTCTTAGCTCGGGTGCTCCGGCGTCTAAATCACCAATTTGCATAGCTTGTGAGAAATAAAGCCCTAAAGCAAAAAGAATAATGCCAACAGCTATCGCTACTTTTGCAAGTGGCGGTTTAGCAAAGTTTTTAAACAAACGCTCAACAATACCGGTTTTATGAGCTGATTTTTGGGCGTATTTTAAACCAGCGGGAGAAACACCGATGTAACTCATTAAAATAGGTAGTGCAACTAAGTTGGTGACAATAATAATCGCGACACCAATACTGGCGGCTATGGCGAGTTCTCGGATCACTTCAATATCAATCACCATTAAGGTGGTAAAACCGATAGCATCACTGACTAAAGCGGTAATGCCCGCAATATAGAGTGAGCGAAAAGCAAGTTTGGCCGCATCAATTTTATTAGCGCCAGTGACGCTATGGTGAATAATTGAATTGATAATTTGTACGCCGTGGCTAACACCAATAGCAAAAACTAAAAAGGGCACCAACATTGAATAAGGGTTAATACCAAAACCGAGTAAATTCAGAATACCCAGTTGACAACATACGGCAAAAATAGAGAAGACTAATACCGACACTGTGCTGCGTATACAGCGCGAATAAAACCATAATAATACAAAGGTAATAAGCACGGCTAAAACGAAAAAGGCGACAACCTGTAAAGCGCCATCGATTAAATCACCGACCACTTTTGCAAAGCCAACAATACGAATAGTGATATTGTCGCTACTGTATTTGTCACGTATCTTTTCTTCTAAAATCTTTGACAGCTCTCGGTAATCAAGCGGCAAACCTGTTTCAGGGTTGATGTCTTGCAAGGGTGCTAAAATAATGGCTGATTGGAAATTATTAGCCACTAACACGCCTATTTGTCCTGATTTAAAGATATTCGCTTTAACGCGCTCTATCATTTCAGCCGAACCGTCATAACCATCGGGGATTACGGCGCCACCAACAAAACCTTCTTCGGTGACTTCTTGCCAGCGAACATTAGGTGTCCACAATGATTTAAGACCATCACGACTTACGCCTGGAATATAGAAAACTTCGTCAGTAACTTGCTTTAAGGTTTGTTGAAAATCAGCATTGAAAATGTCACCTTGATTATTTTCTACCACAATGCGAACCACATTACCTAAATCAGCCAGTTCTTTTCGATAGGTTAAAAAATTATTTACAAAAGGATGATCACCGGGGATCATTTTAGTAAAGCTAGCTTCGGGCTTAACGTTAACCGCTTGAATGGTCAGTAAAGCGATACAAACGGCAATAATGGTCATCACTATCGCGCGATGACCAAAGACGAATTTCTCTATAAGTTGCTCTAACTTGCTAGCCGAATGAACGGGTTTATTCTCTGACATAAGTTTGCCCTTACTGCTTAAGTAACCAGGTTAAAATACCGAATTGTCCGGCGAGAACTAATGAATTTTCTTGCACTAAAACACTTGAAAGTGCTGCACCTGAAGGATGTTTATTAATCGTCAATGTGCTGAGGTCTTCAGGGAGTAAATCGACAATTAAGCCCCCGTGTCCCACTAAGTAAGCTTTACCTTGTTTAGAGAAGGTGCCGCCGAGTAAGCTAGCGCTAGTGGGTAGCTTTTTATGTTGC
Organism: Colwellia sp. MB3u-45; assembly: GCF_014077005.1. Classification (GTDB taxonomy): domain Bacteria; phylum Pseudomonadota; class Gammaproteobacteria; order Enterobacterales; family Alteromonadaceae; genus Cognaticolwellia. The sequence goes on along the minus strand of NZ_JACGVC010000038.1, from coordinate 44,983 downwards.
CAATGCGCGCCACCGTCAAGCGATACCATCAGATTACCTTGTAAGCCAAAAGCCACCAGTTGAGCAGAGTTTGTCGGATTGGCGATAATGCCAAATAGGCTGCCAGAGTAGGGTAAAGCCATTGACGACCAAGTTTCACCTTGATTGTCAGAGTGAAAGCCCATGCCATTTTCGCCAACAATATATAACTGATCATCAGGGGTGGTAATTACAGAATTCAGATGAAAGCTGTCAGGGTTATCAAGGCGCTTACTGATTAATGACCAAGTTTCTCCTTGGTCATTGCTGGTCAAAAATGAGCCGTAAGCACCAGTAGCAAATAGGGTGTCGTTAGCGGTACTTGTAACAGATAAAAGCGGTTTGTTGGGGCCAGAGATTAATTCTAATTGGTTATCTTCAATGGCAAAGGCTAAGTCTTCAAGTTGGTAGGTTAGCTCATCAAGTTCGTCTTCATCTTGCGTATTCGTTATCACTAACTGCAGGGCTTTATGTTGTGCTTTTACCTGGGCTATTTTAAGCTTAGTCAGCTCAGCGCCAGTAAATACTTTATGCCAAGTGTTACTTTCAGGGGCACTTTTTAGAATGACACCATCATGCCCCACGGCTATTTTGCTGCCGTTAGACAATACCCTGATATTGGTTATAGATACACTCACCGGGGACTGTTGTTGCTGCCAATCTGACTGGCTTTTCCAGTTAATAATATGGCCACGTTCACCTACCGCTAGAATAGCGTTATTATTAGGCGTCATTGCCATCAGTACACTTTTACTGGCTAAAGCGCTTTGCTTAGCGGGTAACTCAAGTAAATCTAAGCTAGTTTTCGCTTCAGCTAAATTAAGCTGTGCGAGAAAAAATAAGTTTATCACGCTAAGAGCAATATAAGATGGGCGCATAAAAGTCCTAATAAGTTATATAAATCTACTGACTAGTATTGATGATAACAATTTAATTTAGAGGTGTTAAACGTGCCAAATGATTATCTTTGCAACACAGTTAATTTTTGATGGGATTTTTGCCGCTGAATTTGGACTATGTGATATCGCTAGCATCAATTTAACTTTATTATCTTCAAAGCTTTAAACTGATGATAGCCCTTATACACACGCCAGCCAAACTGCAGATGTATGCAGTTTTAGAAAAATTGAGCGCTAATTTTCTATGTTTTACGACCTTGTCGATAATCACCAGGGGTTTGATTGGTCCAGCGTTTAAAAGCGCGATTAAAATTACCGACACTGGAAAAACCCACTAAATAGCCAATTTCACTTAAGCTTAAATGTTTTTGAGTAATGTAATTCATCGCTAATTTTTTGCGCGTGCTTTCTAATATTTCTTTATAACTTGTCCCTTGGTCATTTAATTTGCGTTGCAAATTACGCAAACTCATCCCAAGAAATTCAGCTATTTCAGTTTGTGATGGTGCGCCAAGTGGTAATAGTTCAAAAATTTTGTTTTTGATGATATGTGTTAAATCATTTTTATCAACTCTAGCCATAAATTCGTCAAGCATTTTTTCATGGCTATGAGTGATTAAGGGATTACCACAAAGTAATTTTTCTTTCGTTTGCTTTAGATCAAAGATAATCGCGGTTTGGTTGCTATCAAACTCTACTTCACAGTTAAAAAAATTGTTTAAATAAGACACATCATATCGGGGAGTAGGGTAAGCAAAACAAACTTTTACCGGCGCAAAGTCTAAGGTAACAAGCTCGCGGGAAAAGCGGATAATGGTCGCTAGAAAAGTTTCGACAATTTCTTGTGATAGTACGGGTCTGTTAGTTGATTCATAGGTAAAAATGTTCATTTCAAAGACTAAGTGTTCATTGCGTTCATGATTAACTAATTGGCAAGTGTTTGACACCACACGTTTGTAATGAGCAATACGCTCCAGTGCATCATACAAGGTATTTGAAGACATCATGGCATAACCTAATGCATGAAACATACCTGGGTGAAATTGCTCTGCTACTAGTACAGAAAAATCATGACGATCTAATTTTTTATTACAATATTCAAGTAAATGGGCAAACTTTTCGGCAGCAATACTAGACTCTTGATCCTGCATGACATCGAGAGAGATATCACATTCTTTTAGCGCTTTTGCAGCGTCAATGCTATTTGCTTGCATAGCCCTTGAAATAGGGATCATCCAGCCTGTTAATGTTGAATAATAATCTTGCACTGCATTACCTATATTTTGATTTTTTTCTATTTTACGACTATTGCACGAAATGACAATAGGTTGGCGCATTTAGCGAAATATTAATTAAAACATTGGCGTAATGTTAATGCGGAAGAAATATTACATTACCTATTACAATTACATTAAAAAAACATTACATTATCTATTACAACTGACCTATTACAACTATAATAACAGGCGAATAAAATGCTAACTAATAACTGTAAAATCAAACCATTAGCTCTGGTTGTTGCTATGGCACTGGGTACATCCTCAGCGCAGGCCGTAGACTTTAACTTTGGTGAAGACAATGACATTCTACTGCAAATCAACTCACAATTAGATATTGGCGCAAGTTGGAGACTGGGTGATGCTGACCCTCGTTTTATTGGTAAAACCAATGGTGGAACAGGTTTTACATCAACTACAGATGATGGCAACTTAAACTATGCCAAGCATGATGCCTATTCGAAAATAATAAAAGGTGTGCATGATCTGCAGTTGAGTAAAGGTAATTTTGGTGCTTTTGTTCGTGTTAAATATTGGTACGACTATGCGCTTAAAGATAGTGATGTGCTTCATGGTAATTCTAACAATGGCTACACGCCAAATACCCCATTAAGTGATGATGGCTTTGAAGATAATACTAAATTCTCAGGTGTAACATTACTTGATGCTTATGTTTATGGCGCATTCGATATAGGTACCTCTCCTCTGGATGTACGTTTAGGCCGCCAAGTGGTGAGCTGGGGTGAAAGCACCTTTATTCAAGGCGGTATGAACTCATCTAACCCATTTGATGTCGCCGCATTACGTCGCCCAGGCGCGACATTAAAAGAAGGTATTTTACCGGTTGGCATGCTCTACGCTAACTTAGGTTTAACCAGTGAATTAAGTATTGAAGCTTTTTATCAATATGAGTGGGAAAAAACTCAAATTGATGGTTGTGGTACTTATTTCTCAGGAGCAGATTTTGCCGCCTCTGGTTGTAACTTTGTTTCGGTAGGACCTTTTGGCGATCAAGCCGGTTTAGCCGGAGGTTTTGCTGCTGAAAGACAAGCAGATGTTGAACCAGATGACGGTGGTCAATACGGTATAGCGGCACGTTATTATGCTGAAGAACTCAATGATACTGAGTTTGGTTTGTACTACATGAATATTCACTCTCGTGTGCCACTAATTAATGCTGTTCGTACCAGTGTTCCTTTAGCAACAGGAAGCCCTACACCGGTTTTTGTTCCTAAGATGGTCGACCCAACAGGCGGCGCTTTAGCGGCACTAAATCCTGGTTATAATATTGAATTTCCTGAAGACTTAAAATACTTTGGTGCTAGTTTTGCCACCAATGTTGCCGGTGTGGCTTTATCAGGTGAGGTTTCTTACAAGCCAGATACGCCTATTCAAATTAGTGGTCCGGAAATATTAAATGGTGCTTTGTCTGAATCACCGGTATTACGTTTCAGCCCAAGAGTTACCGCTGTTGGCTATGGCCAAGAAGTTCAAGGTTGGGATGAATTTGATGTGACCCAATTACAAGTCACCGCGATTAAATTCTTTGAAAACAGGTTAGGAGCTTCTCGCATAACCGTTATTGGTGAAGTCGGTGTTATTTTAACTGATGGTGTTGAAGACTCTGATCAACATTATGGTCGTAATTCTGTCTTTGGTTTAGGTGACTTTGATGCCGGTGGTGGTTTTAACTGTACCAATTTGGTTGCCGCAGGTGCTTTATCAGGTGATTGTCGTGCCGATGGTTTTGTGAGCGATAATGCTTGGGGCTATCGCATGAAAGCTATTTTTACTTATAGCGATGTCTATGCAGGCATATCATTAGAGCCAAGTATTTTTTGGGGCCATGATGTGAGTGGCTATTCGCCAGATCCAGGTCAGCAATTTCATGAAGGTCGCAAAAATCTAGGGGTTTCTGTGCAAGCTTCATATCAACAAAAATACTCTATGACGCTAGGCTACAACAACTACTCAGGTGGTAGTCACAGCAATTTAGAAGATAAAGATTTAGTTTCGCTGTCATTTGGCATTTCATATTAGTTATATTGCAAAAAACATAAGAGAATTATGATGAAAAAAAATATTACAACAGCAAGTTTACTAATGCTATCACTCGTTAGTAGTTATACCTTCGCCAAAGTGACTGCAGAGCAAGCTGAGCAATTAGGCAAAACGCTAACGCCATTAGGTGCTGAAATGGCGGCTAATGCCTCGGGTACTATTCCGGCATGGACAGGTGGGCTAACCAGTAAAAATACGACAGCAAGTGCAGACTCAGGGCGTCCCGCAAACATTTTTGCAGAAGATAAGGTTTTGTTTTCAATTACTAACGCTAATTTTGGTGATTACAAAGCTAATTTAAGTGCTGGTCAAATTGCTATGTTTGAAAAGTATGCAGACTATACAATGCCTATTTATCAAACCAGAAGAACAGCCGCTTACTCAAATGATCTTTATGATGTTGTGAAGAAAAATGCGACCACAGCTGAATTGGTGCAATCGGGTAATGGTATCGCTAATTTTGATACCACTATCCCTTTTCCAATCGCGCAAAATGGCTCAGAAGTTATTTGGAATCACATCACGCGTTATCGTGGTGGTACGGCTAAACGTTTTTTGACCACGATTCCTGTACAAGCCAATGGTTCATTTGTACCCGTAAAAATGAATGACCAATTAGTTTGGCCTGAGTTTTTAAAAGGCGGCCGTGATGCTGAAGAAGATGCCAATATATTGTTCTATTATCTTCAGGAAATTACTGCGCCATCACGCTTAACAGGTACTGCGCTATTAGTTCATGAAACTATAGATCAAGTGAAAGAAGCACGTAAAGCTTGGGTCTACAATGCAGGCCAACGTCGTGTTCGTCGTGCACCTAATGTGGCTTATGACGGCCCAGGCGCAGGTACTGATGGTTTAAGAGCGACTGACAACTATGATATGTACAATGGTGCTCCTGATCGTTATGACTGGAAGTTAGTCGGTAAAAAAGAGCTTTATATCCCATATAACTCATATAACTTACTCGATACCACAGTAAAATATGAAGACTTAATACAAGAAGGTCATCTAAATGCTGAGCATTTAAGATATGAGTTACACCGTGTTTGGCAAGTTGAGGCAACATTAAAAGAAGGCGCTAGACATATTTATGCTAAACGTACTTTCTTTATTGATGAAGATACTTGGGGCGCCTCTGTTATCGATCAATATGACGGTCGTGGTGAATTGTGGAAATTATCAGAAGCCCACAACATCCAATTCTATGATGTTGATACCCCTTGGATGGTTGCTGAAACCTTACACGACTTAAATTCTGGTCGCTACTTGGTGACTGGTTTAAGTAATGAAGAGCCGACCTTTATGATTTGGGGCGAAAAAGTCAGTAGACAAGACTTTTCAACTTCAGCGCTTAGACGTTTAGGTCGTTAATTAAAGTAAAGTGAAGTAGAACCGAGCTGATTAATAGGGTTGAATGTATTTTCAACCGCATTAATCAGCTTTTTTTATCGCTTATTTAAGAGAAATGATATGTGCAAACGTACTTTTTTATTTTTATATTGTGCTTTATTCGTCACCATGGGTGCTGCTCATGCTAATACCGAGCTAAAACCCGCCAGTAAATATACCCTTGCTCATCAAGCGCAATTACTGAAAAACTTACCTTTTAGCGATAAACTTGATTTCTCTTTGGCGGAAAAAGGCCTGATCAAACGGCCTGAAAAACTCATCATTAAAGACACCTCAGGTAATGTGGTTTGGGAACTCGGTAATTATCAATTTTTACTTAATAACCCTAATATAGACACGGTTAACCCCAGTTTACTCCGTCAAGCTAAGTTAAATATGGCTTATGGCTTGTATCAAGTAACCGAACGCATTTATCAGGTCAGAGGCTACGATTTAGCCAATATTACTTTTATTAAAGGTGATAGTGGCTGGATTATTTTTGATCCCCTATTAACGGCGGCGACCTCTAGAGCGGCATTAGCCCTTGTGACCGAAGAACTAGGTCAATTCCCGGTAAAAGCCGTAGTGTATAGTCACGCTCATGCTGACCATTTTGGTGGTATAAAAGGCGTGGTTAGCCAAGCCCAAGTTGATTCTGGTGCCGTAGAAATTATTGCCCCGCGTGGTTTTATGGCACACGCGATTAAAGAAAATGTCTTAGCCGGCAATGCGATGACGCGTCGTGCCACCTACCAATATGGTAACGCGCTGGCAAAAGGTCCTAAAGGCCAAGTTGACGCCGCTATTGGTAAAGGCTTATCTACCGGCTACATCGATTTGATTGCACCGACGAGAGAAATTTTGGCCGATGAAGAAACCATTATTGTTGATGGTATTGAAATGGTCATGCAAAACACCCCAGGGACAGAATCACCCGCTGAAATGAACACCTATTTCCCCCAATTTAAAACCCTTTGGTTGGCTGAAAATGTTACTGGCACACTGCACAATATTTATACCCTACGTGGCGCTGAAGTACGCGACTCACAAGCGTGGAGTAAGTTTATAAATAAAGTTATCTATCGTTTTGCTCAGGATAGCGACATCATGTTTGCTTCGCACTCTTGGCCAAGATGGGGCAAAGAATACATTATAGAAGTGTTAGAGAAACAGCGTGATATGTATGGTTATCTACATGATAAAACGCTAAATCTTGCCAACAAAGGCGTCACCATTAATGAAATACACAACCAATTAGCGGTACCTGACGTGTTAGCGCACCAGTGGTATAACCGTGGTTACCATGGCTCTTATTCTCATAATGTTAGAGGTATTATCAATAAATACTTAGGTTTTTATGACGCTAATCCGGCAACGCTTAATAAGTTGAGTCCGGCGCAATCATCGGTTAAATATATTGACTTGATGGGCGGCGCAGAAAAGGTACTGGCTCAGGCGCAAAAAGCTTTTGATCAAGGCGAATATCGCTGGGTAGCTGAGTTACTCAATCACTTAGTTTTTGCTCAGCCAGAAAATCAGCAAGCAAAAAACCTGCAAGCAGACACCTTAGAACAATTGGGTTACCAAGCTGAAAATGCCGGCTGGCGTAATAGTTATCTAGCGGCCGCTTTTGAATTGCGCCACGGCATACCTACCCAGGCTAAAGCCACTAAAGCTGGACCAGATATCATCAAAGCTATGAGTAGTGAATTGATTTTTGATTTTCTGGGCGTGCGGTTAAATACCGACAAAGCCTTGGCGCATCAGTTTAAAATTAATTTTGTTTTCCCCGACCGTAATGAAAAATTCCTAGTCGAGTTAAGTAATGCCCATTTAAATAACATTGAAAATATTCAAGACAAAGCCGCAGACTTAACGGTCACTATCGACCGTAAAGATTTAAACCTTTTACTGTTAAAGCAACAGTCTTTTGGGCAATTGGTTAAATCTGGAAAAATGCAGCTCGATGGCAATGGCAAAGTCTTTGGTCAGCTATTGATGATGATGGATGAATTTCCATTCTGGTTCAATATTGTGACGCCCTAGTATAAGTATAAAAATAAATATAAATATAAATATAAAAACGAATTAACCCAATTTGAACAAGTGAGGTTTTTGTGATGAACACTCAAAAAAAATCAGCCAACGAGTTTGATTATATTATCGTTGGTGGCGGTTCAGCAGGTTGTGTTTTAGCCAATCGATTAACCGAGAATGGTAAATTTACGGTTTGTTTATTAGAAGCCGGTGGTGACAACAAGAGTATGTTAGTTAATACCCCAGGCGCTTTTTCAGCCTTTATGTTTTTGAAAAAGTTCAATTGGAGTTTTAATGCTAAGCCTAAAAGTGATATTCGTCACGGTGCTGCCTTGTTTGTGCCCCGTGGTAGAGGTTTAGGCGGTAGTTCTGCTACCAATGCCATGCTGTATCTTCGTGGTCAAAAACAAGACTATGACCACTGGGCTGCTTTAGGCAATGAAGGTTGGGCATTTGACGATATGTTACCTTACTTTAAAAAATCAGAAACTAACCAGCGCGGGTCAAGTGAATGGCACGGTGATAGTGGGCCTTTACAGGTCACTGACCGGCCGGTTTTTTATGAAATCAGTAAACGTTATATTGAGGCGGGCAAACAAGCGGGCTTTAAATTTACCGATGATTTTAATGGCAGTGATCAAGAAGGCGTTGGCTATTACCAGTGCACCATAAAAGATGGTAAGCGTTGCTCGGCGGCGCATGCCTATTTATTACCGATACTTGCTAGAGAAAATTTGACTGTATTAACCGATGCACAAGTCAGTAAGGTACTGATAAAAGACCAACAAGCCTATGGCGTTGATGTGGTTATTAAAGGTGAAAAGAGCAGCATAACGGCTAAAAAAGAAGTGATCTTAAGTGGTGGAACTATCGCTTCACCGCAGTTATTAATGCTCTCGGGTATTGGTGATAAAAATGAACTTAACGAGCAGGGTATTGATTGTGTTCATGAACTTAAAGGTGTGGGTAAAAACCTACAAGAACATGTTGATGCTTGTATCTTAGTCAAAAGTAAAAAAACAGATGGCTTTACTGTGTCAGTCAGCGGGTTACTGAAAATGCTACCCGATACGGTGAAATATATCATGGGTAAAAAAGGTAAGCTGGCCAATAGTATTTTAGAGGCAGGTGGCTTTCTTAAATCAAGTGAGCAGGTGCAAAGGCCAGATATTCAATTACATATGTTGCCATTGTTATATGACGATAATGGTCGCGATCTGAAACTTTTATCACAGCATGGTTTTTCATGTCATATTTGTGTTTTACGGCCAGAAAGCACTGGCACGGTATCGCTAAAATCTGCTAATTATCAAGACGCACCAGAGATTGATTTTAACTTTTTTTCTGATCAAGCAGGCAAAGACAAAGCGGTGATGATTGATGGTATGCGACAGTTGCGTAAAATATTAACCGCGCCGGCATTAGCCGAACATTATGATAATGAAGTGCATCCAGGCAAGGATTTTGAAACCGATGAACAAATTTTTGCTAAGGTAAAAGAGCGCCTAGGCATAGTGTATCACCCTGTTGGTACCTGCAAAATGGGCCATGATGATATGGCGGTGGTTGATCATCAGTTAAAAGTTCATGGCATTAAAAACCTGCGAGTAGTTGACGCTTCAATTATGCCAACGCTGATCAGTGGTAACACAAACGCGCCAACAATGGCGATTGCCGAAAAAGTGTCAGCGATGATCTTGGCAAATTAATTGAGGAATATGCAGATGTTAAATGTCGTTATATATAGTCTTAAAGCTTTACTGACCGGTTTATGGGTTTTGGCAATATTAGGTTTATTATCGCTATCACCACTACCAGCAGACTATCAACTTTATGCTTTTACATTAGCGGGTGTGGCGCTTTTAGTACACTTTATTGAGTTTTTTTCGATGAAAGCTAAGTTTAAAAAACAAAGTGGTTTAGCCATGAACTTTCTGCAAACCATGCTTTGGGGCTTTGGTTATTGGCTGCCGATTTTAAAGCGGTCTAAAAAGTAAGTTGATTAAGATGAAAATATTTATTTAACAATATGTTAGGGTAAATAAAAACCACATCCAGGCAACTGGCTGTGGTTTTTTTATGGGATTTTAACGCGAGTTAAATCTATACTTAAGTCTACAAAGAGCATAATAGCCAGATAAAAAAAGAGCTTACACAACTAATGTAAGCTCTTCTGGTAAGGATTTTTTATACCTAGCTAAGCATACCCTTAAAACCGATAGTAACTAAGTGTTACAGGGGTAAAGGTAAACTAAATAGCGTTATTTTTCACTGTTCAATATGTTATCCAACTTTAAATCCGTTAACTTCATGGTACTTCTGACAACATAAAACATAATCGCAATTAGCATGATCATCGAAGGTATCGCAATCACTGGATAACTTAATAGAGTCATCTCACCCAATTGCTCGTTAAACTCCGTCGTACCTGCAGGACTAACGACAATCCATTTCGCTAATAAGTAATTCATGGCAGCAGAAAAAACAAAGGTGGTGGATAAAAAGTGATTTGCCCGCTGAATTTTGGCTTTAAACTCATCGGTTTTATTTTTATTTTCGAGGGTTTGATAGATTAACTCTAAGTTAAACACCAACGGATTTAATAATATTTTGGCAATTAAGGGTTTGCCCCAAAAGCCAGAAATGAGTACCACTAAACCAATTGCCGAGGGAATGGCGGCTTCTTTAATGGCTAGCCATTGCACATCTAACTCAAATAAACCAATACCCCCGGTTAATAAGGTGCTTATAAAGCCAAGTAAGGCAATGAAGTTCATGGACTTGTTTTTAATAAAATCATACAAGCCATAACCGAGTGGAAATAATAACGCCAATATTAAGGCATATACAGTGCCTAAATATTCATCCCCCGATAGTTTCATTAAAATAACCGACGGAATAGCAATATTAAAAATAATCTCTAAAAAGGTATTAGGACGTTTAGCGGGTGTTTGAGTTGACATTATATTTCATTTTAAGGTGCAACTGACCATAGCCAGTTTATTTAAGTCTAGCGGTATTTTAGCTAAAAATAGCTAAAATGTCATGCGATACCAATCTCACTAATTATCTGATCATTTTTACTGGTTAAAATCACCCACTACTGCGTTATTTATTTAATAATTAGAACAACTAGTTATTAAAATAAATTCCTTATATTTGGCCATTTTTCCTGCGTATAAAGTAGACCACCTAATTAATGAAATTGGTATTATACCCATGCAGTGATTTTGAAGGTAAGATTTACTCGCGAGAGCCATCATCATTTCAATGCTGACATTAAAATGATGATGGGCAAATTATGCGAGCTCTGCTATAAAAGTGGAATTAATTATTTCTGTGGTATTTATGCCGTATTCATCAAGTAAAACACTGAGCTCTGGTTTACATGAACCACAATTAGTGCCACATTTTAAGTTATCACCTAGTTGTTCAACTGAACTACAGCCCGATTTAATGGCACTAATGATGTCTTTTTCACCGACATTAAAACAACTACAAATTTGTTTGCCTTGAGCGAATTCATCACTGGAAGTGCCCGATAATAGAGACTGAATATCCTGCTCTAGCAAGCTTGCTTGATTAAAAACATGCTGAAGCCAAGCGTTTTCGATGCTCAGATTAGTTGCCGAGCTATAACATAAAAAGGCTAATTTTCCTGCTTGTAAACAAACAACGTACTGGGTATCTCCTTGACTAAATTGTCGCCATTCGCCCGATATTTGACTGCTTGTTTGACACCAATGCAAAATATCTGTTTCAGGCTGCGTATTAGCAAATTGAAAACTCATGCCATAACTTGTGCGAGCCTTGGTCCAAAATTCGTTAGTTATTTCAGTTTGAGCAATAAAATCTTCGCTAATATGCAGTTGTCCAAATTGCTGGAATGCTGTCTTGCTTAAAGCGATAGCCCCGTGTTTAAGTTCAGGTTGACCAGAAAGTGGGTCGGCAATGCTCGCATACAAGTTGCTGACATTGGCGCTAGACGCAAACTGCTTATTCCAATGAATAGGCATGAAGCATTCATTAGGACGTTGATTTTTATCTAATTTTGCATGCACACTCGCTTGCCCTGTATCAGATGAGATATTGACTATTTCATCATCAACTATCTTTAACTGTGCGGCATCGACAGGATTGATATAGAGATAACATTTATCGGTATGTGCGGTAAGCTGCGACGCTTTACCTGTGCGGCTCATGGTGTGCCATTGATCTCTTAACCGACCACTGTTTAATCGAAAGGGAAATTTTTCCGAGGTTTTTTGTCTTGGCTGGCGCGGCGTAATCGGAAAAAATAGTGCTTTACCTAAAGCTGTAGAAAATTTTCCATCTTCAAAGACACGTTTTTTACCTTCAGGGTAGGTGCTATTAACGGGCCATTGTACCGGTTTTAAACGGTCATATTGTCGTGGCGTAATGGTTGAAAATGCAGAAATATCAAAGACACGTGCACCATTATTTTCAAAACCTGACAATTGAGCAAACTCTCTAAAAACCTCACTAGCATGCGAATAATCAAAGCCTGAAAAACCCATGGCGGTGGCAACTTCTGCAATAATTTTCCAGTCATGCTTAGCTTGACCATTAGGGGCTATCGCATTAGTTTGACGTGAGATACGGCGCTCTGAGTTGGTTACTGTGCCGTTCTTTTCTAACCATGGCGTTGCGGGTAGTTTTACATCAGCAAAGTCTAAGGTATCATTATTTTCAGCACAGTCAGAGACCACGACAAACTCACACTTATTTAAGGCCCGGGCGACTTTTTTACCATCAGGTAAACTTACCATGGGATTAGTCGCCATTATCCAGACCGCTTTAATTTTACCTTCATCCATAGCGTCAAACAGATCAATAGCTTTATAGCCGGCTTTATCAGCGATAGTGGGTGATTGCCAAAAGCGCTGTACTGTTGAGCGGTGCTCAGGGTTTTCAATATCCATATGAGCGGCTAATTGATTAGACAAACCGCCGACTTCTCTACCGCCCATAGCGTTGGGTTGACCTGTGATAGAGAAAGGCCCACAACCGTCTTTGGCTATTTTTCCGGTAGCTAAGTGACAATTAATAATGCTTTGACACTTATCCGTGCCTGAGTTTGACTGGTTGATGCCCATTGAATAAAAGCTGAGTACTTTTTCAGTGTCGGCAAATAATTGATAGACACTGGCAAGGGGTTGTTGGTCAAGATCGCAATAGGCTGATACTTCAGCGAGTGACCATTTCTTTGCTGCTAATAAGGCTTGTTCGAAACCTTGGGTATGTTGCTCAATATAGTCATTATTTAAGCCATTGTTAGCGCTTAAGTAATTTAACAGACCGTTAAAAAATGCGGCGTCAGTGCCTGGCTTTATCGGTAAAAAATAATCAGCTATTTGACAGGTTGCGGTTTTACGTGGGTCAATAACCACGACTTTCATGGCTGGATTACGTTTTTTAGCGCGTTCAATACGCTGATATAATACGGGATGGGTCCAAGCGGCATTAGAGCCGGTAATTAATAATAGCTCAGTACTGTCTAAATCTTCATAGCTGCAAGGCACAACATCTTCACCAAAACTGCGCTTATAAGCTGCAACAGCTGACGACATACAAAGACGTGAGTTGGTATCAATGTTGGCTGAGCCTATATAGCCTTTCATTAATTTATTCGCCAGATAATAATCTTCAGTCAGTATTTGTCCTGAGACATAAAAAGCGACCGCATCAGGGCCATGCTCTTTAATAATTTGTGCAAATTTATCTGCCACATGGCTCGTCGCCGTTGACCAATCAACCGTTTGGTTATTTATTTGTGGTTCAAGCAGGCGGTTGGTTAAATCTGTGGTGGCTAATAAATTGCTGCCTTTTACGCACAGTTGTCCAAAATTGGCGGGGTGCTCTATTGTGCCCTCTAATCCAGAGGCCTTGCCATTTTTAACTGTGATATCAATACCGCAGCCGACACCACAGTATGCGCAAGTTGATTGAACAATATGTGACGATTGAGAACAACTCATAAAATTTACCTTTACAACAGAGAATGATATACAGCCCGCTTTATATGGGATGTTTTGTTTATTTGTTTATTTGTTTATGTTCGAATTTTATTCGATGACACTCAGACAAATATCTTGTTTAATTTTCACAGCACGGCTTTCAAATTCTGCCTCAGCCAGACTTTTCAATAAAGCGCTACAACCACCACATCCGCTACTGGCTTTAGTACAGGTTTTAATATCACCCACGCTGCAAGCCCCTTGAGCGATTGAGCTGATAATATAGCCTTTTGTGACCTGATGACATGAACAAATAATGGCGGTATCAGGTAATGCTGTAACATCTAATGTCGGTTTTTCTCCTGATGAAGGCAGTATCAGTGCTTCCGGTGATGCAGGTAAATCTATGGCATTAAGTAGGTATTGTAATAACGAGTCGTATTCACTGGTATCACCAATTAACACCGCGCCGAGCATTTTGCTTTTGTCACTCGAGAGCACTATTTTCTTGTATACACCGGCCGGTTGATTTTGATAGGTATAGGTTATTGCCCCCGGGGTTTTTGCGTGTGCATCCCCTATTGAGCCTACTTCAACCCCCATGAGCTTTAATTTAGTACTCATATCGGCACCGGTAAACAAGGCTTGTTCACCCATAATATGTTTTGCAGCCACTTTAGCCATCTGGTAACCCGGCGCCACTAAACCAAAAATAAAGTTGTTCCAGAGGGCACATTCACCAATGGCATAGATATTTTCATCTGAGGTTTGGCATTGGTTATTAATTACTATACCGCCTCGTTCACCCATTTTAAGCGCGAATGATTTGGCTAGATTGTCATAAGGGCGAATACCTGCGGAGAATAATATCAGGTCGGTTTCTAGTACGGTGTCATCACTAAAACACAGTTTATAACGACAGCTTTCGCCGTCTTCAATCACGCTAGTGGCTTTTGATGTATGTACCTCAACACCCAAAGCTTCAATTTTTTCTTTTAATAAGCGACCGCCACCGGCATCAATTTGCACGCCCATTAATTGTGGCCCAAACTCAACCACATGGGTTTTTAAACCTAAGTGGCTTAGGGCATTTGCGGCTTCAAGGCCGAGTAAACCACCGCCGATAACCACCCCCACTTTACTGACATTGGCACTAGCTTGAATAGCGTCTAAGTCATCTAGGGTGCGATAAACCAAACAATGCTCGCGGTCTTTTCCTGGAATAGGAGGTACAAAAGGATAAGAGCCAGTGGCTAAAATAAGTTTGTCATAAGCGATAACTTGGCCGTTTTGCGTGACAACATTTTTATTACTGCGATCGATATCAACAACTTTGGCATTTGTTTGAAAATTTACCGCCCAACCTTGGTAGGTTTTTTCGTCAGCCATGGCCAGATCCGCCGCTGTTTTACCGCTAAAGTATGTTGAAAGGTGAACACGGTCATAAGCAAGGCGAGGCTCTGCTGACAAAACAGTTATCTCAATGGCTTGATCGGCTGTGTTCAATTGAGCCAATTGCTCAACAAAATGGTGACCCACCATGCCGTTACCGACCACGACAACTTTTTGTTTCTCTATGATTTGTTGGTTACTTGAGCTAATTTTATTTACCTGCTGCAATAGTGATATGGGTTTACAATTTGTGATAACGCTTAACAAACCTGTTGAGCGTTATCATTATAAGTGTGTTTGGTGAGCTAAAATTTTGCACTTACCCAAAGCCAGATTTTATCCGTATCCACTTTACCTGCAGTAGCATCGCCTGCTGAGTAAGCCGCATACTTTAAGCCTGCTTTATAATTCTTAGCGAATTTTTTCGCGTAAACGGCATTAATTTCACTGCCTAAATCATCAACCGTATCGGTTGCTTCATCAGCAGAATAATCATGAATTGTCACTGTCCAACCGCCGCCGAATGCTTTACCTGACACTGAGGCATAAAGATCAATCAAGCCTTCTTTTGGTGTGCCTAAAAACTGATCTGCCCAACCATTGAATTTATGCAGTGTTGCCAGTGGTGTTGAAAACCCATACATTGAATCATCACTGCCCAAAACTTCTGCACCTAATTTAAGAGTTACAGCATCAAAGCTATAGCCGCCTTCTATGGCCATATAGCTTGCAGAGTAGTGAGTTGCGCCGCTTTCTGAATCTTGAGTAGCAAATTCGGCTGAATATGAAAACTTGTCTTTTTTACCGTTAAAACTCACCCCGAAAGTATCTAAGCTATTAGCGCTTCCTTCATCAACTTCTAAGAGGTAGCTGTAAGCGGTTAGTTTGCCGTAACTCGTTTTGTAGGCGAGGTTAAGTAAATGGTCTTTTGCATCAAAATCTTTTTCATTTGAAAAAATACGATTACGTTTATTAATGTAGCTATAGCTGATTTTTACATGGTCTAAGGCTGCATAAGTTACAGTCGCTGCATCAAATGTTTGTCTATCTTGACGCCATCCCACATGCCCAACATAACGATGATTATCTAAGGTCAGTACTTGGCGACCGACTTTTGCGGTGACGCCATCTTTTTTGTATTGCACATAAGCTTGGTCTAATTCAGTGGTTTCTGGATCGGCAATAACAGAATATTTTGTATTATTACCCACAGCATCGTTATAGTTGTTAACTCCTGCTACTTGGCGTGAGTCTTCAAATTCAATAACAGCGGTAAAATCATGGTAGCTAGCACTGGTGTAATTTAATCGGGTACTTAAGGTTAATGCGGAGGCATCTTTTAAACTGTTGTCTTGAGCAACTGTTTCGTATCGCAAGTTCAAATTGACACTAGTTTTAGCTTGGGTCTCACTCTTACTCCCACTCTCACTATTTGCACTAGCTGAAGCACTTGAACCTGCTAATAAAATTAATGTAGTCAGTGTGGAAAGTTGACGAACTGGTTGCATACTGCATTCCTTGAGTTTTTTAAAATCGGCGTTAAATCTGTTCAGTAAAGATAAGGTGTTTTTTGTCAATTTAAGTAAAGTAGAAAAAATAAGAGGTTATATTATTAAGTAATACAGCAGGTTTTATGCCAGTAAAATAAATTCTTTAATATCAATTGGTTAGTTTTTTAATGGTTTTTTTTATCTGCATTTTGTTAGTTTCTGATGCAAGCCTGCACCAAAATAAATAAAGCGTATCAGGATGAACAGAGTCATAACCTTTGGCCTGCCAATATTGAGCAAAGTCATTTTTCTGCTTGGGCGCTAGTCACTCTGACCCTGTTACTGAAGATGTGATTGAGCTAGAACTAGCTGATGATGCAAGTAATTACCTGGGTGGCATGTACTTATCTCATAGCGAATCGTCTACTTGTTACGCTATTAGCGTTAATGATTTTCCGGCTAATTAGTTAATACACTTATCATGCAATCACTAAAAGTGAAAATCCCAGCTTAATCACTTAAGCTGGGATTTTTTCAAGCAAGAATAAAATTAACGGCTTAACCAAATATTTCTAATTGGCCATCGGTAACCCGTGTTTCATAGGTTTTAATTGCCAAGGTGTCATCATCTAAACAGGCACCAGAATTTAAAACAAAACGCTGTTTTAATAAGGGTGAAGCAACGTAAACCTCGCCCTTAGTTTCGCCAATTAAACCGCGATATAAAACGTTGGCTTTACCAAAGGGGTCAAAGTTAGAAACCGCATAAATTTTGTCGTTACCTACTTGGAATAAAGCCACTTGCTCTTCGTTTGCTAATAAGGCACAAACACCTGAATTTTTAATTAAATCACTGGTGGGGCAGATGGTTTGCCAGCTATTTTCTGTTATCATTTTTTTCTTTCCTTATTCGTAAAGCTTGTTTATGCAGGTGTTAAATCAACGGCTTGAATTTGAACGCCATATTTTTTCTCATCACCTTGAGCGGGGCGAATTTGATCACGCTCAGTAACGAATTCTATGTTGTTATCGACGGTGTCAGAGTTAACAAACTGACGGAAACGTTTTAATTGTTCTTCACTTTCAATCGTTGTTTTCCACTCACATTGGTAGGTATCAACGACATTTTGCATTTGTTTTTCTAATTCAGCATTAATTCCTAAGTGATCGTCTTTAACTATTTTTTCCATGTAGGCTAAACCGCCTTCTAGGTTCTCTAACCAGACAGAAGTACGGGTTAAACGATCCGCGGTACGGACATAAAACATTAAGTATCGATCAATATATTTCACTAAGGTTTCATCATCTAAATCAATGGCGAATAAGTCGCCATGGCGAGGCTTCATGCCGCCATTACCACTGACGTATAAGTTCCAGCCGTTTTCCGTGGCGATAATACCAATGTCTTTACTTTGTGCTTCTGCACACTCGCGTGTACAGCCTGAGACCGCAAACTTAATTTTATGAGGAGAACGTAAACCTTTATAGCGATCTTCTAAGAAAATGGCCATTGCCATGCTGTCTTGTTGGCCGTAACGACACCAAGTGCTGCCGACACAAGATTTAACTGTGCGTAACGATTTACCGTAGGCGTGACCTGTTTCCATACCCGCATCAATTAAGCGTTTCCATATCGCCGGTAATTGGTCAACACGTGCGCCGAATAAATCGATACGTTGGCCGCCAGTTACTTTGGTATAGAGGTTATATTCTTTAGCGACTTCACCAATAACAATTAATTTATCTGGGGTTACTTCACCGCCTGGCATACGGGGAACGACAGAATAAGTACCATCTTTTTGCATATTACCTAGAAAGACATCGTTGGTGTCTTGCAGTGATACATGGTCGGGTTTTAATATGTAATCGTTCCACACCGAAGCGAGAATAGACGCGGCTGCTGGCTTACAAATTTCACAGCCTAAACCTGAACCGTGTTTTTCTATTAACAGGTCAAAGGTTTTAATTTGTTCTGCTTGCACAATGTGAAATAACTCAACACGGCTGTAAGCAAAGTGTTCACAAAGGTCAGTGCTAATTTCAACACCGCGTTTTTCTAATTCGTGATCTGTTACTTTTTTCAATAATGCCGCACAACCGCCACAACCGCTGCCGGCTTTTGTTGAAGACTTAACTTCACCAACATCAATTGCACCACAATCAAGAGCGGCAATAATGTCGCCTTTAGTGACATTCAAACATGAACATATGGTGGCTGTATCGGGTAGGGCATCAACGCCTAAGGTGGGTTTTTCGCCTGAGCTGGGTAAAATTAAACCGTCGGGGTTTTCAGGTAACTCAATACCATTGAGTGCGTATTGCAATAATGCATCGTATTCGCTGGTATCACCGACTAACACCGCGCCTAATAATTCTTTACCATCGGCACTGACGACTATTTTTTTATAAATTTGGTCAGGTTGGTTTGAATAAACATAGCTTTTACAACCTTCAGTACGCGCATGGGCATCGCCAATTGACCCTACGTCCATGCCCATTAACTTCAACTTAGTGCTCATGTCAGCACCAGTAAATTGTTGCTCACCGCCAATAATGTTATCGGCAGTCACCTTAGCCATGGTGTAACCCGGCGCGACTAAACCGAAGATAAAGTTATTCCACAAAGCACACTCACCAATAGCGTAAATGCTTTCGTCAGAGGTTCTACAGTAGTTATCAACCACAATACCGCCACGTTCGCCAAGCGCTAAATCAAATTCACGGGCTAAGTTATCATAGGGGCGAATACCCGCTGAGAATAAGATAACGTCAGTTTCTAAATGCGAGCCGTCAGCAAAATTCATCCGGTGAACGCATTCTTCGCCGTCAACAATTTCGCTAGTGGCTTTTTGGGTATGTACTTGTACGCCAATGCCTTCGATCATTGAACGCAGTAAAGCGCCGCCGTCTTTGTCTAATTGCACACCCATCAATTGTGGCGCAAATTCAACCACGTGTGTTTCTAAGCCTAACTCTTTAAGGGCGTTAGCGGCCTCTAACCCTAATAAACCACCACCGACCACAACCCCAACTTTACCGGTTTTAGCTGACGCTTGAATGTCTTCTAAATCTTGAATAGTACGGTAAACCAGACAATGGTCGCGCTCTTTACCTGGAATAGGGGGAACAAAAGGGTATGAGCCCGTTGCCATGACTAACTTGTCGTAAGCGTAAGTTTCGCCCGCTTCAGTGGTTACCACTTTCGCGGCTTTATCAATGTGAGTGACTTTCGCGTTGGTGAAAAAGTTAACACCGATTTCGTTGTAGTATGCTGGCGTTGTCATGGCTAAGTCATCAGCGGTTTTTCCAGAAAAATACTCCGATAAGTGAACACGGTCATAAGCTAAACGGTCTTCAGCTGATAATACGGTAATTTCATAGCCGGCATGTTTCGCCATTTCATCAACAAAGTGATGGCCAACCATGCCATTGCCAACGACGACGATTTTTTGAGCTTGTGTGTTCATTTATTACAATCCTACTTCTTTAAATTACCGCTGCACTAGCGGAACTAGATAATGGTTTGTTATCTGCAATAAATGAACCAGTTGATTTATATTAGTAAATTCAAGTGGATAGGGTTTTGTTGTTGGCTCGAGATAGCGTTTTTGCACTATGGTGAAGAGGTTAGCGCACCAATGGTGTGCGGTAATAGTGTGCGCGTTCATGATGTGCAGCAAGTTGGCGTGCAAGATAAGTGACTGTGTACTAGCGCGGATCACTGAAAATGGCACAGGCTTAGGTGTCGCGCTGATATAATACTAAGCTAAAAGAGACGGTTTACACTTTAGGAAATTTTTTTAGCCAGCCTTAGCGATTATATTAAGACATTATATTAGCCATTATAAATCAAAGCGATTTATCGGGTCTGTGAAAGCTTAATTAATCTAGGTCCATCGGTTAATTAATTAAGCAAAGATACCACCAAGCCAATAAATAATAAGGCGGATACTGATTGCCAAAATAATAAAGGATTGCGCGCTAGCAAAGGTTGTTTTTTGTATGCTTCAACAGCAGATGAACTGGGTTTACTTAAATCAGTAAAGAATTCTGAAAAGGCTTGATAGCGCAGTCTCGGATCAGCCGCTGTTGCTTTTTGTAAGCTGAGATCTAACCACAAGGGTAGTTCAGGTCGAAACTGTTTAATGCTGCGATATTGCATATCGCTATAAGCCTTAATGGTGACTTCAGCACGTTGCATGGGTTTGTAAGGCAGTTCGCCTGACAGCATTTCATAACAAATAACCCCCAGTGAAAATAGATCACTTTGATTATCTGCTTGCATGTGTAATAAGGTTTCAGGCGCAATATAATTTAAAGAGCCTTGCGGTACTTCTTCTTTGATGGTTTCTTGGTTTTCATCAAGTGAAGCGACAAATACGGTGCCGTAATCAATTAATTTAATCTGACCATATTCATCGATCATTATGTTGTCGGGTTTTAAGTCGCGATGTACAAGATCTAAACGTTGAAACGATCGTAATGCGCTGATCACTTGTTTCATTACATCACGAACTTGTGCAATGTTAGGTTTAGGATTGTCATGTAACCACTCACTTAAAGTTTGCCCTTTAATATATTCACAGACATGGTACAAAAAAGGACTGTCTTGATTACCTTGTATCACCCGCATAACGTTAGCGTGCTTAATGCGTTCACCAACCCAAGCTTCACGCATAAAGCCTTGCAAATAAAGCGCGTCGTCTGAAAAATTAGCTGATGGTGCTTTTAACACATAAGGTTTATCTGTTTTAATATCGATGACTAAATACAAATGTGAGCGAATGCTGGCGTGGATCACTTTTTTAACCAGGTAGCCATCAAGTTTCTGGCCAACCTTTAATGCTGGTGGGATGGTTTTTGAGCTCAAGTCACGTTCAATTTCCGCCAGTTTACGATTGGGTACGGCGTCAATATAGACCAGTAAACAAGTGACATTGTCATCACTACCACGCTCAAGTGCGGTTGCAACAATTTTTGTTGCCAGCGCTTCTAAGTCTGACTTTTCTGGTGCTAACGGCAATGAATCAAACAGGGTTTTAAAAACAGCTTTGGACATATAATCATGAATGCCATCGCAACTTAGCATGTATAAATCACGCGGCTGTAAATCTATTTGGTGTACATCAACCTCTAAACGATTATCGCCACCTAATGCGCGTGTTAATAAATCCTGTTGGCCAATTTGCTTGCGATTATGATCACGGGTAATAACTTCTAATTGTTGATGACGATATTTTGTTATGCGGGTATCGCCAACATGAAAGATATAACCTGTGGTTGATTTAGCAATAAGGGCTGAAAAAGTGGTTAGCCACTGTGGAGCGTTTGGATCGGCTAAATCATCAATAAAGCCACTTTGTGAATACAACCAGTTATTTAAGCTAGTTAATACCTTAGCCGCAGACTTTTCTGTTGACCATGTTTGCGGGGTTGCAAGATACTCTGTAATAAATTGAGTCACGGCAAGTTGTGAGGCATCAGCGGCTTTACTGGCGCTTGATACCCCATCAGCAATGGCAGCAACCGCGCCTTTAGCGCGTAATTCAAGTTTTTTAGGCACAATGGCCGCGAAAGCATCTTGGTTTTCCGCTTTCAAACCTTTAGCAGAAAAACCGCCGAAGCACAGCTGTAAATCAGCCACCGTACTTTGGCGAGTTTTTTTTTCACTGTTCATGTTTTGTTAGTGACCAACTTTAATTAATTCTACCGTGCCATCTGCACGTACTTCGGTAATAGTACCCTTAGGCTCTTGCATAAAGAATAAGGTAACAAAGCCGACCACAGCAGTCGCTGCTATCACCAAAAAGAAGGTTGAATAATCAACCATGGTTAATACCGTTAAATAAACCACTGCACCCACGTTACCATAAGCGCCGGTCATACCAGCAATTTGTCCGGTTAAACGACGTTTAATTAAAGGCACGGCAGCAAATACAGCACCTTCACCTGCTTGCACGAAGAATGAACAAGCCATCGCGGTTGCTACGGCTAAGGCTAAAGGCCATTCACTGGTAATTTCCGACATGCCTAAATAACCCAGTGCTAGACCAGCGGTTAAAATTAATAAGGTTTTTTTACGACCAAATCGGTCTGATAACCAACCGCCACCAGGGCGAGACATTAAGTTCATAAAGGCATAAGTAGAGGCTAACATGGCTGCGTAAACCATACTTAATTCGAAGGTTTCAGCGAAAAATAACGGTAACATAGAGACAACCGCTAATTCTGAACCAAAAGTAGCAAAGTATAGAATGTTTAATACGGCCACTTGTTTGAACTTATAACGGTGAATTTCTTCAACGGGCTTTGAAAATAAATGGCCGTTAACTTTAATGGTTTGTTTTACTTCAAAGGCAAATAAAACCACTAAACTAATGTAGGCAATAAGTGCACTTTGTGCTGACAATAAACTTACACCAGCAGGAGATAATTTCCATGTCAGTAGGGCTAAAGCACCGTACATAGGAATTTTCATTAATAATAATAAGAAGAAGTCACCGGTTGAGGTTACTTCCATCGCACCTGTGTGTTTAGGTTTAAAGTAGGTTGAACCTTTAGGCGTGTCAGTGACGTTTTGATACCAGATAAAACTGAAAATTAAGCTTAATGCACCGGTAAAGGCAACCGCGTATCTCCAACCGTCTTCACCACCAAATGCCAAGGCAAGTGTCGGTAGTGACATGGCTGCAGCCGCTGAACCAAAGTTACCCCAGCCACCATAAATACCTTCAGCCGTGCCAAGCTCATTAGCTGGGAACCATTCAGACACCATACGAATACCGATAACAAAACCGGCACCAATAAAACCTAATAAAAAGCGAGATAAAGCCGCTTGCTCAAAGGTACTTGAAAAAGCAAACATAAAACAAGGAAGGCTACATACCGCAAGTAATACGGCAAAGGTTAAGCGAGGGCCATATTTGTCGGTAAGCATGCCAATGACAACGCGCGCTGGAATGGTTAAGGCTACGTTTAATAGCATTAAGGTTTTTATTTCAGCTTTCGTTAAACCTAATGAGTCTGCAATTACCGATACTAAGGGGGCAAAGTTAAACCAAACAGCAAACGTAATGAAAAACGCTATCCAACTCATATGTAAGGCTTTCATCTTACCTTTGAAAGAAAAAATATTGAGACTACCTTGACCACTCATACCGCAACTCCTAAAAATTAACATTTGTGTTTATATTAATGAAAGACGCCATTGCCCGGTTAATCATAAAATGGTTTGGTTATTAACTCAGCTGGCGGGCTTACACAATACGAAGAACATTCTTCAACTGTAAATGTAATAGCAAATGTAATGCCATCAATGATATTTTAATTATCCTGTTGTTTTTGTTGGCTTTAATTTATTTTTTGTAGAGGAGGGGGTCTATGATTTAGGTTTGCATGCACAACACAATAGCTATGACGCACAGATAGGGTGCACAACAAAAGTATAAATAATCACTGTAATTGTCAGGCGAACTTAATTTAGGCGAGTCTTATCAATACCAATATCAATACCACACAAAGACCAATACAAAGACCAATACAAAGAACTATGTCATTCAGTTAATAGCCAAAAAATAACCATAGATAACTTATAAGGAAGCTATGGCGTGATAAATGAAAAACATTACAGCTATTTAATCTATATAAAGTTATCTGCTAGCTTTTATAAAAAAGTAACTGATACAAAGGCTCTATTTTTTAGTATGTAATAGGCAAGTTGACCGATGAGGTCACTTATAATGATCTGATTTACTAATCCTTACCTTATTTTGGTCTTTTTATCTCTACACATCCAGTAAACATTTTAAAAACATATCGTAAACATCTTATATACATAATCTGTGATTTTCATTGTATATTCTGAGAAATGTAGGGCATTTTCAGCTATTAGGCAGCGATCATGAAGAAAGTTGTATTTAATAAAATCAATATAAATTATGATAAGAGTTATCTTTAGATGAATAATAAAAGGCAGGAGAATGATAAAAAAAAATTCGGCTACACTTGATAGTTTAGGCTTTCAATCCTATCCGAAAAAAGAACTTAATAATTTATTTTTAGCGTTCAGAAACACTGAGCCTGATGTTTTTGTCATCACAGATATGACTAAACTTACTGAAGATCCTGGTGTGACATTTAGGATACAGTTACCAGAAAAAAATAAAGTGCTTTTCAAAAAAAGTATATTATCTAAAACCCAATCATTTTCAGCAATTAAAGCCTGTTTTGATGGCTGTTATCACAATGGTGACGGCGAAATGGTGGCGTATTTTAAACTCAATAAAATACTTTCTATTTCAGAAAGTGAGAACAATGCACTACTAAAAAATCCTAAATTTAATTACCAAAGAATAATAGTTCCTGCTTACATTAGATTGGAAGACGGCAAGGTTTATTTATTAATTGATAGCGATTATGACTTTGAAGCATTAGATGCTGATAAAGATTTTGGTTGTTTTTCAAGGGTAAGAAAACCAAGTTGGAGTAACTTTTAAGTCTTATTACCCTTAATTTTTATAAAAGGGAGTGTGATCTTGATGCCCAGTCATGAACATACATCAAATAAGAATAAACGCCATACCATAAAGAAATTGCTTAGTTCATCCTAACTCGATCTGTTTTTTGAAGCCTGTTTGAGCGCTAACTTTATTACCCATTAGAGCGTTTTTCAGACGACTGAGTTGCTAGTGTTGCGTTAAATTTACTTGCTTTAGGTAGCATTGAAAGCTAAATCAGCCTTAGCCAATTTTTCAACTGTTCAGGTTTAATCTGACTATCTGCTAACGTATTGCTTGAGTAATAAAAGTACTAACAGCGTCATTAGTAATCGGGTTTCTAAATGCAGGCGTAATAAAGTGAGGTGCGATGAGCAGCTCTTTATCAATTAAACGTGTTATCAAGGGTAAAAACTCTAGTGAGGTTTTACCTGCCAGTAGATGCGTAAAATTCTTCTCATGCTGGTAAGCATTCAATATTAAGCTAAAGCCTTTTAAGTAAAGGTGGTCTTTGGTATAGCCACCACCTCGATAAACCCGAGCAGTGATGGTATAGGCTTGATCGTCAGTAACCTGATAGGTTTCTTTAAGAATTAAAAAAGTGGTACGAAAATCTTTATCTTTAATCATAGATTTAACAGCGATAACACGTAACGCTAAAGTTTTAAGGCGCTGTAAGGTTAGATTGCCAGAAAGATACTCGCTCAGAATCGCTAAACCTTCTTGAGTCATGGTATTCAAAGGACAGCCTAATGACAATATCCGCAAGGGCTGCTTATTGGCATTTAAAGAGGTTGCTAGATGCACGCCTAATTCATGATGAGCTAAAGCCCGAGCGTCAGTTTCATATAATTTTGCATTGCTATTAATTCGAACGTTTGTACCTGAGACTAATGCATTGGCGACCATAGTTTCATCAAGTTTCATATCCCAAGTATAATTTTCTTCATCAACCATTTTCGCTAAAATATCGACAATACCCTGCGCATCAATAATATTATCGGCTGTGTCTTTAGGGTTAACCGGTAAGTGCAAAATAAATTGCGCATTATGAATATCTTTTTCACTAGGCTCGCCATAATATCTTAATGAGTCATACAAAAAGCTATTACTGCCAATAGACTTATATTGATCTATTTTATCGACATAAGAATCAACCACGGCCAAATAGAGTGTATAAAGGTCTTCATCTTGAATGTTTTCTAAGGGTAAGTTGTACAGTTTTCGCTTTAAGGCAAACGGGTCAATATCTGAAGTTTTATAATGATATGAAGGCTCAGTAGAAAAATTTTTACTAAAAAAAGTTTCTTTTTCTTGCAGATAATTAAGCGGTTTAACAGCACTTAGAATATCAATTGTACTAACTAAAGCATGAAGTTGTGAATCTATAGTTTTTATTAACGGTTGAATATTGTGTTTCATACCTGATGTCTCATCTAGCAATAAATTATGCTTTACGTGCAGAGTAGGGGGAGAATTAAGGATAGATACTGATGAATGTAGTCAAGCCATAAAAAAGTTAACATGCAATCAATGGATATTTTAACGCCTAAATCAAGTGGGCTTCACCGATCTTACCGTAAGATATACTGTCATTGAACAATGTCAGGTGATGAAATACCCTAGCGAGGCGCTTTTTTATCTTGATGTTATCGCTGCAAGTTTACTCTCAACTTCACTCTTCAATTTCACTCTTCAATTTCATAGTCATCATCATCAAAAACATCACGTAACTTTTTATGCACTTTTTTACTTGCTTGCTTCTGATGGCCAGATGCATTTGTTCTGTCTCTAAAATGTTTTGAATTAGCAAATTGACTTTGATGAGATAAATCAAACTCAGTTAATTCGTTATTCAATGTGTTTTTATTACTCGATGCTGAAGTTGAGTAATTATTCATGGTGTTCTCTTTTGTGGTTAATAAATACTATTGTTGGAATACTCGCTATTTTTATTAATAATTGATAGTTAAATATTTTTGTCAGTCTGATTACATAATTTTGTTAACCTACATAAACTTCATTAATTA
Organism: Colwellia sp. MB3u-45; assembly: GCF_014077005.1. Lineage (GTDB taxonomy): Bacteria > Pseudomonadota > Gammaproteobacteria > Enterobacterales > Alteromonadaceae > Cognaticolwellia. The sequence continues at coordinate 17,917 of NZ_JACGVC010000038.1, read as the reverse complement.
TTGATTTATATAGAAGTTATTATTCCTCCTCTTGCAGAAAATACTGACATTGGTTCAAAGTTATCAAATAGAATCGGCATATATTGGCAATCATTATGATCTTGAAACTTTTCATCTGGATCAGGATCATCTAGATAAAAGTACTGCTTATCATAACCACTGATCACCACCGAATGAGGGTTTTTTCTATCTAATCGATATGTGCTAATAAGTACTCATGATATTTAACCGTTCGTTGTTACTGATTGCAGAAGAATATTGGTAGACAGAGTTTGATTGGCGTATCGGTGTTGTAAATGGCAAAGCAATATTTACTTGTCGTTATTATAGGGTTAATAACCATTGGCAAATATATCAGCATAATAAAAATAAAGTCGCTTCAGGCCGTGTTGAAACCTTACCTACTGCAAATATGTATTAGCTCAAACTATCACTATCACTATCACTATCACTATCACTTTGGCTTTATAGGTTTTTATCAAGACTGACAGCTGTAAAGCTAGCAAAGCGGTCGTGCATCATAAAACGGCTAATGCTAACTTTGTGTGCATTCCTGACATTCCAGCTAAAAATTTTGCGATATATTATAATAAACACTAAATAAATATACTTAACCACATGAATTTAATGTATTTTATTTTTTGTGTTCAGGGTGTATTACTGAGAGGTGTTAGTAACACGCCCTAATATACATGTTAGTTAGCATTACTAGTTTCTAATATTTTGAAAGTATGGGATATTAATGTAAATTAAATGTTAATTTTGGTGCGTGTGTTACTGATACGTATACATAATAGGTTGTTAGCTTACTAAAGGAAGTCCAATGCTTCGAGTTATAGTTTTAACCTTATCTGTTCTTTTCTCTTGTGCTGTAATAGCTGATACGGATATTGATAATCAAAAAGTAAAAAGAGCAGTGCTCGATTATATAGAGTCACAACACAAAGTCGAACCGGATTTAATGAAAAGAGGCCTAGATAAAAAGTTAGCTAAAAGAACTTACTGGAAGGCTAAAGATGGTACAGAGTTTATCATGGAGACCGATTTTGAAACGATGGTTTGGGTGGCTGAAAACTACAACAAAGATGGTAATAAATTTCCATCACCTCCCAAAATTGATATCAATATACTTGATATTGATAACCGAGTTGCATCGGTAAAATTAACAGCTGATGATTGGATTGATTACATGCACTTATATAAAAATGAAAATAACGAGTGGAAAATAATTAACGTTTTGTGGCAATACCACGATACGAAAAAGCATTCGAGTAAACCGTAAGCTAATAATGAGGAAGGAGGGGCAAGTTGAGCAATGTAAACAAGGAAATCAAACGGAAAAGCTAGCACTTCGTGGGAGTCATTATGTCTATATTTTTCTAGAGTGCGGAGTTCACATCCATACTTTTATGTAATATACGCACTATAAATATTTGGCTTTTTTTATACTCTTTGTAATAAATTACATGGCTAGCTTGTGGGTATTTGCTGTAACCCGCCCTAATGTAATCGCAATTGAGTCCTAGTTCTGGCTCATGAGCTAACAGCTGAAATGTACTATCTAATATTTTTAGGTAGTCGTTCCGTTGAGGTATGCCCCAAGTTAATTGGGAATATTTAGCTATTTTAATTAAATCTGATTTGGCTTTCGAAGATAGCAAAAAATCATTCATTAATGGTTATCTTTATCTAGCTCAGTCAACAAACTTTCAAAGCTGTAATCGGCAATACCGCTTTGTTCGCCTTGAATTAGCATATTGCGTAAGTTTAAAAGTTTAGTTTCTTGATCTTCTAATGCTCTTAATCCTGCTCTAACAATTTCACTTGCTGAGCCATAACGACCAGTTTTCAGTTGTTGGTTTATAAACTGATCAAAATGATCGCCCAATGTCACGCTTGTATTTTTAGCCATGATATAAAATCCGATAAATACCAATATATAATATATTATGGTATAAAAAATATTACAAGTCACTCAAAAGGACAAATAACAGTTGGTTTTTGCTCCATCGTCGCTTATTTTAACCAACCATTATTTGCCTCTTAATAATCTATTATCTCAGCTTATGTTTAGTCGTCCAAATATGGGCTAACTCTAGAGCTATTGTTGCCGCGGCTAATGCGGTAACTTCACTGTTATCATAGGCAGGTGCTACTTCAACCACATCCATACCAACCAGGTTAATACCCACTAAAGCGCGCAAAATTCTTAATACTTTATCTGTAGTTAAACCGCCACATACGGGTGTACCTGTACCTGGGGCAAAGGCGGGATCTAAGCAGTCAATATCAAAGGTTAGGTAAACAGGGGTATTGCCCACCCTAGCTTTAATTAATGCGGTGATCTCCTCTACACTCATATCATTGGCCTGCATGGCATTAATCACAGAAAAACCATGGTCTTTCTCTTGGTAATTAGTGCGAATACCCACTTGAATAGATTTAGCTTTATCTATCAGTTTTTCTTTCGGCGCATGATAAAACATAGTGCCGTGATCATAACAGCTGCCATTGTTATAGGTATCGGTATGGGCATCAAAATGAATCAGTGCCATAGTGCCAAATTTTTTCGCATAAGCGCGTAGTATGGGCAAAGTAACAAAGTGATCTCCTCCTAACGATAAAACCGTTTTACCCGAGTCAAGTAACTGGCCTATAGCGGTTTCAACTTGCGCACAGAAGTGCGCAGAGTCTCCAGGAGAGAACACCAAGTCGCCAGCATCCACTATGTTACAGTGTTTTAATAAGCGAAAAGACCAAGGAAATCGCTGACCTTCCCAAGCCAAATTAACCGACGCTTGTCTAATGGCAGTAGGGCCCATTCGAGCGCCTGAACGCCCAGTGGTGGCCATGTCATATGGTAAGCCTAAAACCACAATATCCGCAGCTGACTCCACTGGATTTTGCACTAAAGGCTGACGTAAAAATGTCATTGCATTTGAATAAATAGACTCATCTACTTGATTGAAAATATTTTTCATTACACTTACTCTCTACAAATCTTCAAGATAGGTATAACCCTTTAAGCCGGCTTCTAATTCATTAAAAATTTGTTCACCTTCAGTTTTTGATAATCTTGCATCGATAAGCTCAGAATAAGTTCGTTTAAATAATTCTGGGTCTAAATGTACATAACGCAACATATCTTCAACCGTATCACCTTCATTAATTTCAGTGATTTCTGCTGCACCGTCGTCATTAATGAACACAACAGCACTGTGTGTGTCACCAAATAGATTATGCATATCACCTAAAATTTCTTGATAAGCACCGACTAAGAAGAAACCCAGCAAATAAGGTTCATCTTCTGTCCATGCAGGTACAGGTAATGTGCTTTCAATGCCTTGGCCGTCAACATAATGGTCAATAGCGCCATCTGAATCACAAGTAATGTCTAATAACACCGCTCTTTTTTCATGTGATTTTTCTAAATTATTTAACGGTAAAACAGGAAAAACCTGATCTATGCCCCACGCATCGGGTAATGATTGAAATAAAGAAAAGTTAACAAAAAATTTATCTGCAAGCTTTTCAGTTAAGCCATCAATTATCGGGCGATGGAAACGGTTTTTAGTATCCATTAATTTATTTAATTCATAACAAACACGCAAGTTAATTTGTTCTGCCCAAGCTCGCTGGGTTAAGTTTAATAATCCCATAGAAAATTGGCTGTGTACTTCAGCTAAATCACTTTGCGTGTCGTGATAAATTTCAATAAGAGCGCGATCATCATTACGGTCATTTAATTGCTTTAACGAACGCCACATATTATTTAACAAGACAGACTCGTCAAGCATGGGCGCTTTTATCTCTTCTGGTTCATAAGATTCTGCGCCAATAACATTAGAAATTAATACCGCATGATGCGCGGTTAATGCTCTGCCTGATTCTGAAATAATCATCGGCATGGGTTGCTGATAACTCTTACAAATATCGCCAATAGTATGGACAATATTATTAGCATATTCCGCAACACTATAGTTCATTGAGTTATGTGATTGGCTGCGTGTACCATCATAGTCAATGGCCAAACCACCACCCACATCCATACATAAAAGCCCGGCACCAAGATGGCGAAGCTCACAATAAAAACGCGCCGCTTCACTAACACCTAATCTAACATCTCTTATATTGGCTATTTGCGAGCCTAAGTGAAAGTGCACCAGTTTTAACGCATCAAGCATGTTTTCTGCTTTAAGTATTTTAACCACGTTAAGAACTTGTGAAGCTGACAAACCAAACTTTGATTTTTCACCGCCACTGGCTTGCCATTTACCTTTACCTTGAGACGCTAAGCGAACGCGTATGCCTAATCTAGGTTCTACATTCAGTTTTTTCGCTTCAGCTAAAATCATCTCCAGTTCAGACATTTTCTCTAAAACAATATGAACTTGATGGCCTAACTTTTCGCCGATTAATGCCAAACGCACATACTCTCGGTCTTTGTAACCATTACAAACAATAACCGAAGAAACTTTTTGAGCCATGGCCAAAACAGCCAACAATTCTGCTTTACTACCTGCTTCAAGTCCTAATTGTGTGAATTCTTTGTTATTTTGGCTAGCCAAAATCTCATCAACAACTTCACGCTGTTGATTAACTTTAATAGGATAAACTAATAAATATTTTTGCTGATAATCATAGTCTTCTATTGCTTTATTAAAGGCTTCACACAAGCTGTGAATACGATGATGGATTATTTGTGGAAATCGCACTAAAGCAGGTAGCGTTAAGCCCTTACTTTCAATCATCTTAGCAATAGTACTTAATTCTACCGTATGGTCTTGATGGTCAACTTTAGGTGCAACATATACATTTCCCGCATCATTTATACCGAAATAGCCCTGACTCCAATGACGTACGTTATAGTGTGCACGTGCGTGATCAAGATTATCTTTATTCATTCGTTTTCCTTTAGCCATTTTATTTAATAATAAAATGATAATTCATCATAAGTAATTGGCGCGAATTAGAGTTTATGAGCAGTTTAATGTCCAACAAAAAAAATCGTTACAAATGTAAAATATTATTGATTAGTGATTGTGAACTAGGTTTTCAAGGCTATTCGAAGCGTTAGCGCTATAAAGTTAAGCTATTATTTAGTCGATTTAAACCCAGTTTTTTAGTATGCGTAGCCAATAGTCTAGCGATATTAAGTGTAGCTTCTAATATTTTGTTGCCTATAATTTAATCAAAATGATCTTATCCTATTAACCATACGTAACCTTAATGTAACAAACGCGTAGTCAAACCAGTAATCACTAAATAGGAAATATCATGTTAAATAAATTTATTGCAGTATTATCACTTATGGTTGCCAGCTTAGCTTTTATGCCTGCCGCTTTTGCAGGTCATCATAATGAAGGTGATCACGGTATGAAAAAAGACATTGTCGATGTGGCCGCTGAAAATGGTTCTTTCAACACCCTGGTTGCAGCAATTAAAGCGGCGGGGTTAGTTGACACGCTTAAAGGTGAAGGGCCTTTTACAGTATTTGCACCAACAGATGAAGCTTTTGCAAAGTTACCTGAAGGTACCGTTGAAATGCTGCTAGAACCAGAAAACAAAGATAAACTTGCTTCAATTTTAACCTATCACGTAGTTTCTGGAAAAGTGATGTCAACAGATGTTGTGAAAATAGACAGTGCAACTAGTGTTCAAGGTGAAATGTTGATGGTTGAAGTTGTTGATGGAAATGTAATGATAAACAACGCAAAAGTTATCATGGCAGATGTAAAAGCAAGTAATGGCGTGATACACGTTATTGACACAGTACTAATGCCTAAGTAAGCATAACCCTGCAGGGTATCAGTTAACTTTTATATCTTAATACTCTGCGACCTTACATAATTTTTAGCTATGATCACTTTAACTTTTTAAGGTGATCATAATACAAAACCTTGAGAACAATCGCTGACAGAGCTTAAAAATCAATATTACACTAAACATTCACTAACCAGTGACTTATCAGTTAAAGCCCGATGTTTTGAGTCGGCTTTTTAATCGCCCTTTTTTATAAACACAACCTGTGATTGAGCAATAACTGACCCCCTTGGTATCAGAGTATTAAAGCGCTAGGGTGCCTTGTATTCGTGCGTTGATATAGTCATGTCTGTGTTACTCTGCCCTACTGTGTTGCAAAGTTTAATGTAAGCAAATACCTAAGTTCACAAGTTATTGATAACTAAGGTTAGTCTTTTAGTGGTACATACTTTGCTCTGTTCTAATATGTTTTAATAAATAATGGTATTCGAGACAAAATAATGAAAAGTATTGAAGTGAATTTTGATGGCTTAGTTGGCCCTACGCACAATTATGCTGGTTTATCTGAGGGCAATGTAGCTTCTTTATCGAATGCTACTGAGAGTTCAAATCCTAAAAGTGCCGCATTACAGGGTTTGAAAAAGATGAAAGCCTTGCATGATATGGGACTACATCAAGGCGTATTTGCCCCGCAAGAACGCCCTGATATTTATACCTTAAAAAGATTAGGTTTTCAGGGCACAGACGCCCAAATATTGGCAGCAGCATACAAGGCATCACCCACGCTTCTCGCTGCTTGTTGCTCAGCATCAAGCATGTGGACGGCGAATGCGGCAACCGTATCTCCTTCAGCAGATACCTTGGATCAAAAATTACATTTTACCGCCGCTAATTTAGCCAATAAATTTCATCGCTCGTTAGAGCCCGAAACAACCAGTAATATCCTCAAAGCCATGTTCGTTGATGATAAGTACTTTCAGCATCACCAACACCTAAATGACAATGAACATTTTGGTGATGAAGGCGCCGCTAATCATACGCGTTTATGCCAGGGCTATGGTGAACAAGGCGTCGAGATATTTACCTATGGCCGTTCAGCCTTTAATCGTAACAAACCGGCACCTACAAAATTTCCTGCACGGCAAACGTTAGAAGCTAGTCAGGCAATAGCCAGATTACATGGCTTGTCGGCTGAGAATACCGTTTTTGTGCAGCAAAATCCTGAGGTAATCGATCAGGGCGTATTTCATAATGATGTAATTGCAGTAGGTAATCAAAATGTTTTTCTTTACCACGAGCAAGCCTACCTCAATGCCGCGTTATTTAAAGAAGAGCTTATGGGTAAATTTGGCGGTGACAAGCTGCATTTCTTGGAAGTTTCGACAGAACAAGTTTCGATTAAAGATGCGGTAAATAGCTATCTTTTTAATACGCAAATAGTGACCTTAAAAGATAATTCAATGGCTATTATTGCGCCAACACATTGCCGTGATAATGCCAGTGTTTATGATTATTTACAGTCTTTAACTACCGGTGATAATCCGGTTAACCATGTTGAGTTTTTTGACGTTAATGAAAGTATGAAAAATGGCGGAGGCCCAGCATGTTTACGGTTGAGAGTTGCCATGACAGAGCAAGAACTAGGTGCGGTTAACCCTGATTGTTTGTTAACTAATGCCTTGTATACGAAGCTAGTTGCTTGGGTCAATACTCATTATCGCGATAAATTGCTGATAGATGATTTAAGAGACCCACAATTGCTTATTGAGTCACGAACAGCATTAGACGAGCTTTCTCAGATATTATCGCTAGGATCAGTTTATCGTTTTCAGCAATAAATAATGCCTGACAAAGTAAAGGTGAGAAAGCTAGAAGGGCTATTCACTTAGCCCGACTAACCACTAAATGTTGTGGTTCTTTTCTTTTGTCATTTAGGCCTTGTTGGTGCGCTAAGCGGAAGTTAGCCCAAAATTTTTTGCCATATATTTTCTAATGAATCACTTTTGTCATATTACTGAGAAGTCTCCATAATAGGCGTTGAACTAAACCGCTTCGCGGAGAACTTACCCCCTCCGATCATCTTCTATCCTACAGCTCATTACACCTGTTAAAGGGGAACTGTTGTTGGCTAAAATGTGAAACGGAATAGTCAACAGCATATCTACGGTATAGCTGAAGAAGTAAGGGTCACAGCCACTAATACGAATAAAAAGGATTTCCTATTAGCGCCCTTTAAATCAATATCCACCAAAACTGCTCTAAGTTTTAATTTAGGGAATAAGTTCCGAAACCTTTCTAGCAAACTCATATGTGTTAGTCCCTAAGGCTCTAACATTCGTAATCAATTGAGCTTGCGATAAATTTTGTTTTTGAGCATTTTTTAACTCATCAATCACGTCATTCAATTGGGTTGTATTTCCACCTAATTCAGCAAGAAGTTCATTATCAAAGCCTTCTAAATCTCTTAACTCATCACTATAATGCTCAGATAAGTCTTCATCTAAGCGATTTAAAAAATTCTCCTTTTTCTGTCTCATTCTATTTCGATCAAATGTAGGTAAATTCATCTGAAAATTCCTTATCAAATTATGTTTGAACACTTATTACACTATGTAATTACTTAAATATTTTCTCACTAAAACTCTTCAATTTTTCATCAAGCTCATCAAACTGGTAGTTTTTATCACTAACATCCTTTCCAAAGTCTTCCAGCTTATCGGATATATCAGCGAGGGAACCTCCTAGGTTTTGTCTTAAGTCAGGGTCTATATCTAACTTCATCAATACTTCTTCTTGAGAATTATGTACTTCTACAACGCTTAAAAGTAACCCACTTATAGAAGCATTTTTTCTTATAATATTTTGATAGTTTGCTTGTAATGCTTCTTGGAGTGAATGCCTTTTTGCTTGGGTTCCGACTAATAAACTAGTTCGCTTATCTTCAATTTGCTCATATATCGTAGTGTGAAATACTTCCATAGCTCCTAGAGCTGCAGCTTGAGCATCATCAACTTCTTTTTTAGTAAGTCCATCTGTATTTAAATAAGCCGTTTGAATCCAAAATAAAGCTGAATCTCCTTGTGAATTTTTATCTTTTGCATCCTTAAGATCTTTTTGTATAGATTTAGAGATAACAGCAGGTGTGTATATATCATCAATAAACTTATTTCTTTTTCTCTCTAATTCATCAAAATAGGCATCGACAAAGCGAGTGTGTGCTATATACATCGACTGTATATCTTTTCCGATAGATTGAGATAGCGTTACGCTAGATTCAGGGACTTGAGCACAGCTTGAAAGGAATAAGAGAAAACAAAGCCCCTTTAGTTGTCTGCTAATCATTACATACATCCTTGTTACTAATTGTTTAGTAATTTGAGTAAAGCAGTTAGCCTAGACATACGCAAGTTTAATGAATTATTGAGTTGAAAATGACATTTTTTGGGGGCATTAAGACGCTTTGATCCTGTAACGAATTTTCTGTAAGAACCTTTTCATTTAATATGCCAATAAGAATACAAGGATGTTATTTAAATATATTGTATTACTAATGGATTGAATAATTGCGTTAGTTAATATTGTTTTTGCGTCTATCACGTCTGTTTATAGATCATCTGTGAAGGTATAGATTTGATCACTTTTATGGCCACATTGAGCCTGCAGGCGACATCGAACGTCTAATTTCAATAGGTTTTCTTCAACTGGCGAGTTAGCCACTATTGCAGACGCTTTACTATCTTTTACTAATTTTTTTAGTAAAAGATAGTAATAGGCTATATTGAAGCATGCACCTTCGAGGTCATGAGTACGTGCAAAAATTGCACATACTCAGAGTCTACATTACTTTATTTAATCTAACCGGACCGTCGTAACAAATCACCATTGCCGCTAGTCAGTTTTGAATTATTAATGATCACTTTGTGCGCAATGTTGACGTAAAAATCTGAAAAGGTTAATGTCTTTTTAGAGCGATAACCGGACGTTCAGCCCCAGTTATTCTAACCATTGAATATCCATTTGTGATCTAAAAGATACTCAGTCACCTGAATACAATAAATGACGAAGTCGTCGAAATATTGCCCCCACAAAGTAGAGCACCGCCTCAGATAAGTCTGTTTGAATAAAAGCAATATTCAGAGCTGGTTTGCACAGCAGGGGGGAAGCACTTGTTCTAAATTCTGAATTATGTGAAAACAGTTGATTAATACACGATAGTTTGCCAACTTACAGTCCCTCAAAGATTTAAAAGAGAGGCGTGCGCCGTTTGCACACGTCTGATGCGACGACTTGTTTAAACTCATATTTGGATTACAAGAGTCTAAATCAGTTTGAGTGGGACATAGTAGAGTTAAGAAAAGCTGCTTAACTGGTGTGTCTGGAAAACCTTGACCACGTCATAGGCATAAGCAAATGAGGTGAAGTCCTGTGTAGGAAGTTCACCACTAAATTACGATTGAATTATTAAATTCTAACTAGTAGCGGATGGCAAAGGTAAGCTATACCCGACCGGGCTTTGGGATTGGTGGAGCTGAGATTGTCGTAACCGGGATTGGGTCAATTGGAGCTCACCTGCCAGTTTGTTCTAAACATCTTTGGAGAATGCCCTGTGCGGAGCCGTATGGAGAGTATTGTGGGGCCGGAGATTAGACACCTTCGGCTACCCGATTAGAAGTGTGTTGCACACAACCTTTTGGTTTTTGCTCGTGTGCGCCTTCACAGTGCACTTGATCTATAGTGTGTGGAAATTACGTTTCTTTTGTACGATAAGATAATTACTGACCAGCATAATCAGCAAACCCAACAAGAGTAAGTAGTCAGAGCTTGGTTCTGGAATTGGAATATTTACGTTATTTACCTTAACCCATTCAAAATCACCCCTGTCTATGAATCTTGTCTCCTTAAATATTCGTTCGCCGTTTATAATTTCGAATACATTCTCAGTATAAGTAATCTTTCCAAGAGTAGTATCAAGCGACAACACAAGAATACTACTAAGGTAATCCTCATCAGAAATATGCCACCAGTTTTCTCTAGTTAGCTCTATACTCTCGAGAGAACCACGTATGTTAACTTCAAAAGAAGTAATGAGACTTAAATCAGCTTGATTATAATTAATTATTGTTGCATTTGCTGTTTGGCATGCTGCAAAAATATAAAACAGTAAATGAACTATAGTTCTCTTCATATCATTACCCTCATTTATAACGCTTTTTTAGCAGACGCGCGTGTTTTACTAAACTAGTTACTTGATAAGTGGTTATTAAAGCTAAGGAAATTAAGGACTAATGAGGATAAACTCTCCATACACTAAATCCCTGCATTTACCAGTTTAAAGATAGTCCATTTACTAATTTTGTCTAATTTTCAGGTGAAAAATTTAAACTTAAATTAATGACGTGGCAAATCCAAATCAATGCGTTCAAGAGGCGTTGATTTGGATTTATCGCTAAATTTCCATAGGTCATTATCCTAAAAATCTGCTAGTTCACTAGACGCATTTAGCAGGTGTACAGTAACCACTTTTAGATAATCATTACACAGTCGCATCAAAAACTTCAATGACTGCAAATGGCACAAAGCAGTCTAAATAGGGCTGCTTTTTTGTATCTGATTTAGGTCAGCAGTGTGGCATAAGTGATCGAAGAGGTTAAATCTAGTAAACACAACATTTAGTGGTCGGTTGGGCTAAGTGGATAGCCCTTAATGCCAGCCGCTTTTTTTCGGATATATTGTCGGGTTTATGAGTCGACTATCGAATGAACTTGATGTTGCATTCTTTGGCTAGTGATAATTTTAAATTTTTCACTAGCGCAGGCTAAATCTGTGAACCTTGAAATAAATGCCATCATTTTTTAGGTTTATACATGATGTTTTAAATTAATGTATCACTTTGTCTAGATAGCTAAATATTGGCATAAGGTCGTTTTTTAACGCTACTTGTATTTATGTAATATCTGCTTAGGAATATGACAATAATCATCGGGAAAGCGAGTTAATCTTTCTTGGTGTTCTTCATCGCTTTTCACATAATTGAGCAGCGGCAAAACTTCAACCACCATCCTATCGCCATCGTCGTGGCGGGCAATATACTCGATAGCCGTTTTGAGGTGACTAGTGTGTTGACTGTATATGCCTGTGCGGTATTTTTTACCAATATCTTCGCCTTGCTTATTGACGCTGTAAGGGTCAATAATTTCAAAAAAGTAACCTATTAACTCATCAAGATTAACAGCGCTTGGGTAGAAGGTTACTTTCACACACTCTGCATAGCCATCATAACTAGTGTTGGTGCAATCGGTTAAGCCATTAGCTCGACCTGCTTCTGTGGTAAAAATGCCAGGTAAGTGCTTCATAAATTCTTGCACACCCCAAAGGCAACCGCCGGCGAAATAAATAATTTCTTGCGTCCTGGTAGCCTGCTTATTATGTTGTTGTGTTTTTATCAATTGCTAGCCTTTATAAGAGGTGAATTAAGTTTTATGCGTTATGTTATTGATTATGGCAATAGCGAGTAACTGTTATTACTTTGTTCTTACTGCGCTGTTTTTTCTAGGTGTGTTTGTTATATATCCAGTTGTAAACCGTTGTCAGTTGAGCATGGTTACCATGTGTAATATTTTACCCGCTAAGATATAATACTGATTCACGTAACGATTACTACCTTTCAAATAAACCTCAACTTTATCTTACGATATTTTCGTTTGGTTGTTCCCATATGTTTATCCTATTGTTAGCACAAAGATGAGCAATAGCTCTTTCTGCTACTGGGTTATATAGTTGGGTGAGTTAGGGAATACATAAAATCGTTTTTACTTAAAGATCAAGCAGTGTAAATAGAGAAGATTAACATGATTCGAGTTGTACCAATTGCTTTGCCCGTTTTATTATTTAGCCTATCAAGCTTTTCATCGGCAGCCGAGGATACTCATGATGTAAGTAATGATTTAACTCATGATGTAAGTAAGGATGTAAGTAAAAAAGTCAGTAATAATATTGAGCGAATTACGATTGAGGCTTCAACCACGGCTAATACTAAACCTGTGGGCACCTTTGGTTCGCCAGTTTCAAACCTAGAATATGATCCGCGCGTTGACCTACAGTCGCGCAATATGGCAGAAGCTCAAGCCGATGTAACTATTCGTGGTGGTATTTTCGAAAATACTGGCTTTAGGGTGGGTAGCGCGACCTTACTTGATCCGCAAACCGGACATTACTTTGCTGAAATTCCTATTGCTCAGGAAATGTTATCTAACGCTAATATACTGACCGGTGCAGACAATGCTCTACTCGGTGTTAACAGCTCGGTAGGCACAGTTTCTCGCGACTGGACAGCCATAAAAACCGCAGGTAGTGCTTCAATTGGCGCAGGTAACAATAACTTTAATCTACAACGCGTACACAGTGGCGTTAGTATGGCATTGGCTGATTATACCGATTGGACTATCGGTGTTGAAGCTGAATATTCTCGCTCTGAAAGTGACGGTACAATAGAGAATGGCGACCATGACTTTCAACGTGCTTCTGGTCGTATTCAGTTAGTTGGGCCATCATCACAAACTGATCTGTTTTTTGGCTCTCAAGAAAAGTTTTTTGGCTGGCCAAATATGTACACGCCATTTAATGTTAATGAAACTGAAGACATTAAAACGCGATTATTAATACTCAATCATCAACAGCAGTATGCACAAGACAGCAGCTTTGAAATTTCCACGTATTTTCGTCGTAACAATGACCATTATGTTTTTTCGCGTGAAAACCCTGATGTATTTCAAGCCTTTCATGAAACTGAGGTTAAATCGATAGCAGTTTCTGGTCGCCATGCACAAACAGCATCATTTGCCCTGAATTACTCAAGTCAGTTTATAGCAGACAAGATTGAATCAACTACGCTTGAAAATAACTTTACCTCACGCCATTATTACAAACTCAGTGTTTTGCCTGAATATCGAATGGATCTACAAGAGGATCAACAGTTAACTGTTCGTCTTGGTGCTGCTTTTGACGACACTAACCGCGACGACTCACAAGTATCACTAATTGGTGATATAACGTGGAATATCATCAATGCTGATGACAGCTCACAAACACTTTATTTCTCTTATGCAGAAGCGAGTCAAGTGGCAGGTTATACTGCTATAGGGGGCAGTAATAAAGGTGGATTATTTAGAAGTAACTATGATCTTGAGCGAGAAACCACTAAAAACATTGAATTAGGCTTGGCATTAGATCGAGAAACTTGGCGTCTTGATGCGGCTATTTTTTATCGACAAGATGATGATTTAACCGATTGGACTTATAGCTTGAGTTCAACCTCTGCGCGTTCTGCAAATCCGGTCGATATCGATACGCTAGGTTTAGAGTTATTGGCGGTAAAGCGTTTTGAGCATGCAGAAATTATCACTAGCTATACCTTCTTTGACAAGTCTGAAAATTATGGTGCTGCGGATATCGATGCTAGCTTTTATGCCTTGAACTACCCAGATCACCGCGTAACCTTAGGGCTTATTTGGCACCCAACCGACATTGTTGAAGTCCGTGTTGATAACGAGTGGCGCAAACAAGAAGAAAATATCCTTAGAAACGGTGATGACGACGCTTTATTTACCCACCTTACGGTAAAGATTTCTCCTACGCAGTTTGACGGTTTAGATATTGTGCTTGCAGCAGATAATCTTTGGGATGAATCTTTTGAAGAAGTACCAGGTACGCCTGGACGCGGAGAGCAATACACGCTTAGTGCTACCTACCACTGGTAACATGGTTAAAAGCATTTGCATCGACCCCAGCTTATTGGCTGGGGTCGAATTATTATTCAGTAGCATTTGAAATAGTTAACTATTTCAAATGCTACTGAATAAACTAACCTTAATTATTAGAGACCTTGAATGATTTATCTCGTGATACCTACGCTAATTTGGGCTTTTTCTTTTGGTCTTATAGGCAACACGCTCAAAGGTCTAGACCCACTTCAAATAGCCGATACCCGACTATTATTTGCGCTGATTGCTTTTCTGCCCTTTATAAAACTGGCGAACACCAACCGGCAGGAAAAATGGCAACTGATACTGCTTGGCGCATTGCAATACGGTGTCATGTATACCTGTTATCTTTCCGCTTTTCGTTATATACCATCTCATTTAGTGGCGCTATTTAGCGTGTTTACGCCACTTTATATCGTTATTATCAACGATCTTCGACAGCGTTTTTTTACGCCTTGGTATTTAGTGGCGACACTACTGTCTGTTTTTGGCGCTGCGGTTATAAAAATGGACGATATAGACTCAAGCGAAATTTGGTTAGGGTTTTGCCTGATGCAAATAGCCAATATGGCTTTTGCTTTTGGCCAAGTTTATTATCGCGATTGGAAACAAGACAGACCAAATATTAGTGATAGCTCTGTATTTGGTTTTTTATACCTAGGTGCGGCGATTTTTACTAGCATAGCGACACTGTTAATTTCTTCGCAGCCTCCTATTCCTTTAGACGCAACACCAACGCAGTGGTTGGTTTTAGTTTATATGGGCTTCATTGCCTCAGGGCTTGGTTTCTTCTTTTGGAATAAAGGCGCAACCCAAACCAGTGTCGGGGTATTAGCCACGTTTAACAATGCGGTTGTGCCACTGGCTATGTTTGCCTCCTTATTTATTTTTGGTGAAGCTAAGGGCGGATCACCAGAAGAACTGCTCAGGCTTGCTATAGGATCACTGTTAATTGTGGCAGCACTCTTGATCGCAAAACGAAAATAAACTCTAAACTCTAAACTCTAGGTACTAGGTATTTGTGGGATATTTATAGCTAAGCTGCTTGAATATCCCTGCATCCTTCTATTATTGGGGGGTAAGTGATATGAGTCGTGCGAAAATAAGCATGAAATTAAGCCAACACTCACTGATAAAAACAGCTAGGTTGTTAACGCAAATTTAGGGTCAGTGTCAGAGTAAACTTTCAAATATCGCCCATCTAGGCGTCAGACCAAATTCGGCTATTTTGTCGAAAACTTTGCCCACAAAATAGTCGCTATATTTCAAATCAGCACCTGAAGCGTTAGATTCGATTTCAGGTGCTTTGAACCGACAGATTTTCCAGTGGTTAATGTATGCTATCGATAACCTACTGACCAACTAAGCTTTGTCATGCTCGGTAATGCTATACAAATCATGACGTCTATCTCGCATGGTATGTACAGAGCCATGATTATGTAACTGCTTTAATAAATCTAAATTTACGTCGACGATAACGGTCATTTCTGAATTGGGTGTTGCTTCTGCTTTAATCCCTGTAGTGGGGAAAGCAAAGTCAGACGGCGTAAAGACGGCAGATTGCGCATATTGAATATCCATATTATTCACTTTTGGCAAATTACCTACTGCGCCAGCAATGGCGACATAGCACTCATTTTCAATCGCTCTTGCCATCGCACAGTGACGTACTCGTGTGTAACCATTTTGGGTGTCGGTTAAGAAGGGCACAAACAAAATATTCATCCCTTGATCGGCCAGTATTCTCGAGTACTCTGGAAATTCGACATCATAACAAATCATGATACCAATTTTGCCACAGTCAGTATCAAACACCTTGAGATTTTTACCACCCACCATAGACCAGCTACGCACTTCTGCTGGCGTTAAATGAATTTTATCATAACGCTCCCATGAACCATCACGACGACACAAAAAACCCGAGTTATAAAGATTGCCATCAACAAAAAACGGCATACTACCGGTAATAATATTAATATTGTAACTAATGGCAAATTCGATAAATTTATCGCGAATTTGTTCAGTATATTCCGCTAACCGGCGAATACTTTCAGTTAAACGTAAGTGATTAAATTCGGCCATCAATGGGGCATTAAACAATTCAGGAAACAAGACAAAGTCACTTTTGTAATCTGAGACGGCATCGACATAAAATTCCATTTGTTCAAATAAATCATCAATGCTTTTCATTGAACGCATTTGCCATTGCACTAAACCTAAACGCACTTCTGAGCGTGGGGCATTGATCAGTTTTACCGATTTAGTATAAAAAATATTTGGCCATTCCAGTAACGTGGCATATTCCATTGATTCCTTATCACCCGATAAGTAACCGGTCAGTAACTTGCGGACATAAAAATCATTGGCAAGCTGAAAACTTAATACCGGATCATATAATTCTTTAATTTTAACTTTTTCAATGTACTGCTTTGCACTCATTTTGTCAGCATGCTGTGCATAGTTAGGCATACGTCCACCCGCTACAATAGCGCGCAAATTCAAGTTTTCGCAAAGTTCTTTACGCGCATCGTACAAACGTCTAGCCAAACGTAAACCACGATAATTAGGATGGATAAAAACCTCAATACCATACAAAGAATCACCTTTGGGATCATGATTATCAAATGTCATGTCGCTCGTGATTTCAGCATAAGTATGTTCATCACCAAAATCAGCATATTCGATGATTAATGAAAAGGCACAGCCGACTACAACGCCATCAACCACCACACAGATTTGCCCATCTGGAAATTTAGTTAATAAAGCTTTTACCGTAGATTCATTCCACGTGGCTAATTCTTTATTAAGGTAAACTGATTCACTCGCCTGTCGAAGCTCTGTCATATCTTGTAAAGTTAAATGACGGACGGTAACGCTATTTGCTTCCATTTATATTCCTAATCGATATTGGTCATAATCATTCCTTTCTCTCATCGTAGAGTGCAAAAAGACGATTGTTGTGATTTTTATACCAAAAAATCAACTTATACAAGCATATTATAAAAAATATAGCACAGCGAAACATCAGCCCAGATAGCACTTAGGAACTTATCAGAGAAACTTATCAGGGCAACCATAATAACTTGTGCCTATTTCCCGCAATAAACTCAACTAAAATTCAACGGCTTGGCAAGTAGGGTGGAAAACCTCTAGCTAGGATCACTTTATTAATAAAGGGTTATTTTAATAAATCAGCAAGACACCAACTAGCAGGTTCTTACTGCTAAATTTAAATGACAACCTTAGTCAGGGGACATGCTAAAAGATGTGTATTATACCATTTTGATTAAATTTGTGATCTAATTGGTTTCATTTTTCATACATTGATATCAGTCGTTATGATCACACTTGAATCCATTGATTTTAAATCTCTTATAGCAAAAGAAACTAATGGG
>NZ_JACGVC010000037.1 GCF_014077005.1 Colwellia sp. MB3u-45 | reverse complement strand
TATCACGTTAAGTTAACCAAATCAGCTTGAACTGAATAAGATAACTTATTAAAACAGCTCTTTGGGGTTACCCCTTGGAACTGGAGCGCATTCTAGAGATTTCTGGCTTCACGTCAACACCTAATTGTTATTAAATTACGAATAAGTGTTCGTTTGCCTTTTAATCATACAATACGATGATAAAACAAACTTATTTTATAAACTTACTTGCTTGCTCAAGGTTATTAACGCGATTTACACCTTTAATCTGTTCTGAAGAAGCCTCATCAGTGTAACGACTATTAACAAGTATTCTGCATTTGATACCAGCATTACTAGCTGCTTGCATATCAGAAACCTTATCACCAATAAAAACACTTTCAGTTAAAGTCAGTGAAAATTCCTGTTGTGCTTGTATGATCATACCGGGCTCTGGCTTACGACAGTTGCATGACATAACAAATTCATTTACACCTTTCGTTGGATGGTGCGGACAATAGTAAACTTTAGCAATAGTTATTGCTTGCTCTGCAAAGGCGTTAACCATCCATTGCGATAATGCTTCAAAGGTGGCTTGATCATAATAACCTCGAGCAATACCGGCTTGGTTAGTGATAACAAATATTTGATAACCTTTAGCTATTGCTAATCGGCAAAGTTCAAAGATGCCGTCAATAAACTCAAAGTCTTCAATTTTGTGCACATAGCCATGGTCGATATTAATGATGCCATCTCTGTCTAGAAAAAGTGCTTTTTTCATTTTACTCTACTTATAGCTGTGTTCGACTATTTACTGATGCTAGGCATCTGTACTTATATAAACGAAAAAGACGAGATAATCTCGTCTTTTTATTTACTTACTGTAATTTCGATAATAGCTTATCAAAATTACATACAAAGGCCGCCATCAATTTCGATAACTCGACCAGTGAAGAATTCATTTTCAAAGATATATTTAACGGTATGGGCTATTTCATCGGCTTCACCTAGGCGCCCTACTGGTTTCATTTTTTCTAAGCGTTCACGCATTTCAGGTTTCATTGCATCTGTCATTGCGGTGTGAATAACACCGGGAGCAATAGCACCAACACGAATGCCATGACGACCAAGCTCTCTTGCCCAGGTAACTGTCATGGCAACTACGCCAGCTTTTGAAGCCGCATAATTGGTTTGGCCCATATTACCACCGCGTGCAATGGAAGACATATTGATAATAACGCCTTTGCGCTTACCTTCTATCATATGAACCGCGGCTTCTCGACCACATAAAAATACACCAGTTAAATTGACATCAATGACCGATTGAAATTGATCCAATGACATTTTTTTACTCACCACGCCGTCTTTAGCTTTAACAAACATACCATCACGCAATATGCCGGCATTGTTGATCAAGCCATCAATACCATCAAAGTCGCTATTAATTTGACTAAAGGTTTTTTCAACATCAGCTTCATCTGTGACATTGGCAATATAGTATTTTGCACTTGAACCCGCTTCTACAACTAATTTAACCGTTTCTTGTAAAAGCGCTTCATTTAAATCAATTAACGCCAGCTTAGCGCCCTGGGTCGCTAAATTAATTGCCATCGAACGGCCTAGACCCTGTCCACCACCGGTGATCACGATAACTTTATTATTCAAATCCATTATTTTTCCTTTATCTCTATTATATTATCTAATTGATTGGGCTAAAAAACCAATCAATTAATTTATTGTCAACATCACTAATATTTGCAAAAGACCAATTTGGATTTTTGTCTTTATCGACTAATAACGCTCTAACACCTTCGCAAGCTTCAGAATATTGACAACAACGTAAGATTAAATTTAACTCTGAGGCAAAACATTCGCTTAAGCTCAGTGCTTTAGTCGTTTGTAGTTGTCTATATATAATACAAGCACTAAGAGGGCTACCCGCCTGCAATTTATTTTTTGCTTGAGTCAGCCACTTATTCTCTGTGTTTACATTTAGAATCGCGGTGTGAATATCAACAATGTTATCAAAAGCCAATAATTTGGCTATGCCCGCTTCATTTGCTTTTAACTCAGAGTGCAAGTGATGCTCAAAATCATTAGAAAATCCCAGCAAGGTTTGATCTAGTAATTGATGATTTTTATTATTGTCTTGCCAGTCCACTGTTAATAAATGATCAAAAATATCCTTTTTAGACAAACTATCAATAGTATAATCCGACAAGCCAATATATTTGGCATCTGCGGCATTAAAAACAGCACCTGTGATCCCTAAAAATAGTCCTAGTTCGCCAGGGGTTTTATTTAAAAACCAACTAGAGCCTACATCCGGGTATAAGCCTATTGTTATTTCAGGCATGGCCATTAAAGTACGCTCAGTTGTGATGCGATGACTGGCACCGGCAAACAAACCTACTCCGCCGCCCATGACATAACCATCGCCCCAGATCATAATGGGCTTGCTAAAATTGTGAATTAATTGATCAAGGACATATTCTTGGCCAAAAAAGTCATGAGCGAAGCCGGTTTTAATGACTTGATCATCTATGGGTGTCACTAGCTCGTTTAGGTAGTGATAAAGACTAACCACATCGCCCCCGGCACAAAACGCTTTTTCACCCGCGCCTTGTAAAATAACCACAGCGATACTGTCATCTTCTTGCCAAGACGTCAGTTGTTGGGTTAAGAGTTTAATCATCGAAAGATTTAATGCATTGAGCGATTTAGGGGCATTAAGTTCTGCTATGGCTATTTTTTTATTATTTGTACTGCTTAACTCTGTAAATATCACATCACTCATTAAGTTCACTTCCTATGCTTTCACACGTTAATTGGGTTATTTAGTTGCACTAGTTAACTGCATTGTTAATAAACTAGATAATACGAAATTATAATGTTGCATCAATAGCCACAACGGTTCGGCCAGTAACTGTGCCATCGACATAAGCGTCAAATGCGTTAGCTAAGTCTTTAAACTCAATAGTTGTGGGAGAAATTAAAGCCAATTTTGTTGGTTTCAAGTCAGTTGATAACCTTTTCCAGCCTTGGGTACGAACTGATATCGGCATTTCCACTGAATTGATACCCAATATACTCACACCTCTTAAAATAAAGGGCATGACGGTCGAATCCAATTTAATGCCTCCGGCCAAACCAATGGATGCAATATTACCCCACACGCAAGTAGTACGAGTGAGCCAAGATAAAGTATCACCACCCACGTTGTCGATTGCGCCGCCCCATTGGGCATTTTCTAAAGGTTTGGTGCCCATTTCAATTTCATTACGATTGATTAATTGGCTTGCACCCAGTGCTTTTAAGTAAGGTTCTTGTTCGATTTTACCGGTAAACGCAATCACTTCATAGCCGATATTCGACAACATATTAATAGCAAAACTTCCCACACCGCCTGTTGCCCCTGTTACTATAATGGGGCCACGTTCAGGCACTTGGCCATTGTCTTCCATTCTTTGTATTGCAAGGGCCGCAGTATAACCGGCAGTACCCAAAGCCATGACATCACGTAGGCTCATACTCTTGGGTAAATTAACCACGGAATCCGCTTTAACCCGGGCATACTCGGCGTAACCACCATCATAAAGTTCAGATAATTGTGCCCCGCAAACTAGCACTTTATCACCGGTTTGAAAACGCGAGTCTTCAGAGCTAACAACAACACCTGACAAATCAATACCACCAACCAGTGGATAGGTTCTTAAAATACGCCCTTTGCCTGTGGCCGCTAAGGCATCTTTATAGTTAATATCGGAGTAAGCAACTTTAATAACCACTTCACCATCAGTTAAGTCGTTTAAGCTAATTTGCTCAAAACCGCTGGTAATGGTTTTATCGTTTTTATCGTTTTTATGGATACGAAATGCGGTAAATTTTTCAGGAACTGTGGACATGTTAACACCCTCTCTATTATTTATTTTAACGGCTAAGCTGAGAAATCAGACTCAGCCGCAAATAAAATAGTATTACGCTGCCTCACTCACTGTAAACAAGATAGGCAGCAAAAATAATGCTAAAAGTTTATGCCTTAACTCGCTGTTGTTAATAGCTTAATGATTCTATCAATGATTATAATTAAAGAGATTTTCTGGCATGGCCATCAAGGTTTTACTGCCGGCTTCAATCGCATGAATATGACCGTCAATTCTTGGTAGTAATCGTTCAATGAAAAAACCACCAACATAGAGTTTTGCTTGATAGAAGTCTTGCTCAGATTGATCTAAAGCTTTATCTGCCATCAAAGCCCACATATAGGCATAACTCACTAGACCAAATGCGGCCAAATAATCAGTAGCTGAGGCACCAACCATATTTTTATCATGCGCTTGCTCGGCAATGATCAACTCAGTAACCGTTTTTAACTTTTCTAAAGCACCGGCCAAAGGTTGAACAAATTCTGCTAGCACTGGTTTATGAACGTTTTTTTCAATGAATAAATTGATTTCAGTGAAATAAATCTCAAGAAATTGACCTTTGTTAGCAACAACCTTACGACCTAGTAGATCAAGCGCCTGAATACCATTGGTGCCTTCATAAATTTGGGCAATGCGCACGTCACGCATCAGTTGCTCTTGGCCCCATTCACGGACATAACCGTGGCCACCAAACACCATTTGCCCCAAGCTACAACTTTCAAAGGCCATATCAGTCATAAACGCTTTTGCCACCGGCGTTAACAGCGCAACTAACTGCTCGGCTTGTTGTATTTCAGCTTTGTCAGCAGAGAATTTAACAATGTCGAGTTGTTTAGCAACATAAGTGGAGAAACAGCGCCCCCCTTCGTTTAACGCCCGCATGGTTAAGAGCATTTTTCTGACATCGGGATGAACGATAAGTGAGTCTGCTTTTTTATGGGCCGATTTTATACCCGTAGCACTGCGACCTTGAATACGGTCAAGGGCATATTCTGCCGCTTGTTGATATGAGGTTTCAGCCGCACCAACTCCCTGAATGCCCATACCTAAACGTTCATAGTTCATCATAGTGAACATGTAGTTTAAGCCTTTATTTTGCTCACCGACTAAAAAGCCTTTTGCGCTGTCAAAGTTCATCACACAGGTTGCTGAGCCTTTAATGCCCATTTTATGTTCAATTGAACCACAACTAACGGTATTTCTAGCGCCTAAGCTGCCATCATCAAGTAATAAAAATTTAGGCACAACAAACATAGAAATGCCACGAGGGCCTTCCGGCGCGCCAGGTATTTTCGCTAATACTAAATGTATAATATTCTCAGTTAGGTCTTGCTCACCACCAGTAATAAATATTTTAGTGCCTGATAAGGCAAAACTGCCGTCGGCTAACGCTTCAGCTTTTGCAGTCATTATGCCTAAATCGCTACCGGCATGAGGCTCGGTTAAACACATAGTGCCGGCCCACTTACCTGAATACATGTTTTCCAGATAAGTTTGCTTCATGTCTTCACTTGCGTGTGCACTCAGTGCCAAACTCGCGCCAGCGGTTAACATCGGATAAAGCGCGAATGAGATAGAAGCAGACTGAGTCATTTCTTCAACAAACGATTGCAACATTTTTGGCATACCCATACCGCCATGTTCAGGATCGCCACTCAATGCTCCCCAACCACCTTCACAATACATTTGATACGCTTTAGCAAATCCATCAGGCGTTGATACCTCGCCGTTAGTCCAACTAGCCCCTTGTTCATCACTATTGCGATTCAAAGGCGCGATAACACCAGCCGTTAGTTTTGCTCCTTCTGATAAAATCGCATCCGCGGTGTCTTGATCAATAAGCTCAGCCACTGCCGGCATGGTTGACCATAATTTTTCAGCATTAAATACTTCATGTAATAAAAACTGCATATCACGCATTGGCGCTTGATAATTACTCATCATTCATACCTATTAGGTTACTTATATAAATTGAACACGTATTACATGTTGCGACGATACTGTCCACCCGCTTCAAATAATGAATTAACAATTTGACCTAATGAACAAACCTTACAAGCATCCATCATCAATTCAAAAATATTATCTTGTTTAATGGCTGCCGTTTGTAAACGCTTAAGTAATACTTGTACTTCTGCGTCATTAGCTTTATTTAAACTAGCTAGCATCTCAATTTGATAATTTTTCTCTTCTTCTGTGGCGCGAATAACTTCTTCAGGTACAATCGTAGGTGATCCTGTTGAACTGAGGAAAGTATTAACGCCAATAATCGGGTATTCACCTGAATGTTTTAAGTGTTCATAGTACATACTTTCTTCTTGAATTTTGCCACGTTGGTACATAGTTTCCATGGCGCCAAGCACACCACCACGTTCATTGATGCGATCAAATTCAGTTAATACCGCTTCTTCGACTAAGTCGGTTAATTCTTCAATAATAAAAGCCCCTTGAATTGGGTTTTCATTTTTAGAAAGTCCTAATTCACGGTTGATGATTAATTGAATGGCCATCGCACGACGAACACTGTCTTCAGTTGGCGTGGTAATCGCTTCGTCGTAAGCATTCGTATGCAAAGAGTTACAATTATCGTTTATCGCGTAAAGTGCTTGTAATGTAGTACGAATATCATTGAAATCAATTTCTTGCGCATGCAATGAACGACCTGATGTTTGAATATGGTATTTCAACATTTGTGCACGGGCATTGGCACCATATTTATTTCTCATCGCTTTTGACCAAATACGACGAGCCACACGGCCAATAACAGCATATTCAGGGTCGATACCATTTGAGAAGAAAAACGATAAGTTAGGACCAAACTCGTTAATGTCCATACCACGGCTTAAGTAATATTCTACAAAGGTAAAACCGTTCGCTAAGGTTAAGGCCAATTGTGTGATCGGGTTCGCGCCAGCTTCGGCGATATGGTAGCCAGAAATAGACACTGAATAGAAGTTACGTACACCTTTTTCGATGAAATATTCTTGCACATCACCCATTAAACGCAAAGCAAATTCAGTAGAGAAAATACAGGTGTTTTGCGCTTGATCTTCTTTTAATATATCGGCTTGAACCGTGCCGCGAACTTGCGTTAAGGTTTTCGCTTTTATCGCTTGGTAAACTTCGAGTGGTAAAACTTGATCGCCAGTTACACCTAATAGCATTAAGCCTAAACCGTCGTTGCCATCCGGTAATTCACCTTGATAACTTGGGCGTTCACAGCCTTTGTCTTTATAAATTTTAGCAATCGTTGCCGCCACTTCTTTTTCTAAACCATTTTCAGTGATAAAACGCTCACATTGTTGATCAATGGCGGTATTTAAGAAAAAGCCTAACAACATGGGCGCAGGACCATTAATGGTCATTGAAACTGAAGTCATGGCATGAGCTAAATCAAAACCAGAATAAAGTTTCTTCGCATCGTCTAAACAACAAATAGAGACACCCGCGTTACCAATTTTTCCATAAATATCAGGACGAATAGCTGGATCGTTACCGTATAAGGTTACTGAATCAAACGCCGTTGATAAACGTTTAGCCGGCATACCTTTAGAAACATAATGAAAACGACGGTTAGTTCGCTCTGGGCCACCTTCACCCGCAAACATACGTGTAGGGTCTTCGCCTTCACGTTTGAATGGGAATAAACCGGCAGTGTATGGAAATTCACCTGGCACATTCTCTTGTAAATTCCACTTTAAAATATCGCCCCAACCTTGATATTTAGGCATACTAATTTTTGGAATATCACTGCCCGATAATGATTTTGAATGCGTCGCTATCGATAGTTCTTTATCACGGACTTTAAATTTAAATTCAGGGTCTTTATAACGTTGAATTTTAGCAGCCCATTGCTCAAGTAATACTTTGTTTTTAGGATCTAAATCTAGCTCTACATGAGCATATAAGGCTACAAGTTGCGTTACTAAATCAGCCGAAACCTCAGTGTCAGTTTCTTTTGCTGTTTCAATCGCTTGATGAATGCCATAAAGCTTTTGGGCCACTGTTGCTTGCTTTTCAACCCAAGCGTCATAACCGCGGTTACTTTCAGATATTTCAGATAAATAACGAATACGATTACCTGGAATAACGCTACTTTTATTAGCTAAGGTTCCTTCGGTAGAGAGAATATCGCCAACCACTAAGCCAACTTTAGTGTTTAACGCCGTGATCACCGCGTTATATAACTCGGTCATGCCACGGTCGTTAAATTGTGACGCGATAGTGCCGTAAACGGGTACTTCATCATCGCCGGCTTCAAACATGCCACGGTTACGTTTATATTGTTTTTTCACATCACGTAAAGCATCAAGTGCGCCACGTTTATCAAATTTATTTAAGGCAATAATGTCAGCAAAATCGAGCATGTCGATTTTTTCTAGTTGTGTTGCCGCGCCGTATTCTGGCGTCATGACATATAAAGAGACATCAGAATGCTCTTCAATTTCGGTATCTGACTGGCCAATACCTGAAGTTTCTAAAATAATTAAATCAAAATCGGTCGCTTTTAAGATATCTAATGTGTCATGAACATACACAGACAAGGCTAAGTTTGATTGACGTGTGGCTAACGAGCGCATATAAACACGGTCATTATTCACCGCGTTCATGCGAATACGGTCACCTAATAACGCGCCACCCGTTTTACGCTTTGACGGGTCAACCGACACAATAGCAATTTTACTGTCACTGCTGGCCATTAAAAAGCGACGAATAAGTTCATCAACTAGTGATGATTTACCTGCACCACCGGTACCTGTAATACCCAATACTGGGGTTTTACTAACGGCGGCAATTTTACGAATTTTATCAAGATTACTTTTATTTTCTGCTGGTGCGTTTTCTGCGGCTGAAATCAAACGCGCAATCGCTTGTTTTTTATCTTGCAGTGGCACGTCTTTTTTTAAATTAGCTACGTCGTCTTTTTTAACATTAACGCCAGTTTTAAAATCACAGCGTTCTAACATGTCGTCAATCATACCTAACAAGCCCAATGCACGACCGTCATCTGGCGAGTAAATACGGGTAACACCGTAATCTTGTAGCATTTTAATTTCGTCAGGTAGTATCACGCCACCGCCGCCGCCAACAATACGAATATGCTCACAACCGCGTTCTTTTAATAGGTCATACATATACTTAAAATATTCGTTATGACCGCCTTGATAAGAGGTCATGGCAATCGCGTTTGCGTCTTCTTGAATAGCGGTATTAACCACTTCTTCAACACTGCGGTCATGACCAAGATGAATAACTTCTGCACCACTTGATTGCAAAATTCGGCGCATAATATTAATAGCGGCGTCGTGACCATCAAACAAAGAGGCCGCGGTAACAATACGGATTTTGTTTTTTAACTGATATCTTGGTGTATTCATCTCATACTCTCTTATGTATCAAATTTTTTTCACAATGAGTTTTTCGCACTCGCTTCAAGCCGTTGTGACGAAAAAACTCGCCATCATGAAACAATAATTATTTTAGTAATCACGACCGACAAAGGGCTAAAGCACTAGTTTTGGTCGTAAAAGTTGATCATGTAAACTTCATAATAAAATTAGACCACACTAAAAATGTAATGAACATTGATTTTATTGTCAATTTGATGGACTATATTGTGATTAGACCAGCTAACATAAACCTTATCATTAACCTTTAGAACCATAGGATAACATGGCAAATATCAAGCTTAATACATCAGCCGACATTCGGTTGTTCATCCCGGTTTTTTTATTAAAAAAGTTATCAAAGCATCGCTTAACCGATGGTTTATATCCGGTTTCATTAGGCATCACACAAGCAAATAACAACTATAAATTACAACAAGAGAATAACCATTGCCATACCTTAATTTACTGCTTGTCGGGTGCGGGTAAATTAGCTTACCAAGGCAAAGAAAGAGTTATAGAACGTGGCGATCTTGTTATTATCAATCCTAATGCCGCGTTCACTTTTACCCTTAATAAAACTCACGGTTCGGTAAAAAATCACAGCCAAAGTGAAAAACAACTAACCAGTCGTGACAGCAAAGCAGCTGACAATATTGTCTATTGGATTAATTTTACTGGCACATTAGCACAAGACTTTGCAGAGCGATTGTTAATGAAAATGGACAGTGGCAAAGCACATGTGGGTGTATTGAAAACTATTGTTAGCGACTTTGATCATTTACTGGCATTGGGCGCTCGAGGCTATACCGCGACAAACGTTATTCACGCCGTTCATATTTTGCAACAAGCCTTGAGTTTTCTTGCCCTGCAATTGCGTTTAACCATGTTTAATAATAGCTCAATTTTTGATTTGGAAGCGGTGGAGGCGTTAATGCGCAACAGTTTACACCAAGAGCTAAGCCTAGATACGTTAGCGCATTATAGTCAACTATCAAAATTTCACTTTGCAAAAAAATTCAAAGAATTAACCGATAGCTCGCCTATTCAGCATTTTATTAATATGAAAATTCAACATGCCTGTTTACAGCTAGATAATAGCGATATTGCGATTAAAGACATTGCTAGCGACTTAGGCTATAGCGACCCTTATTATTTTTCGCGACTGTTTAAAAAGTTAGTGGGTATTTCACCAAAGCAATATCGTGATTCTCGTCATAGTTCATTAGTACTTTAGCGCAGGTATAATAGCCATTAACTGCCCTATTGATTAACTACAATTCAAGTAGTAAATCACTTTTTCATCCTACCTTTTTCACCTTAATAATAAGGGCTATCCACTTAGCCCAACCGACCACTACATCTTATATTTACTAGATTTAACCTCTTCGATCACTTATGCCACAAAGCCGACCTAAGGCACATAGTCCCTTAAATTTTAACTTTAATATCGACTTATGTATCCAACAATTGGCTGTTATTTGCATCATATGATTCGCTAGTAGAGGCATAATTGTTAGGTAAAAACCTAAATGTTGGTGGCCAGTTTGACTTATCCACTATAGTATAAAACAGACTAAGCTATATTTAGTTAAATAAGTTCGTTAACACTTTGGAATCAATAAAATTATGCTAATAAAAAATTTGTTTCTCTTTTTAGTAGTAGTATTTACATCAAATTCATATGCAGGGGAAACTTGGAAGATAGCTTCATTAAGTTGGCCTCCTTATTCTGCACCAGAAATTGAAAATCAAGGAAGTTCAATTCATAAGTTAAGAGAGCTACTAAAAAAAGAAGATATCACGCTTATCGTGGAATTTTATCCTTGGAAGCGAGCTAAATATATAGTAGCTACCAATAGCGAATATGTTGGTATTTTCCCTGCTTGGCCAGAAGATATTTTTGAGGGAGCAATTATTTCATCGGCTGTTGACTGGTCAGAAGTCAGTGTACTAAAGCGCAAGGAAGATATGATTACCTTTGAGAGTCTTGAACAATTATTTAAAAAATACAGCGTAGGAATTGTTGGTAGTTATATTTATCCCAAGGAAATTAGTGATGCTATGAGAAAGTATCCTCAGCATGTAGATGCTGCTCTAAATGAATTACTGCTTTTAAAAAAGCTTGTTAAAGGGCGAAACAATGCGGCTATAACTGATCCAAATGTTATGTTTTACTTGGCTGAAAAAGAGGGGGAGTCTAATCTCGAAATTGTTAGCAGTATTGGGAACAAGGAGTTAGTTTTAGCTTTTAGAGATGATGAAATGAATAGGGAGCGTGTAAAAGTACTGGAAAGACTACTGAAGGAAGATAAATAATTTAAAAAACTGTGGTTAAATTGGTGAACGCTGCCATTTTTTTTAGCTTATTCATTTGAGCCACTAATTTATGGTTTTTATGGTACTTTGGGGGCGTTAGCGGCATAGAAAAAATACTGCTAATGTAAGCTATCCTTGAAGATAGTAGACATAATATTGGTGATAATTGACATGAGAATTAGGACCGCTTTGTGCGCATTTCTGACATGCCCTAGTGGCTGATCTTTAGGTCAACTTATCGCTAAAAGTTGAAGGTTTTGGTGCATATTTAAACTTTAAAATTTGTATGTGGACATTAAACATTACATCTATAAAATGAATTTCAACTAAAAGAAAAATAACAATAACTTTAGAGGTGCATTCTTGTCTAAATCAATTCCAACTAAATTTCTTAATATGCTACCTGTTCCTACTTTAGTCATTGAACTTAAAAAAGAGTGTCTCAATCATAATATTATTTATTCAAACAATGCTTTTAGTAACATTATTGGTTGGAGTTTAGAGGAAATACCAGATAAAGATCATTGGTGGCAAAAAGCATATCCAGATCCCACATATCAGAAAATTATTGAAAACCAATGGGAGCTGATTATGGAGACCATAGATCCTAATAACGATAGCTTTGTAACTATGACCATTAATATTATGACAAAGTACAATGGAGTTAAACGATTTAAAGTGAATACCGAATTAAAAAGTGCTCTAGTGGACGGCTATTATGCTGTTACATTTGAAGAGATTTTTGAACCAAATAAATAATCAGAGCCAGACCATATTGACCGTAATAATATAGTCCAATTAAAATTGGTTGTGCTTTTTATAAAATACTGAAATGTCTGCTTGTGTATCTAAACAGCTCCTTAGCGGAAATAAATTTCCCTAATAAAAAACGACCGTCTTGTGGCAAAAGTTAGCGTTCTGAGATGCAAGCCGACTGGCAGCAATGAGCTTGAAGCGGATGTTCGGATTAACGAGTTGCTAACTTCCACTCTACGCACCAACAAGACCTAAATCACAAAAGAAAGGGACCACAATATCTAGTGGTTGGTCGGGCTAAGTGGATAGCCCTTTTAAATAATAGCTAACTTTTTCACTCTAATAATAGCTAATTTTTTATTTAGATACGCTAGAGGATTAGCCAACCAGCAACTATTTTAATGACTAGGTAAAGTCGCAACAGCTTTACCGCTTGTGATTGGCTTAGGTCAACCCAATATCCATCTGTATTGAGCTGGTGTCTTAAGCAAGTGTCTTGAGTATGTTGTCGATAATGATGACTAGGCGTAAAATAATGGAGTGGCTATGATCGCTAAAGTAAAAAACAGAGCAATTTTCAGTAGTCAAATTTTTTCTATTAATTATGTCACTTACCCAACTAACCATAGTGTAATGACACACAGTGATCCCGTACAATCAGGGCGTTATTATAAGCTTAATTTTGTCATACAAACGCCTAAAGTCGGCGGGGTATTTAAGTGTTCACACTGTATTATAAATTTATTTAACCGGGTTTATTTATTTCGCCCAGACAAGTATGAGCATAGTGTCTCTAAAATTGAGTCGGGTAAACGTGTGCTATTGAGTTTTGCGCTGAATGTTTAGTTGAACAGCACTTTGTGATGTTCAACTTTTGCTTAATTTTTTCTTAACTAGAAAAAGCCAACCGAGTCAAGTCATGACTATAGCTGGGCAAAGTTTCGAATTAAGTTATGGTAAACATTATGTAAACTGTCTAGTTCTGTGCGGGAGGTTTTATTCTCTGTGATCAGGTTTTGTATACTTTGATCTAGTTGATACAAATTTTGACGCAGACTAACATCCGCTATCATGCTTTGCATCCATGTAATTGCGGCGACTCGCTGACCTTGAGTAACTGCCGTGACTTTATGTAAGCTACTTGAGGGATAAACCACAGCATAACCGGCCGGCAGCTTAATTGACTGATGGCCAAATTCAGTAGAGATAATTAACTCCCCTCCTTCATACTCCTCAGGCTCACTTAAAAATGTGGTCATTGACATATCACTACGTAAAACCTCTGTGGTACCAGGAATTCTCATGATTGCCGCATCGACGTGATAACCATACTCTTGCGTATCACTGTAACGATTAAAACAGGGTGGAAATATTTTATGTGGTAAAGCGGCTGAAACCAATTTAGGTGTTTCACCGATGCGCGACAATAGCTGGTTAGCTAATTGACGCACATGGGTATTATTGGCATCAGCTTGATTGTTATTTTTAACCGAAGCCGCCATGCCCATCGCGGTGTTTTTACCGTCGCCCCAAATGTCGTTAGTGAGCTGTTGACGATAAGCATTAACTTCTTCTTTGGATAATATTTTTTCAATAACAATCATTACTTTTACTTTGCCTTTTTAATTAAAATTCATACGTTGCGGTAAGTTTTGTACTGGTAGCACTACCTAAATACATAAATGCACCAGAACGATATGCCGCCGTCCAATATTCTTCATCAAAGGCATTACCAATGTTTAATCTAAAACTTAAGTCCTTTGTAGCATAATAGTTAGCAAATAAGTTAACCACTTGGTAGCTAGGAACCACAATGCTGTATTGATTATTTACGCTATCATAACCAGCAGCAGTATCTGGCTGGCCTGCGTACATTTCACTTTGGTAAGCGTAATCACCACCGACAACAAATGACTCATTAATTTCATATCTTAATTGTAAATAGACACTTTTTTCAGCAAAGTTACTTAACGCTAGGCCAATACTGTCTTCATTTATAGAGTCTATAACTTCAGAGTCCATTGACGTTGCAGAAAACTGTACACTTAACTCATCGGTTAGATTACCCACAAAGCCAATTTCAATACCTCTTACTCTATTCTCGCCAGTATTTAAGGTACCCAAGGTGGCGTAATCGTCGTCACCTACGCTTTCCATGACATCATTTTTAGTAATTTGAAAAATAGAGGCACTAAACAATAAATTATCATCAAGCAACATTAATTTAGTACCAAGCTCAATGTTTTCTACCCGTTCAGGCTCTGAGTCAGGTACTTGAGTCGCATTACCACAAACACCACCATAACCACAGTTTGCGCCTAAGTCAGTCTCACCACCATTAATGTTGGTTGCTGTGCTGTAATTTGCATAGACATTAAGGTCTTCTGAAAAATCGTATATTAAGCCAAGGTTACCGTTATACATAGTGTCTGAATAAGCATAAAGCGCCGAAGTGCCTCTACTTGTTGCGTCATTACTATAATCAAAATTGTCTAACCTAGCACCATAAGAAACGTCAAGTTGGTCAGTTAAATGCACGGTATCAATAAGGTAAACTGACACTGTTTCAATATCAAGTACGGCATCGTTGTCACCGCGGGTATAAGTTCTTCCCATCAACTGAGCAATATCACTGACCTGATTACCTGTACCGTCAACAATACAATAACCTTCTCTATCACCACGACGACCAGATGTTATGCAATTAGTTGCGTTGTTATAATTAATGTCATAAACACCATTTTTAACGCTTTCATCGCTATATTCGAGACCAAATACAAAGTTATTCTCTAAATCAAACACTTTCGTATTCCAGAATAAGTTGAACTGCGTACTGGCGTACGAAACATCTTGATAACCTTGATGGGTGCTTAAATTTATGGTTTGTTCGCCTGGCGCTTCGAGATCGCTAGCGGCACGGGTTGTACCACTTGCACCGGTAGTAATATAACCATTTTTGGTCTCACCAAAACGTGTGGCGTTATAGAAAACAATATCATCATTCACTTCATATTCAGTTCTTAAGGTGAATGTTTTTACTTTAGAGGTTAAAAAGTCTGACGCTTGTGCATAAACAGGAATGTCTTCAACAGGAGCTCTTGCATCACGGTCATAATAACTGCCTAGGTCAGGCACATCTTCAGCATCTAAATAGTAGCCATCGGCGGTAATAGATAGTGCTTGTGTGGGTAAATATACAGCTGATAATTGCACGCCATTTCTTTCATTTGAAATGTCTTCTCGGCCTGGTTTATCCTCATCAGAGACTAAAGCATTAAGTCGAATAGCAGAATTTTCTGACAGGGGTAAATTATAATCTAATGTAACACGTTTATATTCATCGCTACCTAAACCGGCATCAACACGACCAAAATTATAATTTACTGACGCTTTTTTAGTAATACTGTTAACCGCACCACCTGATGAACCTCGGCCTGCGAAAGTTGAACTTGGGCCTTTGGTAATTTCAACACGCTCAGTAGCAAAACTTTCGCGGGTGCTCATGCCAGGGTCTCTTAAACCGTCAACAAATACGTCACTGCGCGCTTCGTGGCCGCGAATAATATAACGGTCACCAAAAGCGTTGCCGTTTTCACCCGTCCCTAAAGTAATGCCCGCTTGCGCTGACAAAATATCTTTAAGATCAGTTTTACCTGCTTCTAAAATTTGGTCTTGTGTTAATACTGTAATAATTTGAGGCGTATCAACAAGTGCAGCAACACGGCGCATATCACCAGAGGCAGCATGTAAATATACCGAGGTTTTAGAACCGTGAACTCTAATTAATTCAATCGCTTCATCTGATTGATTAATTTGCTTTGATTCGCACTTAACGCCGCTATCTTTTTCACAATTTTCTACATTGCTTTCTGCGTATAACTGCGGGCTGCTAAATACAAGAGCAGCAGCTACGGCCTGTGCACCAAGTGCTATTTTATTTTTATGATGAAATTTAGTGTGAGATGTCATGTTTTTACTTTTATATTAAAACCTTAATTAATGAAGAATTTAATATTAACTAAGCTCAAACCTAAATGCAAATGATAACGCTTATTATTTGTATTTATATTTATTATAAAAAGTAATGTCTGTTTATGGCTCTCGCCTTCAGGTGATTTTCATGGTTAAAAAGCGATACAACCAGAATAATTAACATAAAATCAAGATTATAAGAAAAGTGTTCATCGAACGGCGGTTAACAAAAGTGGGATAATATAACGAAAATATATTTTAAAGCTCGTTGAAACACCTTTACATGATAAAAATATGGCGCTAGTTAAGCATAAATGCCCGCTATTACGATCAGTCGCCAACGTCGACTTGCCTTGTGTTCATTTATGTCGCCATTAATGCTATCTTCACCGAATGCTCGACCCTCAAAAGAATCGGTGTTGACGAATAAAGGCTCATACATCAATGTAAAGTGAATTAGATTTTGGGGCTGTTTATGGGTAAATTTTTAGTCTGGGTGGTTTATAACCGCTGCACTTAAAAATATGCTGACTTAATATGATCTAGTTTTATCAAGGAACTTAATTTGGATATCAACACGGCAAAATCAGTTTTACAAAGCACCTTTGGATACGCTGATTTTCGCCATCAACAAGCAAATATCATTAGTGAATTAATCAGTGGCACTGATGTGTTCACCCTGATGCCAACGGGTGGCGGTAAATCATTATGTTATCAAATACCGGCGATAGTTTTAGATGGTGTTGGTATCGTGGTATCGCCACTGATCGCTTTAATGAAAGATCAAGTCGATGCCTTAAAGCTGCAAGGGGTAAAAGCTGAATTCTTAAATTCATCACAAGATTATGAAGAACAAAGGCGCGTAGAGCAGCTGATAATGTCAGGTAATATCGACTTATTATATGTTGCGCCTGAAAGATTATTAGGTGACTATTTTCTTAGCCTTATTGATAAAGTCACTATTGCATTATTTGCCTTTGATGAGGCTCATTGTGTTTCGCAATGGGGCCATGATTTTAGACCTGAATATCAAAAACTTTCCATCATAGCTCATCGATACCCCAACACGCCTAAAATTGCCTTAACCGCTACCGCTGATATGAAAACCCGAGAGGAAATCGTTCAGGTTTTAAATTTAACCGGTGCTAAAACTTTTATACACAGTTTCGACCGACCCAATATTCAATATAGGATCAGTGAACAGAAAAATAGCAAAGAAAAGCTGCTGCAGTTTATTAATGCCGAACATACCAATGATGCCGGTATTGTTTATTGTCTGTCGAGAAAGTCGGTAGAAACAACCGCCCAGTGGTTATCTGAACAAGGCAAAGTTGCCTTGCCCTATCATGCCGGTTTAGCCAGTTATATTAAAGATAATAACCAACAACGGTTCCTGAGAGAAGACGGTATTATTATTGTCGCCACCATTGCTTTTGGTATGGGCATTGACAAGCCCGACGTACGATTTGTGGCGCATTTAAATTTACCTAAAAGTATCGAGGCCTATTATCAAGAAACCGGACGTGCCGGTCGAGATGGACTGCCAGCTAACACTTGGTTAGCTTATGGTATGCAAGATGTGATTAAACTGAAACAAATGGCCAGCCAAAGTGACGGCAATGAACAGTTTAAATATCTCACACAGCGTAAGATAGATGCCTTACTGGGTTATTGTGAAGTTAGCTCATGCCGCAGACAAGTGCTGTTAAATTATTTTGGTGAAACATTAGCAGAACCTTGCGGTAATTGTGATAATTGTTTGAATCCTCCTCTGACTTGGGATGGCACAAGTGCCGCCAGAAAAGCGCTATCTACGGTTTATAGAACAGGCCAAAGGTTTGGCGTTGGCCATCAAATTGATGTACTTACCGGTAAAAAGACACCAAAAATAACCAGCCTTAACCACGATAAACTCTCAACTTATAATATTGGCAGTGAACTTATCGCAAATGAATGGCAGACGGTATTTAGGCAGCTGATTTCAATGGGCTATTTAGCCGTTGAAATGGATTATGGCGTGTTAAAATTAACCGAAAAAGCGCGGCCTTTATTAAAAGGGGAATGTACAATACAACTTAAGGTACAAAAGAGTACAAAATCCAAGCAAACGCAAAAATCAAAACCCGCTATTGAGAATGATTTAACAACAGAAGAACAAGCTAACTTTGAAAAGCTTAGGCAACAAAGAGCCTTGTGGGCTAAAGAAAGAGGCGTACCATCATTTGTTATTTTTCACGACGCTAGCTTGATGGATATCGCACGAAGAAATCCCAAAAATTCAAATCAACTATTAGAGATTAATGGCATAGGTAAAACAAAGCTTGAGCTTTATGGCGAACAAATTATTGCGCTATTAAACTAGGTAATATCTAGGTAATATCTAGGTAATATAATAAGTATTAAAAACATATTGCTAATGTGGCACAGTCAGCGTTTGAACTGATAAATGTAATAGTAAGCTTTACCTAACCTGACAATATTAAGTTAAGACCTAACTGGGCGTGTGAAAAATCAGCTATTTTAGCTACATAGTCGTTTGAAACATAAAGAGTTAGGCTTTTTATTTTACAATAACTTAGCTGATTTGAGCGCATGTCATACAAAGTAAAAAAACTGCCCCCTCCCATCATTTAATATATAAATAATAAACCAAATTTGACGCTAACACCTGAGGCTTAAAGGCAAGGCTTAAGTTATTTCAAAGATAACTAAGAAACTGTTCAACTGCTTTTTCATCGCAGTGGTTTGAATGAGTTTTTCCAATAAAAATGATATAGGCTTTCATCCAGTATAAATAACAATCAATAGTGCGTTTAGCGTCATGTTCACATAATTGCTTTGATATGTGAGAAAAATACAGATTTCAAAGTTATTCAACTTTAACCTCAAACATGCGCTGTATATAAAAAAAGCTTAACTGCATGTCCCCTTTTGTGTTTTAAGCGGAGTTTAATCAGCCTTTCTACATCGCTATCTTCAATAAGTCATTCAATAAATAATTCAATAAATAATTCAACAAGTAAAATTAACGTGTTGAATGTTAATATTAAGTTATGTATATTGACGAAAAGTTACAAAAAAGCATTAGCGTCTTGAAGGTTAAGTTACACATATTAGCTTCTAAGAGCCGTGTTTTTCAAATAGGTTTGGTGGATTACATCTCATTTTTCGTCTGGGAGGGGGTTGGTTAAAGTCGCTAATATCTTTTGTTTTAACAGTATTACTTTGTTGGTATGAATTACCTATTAATGCTAAAAATTTTCTTATTAGCAAGAGAGTTAAACAAACCTAAAGCAGCTCAAAATTGGGATAGACATAATAGTTTTAAATCTAACAGGTATTGGCTAATTCACTTGTCTTATGTAACTTTAAGTATTGCTGTTTTATCTACGATTATATATCTATTGCTAAATATAATCCTTATATAACAAGACATTAAATTATAAAACAAACTGTTTTCTGTTTTCGGCCCTCAACATTTTAGCAAACTATTTTTTGCCTCTTAGTCAGGCGTTAACTTTTCTCATTTTCGAGATAAACATTAATATTTTAAAGGGATTTTAAGTTTGTATAAGCAAAAAGGCTTTACGTTAATTGAGTTGGTAGTCGTTATCGTTATTTTGGGTATATTGGCCGCTACAGCAGTGCCTAAGTTTATTGATTTAACTGAGGATGCCGATGAAGCTGTATTTTTAGGTATTTCAGCTGCTTTTAAAAGTGGTGTAAACCAAGTACATATTGCTTGGTTAATACGAGGAAAAAATCAGGCTGTACAAGATTTTATAGCGATTTCAGATCCCCTCGCAGGAGGAGATTTAAGTGTAAATAGTTATGGTTACCCTGCTGATACAAGAGGTGTTAGTTTAACATTAAACAGTGAAAATGATTGTTTGGATGTATGGCGAGCAGTGCTAGATTCACCAGATGCTCTAGTGTTAGGTAACGACTCTAGTGACTTTGAAGCAACACATGATAATGGAAGTTGTACTTATACTTATAACAAGCAAGACACTCTTACCGTTAACTATGATTCTAACAGTGGTGAAGTAACGATAATAAATTAAAGCAGGTTAAAAGCTATTCAAGTATGACAATGTACATGGAGGTACGGTGAATAAATTTAATTGTCCATATTGTAATGAGAAATCGGTTAGTTTTTTTAGAAAGTTAGCCCTAAGTCCTATAGTTAGTCATAACTGTAATAATTGTAATGAGCCTATCTGTGTGCCTTTTAAAGCCCTATTATTAATACTGCCATCATTACTAATAATTCTAATTCTCCCCACTTTTATCGACCATTACACTGTTGTTATAGGTTTATTTATATTCGACTTGATTTTAACTTCATATTTTTACAACAAATATGTGCCCTTAATAAAAGCAAAATAGATAACTACTTAAAACGGAAAAATATAGTTGACTGGACTTCCAAGATTTCGCTTTGCTATTTTAGCTCTCTAATGGGATGCTAGTTACAATGATATAAAAGGAATTAGTGTGAACAAAATATATAGGTTTATAATTCTTGCAGTACTAATAACGGCTGCGCTTAGCTCTTATAGTTATGGCAGCTCAACAGGTATATTTTTATTTATCATGCTCGGTTTTGTGTTCGAGGGCTTGTTTTGGTTTGGTCTCCTTGGCAAAAAAAATCACGTAATGTAATTAACACTAACAACAGCTTCAAACGTAAAATGAACTTAAGAGGTTAAAAATATCATTAACTTTTTAACTTATTCAATATTTGCTGTAAGCCAGCCGAGCCATCAGCGCAAGCTGTTTGTGTAAAATCTAGCAGTTCAGACGATTAGATATCTTTTATTTAAATTATAAATCAAACGCTTACCAAATTAAACATCAGTTAAGTAAGTGTTTGTTTTTATTTAAAATGCTTTGACTATATTGCAGCTAATAGCGTTTAGTACCCTAAGATCAAAAAAACCCACAAATAAGTGGGTTTTCAATTTAAGTAATGGTTACATCATTTCAATAGCAATCGCAGTTGCTTCACCGCCACCGATACATAATGAAGCAATACCTTTACTTAAGCCTCTGTTTTTCAAGGCATGGATTAATGTCACCATAATACGTGCACCACTGGCGCCTAACGGGTGACCTAATGCACACGCGCCGCCGTTAACATTAACTTTTTCAACATCTAAGTCTAGGGCTTTAATGCCTAGCATAGTCACCATAGCAAAGGCTTCGTTAATTTCAAACAAGTCAACATCTGCTGCTGTCCAGTGAGCTTTAGCTAGAACTTTTTGCATCGCACCTACTGGCGCAACGGTAAATTCTGCTGGCTTTTGTGCGTTCGTCGCGTGAGCAACTATCTTACACAAAGGCGTTAAGCCACGTTTTTGTGCTTCTGATAACTTCATCATCACTAATGCCGCCGCGCCATCAGAAATAGAGCTTGAGTTAGCAGCAGTAATGGTACCGTCTTTTTTAAAGGCGGGACGTAAGCTAGGAATTTTATCTGGACGAGCATTACCTGGTTGTTCATCAATATCAAATACTGAATCACCGCGGCGCGATTTAATCGTCACTGGCGATATTTCATTAACAAATGCACCATCGGCAATTGCCGCATTAGCACGTGCTAATGAACGAATAGCATAGGCGTCCATATCTTCACGGGTAAAGGCAGATTCATCAGCCGTTGCTTGTGCGAAACAACCCATGGCAATACCGTCGTAGGCATTTTCTAAACCGTCGGTCATCATGTGATCAAGTACTAGGCCTTGACCCATTTTAATCCCAGTTCTGCCTTTAGGTAATAAATGTGGTGCGTTGGTCATGCTTTCCATGCCACCAGCAACGGCAACATCAATAGAACCAGCTAATAGAGCGTCATGTGCTTGCATAGCCGCTTTCATACCTGAGCCACAAACTTTATTGATAGTGGTACAGGCGGTTGATAAAGCTAAATCAGCTTCTAAAGCAGCTTGTCTTGCGGGAGCTTGTTTTAAGCCCGCAGGTAATACACAACCCATGATCACTTCATCAACTTGATCATTAGATAGATTAGCGGCCGCCATAGCACCACGAATGGCAGTTGCACCTAAAGTGGTAGCACTAACGGCTGATAAACCGCCCATAAAACCACCCATAGGGGTACGTTTTGCAGCAACGATAACGATTGGATCTTGAGTAGACATAGGGTTCTCCGATAAAGTGTTGTTTAGCATTTGTTCGACATTTGTTGGTTAGATAGTTTTTCAATAATCAATAAGAATTACAAATTAGGTTAACGTAAATTTAGTTTTACACAAACGTACTCTTTATACTTTTTAATATAATAACGCTAGTATTTACAAAGTTTGTCATCGTTATTTAAAGCAAAATCATGTGCTCAATTATGCTTTAAATAACACCATTGACTTAAACCGCGGACTTAAACCGCACACGGCTATTATCTCTTATGTAAAAGCACTTCAGTTAGCTAACTTTACACTCGCACTTTACGTTAACGTAAACTTATTGTAAAGTATCCCATAAATAAAAAGCGCGTTAACTTAGAGCAACAAGAATGAGTAACCATAATGAGCGATAAGAACCCAATCACCTTCTCTATCGGCGAGTTAGCAAGAGAGTTTGATATTACCACCCGCAGTATTCGTTTTTACGAAGACCAAGGCCTGATACTACCAAATCGCAAAGGACAAACAAGAATATATAACCAGAGAGATAGAGTTAGACTAAGGTTAATTCTACGTGGTAAACGTTTAGGTTTTTCATTAGCAGAAACGGGTCGCTTGTTTGAACTTTACGATGCTGACACTTCAAGTGCAACGCAATTAATACAAATCATGGAATTAATTTCCAACAAAAAGAATGACTTAAATCAGCAATTAGAAGATATTAAAGCGGTGTTGATTGAATTAACTGGTTTAGAAAAAAATTGCCAAAATACCTTGGCGCTTATCGAAAAATAACCGTTAGTCAGTCAATAAGCAGCAATAGATAAAAGCGCTAAGTCGCGTAACAAATAAAGTAAAAGTTAACGTAATAATAAAAGCGTTAACACGACAAACCATTATTAAGGGTACTACTATGATTTCTACTTTCTCATCAATGAATTTTAACCTAGGTGAAACTGTTGACATGATCCGCACCACGGTGAACGCTTTTTCTCGTGATGAAATTGCCCCTCGTGCGGCACAGGTCGATAAAGATAACGAATTCCCCATGGACTTATGGCGCAAATTTGGCGACCTAGGTTTGTTAGGCATGACAGTAGATGAGCAATACGGTGGTTCTGGTTTAGGTTACTTAGCACACATGGTGGCTATGCAAGAAATCTCTCGTGCTTCTGCCTCTGTAGGCCTAAGTTATGGCGCCATGTCTAACCTTTGTTTAAACCAATTAAACAAAAATGGTAGCCATGAACAAAAAGAAAAATATTTACCTAAACTGTGTTCAGGTGAACATATTGGTGCTTTAGCAATGTCAGAGCCAAACGCTGGTTCTGATGTAGTCAGTATGAAACTTACCGCCAAAAAACAAGGCGATAAATACATTCTTAATGGCAACAAAATGTGGATTACTAACGGTCCTGATGCCAATGTTTTTATTATCTATGCAAAAACTGATACCAGTGCCGGCTCTAAAGGTATTACTGCCTTTATCGTTGAACGTGACTATCCGGGTTTTTCACGTCATCAAAAACTAGATAAATTAGGTATGCGCGGCTCTAATACCTGTGAATTAGTCTTCCAAGATTGTGAAGTGCCGGCTGAAAATATTTTAGGCGGCGAAGGCAAAGGCGTTCGGGTATTAATGTCAGGCTTAGATTATGAACGCATCGTACTAACTGGCGGCCCGCTAGGTATTATGGACGCTTGTATGGACTTAGTTGTGCCTTACATTCATGACAGAAAGCAATTTGGTCAAGCCATTGGTGAATTTCAATTAATTCAAGGCAAAATTGCCGACATGTACACCCAAATGAATGCGGCTAAATCTTATGCTTATTTATGTGCAATGGCAGCCGATCGCGGTGAAACAACCCGTAAAGATGCCGCGGGTGTTATTTTATATTCTGCCGAACTGGCCACAAAAATGGCTTTAGACGCCATTCAATTACTTGGCGGTAACGGTTACATTAATGAATTCCCTGCTGGGCGTTTGTTGCGTGATGCTAAGTTATATGAAATTGGCGCTGGCACCTCAGAAATTCGCCGTATGCTAATTGGCCGCGAACTGTTTAACGAATCAGTTTAACGCTGGTTTTGGCTTTTTCGTTGCTAATGACGCGACTTCTACCTAAAAACACCCAGATAGGCAACTATGCTAGGTGTTTTTATTGAACTCGCGCTATTAGCTTCGAGCTTAGTCCAAGGCTCAAAAAAAAGCACAAGCTATAAAATACTTCAGTGACTATTGCTATTGAATACTCATCACTCATTAAGCACAGATTTAATATTAGTGAATCGAAAACAATATCAATATGCGCTGACCAAGCAAGAGTTCAACAAAACATAAGGTTATACCGTGGCTAAGATAATATCAAAAATTAATCCCCGCAGCCCTGACTTCATCGAAAATGCTGCCCATATGCAACTACAAGTCGATGATTTAAAAGTTAAGTTAGAAGAAATA
This sequence comes from Colwellia sp. MB3u-45, assembly GCF_014077005.1. GTDB lineage: Bacteria > Pseudomonadota > Gammaproteobacteria > Enterobacterales > Alteromonadaceae > Cognaticolwellia. The sequence goes on along the minus strand of NZ_JACGVC010000037.1, from coordinate 54,659 downwards.
AAACTCGGTGGTGGTGAACGCAGTCGAGAACGTCATTTATCACGTGGTAAATTATTACCTAGAGATCGAGTTTATGCCCTACTCGACCCCGGCTCTGCATTTCTTGAATTATCACAATTAGCCGCCTTTAAAGTTTATGACGATAACGTTCCCGCTGCAGGTATCATCACAGGCATTGGCCGTGTGGGTGGTCAAGAATGTCTTATTATTGCCAATGACGCGACCGTAAAGGGTGGTACTTATTTCCCGTTAACGGTGAAAAAGCATTTACGCGCCCAAGCTATCGCGCAAGAAAACAACTTACCTTGTATCTATTTAGTCGATTCAGGTGGTGCTAACTTACCGAATCAAGATGACGTTTTCCCCGATAAAGAACATTTTGGCCGTATTTTCTTTAACCAAGCCAATATGTCAGCGCAAAGCATTCCACAAATAGCAGTAGTGATGGGTTCATGTACCGCCGGTGGTGCTTATGTTCCAGCTATGGCTGACGAATCTATTATCGTAAAAGAACAAGGCACTATCTTCCTTGCAGGCCCGCCCTTAGTTAAAGCAGCTACGGGTGAAGTAGTCAGTGCTGAAGATTTAGGTGGCGCTGATGTGCATTGTCGTACCTCAGGTGTTGCCGATCACTATGCGCAAAATGATCACCATGCTTTAGAAATTGCTCGCAGCGCTATTGGTAATTTAAATCGGGTTAAACCCGTACAAATGGCCATTAAAGAAGTTGTTGAACCGGCTTATGCCACAGAAGAAGTTTATGGCATTGTACCCAAAGATTCTCGTCAGCCTTATGATGTGCGTGAAATTATCGCCCGTGTGGTTGACGGCAGTGAATTTGATGAATTTAAAGCGCTTTATGGCACCACCTTAGTTTGTGGCTTTGCCCGTATTTATGGTTACCAAGTCGGCATTATTGCCAATAACGGCATTTTGTTTGGCGAATCGGCACAAAAAGGCGCGCACTTTATAGAACTGTGTGCTCAACGAAAAATTCCCTTAGTATTTTTACAAAACATTACTGGTTTCATGGTCGGTCAGCAATATGAAGCCGGCGGTATCGCTAAACATGGCGCAAAAATGGTTACCGCGGTTGCAACCGCACAAGTGCCTAAATTTACCATTTTAATTGGTGGTAGTTTCGGTGCAGGTAACTATGGCATGTGCGGCCGTGCTTACGATCCACGCTTTCTATTTATGTGGCCAAACTCGCGTATTTCAGTGATGGGTGGCGAACAAGCGGCTGGCGTATTAGCCCAAGTTAAACGTGATCAAAAAGACCTTCGTGGTGAACAATGGAGCGCAGAAGAAGAAGCAAACTTCAAGCAACCCATTATTGATAATTACGAACATCAAGGTCATCCATATTATGCCTCAGCGCGTTTATGGGACGATGGCGTGATTGACCCTGCCGATACGCGTCAGGTGCTTGGTTTAGCTATTTCAGCGTCACTTAATAAACCTATAAAAGAGACCAAATTTGGTCTGTTTAGAATGTAGGGGTGAATTGATGATGCTTTCATATAACCAAATAAAAAGTCCTAGTGAACAGGTATTGTTCGATGTTGACAGCCGCGGCGTAGCAACGGTTACCTTAAATAATCCTGAAAAGCATAATGCCTTTGATGACAGTATTATTTTTGCACTAAATCACCTATTTCAGGCCATAGCACAATGCCATGACATTAATGTCATGGTGTTAGCGTCAAGCGGAAAAAACTTTTCTGCTGGCGCTGATTTAGCTTGGATGCAGCGAATGGCATCTTACTCTTATGAAGAGAATTTATCGGACGCTAACGCCCTAGCCCAAATGTTGAAAAACCTTAATTTCTTGCCACAGCCTACCATTGCTAAAGTGCAAGGTGCTGCCTTTGGCGGCGCTGTTGGGCTAGCAAGCTGTTGCGATATTGTCCTTGCCAGCGACAAAGCCAGCTTTTGTTTAAGTGAAGTAAAGTTAGGCCTAATTCCTGCCACCATTAGCCCTTATGTGGTTAACGCAATCGGCCAAAAAGCCAGCAGACGTTATTTTCAAACTGCTGAGCGATTTTTTGCTGACAAAGCACAGCAACTTGGTTTAGTCGATGAAATATACCCGTTAACCGTATTAGATAGCGCAGTTACTGAAATGGTAAACACACTATTAGCCAATGGGCCATTAGCCGTGCGACAAGCAAAGCAGCTAGCCTTTGATGTAGCTTACCAAGACATTGACGAAGCACTGATTAAAAACACCTGTGAGCGTATTGCAGCCATTCGTGTTTCCGCAGAAGGTCAAGAAGGCCTAACGGCATTTTTTGAAAAGCGCCAACCTGCTTGGCAAGCCGAGTCAAAAACATCAACAAATAAAGGCGAAGGATAAAATTTATGTTTACTAAAATACTAATTGCCAACCGTGGTGAAATCGCCTGTCGTGTTATTAAAACCGCACGCAAAATGGGTATATTAACAGTCGCGGTTTATTCTGATGCTGATGCTGACTCATTACACGTCAATATGGCCGATGAAGCGATCCATATTGGTGGCTCACCTTCACGCGAAAGTTACTTATTATCAGAGAAAGTAATTGAAGCCGCGAAACGTACCGGCGCGCAAGCTATTCATCCAGGTTACGGCTTTCTTTCTGAAAATGCTGAGTTTTGTCGCATGTGTAGCAAAGAAGGTATTACTTTTATTGGCCCACCGGTTGCTGCTATTGAAGCCATGGGGTCAAAGTCTGCCGCTAAAAATATTATGGAAAAGGCCCAAGTGCCTTTAGTGCCAGGTTATCACGGAGATGACCAATCGGAGGCCGTGATCAAAAAAGCCGCTGATGATATGGGCTATCCGGTATTACTCAAAGCTACCGCTGGCGGCGGTGGTAAAGGTATGCGCCAAGTTTGGCATGAAAATGAGTTTGCTGAAGGATTTGCCGCTGCTAAACGCGAAGCAAAATCATCTTTTGGTGATGATAGAATGTTGGTTGAAAAGTACTTAACTCAACCTCGCCATGTTGAAATTCAAGTGTTTTGTGATAATCACCAAAACGCGGTTTATCTTTTTGAGCGCGACTGTTCAGTACAGCGTCGTCATCAAAAAGTAATTGAAGAAGCGCCGGCCTTTAGTATGAGCGAAGAGCTACGTACCCAAATGGGTGAGTCGGCTATAAAATCAGCACAAGCTATTGGTTATCAAGGTGCCGGTACGGTTGAATTTTTACTTGATGTTGATGGTTCATTTTACTTTATGGAAATGAATACTCGCTTACAAGTCGAGCACCCAGTGACTGAACTAATTACTGGTCAAGATCTAGTAGAATGGCAATTACGTGTTGCGGCAGGTGAAATATTACCTAAAGCTCAACACGAACTGAAAATTAACGGCCATGCTTTTGAAGCCCGAATTTACGCTGAAGATCCCAACAATGACTTTTTACCTGCCACTGGCAAGTTAGACTTTTTACAACCGCCCGTTGAAAGTGAATTTGTTCGTGTTGATACCGGTGTACGCCAAGGGGATGAAGTGAGCGTGTTTTACGATCCTATGATTGCAAAATTAATTGTTTGGGATGAAAGCCGTGAAAAAGCCTTACAGCGTCTAGCGAAAGCCTTGTCGGAGTATCGTATAAGTGGTGTGACAACCAATATCGATTTTCTTTATAACTTAGCCACTTGTGCGCCATTTGTTAATGCGGATATCGACACCAGTTTTATTGAAAAAAACCAAGCAATAATATTTCATGACAACGAACAATCCCTTGCTGGAGAACTGCCAATGGCGGCACTTTATTTAGTGTTGTCACAAGCACAGCAAGCACAAGCAAAGGCCGCAAAAACCAACGACCCATTCTCACCTTGGAATATGACGAATGCTTGGCGCTTAAATGAAGCGAATATTCATCACATAGTATTGGCTCATAATGGCACAGAATACCCGATTATAGTCGAGCAAAAGCGTCAAGGTAGTGGTAGTTATTACTTAATCTCAGTTGATGGCCAAACCGTTGACTGTCAAGGTCGTATTGAAAACGAAACGTTATACGCCAGTATTGACGGCTACCGCAGTCATGCAACCATTGCAAAAAATGCTAACCAAATTAGCCTTTTCCATCAAAATGGTGTGTTTAATTTTATTCATATATTGCCAGACTGTGGCGATAATAGTGCTGATGATAACCATGGTGGCTTAGTTGCGCCCATGAACGGCACCATGGTGTCCGTATTAATAAAAGCCGGTGATAACGTAGTTGCAAATCAACCCTTGATGATTATGGAGGCAATGAAGATGGAACATACCATTCGCGCGCCAAGTAATGGTGTTGTAGATGCTCTATATTATAAAGATGGTGATATGGTTGACGGTGGTGCTGAATTAATCGCCTTTACCGCAGAGGAAGCATAATGACCGATATTGCTCAATTTTCATTACCGAACTCAGTAAAAATAGTTGAAGTTGGGCCACGCGATGGTCTACAAAATGAAAAGCTACAGATTAGCGCAGAAGATAAAATAGCGTTAATTGAAAAGTTAGCCGACGCCGGTGTCAGCTACATTGAAAGCGGCAGTTTTGTCTCACCTAAATGGGTGCCACAAATGGCCACTTCTAGTGATGTTTTCAAAGGTATTAAGCGCAAAAGCGGTGTTACATACGCCGCATTAACGCCAAATATGAAAGGCTTTGAAGCAGCAATGGCGGTGAATGCCAATGAAGTCGCTATTTTTGGCGCGGCATCAGAAGCCTTTAGTCAGAAAAATATTAATTGCTCGATTGATGAAAGTTTGCAACGTTTTGAATCCATTATGCAAGCGGCAAAAGCCGCTAACATTCGTGTGCGTGGCTATGTTTCTTGTGTCGTTGGCTGTCCTTACGATGGTGATGTTGCAGCAGAAAAAGTAGCAGAAGTTGCAGAGAAGCTATATAAAATGGGCTGTTACGAAATATCACTTGGCGACACCATTGGTGTTGGTACGCCAGCCAGTGTCCAAAAAATGTTACAGGCTGTTAGTGCTAAAGTCCCCATTGATAAGTTGGCTGTGCACTTTCATGATACCTATGGACAGGCTTTGACCAACATTTACGCGGCGCTTGCTATGGGCGTAAAGGTAGTCGATAGTGCTATTGCAGGTCTTGGTGGTTGCCCATATGCTAAGGGTGCATCAGGCAATGTCGCCACTGAAGACGTGTTATATATGCTCAATGGCTTAGGTATAAAAACTAATATTGATTTTGACAAATTACTGGCTGCAGGATGGTTTATTAGCGACAAATTAGGCAAGGCGCCGTTATCAAAAGTCTCGATAGCCTATCGTGCAAAATAATCTAAAATATAGACTAAAATATAGACTAAAAAGTTAACTAAAAAATTACCTGGCGTTGATTGTGAGCATTACCTACATCAGCGAATAAAATATAAATTAAACATTAATATTGAGGAGCAAATAATGGCAGGATTTGACAAAGTAGTGTCAAGCTATGAAGAAGCAATGGCCGGTCTTGAAGACAATATGACCGTAATTGCTGGTGGTTTTGGTTTATGTGGTATTCCTGAAAATTTAATACGCGAAATTCAGCGTAAAGGTACTAAAGGCTTAACCCTAGTTTCAAATAACTGCGGCGTAGACGATTTTGGTCTTGGCATTTTACTGCCTGACCGTCAAATCAAAAAAATCATCGCCTCTTACGTAGGTGAAAATGCTGAGTTCGAACGTCAGATGATGAGCGGTGAGCTCGAAGTTGAATTGACACCACAAGGCACCTTAGCAGAAAAAATGCGTGCTGGTGGTGCTGGTATTCCGGCTTTCTTTACGGCGACAGGCTATGGCACACCAGTAGCCGAAGGCAAAGAAGAACGTGAATTTGACGGGCGGCATTACATTTTAGAACCGGCAATTAAAGGCGATTTCGCTATTGTAAAAGCGTGGAAAGCCGATCGTTATGGCAACTTAGTGTTTAGAAAAACCGCGCGTAACTTCAATCCTATGGCGGCAACCGCAGGCAAAATAACCGTAGTAGAAGTAGAAGAGATTGTGGAGCCAGGCGAACTAGACCCTGATCACATTCATACGCCGGGCATTTATGTTAATCGCTTAATCTTAGGTACATTCGAAAAACGCATTGAACAGCGCACTGTTCGTAGCGACTCAGAATAATCAGTGTTAGTAAGGAGTAATTTATGGCTTTAACAAGAGAACAACTAGCACAGCGGGTAGCACAAGAATTACAAGACGGTTACTACGTTAACTTAGGTATAGGTATTCCAACCTTAGTGGCAAACTATATTCCCGAAGGGATCGAAGTCATGCTGCAGTCTGAAAACGGCTTACTAGGCATGGGACAATTTCCCACCGAAGCAGAAATTGACGCCGATCTGATCAATGCAGGTAAACAAACAGTGACGATGGCAAAAGGCGCATCAATTTTTGATTCAGCAGAATCATTTGCCATGATCAGAGGCGGTCACGTTGATTTAACCGTTTTAGGCGCCTTTGAGGTGGATGTAAATGGTAATATTGCCTCTTACATGATCCCTGGTAAGTTAATTAAAGGTATGGGCGGTGCGATGGATTTAGTCGCCGGTGCAGACAATATTATTGTGACCATGACCCATGCCTCTAAACATGGTGTGTCTAAGTTGTTAAGTAATTGTACGCTGCCGTTAACCGGTAAAGGCTGTATTAAAAGGGTATTAACTGATCTGGCTTTTATTGAAATAAAAAATGGTAAGTTTTACTTATTAGAGCGTGCACCTGGCGTGTCAGTCGCAGAAATAATATCATTAACTGAAGGTGAACTTGTTGTTGAAGGCGACGTGCCTGAGATGCAATTATAAAGTGATAACCTGCAGTTGATAATTAATAAAAACATATAAAATAAGGGGCTACGGTCCCTTTTTGTATTCAGTTTGGCGTTATAATTCGCCGAAGTCCCATCATAGTCATCGCTTATATTGATCTATGAAAAATATTAATATTTAATTAGTTATCACGATTTAAGCTAAAAATGCATTTCACCTGTTGCATTAATTAACTGGTCTTCTCTATACGAAGATCAAAAAGCGAAATACAAGACATTTGTTTGATAACTAGTCGCTCTAATTATTAAGTAAATAACGCAGTAGAGGGGTGTTTTAACTTGGTAAATAATCAGAAAATTAGTGAGATTGCTATTACCGCCATGCTTCTAACTTGCTCCCCTCTCCACAAAATTCACCAGGTTTAGTAATACAACTTCATACTGCCAAACCGCCCCTAAATATCAACCGTCAAGCAAGGTATTAGTTGTACACAATAGCTACTGTGGATAACGTCTAGAACCTTTGAATTAACGCCCTACATTTCTATAAAAACATCTTCAAAATCAATAACGTTATAGGTAAAGCTTATAAAATCGCCATTTGTAAAATAATTAAGTCAACTAGGTGTTAAATACCAATAAGTTGTAACCCTTGGGTTGCAATTAACTACGACTTTAGTGATAATTACACTAACAAAGAAAAGGCAAAACACGCGAAAACGTGTTACGCAAAACCACCGGTCTAAGGATAGTACTATCTTTATCTATGACAGCGGAGTCACCGTGTTATTAGGTACATCCTGTGGTTTTTTCTTTTATTAACTCTATTTGTATTATAAAAGGTTATTAAAGTGAAAAAATTATTACTAGTTACTACCATTACTGCTTTAACAATGACGTCTATTGTATCAACGCCAAAAGCGCAAGCTGCTGACATTGCACTAAGTATATGTGAGTATGTTGCTGCAGACGACAAAAGACGTATGCGTTCATTCTTAAAGGCGAATAGATTAAGAATTCGTGATATTTTTTCAGATATTAAGTGTAATGGTCAAAACTTGTTAGAATTTGCTGCTACCAGGGGTTCAGTTGAGATAGGCTCTTTGATGATTGGAAAATTACCAAGAGACGTTGTTTCTGAAAATCTACCCCTTATTCAACATGGGTCGCAACCATTAATCGACGCTGCAAACGAACGTGTTGGTGGTTAGTGGTTTATTTTTCTGTAGACGTTTAACTCAAACTGATAACCATTGAATTAAGTACATGAAAAATTTTTTATTTCAATGACTACAAGTTCAATGGCTATCAGTTCAATGTTTTACTAGTCAATAATTCTTGTGTCATTAAAAGGCTAGCATTTGCTGGCCTTTTTTCTATTAACCTGAACTGGCAAGCAAATATTATTCATTTCAACTAGCCACCCTATAGAAAACTGATTAAAATCACGCTCGACTTTAATAACATCGGTTTAATTAATGACGAATAAACGTAGCTACATCAACAGTAATAACGCTTTAGTATTAACCGGTGGAGGCGCACGTGCCGCCTATCAGGTCGGTGTTTTGTCTGCGATAGCTAAATTTATGCCACGCAATCATGGTGTGCCTTTTCCAATTATTTGTGGTACGTCAGCAGGTGCTATCAACTCAACCGCATTAGCTTGTTATGCCTCCTGTTTTCAATTGGCGGTCAAAAAATTGGAGTGGGTCTGGAAAAATCTCGATCCTGAAAGAATTTATCATACCGATCCCCTACGTGTGTTTAGTCACTTAATCGGTGGGGTTTTAGGTAACTTTCAGGCAGATTATGCCAATAAAAGTGCCCGAAGCTTATTAAACAACGCGCCGCTTAGACAACTGCTTGAAACCGTAGTAGATTTTAGCCGAATAGATACCAATATTAGACGCGGTTATCTCTCCGCAGTATCGGTGACAGCATCAAGTTATTCCAGCGGTGACTCGATTAGTTTTTTTCAATCAGAAGCGTCTATTTCGCCTTGGTTTAGAGCAAAGCGACGGGGCGAGCCTACGCAATTAAACAGCCAACATTTAATGGCATCAGCGGCCATTCCGTTAGTTTTTCCGTCAGAAAGAATACAACGCCATCATTTAGGCGATGGTTCAGTTCACCAGTTGTCTCCGTTAAGTCCTGCCATCCACTTAGGAGCAGAAAAAATATTTATTGTTGGTGTCGAGCAACCAAAAGAGCCGCTTCATGCGGTTGAAAATAACCCACATCCACCAACAACAGCGGCAATCGCAAGTCACTTACTTGATTCTGTTTTTTCAGATACCCTGCAAAGTGATATTGAACGCATGGAGAGGGTTAACAACACCTTATCGCTAATTCCAGATGCAAAGAAAAAAAACATTTCCGGTTTAAAAAACATTGAATCCTATCTGCTTAACCCTAGTCATAACTTTAACAATATTGCGGTGAAATATTACGATAAACTGCCTTTGTCGATTCGACTATTATTACGCAGCATGGGGGTTAGCAATGACGCGGAATCTAGCTTAGTCAGCTACTTATTGTTTGAAAAAAACTATTGTAAGGAGTTAATAAACCTCGGCTTTAATGACGCACTTGAGCAAGAAACTAAAATTCGCCAATTTCTTGATATCTAAGCCATGTTAATTAAAAAGCCTTAAACAAGCTTTTTGCTTTAACAACTGATACTACCGTCAAATAAGCTAATGCCCTTCTTGGACAAAACGTTCAGCTCGCTCTACCCGTCTGGGTTTGCCACGCACAATTAAGGTATCTTGTGATTGTAATATCGTGTCAACGTCAGGCTCTTCGCTTTCAATGTTATTGCGACGTAATGCGACCACAATAACACGGCGATCACCTAGTTTTAATGAAGCAATTGAACGGCCATTAGCAAAAGAATCATCGGCTAATATAATCGCATGCGCAAATTCAATACGGTCAATACTATCAGGGCTCATATCAGTATGTTCGCCTTGAAAGAAGCCATGTAAATGATTGTAGTGGTTCTTACGCTCTTTTTGCACACGGCGAACAATGCGAGAAAAAGGCACGCCTGATAATGACAAAACTTGAGACACTAGCATTAAACTGCCTTCTAGGCTCTCTGGAACCACTTCATTTGCACCCGCCGCATGTAATTCGTCTAACTGATCGTCGTTGCGGGTACGCACTAAAATAGGCACGTTAGGGGATAAAGAACGTACTTTTTGAATAACATCAAGTGATTGTTTATCTTCACCAAAGGCGATAACAACCAGCTTAGCTTTTGATAACTGTGCAGCATGCAACAATTCAGCCTGCCTAGAAGAGCCAAAAAGCACGTTTTCACCCGCCTCTCTTGCTTTACTTGTCCGTAAGGGGTCAATATCAATAGCGACAAAGTCGATCGACTCTTGTTTTAAGAAGCGACTAACGGTTTGTCCAATACGGCCAAAGCCGCAAATAATAACATGATCACTGAGTGTGGTACTTTGAGGTAATTCTTCTAACACTTGGCTGTCCAGTGGCTTTTCACGGCTCAACCAAAGTGCCCAGCCGCGCGCATGACTGATCATATAAGGCGTTATTGCCATACTTAGCACACCCGTACCCAGTAAGATGGATGCCGTGGTTTCAGGTAACACTTCAACTTGGCTAGCTAAAGCAATTAAAACAAAACCAAACTCACCCATTTGCGCCAACATAATACCGGCAGCCCAAGCATCTTTAGAAGACTCTCCAGCCCGTTTTGCTAGTAAAACAATCACCAACACTTTAATCGCCATAAAGCAGACTAACAGCGAAATAATGATCAAAGGAGAGGAAAAAACAACATTGATATTAAGCTTCATGCCAACTGTGACAAAAAACAAACCCAGTAAAATATCACGATAGGGTCTAATGTCAGCTTCAAGCTGATGTTTATATTGGCTCTCTCCTAACATCATACCCGCTAAAAAGGCTCCTAACGCCATCGAAAGGCCAAACCACTGCGTTAATGCTGATGCGACTAAGGTCACCAGTAATGTGGTTAATACAAATAATTCATCAGTTCTAACTTGAGCAACTAAATTGAATAATCTAGGTAATATCCATTTACCAGCGAATAATAATAGTGAAACAACAAATACCCCTTTAACTAGTGCAAATAATAGCGCCATAATAAAAGAAGAATCGCCGCCTTGGGCTAATAAAGGGATAATAATTAACAATGGCACTACCGCAACATCTTGAAACAACAGCACTGCCACAGATAATTGTCCTGACTTTTTCTTCATACCACCGCTTTCACTTAACTGGCGAATAACAATAGCAGTAGAAGAAAGTGCTAATATACCGCCTATGGTTATTGCCGCATCAATGCTTTGCCCTAGAAACATCGCCACCAACATAAATAACACCAGTGAAATAATCACTTGTAAGCTACCCACAGTAACCACCAGATGCCGCATAGAAACTAATTTAGGTAATGAAAATTCAAGCCCAAGGGTGAACAGTAGAAATACAATACCGAGTTCAGCAAAATGTTCATAATTAACATGTTCTTGAGCGATAGCTAAGCCATGGTCACCCACCAACACACCTGCCACTAAATACGCCAAAATCGCTGGCAATTGCAAGCGTCGAAAAAGCCAAACAATTAAAACGGCACTGGACAATATAGCGAGTAATTCAAAGTGACCTGTCACATGTATTCCTTCGAAGGTGATGAAACTGAAAATTGCAGAATTGTACTGGTTGAAATTATAATTAATACCCATGACATTATTGGTATATTCACCAGCACATTCAAATGAGGCTGCTATGAAACGCAAAATAGAACAAATTGAAAGCGTTTACATCGTATTTGCCTGCTAAGTGTAGCCTTGTGCAGGCTGTTTTGTCTAAAGTATTTTATTATATTTTTATAAAAAAACGCTTAAAAACGGTTACTTAACTTAATATTTAATTTTGTTTTTTCGTTAAAATTGCATCAACTAGCTATAGCTATAAACGACGTAAATTGATAATTCCCATTAAAACCTCATTAAAATATCCATAAAAAATTTGTTAATTTAAATAGTAGGTATGATTTTTGCTTTAAAATAGTTACGGATATGAAAATAAAGTTTAACGTCAAAATTTACAAGGAAAACTATGGCTACAGTTAATGTTGTTGATCACCCTAACTCTAAATTTAATGCCTTCACATTATTTCAACAAAGTGAACAACAGAGCCAACGTAATTTAGCCTTGCTTAAGCAATTACAAACCACGTTAGATGTAAAAGAACTTATCAATATTTTTGCAGTTGAAGTGGCAAAGTACCTTGATTTTACAGGTGTTTATTTTAAACACCCTGATATAAATGCGACAGCCAAGGACAGTCGGCAGGCTAAAGCAGAACGTCAGTTTGAGTTAAAACTCAATGGTCAATTTTTTGGCATAATTACTTATGCAGTTAACATTCCCATCAGTATGACTAATGATAAAGTCTTGACTGAACTGCATGAGTTATTAATCAACCCTTTAAATAATGCCGTGCAATATCACCAAGCAATGCAATTAGCGATGCAAGATAGCTTAACCCAATTAGGCAACCGACGTAGTTTTGACGAACAAATTAAACGCGCCATGGCCCAATCCACTCGCCAACAGACGCTAGTTGGCTTAATTTTTTGTGATTTAAACAAGTTTAAAGCCGTTAACGACTCTTTTGGTCACGCTATGGGCGATAACGTCTTAATACATTTTGCCAAGGCATTACGACAAAGTGTTCGAGATACTGACTATGTTTTCCGCTTTGGTGGTGATGAATTCGCGATTATCGTCACTGATGCGACCAAACCATCGTTAACCGTCATCGAGCAAAGAATTTACCACACAATGTCGCAAGATATATTATTAGCAAAGTATCATGTAACCTGTAGCTTAGGCTTAGCTTTTATGAACAGAGCTGACGATGTTTCCAGTTTTTTTCTCCGTGCGGATCAGGCGCTATATTCACAAAAAATGAATCTGCCACAAAAATTTAGTCTCGCTTTCAAAGGCTAATCTAAGTATTTTAATCGCTCGGCTTAAAGTGGAAAGGTTGAGGTTGAGGGTTTAACTGATACTCACTATAAACTCAGTACTACCTGAGTAGTAATAGTAATAGTAATAAAACTATTAACTAAATTCACGTAACGCAAGTGACTTTTCATTGGGTGTTGCACCCACATATAAGCGGCAAAACCTTACCGCTTTAGCAAAACTTTTTGGGCCAACTTTTGCTATTACTCGGCGTAAGAACGCTAAATCAAGTGCAAAGTTAACACTATAATGTTCCATCGCCTGATCGATACTCGGATAACTCACACCATCAAAACAAAACGCTAGGTCTACATCTTCGTTAACCATTTCAATGCCATTAAGCACTAACGGCCAGCCATAAAAATTCACTCTGTCTCTTGCTACTTCATACATAAACCAAGCGCTTTTTTGAAATCCTGCAAAGCTGCCCTCTTCAAAACCAGCATTCGCTAATTCGTTTTGTGTCCAATTAAGGCCAATGGCAAGGTCTTTACGATATTTTTGAATTAAATACTCTTTGACAATTTTTTCAACTTGCCAAATGCTGCGCACTTCGGCTTGGTTGGCCGCACGCGCGCATTCTGCACAACTAGGTAAGGTCAATGGCTCATGCGAGCAGTCAAAAACTAAATGCTCTGAATGAGGAAAAGTGAAAGAATGCCCTGCTGGTTCAGCACAAAACCAGCAGTGATGTCGATAGTTAAAAGGTACGTCAATATCAGTGTTATCAAACTGCATAAATACTAACCTGCGTTATGAGCAAAGCACTTAAAAAGACTATTTACGTCTTTTATTTGCTGTTTTACTTACTGGAGCATTTTTTTGAGTTTTAGTTTTCTCTTTTGCTCTGCGCTTAGCTGCTGGTGTGGCTTCAGCCTTTTTACGCGCCAGTAATTGATTCTTATCTTGTGTAGCTTTATAGCGGCTTTTCTTTAATGGCGCGTCTTCTTTGGCGTCATAATGTGCAGGTAAAGGTCGGTCTAATTCATAACCCGGTACAACAATACGCTCAAATTTACGCTCAATTAAGGCTTCAATATTATCAAGAAACTGCTCATCTTTAGGGCTAACTAATGAGATAGCCGTACCTGATTTACCTGCTCGGCCTGTGCGACCAATACGATGTACATAATCTTCAGGCAAGAAAGGTAAATGATAGTTAACCACATAAGGTAAATTAGCAATATCAAGGCCACGCGCAGCAACATCAGTAGCGACTAAAACCCGAACACTGCCATCAACAAATTGCTCTAGTGCTTTATTACGCGCACCTTGAGTTTTATCACCATGACATAAAGCGGTTTTTATACCGTCAAGTTTCAACTCATTCGCTAAAATATTGGCACTTTCTTTAGTACCAGCAAAAACTAACACTTGCTGCCAATTATTAACCCCAATAAGCTCCGACAAAAGCTCAGCTTTACGGGTTTCAGAAACCCAATAAACCGATTGCTTTACTTTACCTGAGGTAGAGTTTTGACGTGCTACTTCAATGGTTTTTGGTGTTTTCAGAATTTTCTTTGCTAACGTTTTAACTTTATTTGAAAATGTCGCAGAAAACATCAAGGTTTGATGTTTTGCCTTGATCATTGCCACAATACGTTCTATGTCGTTATAAAAACCCATATCAAGCATACGGTCTGCTTCATCAAGCACAAGAAACTGCACTTGAGATAAATCTAAGTTGCGCTGTTCAAGATGCTCAATTAAACGTCCTGGTGTTGCCACTAATACATCGACACCCGTTTTAAGCATTTTAGTTTGTGGTGGCATATTAACACCACCAAAAACGACACCCGAGCGCAAGGGTAAAAACTCACCATAGGTTTTTACATTTTTTGAAATCTGCGCCGCTAACTCACGTGTTGGCGTTAAAATGAGTGCCTTAACAGTCGTTGTGGTGTCAAATCCATCCACATTAGGCTTCACTTTTTTCGCTAAACTATCAAGAATAGGCAAAGTAAAAGCCGCTGTTTTCCCGGTCCCTGTTTGAGCACTGGCTAAAACATCAACACCGGTACGAATAACAGGAATAGCTTGTTGTTGAATCGGCGTTAAATTTTTATAACCGCATGCTTTTACCGCTTTTAGTAAATTAGCCGATAAACCTATTGCATCCACACTCATCACATCACCATTTCTGTATTATCGTAAAAACGCACCTGCCTTAAAGCAGTACGCCAAAATATTAAGTCGCGCAGTATAGCAGCTTTATTAACACTTGCTTGTATTAAATCAATACCAATTTTATCAGCTACTTTTTATTCCAAATGCCTTGGGTTAAATTAAAGCGTTGTTGCTCCTCTTCATCAGGCTGGTAAGTCGGTAATAAGCCTTTATCTTGTTGGCGGTGATAATCTTTGGTTATTTGCACCACCACTTTAGAAAGCATGAATAACGCCGTAACATTAAAAATGGTCATTAATCCTGTCGACAAGTCGGCTAAAGCGATCACTTCAGGTAAGGTCGCTACAGAGCCAAAGACCAACATCAACAGAAAACCAATACGTAAAAACCATCGTCCGAGGAAATTATCCATATTTAAATACTTTAAATTATTATCGGCATAGGCGAAATTTGCCACTATCGAGGTAAAGGCAAACAGCAATATGGCAATAGTAATAAAGTCGCTTCCCCAAGCCCCTACTTGATGGCTAAGGGCTTGTTGCGTTAATTGAATGCCTTGCGCTTGGCTGCCAGTATCTTTAAAAAGTAAGATCAAGATTGCCGTACATGAACATATGACAATCGTGTCAAAAAACACCGCCAACATTTGAATATAACCCTGTGAAACAGGATGCGGAGGAAAAGGCTCTGCAGCAGCGGCAGCATTGGGCGCGCTACCCATACCGGCTTCATTAGAATACAAACCACGTTTAACCCCTTGTACTATCGCCGCCCCTACCAGACCACTACCGGCTTCTTTTAAACCTAAGGCTGACGCGAAAATATCACTAATAATCATCGGCACTTTTTCGATATTCAAGCCAATAACAGTGCAGCAAACCAGTAAATAAAGTAAGCCCATAAAAGGTACCGTGAGCTCAGCAAAACGGGCAATATTTTTTAATCCGCCAAAAATAATAAAAGCCGCGGCAATCGTAATAACGATACCGGTGTAAAGTGGATTAAAACCGTACGAGCCATTAAATGCACTGGTAATAGAATTTGCCTGCACAGCACTAAAGACAAAGCCATAACCAAAAAACAAACAAAGTGAAAAGGTGATAGCTAATTTTTTATTCTTTAAACCTTTACTCATATAATACGCGGGGCCGCCACGAAAATTACCCAAGCTGTCGCGTTCTTTATAGAGCTGCCCTAAAGCACTTTCAGCAAATGCCGTTGCCATACCGACTAAAGCAATCAACCACATCCAAAAAACAGCACCGGCACCACCCAATGAAATAGCCACGGCTACGCCCATTAAGTTCCCCGTACCCACCCGCGCCGCCAACGATGTGCACAGCGCTTGAAAAGAAGAAATACCCTGGCTAGAGCTTTTACGACTGGTTTTTAAAATAGTAAACATGTGAAAAAATCGCGTGATTTGTAGCCCTTTCAAACGAAAAGTAAACCAGATCCCGCAAGCACTCAGCAGATAAATTAAAATACTGCCCCATAAATAACCGTTAATAGTGCCTACCCATAATTCAATGACACTGGGTGCAATTACACTTGGTTCTACCACATTATTCTCCGAAGGTTCTATGGTTAGTAATAGCGCAGATTAGATAGGCAAAAACTATTCACTCTACTTATGTTTAGCTATATTAAATTTGCTATTAATTGTTTGTTGTTGGAAGAAAACTTTTTATTATGTAGATAAAGTTTTGTTATTAGATAACGCTAGTAAGGTAAATAATAGCTATCGCTAAAAACTTAGTACAAAAGCATCAACTCAGGCTAAAAATCAATCGATAAGACAACTGAAGCGATTGATTGACTCACAATGAACTGAGTAATGGCTTTTATCTTCAGTAGCTTAACAAAATTGTCTGCGAGATATATAACTTTATCACTAAGAAAACGACTAAAATCAATGGCAATGGCAATGGCAATGGCAACTCGTATCGTAAAAAGAAGTTTATGGTGAGTAACCTTGTAGCTAAGGTCAATTTTTAGCATGTTTTATATTGTTGGACTGGGTGGTATCCATAAAAAATGCCGACAATCGCTTATCGGCATTTTTAACATCACTTGTTTATTGACGCTTTAATCTAGCAAATTACAAAGCCTTAAATATTTGTTCAACCGAGTCTTTTGCATCGCCAAACAACATTTGAGTGTTGTCTTTAAAAAACAATGGATTTTGTACGCCAGCATAACCTGTGTTCATTGAACGCTTAAAGACAATAACATTTTTCGCGTGCCAAACTTCAAGTACCGGCATTCCCGCAATCGGACTAGTTGGATCTTCAGACGCTGCAGGGTTTACCGTATCGTTTGCGCCTATGACTAAAACCACATCAGTTTTAGCAAAATCATCATTAATTTCATCCATGCTAAGCACAATATCGTAAGGCACTTTAGCTTCGGCTAATAACACATTCATATGCCCAGGTAAGCGTCCTGCCACCGGGTGAATAGCAAAGCGCACATCAATACCTTTGGCTTTTAAAGCTTGAGTCATTTCATAAACCGGATACTGTGCTTGCGCTACTGCCATACCGTAACCAGGCGTAATAATAACCGACTTTGCGCCGTTCAACATATCGGCTACCGATTCTGCGTTAATTTCAATGTGATCACCGTAATCGGTCTCTGTGTCTATAACGACATTGGTACCAAAACCCCCAGCGATAACACTGATAAAAGAGCGGTTCATGGCTTTACACATAATGTAAGAAAGAATAGCCCCTGATGAACCCACTAATGCGCCGGTAACAATTAACAAATCATTATTAAGCATGAAACCTGCCGCTGCGGCTGCCCAACCTGAGTATGAATTGAGCATGGACACCACCACTGGCATATCTGCACCGCCAATTGAGGCGACTAAATGCCAACCAAAAACTAAGGCAATAAAGGTCATCAGATATAATGTGTTATCACCACCACCTTGTTGAACAAAAGTCACTAGCAAAATAATCGCTACGATGCCCGCTACTAAATTTAACTTATGTCGCTGAGGTAACATGAGTGCGGCCGAGTTAATAATACCTCGCAACTTGGCAAACGCGACAATTGAACCGGTAAAGGTGACCGAGCCAATAAATACCCCAAGAAACACTTCAACTAAATGAATATTAACCGCCATTTGCTGACTGTCACTAAAGGTAGCCATTACCGAATGGTCCATTTCAAAATAGCTATTAAAGCCAACTAATACCGCAGCTAAACCAACAAAACTGTGCAGTATTGCCACTAATTCTGGCATTTGGGTCATTTCAACTTTTTTCGCTAGCCGCAGGCCAATGATAGCGCCGATCACCATAGTCACTAAAATAATCCAAACATTGTCGACACGAGGATCGGCAATGGTGGCAATAAGCGCGATGGCCATACCGACAATACCATACCAATTACCTGTTTCAGCCGTTTGTTGTTTACTGAGTCCTGCCAAGCTAAAAATGAACAATAACGCAGCAATAATGTAAGCTGCACTGATTAAACCTTGAGAAAATTCCATTAAAGTGTCCCTTATTTTCTAAACATTTTTAACATACGTTTAGTGACAACAAAGCCACCAACAATGTTGATAGTGGCAATAAGTATTGCGACACCGGCGAGCACTTGTATTAGTGGATTACTATTGCCCACCTGTAGAATTGCGCCAACAATGATAATACCAGAGATGGCATTGGTTACACTCATCAGGGGTGTATGCAGCGAATGGCTAACATTCCACACCACGTTGTAACCAATAACACAGGCTAAAACAAATACGGTAAAATGAGAAAGGAAATCCGCAGGGGCAACACTCGCAACCCAAGCAAAAAGTAGAGCACCAGCAGCCATCAGGCTATATTTTTTAACTGGGCTTACCGGTTCTTTAACTTTAATCTCAGGCGCTTTAACTGCTTCAGCTTTAGGCTTAACAGGCGCAGCACTGACCTGAATAGCCGGTGGTGGAAAAGTAATTTCATTTGCTTTAACAACAGTCATATTGCGAATGACGACATCGTCAAAATTAATATTAAGCGTACCATCTTTTTCTTTGCACAAGAGTTTCGCTAAGCTGACTAAATTATTCGCATATAACTGTGATGCTTGATTCGGTAAGCGAGAAACAAGATCGGTGTAACCAATTATTTTCACACCTTTTTCATTAACGACTTTACCTGCTTGGGTTAGTTCACAATTACCGCCACCCGCTGCCGCTAAATCAACAATAATACTGCCCGTTTTCATCGATTCAACCATTGCGGTTGTAATAAGCTTAGGCGCCGGTTTGCCTGGGATCATAGCGGTGGTAATAATGATATCAACATCTTTTGCTTGCTCAGCAAACAAGGCCATTTCAGCATCAATAAAAGCTTTGCTCATCTCTTTTGCGTAACCATCACCAGAGCCTGTGTCTTCCGGCTCTTCGTAATCAAGCTCAAGAAATTCAGCACCCATGCTTTCTATTTGTTCTTTAACTTCGGGTCGGGTGTCGAATGCTCGCACAATCGCCCCTAAGCTACTTGCTGTCCCTATGGCTGCTAAACCGGCGACACCGGCACCAATAATCATGACTTTAGCAGGTGGCATTTTACCAGCAGCAGTTATTTGTCCGGTTAAAAAACGGCCAAACTGATGTGTCGCTTCAATAACGGCACGATAACCAGCAATATTGGCCATCGAACTTAACGCATCCATTGATTGACTGCGGGTCATTCTTGGTACCATCTCCATGGCTAAGGTGGTAATTTTTTTATCTTTTAACGCCGCTAAAACATCCTCATTTTGTGCAGGAGCAATAAAACCAACGAGATAAGCCCCCTCCTTCATGGCAGCAATTTCGTCAAGCGTAGGAGGGTTTACTTTAAAGATAATATCAGACTGCCAAACATCCTTTTTAACCGCAACACTGGCACCGGCATCAATAAATTCTTGATCTGTAAAGCTTGCTTTAGTGCCACAACCTTTTTGTATTTTTACCTCAAAACCAAGCTTGAGTAATGACACTACCGCGGTTGGCGCACTAGCGACTCGGTTTTCACCTGACAATGTTTCTTTCGGTATACCAATAATCATATATCACCTTTATTTAGACATAGAACACCTAATAATAAGCTCAGCACATGTTCTTATGTGTTGAGCTTATTTGCTAAGTATCTCATCCGACTGGACGTTAAAATTATTATTATTACTAACTACTTGTAATGTTTTACCATTAATTGCTTAATCTTCATACATCAAGATGGGTTATTTTTAGTATAACTTAAGCATTATAACTATCACTTAAAAGTCTAATTTGCTCTCTAATGGGAATAGATTAATATAAAGGCATAAATTCGAAAAAAGGAAAAACAGATGATTTATCGATTGGCTGACTTAGTACCCAAGTTAAATAAGAGTAATTTTATAGCCCCCAATGCCACACTAATAGGTGACGTTACCCTAGGCGAAAATACTAGCATTTGGTTTAACGTGGTTATTCGTGCTGATGTAGCCAGCATTAGCATTGGTGAGAATACCAATATTCAAGACGGTTCAATTTTACATGTTGACGCTCAATTCCCAATGACTGTAGGGCGCAATGTTACTGTAGGCCACAAAGTCATGTTGCATGGTTGTACCATAGGAGATAATACCCTAGTGGGCATGAATGCGGTGGTACTCAATGGTGCTAACATTGGCAAAAATTGCTTAATTGGTGCTAACAGTTTAGTTACTGAGAACATGCAAGTGCCGGACGGACATCTTGTTTTAGGCTCGCCGGCTAAAGTCATTAAAGTGCTTGATGAGTCAACCCAAGAAATGTTCACTAAATCGGCTATGCACTATGTTGAAAATGGTCAACGTTATTTAAAAGACCTAGCACCCGTAGATTCGTGATTATTGCTACAATGAAATGATTTTAGCTAGCATTTTCACCGTCTTTTTGAGCACTATAATGGCGGAGAAAAAACCTTAGGTGTACTGAATCGAATCGTCAACATAAGCCATAAATAATGCTTTATGTTGAGAAAAATTTAGCGTCATACTAGGACTTTTAAAGGAGAAATTAACGCAAACTATTTAATATATATTTTCTAATAGTTCGTTTTATATCATTTAAGGTCTTAGTAACCGCCATATTTTGTTAAGAAAATATGGCGGTGATAAAAATTCAAACGTTGCAATATAAAAGCCTTAGTATAAATTATTGTTAAATTGACAATATCCTTGTCATGGCGCTGTTACATTGCAATTTTCACTATTAAAA
The DNA here is from genome assembly GCF_014077005.1 of Colwellia sp. MB3u-45. Classification (GTDB taxonomy): domain Bacteria; phylum Pseudomonadota; class Gammaproteobacteria; order Enterobacterales; family Alteromonadaceae; genus Cognaticolwellia. The sequence continues at coordinate 33,508 of NZ_JACGVC010000037.1, read as the reverse complement.
GCCTTGAGGTGTTTTACTTTTGTCTGAGCTTATTAACTATAAACATTTGCGTTACTTCTGGGCTGTAGCACATGAAGGCAGTATAGCTAAGGCAAGTAAACGCTTACATATAACACCTCATACCATTAGTGGCCAACTCTCGCTATTAGAGGCTCGCATGGGCTGCGCCTTGTTTGAAAAACAGGGGAGAAACTTGGTGTTAACAGAGCCGGGTAGAACCGCGCTGAAATACGCTGATGAAATTTTCAAATTAGGCCATGAGCTCGGTGGTGTAATGCGAAGTTCTGCTTCATGTAACCAGACTGAGTTTATGGTCGGTGTCGCCAGTTCGCTTCCTAAAACTATTGTCTGTAAAATTATTGAACCGGCATTGCTGATACCTGGCGGTCTTAACTTAATCAGCACAGAAGGTCCTGTTTTAGGTCTATTGGCTGACCTATCTATGCACAAATTAGACATGGTTATCAGTGATGCTCCGACTAACAATACCTTGGGAACTAGTGTTTTTAATCATTACCTTGGCGAATCTGGCTTGACGTTTTTTGGCGTTCCTGAATTGAAAGAAAACTTAGCACCAAACTTTCCAAAATCTCTGCACCACGCGCCAATGTTATTACCCACAACACAATTTGGCATCAGGCAGTTATTTGATCAGTGGATACATAAGCAAAAAATATTTCCTAATGTTGTTGGCCAGTTTGATGACAGTGCTTTATTAAAGTCATTCGGCCAACGAGGTCTTGGTGTTTTCTTTATGCCAACAGCAATAGCCGATGAGGTCTGTCAGAACTTTGGTGTGCAAGTTATTGGCCAAACTGATGATGTAAAACATAGATTTTATGCGATTTCGGCCGAGCGTAAAGTCAGCCATCCTGCCGTTTTAGCTATTTGTAAAACGGCAAGAACCTGCATCTTCCGTGATTAAGCTTTGCTAATAGCGGTGCCACTTCAAGTTGGAGCAAATATAGACTAATTAAGTGACATTGTTCAAATATTATGCACATCCAATCATGTGCTTAATTGAATTATAATTGTAATCACCATCCCCCCTACTTATTTTATCTCAATAAAAACGCTTTTTTTATAGGCATTTTTTGGCCCTTTGTAGGTCGGACTTCAGTCCGTCAAGGGATTAGCCTGATGATTAACACTAGGGGTCAAAAAAATCTGCAGCGTGCTATTATTTTTTTCGCTCACCATTTATACCAAAACCAGTTAAATTTCATTTAACCTGATGGACTAAAGTCCAACCTACATTGGTCAAGCGTTCAGCGGATGATTAATGTAATGGGGGCAAAAAATCCTTTTTTGGACCCTTTGTAGGTCGGACTTCAGTCCGACAATCGTGTAGCTTAATGATTAACACTAGGGGTCAAAAAAATCTGCAGCGCGCTATTATTTTTTCGCTCACCATTTAGACCAAAACCAGTTAAATTTCATTTAACCTGATGGACTAAAGTCCAACCTACATTGGTCAAGCGTTCAGCGGATGATTAATGTAATGGGGGCAAAAAGTCCTTTGTAAATGGTAAATCGGACTTCAGTCCTTCAAGCGAACACATAACTTGATGCACAAAAACCTAACAGAAAAAACAAACTCACAGTTGTTACTTTTAACTGAAAGCTGATAGCTATTTTACTAACCACTGTCTTTTAAAATCTGATGAGCCAAATATGAATATCTAAGCCAGTTAATTTCATCTGAGGCGACAATAATTAGCGACAACAGAGCTTTAATTTAATCGCTGTTATTTAAAGACTCCCTGCTGCATTAATTTAAGTTGGAATATTGTTATCGATAAATCCGACTTAATATGTCGTTTAATTCGACTTTTTATTTTCTCTGCTGTAACCGAAACTGCATTTTTATCAATGTATCTGAAATAAACGCTACATTAACTTTATATCAACCTATTATAAACTTGAAGGTAACTTTTTATAAAGTGAATATTGACTTAGATATTTAGGGGAGAAAATGAAAATTATCAAGCAAAATAATGAATTGTCGAGTTCACCATCTGCGTTCAGCTTTCGCTTAGTATTGAGCTGGAGATTCTTGATTCGGTTCGCTTTATTTAGCCTATTTTGGGGCTTACTTACCCGTTGGCAGCAAAATTCTCTGGGCCTAGGTTTTGTTTTTATTGCCATGGCTAGTGTGCTTAGCCTCTATTTAGCGCCACAACAAAAACAACGACATCAGTGGCTAAAAAAACCATTCAGTATTCTATCATTTTTATATTACTTCTATGTTCAGTCTCTGCGAGGCGGATGGTCTATCGCTAAATTGGCACTTAGCCCTAAGCTAAAGCTTTCGCCTGGCTTTATAAAATATCACACAGATTTAACCAACGACTCACAAGTATTTACCTTTATGCAGGTACTAAGTTTATTGCCCGGTACCGTAAGCGCTAGACAAAATACTCAAGAGCTCACCATTCATGTGCTGGATATGAACACCTTTAATCAAGCCGAAATAGAAGATTGCCAAATACGTATTAAACAGCTTTTAGACACTAGCGGTCAACCGCTTATTGATGATGAAAAGTGATGATAACCCTATTAGTAATTACCAGCATAGTGTTAGCTATTTTACTGCTGTTAAGTTTGCTGTTTGTCTTGCACGCACCAAGTTACGCAGATTGTATTTTAACAACACAATTAGTGGGCACTATCGGTGTTGCTATATTGGCACTTCTGTCGGTTATTCAAGATCAGCCTTATCTGCTTGATGTCGCCTTGGTACTTGCGTTGTTAACGTCGATAACGATTGTAACTTTCACCCAACTTAGAGGTAAATCTCAATGAATTTAACTGATATTTTTAGTGTGATATTTTGCTTAGCAGGGTTGTTTTTTTTCTTTGCTGGCACGGTTGGTTTAATACGATTCCCCGATGTACTCAGTCGCCTACATGCATTAACCAAGGCTGACAATTTAGGTCTTGGATTAATGGTAATGGGGTTATTACCACAGCTGTCTTCACTTACTGATGGCTTAAAGTTAGTGCTTGTTTGGGGCTTGGTTATATTCTCTAGTGCCGCTTGCAGCTATTTAATCGCTTCTCAAGTGATTAACGAGCAATCCTTAAAAACACCAGCACCCCCTTCAGTTGAGAGTGAATTATGAACCTAGTGATGATTTTTGATGCTCTGTTAATCTTCAGTATGCTTACTCTTGGCTGGATGAGTATTTTTTCTCTCTCGCTTTTTCGATGTATCGTATTTTTTGTTTGTTTGGGCCTTTTAGCTGCTATTGCTTGGGGACAGCTTGGGGCCTTTGACGTCGCTATTGCCGAAGCCGCTATTGGTGCAGGCATCACCGGCGCTTTATTGCTAGCTGCATGGAATCGCATTAGGCCTCACCGCACAAAAGCAATTGAGCCAAATTTGACTAACGCTAAGACAAGTCAAAAGGATACTAGAGAGCATGTTTAATAAATTAGATATTGAATATGACGGCCCCGCAGTCGATAAAAGTGCATTAAGCTTAATTGCCTCAGTATTGGTTGTTGGGCTTTTATTAGCCGTAACGATAAAAATAGTACTTAGCGATAAGGGACATAACACTGGCCTAGCCCCTTTAATTACTCAGAATATCGAGCTTAGTGGTGTTACTAACCCAATTACCGCTGTGTTACTCAATTTTCGCGCCTACGACACCTTGCTTGAAATCGCCGTGCTACTGGTGGTTGTACTGGCTATTTTACCCACGCGTGATCACCATGCTCCATTCTTTAAACGCATCGAAGTAAGTAAACAAAATTTGGTGCTATTGGCACTGCAGCGTTGGATTACACCCGCAGTGGTTATTTTTGCCGGCTATTTGCTTTGGGCGGGTGCACATCAGCCTGGTGGTGCATTCCAAGCTGGCGCTTTGTTGGCAGGTGCTAGCGTGCTGATGTTTCAAAGTGATACTTATCAGGTTAACTACACCTCTTTTATGGCGCGTGTTTTGTTAGTGCTTAGTTTAGTGGTATTTATCACTATCGGCACAGCCCTTATTTGGTTTGAAGGCAGCTTACTCACTTATCCCCTAGCATTTTCTGGCCTGCTGATACTGTTAATAGAAACTTGCGCTACTGTCTCAATAACCCTTGCATTAGCCTCACTTTATAGCAGCTTTATTGCTAGTGAAAATATATCAGTTACCGACCATAAACACCGGACTATAAAATGACCTCTGCATTGCTTTATTCTATGGCTGGCTTAGCACTTTTTGCTATTGGCTTTTTTGGTGTGGTGGTGGCTAGCCATGTGATGCGAAAAATACTGGCGCTCAATGTCATGGGCGTGGGTATCTTTATGTTCTTGATTGCCTTAGCTAAACGCAATCCATTGGTGGTCGACCCATTGCCTCATGCTCTGGTATTGACCGGTATTGTTATCGCCGTAGCAGGCACCGCACTCGCCCTTAATCTAATGGTGCGAATTCATCACATGGATCAGTCTAGCCAAGAGCAAAGCAAGTGATGAATTACCTAAGCTCATCGCTGCTCTTGCCAGCCATAGTGTTTTTGCCGTTATTGGCAGCAATAATAGCCTTTATTATCGGCCGAAATCGGCTACAAGGCCTGATAAATATATCTTTTTCACTAACGCAATTTTTACTCGTTGTGTTAACAACTCTGCTGTTTTTAGATGAACAAACTGATCAAAGTGAGCGTTATGTCATTGGTGGTTGGGGAGCCCCTCTTGGCATAGATCTCATTGTTGATGGTTTTTCAATCTTGATGCTCGCACTAACGGGCTTACTTACACTATTAATAACTCTGTATAGCGCCTCATATTTTTCAGATAAATATAACGCTAGCGAAAAAAGCTTACGTTTTTGGCCCTTGTGGTGGTTCTTAATCTCAGGGCTTAATGCCTTGTTTATGTCAGCAGATGCTTTTAACATTTATGTCTGTCTAGAGATTATCGGACTCTCTGCCGCTGCCTTGGTTGCCCTGCAAGGCAATCGCGCCGCCTTACAAGCCGCATTAAGGTATTTGTTAGTCGGTCTATTAGGTTCACTTTTTTACTTGTTCGCCATTGCCATTCTCTATCGTAGTCATGGCACGCTAGATTTAATGCAAATAGCTGAAACAGCCAGCCATAGTTTTCCTGATAAGGTCGCGATGATCCTAATCACCATTGGACTTCTGCTCAAGATAGCTTTGTTTCCACTGCATTTTTGGTTACCACCCGCACATGCAAATGCCCCAACACCGGTTAGCGCGATACTTTCTGCGCTAGTAGTTAAGGCTTCGTTGTATATCTTAATAAAGTTTTGGTTTGACGTGTTAGGCGAAGCCACCACCTTCGGTGCCTCTCAAGTGTTAGGTGCTTTGGGTGGTACAGGCATTATTTATGGCTCATGGTGCGCATTTCGTGCCACACAATTAAAGCTGCTTATTGCTTATTCTACGGTTGCCCAACTTGGCTACATATTTTTATTGTTTCCGTTAAGTGAATACTCAATGGGGGTTAGCTCGTTTACTGGCTCTGCATCACAGGCAGCAGTCTATTTCATCGTTGCACATGCGTGCGCAAAAGCGGCAATGTTTCTAGCGGCTGGCAATTTGATCTTAGCGCAAGGTAATGGCGAGATTGCTAAACTCAAGGGTATCGCGGTGCGCGAGCCACTTAATGTTTTAGTCTTTGCTATCGCGGGCATCAGCCTTATTGGTTTACCGCCGAGTGCTGGCTTTATCGCCAAATGGTTACTACTCACCACGGCTTTCGAAAGTGGTCAGTGGTGGTGGGTGATCGTCGTAATTACAGGCGGACTCTTAGGAGCTATGTATTTATTCAAAGTATTAAGTTTGGCCTTTTCTACAGACCCTGCTGTTGTTGAGTCGCCCACAGCAAAATCGACAGCGCCAGTATCGTCAGTGCCCGTATCAAGCGTTATGACAACAGTCGCCCTAATACTTGCGCTGATCACCTTAGCCTTAGGTTTAAATGCAGAGTTTATTCTTAATATCAGTAATACAGTAACTGAGGTAAATGGTATATGAACATGAGCACACTATTACCTGCGTTCATTGTCCTTTGTCCTCTTTTAGTTGGTTTGGCCGTTATGGCGACACCTGAGCATAGATCCTTGCAGCGTCGAAGTCTAAATATTGGCGGCGCACTGATGACACTTAGCCTAATCGCCATGTTGTTGTCAGGTGTTGTCAATGGCTTAGACTTTGAAACGCGCCTACCACTGTTACCTAATATTGACTTTGTTCTTCACGGTGATGCCCTGTCATTATTATTTGTCAGCTTGTCAGGCCTGTTATGGTTGTTTACCACTATTTATGCCATTGGCTATTTTAAAAATAGCGCTAATCGAAGCCGATTTTTTGCCTTTTTTAGCTTATGTGTTGGTGCCACAATAGGCTTAGCGCTTGCTGGAAATTTAGTCACCTTTTTAATTTTTTATGAATTACTGACACTCGTTACCTACCCACTAATTGCCCACAAAGGCAATGCGGCGTCGATTAAAGCGGCGCGCACCTATCTTGTCTATACCATGATAGGTGGCGCATTGCTGTTAACCGGTGTGGTCTGGCTAAAAGTGCTAGCTGGACCACTCGACTTTACCTCAGCAGGTTTGTTGGCTGAGTTGCCCGGATTAAACAACAGCCATTTACAGATCATTTTTGTCTTACTCATTGCTGGGCTAGGTGTCAAAGCAGCTTTGTTCCCTTTGCATGCTTGGTTACCTATTTCAATGGCCGCACCGGCACCAGTAAGTGCCTTGTTGCATGCCGTTGCCGTTGTCAAAGCCGGCGCGTTTGGTATCGTGCGTGTTGTTTATGATATTTATGGTGTCGAATTTGCCAGTGATTTAGGACTAACCGTTTTACTGGCCGTTATTGCTGGCTTCACCATCATCTACGGCTCAGTTAAGGCTTTGAGTCAGGACGATCTCAAAAGACGCTTAGCCTATTCAACCGTAAGTCAGGTCTCTTATATCGCGCTCGGTACTGCGATTGCAGGACCAATAGCCACTATTGGTGGCCTAGTGCACTTAGTGCATCAGGGTTTAATGAAAATCACGCTATTTTTCTGTGCAGGTAATCTTGCAGAAACCCTGGGTGTTCATAAAATCAGCCAAATGAATGGTGCAGGTAAACGTATGCCCCTTACGATGGCAGCGTTCACCATCGCTGCATTTGGCATGATTGGTGTGCCACCTATCGCCGGCTTTGTGTCTAAATGGTATTTAGGTGTGGGTGCATTAGAGGCACAGGCCTATTGGGTGCTCGGCGTACTGGCGATTAGTAGCCTACTAAATGCCAGCTATTTTTTACCTATCATTCATGCCATTTGGTTCAAAGAGCAAGATCAGCCATGGCCCAAAGAAGTACCTAAGTTGCGTTTAGAAACACATTGGATGCTACTACTACCACCTTTAATTACCGCTTTTTTCGTCTTAGCTGTTGGCTTATTTGCCTCAAGTGCTTATAGCCCACTCACTTGGTCGGCGTTAATTGCCTCGCGGGAGTACCAAGCGATTTTTCCGAATATTTCAGGTATAGCACTTAAATACAGTACAGGTCACCTTTGGGTATTGATTTTACCCACTTTATTATTGTTCGCGATGGCGTTTAAAACTTTACGCGCTAAAGTCATTCGTTTGATCCCGCTTGCCCCATTACCGGCATTATTAGCGGCGCTACTTGTGGTTAATGAAGACAAAGTAGAGCAGTCTTTTTTACTATTAACCTCAGCCATTTGGTTTATTGCCGCACTTTATGCTCAAACTTATATGGCTAACGATGACAAACGAAACCGTTTTTACCTGTTCTTTATCCTAACCATGATAGGCAACCTTGGCGTGGTGTTATCGCAAGAAATTTCATCCTTTATTGCTTTTTTTGCACTGATGAGTTTCTCTGCTTACCCGCTGATCCTACATTCAGAAAGTGACGAAGCAAAGTCAGCGGCAACAACTTATATCCGGTGGGTGATATTTTCAGAAATAGTGTTATTTCTTGGCTTAGTGGGGAGAACTTATTACGCTGAATTTGGCACAAACGAGTTACCTGTTGTTTGGGTTTCAACATTATTGATTATCGGTTTTGGCGTTAAAGCCGGTTTGGCCACTTTGCATGTCTGGTTGCCTAAAGCGCACCCCGTGGCACCCATACCCGCTAGTGCCCTGCTCAGTGCGGTTATGGTGAAAGTAGGTTTGTTAGGTTGGATACGTTTTCTGCCCTTAGGAGATGCAAGCATCAATGTCTTGGCCCAACCTATGATGGTGCTTGGTTTTACCGCCACTTTCTTGGCTGCTATTTATGGCGCATTGCAAGACAATGCTAAAACCGTATTAGCTTACTCAACGGTTAGTCAGCTCGGCATTATAGTCGCCAGTATTGGTTTTGCTTTAGCGACCCCTGACAGCTGGGCATTATTGTTGCCCGCCATAGTACTTTTTGCTATGCATCATGGTTTTGCGAAGGCAAGCTTGTTTTTTTGTGTTGGGCTCAGTTCAGCATTAAAACCCGGCCATAAGCTCACTCCGTTTTTGTGGCTACTGGTATTAGTGCCAGCGCTATCATTAATCGGCTTGCCACTAAGCAGTGGTGCCTTAGCCAAAGCAGCACTTAAAGATGCCACTTCAAGCTGGCCATTGTTCTCCACGTTACTGGTTATGTCAGCTATAGGTACCACATTGCTGATGGGCAGGTTTATCGAACTGATGAAAGAGCAGGCGATATTAAAGGCATCGAGCGCTAAACCCAATTGGCGGCTTATCTTACCAACAGCACTTTCAGCCTTGATGTGTTTAAGCTATTTTTACACGCCGCCGTTTGAATTCAAGCAGTTTCAGACAATCGTTTCAACGCTAAGTTGGTCTGCTGTTTGGCCAGCATTTACCGGTTTGTTGATCATTTTTGCCACCAAAAAGCTACGCGCTAAATTACCCGTACCTCCGGCCGGCGATCTGTTAATTGTCTATCAAGCATTAGCACGTTTAAGCGCTAAAACTTGGCAAAAAATTGCTAATTTAAACGCCAGCATTGCTCAATATATCGACATGACGCTGGGTCATCTACACCTATGGTCACTAAGCGTATCAAGGCGTTTAAGCAAACAATTAACGCTTGATACGCCAGGCACTGTCATGATTGTTATGCTAGCCGCTCTACTCTATACCTTTTTAACTTAAGCCAATTTGTCTAATCAACAGCAGGAGATAACCCTATGAAACGTTTTAAACATATAATCATAAAAGTTAATGAGCAAACTAAGCCTGAACTGGATATCGCCGTATTGCGAGGCATTGAACTGGCCAGTAATACCGGAGCAAAAATAACTTTATTTGACGTAGTTGAACCGCATGAAACTATCCTCAGTAGTTATGCCGATATTGTCGGCCCTGCAGAGCTAACCGAATTTATTATCGCCCAGCGACTCGACCAATTAACTGATTTAGCACAGCAATTACAAAGCACTGGTGTAGACATTTCAGTCAGTGTCGCCAAAGGTAAAAACTTTATCGAAATCGTTAAAGCCGTTATTTTAAACAAAGCTGATTTACTGATCAAAGTGGCAAATAAAAGTGAAAATAGCTTTGACAGCAATGACTTTCATATCATGCGTAAATGCCCCAAACCGGTTTGGTTAATTAAAGAACAGCAGCAGGATACAGTTAAAAAGGTATTAGCTGCCGTCGACCTTTCAATGGAACAGCATGCAGAAGGTCGCGCGCAAAATCGCATGATAATCGATATCGCCTCATCATTAAGTCAGTATAAAGATGCCAAATTAACAATCTTGTCATGCTGGTCGTTATATGGTGAGGAAGCTCTCAAACATGGCGCATTCACCAGAGTGTCACCCGCTAAAATTGAAAGCTTATTAAAGCATGAAGAACGCGAATACCAAGAGAGCCTTAATATCTTGGTAAACGAGTATACCCAGTGCAAGTTTGAGCAAATATTAGCCAAAGGTGATCCAAAAACTATTATTCCTGCTTTTGTTAATGACAAGGGTATCGATGTTGTCGTTATGGGCACTATTGGCCGCTCTGGTATTCCTGGATTTTTAATTGGCAATACCTCTGAATCGGTACTTCAAGCGATTAATTCTTCAGTCATCACCTTAAAACCTGAGAATTGGGTCTCACCCATATATTAAGCGTGAGCATATATACCGACTCCAGTTCAATCTGGAGATTTCAGCAAGTTGAAAAAGAGCATAAGCACCAAAGATATAACGACAACTTAATCACAGTGTTACTGAATTTGATCATGATAGGAGAAAACAATGGTTTCTTTAAATAAGTTATTACTCGTAACCCCGGCAAACTCAATTCAAGCTGCAGTTGTTTCACAAGCAATTAAATTAGCAAAAAGTCATCACTCACACATCACCTTCTTTAGTGTGGTAGAAGAACTTCCTAAAGATCAGCTCGCATTGGTTACCCTATTGCCCTCAAAAGAGCTAATGGACAATTTACAAAAAGATCAGCAGCGAGTTTTAAAAAAGAATATTGAAAAGTTTTATCACCCCGCTATTGCTGTCGACGCACAAAATGCAATCGGCGTACCTTTTATTGCCGTGATTAAAAAAGTACAGCAAGAAAACTATGATCTGGTGATATTAGCCGCAAGAACGGGTGAGCAAAGTCGTAGAAGGTTTTTTGGTAGTACCACCATTCACCTCATGAGAAAATGCCCTTGTCCGCTACTAGCGGTTGGTACAAAAACAGATGAGCCCATTAAGCGCATAGTGGCCGCTATAGATGTTTATGCGCCAAGCGAAGAAGGACTCGCGCTTAATGATACCATTTTAACATGGGCTGCCCATTTAGCGGTGTCAGAAAAAGCAGAATTACATGTTATACATGCTTGGCAATTGCCTGATGAAGATTATTTAAAAAGCTGGGGCCATAACTCTGAAGTTGATCGCCTTGAATTAATCATGAAGCAGCAATTGGATAGACAAAAACGTTTTGATGACTTTATCAACAATCACTTTGTTGATGGCGACTTGCCCATAACAGAATTGATTGAGGGGACTGCTCAAGAAGAAATCCCTAAATACATCGCCGAGCAAAACATTGATCTGCTCGTCATGGGCACGTTATGTCGTACCGGTATTGCTGGACTTTTTATTGGCAACACGGCTGAGTCAATATTAAGTGAAGTGTCATGTTCTGTATTAACGTTAAAACCAGTAGGCTTTACCTCTCCTATTAAATAGGCTTTATTTTAAGATAACGTTTTTTATAAAAACAAGGCTATGCTCGCTACTGCTAGATTAAGCTAATACCCCATTAACCTAAAGCCTTATGCATACTAGATACAATCAATAATACTGTCTATAAGCTTTATAAATCGGACCTTGACTAATGAATAGCCATCAGATGAATGCGATTAATTTATCGCCTATGATATTAGTCGCTGATGATATTTGTAGCACATTTTTATTTTGCTAAGTTCGCTACTGATGCGCTAAATTGGCTGGTTAATTTTCAACCGACATTAAGTCGACTACCGCCATGTTTTTTTTCATCAAGTTGCTTGATATTATCGACAAACCAATGAAAAATTAGTGAATAAGCTAGCAAAGATTACAGGCTTAACATAGCGTAAACTGTTTGATATAGGTTATCGAAAGATCAGAAAAAAGCATTGTAATTTTTTATTGGGGATTTACCAGTCAAGAAAAAGGGTTTGAAATAGTGGTTTAAATAGGTAAAAAACTTCCTTGTTTAGATCTGAAAATAGCTAAAATGCTAAGCGCGGGATCATTCACTCAATAACAGTGTCAAACAGCAAAAGAGGAGAATATTGAGCATAAGTACTAAACACTTATATTAGCAAGAGTATAGAGGATTACTCAACATACTCATGAGCTTTTAAAACCTCTAATGAGACGACTTTTAGCGCTTTTTGATTAGTTGACGCAAGTATAATCGGTGGTGCAACCTTGTCTGCAATCGCTTGATACCAGCGAACAGCGCACAAACACCATTTGTCACCCGCTTTTAAGCCGGCAAAGTTATACATATGATTAGGTGTGATTAAATCATTACCTTGTGCCTTAGAAAATTGTAGGAATTCGTCAGTCATAACCGCACAGACACTATGGTTACCAAAATCATTTTCGGGTACATAACAGAACCCTTTTCGGGTGAAGCCCGTATTACTACAACATAACTCTAAACGCGTGCCTAATACATTGAATTGATTTTCCATGAATATGCCTTGTGTTAATTAACATTAGATTAAAAGGATAATATTACCATGCTAGACAAAAGTAAGCTTAATCCCGTCCAAAATGATAGCACTGAACGCACTTCTACCGGTAATTATAGTCCTAAAGAAATTGCCAAATTTGATAAATTAGCTGAAAGTTGGTGGGATCCACACGGCCAGTACAAAACCGCACTTGAATTTAATCGGGTGCGAGTAGCTTATTTTATAGCGCAAATTTGCACATTTTATAATCGTGACCCCAACACACTAAATCCTCTGCAAGGCTTACATATTTTAGATGTGGGCTGTGGTGGTGGCTTAGTTTGTGAGCCTTTGGCAAAAGCAGGCGCTACCGTGGTGGGCATCGATGTTAGCGAAATGAGTGTTGAAGTCGCAAAACGTCATGCTTTAACATCTCAACTTGATATTGAGTATCGTCACGAGCATGCTCAACACACTAGTACAAACGATGAAAATCGCTACGATGTAGTGATTAATGCTGAAGTCATTGAACATATACCCAATCAGCAAGACTTACTGAAGCAATGTAGTCAATTATGTAAAGTAAATGGCTGTGTCATCATGGCAACACTCAATCGCACGATTAAATCTTACTTGGTCGCCATTGTTGGTGCTGAATATATTATGCGATATTTACCCATTGGCACCCACAGCTGGCATGCTTTTGTTAAACCGATTGAATTAAATAACATGGCTGCAAACGGTCGATTACAGTTAGTAACCGGCATTGGCATGGCATATAACTTATTCACTAAAACCTGGTCTACAACATCCAGCCTAGCGGTTAATTATGTGCAAGTATACCGACGCTTAACTCCTGATTAGCACGACAAGTTAGCACTTTTTATGCACATTAGAGTTGACCGATATGTTCACAAACTTTGTCGTTATCTTGCGTTAGGTGAATTTTTTCATGGCAAACCGGGTTTACTTATTTGGCTCTGTTGAACAACCCTTATTCGGTTATAAAGTGAATTGCTTAAAGCTTTAGGGAGAAAATGAGTATTTTAGTCAAAGCGGCTTTTACAGCTGTGGGTTCTAAATAAAGTTGGAAACCGTTAAATAAAGTCGAAACTGGAATTATTACATTTAGGTATGAAAATACCTTTCAAAAAATTGAAGTTAACTTTTATCTAGATTGGATACGGCTGAACAACCACATTGAGTCATCTAGACTAACAGACAACTAAGCTACCAAAGCAGGTCATATACTTTTGAATTACTAACGATCACTTTGTGCGCAAAACGGAAGGTAGGAGTGCAGATCTTAAATATTCCACTTCTCGCTATAAGTGGACGTCATTAGTATTGGAATTAAAGGTAACCTCTCGTTATTTTTAACAAAAATATATTAAAATAGAGCTATTACCCTCGATTCATGCATTAAACTCATTTAGGTTCCAGGGGAATTAAAATTATAAACTAATAGACGTTTTCATTAACATAAACGTCTATTAGTTTGCTTTCATTTAATGGTTATTTACTGGCAAATTCCTGGTTTAGTTAGATTGTTCGTGGTTTCTAACGTAGCAATACAAGAACTATTACTACATAGCTCCAGCGTCACATCACCAAGGGATCCATCGTTGAACTGATTATCTACCCCAGATAAAGCATAACCCTGGCTAGCACTTGAAAGCTTCAATGCGTATTCGTCGTCAAACACTATATCGTTATCGAGCGTAACGCCCCACCAGGTACAAGCATCAGCTCCATTATCTATTTGCGCTTTCAAGTAACCTTGCTTATACCCATCAGTGTAGTCGTGGTACTTATTGACGATTTCAGCTGTCACTTTTACGGGTTGAGCAATAGCTGAATTCACCGCGGCGTCGCTATTAGCAACACCCGGCCCACAATCAGCACATTCTCGGTTAAAATTACCTGAGCTATTTTTAATATGTTGTTGAGCGAGGGCTGTAGGAAACCCTTCTAAGTTTTGTTTAATTAAAGCTAGTACTGAAGCAACGATGGGCCCTGAGAAACTCGTTCCGTCCCATAAACTGATGGTTTCTTCAAAGGCGGTGTCTCCAATAATAATATCTAAAACAGGTACTTCAACACCGACAGCACTTGCGTCAATGATGCCATTGATGTCGTAATTACTAAAATCAGCTCGGTTACCATTAATATCATTGGCGCCAACAGCAACAATGCCACGGCAATTTGCAGGCGCATTGGCAACATTGCCAAAATCATTACCCGAAGAAGCCACCACGATGACGCCTTTTGCTAAAGCATAGTCAATGGCTGTTTGGTAATCACTATTACACTCGCCGCCACTCCCTAAAGAAAGGTTGATAACATCAACCGGTGAGCTAATGTCTTGCACACCTTCAAAGCTATAGCCAGCAGCCCAACGTATCCCATTAGCCGCATCATTACTACTACCAAATCGACCATTTTCAAAAACGCGAATAGGTACTATTTCTACGTTTGCTAAAGCGCCAGCAATGCCGTAATTATTGTTGCTAATTGCGCCGATAACTGATGATACTCCCATGCCATGAAAGGCATAATCACCCGCTTGAGCTTCTTCAAAAGTCACAAATGGTTCATTATCCATTTCAATCGCATCAAAACCTTCAACAAAGTTAATTTCATCCGTAGGAATAAAGTTACCATCAATAACGGCAATACGAGAGGTGCGAGTTTCAGTGAAAGTATCCTTTAACTTCAACAGGCTTTGCGCGCCTTTATAGACAGGTTGATTTTTCATCCATAATTGGTCTTTAAAGTAGGGATCATTAAATATTGGATCTTCGCTGCTTTGCGCCATCACTGAACTTTTATTTACATTAATTGATGGTGTAATTTTTTTCTCTGAACGAAAGCCAAGTGGATAAACTAATCGCTCTTGCATTGCGTCATTTGCTAAACCAAGTTTTAATTTATCTTCTTTAGCGCGGTCACGCAGTTGCATCGCCATTTCACGGGTTACAGCGCTACTGGTTTGTAATTCATCATTCCCATTTAACCAATGTTTCATATCAACTACGGCTTGCAAATATTCATAGCCAGCATTAAACGTCCAAACATCATCAACGTAGGCACCAATAGCCGTATCACCTATTAGGTTTGAATAGCTATTGTCGCTGAGTAATTTTTTACTATTGTATTCAGGTGACGACGGAAAATTGCTTTTGCCATAAAGTTCAATAAATGCGCTATTTTGCCAATAGAAATAATCAAAATCAAAGTAGCTAGGATCAACATTATTTAGTTTTACGGCTAAGTCATTGACTTCGCTGGGTAAGTAGTTTATTAGATTGTTAATAGCTCTTTCAGCTTGATTGAACTCATATGGCGCTGAAGGTGCATAAGTTATCGCAACCTGCTCTTCGTATTCATCTACGGTGATTAGTTGATTGTTTTGTGCATAATCAAGCGTGAACATTTTTAGATGGTAATAATCTTGCGAATGTTTGAATTCGTTTTTAGCTCTTTCAAAAGCCACTTTTAAATTGTCATAAGGTGTTGTACTTTTGACTAAGCGAATACCATGGGTATTACCTCTTCCTCTTGACCCTAGCTCAGACCGTGTATTCGCTACAATATAAAAAACAAAACCTTCATCGGGGGTTTGTGCGTCGCTTGCAACTATAATTGTAATCTTATTATTTTCATAAGATGCGGTTAGCATACCCTCAATAGGGTCGAAATTGCTGTCCGTTATTTCTAGTGGTAATTCTATTTTGCTACCATCGCCTATCACCGTAACTTCAACCGTTTGCCCTGACATTAGTATTTGAGGACCATCAAATGATAGTATCTCGGCTGGCGTATCTTCAAGTTTTTTCAGGGTAAAGGTTACGCTGGCAGTTTGTCCTATAGTATCGGTGACTGAGACAACACAATCTTCTTCATAATTAGGTTTTGAACCCATCGTACCAAACCAAATTTGATTGTAGTTTATATTGATATCAAAGCTTTCATTTGGATCTCTATCACATTCTAAGGTTAAGCTGTTGTATAGGTCATCTTCTGTCATTAAATCATCTATGGCTGTAAAACTTATTGTTTCACTACTCGATTGCTCTACTTCTACAAGGATTTTATCTGCTGACAACTCTGGTATTGAATCTGTAAAAACAGTAATATTTACGGAATCAAATGCTTCTCCACCATCGTTGTCAATAACGGTTAATTGAAAGATTAACGTTTCGTCTGCGGTGAGGTTGCTTGGGATAAAAGAAGCTGAAGCGGTATCACTATTCTCTAGGGTAATGCTCGTGCCACCCGTTTGAATCCAGTTGGATTGTGCGATGCTTCCGTCTGTATCGCTTCCAATACCGCTAAGCATTATTACATCATTTTTATAAACACTTTGGTCTTCACCTGCGTCAACTGATGGCAATATATTGACATTATTAACATTAATCGTAATGGTATCGGTCTCAGTTGCACCTTCATTATCGGTTACCGTTAGTGTAAAAGTAAATACTTCGTTATTGGTAACTTCCGGTGTTATAAACGAAGTGCTAGCTGAGTCACTAGTGCTCAATATTACGTCTGTTCCACTGCTTTGTGTCCAGATATAGCTAGCAATAGTTCCGTCTGAGTCAGAGCCTGCACCTAATAAGGATACCTCAGAATTTTCATTTACTATTTGGTTCGCACCAGCATTTGCTGATGGTGACTGATTCTTTACTGGTTCAGGTGTAGAAGGGGTTGACGATGAACCACCTCCTCCGCCACAGGCTGTGATTATTAGTGCTAAAACAAAAGGTGAAATGCTCTTTAAAGATAGATGGTTCAAATTAACTACTCCTTGATGTTAATTTTTTGAATTTAAAATAAACATATGAATCAATAAAAAATGATAGAGTTTGAAATTAAAGCTCAACGACAGTACAACTCTCACTATTTGGTGACCTTTTTACCTGCCAAGTAATTTAATCACTTTTATTAATTTCATATATTTCATATATTTAAAGCTAGAATACTACTTTATTAACGTTAATATATCTACCTAATTAGCGATATATAAATATACATATAAAGTCCTCTTACGTATCTAAGTTATCATTAGATTAGTTAATTTTAATTGAAGAATAGATTAGCTTCGTGGCATCAGTTAGCGTTCTGATAGGGGTTACCACCGGCAGCATGAGCTTGCAGCAGTCATAGAGATTATTCTCGTTCTACAATTGTATTTGATTTTTTGATCATGATATTAGTCTAAAAATCAATTTTGGGAATGGCTGCTATGCCAATGATAATCAAGTTAACTTTCGACCTGCTTAAGTCAAATCAAGGGTGTACAGTCGACTTTTACCTATATAAAAAATTTCAAAATTTTTCTTCCGCTCTTGCGCACCACAAAGTCAGGTTCCAACTTTATTTGGAATGTTTTTGATACTTTTTTATTAAATAAGACTTACTGCCAAATTTTTCTATCTTTATTTAGCTTCTACAACAGCGGGTAACCTAGTGTTCATTGATTTTTTTGTCGGCCGGACTTTAGTCCGTCAACCGTTAAGCTGGCAATAAACTTGATGAGCAAAAAACATCTACAGCAAGTAGTATTTTTTTCTTCGGTATTTAAACCAAAAAAAGGTCAAATTTCATTTAACCTGATGGACTAAAGTCCAACCTACATCATGCCTGAGTGTGATCATGCGCGTTGAATTTTTTGGTGATCTTTTGTAGATCGGGCTTTAGTCCGTCAACCGTTAAGTGGTGAACGTCATGGGATCACAGCTATCTGCAGCAAGTATTATTTTTGTCTTCGCGTTTAAACCAAAAAAAGGTCAAATTTCATTTAACCTGATGGACTAAAGTGCAACCTACATCATGCCTGAGTGTGATCATGACGCGTTGAATTTTTTTGTGATCTTTTGTAGGTCTAACTTTAGTCCGTCAACTGTTTAGCTGGCTATTAACCTAATCAGCAAAATATAAATAGCCAGGTATGATACGATTTAATCTATATCGTGTAGCGGCCATAGAACAATGTAGTCTTCAAAATCTTCTAATTGAACGTCGTTATCTTTAACAATTTTGCCACGAACTGACATACCTGCCTGGTGCATAGCTGACTTTTTACCATTGTGTAACAACGGGTGCCAAGACGGCATGCCTCTGCCCTCTTTTAAACGACGGTAAGTACAACTTGTTGGCATAAAGAATACATCATCTAAGTTATCTTGGGTTAACTGCACACAATCTGGCACAAGCTCAGTACGTTGCTCGTACTTAGAACATTGACAACTTTTATCATTAAGTAAATGACAAGCAATGCTCGAGTAACTCATTTGCTCGCTTTCAGTAATATGCGTTGTCGGCATCAGATCCATTTCGTCTGTGGTGCTTTCATCGTCAATAAATTTATGTAAACAGCACTTAGCACAACCATCACATAATGACTCCCATTCGGGTCTGCTCATTTCATCTAATGATTTGGTTTCCCAAAAACGTTCGACCGGTACTTTTTTTGATTTTATTGTCGAACGGTTACTTTTTTTACTCATAGGGCTAATTATCGCTGTTTATTACTTTCTATTATTTTTTAATATGTGCTATTTAATACTTTATTTTTAATACTTTTTATTGAATAGGTGGATATTTAATCTGATCTGATAAATGTCCAACTGAACTAACAAAGTAATAAGATAAATTCCAATGCATCAAGCTTTTATAGTTGCTGTAAGCCAAATAAGCACGGCCTTTTTCGTCATCAGGAAAAACTAAGGCGGCTTTAATATCAACGACAGGTAAGTTAGTACCGTCGCTGCGTCGAATGCCTAAAGCTTGCCACTGTGCCAAGGTTTTTTCACTTTTAGCCCAAGCTTTTAGCCAGTTTTTGCGACCGCCAGTATTTTTAGGAATAGCTAACGAGTTATCAAAACCACTGGGTAGTTTAACTTGGCGGCCCCAAGTAAGTTGATCACTCCAGCCTTGTTTTTTCAAATAATTTGCCATTGAAGCAAAGACATCAGCTTGGTTAGCCCAAATATCTTTTTTGCCATCGCCATCACCATCAACGGCATAGCCGACAAAAGAAGTGGGTATAAACTGATTTTGCCCCATAGCACCGGCCCAAGAGCCTTTCATATTGGCGCTATCAATATGGCCCTCTTTTAATATTTGTAACGCGGCCCAAAGCTGCTTTTTAAAGAAGACTTCGCGGCGTCCTTCATAGGCTAAAGTTGATAACGCAGAAATAACATTATAGTTACCCATTATTTTGCCAAAGTTAGTTTCTAGCCCCCAAAGCGCGACGATAAAACGCGGTTGCACACCGTATTCTGCCGCTACTTTTTTTAGCAGCACTTCGTGTTCTTTATATTTTGCTCTAGCACGCTTTATTTTCCAATCGGGTAAGCGTTTTGGCAAATAAGTATCAAGTGTTTCAACCGTTTCAGGCTGATTGCGATCAGCTTTTACCGCACGTTGATGAAATACAACATTAGCAAAAGCTTCATCAATTAACGCTTGCTCAAAGCCCTTAGCTAGCGCCTCTTGCTTGAGCTTAACAATATATTGCTCAAAGCTGACTTTAATTTCTGAGCTTGTCGCGGCTTTGTCAGCAGCAAAACTAGTTTGTGAACATAAGGCTAAACAAAGTGAAAGTAATAATATTTTTACTGATTTTATCGCGTTGATAGAGCGCATTATGATTGTTCTCCTTGACTATCATCACTACCTTGCATATTAACTTTGTGCGCTTTTAACATATCTTCTTCCTGCGGCGTTAGTTGCAAGTAATAACCTTGTTTGGCTAAACTTACTTTTACTTTATCAAGGTCAGAAAAGCCCAGCTTCACTTTTGTTGCAAGGTTAAGCACAGTAACCATCACGGGCTTACCAAACATTTTCATTAAGGCTTCAGGCACATCAGAAAAATCATCTCGTTTATTAATAAAAAGATAGGTTTGTACTTTTTTGGAACTTTTATAAACACTACACAGCATAATGGAGACCTATGATTAAAAATGGGTTATGAAAGCATGCTAACTTGACTTTATCTTAGCAAACTTTGAGTAAAGTTATCATTACAAGACGACAGCGTCTTTACTTGTTATATGATGCTCTACTGAGCGTAATTCAAGCAGCAGTTAAGCGCAATTTATACCTAACTGATACTTAAGTTATTGAAAGTCATTCTCAACAAATGCGAGCAATTTATCACCTAACAAGGGCTTACGCCAACCGCGCATAATATCCACCATGTTGGGATTGTTCTCTGCATCATTGAGCTTAAAATGCCAAGAAAGAAATTGATTTATTTGTTTTTTAGACGCTAAGTTCTCTGTCAATAAGTTGGTTTGTGTACTTAATTCGTTAATATAATTTTTAACTTTTTTAAAGTTCTGTTTATATCCAGGATATTCGTCAAGACGAGTTATTTGCTTAGGTAATTTAATATCTTGTGCTTCAGCTACACGTTTTAATACCGTCAGCATAGCATTACCTTTATGGCGAATATCAAGTAATTCAACACCTTCAATGCTCGACATAGCACCGACATTACTGGGGTTAATTTGCGCTAAGGCTAATAAGGTATGATCTTTAGCAATAAAGCCAATGGGGCGATCTTTTAGTTTAGCTTGTTGATAGCGCCAAATGGTTAATTGCTGCAGTCGATAAAGTTGCGGTGGGTTTAAACGCCAAGCCATTTTAACATTGAGATACAACTGGCTTTCATCAATAGCTTTAAACTTACGTTCAACCATGACATCACTTTCTTCTTTTACTGCCGCCAGCCAACCCGACTGTTCAATATCTGCCATTAATCTAGGCATAATATCAAACAAGTGTTCAACATCAGCCGCCGCGTAACTCAGTTGCTTTTGTGTTAGCGGCCTTTTCATCCAATCGGCTCTAGATTCAGACTTGTCCACTTCTATACCCGTGTAATGCGCGATCATAGCGGCATAGCCCATGGATATGCCATGACCTAAAAATGACATGATAATTTGGCTGTCAATTAAGTTTAAAGGCTGACAATTACCTGCGGTAAGAAAAACTTCAAGATCTTCAGAGCAGGCATGCAGCACTTTTTGCACATTCGGATTTTCAAGTAATTGCCAAAAAGGCGATAAGTCTGGTAAAGCGACTGGGTCAATTAAGGCTAAGGTTTTACCGTCGTTTATTTGAATCAGCCCTAATTTTGGATAGAGCGTTCGTGTACGCACAAACTCAGTATCAATAGCAAGTACACTTGCTTGGGAATAGCGTTGACAAACTAGATGTAATTGCTCAGAGTATTCGACATAAATTCTTTCAAGAGTTGCTTGCACGTAATATCCTATATAAACCAAATACTAAGAAAATCGCTTGTTGTTACATTGAAACGTTAACAGCGGGTAATGGGAAGTTGCATTATACCAATTTGACTCATTAAGTTTGACTCATTAAATCATCAGCTGACTCATCAGGAAAAATGGATAAATACGAGGCCTAAAATTTAGTCAGTAGCTTTTCATTTTAACCATTAAAAATAAGCAGATAATTAATCAACTTGGTCTTTAGCGTACCATAGCTTATTTTCTCATTGTTTTCTAACGATTGCTAAGATGATATTTAATAGCTCAGCACAAATAAAAATGACAAGTTCGAGAGTTAATTGAACTTGTCATTTTTTTCAGCACTAACTTTCAGCACTAGCATAGTACGATTTTTAACGTTTACGTCTAGTGGCTTGTTTGCTGCGGTGTTGATGTTTTTTCACTGAGCGACGAATTCTGCGACTTTTCGCGTTATCCATGGCTTTTTCGTCAACCTTAACTTTACTTTGTATTTCAGGCGCTAAATCAACCAGTGTTCTGTAGTAGTTAACATCTTTTAAGTTTAATTCTGTCCAACCACCTAAAGGTAACTGACGCTTCATTTCCATGTCACCGTAGCGAACACGGATCAAGCGACTTACTTGTACATCTTGGCTTTCCCACAAACGACGAACTTCACGGTTACGTCCTTCAGATAGCACAACATGGAACCAATGGTTACGACCTTCACCACCTCGGTAAGTGATTTTTTGAAACTTCGCCGTGCCATCTTCTAGTTTAACGCCATGGCGCAAGGTTTGTAACATAGCTTCATTAACGTCACCAAATATACGTACAGCATATTCACGTTCAACCTGTTTTGAAGGATGCATTAAACGATTGGCAAGCTCACCATCAGTGGTAAAAAGTAACATGCCTGAGGTGTTAATATCCAAACGACCTACCGCAACCCAACGACTACCATCTAACTTAGGTAAACGGTCAAATACTGTTGGGCGACCTTCGGGATCTTTGCGGGTACACATTTCACCTTCTGGCTTGTTGTACATCAGTACCCGGCAAAAGTCTTCTTCTAATGCCTTAAGCTTAATTTGATGGCCATCAACTCGAATAAGTTCATTGCCTTCAACACGATCGCCTAAATAAGCGGTTTTACCTTCAACACTCACACGACCAGCGCTAATGTAGGTTTCCATTTCACGACGTGAACCAGCACCTGCTCGTGCTAATACTTTTTGTAATTTTTCAGACATAGGTCTTAACTCTCTTACGTCAGTAACTTCACAGATAACAGGGTATAAAACCGGCTACTATTACGTCTCTGTCTCTTTAAGTTTAGGGTAAATAACCCCGGTGTTTAGTTTTTCTAATGGTAATTATAGCTAAAGTGTTAAACACCTTAACGAGTAAAGTCTGCCATCGGCATTAGCTCTGGCAATTGGTCGAGTGATGTTAGCGAAAAGTAATCAAGAAATTCTTGCGTACTTGCATACAATACAGGTCGACCTGGCACTTCCTTATGACCTACAGTTTTAATCCAATTTCTTTCCGTTAATGTCTTAATGATTTGACTACTAACACCAACACCGCGAATGTCTTCTATTTCACCACGAGTTATCGGTTGTTTATAAGCAATTAACGCTAATGTTTCTAAAATAGCACGTGAGTATTTCGGTGCTCTTTCTTTATATAAATGCGCTAAATCATCACTAAGCTCTGTCGGTGTTTGAAAACGATAGCCTGAGGCTACTTTATTAAGTTCAACACCACGGCCTTTATATTGGGCCTGAATGGCAATGATTATATCACGAATACGAAGATTACTAATACGATATTCAATTAAAAAATCACGTTTAAGTAATTGCACTGACAACGGCTTATCGGCAATAAATAATGCAGCTTCAACCAAGCGTTGTAGCTTGGCATCGTCGATGTCTTTGTGGCGTATTTTATCGGTTATCATTGCGGCTAATCTCGCCCTTAATTCTTTTATAAGTTCTATTATAAATTCGGTTACAAATTTTGCTATAAGTTCTGCTGCAGGTTTTGCTAGAGCTGAGCATGCCGAGGAAGACAAACGTGTATTTCACCATAAACTTGCGTTTGAACACACTCAATCAACGACTCTTTGATGAGTTCAAGAATGGCTAAAAATGTTACCACAACACCTTGCTTACCCTCTTTCACGGTAAATAAGTCGCTAAAATTTCGATAAGCTTGCTCATTTTTAGTCTGTGTAAGCGTTGCCAAAATATCTGCCATACGCTCTCTAGTCGATAATGACTCTTTATGAATATGATGATGTTCATAAGCTTGGGTGCGTTTTATGACACCTTGCAGGGCCGTTACTAACTCAGCTAAATCCACTTGGTTATTAAGTATTTCAGGGACAAAATTTTCGGCTAATTCGACATTGGCAACAAAGTTATCTCGGTCAACTCGCGGTAATTCATCGAGGTTTTCAGCCGCTTTTTTGATCACTTCATATGCTTGCAATTTTCTAACCAATTCGGCTCTTGGATCGCCCTCATCTTCTGTAACCGCTTGTTTGGGTAATAATAAGCGTGATTTAATTTCGGCTAAAATTGCTGCCATAAGCAAATATTCAGCGGCTAGTTCCAACTTAATATCTTTCATTAAATCGACATAAGCCATATATTGCGTGGTAATAGGGAAAATAGGTAAATCTAGAATATCAAATTTTTGTTTGCGAATTAAATACAGTAAAAGATCGAGCGGCCCTTCAAACAACTCTAGAATAACTTCTAAAGCGTCAGGGGGAATAAATAAATCTTGTGGTTTTTCAATGATGGCCTCACCGCGTAACAAGGCAAAGGGTAATACTTGCTGCAACATAACACCAGACGCTGGACTATTACCTTGGGTAATCTTATTAGATAATTTATCTGTACTATCGGGCATCAGTAGCTTTCAACATTAAAAATTTTTGTTTCATAGATCAGCAAGTAAAGGCTCATATTCAAAAGATCATGGCTAATCGTTAATTATGCTAAGCCGTTTTATTGAAACGGTGTTGGATCGCCTTCACCAAAACGAATGATTTCAACTTCATCATTAGAAAAATCAATCACAGTGGTTGGCTTTTCGCCCAAATGCCCACCATTCATAATCAAGTCAACTTGGTGTTCTAAAATATCGCGGATATGCTCAGGGTCAAATTCTGCGGTTGCATCACCGGGCATGATCAAGGTAGTCGACATGATTGGCTCACCTAATTCAGCTAATAATGCTTGGGCAATATTATTGTCAGGTACGCGGATACCAATAGTTTTACGCTTTGGATTTAATAACCGTTTAGGGACTTCCTTGGAGCCTTTAAAAATAAAGGTATAAGGCCCTGGGGTATTATTTTTCAGCAAACGAAAAACACTGTTTTCAACACGAGTATATTCTGACAATTCTGATAAGTCGCTGCACATTAAGGTAAAATTATGATCTTTATTAATATCTCTAATATTACAGATTCGATCTAAGGCTTTTTTATCACCGATATGACAGCCTAAAGCGTAACCAGAGTCGGTTGGATACACAATGACGCCACCTTGGCGAATAATGGCCGCCGCTTGTTTCATTAAACGACCTTGCGGGTTATCAGGGTGAACATAAAAAAACTGACTCATAATGAGCTCCAACTAAATAACAGGTTTATCATAAAAGGTGGCGTTAAATTAAGTGATTAATTAAACTGACCTGTGACTAAAATTTCTCACGTACTTTAAAGTGATTAACTACCAACGACTAAAATAGACGATTAACTCATTGCTTGTGTTTGCCAAAGTTGCCAAATAGGTTTGGCCTGCTCAGGCATCACTAAATTTCGCCCTAAGTCACTCCAGCGACTTGGTTGATGAAAGTCAGATCCCATCGAAGCATGTAAATCATATTCTGCACAATAGCTTAACATTATTTTACGCTGTTCGTTGTTCATCTGCGGTAAAACCACTTCTAAGCCATCACCTTGTGCCGCTTTAAAATCAACAATTAAACGCCGTAACCATTTAGCGGTTAAGTCGTACCGGATCGGATGCGCCATCACAGCAACACCACCCGCAGCATGAATAACGGTTACGGCTTCTTCGATACTGCACCAATTTGGATTAACATAAGCCCGCTGACCTTTACCAATATATTTATCAAAGGCTGATTGCATTTTACTCACAATACCGCGGTGCAAAAGTACTTTAGCAAAATGTGCTCGGGTAATAGAGCCTTCACCCGCTAATGCTTTAGCTTGACTATAAACGTCGTTAAAACCGCACTTGGTTAATTTTTCGCCCATCGAAATAGCGCGCGCTTCTCGACGTTGCTGTTGTGCTGAAATTAACGTCTGCAATGCCTCGTGCTCAGTATTAATATTTAAACCAACGATATGAATTTCAAAACCCTGCCATTGCGTCGATATTTCAATGCCATCAATCAAAGTTAATGGAATATTTTTGTCTATAATAGTTTGTTTTGCACTATCAAGACCTTTAACTGTATCGTGATCTGTGATGGCTAATACGTCAATTTGAAAGTTAACTGCCCGTTCTATTAGCTCTTTTGGCGTTAATGCGCCATCAGAGCAATTAGTATGGCTGTGCAGATCAACGCGCAAGTTTGAAAAATCTTTCTCATTTGTAGAATCAGTAGTTGACATCATTACGTGAATCGGTTCTTCTATAGGGACTTAAAACTGCTTAAAACAAGTGCAAGTCGCTAATTAGGCAAGTGAATAACAACGATTTTACTGAGATAAAACAGATAATGATACAAGTAAAAAAAACTATTTCTTTGATTTGGTGGTGGCATAACTCTAGATAACTGGGTTGTGATGTTTACTTGTACGTAAAAACTTCGAAAACCCGCACCCTATTGCGGGTTTTTTGTTTTTAAAATTTTGAATTAATTAACATAACAAGAGAATAACTATGTTGCGCATTAAAGGTAAACGTTGGTTCTTATGGTGGCTTCTGCCTATTTACGCTGGATGACCTTTTTTAAATAGATTATTTGTAGGAATACCCATGAGCAATACCCAAGAAAGTAACACCGAAAAAACAACCGAACAAAACACCAAAGCAAATACTGAAACAAATACTAAAAATATACCGTTACAAACTGCACACGACCATCAAGAGTCTGGTGCTGTAGTTACTATTACTGATACCTTAAGTTATCAAAGTGACCCACTTGCGGTCTTTCACACGCTTTGCGCTGACAAAGAAAACACCCTGTTACTAGAGTCAGCGGAAATTGATAAAAAGCATCAATTGAAAAGTTTACTGCTCACCGATACCGCGGTTAAAATTGTTTGTAATGGTCATATAGTCAGCTTTACTGCCTTAAGTAAAAACGGCGAAAATGCGCTTAGCTTTGCTAAACAAGCCTTAGCATCAGTCGCGTCAATTACCGGTGACAACCAGGCTTTCACCGCAAGTTTTGCACAAGTAACTGAACAACTTGATGAACGTTCACGCCTACTGGCTGTTAACCCATTTCAAAGTTTGCGCTTGTTTAATCAACTGAAAAACATCAACAAACACCCGTTCGCAGTATTTCTTGGTGGCGCCTTTGCATTCGATATGATGGCCATAAGTGAATCGTTGCCCGAGGTTGAGGATAGCGAAAACTCCTGTCCTGATTTTGTTTATTACCTAGCAGAAACTCTGATTATTATTGATCATGAAAAACGCTCAAGTGAAGTAATTACTAACCAATTTACCGGCACAGGTTATGAAACAGCCAAAACAGCGGCATTAGCTAGAATCAAACAAATAAAAGCCAGTTTATGTACTGATATAACAGCGACATTTGAGCTTAAAGCTCCAGACATTAATTCCACAGTCAGTGCAAGTCAGGATAATACACTAAAATGTGACATCGACGATGACGCTTTTTGCCAGATAGTGGATGACTTAAAAGAGAACATTTTAGCCGGTGATATTTTTCAGGTAGTTCCCTCTCGCACCTTTAGCCTGATTTGCTCAAATAACCTTAATGCTTATAAAGCTTTAAAACAGAGTAATCCAAGTCCTTACATGTTTTATTTGCAAGATAGTGAATTTTGTATTTTTGGTGCTTCTCCAGAGTCAGCGCTTAAATATCAACAAAGTAACAGACAAGTAGAAATTTACCCTATTGCCGGTACTCGTCCACGGGGGTTTAATCCTGATGGCAGCTTATCACCCGACTTGGATAGCCGTATCGAATTAGACTTACGATTAGACAAAAAAGAATTAGCCGAGCACATTATGTTGGTTGATTTAGCCCGTAATGACATTGCACGCGTTAGCCAACCTGGCACTCGTCACGTAGCTGAATTATTAAAGGTTGATCGGTATTCCCATGTCATGCATTTGGTTTCTCGTGTCTGCGGTACGTTAGAAGATGAATTAGACGCGCTGCATGCTTATCAAGCTTGTATGAATATGGGCACCTTATCAGGCGCACCCAAAGTAAAAGCAACCTCATTGATACGTGAAGTTGAAGGCAAGCGCCGTGGTAGTTATGGCGGAGCCGTGGGTTATTTAACGGGTGAAGGTGATATGGATACCTGCATTGTTATTCGCTCAGCATTTGTAAAAAATAAGCGCGCACAAATTCAAGCCGGTGCCGGCGTAGTTTTTGATTCTGATCCGCAATCAGAAACCAACGAAACCCGACAAAAAGCGCAAGCGGTGATTAGCGCGATTAAAGAGGCAGAAGGTAAAGTATTGATAATTTCTCATCAAAAAAGGCCTGCAACGATAGTAAATAGCGAAACATTACAGCCGGAGGTTAAATCATGAAATCATCTGATGTTGTAACAGACGCTTTACCAGAGTCTCTTCCAGAGATAGTTATGCTAGATAATCTTGACTCGTTCACCTATAACCTAGTGGATGAATTTCGTTGTTTGGGCTATCAGCACACCATTTATCGCAATACCTTAAGTGCTGACTTTATTTTTAAAAAGCTGCAAGAGAAACAGCAAAGCAACAGCGCAGGTGTTATTCTTGTACTGTCACCTGGGCCTGGCGACCCAACACATGCCGGTTGTTTAATGGCGTTACTAACACTTTGCGCGGGAACATTCCCTATACTGGGTATTTGCTTGGGACATCAGGCATTAATTCAACATTATGGCGGCGTTATAGCGCGCGCACCTGAAGTCGTGCATGGTAAATCATCAAACATCATCCACAACCAATTAGGCGCTTTCAACAATATTGCTAGCCCTTTACCTGTGGCGCGTTATCATTCGCTGGTTGCGAGTGTTATGCCTAAACAATTAACTATGACCGCACAGGTGAGTTTACTGCACAACAATGAAGAAGTTATTTTACCTATGGCCATTGAACATAGCACGGATGCCGCCATTGGCTTTCAGTTTCATCCTGAATCGATACTTACCACATTTGGCACCAATTTATTAGCACAAAGCCTACGTCATTTATCAGCTTTAGCGAATAAAAACCTTTATAAAGCACAGGGGAATACTCATGAAAACCACTGAACTTAGTAGCACAGCTTTACAAAATGCTCAGGCAGTAAGTAACGATGACATGACTCATAGTGCACTTAATACCTTAGTTGACGGTCATTCATTAACGCAACAGCAAAGCCAAAATGTATTTGAACAGGTGATCAACGGCCATGTTGCCCCTGAACGATTAGCCGCGATACTGACTGCATTAAAAATAAAAGGTGAAACACCGGCTGAAATTGCCGGCGCTGCTATCGCTATTCGCGCAAATGCTACCGCTTTTCCAAGCCAAACCAACAGCGTTGCTGATTGTGTGGGTACTGGTGGTGACGGTGCAAATACCATTAACATCTCCACCACAGCAGCTATTTTAGCAGCGGCTTGTGGTTTGAAAATGGCCAAACATGGTAATCGAAGTGTTTCGAGTATGTCGGGCTCTGCTGATTTACTAGAAGCCTTAGGTGTTAACTTAACCATGTCACCTGAAGTGGCTAGTCAATGTTTGGCACAAGCCAATATCTGCTTTTTATATGCACCGGCTTACCATAGTGGCTTTAAACATGCTGCTCCTGTTCGTAAAGCCATGGCGATTAGAACACTGTTTAATATTTTAGGCCCATTAGTCAACCCTGCAAAACCGGATGTTATGTTACTCGGCGTTTATATCCCTGAGTTAATTAACCCGATAGCTCAAGCCTTATTACTCACAGGTGTTAAGCGCGCATGGGTAGTGCACGGTAGCGGCTTAGATGAAATAGCCTTACACGGAAAAACAAAGGTTACTGAGATCAATCATGGTGAGTTAGTTGAAAAAGAAATCTCACCCACAGACTTTGGTCTGAAAAATTATACCTTGGCTGATATTAAAGGTGGAACACCACAAGAAAATGCCGATATTATTCAAGCCATATTGGCCGGTAAAGGCCAAGAAGCTCACAATAGTGCAGTGGTAATTAACTGCGCGGCGCTACTTTATTTACATCGTGAGCAATTAAATGGTCAGGCAGATACCTTATTATTAGCGGCGCAACATGCTGAGCAAGTGTTGGCCTCTGGCGCCGCAACAAAAACCTTAGCAGATTTAGTTCGACTATCAAATTCCGGAGCAGCAGCATAATGAGTAACATTCTTGAGCAAATCGTCGCTAATCGACGTATTGAGATAGCACAACTAAAACAAGACCTGCCTTTAGCCAGCTTTATTGATGACTTAACGCCATCAAAAAAAGACATGTATCAGGCATTAACACGCACAGCAGAAAAACCCTACGCAGGCTTTATTTTAGAATGTAAAAAAGCTTCTCCGTCAAAAGGAATAATTAGAGCGGATTTTAATGCTGGTGAAATTGGCGTTATTTATGATAAGTATGCCGCCGCGATTTCAGTACTGACCGAACATAAATATTTTCAAGGCGACTTTAGTTATCTGAAAACAGTGAGTGACTTGGTGAGCTGCCCAGTACTGAATAAAGATTTTTTCTTCGACACCTATCAAGTTTATTTGGCAAGACACTATGGTGCTGACGCCATATTATTGATGTTAAGTGTACTAAATGATGAAGAATATAATGAACTAGCAGCGGTTGCTCGGTCATTAAATTTAGCCATTTTAACAGAAGTGTCTGATGAAGAAGAATGCCAGCGCGCCATTACCTTAAACGCAAAACTTATTGGTATTAATAATCGTAATTTACGTGATCTTTCTACCGATATTTCACGTACCTTTGACTTAGCACCCACACTACCGGATGATCGTATCGTTATTTCTGAGTCGGGCATTTATCACAACGCACAAGTAAGAGAACTTGCGCCTGCCGTTGATGGCTTTTTAGTCGGTAGCTCTGTCATGGCTCAAGACGATATTGACCTAGCTTGTCGACAATTGATATTTGGTCACAATAAAGTCTGCGGCTTAACCCGCCCAGAGCATGCAAGTTTTGCTATTGATGCGGGGGCAGAATTTGGTGGCCTTATTTTTGCTGAAAAATCACCTCGATGTATCGATAAAGCTCAAGCAAAAGCCATTATTAACCAAAACCCAAGCATGAAGTATGTTGGCGTTTTTGTTAATCATCCTCAGGAAAAGGTGCTTGAATTAGCGCATGACTTACAACTTAGTGCTGTGCAGTTACATGGCCAAGAAAGCCAAGAATACATTGATAACTTGCGGGAAAAACTGGCCAGTAATTGTCAAATATTTAAAGCATTAGCTGTTGAGCAAACGGTGCCAACACTAGCAAAAAATGTTGACCATATTGTGCTTGACGGTAAATGTGCCGGTAGTGGAGAAACTTTTAATTGGCAAGCGTTAACTGATAGTGAGCAAGACTTATCAACTTGCTTTTTAGCCGGTGGATTAGCACTCGATAATATCACCCAAGCTTGTCAGCAAATGACCAATCAAGAATTATTTGGCTTAGATATCAACTCAGGTGTTGAATCAAGCCCGGGCATTAAATGTCGCGATAAACTTCAACAAGTTTTCGCCAAAATACGGAATTATTAACATGTTAAAAGCAACAACTGAAAATCAGGTTAAAAAAACCTTACCCGCCTACTTTGGTGAGTTTGGTGGTATGTTTGTCGGTGAATTACTAGTGCCCGCTTTAGAAGAGCTTGAACAAGCTTTTATTGAATCACAAACTGATGAAGCTTTTTTACAAGAGTTCAATAAACTACTAACAAGTTATGCTGGCCGCCCAACACCATTATCCTTGTGCCGCAATATTGTTAAAAACCCATTAGTTAAAATGTACTTAAAACGTGAAGATTTACTCCATGGTGGTGCCCATAAAACTAATCAAGTTTTAGGACAAGCTTTATTAGCAAAACGCATGGGTAAAACTGAAATAATTGCTGAAACAGGCGCTGGACAGCATGGTGTTGCTACCGCTATAGCTTGCTCATTATTAGGCTTGAAATGTAGAGTTTACATGGGCGCTGTAGATTGTCAGCGTCAACAACCTAATGTATTTCGCATGCAATTAATGGGGGCTGAAGTTATACCCGTAACAGCGGGCAGCGGCACGCTTAAAGATGCGGTGAATGAAGCCTTGCGAGACTGGTCAGCTAATTATGAAAACGCGCACTACTTATTAGGTACTGCTGCGGGTCCTCATCCGTTCCCAACCATTGTGCGTGAGTTTCAAAAAATGATTGGTGAAGAGGCTAAGCAGCAATTACTGGCTGAAGAAGGTCGATTACCCGATTACGTTATTGCCTGTGTTGGCGGTGGCTCAAATGCTATTGGTATGTTTCAAGACTTCATCGGTGATGAAGGTGTAAAACTTATTGGCGTTGAAGCTGGCGGCAAGGGTACTGATACTTCGCTCCATGGTGCAACTTTGGTGGCTGGCACTAAAGGTATGTTACATGGTAACTATACTTATATTATGCAAGACAAAGTTGGGCAAATTGAAGAGTCTTACTCTGTATCAGCTGGCCTTGACTACCCTGCTGTTGGTCCACAACATGCACAATTGAAAGATTCTGGTCGTGCACAATATGTTGCCATAAACGACGATGAAGCGTTAGAAGCATTTCAATTACTCGCACGTAGTGAAGGTATCATTCCCGCATTAGAACCTTCTCATGCCTTAGCCTACGCCTTAAAATTAGCCGAGCAAGCGACCGAAGAAACCATCATCTTGCTTAACTTATCAGGTCGAGGTGATAAAGATTTAGCCCATGTAAATGCGATTATATCGCCTGAGACTGCCGAAAAAAGTACAGTAAAACATCGAGGAGAAGCATAATGAAGCAAGCAACTGAAATTGGCAGTCGTTATGACCAAACCTTTGCAAAATTAGCCAAAAAAAATGAAGGGGCTTTTATCCCTTTTGTGATCATTGGCGACCCCAATGCTGAGCAATCTTTTGCTGTAATTAAAACACTGATTGATGCTGGCGCTGATGCTTTAGAACTGGGTATGCCGTTTTCGGATCCCAGTGCTGACGGTATTGTCATTCAAATGGCAGCATTACGGTCATTAAAAGCCAATACTAATACTGATGTTTGTTTAGATATTTTAGCCAAGGTTCGTGCCTATGCACCTGATATACCGATTGGCTTGTTACTTTATGGCAACTTAGTCTTTGCCCGTGGCATCAACAATTTTTATCGTGATGTAGCCACGGCAGGTGTTGATTCAGTACTTATTGCCGATTTACCAATACGTGAAAGTGAGCCTTTTAGACAAGCCGCCATAGCCAATGGTGTTGCCCCTATTTTTATCGCGCCACCTAATGCTAGCGAAGCCACCTTAGAAAAAGTTGCACAATATGGCGCTGGTTATACTTATGTTTTGAGTCGAGTGGGTGTTACAGGCACAGAAACCGAAGCAGAAATGACCGGTCATAAACTTATTCATATTTTGGAGAAATACCAAGCGGCACCAGCGGTTATGGGCTTTGGTATATCAAAACCTGAACAAGTAAAAGCCGCCTTAGCAACAGGTGCAAGAGGGGCTATTAGTGGCTCTGCCGTTGTTAAAGTCATTGAAAAAAACCTTGATGATAACGATAATATGCTTAAAGAGTTAACGCAATTTATTAGTGCAATGAAACTGGCTACTAAGCTGTAAGTTAAGAGTTAGAAGTTAGAAG
>NZ_JACGVC010000036.1 GCF_014077005.1 Colwellia sp. MB3u-45 | reverse complement strand
GTTAATATTTGCTAGTCTTTATTATTTAGCCACTTAAAGAAAAGTGGCGGACGCGGCAGGAGTCGAACCTGCGACCGCCTGGTTCGTAGCCAGGTACTCTATCCAGCTGAGCTACGCGTCCTCAAATCAAACCTGTTATTTATATCTCTGGTTCAAGAGATAACGAGCTAAACAATATTCCCTTAGGTAGACAACCTAGTAAATACTATATATACCCGCAGTGAACTAATTAACTATCGTTGTTCCTACGATGCCAATCTAAAAAATTGGCGGAGAGGGAGGGATTCGAACCCTCGATCCGGCTACAAACCAGATACTCCCTTAGCAGGGGAGCGCCTTCGGCCACTCGGCCACCTCTCCAATGGGGCGAATCATAAGGGATTATAAAAATAAGTCAAACTTTTTCCCGCTTTTATTCCTATTTACTGACTGTTTGGTGACAATTCAAACAACCCGGTCACTTTTCAAACGTTAACTAACGAAAAACACGCTGAAATGGTCTACCTAATTTTATTGCTAGATCAAAAAAGCCGACTGATGTCGGCTTTAATTATGAGAAAGTAATTAGATTTCATTACCTGAGGCTTCACCCTCACCTTTTTCAGATTGTATTCTCATATATATTTCTTCGCGATGAACCGAGACTTCCTTTGGGGCGTTAACACCAATACGTACTTGGTTACCTTTAACACCCAACACTGTCACTGTGACATCGTCTCCGATCATCAACGTTTCACCAACTCGGCGAGTTAATATTAACATCTTAATTTCCTTTATGTTTAAAAACGAGATCCACTAAATATATATAAGCTAGTAACAAATTAAATTTAGTCTACTATTTGCAAAAGTGCACTAATGTTCACAATAAGCATCTAGAATACTTATCAAACATTGACGATTCTATTCACCATATCGAATTTTCAATATTTAACAAAAAACTTGCAGAACAATCGCAGAATGCAATTGCAGCAATTACTGCTCATATTAACAACCTTCATGAAACAATAAACACTTTATAAGTAAGTTTTTGTAATTTTTCATCAAAAATATATGAATAACAACATGATAGTCACACCCTGTTAACAAAAGACCTTGAAGGCGGATAAAAAATTCGAGCTGATTGTAAATTATTATTTATCTTCAAATAATAATTTGATGTATTTATACTTACACCAAGTGCATTAAGTTAGTTCAGTGGAGAAAAATTTTGCAATGGATCTTATTGATGTTCCTGTCACACAAGCTCCTGAGCATCGACATACTAGGATATATTAATGCCATAGAGCCATTGGATGGCTAGGAACTACTATGCCCTCTAAATATAACGTACATGCTATTTATGCGCTCTTGTGCAGCTGTGGAGCCATGAATGGCTAAGAACGGCAATCCACTCGCCAGACAAGGTACATTCTATAGATAAAAAAAAGGGGCTAAAAGCCCCTTAAATTAATTTATTTACTTACTACCTGAATATTAGCTCAACTTATCCTTTAACCAGCTTTGTGCTGCTTTTAAGGCTGCTTCAATATTTTCTGGTTGGCTACCTCCGGCTTGGGCCATATCAGGACGTCCGCCACCTTTACCACCGACTTCTTGCGCGGCAATATTAACGAGTTCGCCAGATTTTACTTGGCCAACAAGATCTTTAGTGACACCAGCAATTAAGCTCACTTTATCGTCACTGGTTGTGGCTAGTAAAATAATGCCTGAGCCCATTTTATTTTTCAGGTCATCAACCATGCCACGCAATGATTTAGCCTCAACACCTGCTAAATTAGCCACAAGGGTTTTCACGCCATTAACGTCAATAGCTTGGCTGACTAAATCAGCACCGGCTTGACTGGCAAGTTTTTGTTTAAATTGTGCTAATTCTTTTTCAAGTTCTTTGTTGCGTAATATCACTTGCTCAACTTTACTGGCCACATTCACTGGGTCAGTTTTAACCAAGGCGGCAATAGTACTTAGCGTTTGTTCTTGGGCGGAAAAGTAGTTTAATGCGGCCTCACCTGTTACCGCTTCTATTCGACGCACACCGGCAGCAATGCCTGATTCAGAGACAATTTTAAATAAGCCGATATCACCGGTTCGGTCAACATGCACACCACCACAAAGTTCAGTAGAAAAGCCACCTAAGGTGACCACTCGCACTTCATCGTCGTATTTTTCGCCAAATAAGGCCATCGCGCCTTTTTCTTTCGCTTGGTCAATTTGCATTAAATTGGTTTCGCGCGCTAAATTGCCACGAATTTGCTCATTCACCATACGTTCAACAGTATTTAACTCATCGCGTGTGACGCCTTCAAAATGAGAAAAATCAAAACGGAGTTTTTCTGCATCACATAATGAGCCTTTTTGCGTAACGTGATCGCCTAATACTTTGCGAAGACTGGCGTGTAATATATGGGTAGCAGTGTGGTTTTTAACAATAGCGGCACGACGTTCGCTATTAATTTGCGCGTTAACACGACTATTTAAACCAATAGTGTCACGGGCAATACCTTTGTGCGCAAAGGCATGACCTAATTTAAAGGTATCAGACACTTCAAATATACCACCATCAAACTGTAATATGCCGCTATCACCAACCTGTCCACCTGACTCAGCATAAAAAGGGGTTTTATCAAGCACTACAATACCGGTTTCACCGGCACTTAATTTTGCAACTGAGGCTTCATTGTTAAAGAGTTCAACCACAGTAGAAGACATTTCATGGCGGGTATAACCTTTAAAATCAGTACGATGTTCTGACTTAAGGGTGTCGTTGTAGTCTGTGCCAAACTGGCTAGCTTTTTGCGCGCGAACACGTTGTTGAGCCATAGCGATATCAAAGCCGTCAAGATCAATATTTAAGTTTCGTTCTCGGGCAATATCAGCGGTTAAATCAGCAGGGAAACCATAAGTGTCATAGAGTTTAAAAACGTCATCGCCAGCGATAGTGTCACCTTTAAGTGCTGATAACGTATCTTCTAACAGCGCCATGCCTCGGTCTAACGTTCGACCGAACTGCTCTTCTTCTCTGAGTAAAACCTTCTCAATAATGGCCTGTTGCTGTACAAGCTCAGGATAAGCTTCGCCCATTTGCTCAGCAAGTGAGGCGACTATTTTATGGAAGAAAAATGACTTAGCTTCTAACTTGTGACCATGGCGTATAGCGCGACGAATTATACGACGTAATACATAGCCACGGCCTTCATTTGACGGCATAACACCATCAGTGATTAAGAAACTACATGAACGAATATGATCGGCAATCACACGTAGTGATTTATGTGCTAAATCATTACATTCAAGTAAGGTAGCGGTATCACGAATTAAGCCTTGGAAAATATCGATTTCATAATTGCTATGCACACCTTGCATTATCGCTGAAATACGCTCTAAACCCATACCAGTATCTATTGACGGCTTAGGCAAGTTATCCATAGTACCGTCGGCTTGACGGTTGTATTGCATGAAAACTAAATTCCAAATTTCGATAAAGCGATCGCCATCTTCATCTGCAGAACCTGGAGGACCACCAAAAATATCTTCTCCGTGATCATAAAAAATTTCTGAACAAGGGCCACATGGGCCGGTATCACCCATTGACCAAAAATTGTCAGACTCATAGGGTTTATCAACTGATTTATCACCAATACGAATAATTTTCTCTGCTGGCACACCAATAACCGTTAACCAATAGTCGTATGCTTCAACATCACTTTCATAAACAGTTACTAGCAATTTTTCTTTTGGTAATCCTAATACTGAGGTTAAAAATTCCCAAGAATAATTTATCGCTTCTTCTTTGAAGTAATCACCAAAGCTAAAGTTACCCATCATTTCAAAAAAAGTATGATGGCGTGCGGTGTAACCGACATTTTCTAGATCATTATGCTTACCACCGGCACGAACACAGCGTTGGGCTGACGTGGCTCGGGTATAACTGCGAATATCATCGCCAAGAAATACATCTTTAAATGGCACCATGCCAGCATTAGTGAATAATAAAGTCGCATCGTTACCAGGAACAAGCGAGCTACTCGCAATAATTTGATGCTGCTTAGATGCATAAAAGTCTAAAAATGCCTGACGCAATTGGGCACTAGTTTCAATCATTTAAATTTCCTAATTTTCGAAGAATATATCTGTTTAAGCGTTTAATAGTGTCATGGTTTAATCTGCTGAGAAACCACCTTGTTGCATAAAGCGCACTCTTTTGGCTTTATCTTTTTGATCTGTTATTAGGGACGCACCAATGTGCTTATTATACGCAAGCTCTGCTTGAAGATACCAATCTATTTAATCATTACTTGGTGATTTATCTACAAATTGACCATTAACACCTTTCCTGCCAAGTCACCTTCATATCGCACTAACCTTAGCTTTAAGCTACTTACAGTTAAAAAAAGCACCAAAACACTTACCAAAACAAGCTTTACTTAGACAATACTCTGTAATGAACTAGTTTAAAAATAGCCTTGTTTCAGCAAAATTATACGCTAAAAAACTGATTTTTTTGCGCTAACTCTTTCGCTGAATTTTTACCTGAGTTTTTTCTGTGAGACCGCTGAGCAGTGGCTGTATTTAAAGGGAATGATGTAATCCAATTTTTTATTGGCAAATATTTCACTGAAAATAAACAGATAAACAATAGAACTTATGCCCGAGTTAAGTCAGTAAAAAGTAAAAATCATCAATGATGACTAACCTTACCTAACGCCAATTAAATTTACATTATATTAATAAGTTTTACATCGCGTTAATAATCACGCAAAATAAAGTAAAATAAACCTACAGCAATTTACATAATGAATTAGCCAACATTGAGCGACATTCAGTCAAAAATAACAGCTAAGTGCTAGCGATTAATAAAAATAAGGACATGTATGAAGGGACAAATTAAAAACATGCGTTTAATATTGGTTATTTTATTTAGCTTACTATTTTTACAAGCATGTGGTGGTTCAAATGATACAACACCAACATTCAACATTAGCGCATCAGTTTCATCGGTCGCATTTACCCATGAATTTTTACAAGCACAAAACCATACCATTGCCCTTGATGTTACCTTTGATGGTGATGGCTTATTGCTCGGCTTCGCCCCTACCGCAGCGCCTGTAGCTTGGTTAAATTATCGCATTGCTAATCTAACCGACACCTCTGCCACTATTTATATTGATGTGGTTAACGCTGATAGAATCGCAGCGAACCTTTACGGTACCACCCTAAGATTATCCAGTGGCGATACGGCAACAACAAACTTAGTCCATGCCGATATTAATGTTTCATTACTGATTTGGCAGGCCCTTACCTACGATGATACTTACGGTGTTGACGCCATTGCCTCGAAAAACATTGCACTGAGCTCAAGCGCAGATAATTTAACCTTAGCCAGTTCAGTGCCTTGGCTCAGCCTTGAAAAAAGTTTTATTGATGGTGTAACAACCATTACCGCCACCCCTGATGTTAGTCACTTTAGTACCGCAGGCTTTTATCCTGCGACCATAGATATCACCAGCCCGCTAGGCACAACAGAGTATCCTGTTGAATTGAGCTTAGACAATATTCATTTATTTGCAGACAGAGCAACCGTTGCCCTAGCAAAAACCGCTAATATTAGTAACAGCCAAACTACGCTTAACATTAATTCAAATAGTATTTTGCCTTGGGGCTGGCAAGCAACAACCGAAGCGGCGTGGTTAACCCTAACGCCTAACGCCGACACTAATGAATTAACACTGGTTGCCGACAGCACAGCCTTAGCGAATAACGCAACCACGATCGCCGAGATCACCCTAAGTGGCAATGAACAAACCACAGCGACGGCAGAAACTATTCAAGTGAGTTTTTATAAATCTGACTTACTCAGTGAAAATAACTCACTCAATATTGTCGCTAATGCTGATGGTGTAGTAACTAATCCTTTACTGCCACAGTATTATGTTGCCACCAGCAATGAGCTACGCAGCTATCACCTTTATACTAATAAATTATTATCCACAACCGTTATAGCGCCAGCAGATACTTTACTAGAACAGCTAATTATTCATCCTGACGCTAGCATGATGTTAGCAAAAGCGCTCGAAACTACCGTCATTGATGAAAACACCAGTGAAACCAGCATACATAGATATCAAATCAACCTCAGTGATATGAGCGTTGTTGAGTTAACTGATGTTGATATTACCAACGAACCAATAAAATTTATTCGCCTTAATGGTCGCTATTTTGTGGCAACCACCATTTTAGAATTTGCCGACGAAAACCTAATGCGTGTTGGCTTTGACGGCCCTAACGCCTTTTTTTCCCGAGCCTTTAATGTTGCCAAAAAAAATCAAACTCTATTCGCCTTAGACGTAAGCACCAACGATGATTTAATGTCGATAAAGCGCTTAAATGTCAAAGTGAATGATTTTGGCCGCAACCCCATCACCACAGAAATAAGCCACAGTTATCGACCTGAACTATTAGGTGAAAACGAGCAAATTAACGATTTCTATGTTACCGCTGATGAGCAAAACATTTACGCGATTAGCCCAACAAGTGAATGGATAAGTTTTGATGGTACAACCTTTATCGACAATGGCGTGTTAAATAGCAATGCAGCCATGACTAATTTAGCGCTTGCGCATAGTACTAATGATCGCCCTCACTATGTTAGATTTGACTCAGAAGTTGGTTTTAAAATCGATGTTTATAACGAGCAACAAACCCTTGCTAACACTATTGAGCTAGGTGCAAATCAACCCGCCAAAATGTTAATTGCCAATGGTGATAACCGTGCAGTTTTAACATCAAGCAGTGCTGACAGCATAGATGTCATCACTTTAAGCCAAATTTCAAGCTCGGTTGAAACACTCGCCTTTAATACCACTTTTGGCAACAGCGCTATAGCACAACAAACACTGACACTGTCAAATATTTCTGCAAATTGGCAAGCAACGGCCAGTGCACCTTGGCTGATACTAACACCGGAGAGTGATGACAATGGCGAGAGAATATTAATTGATATTGATGCTAGTTTAATTACTGGTTGGGGCTTAATGACCGCCAGTATCTCGATATACGACCCCGCTAGTGGCACCACAAAAGTGATTACGGTTGACCTGGCTATTGATGCCATAAGGTTAAGTAGTAACTACCCGTCACTGGCTTTTAATAGTTTAGCCACCGAGCAAACACTAGTACATACCCTTGATATTTTAACCAACAGCGAAACTAATATCGCTTGGCAAGCCAGTACTGACGTTAGCTGGTTATCTTTATCAACTGACAGCACCAACAACACACTGACCATCACAGGCACACCCGCCAACATAGCCAGTGACGGCGTTCATAGTGCGGTAATAACCTTATCACCAACTACCGCTGACACCGCATTATTGGGCCGCATTAACGTCACCTTCAATAAAGGCGTCAATGATGCCAATGACCTTGATATCAGTAATATTAGCTTCAATACCTCAGGCCTGGTGCTAGATCCGATGCGACCTTACGTTTATATTGCTCAAGGCGATAAAATTAATACTTATCATGTTATTTCTGGCGCGTTAATTAACACCACAAGGTCACCATTAGTCGATGTCGATTTAACCAACTTAGTGATCCACCCTGACGGTTCAATGTTGTTAGCATCAAATAGCGAAACTTATTTAGATGAAAACGAGCTTGAACAAACTCGGATTAATCATTATCAATTTGACTTAAACAGTTATCAGTTTAGTCAAATAAATAGTGACAAGATCACCATAGAATACCGCCCTCTGATGATAAAGATAATCGCTGGAATACCCCTTGTTATCACACAAACACTGGAGTACGCCGACCTAAATTTAACGCGCCAATATTGGCTTCAAAACAATGCCTATTTCGTTTCAACCATTGCTCACGCCAATAGTGCAGATATATTTATGGCCTACAAGCAAGCAAGCACCTCACTTGAACGCTTTGCGCTAAGTTATAACGCTTATGCCAATGAAACGATATCAGTGATAAATGAGCCAGCCTACATCAATGCAGCCTTTACTAACTTATCGAGCTTTGCTATGAGTGATAACGGTGAGACGATTTATAGCGCTAATAGCACCAGCGAATGGGCAAGTTTTGATGGCACTATCTACACTGACAACGGCCTACTTCAAGGCAATGCTAATGTGCAAACCTTTAACAGCACCACAGATAGCGGTAACAACAGTTATTTCTATCGTTTTGATCCAACCTTAGGTATTACTTATAGTAAATATAACGCGGCTCAAGTAGAGCTTTGGTCAGAGGTTATAGCGGATGGCAGCGCTGAAAGTTACTTATTGCCTGCTTACCAACGCGTGCTGATTTATGATGCAGAGACATCAACCTTGAAGTTACGCTCTCACCCTTAGTGGTAAACTAAAATAGAGTGGTTGCTTTTACTGACACATAAGTTGATCAGCAGTGTACAAATAAAAAAACCGCATTTATGCGGTTTTTTTGTGGTTTAGAAAATTGAGCTTAAAAAATTGAGCTTAAAAAATCTTTTTCTTCGTTTGTTAATTCAATAAAAACATTAATCTCACTATCACTTTTGTACTGTAAATTAATTTCATCCACCAGTATTTTTATTATGGTAATGCAAGCTTCTAAGGTCATTAAATGATTGGTACTATCTCTTCTGATAAAACCACCATCCCTAAGTAACCCCTCAATTAGTAACGCGTTTACCTCAAGGCTGCTATTTTTTTTCTGTGGTGTTATTAAGACCAACTCATTCATAATCCTTTCTATCGTTGCATTATACATAGGCAAAATGTTTAATAGGTGAGAACAAATAGCCTTGCATTTTCATGTGGCTAAATTGGGAGAGAAAACCTGCTTGTTCTACAGACTCCACCACCCTCTCATTAAAAATTATTTTTTATCCTAATTTTCCCATGAATTAAGTAACAGAAATTTTTACAAAAAATCAGCTTAATTACCCAGCCACTAGTCTATTTCTCCGACATTAACTTCTCCAACCTGACATTTTTTATTGTTTAAAATGTGTTCAAAATGAGCGCTTATTTTCTGATGTGACACTTTTGTGTTAATCCTTTCTCTTGCCTACTTTATGAGTTTACAAGCACTAGCGGTTCGATAACGACACTATAAACTGAGCTTGTACAATACAAGTTTTAAACTGTCTGAATATTC
Source organism: Colwellia sp. MB3u-45 (assembly GCF_014077005.1). GTDB lineage: Bacteria > Pseudomonadota > Gammaproteobacteria > Enterobacterales > Alteromonadaceae > Cognaticolwellia. Next base: position 57,387 of record NZ_JACGVC010000036.1, on the reverse strand, counting down.
ATCATAAGTAGCTAGTTTTAACATACACCATATTTGTGATACGGTAAGGCTAATAAATAATATAGCAAAGCTTAATTATCGATCAGTACAGAGAAGTAACATAAGTCATTATCAGATAAACGCTTTTTATGGCGGTTATCTAATCTCGTTGTACTGTTTAGAAAGTAAATAAATCGCAAACCTAGGGAAACCTAGGGACGCAAAGCTAAAGGGCCTGTAAAATGGTAGCCAGTTGCCAAGAGTGAATTAACACTTTTTGTTTCCTGAGCTATTTTTTTACCTATGGTCTTCTTTATGAAGGCCATTTTTTTTGCCTGAATTTTGTAAAATTCGTTAAAGATAAAAATCTAGCAGGAATTATTTGATTGATATGAAAAATTACTTACAAGGTGTTATTGCACTATTACTTTGCACTTATTCCATTAGCAGCTTTAGTGCCTTTACGGTCACCCAAACAAGTTTTGGGGTAGATCTGGACCAACCGGTCACGCAAGACACTACCCTGGTCAATCAGAGCAACAAGCCTGTTCGAGTTAGGGTCGACTTTGAAAAACCGCCATGGGCTAAAGCCAAGTATTACTTGGGCGATCAATTGGTCGCTTATCCCAAAATAGTATTGATACCACCTAAAGGTCAGATCCAAGTAAGGATAGCGCCCAGAATAAAAAAAGACTTAGCTGATGGAGAATATGTTGCGCTACTGGTATTTAAAGAGCTGCCACCAAGAAAAAATTCTGGTCAAGTTACCATGTTGATGAACATAGGGATCCCCTACTATGCCAGAAAAGGTGAACTTAAAAGTGCTATGGATTTTGAAAATTTACGGATGGTAAAAGCCGATGAAGGTTATCAATTACAAGGTGAGCTTAAAAATGAGGGGAATTATTCTTATCCTCTTAATATTGCTGTTAAGTTTTACCAAAATAACGCATTGATTAAAGAAGAAAACTTTAAAAAAGGTTTCTATCGCGAGCAGCTGGTTAAGCTCAATCAATCGATAGCGATGAAGACAGATACTGATTATGTAGAAATTGTTTTTGCCAATGACAAAATTGATTTTTCTAAAGCATTTAGCTTTGTTCTTTAACTGCGCTAAAAGTGCGTAAACTCGCTGTAATATTATTACTTTTTTCAAGCTACTTGGCCGCTGAAGAAGGGTCTTTTTATATCAATGGTGAGGCGGTTAAAAAAATATCGCTCTCGCTTGCTGTTACAAGTATTGATTTTGGCGATGTGTACCGTGATAGCGAAGTAGACAGTGTAGTGGTTGATTTTACGGTAAATGCCGAGAGTGGCTATGACTATACCGTCGAAATAAGTAATGACGACAACAGTAATGTTTTACAAGTGTCGCGCACGGCCAACACCGGCTATACAACAAATACCATGACTTATGTAGCAACAGCAAACGGGGCTGACCAAGCCCATGAATTTTATGTAGACCTTAGTACCCGTGATATGAGCAGCGATTTGTCTGCGACAATTACGGTACTGGTGGCCTACAACGACATCCCCGAATAGGCTGCCTTTGATAAAAAGGCAGTTTATTCATCATCAAAGCAATACAAGTGAGATAAAAATGAAAAAATTATTATTAGCAACATCAATACTAGCCATCTCTTCAACAGCAATGGCTGCGAATGATTCTGCGACCTTAGATGGGCAAGTAAGCGATACCTTAAAGGTTGTTGCTCATTATGTAACACCAATTTCTGTCACGGTAGATACAGCAACAATCGACTTTGGCGATGTTTACACTGACTCAGTTATTTCAACTGAAGCGGTTATTGCTACCGTCGTTGGTGAAGCTGATGAAACATTTACTTACTCAGTTACAAGTGATGGTGACTTGGCTACTTTGGATGGTGATACGACCGGTTCAACAATAGCTTTTGGCGATACAGGTACATCGAAAGCTCTGACTTTTAATGTTGGCCTAGATACAGCTAAAGTGACCGATGCTGATGTTAGTGAAATTATTACCATTGCAGTAAATTATGATGCTATCGCTGATACAACGGTGACTAAAGTTACAAGTTAAGCATAAACTTAATCATTATTCAGGCAACTTGATAGTTGCCTTTTTTAACCTGGTTACCAAGCAATGAACAAATTTTTATTTTTATTAGTGTTTATTTATGCACCTTCGGTTTTTTCACTAGAGATAGTCGGCGTAAAAAATGCCCTATTGCAAGACCTCTATCTTTATAACGGCAGCAGGCTGAAGGTTTATCCTGAAGAGGGTGTACTTATCACCGTTGAAGGCAAAGCCAATAAACAGGTGAAATTGCAGATCAAAACCAATGGGGTCGTGTATCTTACCCCGGGTGTCAGGATTGAAAACCTGCAGCCTAAACAAAAAATCATTACTTTAAATAAATATGGCGAAGGCGAATTTACAATTGGTTTTTCACTGCTGGGAGAAAAAAATATCAGCGGTAAACATAGCAAAAGAATTAAATACCAAGTTAACTATCTTGATGATGATTAAGCCTTTTAAATTCACTAAAAGCACTGAATATATTGGCCTAGCGACACTCTAAGTAACCGTATTTAAATCAAAGCACCTTAGTTTTTAATAACCTACAGGCGATCTTCCTTGCAAAAGTCACGCTACGACGTTAGCGCTTTTAATTACTACATTTTATGCCTTTTAACACCTGCGCCTTTGCAGCTTACATACGTTTTAGCGGCCTAAAAATGTTGCTTAAATTTCCTGATAGCCTAGTAATGTTTTTTTCGGCCATTCAAAAAGTGCCCACAGGCTTAATCAGTCCAGTTTTCCTCATGCTATACAGCTTGCTTTTTATTCATCCCACTTTCGCCAATACACAGGATGAGTATTTTGACGATATGATCACCCTCAAAGTTGGTCGCTACCTAAAGCAAGAGTTCTACGAGGTCAAAAGTGATTATGATGGCGGCATTTATATTGCAATCAAGGATTTTATAGCCTTTAGTGAATTGCGCGAATATAGCAAATTGTCCATTGAAGGTGAAAACATAAAACTCTTTATGGCAGCTAGTCTCTTTCCAGATAGCAAAGCAAGGTATATAACAAAAAAGCTTACTAATCTAAACACCATCATCATAGATGGCCAGATCTATTTGGACCCTCAGGGGATCAGTGAGCTGCTGCCTATTAAGGCGGTTCAGTGGCGGGCAGAAAGTTACACTTTAGTAATATCACCCGATTTTAGCCTACCCCTAGACTACCGGATTGCGGCACAAAGAAGAAAGCGAGGTATCGAAGAAGAGAAAAACAGTCAGTCTGCCACACCAGAAAAAGACTTCTTTATGCAAGAGGACAGAAAGCTCATCGATTTTGGTATGCTTAAGCTGCGCTATGACATTAATGATATAAGTAGCTACTTTAAAAATGGGGCAGAGCAAAACAAGGGCAATGTTGACCTTGAGTATAGTGCGCAGCTGCTTTATGGTGATTTTAATATCAGGCATAGCCTTTATCCCAATAAAAACCTCGCTAATATTAGCCTAAAATATCCTTATATTTTACAGGATAAAACGCTCATTATTGGAGACAATTATATCCGTGGCAATAACCTGCTGGGCTACAACAGCAACATTCGTGGCTTATCCATTAGTGACAACGATTATACCGTGACGCGTTCCGGACAAAACGTCACTATTAGAGGGAGAGCAGCCGCCAACGCTATGGTTGAAATTTATCAAAATGGTAAGGTCGCTGACTATCAGCGTATCGAGGGAGTCGAGTATGAGTTTACCCTAGAAATGAGAAGTCAAAACGATGCCTTTACAATAAAGATATTCGACCGAAATGGTGTCTTACTAACAGAAAAAATTGTCAATGTAATGCAGGGTAATGACTTTTTAAATGCGGGAGAGTGGGACTACAACTTTTTCTATGGGCAAAATCCACAAGCAGAAAATAAGGCTTGGGATGATCGAACCTATGGGATTTCCTACGGTGTAAGCAATAATCTCAGTTATTACTTTGACTATTATAATACCCGCAATGAAGACACGCTTTATCAATATGCTAAGCATAAACTAGCATACCGTTTTTCAACTTTATTTGTCCCCTTAGTGGCTAACCTTTCTTATTATGACTCTCTTGCAGACCGAAGTCAGGGCTATATTGGCGAATTGAGCAGTGAAATTTTTTCCCATAAATTATTCTACAGCTATGAGCGTTTTAGTCACCTATTGGCGCAAGATGAAAACAAAGACCGCTATCAACAAGTTGAGATTAGTGGCAATTATGGCCGAAGTGATTATTTTTTTAGGTTTTCAAATAAAAAATATCAAGACCATACCGAAAATATATATAACACCGGCGTAAGTTATGATGTTAACAAAGTACTGCGCATTAAAGCAGACCTTGGCAAAACGGTACAAAAACAAAGCGAGCAACAGCATAACCACACAGTCAAAATAGATGTTGATTATAATGAGGGAGATTTTACCTATAATCTCAATGCCAACTATAACCAGCGCCGTGAGGCTAAATGGCAATATATCGCTAGGCTAAGAAAAAGACTACATCAGCAGACAAACTTTGCCTATAGTGTTGAGGTAAATTATAACAAAAGTGATCATTTTACCCTCGGTATAACTTTTGAATATAAATTTAACGATTTTTTCAAGATAGACGCGGATTACGATAGTAAAAGAGCTCAGCCGCACAAGGTCAGAGCGAGTTATGAAACCGTGATCAATATGAAAAAACCCTTTCTAACCAATCACGCCAAATATCCAGATAATGGTTATCTCGAAGGAAGAATTTTTGTTGATAAAAATGCCAATGGGGAAAAAGATATCGATGAGGAACCTGTTGTGGGTGTGGGTGTTGCTATAGGTAAAAATAAGGTAAAAACCGACCGCGCGGGTAGTTTTTATCTCAGCAACATATCACCTTATCGCAGTAACAAGCTGCATTATGATTATTCTGGTATTATGGTTGATCCAACACTAAGAGCGAATAGTGCTGAAGTTATCGAGCTGATCCCCGCATCTGGTAAAAAACTATCTGTCGGACTTGTCCCCTTATCCTTGGTTATGGGATCTATTTATTTACCAGAAATAGCCGCTAGCATAAGTAAAAAGTTTTTTAGCTATGTTGAGATAGTTGTGGAAAAAAATGGTAATTACTATAGTAGCGTAAGCCCTGAGTATGACGGTTTTTTTGTTTTACAGGACTTAAAGCCAGGAAAATATAACCTAAGAATAAATTACTTAGGCAGTGAAAAAATTACGCTTGCTAAAGATGTTCTGAGCATTAACGTGCTGCCTGGAGATACCGGAGATTTCTATGAAGGAATTGATTTTAAGGTCACAGCAATTGAAGCTAAAAAATAGACACAACCTTAAGCCTAGAGCAAACAAGGGTAACCTGAAAAACCAACTTAAATCAATGGCATATCTGGTTATAAATTTAATTATTGCTTTTAAACAGACCTGATATAAGGCAAATGTTAGCACTGGACAACCTAGTACTAAAACGTTAAATATTTACCACTATACACAAGATAAAATCAATATTACTGCTGCATATGAGTTAACTGAATAACGCGCTTAGCCAGTAAAGGCCATCACAGAACTAGATAATTAACAGCCCCTTTTGCAATGGTTTGACTTACCTACGAAGCCAATAGCTACCAGTGCATCAAGTAAAAAAAACCCAAGGCATAATTTTCTTCTTTATGTTGAGAAATTTATCTCACACTTAAGACTGCGTTAAGATTTGTCATAGATACTTGCTTTAATCAAATCCTAATGGATTCATTGAAAGGAAGTATCATGGAAAAACTGTTTCAAGTATTACGCTCGCGCGCTGATTTTTTTCCTCATCAAGCTGCTTTAATTACCGATGCGGGTGATCATCAAGACATCATTTCTAATCAGCAATTATGGCAAAAAATAGCGAGTGTAGCCGCGGTTTTTACCCAAGAAAAAGTGCAGTGCATTGGGCTATATATGGATAACTGCTCAGAGTGGATTATCTGTGATTTAGCCGCCGCTAGCTTAGGCGTGACCTTGGTACCCATTCCACTATTTTTTACGCCAGCACAAGTTGGACATTTAGCGAAAAGCGCACAACTAGACGCCATTATAACCAAGCAAGCTTTAACGCTAGCGCTTAGCAGTAACGAGCACTTACATTTTGCTGTTGCGAATAACGCCGCAGCTATGCTTTTACCACTTACTGACACCCTGTTATTACCTCTATCGGGCGATTGCCGCCTTGATCGTGAAATTAATGCGATTAACGATATCAATGCCGTGACTAAAATTACTTATACCTCAGGCTCTACCGGAGCGCCTAAAGGGGTTTGTTTATCCAGTGCAAACATTGCGGCTGTGTGTGAAGGCATTGAAGCTTCAATGGTTCAAATGCCCAGATCAGATCATTTATGCGTTATGCCGTTAGCGACATTATTAGAAAATATTGCCGGGGTATATATTTGCTTACTTCGAGGTGGAGCCGTAATAACCGCGCCATTAGCCACGCTAGGTTTTGTGTCTAATGTTGAATTCGATATTGAAAAATTAGTCAACAAAATTGCTTTGCATCAGGTTGGCAGCGTTATTTTATTACCTCAAATATTAAAATACTTGGTGCATGCAGCAAATAAAGACGTTTTAGATCAATGCGCCAGCTTACAGTTTATCGCGCTAGGTGGAGGCAAAACATCGCCACTTATTTTGCAACAAGCGATAGATAGTGGCTTACCTGTTTATGAAGGCTATGGTTTATCAGAATGTTGTTCGGTGGTCAGTCTTAATTTACCCCAACAAAATAAAGTGGGCAGTGTTGGTAAAGCACTACCTCATGTGCAGGTAAGTATTGCTGCTGATGGCGAGATCATTATTGATGGTCAGGCAATGCTAGGGTATTTAGGTGAATTAAATCCAGTACCTGAACAAATTCATACCGGTGATTTAGGCTATATCGATGCTGATGGCTTCATCTATGTGTCAGGCAGAAAAAAGAACACTATTGTCAGTAGTTTTGGTCGTAACATTTCTCCTGAATGGGTTGAGGCTAGCTTAACGTCGTCGTCAATTATTGCGCAAGTAGCGGTTTTTGGTGAAGCTCGTCCTACTTTGTCAGCGGTAGTGGTTGCCAGTCATAAAAACCCGCTTGCGATACAAAACGCTATTGATGAGTGTAATAAAAGCTTACCCGATTATGCGCAAATTCATCATTGGTTAATAGCTGATGCCCCTTTTAGTACTCAGTCCAATACGCTTACCAGTAACGGACGTATAAAAAGAAAAAATATTGCCTTGCTCTATGAAGACAAACTTGCTGCACTTTATTCATAATTTAACCGTATTTATTATTAGGACATCAGTATGACAAACATTATTTCGGCTACCACCCACACAGCGCTAAATAATATTGAAGTGGTTAACCAAGCTAAACAAAAGTTAAATGATAACGGCTGGGTATTACTGCGTGGGTTTGATGCTAGCTTGCCAAAATTTAGTGAATTATTAAAACAGTTTTGTCATGAGCTAACTTTTGATCCCGCACGTGAATTTGCTGATAAATCTAGCCAAAAAGTTAATGCGGGTACAGAAGCAGTAGGTTTACATATAGAAAATGGTAATACGCCTTTTCCGCCTAACTTGGTGGCTTTTTATAGTGAAAAAAGCGCTAAACAGGGTTCTCAAACTACCTTGTGCGACGGTGCTGAACTTTTTCAAAATATGTCGGCACAGTTACAACAAGCATGGCAGCAAACGGTGACTGTTTCACGACGTTTACCTTCCCACCTTTGGCGCCAGTATGTAGTTAATCAACACCCAGAAGTTAACTGTCTAGCTGAGGTAACTGAAAAACATTTAGCTGATTTTATAGCGATTAATCAAGATCAAAGAGGGAAAATAAACCCTGATGATAGTTTAGATTACGCATTAGATATTCAGCCTTGTTTACCTATTAAGGGCCTTGCTAACGAAGGCGCGGGCAAAGGAGCGTTTAAAGCAGAAAGCCAAACTGAGCAATTCGCCTTTGCTAACGCCCTGTTAGGTCCGTCTTTTAATTATGAAAAACCCAATTATAGCTTTGCTAATGGTCAGCCAGTGAGTGAAGCATTAATGAAAAAAACCGCTGAGCTTGCTGAAAAATATACTCAAGAAATTCAGTGGCAAGATGGCGATATAGTCGTTATTAACAATAAACGCGTATTGCATGGTCGTAGAGCTATTACTGGCAACTTAAGCGACAGAGCACTTTTTATTGGTATGGGTTACTAGGCCTTAATTTTTACAAAATACCTTAAATAATACCTTAAACAATATTTTTACCTAATGCTATAAACCACATGACCAGAGGCTCTGCAAATGACCAATAAATTCAGCAACACCATGACCAATAATAATATTTTACTTACTGGCGCAACCGGGGGCATTGGGCAAGCGTTTAGCCAACTATTGTTTAGCTCTGGCGCTAACTTGGTTTTAGTCGGTCGAAATCAAGCGAAACTAGCGCAATTAAAAGCCGAATTATTAGCTGCAAATCCAGAGGCCAAAAACTCAGTGGTTAGCTTTGTGGTAGATATTTTACAGCCAGCACAACGTGATGACTTAATTGCACAATTAGCCTTATTGCCGTTTGAAGTTAATGTATTGATCAACAATGCCGGGGTGAGTCAATTTAAGTTATTTGAACAAGCTAGCGAAAGTGAAATAAGTCATATTATGACGACTAACACTATCGCCCCCATGCAATTAACCCAAGCGTTATTGCCCTTACTTAAACAGTGCGACAAGGCACAAATAATCAATATTGGCTCTACTTATGGCAGTATAGGTTTTCCTGGCTATACGGCTTATTGTGCTAGTAAATTTGCTTTAAGAGGCTTTAGCCAAACCTTATCAAGAGAACTAGCCGATAGTAATATTCGGGTTAAATATCTTGCTCCACGCGCCACTCAAACGAGTTTAAATACTAGTGAGGTAGAGAAATTAAATGCTGAACTGAATAGCGCTGTCGATTCAGCCGAAACTGTGGCTAAAGAATTACTCACCTTGATCATGCAATCAAGTGAAGAACGCTACATAGGTTGGCCAGAAAAGCTTTTTGTTCGCATCAACCAATTATTTCCCTCACTTGTTAGTCAATCAATTATAAAACAATTACCTATTATAAAAAAATATGCCAATAGTAGTTCAGTGTGATTTTTTCTCTAACTTTACCCTTAATATAGCAGTCGAATAAAGTGGGAGCCCTCTACATAAAGATGGAAACACTAAATAGGAAAAATCAACTAAAATTGGCAGCTGACCCTGCTATACGTTAAGCGCAAGCTAGCTATCAGTCACTATTTAAGACAACTGATCGCTAACTGATGCCACTTTCGTGATATTAGCATTTGAAAATTTATACTGATGAAATTTGTATGTTTTGATCTACAGCGGACATGGTTGAACACCGCAAAATAGATGATATAACTTTCTTTCAATAATATTTTGTTTATACATTGCAATAACACCCTTTAGTTTGAGCAAGTATTAATTTGGCGTTATAACCTTTTTTATAATTATCTAACACTATTTTTATCAAACTATTGGAGGACGAACAATCAAGTCCTTCAGAATATGGCCCAAAATAGATTAATTTTCCTTTTGCATCAATAATTAATGCCGACGGTGTGGATGGAATTATATGACTTATACTGTTAGATATAGATAAATTTAATACATTAAAACCATCTTGCTCAGCTTGGGTACTTATTAAAAGTTTATGATCTTCACTATTAGCAGCGCAACGACAGTTTGAATCACTAAAATGAATTATCGTATTGGACAATGTTTTATCTTTTAAAACTGCTGAGTTCACCAACGCCGTTATAATATCATTACCATCCATTCCTTTTAATTTGCCATCTGGATCAAACATAACTAATCGCGCACTAATAAAGTATATTGCCGCGATAATAGTACCGATGATCCAAACAGCAAACAGAATGTAATGGAAGTAATTGGCTTGCTTATTTAAAACTTTCAATATTTTTTTCTAATGACATAATCGAAACGTTCATGTTTTCAGTTTCATTTGACAACGATTGTATGTTTTTTAAATCATCTTGGCTTGAAACCCTCATGTTTTCTGTACTTTCAGCAATACTATCCGTTGTGGTTGATTGTTCTTCGACTGCGGCGGCAACAGATATTGCAATGTCACTTGCTTGAGCAACTAACGTTAAAGCTTGATCCATATTACTACTGGCTAAATCAGAGGTTTTAATGACATCCTCAACAATTTTTATAGAATTTTTCATTGCTTCAGTGGATGTTTTAGAATAGTTATTTAACTCTAACGTTGTTTTACTAATTTTATCAGTACTTTCTTTCGTTCTATTGGCTAATGCCCTCACTTCATCTGCAACCACTGCGAAACCTCGACCTTGTTCACCCGCTCTAGCCGCTTCAATAGCCGCATTTAATGCTAATAAATTAGTTTGATCAGCAATGCTTGTAATCTCAGATAGTACCGTTGTAATCATTTCACTAGACTTTGTAAGCTCTTCTATTTCACTTCTCGTTTGAAATAATGCCTTCGTTAATGTTTTATTCATACTGTTAATATCTGAAATGTTTGAACCTGTAGCTTGTGTCAGTGTATTTGCTTCTGACATTTGCTGGCTTAACATTGAAGTATCTTGGGCAATAGACGACACGGTAACCGCCATTTCTTCAATAGCTGAAGCTATTACGTCTGTTTCATCTTGTCTTATATTTGATGATCTTACGAGTGTGGCTTGTACTAAGGTTAAGTTTGTAGAGTTGTTCACTAAGTCTTGAGCTTGTTTTTTTACATCTACGATCACATTATTAAGTAAAGATAATAATTGATTAAAACCCTGTAAAATCACATTATCATTTGATGTAGAGCGAATGGTTAAATCTATTGAATTCTTATTTTCAGTGAGTTGTTGGGTAATTATTGATAACTCTTGACCCACAACACTATCGTCATACAACATTTTTGCAATATACCCGGCAATAATTGCTTCAACAAGAGCATAAGCGGCATGAATGACTACAGTGGAAAATAGTAATCTATCATTATCAAAAATATAAACGCCAACGTTATTTAATTGTAGAAAATAAAAAGATACATGGTGAACTGCAATCGTTAATAAAGCAGATATAAATACTTTCCAATCACTAAAGATAATTAAAAAAGCCATCAAAATGAATATTTCAAAATGGACTTCAATTAGGCCATTCATTTGATGAATATGTAAGGATGCAAAAATTATCACAGCTATTGCCGTAGCATGTTTAGTTAACTCACTATTGATTGCATTTTTAATCAAAAAGATAGGAACTAAAGCGGCAGGTAGGCCAATAATAAATGTTTCCCAAAATGTATTATATACAAAAGCCATAACTACTGATTCTAAAAATAGAATGATAAAAAGGGTTGTAAATAAATTTCCGTGCTTATTCATATGTATCCTAAAGGCTTTATCTATATTATTTTGGATGATAAAGGATAGTATTAACTTAAGATATAGCTACCTTTATTAATAAGTCATAGATTTAACTGATGTTATTCAAAATATTGGCCACAATGCGGTGTTTGTATATCCTAAATTCTGCGCCCATAGATTGGATGCTAAGAGATGTAGATAAGGGAGGTAGATAAGAGAGGGGTATTTGCTTTTTATGATCATTAAATGAGTCTCAAAACAAATTAAATAACGTTAGGTAAATGCAAATTTTTGAAGTTAGCTGTCGACCTAACAAGGTCAACTAACGGGTGAACAGTTGACCTTAACAAGCACTCGAAATTTCAAACTTGTACTTCCGCAAAGCGCACAAAGTGATCGTTAATAATTCAAAAGTGTATTGGCGGCAAAGCAGACCATTATATGCTTAACGGCATAAGTAGGCTTACATTGAAAAAATGTTGCTAGCTTTATTTGGCTTCTACACTTAATACAAATTATCATTTCGCGATACCTCAACGGTTTATTGACTAATAAGATGCTGAGGAGTCGCCATAGCATCAGCGCCTATCACTTATCTTGTAGAAAAAAACAACTTGAAACCATTATCTTTCAAGCTGTTAAAATCATGCTTAACGATTAAACTTAATGCTTCGCTATACTTTTATTCACTTTGGCAAGTAAAACTAAAACCTCTTGCTGTCTAAATTTATCAGCACTGGCTCGGTTAACTCGCTGTGGAGCCGCTTGTGCTAATAATAGGTGCTCTTTTGCTTTTTCATACTGGTCTTGCTCAAGATAAAATTCAGCTAAGAAATAGTTAATATCAATCCCCGTAGGATTCATTTTTACAGCGGCTTTAAGATGTTGTTCAGATTTGTCATCATCGCCAAAACTCAGTGGCCAGCCAGGTACTTTGAGGTAAAGAATACCTAAACTGGTGTGAGCAGAGCCTTGTAAGGCGGTTTCATCCAGAGATAAAGCTTTTTCAAAAGCACTTTTAGCATCATCGGCTAAAGAAAGTGCTCCCAAGCCACCTTTTGCCCCCGCAAAACTAGATTGTACAATACCATGCCAAATCCAAGCTTCGGCATGGTCAGGGAATTCAACCGTTAGTTGTTTTGATTGCTGCTGTAACTCGGTAAAATCGTTTTTTTGTTCCTTTTGAGTTTTAACATAATTAGCTTCTACCCACTGTTGCTGTATGGCGAGTAGTGCGTCATCAAAATTAAGCTTACTGATATTATTCGCGTATACGTTACTTACAAGGCAACAAAGGAGTGTTAATAATGTGAATTTTTTCATGGTAATACCTTTTTATTAATCATATAAATTAAAAGTTGTTTAACCTAGTTGCTGACATGTTTGGGCAATTTGTTTATCAAGTGATTTAAACATTGCTTGATACATCGGCAGTCGGTCTATCAAAGCAATAACATCGGATAACGACACCGCAATAACCTTTGGATTAGTGGCATAATAACTGCCCCAATCATCAGTCGATGTTTGAATTTTATTCTGGTAAGCGTCACCAAGGTGAGTGCAATGCACTCCTGATTTAGCCATTAAATTAACCACCTTTTCTGTACCTGAAAACACCATGTATTTATAGTTTAGATAAAACAAAGAAACGGCTGTGATCATAAATAATGGCAGAGTGAACCTTTGATTATTACTAAAAAGATGGCCTATTTCGACAATATCTTTTCTGTCGATATTATTTTTTACAAACACAGCTTGTTGCTCAATGGCACCGGAAAGGTATTGCTCAATAAATAAATCGTCTTGACCACTACGAATGCCTAAAGCCGCCTTATAAGTACCATTACACAGAGCCAACAAATGAGGCATAGTCACTGAAACTTTCGCCTGATAACTCTTGAGGAAACCTTGTTTGATAAATTGCTCAATCTCACTTCTTTGCTTACTGCCCAAGGCCGCAACTTGAATATCAAAATTAAACTTTTGCTTAACAAGTGAATTGTTACTTGTTGAGTGGGCACTTGGTGAATTGGTACTTGGTGAGTATGGCTTTGGCGTAGTCTTGTTTGACAACAGCTCAGGCGATGTCAAATTAACTGAATAATCTTGATATTTTTCAGTTGAAGTTATCTCGTGTACTTGATGGCTTGAAATTGTGTTTAACATTATAACTATCTCCTGAAAAGTTTATAATGTCATTCTATTACTCAAATCTTAAAGCAAGCTTAAGTAAGCTAAAATTATGTTAATAAATCATCTTATTTTTCACTTTAATGTTTAAGTAACTTAAGCACAAACGTTAAGTTCGATAAGGCGTTAGTGATGCAAAAATTATGATCATTGAGTAATGGCCATACCCCCCAAACATACCTTACAACCTGTAAATTCTACGCATAAAAAAAGGGCTATTAAAAAGCCCTTATAGGTAAATTATCTCTAGTCGGTTAGCTGAGTTCAGTTTTGTTGGACTTTTTATTCACACGGCCAAGAATTATAACTCACCTATCACTTTGACTCAGCACCTATGACTTTAAGTCAGCAAACTATTACTTTAAGTCAGCAACCAAGGTTTTCAGCCACTTCTCTTCAGAAATAAATTCCCAAGACAAATGCTGATATTTTTCACCCATACCTTCGTTAAGTATTTGCTGTTCAGATTTTCCGGCAGCAAGTGCCGCAGACACTTTATTAATACTAAACTCCATCATTGTCGCAAAGGCTAGCATATGGCTCTTGTCGGTTAACTTGCCATGGCCTGGAATGATCACCACATCGTCAGGTGTGTTTTTAAGCATGTACTTAACATTGGCTAAATAGCCTTTAACACTACCACCACTTTCTAAATCGATATAAGGAAAACCAATTTCAAAAAATAAGTCACCGGTATGTAATACGTTCGCTTTTTTAAAGTAAACATAGGTATCGCCGTCAGTATGGCCGCTCGGTAAATGTGTTAGCTGAATTTCTTCGTTAGCTAAATAAATAGTAATACCATCTTTGTAGGTTACCACCGGCAAACTTTCTACTTCATGGTCGGCTTTGCTGCTCAACCGGCTGCGAACATTCTCATGGGCAAAAATTGGCGCTTTATGTGAAAAAAACTGATTACTGCCAGTATGGTCGCCGTGATAATGCGTATTGATGATATATTTAAGTGCTTTATTCTCAATACCTTTCATTGCTACTTCAATTTTTTCAGCTAATGGGGCAAATTTATCATCAACTAATAGCAAACCTTGTTCTGTGGCTAACACGCCAATATTACCACCTGGACCTTGCAACATATAAACACCGCCTGCAGCGGGTTGCACAGTTATATCGGCATCAGCCATTTCTTGCGCATGCAATGAAACACTCAATAATGTACTCACGACTGCACTGACTAAAAGTTTTTTTAACATGATTTTCCGCCATTTTTAATATGATTAAACTTGAGAATTCAAAGCATAGGTTAAATCCTATTAATAGCTCTAAACTTCTGTCATTTAATTGTCGTTGGTATGGGTATTAGTTGATATGTATTGTTTTAGTTGATATGTATTGTTTTACTCTATTTGACCGTACTTAGATCACTTTGCCCTTGCATTATACTTTTCAAAGGCAATAAAAATCTGACACTAAATTAACAAAAATACAACACAAGACTAAAATAAGGCTAGCTGACTTTGCTTATCATGACTGTGTTGCTCAGTAAAACCCAATGACAAGCCTATCAAACGCACCTTTCGATTATTAGATCGGGTCATAGCTTTTTGTAATAATTCAATAAAAACAGCTTCAAGACAAGCTTTTGATTTTATATCAACCGTTGTTTGCTGAAAGTCGGCAAATTTAATTTTTACCGTTTGTTTGCTAATTTCACGATCAGCATACTTGGCTAAGCGCAGTTGCAGTTGACTAAATAAACTTGTTAATATCGCCTGACATTGTTCAATGGAGTCAATATCGTCTGCCAGAGTAGTTTCAATTGCCAGTGATTTTCTCACCCGTGAGGTTTCAAGTGCTCTGTCATCTATACCAAAGCTACGTTGGTATATAACGTTAGCGAATTTACCGACTATAGTGTGTAGTTTTGCTACCGAACTCGCTCTTACATCGGCGCAGCTTTCAAAGCCAAAAGCTTTTAGCTTTTCACTGGTTTTTGGCCCAATGCCTGGGATTTTTTTCAGCGCTAAATTAGCCACAAAAGCACTGACATTTTCTGGCGTAACCACACATTGGCCATTGGGCTTATTTTCATCGCTCGCAATTTTAGCTAGAAACTTATTGGGCGCAATACCAGCCGACGCGGTGAGATTAAGCTCGTTATAAATATCACGGCGTATTTGTTCGGCAATTAAGGTAGCGCTACCATAAAACAACGGCGAATCAGTCACATCAAGATAGGCTTCATCTAACGATAAAGGTTCAATTAAATCAGTATAGCGGGCTAATATGGCGCTAATTTGTTGCGATACTTGCTGATAAACTGACATACGGCCATTAACAATAATCAGTTCAGGGCAAAGGGCTTTCGCCCTTGCGTTTGGCATAGCAGAGCGCACACCAAACTCTCTCGCCTTATAGTTACAAGTACACAACACACTACGCGGCCCATTGCCACCAACAGCAATAGGCACATGACGCCACTGGGGATTATCACGCATTTCAACCGCGGCATAAAAGCAGTCCATATCGATATGAATTATCTTTTTTTGCGGTGGCTTATCTTTAAACATTTACCATGCCATATAAATAAATTAATTAATTAATGTAAGATATAACAATACAGACCATGACTGTATATAAACACAGTTACTTTACCATTTATTAAGCTAGCGTCAATATAGTAAAATCAAACAATGAAGAAATGGCTTAAATTATCAATATAAATCATTATAAGATGTTGAATGCTAATGGGCGTAGGCCGTAGTCAAAGCATCAATTTGCCTCAAAGAATTGTTAAAATGAAGACTGAGTTAAAGAGTGATTAAATAGAGCCAAGCCCCTTTTCTGGTTACTCATTGAAGTGATTAGTTACTATATTAAGCGGCAACCTAGCTAAGGTTAACTACGCTTTAGGCGTAGTAACAATAGCTAGTTCGACACCATATGTTTTTCAGTTAAGCTAAACTGAAAAACATATTAACCATTAATCAGAAAGTGTACGCCAATACTTGCCGCGTAACCTAGGGCAATAGCCCAACTCCACTTTAAGTGACCCATAAAAGAATACATACCTTTGGTTTGCCCCATTAACGCCACACCTGCCGCTGAGCCAATTGACAACAAACTGCCGCCAACCCCTGCGGTCATGGTAACTAATAACCACTGTTGAAGATCCATCACTGGGTTCATACTTAACACCGCAAACACTACCGGAATGTTATCAACAATGGCTGATAATACACCTACGGCAATATTGGCGTAAGTTGGGCTCCAGTTACTGTACAAGGCCTCTGAAACTAAGCTTAAATAGCCCATAAAGCCTAAACCACCCACACACATAACAACGCCGTAAAAGAACAGTAAGGTGTCCCACTCTGCCCGTGCTATTTTGTCAAAAATATCAAAAGGTATAATATTGCCAAGCTTTTTCAATGCTTCTGCATCGTTTTCAGCTTCGGCTTTATTACGTTTTTTATCTAAAGAGCGTGGTAGGCTCATACGTAAATAAAAACCAAAGAATTTTAAGTAACCTAATCCCATCATCATACCTAACACGGGTGGCATATTAACCACACTATGGCATAACACGGCTGTTGCAATGGTCAGCACAAAAAGTGCGACAATTCTTTTTGCGCCTCGCTTTATTTGGAAAGCTTCACTGACGACTGGCGTCGACTTTTCATTGGAAATGAAAAAGCTCATGATGATGGCGGGTACTAAAAAATTGACCACTGAGGGAATAAACAAAACAATAAATTGTTCAAACTTAACTAGCCCTGACTGCCAAATCATTAAAGTAGTAATGTCGCCAAACGGACTAAATACACCGCCCGCATTAGCCGCAACAACAATATTAATGCAGGCTATATTGATAAACTTTTTATCCTTCGACGCCACTTTTAATATAATGGCACACATCAACATGGCGGTAGTTAAGTTGTTAGCAAATGAAGAGATAGCGAAGGCTAAAATACCGGTTACCCAGAACAACGATCTAAGGCTCAAGCCCTTAGAAACCATCCATAAACGCAAGCCATCGAAAATACCTCTTTCTTCCATCGCGTTAATGTAGGTCATGGCCACAAGAAGAAATAATAATAACTGCGCATATTCAAGTAAGTTATGATTAAAGGCTTCCTCTGCCTCTAAGGGCACTCCATGCTGGGTGTATACCCAGCCAATAATTAACCAAATAACACCGGCGGCAACAAGCACAGGTTTTGATTTTCTTAAGTGGATAACGTCTTCGCCAATAACCAGTAGGTAGGCGATTGAGAATAAGATAAGGGCAGTGAAACCAAATATCGAGTTGGTTAAATCAATACTGCCGTGACCTGAGGCCCAAGCAGTCGCAGAAATACATGAAAGTAACAGAATTAATAATATTTTTTTAAACATAAGTACCTAATGAACTCAATATTGTTCTGGTTATTAGCGTTGACCAATGACTAAAATGGCTGTTTTATTGGCTTATACTATTTTCAAACTTAACTCGGCTGTTTATTGGCTTTTTAAGGTATCAATTTGATCTTATTAAGCGAATAAATTAGCGCTGATAAGTAACGAATAAGGCCCTCTGCTTTGCTAAATCATTTAAATTTTAGCAAAGCAGAAGTGTTGCCCACAGTATTATAATCTGCGATATAACATTTTGGCTTATATTATTTTTAAAGTTTTTGCTCTAAATCATAATATATCGCAAAGTTTGTCACTTTCCTTCGGCATGATAAACAATAAGCTTTAGGTTTAGGTTTAGGTTTAGCTTTTATGTTTGTCCATTAATAAGCGCTAGCTAGTAGTAAAAAATAGGTAAAGGAGAGGTAAGTCGTGATATATAAATGTAGAAGTATTCTCTTCATTTTAAAATCACTGTTAATTTTATAAAAGATGCGATAGCTTAGCGCTATTTTTTTCTCACCATAAAGGTTTTTATTTTGCATACGCGAGCACTTTTTCCGCTATATATTTTTATTATCTTATTTACCACAGCACTTTTTTCATGTGCTAGCTCTGCCCATAGTGATGATATTAATAAGGCAACGTTATCCTTAGATAACAGTGAACATTATCAACTTGTTGTTACGGTAGACTTGCTGCATTTACTAAAAAAACATCTAGAAATCTCAGGTGATGACGCTAAGGTGATTGGCGTACTCAATCAGCACTCGTTTGTTGAACAAAAAAAGCTACTCGAACATCTGCAAGTTATTTTGAGCCAACAAACTAGTCTGCATTTTACTTATATAAATGCGCATAAAAATATTCAAGGGAGCATTGACGCGAATAAAGACGGGAACATAGACAGGAACATTGAACAAAACCTAAAGCACAATATCGCGCCCTTTAAAGGCTTACAATTACAGCATTTAAAGCGAATATTATCTCAACAAGCCGGCTTAGCTGAATATAAAGCACAATTAAACGTAACCGGAGATATTCCACAAGGGGTGGATGAAGTTGCCGTGCGATTTTCGCCATTATTGGGTGATATTGTACTGAAAGTGATTCGACCACAGCAAGAAATCATCCGTTCAGCAACCCTAAGTAACCGTTATAAAATTAGTTTAGCCAACGCCAACTTAGCGGCAAGTAACGCCATAGTACCTACAAGAATAAAACTTGCCACTGATTATATTTATCAGGGTTTTGTTCATATACTGCCACTGGGCTTAGATCATATTCTTTTTGTTTTAGCCCTTTTACTTTTTGCTAAACGTCGCTCAACTTTACTATGGCAAATCTCTGCATTTACCCTAGCGCATACCATTACCCTTGCCTTAGGTATTTACGGTGTTGTAGCCTTGTCCAGCGCAATTGTAGAGCCACTCATTGCCTTATCTATTGTCTATGTAGGCGTTGAAAATATTTACCGAGCACAAACAAATACCACTAGTTATGCACGTATGCCGATAATATTTGCCTTCGGTTTGTTACATGGTTTAGGTTTTGCTTCGGTATTAGGCGATCTGGGATTAGCGCAGAGTCAATATGCCTTGAGTTTGATCTCATTTAACATTGGCGTTGAACTAGGACAACTGACGGTTATTGCCCTCGCTTTTATGTGTTTATATCCCTTGAGGAGTAAAGTTTGGTATCAAAAAAGGTTAGTACTGTCGCTTAATGTTGCGATTGCTATTATCGCTATCTATTGGCTAATTGAACGACTTATTTAAGCGTTTTAGTTAAGTTATTAGCATGGTAAATGGCAGTAAAGTAGTTAACTAAGCATCGCGTTCTTTGACATCGAGCTACAAAGGTCTGCTAATGCCAAAGAAACTTCGATGGCTAAAAGCATCAATGGCTCAATGGCTCAAGTTATATTGCTCAACCTAAACAGAAAAAGGTGAGCTAAGCTCACCTTTGTTTAAAAATTATCTGATGTAAACTGCAGGTTTTGATAACACAATGCGCTAAAAACTTTACTTACCCCAACAGCCTAAATATTTTTCACGCTGATGTCGCCAATGGTTAATGCCGCAACTCGATCACGTTCTTGGCGCTTTTCACAAGGATCGTCACAGTTGCATGACTTATCAATACCAACGTTCGCTAGACCACCACAACTACCAGCAAGTGTTTTGTTCTGAAATATATAACCTACTGCCATTGCCATAACAATAACGAGAAAAAAACATAAGGTGATTAAAAAAATAACCATAATGAGTGCCTACCTATTTGATAAAACTTTAATAAGTTGATTATAAAAATAACTTTTAAATAACGAGAGTAACGTCAGTAACGTAAATAAACCCCTGCAAACCTACTTGAGGTACTGCATGAATTTTACCGTGCTTTGCTCGACAAAGCCATGATCAGTTTTCTCAATAATGTAAACCGCAAGATCATTAGCCTCTGCAAACGCCAGCGCTTTTTCTTCACCCATCACCATCATGGCCGTAGATAAACCGTCAGCAGTCATCGATGATGGATGAATTACCGTCACAGAAACCAGTTTATGATTAATCGGCTTGCCAGTTTTTGGGTCTATGATATGCGAAAATCGTTGGCCTTCAGCTTCAAAATAAATGCGGTAGTCACCTGATGTAGCAACCGCGTTATCTTTTGGCACAATAATTTGATGAACAGCACGTTCAGTACTTAAAGGCTTTTCAATCGCAACATGCCAAAGTTCACCGGTATGTTTAAAACCTTTAAGACGCATCTCTCCACCAATTTCAACAAGGTAATTATTGATGCCATTAGCCTCGACGAACTCAGCGACTAAATCAACGCCATAACCTTTGGCAATGGTTGACAAATCAACATAAAGATCGGGAATACTTTTACTTAACATGCCGTTTTTAAATGCTAACTTATCTAAACCCACTCGCGCTTTGGTGGCCGTTAATAATTCATTATTTGGTATGGTTTCAGGACGATATTCTGGCCCGAAACCCCATAAGTTAACTAATGGTCCTACCGTTACATCAAGCGCACCATTACTTAGCTCTCCTAAGCGCATAGCTTCTTTAATTACCCGAGCTAAACCTGCAGAGATATTAACTGGCGAAAGTGACTTTGATTGATTAAATGTTGATAATTCAGAATCTGTAATATAAGTCGACATTTCCTGATTGAGTTGTTTTAACTGTTTATCAATACCTTGCTGGATTTTAACTGCGTCTATGTTCTGACCCACCAGTTTAATATTATAGGTGGTGCCCATCGTATTGCCTTGCAGCAAATATTCTTGACGAGCAAGGTCATTACTGGGTGAACAGCCGCCTAACACAACTAGCATGGTTGTTATTAGCCATAATTTAGCGGCTAATTTGTGCTTGGTTAGGTTAAAAATATATTGCATCACAATATCCTTAATAAAAGTTTATTTAGCTAAAGCAAGCTGCGTCATTGATAAAAAATACCGCTTGTTTTAGCTAAATAAATTCAGTGATAAAGTTAAAAGCTAATAGGTATTAAAAAGGCGACCTAGGCCGCCTTTTCACTTAATGAATTCGCGAGCTTAATTAGCCACCGAAATCATCTAACATGATGTTTTCATCTTCAACACCCAGATCTTTCAACATATGAATAACTGCAGCGTTCATCATTGGAGGACCACACATGTAGTACTCACAATCTTCTGGCGCTTCATGGTCTTTCAAGTAGTTTTCATGTAATACGTTATGAATAAAACCTGTCATGCCATCCCAGTTATCTTCGGGTTGTGGATCAGATAACGCCACATGCCAAATGAAGTTGTCATTTTCAGCTGCAAGGCCGTTATAATCATCTTCATAGAACATTTCACGCTTAGAACGAGCACCATACCAAAACGATATTTTACGTTTAGTATGTAAACGTTTAAGTTGATCGAAGATATGTGAACGCATAGGCGCCATACCTGCACCACCGCCAATAAAGACCATTTCACTTTCGCCTTCTTTGGCAAAGAACTCACCAAATGGACCTGAAATAGTCACTTTATCGCCCGCTTTTAAGCTGAAGATATAAGACGACATTTTACCTGCTGGCAAATGTAAACGCCCTGGAGGTGGCGTAGCAATACGCACGTTCAGCATGATAATGCCTTCTTCTTCTGGATAGTTCGCCATTGAATAAGCACGTAACGTCGGCTCATCAACTTTTGATTCTACATCAAAAAAGCCAAAATGATTCCAGTCACCTTTGTATTGTTCATCGATATCAAAATCGCTGTATTTTACGTGGTGAACAGGTGCTTCAATTTGAATATAACCACCCGCGCGGAAAGGTACAGACTCACCATTTGGAATTTGTAACTTAAGTTCTTTAATAAAAGTTGCTTGGTTATCGTTAGAGATAACTTCACATTCCCATTGCTGAACACCAAAGATTTCATCTTCAAGCACAATATCCATATCTTGCTTAACAGCCACTTGACAGGCTAAACGACAACCTTCTTTTGCTTCACGCTTATTAATATGGCCTGATTCAGTGGGTAGCAGATCACCACCACCTGAATGTATTTCTACACGACACTGGCCACAAGTACCACCGCCACCACAAGCTGAAGGTATAAAAATACCTTGGTCAGCAAGTGCGCCTAAAAGCTTACCACCAGCCGGAGTTACTACCGACTTTTCTGGGTCACCATTAATGCTAATCGTAACGTCACCTGAAGAAACTAACTTAGATTTGGCAAGTAAAATCACCACTACTAAGGCTAGCACTATCACAGTGAACATCGATACGCCGAGAATAATAATTTCCATCGACTTTCCTTTAATTTTCTCTAAGGGTTTTAGCTAAGTCATTTACTCGCAAGTAAGTGTTCGCTAAAACCAACATAAACCTAAAGTGAAATACCACCGAAAGAAAGAAAGCCAAAGGCCATCAGTCCTGCAGAAATAAACGTAATACCTAGACCTTTTAAGCCATCAGGTACGTCCGAGTATTTCATCTTTTCACGAATACCCGCCATTAATACTATTGCTAACATCCAACCAACACCTGAGCCAATGCCGTAAACAACACTTTCACCTAAGGTTAAGTTTTTCGCTACCATAAACGACACACCACCAAAGATGGCACAGTTAACAGTAATCAAGGGTAAGAAAACACCCAGCGCTTGGTATAGCGCAGGAAAGTATTTATCTAATACCATTTCAAGAATTTGCACTAAAGCCGCAATCACACCAATAAAGGTAATAAAAGACAAAAAGCTTAAATCTATAGAGTCTTTTGCCTCGGTAACACCCATGACGCTATCTAACGCACCTGGCGCTAAAATCGCTTGATAAATGATTTGGTTAACAGGTACTGCGATGCCTAATACTACAACAACTGCAACACCTAGACCTATCGCCGTGCTAACATTCTTAGAAACCGCTAAGAATGTACACATACCGAGGAAGAAGGTTAATGCCAAATTTTCAATAAATATAGCCTTAACAAATATACTTAAATAATGTTCCATAACGACTTAATCCTTCTCTACTTGTTCTGGCCTGAACTGGCGAATTGCCCAGATAATTAAACCGATAATGAAGAATGAGCTAAAGGGTAAAACTAATAAGCCATTACCTTGGTACCAACCGTTGTTTTGCACCAAAGTAAACACTTCATAACCAAATAGTTCACCAAAACCAAATAGTTCACGGAAAAAAGCAACAACCATCAACACTGCACCGTAACCTAAACCATTACCGATACCATCTAAAAAGCTAACCCCTGGCTTTTCTTTCATCGCAAAAGCTTCAGCACGGCCCATCACAATACAGTTAGTAATGATCAGTCCGATAAATACCGACAACTCTTTTGATAGCTGATAAGAAAACGCTTTTAACACTTGGTCAACCAAAATAACCAGTGAAGCAATAATCACCATCTGTACTATGATACGAACACTGGATGGTATTTGATGACGAATCAGTGAAATAAATAAATTTGAAAAGCCTGTTACTAGCATGACGGCAAGCGTCATAACCAACGCATTCGCTAATGAGCTTGTAACTGCCAGTGCAGAACAAACACCCAGCACTTGCAAGGCGATCGGGTTATTATCAATAACAGGTCCAAATAATACTTTTTTAGTATCAGTAGCCATTAGTTCAATCCTCCAGCGCGGTAGTTAGTAATAAATGGACCATAGCCCTCTTTGCCTAACCAAAAATGCAATGTATTCTCAACACCATTACTGGTCAAGGTAGCACCAGACAAGGCATCTACGCCGTGAATATTGCCAG
The DNA here is from genome assembly GCF_014077005.1 of Colwellia sp. MB3u-45. GTDB lineage: Bacteria > Pseudomonadota > Gammaproteobacteria > Enterobacterales > Alteromonadaceae > Cognaticolwellia. The sequence continues at coordinate 33,140 of NZ_JACGVC010000036.1, read as the reverse complement.
CTTTAGCACCACCTTTAACAATTTGAATCGCTATGTTGCCTTGTTCGTCAAACATTTCCTTACCTGGCCACAAAGCTTTCCATTTAGGGTTAAGTACTTCAGCACCTAAGCCCGGCGTTTCTTTTAGCTCAGAGTAGATAAGGCTTTTAACGGTATTTAAATCAGACTCTAAACCAATAAAGCCGTACATTAGATCCCATAAGCCAGAGCCAACAATAGGCAATACTATCGTTGATACCTTACCTTGTTCATCTTTAATCAAATAAACTACGGCATGATCAGCTTGACGATTTATACCCGCGATATCATTTTCAGGTATTGAGCTTTTACTGATATCACGCGCATCAGCACGTTCATCAAAGGTTTTAACATTACCTTCAATGACTTTACCTGTTGCTAAGCTAATCATCTTGGCATCAACATACTTTTCATACGTATCAACAATACTTTCAGATTCACCACCCAAAGCTTTAATATTTTCTGCTTTAAGCGCTATCGCTAATAAACCAGATGCTTCAAGGATCTTAGTTTGCTTATCAAGCAATTTATTGGCGGTTTGTAAGGGTTTTAAACCAACTGCAGCAATCGATACTAGGGCAGCACAAACTAAACAAATTATAAATACGAAACCAACAGTTCCGCCGAAAGTTTCTTTCTTTTTAGTATCAGACATTACGAGCAAGCCTCCGTTTGATATTTTCTTGAGCCATAAAATAATCAAGTAGTGGAGCAAACAAGTTAGCGAATAAAATAGCTAACATAATACCTTCTGGGAATGCTGGGTTAACCACACGTATCAGTACCACCATCAGACCAATCATTGCCCCGTACCAATATTTACCTTTATTGGTAAATGCAGCGGTTACTGGGTCTGTTGCCATAAACATCATACCAAAAGCAAAACCACCACTGACAAGGTGCCAATACCAAGGCATAGCAAACATAGCATTGGTATCACTACCGATGCTATTAAATAGCATTGACGTTAACACCATACCGGTAAACACACCTAAGACGATGCGCCATGAGGCAATACCTTTATAAAGTATATAAGCACCACCAAGCAGAACCATTACCGTGGAAACCTCGCCAACAGAGCCTGGGATATAGCCTAAGAAAGCATTCCACCAATCAGTACCAATGGTATAATCGTTTAGCCCTTGGCTTGCTGCACTTAGCGTTGTTGCTCCCGAGTAACCATCAACAGCAACCCACACAGAGCCACCAGAGATATCCGTTGGATAAGCAAAGTATAAAAATGCACGACCGGCTAATGCTGGATTTAAGAAGTTTTTACCTGTACCACCAAATATTTCTTTGGCAATAACAATACCAAAAGTAATACCTATGGCGGCTTGCCATAGTGGAATAGTTGCCGGTAAGATCAAAGCGAAAAGCACTGAACTAACAAAGAAACCTTCGTTAACTTCATGTTTGCGCACTGAGGCGAACAACACTTCCCAAAAACCACCGACAACAAATACTGTGGCATAAATAGGTAAGAAGAACACAGCGCCGTAACACATCATGCTGAACCAACCAGATTCTACAGATAAGCTACCGCCCAGCATTTCAAACAAACCTACTTGCCAATTATCAGGTAAAGCGTAACCGGCCGCTAATGCGTCAGCCGCTTGGAAACCAATGTTGTACATACCCCAGAACATAGCAGGGAAAACCGCCAGCCATACTGTGATCATAATACGTTTAAGATCCATACTGTCACGAATGTGAGTTTGACCTTTGTTCACTTGGCCAGGCGTAAATAGCCCTGTTGCGACCGCTTCGTAAAGCGCATACCAAGTTTCAAATTTACCGCCTTTTTCAAATTGCGGTTCAATATCTTCAATAAACTTTTTCAAGCCCATGACTAACCTTCCTTCTCAATTGTGGTTAGGCAATCACGAAGGATCACGCCGTAATCTGTTTTGCCTGGGCAAACAAACGTACACAAGGCTAAATCTTCTTCATCAAGCTCTAAAGCACCAAGCTGTTGCGCTCTGTCGGTATCACCGGCACATAAATCACGCAATAACAATGTCGGTAAAATATCTAACGGCATAACACGTTCGAAATTACCAATAGGCACCATAGCTCGAGAACTGCCATTGGTTGTAGTCGTCATGTTGAACAACTTCTTAGGGAAGAAGTGTGACATGTACGCACGCGTTACTGAGAATTTATTAGGTCCCGGGTACATATAACCAATAAACTCTTTTTCTCTACCTTCAAGGATCAGACAGATTTGCGTGTGATAGCGACCTAAGTAACCTTTAACGCCTGAGGCAATTGCGCCTAATAACAATGAACCCGAAACGACACGTAACTCACCATCAAGTGTTTCATTAGCAATAATTTCTGCAACATTTGCACCTAATACGGTACGAACCAAGCGAGGGTTCTTTGCAGCAGGACCGGCTAAAGAAATAATACGACTGCTATCTAACTCACCAGAAGTAAACAAGTTACCAATCGCGATTACATCTTGATAGCCAGCATGCCATGCAACTTTATCAGCACTAACAGGCTTCAAGAAATGCATATGTGTGCCAACTAGACCCGCAGGATGTTTTCCAGCAAATTCATTGACAATAGCAGATGAATTAACCGCAATATCACTACCTGGCGCTTTGCTGACAAAAACTTCACCGTCAGTTAAGCGCGCAAGCACAGTTAAACCGTTGGCAAATGCGGCACTTTGCTCAGCAATAATGAGTGCTGGATTGGCGGCCAATGGATTAGTATCCATAGCGCTAACAAATATGGCAACAGGCTTCGCATCTACCGCAGGAACTTTACTAAATGGACGTGTACGTAATGCCGTCCACAAACCTGAGTTAACTAGGTTTGCAACAACATCTTCACGTGCAATAGAGTTGAGTTCGTTAGCTGCATAACAAGTAAACGTTTCTTGCTCATTGCCACCAATTTCGATGACAACTGATTGCAATACGCGCTTTTCGCCACGATTAATTTCTTTAACAACACCTGAAGCTTGAGCTGTGAATTTAACGCCAGGATTCTTTTTATCTTCAAAAAGTGCCTGACCTTTTTTAACGCTTTCTCCAACCTTAACAAACATGGTTGGGCGCATACCCACGAACTCTTCACCTAATGTTGCAACAGTTTTGATGGACGGACCATCATGGATTACCTGCTGGGGGGTACCTACTACAGGAACATCCAGACCTTTTTTTATTGTAATCATAAACACTTGCACTACTTTTGATGGGAGTAATCAAAATCAATTTTTGAGCTATTTAACCGCACTTTCTGTTGCAAAACATCACAACAATGAGCGCAGACAATTAACAAAACGACTGATTTCAGTGTATTTCAGCAAAGTCTTAATTTATTTTTGATAAATCAAGGTTCACTGGCTCTAGTTAAAATTTCTGGCGCGATTCTAGCACAAAACCACATTTTGATTCTATCTTAAGCAGCACAAAAAATAACAATTTAGTCGAATAATCTCTAATTCGGCTAATATTAGAACGAAATATCATTTTTTAGTAGAAATTTACTACGATACAGCATCAATTCCAGTTAAAAATTGACTCATTATTCTCTGCAATAAAGTGCTAAACAAGCAAAATTATAAAGCATAAATAACGCCTAATCGACATAAAAAAACCGACAAATTGTCGGTTTTTTTAATCACAGAGATTAGGTTACTCATTTATCATGCACTAGCCTGTATGACTTTCAGCATTAAATCTCATGTAATTTGCAACAAGTTACAATAAGTTATTGATCGCCAATTCTGGATTAATATCTGCGTTATAATCGACGCCAGTTAAGTCAAAACCAAATAACTTCAAAAACTCTTGATGATAACCAAGGTAATCGGTTAACTCATCGATAGTGTCGCTATCAACCGTATTCCAAATATCAGTGACACGTTTTTGCACGCTGTCTTCAAGTTCTTTGTTATTTTGACGCAAACGCCCAGCTTCATCAATAATAGGTTTTTTGCCGTATATATTTTCTCTAAACAAGCCTTGAATTTGCTCAATACAACCTTCGTAAGTGCCATCAGCTTTCATCACTTTAAACATGGCTGAAATATATAATGGCATAATAGGAATTGCCGAACTGGCTTGTGTTACCACGGCATTAAGTGACGTAACATAAGCTTCGCCCTTAATATTAGCTGTTGTCGCTTTTATTGCTGTTGACGCGCGATCTAAATCTTCTTTTGCACGACCAATAGTAGCATGTCCGTATATTGGCCAAGTTAATTCTTTACCAATATAGGTATAAGCAACGGTTTTAAAACCATTAGCCAGTACACCCGCATCGCCGAGAGCCTTAATCCAAAGCTCCCAATCAGCGCCACCCATAACGTCGATAGTGCCTTGAATTTCTGCTTCTGTAGCCGCATCCACTGACATTGTATCAATCGTACGTTTAGAGGTATTTAAGTTTTTCGTCGTAACACTTTGACCAATAGGTTTAAGTGCTGATGAATAGACTTCACCCGTATCCGGATCCGTACGACGTGGCGACGCTAAGCTGTATACAATCAGGTCAATTTCACCTAATTCTGCTTTTATAGCGGCAATAGCTTTTGCTTTAATTTCATGAGAAAAAGCATCGCCATTGATATTTTTTGACCACAGGCCTGCTTGATCAGCCGCCGCTTGAAAAGCAGCCGTATTATACCAACCCGCTGATGCGGTTTTTCTTTCTGTTGGTGGCTTTTCAAAGAAAATACCTAATGTTTTAGCGTCATTACCAAAAGCCGCTGTGATTCGAGATGACAAGCCGTAACCTGTTGATGCACCAATAACTAATACGTTCTTAGGCTTATCATCGGCTTGAGGCTGACTTTTTACATAAGCAATTTGCTCATTAACATGCGCTGCACAACCGGCAGGATGGGCATTAGTACAAATAAAACCACGAATTTTTGGCTTAATAACCATAACTATACCTTCTTAGTGTCACTTCAAAATCCCAATAACATACAACACCAAGTAGTATCGTGATACGGGGTTATTCAAAGTAACAATTTGAGTTTGAAAAATGCTTAATTAAAATTAATTAAGCTTAATTTACTGTCTACAAACAATTTGCCGACTAGTTTACTCTGGCTTGACCTCTTAAGAGATGCGACCAGTGGTGAAACTCAGTCATGCTAGACAATACTTGACTACAACCAACGATAATATTCGACAAAAACTGACAACATTGTTAAAAAATCAACGATTTTGATCATAATTTTGCAAGGTTAATTTATTATACGCTCGCATAGATGCTAAAAATTCACTGTATGACTGCCATACGCGGGCAAAATATTTATCTGCTTTAACCTGTTCTTTAATCAAGGCGTTCTTATGCTATTTTAATGCTAACATAACTTCAGCAGGCATTTGACGTAATTGCACATTATGCGCTTTAATCAGGGCTTTTAATGCCATATTTTTACGGGCTTCTGCTAAGGTTGATTCATTTACCGCATTAACAGCCACTTCAATAATACTATGCAAATCAACAGGCAAAGCAGCAAAAGCTTGTTGGCTAACTAAAAACGCTAAGCCAGTGCCTGGCTCATGACATATTGATGATTAATACTAGTCTGCGGCCTGATAAAATTCGGAAGCTACTCATTGTATAGCTTACACAGCAAAGATCTTTAATATCGACATTCATGGTTCTACTAATGCCGTGGAGCCATAGCCTGACATAGCTATAAACCACTCAATAGAGCGATTACCTAGATGGCTAGGAACTGCGATGTGATCGCTGCATACCCTAAGTCCTGTACATCGCTGCTCTTTCACATCCATGTGACCGCTGCATACCCTAAGTCCTGTACATCGCTGCTCTTTCACATCCATGTGACCGCTGCATACCGTACATCCTGTACATAAAAACACCGCTAATATGACATTAACGGTGCAAAATATAATAGCGAGTTATTTAACAGCGATATACGGATAATTTATCCTGTTTTTTTGCTACCGCCTAAGCATTTAGGTGATAAAGGTGTGTTCTCAGCGTAATAGTTTTTCCACTCTTGTTCAGTATAAGTATGTAGGGCTAGTGCATGTATTTTATCTGCAAGCTCTGTCGCTAATAATGTGTTAATGGCGCGATGGCGCTTAATCAAACGTTCGCCTTCAAATTCATCTGAAACAATAATCACTTTAAAGTGCGACTCGCTACCCGGTGCAACATTATGCATATGACTTTCATTAATTACATCGAGATGAAGGGGTGAAAAAGCAGCAAGTAGTTTTTCTTCAATAATAGCTTCGATTGTCATAATATTTTCCCTAAGGTTGATCGGCTAATGGATCAGTTTTAATTTTAGTCGTTACTGATAATTATGCCATCTATCTAGGCGACTGACAGCGTTATTTTAACTATTATTCTTACTAGTTAAGTTTTTTGAAAATTGCCAAAATAAACCTTAGAGACATATCTTTCGAAAGGTCAGGTTGATGCGTGGCGCTATTTCTTTACTTCTTTTAGGTAGGCAGTGTTGCCAGTATTTTTGTGTATTTCCTCGCATAATCAGTAAGCTACCCGGCCTAAGCATAATGTTTATTTTTTCTTTAGTGATAATATGTTTAAGTTGAAATTCACGTTCTGCGCCAAAAGATAACGAAGCGATAGTTGGCATTAGACCTAATTCAGGCTCATCATCACTATGCCAGCCGACACTGTCATCTTGATTACGGTATAAATTTGCTAATACCGCATTAAACTCATGGTCACAATAGTCGCTAACTTTTGCTTTCAGTGCCCGTAAACTTTCTGTCCAAGGTTGGGCTATCAAGGTCATATTTGAATAACGGTAACTGAGATTATTATCACCATACCAAGCTTGTAATCTTGGTATTTTCATCACTTTGCCAAACATTTTAATATCATCATGGCGCCAAGCTAACTTTTGCTCAAGTTGGTGAAAAAACAGTTGTGCTTTATCTGCAGCATAAAAGTTTTCGATATAATCTATATCAGCATCAGGAGATAGTATTTTCAAACCAATAGCTTCCTTATGATGTTTTAATGATGAGTTTGTCTTATTTAACGCTATTATCTCGATAAAATCCGCAATTAACTAGCTCGTAGTGATAAATTTTGTCACAATATCAGTAACGCCAACCAAGTATTTATCACTATGATCAGCCCTTTTATTCTCAATGACAAAAACCTTTTTCTCGATCGTTTTCCAACCGGCCAAGTCAATCGAAGCTTGCAAGCATGGGACGCCGCTGATGAATATATAATTAGTTACGTAGAGCAACAACTATTAACTAGCTCAAAACAAAACATTCTTATTTTCAATGATAGTTTTGGCGCTATAAGCTGCAACTTAACTGAGCAGCAGTTGTATTGTGTTAGTGACTCATTTTTAAGTCATCAAGGTATTGAACTTAATCTAGAACAAAATGGTTTATCAGAAGAAAATATCACCCTGCTGAGCAGCCTAGATGATTTACCTAGCGATATTAACATCGTGCTTTATAAAATTCCAAAAAGCAAAGGCCTACTTTGCCAACAACTGAGCAAAATAAAACAGCAGCTGAGTAAAGATGTTATTTTTATCGCCTGCGATCGCGCTAAGGAAATTCACAGTTCGACACTTAAATTGTTTGAAAATTACTTAGGCACAACAACAACATCATTAGCGGTAAAAAAAGCCCGCCTAGTTTTTAGTCAACTCGATAATGACAAAGCATTATCGGCGGTTTTTCCAACCTCATGGCCATTAGAAAACACCGATTTCACCCTACATAATCACGCCAACGTTTATGCTCGAGAAAAACTCGATATTGGCGCGCGTTATTTTATGGAAAATTTACCCAATGTTGCTGCAAACACTGAGGTTATCGACCTAGGTTGTGGTAATGGTGTTATTGGCTTACAGGTATTATCAAAGCAGCCCGCAGCGCAAGTGCACTTTATCGATGAGTCTTACATGGCGATCGCATCAGCAAAATTAAATATGACTGAAAACTTACCCTCAGCTATTGAACAGTGCCATTTTCTAGTCAACGATTGCTTAACCAGTGTTGAGGGCGGCAGTGTTGATCTTGTATTATGTAACCCGCCATTTCATCAACAAACCGCCACCACAGATCATATCGCGTGGCAGATGTTTAAAGACAGCCACCGGGTATTGAAAAAAGGGGGTGAGTTACGCATTATTGGCAACCGTCAATTGGGTTATCATATAAAATTACAACGTATTTTTGGCAATGAAAAGTTGATTGCCAGCAACGAAAAATTTGTCACTATTTCAGCAATAAAACGTTAATTTTGTCACTTTAATTCTAAAGGATATAAGATGAAATCAAGTATAATAAAGTTGCTACTTTTAAGCGCTACTAGCTTGTTATTTGCCTGTAGTGCGCCAATAAAGCAGGTTATTGTCAGCCCTGAAATCAATGTAGGTAGCAGTGATGCCTTCCAACAAAAGCAAGTGCAATTACGCTTTAGTGATTTGCGCCGCTCAAACCATGTCGTGCAAATTTTACGTGCTGGCGAAGCCACACAGTTATATTCACCTCAACAGCGCATAGTTGATATTGTATCTACAGCACTTACCCCAGCATTAATAGCTAATGGTCTACAAATACAGCCGCTAGCCGTTAATCAAGTGGACGTTATTATCGACAATGCCTTGGTCAGTGTACAACAACAATTGTTAAAATATAGCGCCAGTAATCAAATGAGTTTTCGTGTGATTGTCAATAATGGCAAAAACACTTTAACAAAAACATTTAAAATTACCGGTACCAGCAATGGCCCTCTAAAAGCAGACCTTGCGGTATTAGAGCGCGACTTTAACCAACAACTGACAAAGTTATTAAGCCAAATAGTGCAAAGCGAAGAGTTGCAGCAGTTTATTCAATAGCACAATAACTTAATAACCGAATGTCGAGAGAGCCATAATGAAAATTTTTTCAGTGATATTATTATTACTTTCATTCACCTGTAGTGCCAAAAATTTAGCCATTGATCCTGATAATTTATTCCCACGAGTTAAATTAGAAACCTCAATGGGTATCATTATTGTAGAGCTTGATAGAATACGCGCTCCCATTACTGTCGATAATTTTTTAACTTATGTGGTTAGAGGCGAATACAACAACACTATTTTTCATCGTATTGTGCCTGAATTTATTGTCCAAGGCGGAGGCTATAGCCAAAACTTTGAACTTAAAAAAGTGGATAACACCATCATAAATGAGTCAGGCAATGGTTTAAAAAATGTCATAGGCACGATTGCCATGGCAAAAGAGAACCGTCCTCATACCGCAAATAGACAATTTTTTTTCAACGTGGCAGATAATAGCAGTTTAGACCCCGGCAGACATTGGGGTTATGCGGTTTTTGGTGCCATCGTGGAAGGTCAAGCAGTGGTAGATGCTATGGCCTTAGTGAAAACAGATTATAATGGCGAAATGGGCTGGGAAGATGTGCCTATTGAACCTATCATGTTAATCAAGGCCATTTTATTGCCTGCTATCTAAAGCCCTTATCCGAAATTGATTCATTATATACTGGGCTGATTGGTTTTTATCAACGCCCTCTTAATAATAAAATAGATGATGAATAACATTACCTTGATATAAAACACACTTTTCAAATAGTCTTTTGGTTACTACATCGCCTTTTAACACCCCCCATAAGCCACCATTGAACAACAGATCAACGTTGACAATTTGAATTTTATCTACGATAACTAAACAGCATCAAAAAATATTACAAGGCGAGCAACACTCTTATATACCCGAGTATATAGCAGAATTTCATACCAGAGCTAAGCTAGCTTATTAGCTAGATTTCGAAAAAGGAACATCATGATAATTGAGCAGTTTATCAATGAAAAAATCACACAAATTAGGGCCTATATTACCGCTGTTATTAATCATTCTCTACACTACACTGAGCTTGATAAATTTGTCGAAAACACCATGGCAGAATGGACTTTACTTCAGGTGAGTGACGAAACGCCCAATAATGCTAGAGAACGTGTATTTTGGCATATAATGCATGAACTTAGTTTGCACAGCGCTAATGACCTTGAACGTGATTTATACTTTAAAAGTGAGATATCCACCTGTTTAGAGTTTTTCTCTGGAACGGGCAGTTATCCTATTGATTGCATAGGTTGGCGCCCAATACCTTAATATTACAAGATTAAAAAAAATCCACAGGTAAGCAGTAATAACTAATTGCCTGTTTCAAAATATTAAACTTCTGTTTACTAATACATTTTGATAGCCTTACAACATTATATTCTCGCATTCATTAGGCTTTGAGCAATGCAATCCCCGACCTTTAAACAAGCAATACTCAATCGCCGCATGCTAATTTGTATATTCACTGGCTTTAGCTCCGGTCTGCCTTTGTTTATTCTTTATCAACTGGTGCCGGGTTGGTTACGCTCAGAGGGTGTTAGCCTGACTGAAATTGGTTTATTTTCCTTAATCGGCATTCCCTACGTATGGAAATTCATTTGGTCGCCATTAATGGACCGATATTCATTACCGGTATTGGGACGCCGCCGCAGTTGGATGTTACTCACCCAGGTATTATTGCTCTTCTCTATTGCAGGTTTTGGTTTTGTTGACCCCGTAATGAATATCTGGAATGTTGCCTACCTAGCAGCCGCTGTGGCATTTTTTAGTGCTAGTCAAGATATTGTACTCGATGCCTATCGTCGAGAATTACTGCCTGAGCATGAACTTGGCCTAGGTAACTCTATTCACGTACAAGCTTACCGGCTTTCTGGCTTAGTGCCGGGTTCGTTGGCCTTTATTCTTTCTGACCATATCAGTTGGCAAGCCGTATTTATTATTGTCGCGGCGTTTATGCTAATAGGCGTTGTCTTAAGCCTTTCAATCAAAGAGCTTAATAACACCGCCCAAGCACCAAAAACATTACAGCAAGCCGTTGTTTTACCGTTTAAGGACTTTATTAGTAGAGAAGGTACAAAATCTGCGCTACAAATTCTCGCTTTTTTGTTTTTATATAAACTCGGCGACAGTATGGCAACGGCTTTACAAACGCCATTTTTTATCGACTTAGGTTTTACTAAAACTGAGATAGGTGTGGTGGCTAAAACAGCGTCATTAATTGCTATGACTATAGGTTTGGCTGTTGGTGGTATCGTAATGATTAAATTAAGTATTAATCGTGCGCTTTGGTTGTTTGGTTTTGTGCAAATAATAAGTATACTAGGTTTTGCAGCCCTCGCAGAAATTGGCCACAACACCTACGCTTTAGCTTTCGCTATGGGCTTTGAGTATTTGGGTGTTGGTCTTGGCACAGCGGCCTTTACCGCTTTTATTGCCCGAGCCACTAACCCAGCATTTGCAGCAACACAATTTGCATTATTTACTGCATTAACCGCACTGCCAAGAACATTTGCCAATGCCACTACGGGCGTTATTGTTGAACAAATAGGTTGGACTAATTTTTACTTTATATGTACGGCATTAGCGATACCCGGTATGTTAATGCTATTAAAAGTGGCACCGTGGCGCGAGCCATCAAAAACAGTAACGCAGGAGATAGCGTAAATATGATCCAACTATTTTTTCTTGTCCCTATACTCATGAGCGCTATTTGGTATTGGTATTTAAGCAGTAATAATTACACCATTAAACAGGGCTTAAAAGGCTTTGGTTATATCTTTGCTTTTAACGCTACTATTATCGCTTTTTTCATTTTAATGTTGTTTATAACGCATTAATTCATCTAGCTATCTTAAAAAACTTGAAAAATTAGAAGTTAAAAGTTGAAAGTTGAAAGTTGAAATTGAAAAAGCCACTTACTGCGGCTTTTTCAGACCTTGAATTCAATCAAATAAACTGACCAGTTTTCAGTTAAAAAACCGAACGAAAACCTGAACGAGAACTACTGCGACCAGCACGACGATTTCTCATTCTACTGTGCAACTCTTTTCGCTTAGACTCTAACCACTCATCTCGAGTAATAGTTTCATCGCTATGACGACCTTCTTCACGCTTTCGGTAGTGACAAAATTCTAAGAAAGCCTCGATGTTATCTTTAAGTTCATCAACAACTAGCTCAATCATGATGGCATCATCTAAAAAACCTAACACCGGAATATGATCAGGCACTAAATCCTCAGGATCACTAAAATAAGCCAAAGCACTTAATACATCAGCCCGCTCTTGGTCAGGTATTTTCCACTCCGAATCTTCAATCATAGCGACTAAGGTGGCTAATTTTTTAATTCTTTCACTGACAAATAGCGGCACATCAACTTGAATGTCTTTACTCAGGCTTTTTGCATTAGCTAAAATTTCTGCTTCAGTTAAATTTTTTGCTTCTGATTTAGCTGCTCGCATCACATCACGAAAATACTCTAAATCTGACTCTTTCAATTCAAAGGTAACTTCAAATGCCATTTTAATTCTCCTAATATTTGGCTTACTTTGATCGGTAACCCTTTAAATTTAACAGAACATTGACAATACACCACTAATGCAGACAAATATAAACCATTCATTTAAATAACCCTTGTGCTATTTATAACTTAATTTTGGCCACGACATTATTTCAGTCTAAGTTGATAAACAAAGTGAGTAAAATTATATTGCTGCCAAAAAAAGCCTAATAAAAAATTAAGTATCTGTTTATGTTATTTAAAATAATATTAGCTATATTGTAAATACCCTAGCTTATAAATACTTAGATGATAATAACCATTAGCTAAACTGAACTTACTGTGCAGCCATATTTTTTTACAGGGAGAGAAGTCAGTGGAAGTAGTGCAGGAGCAATTAGCGATATGCTCTAATGCCTTGAAAGACAGAAAGCCTGAACATAAAAAAGCACCCTAAGGTGCTTTTTTCGTTATGCGTTTAACTCAGCTTATTCAGCGAGTAATGCCAAGTTGGTATTACTCAGCAAGTGGACGCATATGCGGGAATAAAATAACGTCTTTAATGGTAGGTGAATCGGTAAATAGCATGACTAATCGATCAATACCAATACCTTCACCCGCTGTTGGCGGTAAACCGTATTCAAGTGCTTGAATATAGTCAGCGTCAAAGTGCATGGCTTCGTCATCACCGGCATCTTTACCTGCAACTTGATTTCTAAAACGCGCCGCTTGGTCTTCAGCATCATTAAGCTCTGAGAAACCGTTGGCTAGTTCACGACCACCAACAAAAAACTCAAAACGGTCAGTGATAAATGCGTTGTCATCATTTCTACGAGCTAATGGCGATACTTCCCAAGGATATTCTGTGATAAAGGTCGGTTGGTCAAGCATATGCTCGGCAACTTCTTCAAAAATCTCACAAACATACTTACCAGCACCCCAGACTTTAGATGCTTCAGTTTCCTTAACACCTACTTGTTTTGCCATCGCTTTTAAGGCATCAAAATTAGCTTCTGGGTCACGTAAAACCGCTTCATCAAGGTTGGTACCATATTGTAAAATCGCATCAACCATAGACAGACGAGTAAACGACTTACCAAAATCATAGAACTTCTCTTCTACAACTTCACCGTCAGAGTTTTTAACGGTATTACGAATAATAGCTGACCCCATAACGTCTTCAGCTAGAGTACGTAACATTTCTTCAGTAAGGTTCATTAGGTCATGATAATCAGCATAAGCTTGGTAGAATTCAATCATGGTAAATTCTGGATTATGACGTGATGATAAGCCTTCATTACGAAAGTTACGGTTAATTTCAAAAACTTTCTCAAAACCACCAACAACCAAGCGCTTCAAGTAAAGCTCTGGCGCAATACGCATATACATTTGAATGTCTAGGGCATTGTGGAATGTTTCAAAAGGCTTCGCCGTTGCACCACCTGGAATGGTTTGTAGCATAGGTGTTTCAACTTCCATAAAATCACGGTCAGTTAAAAACTTGCGAATACCATCAACAATTTTTGAACGAATTTTAAAGGTGTTACGCGTTTCTTCATTGATGATCAAATCAACGTAACGTTGGCGGTATTTTGTTTCAACATCTGATAAACCATGAAATTTTTCTGGTAATGGACGCAGTGACTTTGTTAACAGCTCGTATTTATCCATATTGACGTATAAGTCGCCTTTACCTGACATATGCATAGTACCGGTAACACCAATAATATCGCCAATGTCTAAAGTGCCCCAACGCTCTTTAATATCTTTTTGCACCGTTTTGTGGGCATAAGCCTGAATACGGCCGGTCATATCTTGTAAGACTAAAAATGGACCACGTTTTGCCATAACACGACCAGCAATGCTGTAAAGACCGGTTTCAGCTTCAAGCGTTTCTTTATCTTTTTCACCGTGTTCAGCTTGCAAATCAGCAGCATAATGTTTTCGGTCAAACTTGTTAGGGTGGCCATTAGCCGGACAGTTTTCTCGAATTTTTGCTAATTTGCCACGACGCTCGGCAATCAATTTATTTTCGTCTTGGTGTGCTTGATCAGTCATTTTATTTCTCGTGTGTTAACGTAACATGGAATTTAAGCTAAGTTATTTAGCGCTCAAATCTTGCTATTACAGGTATATTCTATTAAAAATAGTTTAAATTAATTAAGTACTTATAAGCCAGATTTCAAACTAGCTTTTAAAAATTTGTTTAAATCACCGTCTAATACTGCTTGAGTATTGCGATTTTCTATGCCGGTGCGTAAGTCTTTAATACGGCTGTCATCTAAAACATAAGAGCGTATTTGACTGCCCCAGCCAATATCTGATTTGCCGTCTTCTAATTCTTGTTTACCTTCATTTTGCTTTTGCATTTCCATTTCATACAATTTAGCTTTTAGCAATTTCATCGCAGTAGCACGGTTTTTGTGCTGTGAACGATCAGCCTGACAAGCCACTACTGCGCCGGTTGGCTCATGGGTAATACGTATGGCAGAATCAGTTTTGTTAACATGTTGACCACCCGCACCAGAGGCACGAAAGGTGTCTATGCGTAAATCTGCTGGGTTAATATCAATTTCAATATTGTCGTCAATTTCTGGGTAAATAAACGCAGAAGCAAACGAGGTATGACGACGACCACTTGAGTCAAAAGGTGACTTGCGTACTAAACGATGCACACCGGTTTCTGTGCGTAACCAACCAAAAGCATACTCACCCGTGTATTTAATGGTGCAACCTTTAATACCGGCGACATCACCGCCGGTGACTTCAATGGCTTCTGTTTTGTAACCATTGGCTTCACCCCAGCGTAAATACATGCGCATAAGCATTTCTGCCCAATCTTGTGCTTCTGTACCGCCAGATCCTGATTGAATATCTAAATAGCAGTTATTGGCGTCGTGATCACCAGAAAACATCCGACGAAATTCTAGTTTTTCAAGGCTAACTTCTAAGGTTTTTGTTTCAGCTTCAGCGTCATTAAAGGTTTCTTCGTCGTCGGCTTCAACGGCAAGTTCAACCAAGCCTTCAATGTCTTCACAACCTGAGTCCATTTGTTGAATAGTTTCAACCACAGCTTCTAATGCCGCACGTTCACGACCTAGTGCTTGTGCACGTTCAGGGTTATTCCAAACATCGGCAGATTCTAATTCTCGCGTAACTTCAACCAAGCGTTCTGACTTTTGGTCGTAGTCAAAGATACCCCCGAAGCAGATTGGTGCGTTCACGAATTTCTTTAATTTTATTGAGTACTGGATTAACTTCTAGCATATTTTTTATCTGTCACGCCGTAATTGATGAATAAAGGGAAAAACAAAAAAAATAGTCGCGCATTGTAGCCTAATTACGCGATTAAATAAACGCTTGCTTGAGTAATGCAATGCCATTTTTATGATATTTTTATCACCTCTTAAGCTGATAATGGCATTGATAACCTTTAGTCTAATTGTTCAACCATTAATTGTACTGACTGTTTACCTCGAAACTCATTAATGTCCAGACGATAGGCTAGCTTCACCTGCTTGGCTTGGTTGTCTGGCCAACGCTTAATATCAACATTAAAGGCGATGGCATCAAATACTTGCTGGTCTTTTTCTACCACAAGCTTTAAGTGTTTTTCGCCGACAATACGTTGCTGTACAAGCGTGAAAACGTCATCAAATACCGGTTCTGGAAAATTTTGTCCCCACGGCCCGGCCTCACGTAAGACCTGTGCAAAAGCCAGTGTCATATCGTTAGTTAATAGCTCGCCATCTGAGGCCAGTACACCCGTTAAAGCTTCTTTACTTAACCACTGCTCGGCATATTGCTCAAATAGTGCTGAAAACTGTTCGAATTTATTTGCCGGTATTGATAAACCTGCCGCCATGGCATGACCACCAAATTTTATAATAATACCAGGGTGTTGGCTGTCAATATACTCGAGTAAATCACGAATATGTAAACCTGGAATAGAGCGCGCTGAGCCTTTTATTTCATTGCTACTGATATCAATACTGTCAGCGTCACTGTTATTCATACCACTGGCGTCGTCATCATTACCTTTGGCAAACACAATACTCGGGCGATGATACTTTTCTTTTAAGCGCCCTGCGACAATACCGATGACGCCTTGATGCCAGTCGCCATGAAACAAACTAATGCCATGGGGTAAATTGCTTTCACTAAACTGTAAACTGGCCAGTACTTGCTCGGCTTCAATTTGCATGCCCTGCTCTATTTCCCGGCGCGCTTTATTTAAGTCATCCAAATCGGCCGCCATCACTCTAGCGCTGGATAAATCTTTTGCTAGTAAACAGTTAATGCCAAACGCCATGTCGTCTAACCGACCTGCTGCATTGATACGTGGGCCTAAAGCAAAGCCAAAATCACTGGCCACTAATTTTTGCTGATTTTTACCGGCAATTTCTATTAAGGCTTGAATACCCGGGCGCGTCGCTCCTGCGCGAATGCGCTTGAGTCCTTGTTCGACTAAAATTCGATTATTGGCATCAAGTGACACCACATCAGCAACCGTACCTAAGGCAACTAAATCAAGTAATTGTGCGATATTAGGCTCTTTAATGTTCTGCTGTTCAAACCATTGCTGTTCACGTAAATATTTTCTTAACGCCAACATAAAGTAAAATGCGACACCAACACCGGCCAACGACTTGCTGGCAAAATTACAACCCACTTGATTGGGATTAACAATGGCATCGGCAGGGGGTGTATGTGCGCCAGGTAAATGATGGTCAGTAACTACCACTTGCAGCCCTAACTCTTTCGCCCTTTTAACACCCGCAATGCAGCTAATGCCATTATCAACCGTCACCAATACCTGTGCGCCTTGTGAGTTGGCAATATCAACAATTTCAGGGGTTAAGCCATAGCCGTACTTAAATCGGTTGGGGACTAAAAAATGATGATTGGTTGAACCTAGCATTTGCAATGCTTCCATCATTAAGGCCGTACTTGTGGCTCCGTCAGCATCAAAGTCACCAATTATCGTGATGTTTTTTTGCCCTTGCAGGGCCTGATATAACAGTTCACATGCTTCAGGTAAGCCTTTTAACGAGTCAACCGCACATAAATGAGACGCGGTTAATTCAAGTTGTGCTTTGTTGGTAACACCGCGTCGTGCATATATTTGTCGAACAAGTGGATGAAGTGTATCGGGTAAATGCTCATCGCTAACTTGCTCTCGACGAATGATCTCTTTATGCATGAATGCACCTTATACTTGAAATGCTAGAGACAAAAATGGCAAGTGAATGACTTGCCATTTTATCAAAAAATTAACTTATACCTATCAAAAAAATTTATCAATTTTTTTGATATTAGCCACCTTGTTGAGAAGTTTCTAATAACATAAATAATTTACTTGGGTCTTGATAACCAGGCACCATCATGCCATTGGCCAATATAATGGCCGGTGTTCCAGAAACGCCCACTTGACGACCAAAGTCAAATTCATCCTCGATAGGCATATCACAAATACGTGCCGCCACTGAAGAGCCACTTTTTGCTTTTGTTAACGCCGACTGAGGATCTTCATGACACCATATCGAGCGTAAATCTTTAAAACCTTGTGAATAACTACCGGTTTGGTCTTTTACGCCGGCACGTGGATAGGCTAAATAACGCACCGTGATGCCTTTATCGTTGTAAGCGCTCATTTGTTCGTGCATTTTACGACAATAACCGCAGGTAATGTCAGTAAAAACGGTTACTACATGCTTTTCGTTTTTAGCCGGATAAACAATCATAGCATCAGAGAACTTAACCATACCGTCAACACGCACTTGCGCTAAACTTTCTTCGGTTAAATTACTCACATTTTCGCCTAATCCATACATTTTACCATGCAATAAAAAATTGCCATCGGCGCTAGCATAAAATAAGCCCTGATCGGTAAGCACTTCAACGACACCTGCCATGGGAGAGGGTTTGATACTAGCGACATTAAACCCTAACATTTGTGACAATTTTGCCTTTACCCCTTGCAACTCAGACGACTGGTTAACAGGTAACATCACACGGTTATTTTCTGGCTCAGCAGACGCTACAACATTTTGGGTCAAACTTAACAAGCCAAATGCAGCAGCCAATAAAAATTTCTTAGACATAAATCAATACCATACCTTAACTCTATGAGCGGAAAATAAGCGGAAAATTACTTTTGTAATTTTAGATAAATACAAAGACCGCTTTAAGCACCCTAAAATTACAGTGAAAAAGGCATAATTGCAATAACACTAAGCCGGCCACTAGCTAACTGATCTGATAAAATATGACTTTCAGTGGCACAGCAAAGCATCTTATTGGCGAGAAATTTGCTAAAATCTCGCCACTCGCTCACCAACCACCTAACGTGGTTCGTTAAACCTCGGTAATTTATCAATGAACATCGCATTATATTACGGCTCAACTACTTGTTATACCGAAATAGCAGCAGAAAAAATTCAAGCTGAACTTGGCCAAGATAACGTCACCTTATTTAATATCAAAGATACGCCACTGACGGAAATGGTAAACCACGACATCTTAATTTTAGGTATTTCTACTTGGGACTATGGTGAAATTCAGGAAGACTGGGAGTCACATTGGCCAGAAATAGCCGACATTGATCTTGAAGGAAAAATTGTTGCCCTTTATGGCATGGGGGATCAAATTGGTTACACTGATTGGTTTCAAGATGCACTTGGCATGTTACATGACCAAGTGCTAGCACAAGGCGGTTATGTTATCGGTTATTGGCCAAATGAAGGTTATGACTTTGCGGAGTCAAAAGCACTAACAGAAGATGGGCAACATTTTGTTGGTTTAGCCCTTGATGAAGACAACCAGTACAATGCTAGCGAAGCACGGATCAAACAATGGTGCCAACAAATTAGCGCTGAAATCGCAGATATTCTAGCAGATTAGGCTAAATATCATAATAAATAGACAAATTTGGCGAGATCTTTAGGATAAATCGTATTTTGCCATTATAATCCCCCTCATTAATCCCCAAAGAAAATTATTACATGTTTGAGCAGTTTGACCTAGATTCCGCATTATTGGGCGGCATTGAAAATGCAGGCTATAAAAAGCCAACGTCTATCCAAGAGTTAGTACTTCCTGTAGCGATGACAGGCAAAGACGTATTAGCTTCAGCCCCAACAGGAACGGGAAAAACAGCAGCATTTATTTTGCCTGCTGCTCAACACTTGCTTGATTATCCTCGCCCGCAGCAAGGTTTTCCACGGGTACTCATTTTATCGCCAACACGCGAGCTTGCCATACAAACTCATGAGCAATGTCAGAAGTTAACCGCGCTAACCAACATTAAATCTGCGGTTATTACCGGTGGTGTTAATTATGGCAGCCATAAAGAAGTACTCACAGGTAACACCGATATTTTGGTTGCTACACCTGGCCGGTTAATGGAATACATTGAAAGCGAGCAGTTTGATAGCCGTGAAATTGAAATCCTTATTTTAGATGAAGCTGACCGTATGCTCACTATGGGTTTTGCTGAAACGATTAATCGCATTGTTGGAGAAGCACGTTGGCGCAAACAAACCATGTTATTTTCCGCCACACTGGAAGGTGCTGCCGTAGTACGTTTTTCTCGCGAACTATTGAACGACCCGGTATTTTTGGAAGCGAACCCTTCTCGAAAAGAAAAAGCGAAAATTCATCAGTGGATGCACTTAGCCGATAACAAAGATCATAAATTCGCCTTACTACTGAACTTATTGCAACAAGAAGAAGTGGGACGTGCCCTAGTTTTTGCCAATAAACGTGAGACAGTGCAATACCTATCAGGTAAACTTTATGCTGATAACATGCCTTGTGTCTGGCTTGAAGGTAAAATGCAACAAGACAAACGCAACACCTCAGTCGAGCGTTTACGCAATGGTACGGTTAATGTTTTAGTCGCTACCGATATCGCTGAACGTGGCCTTGATATTGACGATATCACCCATGTTATCAACTTTGATATGCCACGCACCGCCGATATTTATTTACATCGCATCGGCCGAACAGGTCGAGCGGGCAATAAAGGCACCGCTATCTCACTGGTTGAAGCGCATGACATGTTGGTTATTGGTAAAATTGAACGTTATATTAAAGAACGTTTACCACGCCGTGTCATTGAAACGTTAAGACCGCAATACAAAGAAGCACGTGTTGCTGTTAAAAAAACCAAAGTAAAAAGAACCGTTGCTCAGAAGAAAGCTAAAGCGAAAAAAGTCGCGAAACGCGGTAAAGCGACGAGTTAAACTAAACACGGCCAGTGCTAAGCGGTCAGTTAAAAGTGACCAGATGTTAGCTAGAAACTAAAAAACCTAAACCTTGCTGTTTAGGTTTTTTTGTTTATAGCATACGATTTAATCTTGTTTAACTTTTCAGTGTGATTTTTCAATCTAACTTTTTCAATTTAACTTTTTCAATCTAATTTAGTTCCCAATAAAGCGGTGAGCCATACACTTCACTAAAGTAGTCAATTATTTGTCTTACGTTTAGCGATACATGGCGGGTATTAGGATAAATGGCCGTAACATGCTGAGGTGTTTTCTTAATAGCGGTATTGTAGTTGGGTAATAATTTAATCAAAGTACCATTTTTGAGATGCTCTCCAATAAGCCAATCAGGAAAAAGCACAATACCCATGCCTTCAAGCGCGCATACTAGCAAGCTTTCTGCATTATTAGAGGTCAGTAAAGCCGGTATAGATTGATGCACCCAATCTTCATTTTCTTTTTTAAACAGCCAACGGTTTTGGCCTGATGAACCTTTATATATTAAACATTTATGCTCGGGTAAATCTGCTGGACTTTGCACTATGCCATATTTTTTTATGTATGCTCGAGAAGCAGCTAAATGATAGGTTTGCTCGCCAAAAGTACGGGCATGAAACGAAGAGTCAGTTAAGGTTCCAATCCGAAAAATAATATCTGTAGCATCATGATGGGGATCAATAAAATCATCCGTTAATGTCAGGTCTATTTGTAATTTAGGGTGGCGAGAGCTGAGTTGAGGCAGCCAAGGTGCGATGTGTCGTTGTCCAAAAAATACCGGGCCATTTATTCTGACTAAACCACCGGGTTCTAGCGTTTTGTCTTGAAATTTATTTTGCGCCTCATTAATGCTTGCGGTAATTGATTGTGCATAAGTCAAAAATACCCTAGCAGCTTCGGTAGGGATCACCGCACGTGTATTCCGATAAAAAAGTTGCTGCCCTAAATTGTCTTCTAACTGCTTAATAATACGTGACACTTTAGACGCTGACACACCTTCTCTTCTCGCCACAACCGAAAAACTTTGATGATTAAATACATTAATAAAAAAAACTAATGTTTTTATACTGATTGAATTTATATTATTCATTTGTGCAACTTTTGCAAAGATCATTTCTATATTATAGCGTTTTTCATGATGATGAGCTGATGTAAACTACATAATATGATTTATTAAAGGCTGTCTCATGCAAATTTTATTAATATTTATTGTTGTTTTAGGTGGAATGGGCTTGTCTGTTGAAGCGGGTCTACTTGGGCCTCTAGGAAATCAAGTCGGTGAACTGTGGGCCACATTGAGCATTTTTGGTGTTGGAGCTGCACTGACTTTTTTATTAATGCTGTTCTTTAGCCCACGTAATAGTGCTTCTTTTTTTGCACAACCGCCATTATTGCTCATTGGCGGCGTATTAGGGCCTATCTACGTTATTGTATTAACGGTTGTTACTCCTGTTATTGGGGTCGCGATGACTATGATTGGCATACTTGCAGGCCAAGTATTTAAAAGTTTAATAATCGACCATTTTGGTTTATTTGGTACGACTGAACGAAAAATAGATCTTAAGCGAATTATTGCCTTGGCTTTCATTGTGCTAGCACTTTTTTTTATGACTAAGGGGTAAAGAAATGACCACCATTATAATGATTATGTTAGCCGTCATTGCTGGCGCTACATTGAGTGTTCAGGCGGCATTGAATGGTCGCCTAGGCGGCAATGTTGGTGTATTTAAAAGCGCATTTTTAACGTTTTCGGTAGGCGCTTTAATCACTGCCTTGCTTATTTTTTTCTTTGAGCCCAATCACGCTATTACTTTAATGGACGTACCCAAATGGCAGCTGCTTGGCGCCTTATGTGGTGTACCTTATATTGTTATTATGGTGATTGCTGTTCAACATATAGGCACAGCATTAGCAACGGTTGCGGTTATTTTTGGTCAGCTCACCATGAGTGTGTTAATCGATAACTTTGGCTGGTTGGGCAATGAGGCCATTACACTGTCAAATAGCCGAATTGGGGCTTTAGTTTGTTTGGCGATTGCGCTGTATTTTATTCATTCGAGTAGTAAAGCTGAAGTAAAAGAAGCCGATAGTTAATACGGTTATATTTAATTTAGCATAGCTTTTATAACTATATTCTGTGATAGATTTAGAAGTGTTGGACTGTTGATTTATATTTTGTACTTGAAGATCACCTGGGTCATTTAGGCGTTTAAAAACAATACCCACAGGTTAAATATACTGTTCAAATATATCAGGTCAGCTAATCAGGTCAGCTATAAGTGACGACGCATTAAACAAGGTAGGCGCGTGTTATTAACCGCTCGGGCAGTTAGCACTATAGTCGCTATAAAGTATCTACCTTTCAACTTTATAGCGACTATAGTCACGCAAATTAAATCAGCTTAATCTAGCTCTTTACGGGTAAATACCCAATCATTACCTTTACTTAAATCGCAAGAATATTGATAACCTGCGACATCAAAGTCTTTTAGCTTTTCAAGATCTGTGATTTGGTGCTCAATAATATAACGCGCCATTAAACCTCGGGCTTTTTTGGCAAAAAAACTGATCATTTTAAATTGACCATTTTTCCAATCTTTAAATGCCGGAGTTATTACTTCGGCTTTTAATACTTTTTTATTAACCGCTTTAAAGTATTCATTTGACGCTAAATTAATTAACACATTATCGCCTTGGGCAGCAATAGCGACATTTAAATGCTCGGTGATAATGTCACCCCAAAATTGATATAAATTGCTACCGCGATCATTATCTAATTTTTTACCCATTTCTAGTCGATATGCTTGCATCAAATCGAGCGGTCTTAATAGGCCATATAATCCTGATAATATCCGCATATGCTGTTGAGCGAAGGTAAAGTCATCCTCGCTAAACGATTTAGCATCTAAGCCAGTGTATACGTCGCCATTAAATGCTAGCACAGCTTGTCGAGCATTTTCCGGCGTAAAAGGCGTTGCCCATTCGCCAAAACGTGCCGCATTTAAGCCGGCTAATTTATCGCTAATAGCCATTAATGAACTAATATCCGCAGGCGTTAGTGTTTTACACTTTTTCATCAGCACTTTACTGTCTGCTAATAGTTCAGGTTGTGAATATAGCTCGGTAGCAACGGGGGATTCATAATCTAAGTTCTTCGCCGGAGAAACAACAAGTAACATTATTTATCTACTCTATCTTACAATTTTTGTCACTATAACACAGGAAAAAACTAATATAATTATCTTCATTATGAATTACTCATTGAACCGCTAGCGCGCGCACAGGCAATAAAGTGTTTTATCAACACTATTTCATCATCACACTTGCTAAATTATGAAAATTTGATACAAATAGAGCCGAATAAGATAAAAAGTTTACTATTTCCAATCAAAATACTTGTAAATGTTGTAATATTTCACCAAAATTTACTCAATAAAACCACCTGATTACATTATCAACGTCAAGGGACATGTTATGACCGATCAACTTTCTCAACTTTCTCAACTAAAAGCAATGACCACGGTTGTTGCTGATACCGGCGATATTGAAGCTATTGCTAAGTTTCAACCACAAGACGCCACCACGAATCCGTCTTTACTATTAAAGGCAGCCTCTTTAGCTAATTATCAGCAACTACTTACTAGCGCAGTAGCGTGGGCGAAAACTCAATCATCAAACGCTGAACAGCAAGTCATCGACGCTGCAGATAAGTTTTCGGTACTCATCGGCTTAGAAATCTTAAAGACAGTCCCAGGTAGAATTTCAACAGAAGTTGATGCGCGCTTATCCTTTGATACAGCCGCATCGATTGCTAAAGCGTATAAACTTATCGCTATGTACAACGAGGCTGGCATTAGTAATGATCGTATCTTGATCAAAGTAGCCTCAACGTGGGAAGGTATTAAAGCGGCAGAGCAACTAGAAGCTGAAGGCATTAACTGCAATTTAACTTTGTTGTTTAACTTTGCTCAGGCACAGGCCTGTGCTGAAGCCAATATTTACCTAATTTCACCTTTCGTTGGTCGCATTTTAGATTGGTATAAAAAAGACACTGGCCGTAGTGATTACTCAGCCAGCGAAGATCCAGGCGTAGTATCAGTAACCAGTATTTATAATTATTACAAAGCTAAAGGTCACAAAACTGTAGTCATGGGTGCTAGTTTCCGAAATATTGGTGAGATACTTGAACTCGCTGGTTGTGACCGATTAACGATTAGCCCAAACCTGATGGATGAATTAGCTAATTCAACGGCAACAGTATCGCAAAAACTATTCAGCGATCATGCACCATTAGCCGATGAACCTGCACTTAGTGAAGCACAATTTAGATGGCAAATGAACCAAGATGCCATGGCAACAGAGAAGTTAGCCGAGGGTATTCGAAACTTTACCATTGACCAAGTTAAACTTGAGCAACAATTACAGGCTATGCTTTAAATTTTTAAGTTATGAAACTTGTGAACCCCATGAAATTGTAAATAAAATGCAAATAATGTTTCTATATTGTTAACAACTGTGATACAAAATACTGCAGTTGTAGAAATAAGGAGCATACCATGGAAAATTTTCAACAAGTATTGGGCTCTTTAGGCAAACGGCCTAAATCGAGTTCAAGTAATAATAAAAAAAGAAAGTGGCGTGAAATTGAACAACTGAAAGAAAAATTTCAACTGGAAAAAGAATTAAAAGCATTTGATGATTCTTTAGAAAATATGTTGAAAGAGTTTTAATTAAGCTTAGTATGGCTAATATAAACGATTAAAAGCCCGGATTGTACCGGGTTTTTTATTGCATTTTTATTAGGAAAAGTACCACCAATTTCACTAAACTTGTTATCAATTCTACTGGTTTAAATAAAGAACTGCTGCGTTATTTATTTATTTATTTATTTATTTATTTAATAACTAGCACAACTCGTTATTAAATAAATGTTTTATATTTGGCCATTTTTCCTGCGTAAAAATGGATAAGCTAACGAATAAAATGGGTAAAAATGCTAAATAAAGCCGTCGGTTTAGGTACTCTTGACGCCAAGATTATTTTCTATATAAGAAACTGCCCTCCATTAGCACACTATCAAAACCTGACGAGTGTTAAAGCGTTAGTGACAGATGAAATTGCCGATATTGCTCTTGAAACTGGTAACCATTGGCGAAAATTTTTAATGTCTACGCTAAGTTGTTATTTGAAATATCACCGGAACAATTTACTAGTTGGCAAAAATTAAGAGACAGCGCTCTATTACAGGCAGAAAGTGATCATTGCTTACTTTTTTCAGCACCTGACTTTTCAGAGGCTGACTGTTCAGGGGTTAATTTACTCAGTGCTAAGCCCAGTCAAAAACTACACATAATATTAGGTAAAGGTTACGCTGAACAACTAGGGTTTTGTAATAGCTGCATATGGCTGAGTCATGATTTCGCCATTAATATCGATTTAGGCGTTATTATTTGTCCTTATTTCGATTATCGGCAATTATCAAATAAAAAAATTACGCAACTTTCAGGCCTAATTCAACAAGTAACCGCGCACCAAGTACAATCCAAGGTGGATGGTTAGGAACGGCGACGTGTTTGTAGCATTGCCGACATGAATGTTGGTACTGAGTTTTTGTTAGGCACAAAAGGCTGACCACTCGTCCTAAGCATCGCTGCTACTTCACACCCATGTGATCGCAGCATACCGCTCGTCCTAAGCATCGCTGCTACTTCACATCCATGTGATCGCAGCATACCGCTCGTCTAAGCATCGCTGCTACTTCACATCCATGTGATCGCAGCATACCGCTCGTCTAAGCATCGCTGCTACTTCACATCCATGTGATCGCAGCATACAGCTCGTCCTGAGCATCGCTGCTACTTCATATCCATGTGATCGCAGCATACCGCTCGTCCTGAGCATAAAAAAACCCTAAGATATTTAATCTTAAGGCTTTTTTTGTGCTAATTCTTAGGTGCTAAATCAGAAGTATTAACTCTCAGGAATTTCAGGCTCTATATCTGAGTTTTGTTGCTCTATAACGATATGATCAACGCGTTGTAAACCTCTAGGTAGCTTATTACCTCGACGGCCACGTTCACCTTTATAATGTTCAATGTCACTCGCTTTTAACGTTAACTTGCGCTTGCCTGCATGCAAGGTAATGGCACTGTTGGGTGGCAACACTTCGAGCAAGGTTACATATTCATCACGTGTTTTAGCCCTTGCAGTAGGGATATTAATTATTTTATTACCCTTACCTTTACTCAAAATAGGCAAGTCTTTGATTGGGAAAACCAGCATGCGCCCTTCTGAGGTAATTGAAAGCACTAATTCTGTCTCTAAATTACTAATAACTTTTGGCGTCATTACTTTCGCCGCTGCAGACAAAGTTAATAATGCTTTACCATTTTTATTACGACTGACCATATCGGCAAAGCTTGCCACAAAACCGTAACCGGCATCACTACTGAGTAAGTAACGACATTGGTCATCAGCCATCAGTACTTTTTCAAAGTTTTCACCACTGGTCAGATTAAAGCGTCCGGTTAGCGGCTCTCCTTGGCTACGCGCTGAGGGTAGACTATGCGCATCAGTGGCGTAAGCTCTACCTGCGGAGTCAAAAAACACCACAGGACGATTACTACGCCCTTTTGCTAAGCATAAGTATTCATCACCTGACTTGTAACTTAATGCTTGTGCATCAATGTCATGACCTTTTGCACAACGTGCCCAGCCTTTTTGCGAAACCACAACAGTCACAGGCTCACTCGGCATAAGATCTTTTTCAGATAGGGCTTTTGCCTCTTGTCGCTCAACAATAACAGAGCGACGATCATCACCGTATTTTTCAGCGGCTTCTAGGATCTCTTTCTTCATTAAGGTGTTCATGCGAACTTTAGAACTGAGTATTTTTTCTAGGTATTCACGTTCTATGTTCAACTCATCTTGCTCAGCACGAATTCTAATTTCTTCAAGCTTGGCCAGTTGGCGAAGTTTAATTTCTAATATCGATTCGGCTTGGCGTTCTGACAGTTCAAAGCGTGACATTAACTCTGCTTTGGGCTTGTCAAAACCTCTTATAATTTCAATTACTTCATCAATATTAAGATAGGCGATTAATAAGCCATCTAACAGATGCAAACGCGCTAATACTTTATCTAATCGATATTGCAAACGACGACGCACAGTTTCACGTCGATATTCTAACCACTCGCTTAATATGGTTCTAATATCTTTAACGGCGGGTTTGTTGTTCAAACCTATCATGTTTAAATTGACACGAAAGTTTTTTTCTAAATCTGTGGTAGCAAATAAGTGCTGCATCAACTGTTCAATATCAACACGATTTGAACGGGGCACAATCACTAAACGGATCGGGTTTTCATGATCTGATTCATCACGTAAATCAACCACCATTGGCAGTTTTTTTGCCTGCATTTGATTAGCAATTTGTTCTAATATTTTTCCACCAGAAGCCTGATGTGGTAATGCGGTAATAACCACATCACCGTGTAACACTTCATAGACCGCACGCATTTTAATGCTACCACGACCGGTTTGATAAATTTTTTCAATATCGGCTTTAGGCGTGATGATTTCAGCATCAGTTGGATAATCTGGCCCATGAATAATATCGAGTAGATCGGCTAATTCAGCTTTCGGTTGCTCAATTAAATGAATACAGGCATTAGCCACTTCTCTAGCATTATGCGGCGGAATGTCTGTTGCCATGCCGACAGCAATGCCGGTAATACCGTTGAGTAAAATATGCGGTAGGCGCGCAGGTAAGGTTTTGGGCTCTTGCATGGTGCCATCAAAATTAGGCGACCAATCAACAGTGCCTTGGCCTAATTCGGCCAGTAAAACTTCACTAAAGCGTGATAAACGGGCTTCGGTATAACGCATGGCGGCAAATGACTTTGGATCGTCAGGAGCGCCCCAATTTCCTTGTCCGTCAACTAATGGGTAACGATATGAAAATGGCTGCGCCATTAACACCATAGCTTCGTAACAGGCAGAATCACCATGGGGATGAAACTTACCTAGTACATCACCGACAGTACGGGCAGATTTTTTATATTTTGCTGATGCAGATAAGCCAAGTTCTGACATGGCATAAACAATACGTCGTTGCACCGGCTTTAAGCCATCACCAATATGAGGTAATGCACGATCCATAATGACATACATCGAGTAATTTAAATAAGCTTCTTCAGTGAATTGTCTTAGAGGGCGTTGTTCAATACCGTCTAAACTAAAGTCGAGAGCATCTGACATGAAAATATTTTCCTAAAAAGCTCACTTAATGCCGAATTATTAAGCGTTACTTTTATTATTGTTGTTCTGGGGTAGCTTAGCTGATTATACTAGTGGAAAGAACACTGTTAGGCGATAAATATCGTCCAATAGTGATTAATCTTAATTTTCTTGTCTTTCTGTAGAATAGCTACAAACTTGATTGTGACCATTAGCCTTTGCTTGATACATAGCCAAATCAGCCGCATGTAACAAACTATCAAAATTTTCTTTAATATCAGCAATGCTGGCAATACCTATACTGACAGTAACCTGCATATTATTGTTTTTATTTTTACTGATATTAGCTTGAATTTTCTCACGTATGTGCTCTGCAATCGCGCGCGCTTGTACAATGGTGGCCTCGGGTAAAATAGCGGCAAACTCTTCACCGCCAATACGTGCCAGAAAATCTCGAGAACGCATAGTTTCACCGGCTAATACGCCAACCTGAGCAATAACGCTGTCGCCGGCATCGTAACCAAAGTTGTCGTTTATATTTTTTAAATTATCTATATCTAAGATTAAAATACTGAGCGCTTTATTACCCGTTAATGCTTGTTTCATATAAGTAGCACCGTGACTAAAGAACAAACGACGATTAGGCAATAACGTTAAACTATCAGTTTTTGCCAGTAACTTTAAGGCTTGACGGATTTTAAATTGTCGTAAAAGTAGTAAAAGGAACAGGCTTCCTACGGCAATAAAAATGGCAATATTACGATGCTGTTGACTACGTTCAGATTCAGCACGCGTCAGCGCAAAATGCTGTATTTGACTATTTTGTCTCAGTAGCTCGTTTTCTTCATGCTTTTTTTCAATGTGGTATTTTTCATTTAAACCTTTAACACGATATTCTTTTTGCTGTTTCAAATGAGAAAAATACTTGTTCATGTATTGTTTTTTACTATCGAAGGCTTTCTTATCTTCACCTTGGCTTGCATAGATGTTTGCAAGGGTTAGATAAGCACTGGCAAATAAAGGTGAGTCGAGTTGTTTTTTAGCCAGTAACGGCTCAAGTTTAAGTGCTTTATTGAGCCAATTAATCACTTTATATTCTTGCCCTGCAACATCAGCAATATTGGCACGCACAACATACAATAAATATTGTTCAGCGACATTTAATGTCAGAGACAATTTTTGCCAAGCTAATAATTTAACTTGCGCTGCCACTTTGTCATGCATACTCAAGCTGTTAAGCGATAATATTTCGCTATTAATCGCAAAAAAAACAATGGGCCTTTGCTGTTTAGCATAGAGGCTATTAACTTGATTAAATACCTCTTGCTGGCCAGTAATTTCATCCGCATTCACCGCCGTACTAATAAAAGTCATTAACAAATATAAAGCAAGACCTGTTAACAGTGAGTATTTATTCATGATCACTCACTGTAACTGTATTACGGCCAGACTGTTTGACCTTTAATAACTGTTCGTCAGCTACTTTTAACAAAGCCGCAAAGTTATCATAATTACCTTGCTCAAATGTCGCTACACCAATATTTACCGTTAACTGCTTGATTTGCTGAGTTTGCCATTTTGCTTGTTCGATGTTTTCTTTAAGTCGCTGTGCTACTTCCAATGCTTCACTATTTCCAGTATTTGGCAATAAAGCAATAAATTCTTCACCGCCAAAGCGGCCAAAAACATCACTCGCTCGCATTAGATTTTGACCTTGAATAGCAATTTCTTTTAGTGCTTTGTCACCAATAACATGACCAAATTGGTCATTGATTTTTTTGAATAAATCGATATCAATCATATAAACACTAAAGGCTTGTTGATGGTTTTGAGCGGTTAAAAAGTATTCTTCACCTAACTCAAGTAATCTACGTCGATTAACGACACCCGTTAGACTATCAGTTCGAGTGGCGTTAGTTAAGTTCCTTTGCCCTTTGATAACACGATATAAGCACCAAGCTAATAACAAAGTACACAATGCTAATATGCCAACAAATGCCTTACGGCTGTTAACGTCAAGTGTCATTTGCTGGAGTTGTAAGTGCTGTATGCGCTGTTTTTTTTCCAAAATATGCGTATGTCGTTGAGCCGTTTCACTTTCATATTGCAACATTAACTCATCGACTTCTGTCGTTTCTCGTGCCTGCTCACCCGCTATAGACAGCGTAAAATATTGAGTTTGAATTTGATATGCTTGATTATAATGGCCTAAAGCATAATGCAATTTAGCGCTTAAAAAGAGCATTTTTAGCTCACTAGTGTCATAAACATTGCTAGTTTTACGCTCAAGCAGTATTTCAGCTTGCTCAAGACTGTCTAATGCTTCTTGATAACGCGTCATTTTTTCTAAAATATAAGCTTTGTCTATAAGGTATTGAAGTTTTACTAAATGTTGTTCTACATCTTCAACATATTCACCCGCAAGGAGAATATATCGATAAGCATTTTCGGTCCCAGAATCTTCCTTATTGAGTAGCGCCCAAGCTAACTTTCTATAAACATTAGCGATAAACTGATGACTGCTATTGGGCTGAATTTCGCTTTCTAATACGCGATAAACTTTAATAGCTTGCTCAAAATTCTTTTGCTTAGTGTGGTTATTAGCCACATTATGCAAACTTTTAAGAGCATAGTTATGTTTACCTGCACTTTTATAATGTTGATACGACTGTTGAAAATAGTCATTGGCTTGGTTTTTTTCATCTAAATGACCATATAAAATACCCAGCTCATTGTTAATTTCACCTAAAAGTGTATCATCGCCAATGGCATTTGCCAGTGCTAAGGCTTGATTAAGCGTAATTAATGACTGTTTGTAATCTTGCTGTAAATATAATATCGCACCGATATTAATCAGACCGCGCGCAATTAATTTCTGATTATTCATCGAGCGTGCAACGTCTAAACCGTTTTGATAAAGTAAAAAAGCCCCTTCCAGATCACCCAAATTTTCGATCGCAAAACCTTTAGTGTAAGCAAGCTCTGCAATAAATATGCTAGGGTTATTCATTTGCTTCGCAAGTTTTAAGCCCTGCTCTGAAGATGCCTCACTTAAACGGTATAACGCTTGATCTATATATGCCGTGGATTGAATGCGATAGTAATTGACTTGATTGGTGATAGGTTGAGTGTTTAGCTCGGCTTTATGTCTATTTAATAAAACCAATGCCGCTTTGGGATCAGTGTTATTAAGCTGTTCAGCACGTAACAAAAACGTATTAAAATCGCTATCAGTTAAAGACTGTAAAGCATTTGACTTACAAGATATTAACAAAAAAACAAATAAAATTAGGCTACTATTTTGAAAGGTTAATTTTACCAAGCTTCTCAACAAATCTCTGCTCCAACAATCCATCTGATAATATAAAATTAATAGTATAAAACGAATTTAGGTAAATGATAAACTATTATTTATTATGTTAAAAAAACAATAAGCTATATATCACTAAGGTTATTTCAAACTATTTTTCAGTTACTTGCCAGTAACTTGCTGCTATTTCATTATCATCTAGGTCAACAACGAGGTAAGCATATCATCATCTTACTCCAAGTTCGTTGTTGCAACGTCCGCCTAATGCTATGGCACATTAATAAAAGTTATCGAATGGCTGATGACTTA
The DNA here is from genome assembly GCF_014077005.1 of Colwellia sp. MB3u-45. GTDB lineage: Bacteria > Pseudomonadota > Gammaproteobacteria > Enterobacterales > Alteromonadaceae > Cognaticolwellia. Next base: position 640 of record NZ_JACGVC010000036.1, on the reverse strand, counting down.
ACGCGAAAAAATCCATTCTGTTGGCCAATGTTGCCGACAGAATGGATAAACCTTATCAATCTAATTCAACCAGATCACCTTTAGATTGCAACCAAACCTTACGATCACCGGCCCGTTTTTTAGAGAGCAACATGTCCATCAATTCCATAGTTTCACTATGATCATCAACCGTTAACTGCACTAAGCGACGCGTATTGGGGTCCATGGTGGTTTCACGTAATTGTAACGGATTCATTTCACCTAGACCTTTGAATCGCTGTACATTGACTTTGCCACGCTTTTTCTCTGCTTCAATTCGATCCAAAATACCGTCTTTTTCCGCTTCATCCAAAGCGTAAAACACTTCTTTACCAACATCAACGCGATACAATGGCGGCATAGCCACATAAACATGACCGGCTTGAACCAAAGGTAAAAAATGTTGCGTAAATAACGCACAAAGCAAAGTAGCGATATGTAACCCATCAGAGTCGGCATCGGCGAGAATACAAATCTTACCGTAACGCAATCCTGATAAATCATCGCTATCAGGGTCAATACCTAAAGCCACAGAAATGTTATGCACTTCTTCCGAAGCTAAGATTTGTCCCGAGTCAACTTCCCAGGTATTTAAAATTTTACCACGTAGCGGCATGATGGC
>NZ_JACGVC010000035.1 GCF_014077005.1 Colwellia sp. MB3u-45 | reverse complement strand
TATCACGTTAAGTTAACCAAATCAGCTTGAACTGAATAAGATAACTTATTAAAACAGCTCTTTGGGGTTACCCCTTGGAACTGGAGCGCATTCTAGAGATTTCTGGCTTCACGTCAACACCTAATATCAATTAAATTGCGATTAAATGACTGTTTGCCTTTTAATTAAGCAACCCTTGCTGTGACTGACTATTAAAGCAACGTTATTGTTATTTTTTAATCGAAAACATATATAGCTATCAACTTAATTAAAGAGTTCTTTAGGATGACTTTATCTTTATAGATATATTTTTTATCAATTTATCTTGTTTTAACCAACAAATAGTTCCAAACCACTATATTAATCTCTTAAAAAGATAAAACTGTACTCCTATATATAGTCCATTCAATGACAGGGACTCACATCGGTATTAAAACCCTACAGATGTATACAGTATCGTTAAACTCATGTTGCTAGATAGAAGTTTAGTTTATTAACTGTTGAATACTAGGAAACATGATTGCATTGATAGGGAGTACATTTACACCTGGTAGATTTTTGGCAATAAAATGGTATTTCCAAGCAAACTCATTTGAATGCGTCACTTCGGTTCATTTTTATTAGATTTATGGCTCGTCTATGCTTGGCTTAATTATCTTAAAGCTATACTGCCATAAGTCTATAAAATTAGGTTCAACTCATTACCTCTATATAGGTATTGCTTTTAACTTGGTAAAAGCACCTTGCATATTGTTCACACTAACTTTTCAGTATCACCATTTTAAGAATTCATTTTTTATGGTCTCAGTAATAATGTTCAAATGAGACAGCCGTTAGCAAATAAATTACTTAGCGCTATAACAGCACCTTATAGTTGTGAGCTATGAATAAGAAATACATCGTGGAAAAACGCTAGGTTATTACTATGCTACTGAGAGTCAGCTAGCATTTTTTGTAAACAGAATGCGTTTAATAAATGCCATATTATACTGCGAGAAAATCTGGCCTTTGTTTACTGCAATGCTCAACAGGAAAGCTAATATTTTACTCTATCATTTACTTTCCTAAGCAGGCTTACAAAGAAAAGCTTAACGGCTAGGATAGGTTTACTCATTAAGAGGTAAAGATTATCGCTAACAAGTGATGAACTACTATCTATGAAATTGACAATCCAATTGTAACGAGGCAAAAGCTAAAATACTGTTTAAGGCAAGCTCAACACATGGAACATTTAGTTTTGATAAAGTGGTAAGACAAGAAAACACTAAAATACAGCGTAATATCATCAAATTTCAGGCACAAAAAAACCGACATCTATTGTCGGTTGTTTGTGTTATAGCCCTTTAAGAAAAGGGAAGAATGGTACCAGCGGTCGGACTCGAACCGACACGTCTTTCGACAGGGGATTTTGAATCCCCCATGTATACCAATTTCATCACGCTGGCATTTCTTTTCTATAACTTCAATAATATAAAGCCTTATTGAAGAGAACAGCATTATACGAAAAATAATCCTGTTAGCAATAGTTTTTCTTTCATTATTACTTAAGTGCTGATTATTTGTTCATCAAGCTACAATCTGTACCAATTTTAGCTGTTTTTCCAACCAAATTCTGGTCTCGAAGATATTATCAAAAAAAGTATGCTTGATACCTGCGGCTCGGTAAATTTTGTTAAATAGGTTTTCGCTTAACTGTGATCTTGTGCAATGCGCTAGATTTACCGCCACCGCTTTAATTTTGCTCTAGCGAATAAAGTTTATATGATATTCAAGACCTGTTTCAACACTAATCGCTTTGCTTTTAGATGTGAGTAAAACTCCAAAATTTCTCTGATCAACTTTTGTAACGGCCAGAGACAAAGCTTGGTGTAAATTTTTTAAGTACTCACTATATCACTGTCCTTGGGTTGCAACTAATATCCAGTTGTCTGCTATCGTCAGTTCCAACCCGCTATTGGGTACAAATAGTGGTTATTATTAAACCTCCTGTTTTATATTCTAAGCACTTAATATTTCATCTGTTTTTGTCTTATTTCTGCTTGGAAATTAAAAATGTCGCTCTCTTACTTATACTTTTATGGGCCTTTTGTTAAACTAGCACAAATTTTTCTATTGATGTGGCTATGTCTTTAACTTCTAACTCACCTTTTCCTCGTGCAGGCTTTCGACGTCGTTTGGCTTCATGGTTGTATGATGCTTTAATTACAATCGCTGTTTACATGAGCGCTGGTGCAGCTTCTTTTTTAATTATTTCATTAATGGTTCATTTTGGCATTTTTGATTTGCAAGGTTATCAGCACTTAAGCGATACCATCACAAATACTTATTGGTTGCTGTGGCCCAATGAACTTTGGAAGCTGAGCTGGGTGGCATTTTTCTTTATCTGGTTTTGGTCTAAAAGCGGCCAAACTTTAGGTATGAAGGCGTGGCGTTTAAAAGTTCAAAATCAAGATGGTAGCTTAATCACTAAAACCACCGCTTTAAAACGCTTATTGCCAACATTATTAGGTTTGGGCAATTTTACGCTCTTGCTTGATAGAAAAGATAAATTGAGTCTACAAGACCGTTTAACTGATACTGAAGTGGTACTTTTAACGCTTGAGGCAAATAGAGGCAGGCTGTAATTATTTGAGGCTGTAACTAATATAAAAACCGAGGTGAATGCAGTAACGCGTTCACCTCTGGTGGCCAACCTAAGCTTTCAAAATTATTGTTGGGTTTGATCTTGCTAACTTGCGCGTTTGTTCATTAAATACAAAGCAATACTGACAAAAATCAGACTAGGCATAAAAGCACCAAAAATAGCGGGTAGCTGATAAACCAAACTGAGTGATCCTAGCACTTCATTGACAATAAAAAATAAAATTCCCGTGGCCACGCCCATCATAATTCTTGCCCCCATAGATACTGAACGTAATGGACCGAAAATAAAAGATAGCGCCACTAATAACATAACTGCCAAGGTAAAGGGTTGTGCTATTTTTCGCCAAAAAGCTAGCAAATATCGACTTTGATCTTGTTTGTTGGCCTCAAGGTACTCTAAATAATCACTTAAGCCCCTTAGTGATAATGACTCAGGCTTAACGGTTACAACACCTAGTTTATCGGGTGTTAATGTTGAACGCCAAGTCATCACGGCTTGGCTTTCTTTACTAATTTCTGTTGCGCCGATTTTGGTTTCAACAACGTCACGTAATTGCCAAGCATTTTTTTGATAAACCGCGCTAGTGGCTGATACCCAACTCGATAGCTTAAGCTGCTCGTTAAAGCGATATATTTGGATGTTTTTTAGGGAACCCTTATCTTGTACTTCACCTATATGAACAAAGTAGTCACCATCTTTTGCCCACGTGCCGCCGCTTGATGAAATTAAACTCCCACCCGAAATAGCTTGAGCTCGCACTTGTCGAGCTGCGGCTTCGCCTTGAGGTGCTAGCCATTCACCAATCGCCATACTAACAATGATCAATAACAATGCTGATTTCATTACTGATTTAATAATATCAAGACGTGAAAGCCCTGCCGCCTGCATAACAATAAGTTCACTACTGCTTGCCATCATCCCCATGCCAATTAAGCCACCGATTAATGCAGACATAGGAAAAAATAACGAGACGTCTTGTGGAATAGCATAAAGCACATAAAGCGCAGCGTGGGCCAAATCATAATTACCTCTGCCAACTGACTTCATTTGCTCAACAAATTTAATAATGCTGCTCAAACTGACAAATACCGCTAAGGTGGTGAAAGTTGTAGAGGTAATAACGCGACCTATGTACATATCTAAAATACGCATTAAGCAGCAACCTTATTTTTAGCGTTCTTCACTTTAAATTTCCTACCACCTTTTCGGCCTTTAACCAATAAACTTAAGCCTAATACCAGCACCGTAAAGTGCACTGGCCACAAACCAATATATTGTGGCACTGAACCTCTTTCTATCCCTGAACGAATCGCGGTTAGTAATAAAAAGTAACTTAAAAACAGTAACAATGCCGGTAGCATTTTACCAAATTTACCTTGGCGCGGATTGACAACGCTTAATGGCACGGCCACCAAGGTCATAATAATACAAGCCAATGGAAAGGCGATCCGCCATTGGCTTTCTGCACTTGTTTCTGGCGTTTGTGCTTGATAAAGCTCTGAGGTTGGTATTGCACTGAGCTTGCGGCGTTTATGGGCCACCTTTTGATCTTGAATTTGAATATAATATTTATCAAAGGAAACTTGTCGAAACTCTTTATTTTTGATGTCATTTTGATAACGGGTACCGGCTGATAGTATTAAACGCTGCGAGCCAGTTTCTTCTTCAACAACTTGGCCGGTTGCGGCATAAACTAAGCTAGAGTCGATAACACTAGCGTTTGGTGTACTTTCATTAGGCAACTGCGCAACAAAAACCTTTTCAAAAGTATTGTCATTACGATTTTTATCATGAATAAAGATGACTGCTTTTTTATTACCTGTAGTTTGAAAACGTCCAGCAATCAACGAACTTAAACCTGAATCAGACGCAATTTGATCTTTAACTTGATGTTCATACTCTGCTGCCATGGGCGATAAATAAAGCGTAAATATGCCGGTAATAATAGCGGTAACAAAACCTAAAATTAAGGTAACGCGCACCACATACCACTCACTGACACCACAAGCATGCAGTACCGTCATTTCATTTTCAGCGTAAATACGGCCATAAGCCAATAAAACCCCAAGAAAAAAACTTAAGGGTAAAATCATACCGGCAAGATCAGGGATTTTGAGGCCAATAAATGTCATCACTAAATGACCTGGAATGCCACCTTCTGAAGCATCATCAAGCACACGAACGAATTTATTGCTGATAAATATTGTCATAATGACAAGAAATACCGCAAGTTGGGTTTTGGCAACTTCTTTGAGCAAATAACGAAATATAATCACAAAGTGATCCTATAAAAACTTAGTTTTTTCTGACATACAGCCATTTTTTCAGTAAACTTGTTATTTTTAGCATTAAACTAAATTTAAGCTTGCTAGGTAACGCTGTGCAATACGGCTATAATTATAGCCTTTAGCCGAATACATTTAAAAGCAAGCTTAGCGATTATTTACTGTTTTTAGCAAGATAAATAGTATATTTTCAATAAAATATACGCATTTGAGTCAAATTAGGAGACATCATGGAGTTCAGTGTAAAGAGTGGCAGTCCGGAAAAACAACGTAGCGCCTGTATTGTTGTCGGTGTTTTCGAACCTCGTCGTTTGTCAGCTATCGCAGAACAACTAGATGAAATTAGTGAAGGCTATATTAGCAATTTATTACGCCGTGGCGATCTAGAGGGAAAATCAGGGCAAATGTTGTTACTACATCATGTGCCAAATATTCTTAGTGAACGCGTGTTATTAGTGGGCTGTGGTAAAGAACGTGAGTTAGACGAACGTCAGTATCGCCAAATTATCAGCAAAACGATCAGTACCTTAAATGAAACCGGTTCAATGGAAGCAGTGTGCTTTTTGTCTGAATTACATGTTAAAGGCCGCGATACTTACTGGAAAGTACGTCAAGCGATTGAAGCAACACAAGATTGCCTCTACAGCTTTAACAGTTTGAAAACTCGTAAAGAAGAGCCTCGCCGCCCTTTACGTAAAATAGTATTTAATGTCCCAACTCGCCGTGAGTTACCGATTGGTGAACGTGCTATTAACCATGCTTTGGCTATTGCAAAAGGTATCACAAGCTGTAAAAACGTGGCTAACATGCCACCTAATATTTGTAATCCTGCCTACTTGGCTGAACAAGCTCAAATGCTGGATAGCAACTACGACAATGTCAGTACTAAAATAGTTAATGAAGAAGAAATGGCTGAATTGGGCATGGGATCATATTTAGCCGTAGGCCGTGGTTCGGTTAATGAGTCACTGATGAGCATTATTAAATATGATGGCGCTGGTGATGATTCAAAGCCGCTAGTGTTAGTCGGTAAAGGTTTAACCTTTGACAGTGGTGGTATTTCATTAAAACCAGGCGCAGGCATGGATGAAATGAAATATGATATGGGCGGTGCAGCCGGTGTTTTAGGTGCTATGCATGCACTGGCAGAACTTGCCCTACCGATCAACGTTATTGGTGTTTTAGCCGGTTGTGAAAACATGCCAAGCAGTAACGCTTATCGCCCAGGCGACATCTTAACCACTATGTCGGGTCAAACCGTTGAAGTATTAAACACAGATGCTGAAGGCCGTTTAGTTTTATGTGATGCCTTGACCTATATTGAGCGCTTTGATCCCGAACTGGTTATTGATGTTGCCACCTTAACAGGCGCTTGTGTTGTGGCTTTAGGTGCTCATGCAACCGCCTTATTCAGTAGTCATAATCCACTCGCGCATGAGTTATTAAACGCTTCTGAGCAAAGTGGTGACAGAGCATGGCGCATGCCTTTATGGGACGACTATCAAGATCAACTTGAAAGCCCATTTGCTGACTTTACCAATTTAGGTGGTAAAGAGGCCGGCGCAATCACCGCCGCCTGTTTCTTATCACGCTTTACCAAAAAATATAATTGGGCGCATTTAGACATTGCCGGTACGGCATGGCGCGGTGGTAAAAACAAAGGTTCAACAGGCCGACCGGTAAGCATGCTAACGCAGTTCTTATTAAATCGTTCTGGCGCTGAGCAAGGCGAATAGTTTTCACTGAATTTATAGCCGGAATAAAGTCATGCTAACCCAAGCAATGTTCTACAGTATTGAAGAACAAAGTAGTATTGTAGGTGTCACTGAAGCACAGCTGCACCTGCATTATGCCTGCCTGCAAGCCGCTTACTTTTACCGGCAAAATCAGCGAGTATTTATTTATACTCAAGATCAACAAAGTGCTCATGATATTGATGAAATGTTATGGGCCTTTGATCCAACAAGTTTTGTACCACATAATTTAATTGGTGAAGGTCCAAAACAAGGTGCTGCCGTGGAAATTAGCTGGCAGCCCCCAACAAACCGGCGTGCGGTTTTAATCAATTTAACCAGCAAGGTGCCTAACTTTGCTCACCAATTTTCGCATTTGATAGATTTTGTACCCCGTGATGAAACACTTAAACAACAAGCTCGAGATCGTTTTCGAACTTGTCGTCAATGGGGTTTTCAGGTCGCTCACCAAGTGGCAAGCGCACCGCAAACTATCGATACAACAAGTTAAAATTCTTCTGACGGAAACTCTGATGGAAAAAACATTTACCCCCGCTGATATTGAACAATCCCTTTATAAAAGTTGGGAAGAACAAGGTTACTTTAGCCCGACAGGTGAAGGCGATAGCTACAGCATTGCCATACCACCACCCAATGTGACGGGTAGTTTGCATATGGGCCATGCTTTTCAGCAAACCATTATGGATACCTTAATTCGTTATCAGCGCATGCAAGGTAAAAATACCTTATGGCAAACAGGCTGTGACCATGCCGGTATTGCGACACAAATGGTGGTTGAGCGTAAAATTGCCGCAGAAGAAGACAAAACCCGTCATGACTATGGCCGCGAAGCCTTCATTGATAAAATTTGGCAATGGAAAGAAGAATCTGGCGGCACTATCGGTAAGCAAATGCGCCGTTTAGGCAACTCTATTGACTGGTCTCGTGAACGCTTCACCATGGATGAAGGCATGTCTGAAGCTGTGCAAGAAGTATTTGTTCGCTTATATGAAGACAACTTAATTTATCGCGGTAAACGCCTAGTTAATTGGGATCCAAAATTCCACACGGCAATTTCCGATTTAGAAGTTGAAAATAAAGACAAAAAAGGCCACATGTGGCATTTACGTTACCCGTTAGCTAATGGTGCAAAAACAGCAGAAGGTCTTGATTATTTAGTGGTTGCCACCACACGACCTGAAACTATGTTGGGTGATACCGGTATAGCGGTAAACCCAGAAGATCCTCGTTATAAAGATTTAATTGGTCAACAGGTTTTATTACCCTTAGTTAATCGTTTAATTCCCATTGTTGGTGATGACCATGCCGATATAGACAAAGGCACCGGTTGTGTAAAAATCACTCCAGCCCATGACTTCAATGATAATGAAGTCGGTAAGCGTCATCAATTACCACAAATCAATATTTTTGATAAAGACGCCGCTGTATTAGCCACTGCTGAAGTTTATGATACTAAAGGTGAAGTGTGTGACGTTTATGATGCACAATTACCTGCTGAATTTGCCGGTATGGACCGTTTTGTCGCCCGTAAAGCTATCGTAGCTAAGTTTGACGAATTAGGTTTGTTAGTTGAAGTAAAAGAACATGATTTAGTTGCCCCTTACGGTGATAGATCTGGCGTTATTATTGAGCCCTTACTTACCGACCAGTGGTACGTTCGTGTAGAAAAACTTGTCGGTCCTGCCGTTGACGCGGTAAAAGATGGCCAAATAGAGTTTGTCCCTAAGCAATATGAAAACATGTACTTTGCTTGGATGAACAATATTCAAGACTGGTGTATTTCACGCCAACTTTGGTGGGGACATCGAATTCCCGCTTGGTATGATGAAAATGGCAAAGTTTATGTCGGTCGCACGGAAGCAGAAGTACGTGCTAATAACCCGATTGGCGACGAGATGAAACTAAACCAAGATGATGATGTACTGGATACCTGGTTCTCATCAGCTTTATGGACTTTCTCAACCCTAGGTTGGCCAAAAGAAACTGAAGATTTAAAAACTTTCCATCCTACTGATGTTTTAGTTACTGGTTTTGATATTATTTTCTTCTGGGTTGCTCGTATGATCATGATGACCATGCATTTCAACAAAGATGAAAAGGGTAAAGCCCAAATACCGTTTAAAAAAATCTACATGACCGGCCTTATTCGTGATGAAAATGGCGATAAAATGAGTAAATCAAAAGGCAATGTTATTGATCCCCTGGACATGATCGATGGCGTTTCACTTGAAGACTTACTACAAAAACGTACCGGTAATATGATGCAGCCTAAAATGGCCGCTAAAATTGAAAAGCTGACCAAAAAAGAATTTCCTAACGGCATAGAAGCCCACGGTACTGATGCCTTACGCTTTACCTTGACGTCTGTAGCAACCACTGGCCGTGATATTAGCTGGGATATGAAACGTCTTGAGGGTTACCGTAACTTTACCAACAAGCTCTGGAATGCCAGCCGTTATGTACTGATGAATACGGAAGAATTTGATTGCGGCCGCTCTACACCAGACAAACCAAGTGCTGCAATGGAGTTTTCACTGGCTGACCGTTGGATTATCGGCCAATTACAACAAACAGTTAAAACTGTACATGAAGCCTTTGATGCTTTTCGTTTTGACTTGGCTTCACAAGCATTATACGAATTTACTTGGCATCAATTTTGTGACTGGTATTTAGAATTAACGAAACCCATATTATTTAAAGGCAGCGAAGCACAGCAACGTGGCACTCGTCATACCTTAGTTAATGTTTTAGAAAGCTTACTGCGTTTAATGCACCCTATTATGCCATTTATCACTGAAACTATTTGGCAGCGCGTTGTACCCTTAACTAACTTTGAAAAAACTGGCGATAGCATTATGATACAAAGCTTTCCACAGTTTGACCAAAGCCAATGTGACCAAACCGCCATTGATGATTTAGAGTGGGTTAAACAGTTTGTCGTTGCCATTCGTAATATTCGGGGTGAAATGGATATCACACCAAGTAAGCCATTACCGGTACTACTGAAACATGTTAATGCTGATGACCAACGTCGCCTGAATGAAAATGAGCAATTTATCAGTGCCTTAGCAAAATTAGAGAGCATTAGCTTATTGTCTGACGACGATAAAGGTCCAGCGTCTGCCACCGCCGTTGTTGGTGACTTATCAATATTAATACCTATGGCAGGTTTAATCGATAAAGACGCTGAATTAGCTCGCTTAGACAAAGCCATTGATAAGTTATCAAAAGACGCAGACCGTGTTCGTGCTAAGTTAAACAATGAAAGTTTTGTTAGCAAAGCACCCGAAGCTGTGATCAATAAAGAAAAAGCAAAGTTAGCTGATGCTGAGTCTACCCTGGCCAAAATGGTTGACCAGAAAGTCCAAATTGCAGAAATTTAATCACTGATTCAAAATAAAGCATAAAAGCCAGCCTCTTAGCTGGCTTTTTTTTGGGCTAAAAAAGTAAAATAATCTTGGTATTATTTAGAGATTCCTTAATTCTAATGTGTTAATATGTATTCGCGTTGAGTTTTTGCGTTTCGGGATAAGGAGAGCTCCATTGGTCAAAAGACCTATGATCAGCCTAGACGCTTTAATATGTGTTACTGGAAACCTTTCTCTATCTACATTTTAGATAGAGGGCATTTACTCCGTATATGGCCATTTTGGCTAAACTTTAATTTTTGACCTGCGAGAAATGTTGGTATGTCTGATACAGTAACTGGTAAAGTAAAATTTTTTAACGAATCTAAAGGATTTGGTTTCATCGAGCAAGAAAACGGCGCTGACGTTTTTGTTCATTTTAGTGCAATCTCTGGCGACGGTTTCCGTACATTGACTGATGGTCAATCGGTAACTTTCAGCGTAAAACAAGGCCAAAAAGGTCCTGAAGCTGAAAACGTAGTTGCATCTTAGTCTACAGTGCATAATAAGCTTTAGTATTAACTAGTGCTTAAATAAAAAACGAAACTTATGTTTCGTTTTTTTGTTTTTATCGCTTGAAAAACCTAATTAATACAACTTATAACCTGACGAGCTCTGGTCATTGAAATAAGTAAATCAGCACTTATAAATGAGCAGATATAATCAATAGCACATGGTTGTTGTTCGAAACTAAACATAAGTCCCTACCTCTATGTAGGCAAGATACACGATTAATTCTTACATGGCCGTTACTCGCTATCCATGGCTTCATAGATCGGCTTCACAGATCGCTTCACAGATCGCTTCACAGCATGAGTAAATCCTTGCCGATGGATTTAGCAATAGCTAACGTGTGTTATTGAGAGCACAACAGCCGTAGTGTATTTTAACCAGCACAGCTAAGTAATAACATAATGAAATGGGTGCAAGCGAGTAGAATAATGCAAGCGCATATTGACCAGCGATATTAATTAATTATTGGGATTGAAGATAACGCGAGCATGGACCACTTAAGCCATCTCAGAATAATCGATTATTTATTTCAATGACAACTTAGGCAAGAACTTAAATAATTGCCGAAAAATAAACGACAACTAGTTAAGTTTAATAGTTAAGTTCAATGGATAGGGTTACTTAAGCGCAGTTGCACAACTGAGCAATAAGTAACCTATATGATGCTAGCAAGATAAGTCTTGGTATCTATAGCCTTTAAAGCAGAGTATTTAATTAATATGTGGTTCTATTAATTCAAGCATAACGTCAATGTGGGCATCATCATCATTTAGTGCTGGAATATAATGATATTTTTCACCTCCCGCATCAATAAATACGTCTTTGTTTTCGTGTACTAATTCTTCTAAAGTTTCTAAACAGTCGGCACTAAATGCCGGGCTAATAATCGCTACATGCTTATTGCCATCTTCAGCAAGTTTTGCCAAGGTTTCATCTGTATAAGGTTTAAGCCACTCGGCTTTACCAAAACGCGATTGAAAGGTCATAACATAATCATCTTTACTTAAGCCAAGTTCTTCAACCACTAAACGGGTGGTTTTATGGCTAAAACAATAATATGGGTCGCCCTGCTCTAAAAAATACTTTGGCATACCATGATAAGAAAAAACTAACTTATCAGGCTTACCATGTTCAGCTATATAGTTATTAATGCTGGCCGCTAATGCCTTAATGTATAAAGGTTTGTCGTGATAACCACTTTGAAAATGGATACTGGGGATCCAGCGCCATTTTTTAATTTTATTGAACACAGCATCAAAGGTTGCCCCTATAGTTGGACCCGCATATTGTGGATACAAAGGGAGAACAATAATATTGTTAACACCGTTTTTTTGAAAATTTTCTAAAGCATCACCAATCGATGGATTACCATAACGCATAGCCACATCAACCATCACGTTATCGCCATACTTTGCTGTGAGTACTTTCTCAACTTTAGCTTTTTGTTGCTTACTAATCACTAACAAAGGCGAACCTTCCTCAGTCCAAACCGTTTCATATAACTTAGCTGATTTCTTTGGCCGCACTCGAAGAATAATGCCATGTAATATCACAAACCAAATCAAGCGAGGAATTTCCACTACTCGTGGATCAGATAAAAACTCGCCTAAATAACGCCTAAGCGCCTTTGGTGTTGGGCTATCGGGTGTGCCTAAATTAGTTAATAATACGCCCGTTTTTGTCGTGCAATCATGAATTTTTTTACTTTGGCCTGCATATCTTGACATAATTCTCTCTATAATATTTCGTTAATGGCGTTGATAAAAATGTCTGAATCAGGCTTTACACGGCTGTTGAAGTGCTTAACCGTTTTACCATCCGCACTAACTAAATACTTATAAAAATTCCATTTAGGTGCAGTGGTTTTTTCCGCTAATACTTTAAAAATAGGATGGGCCTCACTGCCATATACATGCACAGGCGATAACATAGTAAAAGTTACGCCATAGTTTACAAAACAGATATCAGCGGTATCTTTTTCGTCATCTTCTTCTTGAAAAAAGTCATCTGAAGGAAAGCCAATAACCACTAATCCTTGCTCTTGGTATTCTTTATGCAAAGCTTCGAGCGCTGTAAATTGTGGAGTAAAACCACAATGACTAGCCGTATTGACAATTAACATTGCCTTACCCGCCGTTAACTGACAAAGATCAAGCAGTTCTTTAGCATGCAATTTTTTTTCACTGTGTTGCATAAATGCTAAACATTGTGCTGAAGGGTCGATGTTAATGTTTTTAGTGATATCGACTTCGGCCTGCGCTTTAACGGTAAAGCTTGTTAAAGCAATAATGCTAATCAACAATAAATTTTTCATGAGCTTCCTTCTTAAGGCTATTTCTACCGACATATTATCGTAATTATCTCAGCAAAGGAATTATCCGTGCTGATGATAATGTGCTATGTATTCTATCCGCTATTATACGAATTGGAGCAATAAATTGATCACTTATTAAAAATTAAATAGCCTTATTAACAAAGCGGTGCGGAAAAACTGTTACTCAGCTTTATTGAACGATATAGTAGCCTGCAATGTGTTTACAGTGATTATAATAAAACCTGAAACACGCATTACAACCTAATGACATAAATCAAAAGCTAGTCGGTTAATTAGGTTATTATCATCTCAATAGTGACATGACCCCATGCCTACACGTAACAATTAAGTGAAAAAGTTTGTCAAGATTACACAGCGAAAACACAGCATTTACACCGAACACCAATAGCTTACTAAGCGCCAGTAATTTAGCTTGTATACGTGGCGATCGCCTGTTGTTTGAAACACTTGATATTAACATTGCCGCAGGCGATATTGTGCAAGTTGAAGGGCCAAATGGTGCTGGAAAAACTAGTTTATTGCGCATTCTTTCTGGGCTTTCTCAGCCTTATGACGGTCAGGTTTATTTTCAAGATAAAAGAATTACTCAACACCGTGAAACATTCCATCAAGATTTACTTTATTTAGGTCACTTACCAGGTGTTAAAGACGAGATGACCGCACAAGAAAATCTCGAGTTTAATCTGGCTTTACATGGCCTAAATAGTGCCACAGCTGAGGCGACATTAGCAGAAGTAAACTTACTTGGCTTTGAGGATGCGCTAGCTGCTCACTTAAGTGCAGGACAGCACCGTCGAATATCTTTAGCCCGCTTATGGCAAAGCCAAGCTAAAATTTGGATTTTAGATGAACCCTTCACCGCTATTGATAAGTTAGGCGTGGAAAAATTAGAACAATTATTTTTACAACATGCTGACAACGGTGGCTGTGTGATATTAACCACTCATCAAGATCTCTCATTACCCGCAGAGCGAGTAAAGAAAGTCACTTTAGCTTATCGTTTTTATTAGGGTCATCACTTATGACACAAGTTTCTTACCGCGCGGCCTTTGGCTTAATTGTTAAAAGAGATCTGATGATCGCTTTTCGTCATCGCGACGACATTATTAATCCTTTATTGTTCTTTGTTATTGTCGTCACGCTATTTCCGTTAGGCGTTGGCCCAGAAAGTACAACGTTATCACGCATTGCCCCAGGCATTATTTGGGTTGCGGCTTTACTCGCCACTTTGCTATCACTGGACAGATTGTTTAAGTCAGATTACGCAGACGGCTCACTAGAACAAATGTTATTAAGCCCGCAGCCAATATTTATATTAGTGCTGGCTAAAATTGTTGCACATTGGTTGCTTACCGGCTTACCATTAATACTGATCGCGCCATTGCTCGCAGTATTACTGCATTTAAATGAGCACAGCTATGGTGCGCTAATGCTAACACTATTACTGGGCACGCCCGTATTGAGCTTGCTTGGCGCTATTGGTGTTGCTTTAACTGTTGGCATTAAAAAAGGGGGGGTATTACTTAGCTTATTGGTACTGCCGCTTTACATTCCCGTACTTATTTTTGCCACTAGCGCAATCGATACTGCGGCAATGAACTTACCTTATAACGGACAACTTGCTATAATCGCGGCAATATTTTTTGCCTCGTTAACCTTGGCCCCATTTGCTGTAAGTGCAGCGCTGAAAGTGAGTACAAATTAATATGATGTGGAAGTGGCTTCACCCTTACGCAAATCCTGAGATTAGCTATCATTTTGCGGGTAAAATATTACCTTGGTGCGCGCGCCTAGCCTTTGTTTTTTTAGCTATTGGTATTACTTGGGCCTTACTATTTGCCCCTGCTGATTATCAACAAGGTGATACCTTTAGAATTTTCTATTTACATGTACCTGCGGCGATGTTGTCTATGGGTATATACTTAGGCATGGCCATTGCGGCGTTATCTAGCTTAGTGTGGCAATTAAGACTTGCTGATGCCACAGCGGCTGCCATGGCACCTATCGGCGCGACTTTTACTTTTATCGCCCTTATTACCGGTGCGGCCTGGGGCAAACCTATGTGGGGTACGTGGTGGATTTGGGATGCCCGACTGACTTCTGAGCTAATATTATTATTTTTATACTTGGGCGTTATCGCTTTACATAATGCTTTTGAAGATAAAAATTTAGCAGGCAAAGCAGCCGGCATTCTTGCCTTAGTGGGCGTGATTAATTTACCGATTATTAAATATTCTGTCGAGTGGTGGAACACCCTGCATCAAGGGGCAACCGTGAGTAAGCTAGGCCAACCTTCGATGACTGCAGATATGTTTTGGCCATTTTTGGTTTGTTTTATTGGTTTTGCTTTTTTAGTCACAGCGTTAATCTGCTTACGTTTTCGCAGCGAAATACTCAATCGTAACAGTATGCGCCCTTGGGTACGTGAATTAGTGGCTACTGAGGAGAAAGCGCATGCAGTTTGATAGTTTCAGTGCTTTTATCGCTATGGGCGGCTATGGATTTTATGTCTGGTTATCCTATGGCGTTAGTATTTTGGCTTTAGCCTTATTAGTGTTTTCGAGTATCACGGATCATAAAAAAATTAAGCAACAAATAGCCCAGCGTCAAAAACGCGAAGCAAAATTACGTCAAGCGGCCGAGCTACAAAACACACAACCCCGTGCTGACATCAGTCATAAAACTTAAGAGGTAACCGTATGAATCCCCGTCGTAAGAAGCGATTAACTATAGTCACGTCAATAATCATCGGCTTAGGCGTTGTTGCCGGGCTTGTTTTGTACGCGTTAAGTCAAAATATTGATTTATTCTATAAGCCTTCTGAAATATATAATGGCAAACAAGATACCGGTCTTAAAGCCATTAACGGCCAACGCTTACGTATTGGTGGTTTAGTGGTGCCAGGCAGTGTGCATCGTAATAGCGAAAGCTTAAAAGTAAGCTTTAAACTCGCTGATATGAGAATGCCGATTAGCTTCTCTGAGACTGATCCAACCGTTACGGTAAGCTATGACGGTATTTTGCCTGACTTGTTTCGTGAAGGACAAGGTATTGTCGCTAATGGTATTTTAGTCAATGGTAATGTCATTGAAGCGAGCGAAGTATTAGCAAAGCATGATGAAAATTATATGCCTAGAGAGCTGCTTGACGATGCGACTGAAAAGCCGGTTAACTCCAGTTATAGCAAGAATCTGTTAGAAACAACTTACTAGCCCAAACAAACGCAGAACGACAAAGAAAGCGAACTCACTCTAGGTTCGCTTTCTTTTTTGATAAACACTATTATTTTCCCCTACTTACTTTCACTACTGGCTTTCCCGACTTACTTTCGCTACTGACTTTGCCAGTACTATTAGCCATGTAAATACCTATACGATAAATTTAACAGTAGTCGTTAAAAACTAAAGCGAATAGCCCTTAGTGAACATGGCAATACTCGATGTTAAATAGCGATTAATTTCTGCTTCAGATAGTTGTTTTTTGGTATTAAATTCCACACGCATCCAACATTCTCCTTTCACCATATTTAAAAACTGTAGTGCCGCAAATTTAGGGGTTGGAATAGCTAATTGTTGCTTGCTGTCGAAATCGGCCATCAGTATTGCCACGTCATTAACAATACGTTCTGGACCTTCTTGATAAAATAGCTCTGACAACTGGGGGTATGATTTTGACTCATAAGCACAAATCTTATGAATGGCCAGTGCTTCCTTTGAGGTCAGCATAGCCAAAAAACGCTTCGCCAAAACAAATAAAATTTCTGCCGGCTCATTGGCGGTATCTAGGCCAATTTCAGTCATATGATATGAATCACACTTTTGCTTTATTGACGCGGCAAACAATTCATCTTTATTACCAAAATGGCTATAGACAGTTTGTTTTGAAACCTCGGCATGTTGGGCAATTTCAGCCATACTAGTTGAGCTATAGCCTTGCTCAGTAAACAGCATAGTCGCAGCATCAAGAATTTGTTTTCTTTTACTTTCACTTTTACTTCGAATATTTGCCATACACCCCTATCACCCATATTAACTTTATACGTTAACTTTATGCATTTACTTTATGCATTTACTTTATACTTAGCTCACGACTCAGTAATAAAAATTACATAAAACGCCTACAGTTCGATTCACTATTATAACAGTTTCATTAAACTTGTGATCTTGTTATGCGCAGGCCATCTCAAGATATTGGTTTCAGTGGCCATTAAAAACTATTGCGATATCACATAACATACCTCAAATTAGACTAGACAGTCTAGTTTGACTAAACTAGACTATTCGGTCTAGTTTATATGTTATAGGTTTAAGGTGCATTCCGTGTTTATAGATCAGCGTACTACAAGGTTTTTTCGCGTTTATGGCTTAGTTTTTTCCTTCGCCTTACTCAGTGCTTGCTCTGAGCCTACTCAAGAACCTAGTCAAAAAACTAAGCCAACAACGACACAAGCAAACAAACAAAGTGCTAATTACCACCAAAGCGCCGACATTCGCACCATATCACCCAGTATGTCTTACAACATTGAACGCGCCTATATTGGCAAAGTGGTCAGTAAACAGCTCACGTCATTAAGTTTTGAATATGCCGGTAAGGTTACTAAAGTTTATGTTGATAGTGGAGACCTTGTTAGTAAAGGCCAATTATTGGCAGAATTTGATACTGAACTCCTCACCATTCAACGCCAAGCAATAGTGGCCACCATTGAGCAATTTCGTGCACGGGCCGAACTCAATCGTCTAAATTTATCTCGTATCAATAATTTAAGGACTAAAGGTTACAGTTCTAAACAAGCAGTAGATGAGCTAGAAGCTGAAAAAAAAATCATCAATGCTGATATTTCCCGTCAACAAGCAAATATAGCCAGTATAGAATATCAAATATCACACGCGAAACTCCATGCCCCTTTCGCGGCAGTGATCAGTAGCCGTACCGTCGCTGAAGGAGAAAACTTCAGCCCCAATCAAGACGCATTTAACCTGATCCAACAGGCTGCTCACGAAGTATCTGTTGGCGTACCTGTTAAAGTAGCAAGCCAATTAGTGGTAGGGCAAACGCTCTCTGTTACCTTAAATAAACAAACGCTCTCCGGACAAATATTAGCTATTGGTAAACAGGTGCATCAGGTTAGCCGCACCATTGAACTGCGCCTTGGCCTTAAGCAAACATTAACTTTTTATAATGGCCAGTTAGCACAAGTCAATATTGAACAAGGTGTTGAACAAGCCGGTTTCTGGCTACCTTTGTCGGCTTTAACTGACGGTATTCGTGGCCAATGGAATGTTTATCAGGTCACGGCAACCGCCCATGATTTATTGACCATATCAGCGACTACGGTTGAGGTAAAATACGCCACACTAGATGCCGCCTATATTACGGGTTTACCTTTAGTGACACACGAAGTCATTGCTAGTGGTGTGCATCGCTATGTGCCAAGACAAATAGTGAAACGGGCCAGCGAAGCTATCAAGCAAGTGGCTAGCACAGGGCAAATTTTATGATACGTTCATTTGTCAAAAATGGTCGTTTAATGTCCTTGATGATCACGCTTTTATTGGTGGCGGGTTTAGGGGCGTTAAGCAATTTACCCCGTACCGAAGATCCAAGGATAACTAATAGAATCGCTAGCGTTATTACACAATTACCGGGTGCTAGTGCTGAGCGAGTTGAAGTACTGATCAGCGAGAAAATAGAACAAAGCCTTAGAAAACTACCAGAAATAAACCTACTCACGTCAAATTCTCGTGCGGGTATTTCAATTGTCCAAGTGCAATTACAAGATGAAATCACCGATCCCAAGCCAATATGGTCACGGGTTAGAGATTTACTGAACGATCTCAGCCCAAGTTTGCCAAACGGCACACTAACGCCGGTACTAGAAGACGACAGAGGTTATGCTTACACGCAAATAATTGCCCTAAATTGGCAAGGTAGCGATACACCCAACATTGCTATTTTAGGTCGCTATGCTAATGAATTACAAAATCAGCTAAAACTGGTTTATGGTACAGATTTAGTCACTATATTCGGCCAAGGCTCAGAGGAAGTACTGGTCGAGGTAGACCCCGTTATTAGCAGCCAATTAAACCTTTCAATCAATGATATTTCAGAAAAAATTCTTAATGCTGATGCTAAAGTATCGGCAGGAAAGCTCACCAACGCATTCAATCAGATGCAAATAGAGTTGGTTGGTGCATTACACAATACCAACCGCATTAGTACCATCTCGATAAAAGCTGATGATAATGGCAACTTAGTGCGCTTAGGAGACATTGCTGATATTCGAAAAACAGTCAATTACCCGCCAACCGAAATAGCCATGGTCAACAATCAACAAGCGGTAGTTGTTGCTACCCGCATGTTGCCAAACTTGCGTATCGACCAATGGAGTGCATCGGTGCAAAAAGCGTTAACCTCATTTACACAAACGCTACCTAATAATGTCACTTTGGAGGTGATATTCGATCAAAGCAGCTATACCGAAGCGCGTTTAAGCGACTTAGTCGGTAATATCGCACTAGGATTTGCCATTATTGCCGCAGTATTACTGATTACCTTAGGCTGGCAAGCCGCTTTGATTGTCACCTTATCGCTGCCATTAACCGTGTTATTTACCTTATCCGTGATGAATTTTTATGGCCTCCCTATACACCAGATGTCGGTGACGGGTTTAGTGGTTGCTTTGGGTATTATGGTGGACAATGCCATTGTGATGGCTGATACCGTAAAAACCAATATCGAAAAGGGCCAACGTAGGCTTGACGCGATAGCCAATGCAGTCAATCACTTATGGTTACCTTTGCTGGGTTCAACATTAACCACCATTTTAGCCTTTATGCCGATTGTGCTTATGCCAGGGCCTGCCGGTGAGTTTGTTGGCGGTATTGCGCTTAGTGTTATATTTTCTTTAGTCGGCTCTTATATTATATCTCACACTATTGTTGCTGGCTTATCAGGTCGTTTTATTAGCCGACACAGGCATAAAAATTCGACTCGTTGGTATCAAAGTGGGATTAGTTTACCGGCGTTAAATCGTGGTTTTGTGCGCTTGCTTAACTGGTCACTACTACATAGAAAACTGGTGATCACCTTGGTAGTTTGTTTGCCTTTATTAGGTTTTATTGCCGCTAAACAGCTGCAAGAGCAATTTTTCCCCTCCTCAGATCGTGACATGTTTCAGGTTGAACTTTTTTTACCCGCACAAAGCAGCATAATCAATACTGAGCGGGTTAGTAAAGTACTTACCAACTACCTTGAAGCGCTCGATGGCATTGAATCGGTGCGCTGGTTTATCGGTAAAAATGCGCCTTCTTTTTACTATAATTTAATGCCAACCAAAGATGGTGCGCAGTATTATGGCCAAGGTATGGTAACCGCAACAAATTTTGCGGCAGCGAATCGTTTAATTCCCCAAATTCAACAAACACTTGATGATATGTTGCCTGAAGCGCAAATATTAGTCAGAAAACTTGAACAAGGCCCGCCCTTTAACGCACCGGTAGAATTGCGTATTTTTGGCCCAAATCTTGACCGTTTAAAAACAATTGGTGATGATATTCGCGCTTTTATGTCAGCAACCCAAGACATTACCCATAGCCGTTCAACACTACAACCTGGCACGCCAAAAGTTTGGGTTAATATTGACGAAGCAAAAGCTAACTTAGCTGGCTTGTCGTTAGTACAGGTCGCCAAGCAACTTAATACCACACTGTCAGGTCAAACCAACGGCTCGGTTATTGAGGCAACAGAATCAATTCCTGTCAGGGTTAGAATTGGTAACGAACAACGAGATGACTTAGCGGCATTAGCCAACATTAACATTATTAATCCCAGCTCAAAGCAGGCCATTGCCTTAACTGCCATCGCAGATTTAGAGATTAAACCCAGTCGCGGCGCCATTCCGCATCGCAATGGCGTACGAGTGAATGTTATTGAGGGCTATATTCGCGCAGACGTTTTACCGTCTATCGTACTTAACCGAATTAAAGAAAGTATGGCTAAGGCTGACTACCAATTACCTAATGGTTATCAAATAGAATTCGGCGGTGAATCGGCAGAGCGCAATAAAGCGGTGGGTAAACTCATGGCCAGTGTTGGCTTGATATTAACCCTGCTACTTACAGTTGTGGTGCTGTCGTTTAATTCTTTTAGACTCAGTGCGATTATATTTTTATCGGCATTTCAATCCATTGGCTTAGGCTTACTGAGCGTTTATATTTTTGATTATCCCTTTGGCTTTACCGTCATCATTGCTTTATTAGGGTTAATGGGGCTGGCTATTAATGCGGCTATTGTGATCATAGCTGAATTAAAAATGGATGAGCAAGCGATACAAGGTGACCGTGCAGCTATTATTCGCTGCGTACAAAGTTGCGCACGTCATATTAGTTCAACTACCATAACTACTGTTGGTGGCTTTCTGCCGTTAATTCTTGCAGGTGGTGGCTTCTGGCCACCTTTTGCTGTCGCGGTTGCCGGTGGTACAGTGTTAACCACACTGTTATCCTTTATCTTTGTCCCGGCAGCGTTTTCACTATTAAGTCAACGTAATGCCTTTGAATTAACAAAACAGCCAGTATTAGCTTAATGCGCTTTGATAAAATTCACTTTAAAAAATGGCTAGCGTTATCGTTAATAAAGCCTTATTGGCCATAAATATCAGTGATAAAAAAACGCAAAGTGTGACACTTTGCGTTTTTTATTAATCAGGATTAAAGCCGTTTTTAATATTCTCTATGCGCTCTTGATGCCGATGATGCGCCTTGCGTGTGGCAACTACAAACACAGCAACAATCGCTACAATTGCAATTAATAGCGCTAAAATTTCAGGTCGTAATAACGTATTTAACCATTCCATTGGATAACCTTTTTATCGTGAGTTACTTATTTCTACTTGTAGCTCGTTCCTTGCTGATCCTTCCTGCTGATCGATATTGGCTTATTCTTCGAAGTAGGTACCCCAGCCATCATAATCTACGTTACATTTTTTTGCTAATTCGAACATCGTTTTTGTTTCATCAAAAATAATATCAAAATCTAAAGCTTGTTCGGTCACAATATCGAAAGCAAAGACTTTATCTCCGTTTTCTAATTCGGCCTCTTCTGGCTCTTCAATTTCAAAGCCGCTTTTAAATGCTGTAATCGCCGCTTTTTCTAGAATATCAAAGTCTCCACTAGAAAAATGATGTTCAATTGTATGGTGAACTTCTTCATTTGTGCCATCTTCAACTAGTGTAGCGATCAATTGCTCGGTATGTTCTTGCCATTGTTGCAATGCTTCATCAATCATTATTTTATCTCACTTGTTTGCTTATCTGGCGAATTTTGGTCATCTACTTGTGGTAGCTGACGGTCTGTTTCAATATTCAATTGTTCAATTTTCGCTAGCATGTCACTGCGGGTTTTATTGGTTATGTTGCGAATTTTATCTTTATCTTCGCTAGATAAATATACCGGTGGTAAAAATTCGATAATCATTTTACCGTTATCCCAACGATTTAAGTCTATGGTTTTATGAGTGTTACTTGCACAAACAGGAATGATAGGTACATTAGCTTTTGCCGCCGTGCGAAATGCGCCTGATTTAAAAGGTAATAAACCACGGCCATAACTGCGTGTGCCTTCTGGAAATAACCAAACAGACAGCTTTTTTTCACGAATTTTTCTAGCGGTAGTATCGATAGTATTCATGGCTTTATTTTTATTTTTTCTATCAATTAAAATATTACCCGTTAGCCAATACATTTGACCAAAAAAGGGGATCCATTTTAAACTTTTTTTGCCAACACTAACCGTTGCGGGTTGAACAGCATTACTGACGGTGAAAATATCATAGCTATTTTGATGATTACAAATATAGACAACAGGGCCCATATTTTTTGTCGACTCTGGTATTCTAACCTCAACCTCTAAACCTAAAATTTTTGCAACTTTGCCAAGATAATTAGCTGTATGATGAACATTGTCGCGATGAAATGGCCTAATCAAACAGAATAAAATTGAACAAATACAGATGATAACTAAAGAAAAAGTCATCAATATGACACGAATAACTGCTAACAAAAGACATTCCTATAAAATTTACCAGGCGTGATTATACCTGTAATTAATAAAATAGCTAAACCTACCATTAATTGTTATCGCTAAGCTACATTAAGATACCTAACACTGGGCAGATTCAGCTGACTTTGGTCACTGCAGTTTATGTAAACTGGGTTAACGAGCCACTTGAATTTCACGATACTTCTTATAAAGTAATTTAAAGTAGTCATATTCAAATGCTGAACCCGAGCCGTAGTAGCGAAAAGGTAATCTGGCTCTCGCATCAATACTGTTCAGTAATGAAAGATAAAGTTCCTCTTCAGATTTCATCCCCAGCTCATCCATCACTTGTTGATCTGCTAAACCATCAAAAACAAGACCGGTGGCATCACGCAGTGACGAGGGGCCCAATAGAGGTAAAACGAGATATGGTCCGGCCTTAACGCCCCAAAACCCTAGTGTTTGACCAAAGTCTTCATCTTGCGCGGCTAAACCCATAGGTGTTGCAACGTCGATTAACCCTGCTAAACCTAAGCTGGTATTAACAGCAAAACGACCTAATGTTTCGCCCGCCACTGATAATTTAAACTGCAATAACGAATTGATAAACGTTGATATTTCAGCCATATTATTGAAAAAATTACTCAGCCCAGTTTCAACAACATCAGGGGTGATTTTCTTATAGCCCGTCACTATGGGTAATAAAACGTATTCATCGGCTTTAGCATTAAAATAATACATACGACGATTAAACCCCTCCCAAGGGTCGGAATAAGCACTCATCACACCAAGTTCTGCCAGATTATCTGGTATCGCAATGATCGGTGTTATGGCCGTACTCTCTAATTTTGGCTGTGAGGAGCAGGCTAACAATAAAAAACACAGGGTGATAACGAATAACTTAGAACACTTATTGGCAAGCATTGACATTAATTTAGCCCTCCTTGGAACGTGGTCTGTAGGTGCTCAACAAAACTTAATCTATCAATGTTGCCAAGGTGTCCACCACGAGGGAAAATTTTCGCCCTATCGGTAAAAATGCTCTGCAAATACTCCACCTCGCCCGCCTGTAAAATAATATCGTCTTGATTGGTGACCAAATAAATTTTATCAGATGCGGTTAAATAATCTTCAATGGCATGTAAGCTGTAACGTTCGATCAAATCGGCTTTGGTGATACTGGCATCTTCACGCTGGGCTCTGGGTAACATGGCACGGTCAAAATAATCAACAAAGGTGATTTCACTGGCGCGTTGTAGTGAATGAGTTAAAGTCTCAAGTTTGCTTATCCTGTGGTTTTTATAGGTGATTGCACCCGTGTTAAAACTAACATCGATGGCAAATATCATATCTGATGACGATATTCTAAACGAGGCACCAATTAACAGTTTTAACTCGGCTTCAGTTAAGGCAACATTTTTAAATAAACTAAATATTGAGCCTTGATCAAATTTTGAAGACCGTTGTGCTGAGTAAACAATGGAAAAACGGGAGAAAATATCATCAAACATAGCAACCGCCGCTTGTCGATTATCACGTAGATCAAAGTATTTATCTAAAATACTAACTGAGTTATATAAACTAACCGGTGGATTAATCAGAAGCACTTTTTCAAAGTTAAACGCTTGTTTTTCTTCATCAAGTAGCGCTAAAAATGCTGAATGCGCTCCACCTAAGCTGTAACCGGTAAGAGAAAATGACAATGCCTCTACTGCGTCTTGAGCTTGAACTTGTGCCCAAACTAAATTCATCACCTGATATAAATATTCTGCATCATGCGCTAAATCACCTGGCATGTATTGGGTGTTAGGTGAGTTAACAATAAAATTAGCAAAAGTTGGCGATGACAATGAGATGACATGATAACCCTGCTGAAAAAAACTTTTTTGCAGACTGAGCATTTTCACACTATTGTAGCTCGCTCCAGTACCGGCAATAATAAAAATCAAGGGTGCACTCGCTTCTTGTTTTATTAACGAGTATTTCATTTTTTTGTTAAACCAAAATACCTCAGAAATTTCATCTAACGGCTTAATCGTTATACTTTTATTAATAATGTCTAATGACTCTGGTAGGTCAGCAGCCGCTTCTTGGCAGTAGCCGGTAACGGTGGCTTGATAGGACGAATATGCTAAATCGCATACTGGTTTGCTAACAACAACTTCATCTTTTTTACTGCTACATGCTGCTAGCATTATGATGAGTAAAACACTCAAAATACGCACTGATTTCTCCCTAATCCTGTGTGTTTAAAAATTTGATATCTACCAAACACCTATAACCTACCCATGAACCTAGGCATAAACCTAGCCATGCCAATCCGTTTCTAAGTGCTTACTAATATAATGAATGGGCTATAAAGTCGAGTATTCGCTGTGGAGTGTCTTATAACTTTATCAGTGAACTTTAATGCAGACTGATCAATAGTTAATTAATTCACTCACTAAATGCTACTGAATATCTTACATGATAGATATCCCAAATAGCTATAAAGTCGCTTATTGTCTCACATTACTGATGCGGATTTGAACTACTGATGGTTGATCTAAGCCATTAAAAATTAAAAGCCAATTCAAGGTGATTGAATTGGCTTTTTCATTAGGTATTTAATGGCGATTAAAGCGGGTCTTTAAAAAAGCTCTTCTGCGATATCAAACATCGCACTTTGGCCAGATTTCGCTGAGGCGATCAACGACTGAGTACGGGGTAATAATCGGGCAAAGTAGTAACGAGCGGTACGGACTTTACTTTCATGGAAAGTTTTATCATCGCTAGCAGCCAGTGAAACTTCTGCCATTCTAGCCCAAACATAAGCCATCGCCGTATAACCAAATATGTGTAAATAGTCATTGGCCGCACAACCCAGTTCTTCTGGCGAAGTCTGTGCTGCGGTTAATAAGTATTGCGTTAATTCTTCAAGTTCATTTGTGGCCTTAGCCAAAGGTTGAGTAAACTCTTGCATAGCATCCACTTTATCCGCTTGCATATAGTCACGTACTTCTTCAAGAAAGACGGCCACAAATTTGCCTTTACTACCGGCCACTTTACGGGCTAACAAATCCATCGCTTGAATACCGTTAGTGCCTTCATAAATTTGTGCAATACGGGTATCTCGCACTAACTGCTCTTGTCCCCATTCTCTAACGTAACCATGACCACCGAAAACTTGTTGACCAGCAACGGTATTTTCAAAGCCAAGATCAGTAAAAAACGCTTTAGCAATCGGAGTCATTATAGCAACAAGTTGATCCGCTTTGACTTGCGCTTCACCCGAACCATAAGTCGCAATGTCTAATTGCATAGCCGTATAAGTTGATAAGGCACGTGAACCTTCATTTAACGCCTTCATGTTTAACAACATGCGACGAACATCACCATGTACTAATAACGAATCAGCTTGGGCATCAGGTGACTTAACACCAGATAAAGAACGCCCTTGAATTCTATCTTTGGCATATTCTAAAGCATTTTGATACGAGCGTTCTGCTGCACCTAAACCTTGGATACCTACACCAACTCGCTCAAAGTTCATCATAGTAAACATGCAAGCTAAGCCTTTATTGAGCTCACCAACTAAATAACCTTTAGCACCATCAAAATTCATCACACAAGTAGCTGAAGCATGAATACCCATTTTATGTTCGATAGAACCACAGCTGACATTGTTTTGTTCACCGATGGACTCATCATCATTAACATTGAATTTTGGTACCAAGAATAATGAAATTCCACGAGGTCCAGCGGGCGCATCAGGTAATTTAGCTAACACTAAATGGATAATATTCTCCGTCAGATCATGCTCACCGGCGGTAATAAATATTTTTGTCCCTGACACTAAATAACTGTCATCAGCTTGTGGTACCGCTTTCGTTCTGATCATACCTAGATCAGTGCCGGCATGGGCTTCAGTTAAGCACATGCTTGCACACCAGTCGCCGGCATAAATACGGGTTAAATAGCGATTCTTTAATGCTTCACTACCATGTTTTGCTAACGACAAGCCAGCGCCAGCAGTTAAGCCTGGGTAAAGTGAAAATGAAATATCCGCCGAACATAACATTTCTTCATGAAATGCGGTCAACATTTTAGGCATGCCCATGCCACCAAAGTCAGGGTCTCCGCCTAATGAGGTCCAGCCACCTTCAGCATAAGTTTTAAACGCTTCTTTATAGCCGGGTGCTGTCGTGACTTTACCCGCATCGAAACTAACCCCTACTTCATCGCCATTGCGCGACAATGGTGCTATTTCTTGCTCTGCAATTTTTGCACAACCTTCTAAAATTGCTTCGGCGGTATCTCGGTCAACCCGATCAGCTAATGCCGGTAATGACTGCCACAATTTATCAGCATTAAATACGTCATATAACAAAAAATTCATATCTTTTAAAGGTACTTGATAGTCAGCCATCACATTCTCCAAACAGGTAATTTAAACAATTAATTAAAACACTCGTTTGAATATATAGCAAAGACAGTAAAAGTAAAAGTAAAATGATAAATTCGTCGGTCATTAAAAATCAACCTCATAGCCTTTTCATTGCTTAGAACAACGACTTTATAGCCAGTAACAATGACTAAATACCAAGGATTTTCTTAATAACTGCTTGTTATAATTATTAAATAAACAACAAAATAGTGGCTTATGTTAACCAGCAAAAATGCTCACAAAGTTAGTGAAATTGGTATAAGCTTGAGGCGTTAATATTTAGCGATAAAGGTGAGTGGTGAGATTATTTGGGGCAGTAGTTATTTTAA
The DNA here is from genome assembly GCF_014077005.1 of Colwellia sp. MB3u-45. Classification (GTDB taxonomy): domain Bacteria; phylum Pseudomonadota; class Gammaproteobacteria; order Enterobacterales; family Alteromonadaceae; genus Cognaticolwellia. Next base: position 64,207 of record NZ_JACGVC010000035.1, on the reverse strand, counting down.
TATTATGCTTTGCGACTATGACGTCGGCAAAGCAGCTTGATTTTAATAAAACAACAACCGATGGGCATGTACAATTTAACTACCAATGGCTAGACCAAGCTCAGCAACCACAAGCGTTAAGTTTTGCTATTGATAAAGTGGCTTTATTTGATCGCTTTAGAAACTTTAAAAGTTATAAAGCCAACCACGCTAGCAAATACGTTGATCAGCAAATGAGAAAACAACTGACACAACACCCTATCACTGATGTAAAAGTGACATTTTTAGGTCGTGGTAATAATTTACAAATGGAACTCAACAGTGAAAATAAAACAGCACTTGACCAAGCGTATCTAAGCATAGCGCAACTTGAACAAGACTTTATGAATGAGCATTTAACCCGTAACTATTATACTCAATTTGTTACTTATGATAACAGCTTAGCCATTAAGCCCGACCATGTTCGCTTCGCACAAGAGTCATTTACTGATCTATCCGTACTAAAAGGCCTTATTTTAGACCGTGTTGGTGAGGAAAGTGTCAGAAAGGTCAGTAATTATGTGCTCGGATTTATCCAAAGTATTCCTTATGCTACGTTAGAGTCGAGGGTCACATCAACCGGCGCGGGGTTTAATCCGCCGCTGCAAATACTGTGGCAAAACCAAGGTGATTGTGACAGTAAAGTAACCCTGACCGCTGCTATTTTTAGAGCGCTAATGCCACGTATAAAAATGCAGTTGGTTTTTATCGATAATCATGCCCTACTCGCGATAAATATCCCAAGCGAAGGCGATGAACTCACCATCACTATCGATGGCCTAGACTACATTTTAGCTGAGCCCACTGGCCCAGCAATGATGCGCATTGGAGAATTATCAGCAAGTGCTGAGTTTGCCATACGCAATGGCCGCTATTATGCCGAAGCTTTTTTTGCCGACCCTAGCACTTAATATCAGCGCAATTACGTTAGTGTTTTGACCAGTTGCGACAAAATACTATCGCGTAATACCTTTAGGCTAATTGGCTTAGCAATATGCAAGTTCATACCCGCCGCTAAGCATTGCTGCTTGTCTTCTTCACGGGCGTGAGCTGTCATAGCGATAATGGGTAAGCGGTTATATTGTGGTTGAGCGCGAATATGCTTAGTGGCGGTTAATCCGTCCATGATGGGCATTTGAATATCCATCAAAACAATATCAATATTTTCCAGTGGTAATTTTTCTAACGCCTCTTGACCATTTTGTGCAACAGTCACTTGCGCCTGCATGGACTGCAATAATTTAACCGCCACCAATTGATTAACCAGATTGTCTTCAACTAACAATACTTTCAATCCAGCTAGGCTGCCTACTTTTGGTTGCACCGCATCAAGCTCATGACGGTTAGTCGTCATTTTATTATCCATTATGGCGCCATGTGATGAGAGCCGACAAAGCTCCTCGGCCAACTTAGCAATAACATTTCGGTATAACGGCATTTCAAGCAACAAGTAATTAATACTATTGCGGTTTAATTGCTCAAGTAGCTCAGCTGAAATAACACTGGCTATTGGCTGACATAACGCCAGTACAGCAACCTCTTGCTTTATTATATCCAATTCACTTTTCAACAAATCTTGCGGATACTTGCTACTATCGATAAGTAATACTTTATCTGCTTTAGCATCAACTGTTTTTAGCGCTGAAAAACTTGAGATGTCTATCACAGATTGCGCAATATCAGTAAAGTTCTGTCGTAATTTTTCGGGTATATTTACCGCTAAATTCAGCACAGTACTGGTCGAAAATTGCGGTCGAAACTTAGTTAAGCAATGTGCAGAGTAACCGGTATCGCAAACCGGCATATTGGGTGCGTCCATAGGTAAAGCTAAGGTAAATTCAGCGCCCTGGCCTAAAACACTGTCAATAGTGATTTTGCCACCCAGTAAATGCGCAATATGTTGGCATATTGATAACCCTAGCCCTGTGCCACCATAAACTCGGGTCATCGACTCATCGGCTTGTTTAAATGCTTCAAATAAGCCCGTTTGTTTTGATTTTTCTATACCTATGCCGGTATCTTTCACGGTAAATAACACGGCGATATTTTTTGCATCGACCGGTTCGGTGGTGGGGCAAGATAATGACACGCTAAGCGCAACTTTGCCGCGCTCAGTAAATTTAATCGCATTATTAAGTAAATTACTCAGCACTTGCACTAAACGCATAGTGTCAGTATGAATATCTAATGGCACTTGGCTATCAATGGCAACACTTAAACTTAGCTCTTTGCCAACGAGTGCCCCAATATTAAGATTAAGTGCTTGCGATACAATACTTTCCAGTCCAGTCAGTTCTTTATGTACAGACATATTTCCTGACTCTACCTTGGCCGAATCAAGCAATTCGTTTACTAAATAAAGCAAAGCATTTGAAGCGGTTTGAGCATTACCTAAATATTGCTCCTGAGCCTTATTTAAACGCGTTTGTTGTAAGAGAAAAAACATCCCTTGCATGGCATTTATTGGCGTACGAATTTCATGACTCATATTCGCCAAAAATTGGCTTTTAATTTGGTTAGCTTCTTCAGCTTGATTTTTCGCGCGCTGCAGGGCTTGGTTAATCTTAAATTGCTCAGTCACATCGCGAATTAAAATAATACTGCCAAGTAATTCATTAAACACCCCATAAAACGGCGCTTGATAAATTTCATAGGTATTATGCTCAGTCGGCACCGTTTGATGATGCGCCACAAATGAATGACCTCGCTGACTTTGACTAATATTCTGCGCCACTTTTTTGCTGATATCAGCCGCAATAAAATCATTAATTTGATCGCCTAAAATATCAACTTCTTTTCGTAAGACCCGTTTTTCAACGGCCTGATTACAGCCAATTAAAGCGCCTTGTTGATCGTTAAATAGAATGTAGTCTGGAATCGCATCCATCACTGAGCGTAACAGTGCATAGTCACGCTGATGTTGCTCACTTTTATGTGATAACGCTTGAGTTTTTTCTTTTACTCTCGAATCTAGCTCAATGTTTTGATCCTTTAAACGCTGCATTAAACTGCGATTTTGGCCAAATAAATCTTCGACAATTTTAAACCAGTGCCGCCACTCGGCAGAAGGTTTTATTTTACCGGGATCACCCGCTGAACAATGTTCAATATGCCTGATGAATTTTTTAGAGGGCCCGATAAATAAGCGATAGGTAACGTAATAAACCACCACTAATAAACTTAAAAAGCCAAAAAAAACACTGATCAGTATCGACAAAAAACGCTGATTAATCGTAGTATAGAAACTTTCTTTGCGATGATACTCCAATAAAATCCAGTCATTAATAACCAACTTCTGCTGCTGAACAACCCAATCACCAATTTCAGCACTTGGCATAATATTGAGTAACGATTGATAACTGAACTGATTTAATTGCGACGGTGCAGTGTCACTAAAAGCGGTTTGTGCATTTAGCGGAAGATTGCTGTTATTTTTATGCAACAAAACATGACTTTGCTTATCAACAATAATATAGCCGTGGTCTACTTCGCTTACCTCAGGCAAATAGTTATATAAGCCCGCCGTATTCATATCAATGAGCACCGCCCCTTTCATCTCATGGTCTAAATACACTCCCATACCTAGCATGGTGTTTAAACCTTTACTCGCCGAGTCAACATAAGGCCGCGCCCAAAGCTTTTCATCCTTGTGCTCTGAGGTTTTTATTTTCAGCATTAACTCATTACTTAAACTTTGATCATTGTATTGCCAGATACTTCTGGGTACCCAAGGATATAAATTAACAAAGCGTTGCATTGAAATGTAATACAGCCAGTTAGCTTCTTTGATTGACTTTTTTGCAGTAACAAATGCCGGCGTTAAAGCATTAGCCATCGTTAGCTCATGCAGCAAGGATTGATTGAAAGTGTCAATACGACCAACGCCGGTAATATTTCCGCTCATCATATGATGATTAGTGCTTAAATTTTGTCGATTTTTATCAAGGTAAAAGTACTGACCTTCTTGTCGCAAAGACGGCGACTGACTGGGTAATTCTGCCGGAAAACGCAAATAATATTCAGCTAAATCACGTATGCCCGCGAGGGTTTCTACCGTACCGGTCAGTTTATTATTAAGCTGCACACTATATTCACTCAGCTTAGCTAATTTATAGTCTCGATAATCTTGGCGGGCGAGATTATAATTATAAAAGAAGATAATAAAAGTCAGCAACATGATGCTGGAAAAAACCACAATGACTGATTTATTGTAGCGTTGAAGAAGTTGCTCTTTTGAATTTTCTACTAACACTAACAAGTCCTAATAATGATATAGAGGCAAGTGCGCTAAAATTTAGCTCATCGGCAAGTTACCTTTAACTTTATGACCTAATATTAAATCAAAGTACTGACTGAGGACAGCACTGAAAAGGTTAACGGTGATATTGTAACAAATGGATAATATCACCGCCGCACTAAATTTTTATAGATTTTCTTCGGCAAATGACGCTAAACGACTACGCACAACACCATTTAAGTTGATGTTACTGCTACCTGGAAAATTTTTAAAACGCTCAACAATGTAGGTCAAACCTGAGGTTACTGCGGTTAAATAGTTACTATCTATTTGCGCTAAGTTACCTGAACACACTATTTTTGTGCCTTCACCACAACGGGTAATAATGGTTTTCAATTGTGAAGCCGTGAGGTTTTGACATTCATCAAGTAGCACCAAAGTATTTTGAATGCTGCGACCGCGCATAAAATTGACTGATTTAAACTGAATGTTCGCTTTATCAATAATATAGTTAAGACTGCCATTCATATTTTCATCTTGTTTGTGCAACACTTCTAACGAGTCGGTGATGGCGGCTAACCAAGGTGCCATTTTTTCTTCTTCCGTACCGGGTAAAAAGCCGATTGACTCTGCGATTTCAGGGGTGCTGCGGGTGACAATAATTTTATCATAGAGCCCGCGCTCAATCACTTGCTCTAGCGCGGTTGCCAAGGCCAGTAAAGTTTTTCCACAGCCGGCTGGGCCGGTAAGAATGACTAAATCAATCATGGGATCAAGCAAGGCATCCATTGCCATACCCTGATAGATATTTTTTGGATGAATGCCCCACGCTTGTTTTGCCATTAAACGCTCACGACTCAAATCGGTTATCGCTAAGTTTTCATCGTCCAACCCGGTAATTTTACCTGCGAAGTGTTCGCCTTCGTCAATCAGGTATTCATTGATATAGCCATTAGGCAGTAAATCACGCTTGATATAGTGCGTGGTATTACGGCCCTCTGTTTCACTTTCACAGTCATGGACCTGTTGCCAGAAATCACCCGGAAATTGATGATAACCTTTGGTTAAAAACTTAATATCATCAATGAGCTGATCCGTGCGGTAATCTTCAACAAAAGCAAGTCCAGCGCCTTTTGCCTTTAAGCGCATGTTAATATCTTTGGTGACTAGCACCACTTTATTATCTGGATGTTTGGCTTGTAAATAAATCGCGCTACTAATAATGCGATTGTCATTTTCATTAAAAGACAATTTCACCTTACTCTCGCCTAAGGCATAATCGTTGAAAATAGATAAACAACCACTGGGGTGTAGGTCATCGTTTTGCGGTAATTTAACGCCTGCTAGTACTTGTTCTGGCGTGGCATTAACTAAGGTATCTTCAAGCGCTCTAATCGCTACTCGCGCATCACGACTGACATCTTTGTGGCGGTCTTTGATAGAATCTAATTCTTCTAGTACCGTCATCGGTACCACCACATCATGTTCTTTAAAAGAGAGGAAAGCGAAGGGTTCGTGTAATAATATATTGGTGTCTAAAACATAAATAATTTTATTTGCTGTCATATGAAAGTCCTTTCCCAAGTTGAAGGCTGCACAGTATTGTTGCTTAAAACTGCTGCTAGAAACCAAAAAATTGATAATTCATCTAACCAAAACAATGTCATTACTTGTTCTTTTTTACCATAGCGTTACCGTCATAAAAAGCCATGATATAAAGCCGTCATAAAAAGCCACTATAAAGATAATCCTAATAAAGCTTATGCTATTTAAGCTTATAACCACTTTGACAGCTTACTTCCCCGCAAGCAAGGGGCTTGTTACGGGTTAAGCGCTAAGTCATATCCATCATTATTGGACTGAAAAGACTCTATTACTAAAAACAAAACTCAATTCTATAAATTTAAAGCAAAAAAAGTCCCCTTTTACGGATTTATTTAATGATCACTTCTATGATTAACGGTACTATAGCGCCCTTTTTTTGGCGTGCATTTTTTGCGCGAGTTATTGAGTTGGAGTTTTTTTCTATGTCATTTTACCCTGGACAACGCTGGATTAGTGATAGTGAGTCAGATCAAGGACTAGGTACGGTTACCGCGGTCGAAGGTCGTTTTGTTACTATCGTGTTTACGGCTACAGGGGATGCAAGACAATACGCCATAGATAATGCCCCTCTAACGCGAGTAATTTTTAATACTGGCGATAGTATTCCGAGCCATGAAGGCTGGTCACTTAATGTCGAATCTTCTCAAGAAGACAAAAACTTACTGACTTATTTTGGTACTCGACAAGACACAGGTGAAGCCTGCTCGTTAAAAGAAATGATGATTGATCATTTCATTAAATTCAATAAACCTCATGACCGCCTACTGAACGGCCAAATTGATCGCCTAGATTGGTTTCGCTTACGCAAAGATTGCTTACAGCATCAATTTAGCCAACAACAATCTGATTTAACCGGCCTTAGCGGTGGCCGTGTGAGCTTGATCCCACACCAATTATATATTGCCGAAGAAGTCGGTAGTCGTTTTGCGCCACGGGTTTTATTAGCCGATGAAGTAGGCTTAGGTAAAACCATCGAAGCGGGTTTAATTATTCATCAACAATTGGTCACAGGGCGCGCTAAACGTGTGCTGATCATAGTACCAGAATCATTGATGCATCAATGGTTGGTTGAAATGTTACGCCGCTTTAATTTGTCGTTTAGTATTTTTGATGAAAGTCGCTGTGAAGAAATCACCGCTAACAGCGAAGAGGAAAATCCCTTTAGTTCTGAACAACTGGTGCTGGTCAATCTTGGTTTTATTACCAAAAACCCACGTTGGTATGAAGCTATTATGGATGAAGAATGGGACTTGATGGTGGTTGATGAGGCGCACCATTTAAACTGGCAGCAAGATAATGTCAGCATTGAGTACCAATGTATTGAACAGTTAGCGCAAACTATTCCTGGGGTTTTATTGTTAACAGCAACACCCGATCAATTAGGCCATGAAGGTCACTTTGCCCGTTTGCGTTTGCTTGATCCTGATCGCTTTTTCGACTATCAAAAATTCACCGAAGAAGAGCTGCATTATACCGAAGTCGCCAATGCGGCCAATACTTTGGTTACCGATGAGCCATTAGCGACTGAACAAATAACCACCTTGACCAACTTATTGCACGAAGCTGACGTTAGCGCACATATCGCAGCGATAAATCATCTGGAAGAAGCCGCTAAAAAAAATGCTCGCCAGCACATTCTTGACCAGCTTTTAGACCGTCATGGCACTGGCCGTATATTATTTCGTAATAGTCGCAACACCATTAAAGGCTTTCCGGGTCGTGAATTACATGCCACGCCACTGGTGATGCCAGAAGCCTATCAAGACTCGATCAATGAACTATTATTGTCGGGCACAACTGAAGATTTAAAGTCGCAAGCACAAGCAAAACTCTTGTTTACGCCCGAAATATTGTTCAGCTTAGATAGCCATGAAGACTGGGTTGATATTGACCCACGTGTTGACTATTTAATTGCGCTATTACAGTCATTGAAAAAAGAAAAAGTGGTGGTGATTTGTGCACATGCGCAAACAGCAATCGACTTGGAAAACGCCTTACGTGTTAAAGAAGGTATGCGTGCAGCAGTATTTCATCAAGGCTTAAGTATTTTTGAACGCGATCGTGCGGCCGCTTATTTTGCTCAAGATGAAGATAGCGCCCAAGTGCTACTGTGTTCTGAAATTGGTAGTGAAGGACGTAACTTCCAATTTGCTCATCATTTAGTGTTATTTGATTTACCGCTTAACCCTGATTTACTTGAACAACGTATCGGGCGTTTAGACCGTATCGGTCAAACAGAAATTATTCGTATCCATGTGCCATACTTTGAAGAGTCAGCGCAGAGCTTACTGTTTAATTGGTATACACAAGCGTTGAACGCTTTTGAACATACCTGCATTACTGGTCACTCGGTGTTTAAAGCTTTTGGTGAAAGCTTATTTGAGCTTGCACTTAGTGCCAACTGGGACTCTAGCGAAGCACAAAACTTGATTGAGCAAAGCCATGAAAAGCATCTGACCATCAAACAAGATTTAGAAACCGGTCGTGATAAACTGCTTGAGTTACATTCTTCTGGCCAAGGTAAAGCGCATGCTTTAGTGAAGAAAATAGCAAAATTAGATCAGCAAATTCATTTGCCACAATTTATGTTTCAGCTGCTAGACGTTTTTGGTATTCAACAAGATGATAAAGCCGATAACGCCATTGCCCTGCAGCCTTCTGAGCATATGTTATGTGCCAACTTTCCGTGCTTACCAGAAGACGGTACCACCATTACCTTTAATCGTGACACCGCCTTAGCGGTTGAAAATTATCAGCTGATCACTTGGGATCATCCTATGGTGCGCGGCGCGATGGAACTGGTACTTTGTGATGAAATTGGTAACGCTAGTATTGGTGTTTTGAAAAATCCCGCACTACCTACCGGCACATTTTTCTTAGAGTGCATATTTACCTTAGCCGCCATCGCACCGAGCAATTTACAACTAGGGCGTTATTTACCCACTACACCTATTCGTATATTAGTCGACAAAAATGGCAATAACCTTGCTGATAAAGTTAGCGAAACCGTATTAGATCAACAATTATCACCGGTTAAAAAGCAAGTGGCATTGCAGTTAGTTAAGGCACTTAGAAGCCAAGTGGCTCCGTTAGTCGCCAAAGCAGAAGACCATGCCGAGCAGCAAGTTGATTCGATTCAACAAAAAGCGCTGAAAGCTATGCACCTAGCTATGGATGAAGAGCATCAACGCTTAACCGCGCTAAAAGCGATCAACCCAAGTGTGCGTCAGCAAGAAATTGACTTTATTCTTATGCAAAAAAAGGCTTTGGCTGAATATATTGAAAAAGCCAAAATTCAATTTGAAGCGGTACGTTTAATTGTGGTCAGCAACTAAGTCAATACAGACTAAAAGCTAAACACTAAAAAGCTCTTGATAAAAGCCATCAGGCTGGGCATATTCTGTCACCTGATGGCTAGCTTACCAACATCAAAAAGTACAACCTTCAACAGTACAAGCGTTTAAAAGGAAAACAATAAAATGGCTGCTAACCCTGACTTTATTTATCAGCCTCAAATGCGCCCCTACCTTGATATTATTTATCACGACAATGATATTGTGGTCGTCAATAAATCCAGTGGTTTATTGACCGTATCTGGCCGTTTACCTGAGCATCAAGACTGTTTAGAAAGTAGAGTGCACAAAGTATTGCCCACGGCAACTATTGTGCATCGATTAGACATGGCGACATCGGGTATTATGGTGATGGCACTTAATAAACCTGCGCATGTGGCTATTAGTCGCCAATTTGAAAAACGCTTAACGCAAAAAAGCTATATTGCTCGGGTCTTTGGTAAGATTGAAAAAGCGCAAGGCTCTGTTGAGCAACCCCTAATGGGTGATTGGCCTAATAGACCAAAACAAAAAATAGATCATCAACAAGGTAAAGCGGCATTAACGCATTATAAGGTATTAAGTTATCGCCAAGATATTGATGGTCAAACTAGCACCTTAGTTGAGCTGACACCCATAACAGGACGCTCTCACCAGTTGCGCGTGCATATGCTGTGGCTTGGCCACCCAATACTCGGTGATCGACTTTATGCCCACGAGCAAGCCTTGGCGATGAGTAGCCGTTTACAATTGCATGCCCAAATGCTACAAATAAGCCACCCAGTGACAGAGCAAACCTTAACATTTTCAAAAGCCTGTCCGTTTGATTAACACCAAGAGCGGCGAGAGCTAGTTAAAAGCTACTTAAAGGAAAGCCCCACTAGCGTCGATAATATCACTAGAGCCGGTTTTGTCGCGCTTAATAATCCGTTATTAATGATCCGTTATCGACCATCAGTTGCTGATACTCAATGTGCAGTTATTGCTCAGTCACCCATTTAAGGAAGTTTGCTTTTTATGCGCTTAAACATACGCCCACTATTTTTATTCATCGCGTTAACGACCTTAAGTCTATTAGTTAACAGCGCGCACTCATGGGCAATGGAGACTGCTCCGCCTGAAAAGCCAACGGATAACACGAGCTCAACAGCGCCAAAAAGTACTGAAGCTGACACTAACACTGAAACTGAAGCTAGCACTGCGCCAACAAAGTCCACAGAAGATAGCCAGCAAAATAAAGTCATGATCAAGGCACCTGTTGATGCTTTTGAGCAGCAGCAGCAAGATATTAAACACTACTTAGCGCAAGAAAAAATAGTGCCATTACTGGTAGGTACTGACAGCTACCTTACGGTCATTAATGAACACACCACGGCAATTAATAAAGGCGTGATGGTGTTAATTCCTGATTGGCAACAAAGCATAGCAACACCTAATGCACTCAATCAGCTAAGTAGCAATATGCCACAACATGGCTGGACCACCATTACCTTGCATCCCCCGCATAAACCGCAAAGCTACCCTTCACAAGCCTTCACGGCGCAAGAGCGTAGCACTGAAGATATTGAGACCTTAACAAACTATGAGAAAAAATTTGCTGATGTTATGCAAGCAGTCATTACAAAAGCGAAAAGCTACCCAGGCGTCATTATTGTGGTAGCAGAAGGCAATCATAGCGCCGTATTACTGAATATCTATCAACAAGCATTGGTGGCCGAACCCAGTGCTTTAGTGATGCTCAGTAGTTATATGCCGACCTTGCCCGAAAACGATAAAATTGCTCAACAACTCGCGCTAAGCGATTATCCTATACTCGATTTATATTTGCAGCGCGATCACCGTTTAGTACTGGCCAGCGCGAAAATGAGAAAAGATTTTGCCCAAAGAGCCATGAAAATATATTACCGACAAAGACAATTAAGTAATCAAGCTACGGGTTACTATGCGAAAAAAACCTTAACCAAAGCGATTATCAGTTGGCTTAGTGCGATGGGTTGGTAATTAAAAGCAGCTGTCAGCTTGAAGTTATAAGCTGTCAGTAAAAATAAACACCAACTGCATGTTGGCATTGTCTGACAGCTGACAGCTTTAAACTTATCGCTAAAAGTAGCTGTCAGTTTGAAGTTATGAGCTGTCAGTAAAAATAAACACCACTGCATGTTGACATTATCTGACAGCTGACAGCTTTAAACTTACCGCTAAAAACTATTAATTCGGCCTTGTTTCAACCCCGAACTCTGGTCGCTTTCTAAAGAGATTAGCGATATCTTCTTTAATCAAATAAAGCGCTGGGATCAAAAACAGTGTGATCACAGTCGCAAAAACAATACCAAAACCTAATGAAATCGCCATCGGTATAATAAACTGAGCTTGTAAGCTTTGTTCAAAATATAATGGGAAAACACCAAAAAAAGTGGTTAGTGAGGTGAGTAATATCGCCCTAAATCGTTGAGTACCCGCTTGACTCACAATGTCGAACATTCGCATACCCGACCCTTTCGCTTTATTGATAAAGTCGACCATGATTAAACTGTCGTTAACCACAACCCCAGTTAAAGCAATAAAGCCAAACATCGACATCATGTTGATCGTACGGCCCAGCAACCAATGGCCGATAATGGCACCGATAATACCAAAAGGAATAACCGACATAATCACCAAGGGTTGGCTATATGATTTGGTTGGAATAGCGATTAAACCATAAATCAAAAACATCGCACCAATGGCGGCAAAGCCAAGTTGAGATAGGAAATCAGCTTGATCTTTACTCGCCCCTTCAACACCGTATTCCACACTGGGATAGTCCGCTAAAATTTCAGGAATATAATCATCATTCATTTCACTGACCACTTTTCTTGATTCAACCTTATCGCTGTCAATATCAGCTGAAATGGTGATTGAACGCTTCTGGTTAATCCGGGTAATCGTGGAAAAACCTTGGCCTATTTCAATATCAGCCACTTGATAAAATGGCACTTTTTCACCTTGAGGTGTCCTAATCCACATATCTTCTAGATCAGATACCGATAAACGGCTAGCTTCAGGATAACGCACCATGACTTTCAACTCATCACGGCCACGTTGAATACGCTGTGCTTCATCACCATAAAAGGCTTGCCTGACTTGTTTGGCTAAGTTCGACAAAGTTAAGCCCAGTACTTCTGCTTCTGGCTTGATACTAAGCTTAATTTCTTGGCTGCCTCGGCTAAAAGAATGTCGTACATCGTAAACACCATCATAACTATTCAGTTGCGCCTGAATAGCCTCAGCTGCCGCTTCAAGTTCAGTGTCATTTTGACCGGTTAGCTGAAATTCAATCGCGGCACCACCGCCGGCATTAGTGCCAGCAAAAAAGCGTAACTCTTTAGCGCCTGGAATTTCACCAATTTCATCACGCCAAAGTTTCTCTATTTGATAAGCGTCGAGCTCACGTTGATCGGGTTTGACTAATTCTAACAATACATTGGCAACGGTATTACCGTTAGTGAAGATCATTTTATGCTTAATAAAACTGACGCCATTATACTTATTTTGTTTCGCTATGGTCTTAACGGCTTTCTCTACTTGTGCTATCGCTTTATTACGTTGATGCGCAGGAGAGCCGTCCACCATAATAAGATTACCTTGAATAAAGTCACTTGGAATATTAGGGAACACTTCTAACTTAACAAACGCTCCGGTAATAAGGCTAATCGACAAGATTAAAATCGCCACAAATATTGCCATGGTGTTGTAGCGGGCAATTAAGGCCTTTTCAAGAAAAGGCTGATAAACAGTATGAATAAAGTTTTCAAGTTTTTCCTTGAAACGCATTTGAAAACACTCAAGAAAATTTGAATTTTCAGCACTTAACGGGACATATTTCATGTGCGATAAATGGGCTGGCAATATCCACTTTGATTCAATCAGTGAAAATATTAAGCAAAAACTCACCACAATAGAAATAGAACGGAAAAAGGCGGCAAAAGTGGCATCAATAAACAATAACGGTGTAAATGCCGCTATGGTGGTAAGCACACCAAAAGTTGCTGGCATGGCTACACGCATGGTGCCGCGAATAATATTATCACGAGAATGACCATATTTCTCAATTTCGGCATAAGCACTTTCACCAATCACAATGGCATCGTCTACCACAATCCCCAGTACCATGATAAAGGCGAATAAGCTCAGCATGTTAATTGATACCGACCATTCACCTAATAATGGCATCATTAACAAGGCACCAAAAAAGCTAATGGGAATGCCTAACATCACCCAAAAAGCGATTTTTATTCTTAAAAACAGTGTTAACACGATAAAGACTAAAAACGCCCCAATCAACATATTGTCAATCATCATATCTAAGCGCTCAGACAGATAATATGAGCTATCTCCCCAAACGGTTAATCTCGCGCCTTTAGGTAATTGCTGATTTTTTTCATCAACGTAGCCTCGCACTTGGCCAGCAATCTCTAAATCATTTTGATCACCGGTTGACTGCACCATGATGCTTGACGTGTTTTCATCGTCAAAGGTGGCAAAGTCTGCTTGCTCAACAAAGCCATCGTTAATGTTAGCAATGTCTGAAAGCACTAAGCGCGTGCCATCAACATCGGTACGCAACACTAAGTCGCCATATTCATGTCCTGTGTAGGCTTGGCCTTCTGTGCGCAGCAAAATATCACCACCACGCGCTTTAATTGTGCCACCGGGCATGTCTAACGATGAACGACGCACCGCCTGAGTAATGTCGTCAAAAGTCAGTTGGTACTCTTGTAGTTTTTCTTCAGACACTTCAATACTAATTTCATAGTCACGGTTGCCAACAATTTCAGCACTGTTGACACTGGGCAATGCCATGATTTCATCACGAATATTTTGCGCCATCACTTGTCGGGCGCGTCGCTCCATTGAGCCACTAACCGACAACCACATTACCTGACCTTTGAACTCTTGTTTAGTGACTATCGGTTTTTCAGCTTGCTCGGGGAAGGTAGTAATGGCGTCAACTTGCATTTGCACTTCATCAAGTTTTTCTGACATTGAATAGCCTGATTGCAATTCAATAGTGACAATACCCACACCTTCTCTAGCCGTTGCTGTAATACGCTTTATACCTTCAATATCTTCTAATGCTTCTTCAACTTTTAAAATAACTGATTGTTCAACTTCTTCTGGTGCGGCACCTAAGTGAGGCACCATCACCTGAATACTATTAGCGTTAAACTCAGGAAACATTTTTTTATTAATGCCCTGATAAGAAAAGTAGCCTGCCACTAAAATAAACACCATCAAGAGATTAGCCGCGACACTATTGTGCGCAAACCAAGCAATAATACCTGTGTGTTTTTCGTCGTTATGGGCTTGAGTCAACTCGCTCATTCGTCGTCACCTTGCTCGTCGACAATGCTATCTTCGCTTGAGGCTTTTGGTGTATCTTTTAGCTCTCCTAATACACGTAGCGCCATGCCCTCGACTGGCGCTTGCATTTGAGTGGTGACCAATCGAAAGCCGGCGCCAAAGCTGTCATGGCTATAAACATAAGTAGCATCGTTGCGTAAGATATTAATTTCTTGAATATGCAGTTTATTGTCTTTGTCTACCAAGTAAACTCTGTTGGCGCCATGTAAGGCATCACGGGGGATAGTGACAATATCTTTAACTTCTTTGCCTGAAATTTTGGCATTAACAAAGCTGCCAATGCGCAGCTCTTGGTGTTTACTCGATGATAAAACACTATAGGGGTCGTCAATTTGAGCAATGACATAATGCACACGACTTCGACTGTCCACTTCGCCTTCATAACGCGTTAAGTTTGACGCCCAACGATGCTCAGTGCCATTAACTTTAGTGTAAATATCCACGGTTGAGCGACTGCTTTGCTGAGCATTAATTTTTGGTAAATTCAAAAAGCCGACATCACGCGGCTTAATGGGTAACCTAACTTCAGCATAATCAACGGCAAATATGGTTGTTAAAGCCGAGCCCATAGAGACATATTGACCTATATCTACTTGTTTTTCTTTTACTATTGCATCATAAGGTATGATTATTTTAGTACGCGCTAGCTTGACTTCTGCACCAATAACATTAGCTTTTGCTGCTTTGATATCAGCTTTCGCTTTTTGTAATTGCGGTAAGCGTAAAGCAAGTACTGGCGCTTCAGACAAAGCTCTTTTGGTTAACAACCATTGCTCTTCTGCCTGATCTTTTTTCGCTTGCTCTTCAATCAACAGCGCTTTAGCGGCATCTAATTGCGACTGTGCTTGTAATAATGCCACTTGGTAATTAATGTCATCAATACTCAATAACACTTCACCTTGAGTAAAAAACCCACCGATATTAAACTTCTCGTTGACGAAGGTTATTTGTCCAGAAACCTCCGAAATTAGCTGAGTTTGTGTACTAGGTAAAACACTACCTTGGCTGGCAATAACAAAACCAACATCTTGTCTGGCAATCTTTTTAACTTCCACCAGCGGCGCTTTAATAATGACAGGTTTTTTCGCCGGTTTAGGTGACAAAACCGTAAAAATAATTAAGCCGATAACAGCGACTAAAATGATAGCGATGGGGGCTACTACGAAGCGTAGTGGGATCATGCGTTGGTTTTTTTTGTGGTTATTTTCAAGCGCAGAGTTCATCATCAATTCTCAATAAATTCTCAATTAAAGCTTAATAAAGGCTATGCCAAGGACGTTTATATCTTAATTATTACTCTCTTATTAAGATAATAATAACTCTCTTAATGAGAGAGTAATAATCACTTAGCCTGATAAGTCAACCAGGCTAAGTGATAACTATTTATTAAGAAACTTTGCCCAAGACAATAATATTTCACGAAAATCTTCACGCCCACAAGACGATGAGTCATGTTGATCAAAATCAATGTCTTCTTCCATCAGATCCTCTGGCAAGACCTCGACCCCATTCATACTGGCATTGGTTTGCACTGTGACATCGCCACGATTAAAAACCACGGTATATTCACTACCCGTTATGGTGATCTCCAATTTTTTCTCTTGTTCAATCTCGGAAATTGCAGATAATAAATTTGCCAACTTTACCGGGTCAGCACCCACTTCAACCTCTAACCAAGGTCCGATAACTTCATGCTCAAGTGAAAACTTAGCCATGGCGCCACCGGTTATTGGATCGTTTATAAATTGATATTCCATACATACCTCATTTTGAAAAATCTTTGGGAAAGCCCTATTTATACCAAACGGATTATATCACTGGCCACTTAGCGAGAATAATTAAAGCCAATTTAGTATTAAGACGGGTAATTGTTACTTTGCGACAGCAGCAGTGCTTAACATTAGGCTTAACATTAGGCTTAGAACACCAGTGCTATTAATAAAATAGTCACCATGTTTTCAAGAAAATCTACAGCTTAGCTTTACGATGTTTAGCGAATTGCTGTCGCAGCTTAATTGTAGCAAAATCATAGTTTTTAACACGAGATTACGCGCACTTGTTTACTATTTTTTATCCTCACATTAAAAATGGCAATTCAACCAACCTCAACTCAGTATAATTAGTACAGATGAGTGCTATAGACGACTATATCTCTTTGGTAAAGCTGCCATGAGCTAAAACACATGTGCTAGCAATGATATTTTTATCATCTATGGTTCAATCGAATACACCTAGCCCCTATATTAGAAACCAGTCACTCGGGTAAATGACCATTGAACTTAAATTGGGTTACAACGTCTATAAATTACCTGTCTATTTATCTGATCGTTATATCTTTGTGAAAAAAGGAACTTTCACCGCCGTTTTATTATCGCTAATTGTGCATAGCTTAATACTTTTCGTTATGTTCGTAACCCAGCCCGGCCAACAAAAAATAGTAAAATCACCCTCGAAGCATGCGCCAATAAAAAGCTTCATCTATTATGCACCCAAGTTAGACAAAACCGAGCTAAAGGCCATTAAAACAAAACCGCTAGCAAAAGAAATACCCATTGAAGACCTGCCTACGGTAAAAAAAGACCATGAAAATGCGAAAACGAAACAGGCATCAAAACCTAAAAACACAGAAAAACTCATCGATAAAGCACTTGATAAAACACTCAATAAAGCACTCAAAAAACCCTTTAACGATACAATAAGCAAGGTAACCGAATTACCTAAAGCGCGGTCTAAAACGTCACAACCAAAGCCGTTAACAGAGCCAACGAGAAGCAAGCTAGATAGTTTCATGCAATTACAAAGGCTGCGCAGTAAACTTAATCAAAACTCAGTGTCCAATACCGAAAATCCTTATCAAAGCGAGCAACCGCCTTCTATCTTTAATAACGACGTAAAGACGGTGCCTCATTCAGTACCGTTAAAAGATGAAGCACAAACACGTGAAAAAAATACTAAAAATATGGGCGCAGGTATAGCTATTACCAAGGGTGATGACGGCAGATGCTCGATAACTCAGGATTTGAGCGCCTACGGCCTAAGCGAAGGCTCATCAACACAGTTTTTTAGCTGTGGGGAGTCAAAATTTGATAAAAGCTTTCGCGAGCACATGAAAAAAGTCCAAGCTAAACTAGGTAAAAACTAGGCTATCTAATTGCTAACTAAGGGCTAACTAAGGGCTAACTAAGGATTAAACTAAATAAGAAATAAGCTAGGTAGATAGCAAGCTAGGTAATTTTGTCAACTTAGCTGTCACAATCGAATTAACCCCCAAACAAAACTTTTCACAGCCAGTAAAAATCAAACCAAACTTTTATGGTGCACAATTTTTAATCACAGTTACACTTAAAAGTAGCTCCGAAATAAATCCTTAAGCAATAAGTCCTTAAACTTAGCAGGTTACGGCGTAGACTAAATATCCATCACCAAATTTATCAGCTGTTTCAGGAAGATAATAGCCATGTCTAATAAAATACTAGTCAGTTTTGTTTTTTTACTTTTAATCGCATGTAACAACGATCGAAAAAATGTCGCATTAGGCACATTAGAACGCGACCGCATTGCTCATACCGCCACCGTTAGTGAAGTGATCACCGACTTACCTGTTAGCGCAGGTAGTCAGGTCACTAAAGGCATGATACTGGTAAAGCTTGATGATGACTTACAAAAAGCGTTAGTTGCCAAAGCACAAGCACAGGTGCAACAAGCACAAGCAAATTTAAACAAAGCGCATAATGGTGCTCGTGCAGAAGAAGTTGCTGCGGCACAAGCTAATGTGGCTGGCGCTAAAGCGGCATTAATACAAAGTAAGGCAAATTACACCCGAACACAAAGCCTGATAAAGTCTAATTTAACCAGTCAAGCGACGCTTGATAATGATCTAGCGTTGCGCGATGAAAGTTTAGCTAGGCTTAACAGTGCCAAAGAGCAATTACGACAATTAGTTAATGGTACCCGCATTGAAGATTTAGCCATTGCTGAAGCTGTGTTAGCAAGTAATATTGCGATGTTAACCAGCGAACAAAAAAATCTCAGTAATTTAACCATTACCGCAAAACGTGATGGTATTTTAGATAACTTACCGTGGAACTTAGGTGAACGCGTCACTGTAGGTAGCCCAGTGGCTATTGTGCTTGCGGGTAAAGCACCTTTTGCGCGCGTTTATATTCCTGAGCCTTACCGCGTTCATGTCCATATTGGTGATGAATTATCTGTCTACGTTGACGGTTTAGCGCAACCGCTACTGGGTCATGTTCGCTGGGTAGCTACTGAGCCAGCATTCACCCCCTATTACGCACTTAATCAAGCCGAGCGCGCTAACCTAATGTACTTGGCTGAAATTATACTGCCTGACAACGCCGCTGATTTACCTAGTGGCATTCCTGCACAAGTAGTCTTACCCAGTAAAGTTTCACGACAAAAAACCTCCCTAAGTGAGCGCTAATGGCTGAGTTAGCGATTGATGCCAATAATTTAACCCATAAATTTGGCTCTGTGACCGCGGTTTCTTCATTGAATTTACAGGTAGAAAAGCAACGTATTTATGGCTTTCTTGGTCCCAATGGCTCAGGAAAAACCACCGCGATTCGTTTATTTACCGGTTTATTGAAACCTAGTGCTGGCACAGTTAACGTCTTAGGTTGTCATTTACCTAAAGATACCGAAAGCTTACGTCGACAAATAGGCTACATGACACAAAAATTTTCTTTGTATGATGATTTAACCATCAAAGAAAACATGCAGTTTATTGCTCGCGTTTACGGTTTACCCCCCAAAGAACAAAAAGCTCGCCTCGATGAACTCATCAGTATTTATCAATTAGAAAAACTTAAAAAGCAATTAGCCGGCAGCTTAAGTGGCGGACAAAAACAACGCTTAGCACTGGCGTGTGCGGTAATGCATAAACCTAAGTTATTATTTTTAGATGAACCAACATCTGCGGTAGACCCTGAAAATCGTCGTGAATTTTGGGAGCAGTTATTTGATTTATGCGATCAAGGCATCACTATTTTAGTATCAACCCATTATATGGATGAAGCTGAACGCTGCCATAAATTAGCTATTTTAGACAATGGCATTAAACGCGCTGATGATTCACCAGCACAATTAATGGCTGACATGCCGGCTAATGTGATTGAAATATCAACCGACAATCTTAGGCAACTAAAACAACAATTAATCGCCTTACCTGAGGTAGTTTCTGCATCACAGATTGGCGCTCATTTACGGGTATTAATCAATAAAAGCATTGTTGACCCTATCGCCTTTTTAAAGCATAGCCGTATTATGTCTAGCAAGGCAGAACTCAACATCGTTAGAGCCAGTCTTGAAGATGTTTTTGTCTTATCAACTAGCAACAAGCTTATGCCAGCATCACAGGTCAGTAAGGCTCAGTTATGATGTCCTTATTGAGAATTCAAGCCATTGTTATCAAAGAATTAATTCAACTTAGACGTGATCGAATGACCTTTGGCATGGTGATCATGATCCCTTTAGTGCAATTGTTATTATTTGCTTTTGCCATTAATACCAATATTCGCCATATCCCCGCCGGCATAGTCGATCAAAGCCAAACTGCCTTAAGTCGTGTCTTACAACAAACCGTTGCCGCGACGAGTATGGTTAATTTTACCCGCCATTATCATTCGTTACCCCAAGCGCAAGCCGCCATTGACCGAGGCGATGTGCGGGCGGTATTAATTATTCCTAAAGATGTTGCTCAGCGCTTAGTTCGCCATACTAGCATTGGCTTTGGATTACCCCCCGCAAGCGATGAAGAAACCAGCCGCCCTATTGCGCAGTGGTTAGTTGATGGCGCTGACACCGCAATTGCTAGCAGCATAAAAAGTTTACGCAACATGCCCTTAGCCGAGTTATTAGACAAGCCGGTGAATCGTAATGTCCCGACCTTTGAAGTCACTTTATTATATAATCCTGAACAACGTAGTGTGGTCAATACTGTGCCTGGTTTGGTGGCAATTATACTCACCATGACCATGATCATGTTCACCTCAGCCGCGATTGTACGAGAGCGAGAGCGCGGTAATATGGAGCTATTAATTACCACACCCTTAGCTTCGATTGAGCTCATGATAGGGAAAATATTTCCTTATATTTTTATTGGCGCTATTCAAGTGAGCATTATTTTAGGCTTAGGACATTTCTTTTTTAACGTGCCTATTAATGGCAGTTTATGGCAATTAACCTTCGCCACTTTACTCTTTATTTGCGCAAGCTTGGTGTTAGGATTAGTTATCTCTACCTTGGCAAAAAACCAACTGCAATCGATGCAAATGACGGTGTTTATTTTACTGCCTTCGATATTATTATCCGGCTTTATGTTTCCTTACGAAGGTATGCCAGAAGTAGCGCAATATATCGCTGAAGGTTTACCTGCCACGCACTTCATTCGATTAATTCGCGGGGTAGTTTTACGTGATGTTGCAGTAGTAGATATGACTTTTGACATGTTATGGCTAATGGGCTTTACCCTGCTAGGCTTAATGGCAGCGGTACTGCGCTTTAAAAAGACCCTAGATTAGCGATAAATCTATCAACTGATCAACTTAAGCTATCAATAAAAAAAAACCTGTTGATTATAATAATCAACAGGGGTTTGCATTGGCTTTTTACTATGAGGTATAAGCTATGAGATATAAGCTATGGAGAAATAACCCAGTAAAAGCGCAGAGCCTAGCTTATACCAATCTCACTAATTATCTGATCATTTTTACTGGTTAAAATAACCCACTACTGCGTTATTTATTTAATAATTAGAACAACTAGTTATTAAAATAAATGCCTTATATTTGGCCATTTTCCCTGCGTATAAAGTAGACCACCTAATTAATAAAATTGGTATTACTTATATTGGCACGAGTACGAGATAAGCACTGCTCACGCCGTTATTTATTGATATCACAACAAGCAGGTATCAAATTAGGCTTCTACTTGTAAAATGACTTTATCGGCTTTACTCGTATAACTTTCCATTTGATGAAAGTTCAAGTAACGATAAGTATCAGCGGCCGTTGCATCAATTTGTGACGCATATTTCATGTATTCTTCAACCGAAGGTAGCTTACCTAAAATTGCCCCCACACCGGCTAATTCTGCCGAGGTTAAATAAACATTAGCGCCATTACCTAAACGGTTAGGGAAGTTACGTGTCGAGGTTGAAAGCACAGTTGATTTTTCTTCAACCCGTGCTTGGTTACCCATACACAGTGAGCAACCTGGCGTTTCCATACGTGCGCCGGCTTTACCATAAATATTATAGTAACCTTCAGCCGTAAGTTGGTCTCTATCCATTTTCGTTGGTGGAGCCACCCATAAACGGGTCGGTAAGGTTTTGCCAAACTTCTCAATCAGTTTACCTGCCGCGCGAAAATGGCCAATGTTGGTCATACATGAGCCGATGAAAACTTCATCAATGGCAACTCCCGCCACTTCTGATAATAATCTCGCATCATCAGGATCATTGGGACAACATACAATAGGCTCTTTAATATCGGCTAAATCAATGTCAATAATGTGGGCATATTCAGCATCACTATCTGCTGCCATTAATGAAGGATTAGCTAACCAAGCTTCCATGCCTTTGATACGACGCGTAATGGTGCGAACATCACCGTAACCTTCACTGATCATCCACTTTAACATCACAATATTAGAGTTTAAATACTCGCTAACCGCTGCCTCTTCTAGTTTGATTGAACAACCACCCGCTGAACGCTCAGCTGAGGCATCCGACAATTCAAAGGCTTGCTCAACCGACAGGCCTTTAAGCCCTTCAATTTCTAAAACGCGACCAGAGAATTCATTAATTTTACCGGCTTTTGCAACGGTTAATAACCCCTTTTTAATACCGTAATAAGGAATGGCATGCACTAAGTCACGTAAGGTAATTCCAGGCTGCATTTCACCTTTAAAGCGCACTAAAACTGACTCAGGCATATCCAATGGCATAACACCGGTTGCCGCCGCAAATGCCACTAAACCAGAGCCGGCAGGAAATGAAATACCTAAGGGGAAACGGGTATGAGAATCACCACCTGTACCGACAGTATCAGGTAGCAACATACGGTTTAACCACGAGTGAATAACGCCGTCACCCGGGCGAAGCGAGACACCACCACGATTCATCATAAAATCAGGTAAGGTGTGATGAGTCACCACATCAACCGGTTTAGGGTAAGCCGAGGTATGACAAAAAGACTGCATGGTTAAATCGGCAGCAAAGCCCAAACAGGCTAAATCTTTTAATTCATCACGGGTCATTGGCCCAGTAGTATCTTGCGAGCCCACGGTCGTCATTTTTGGCTCACAGTATTGACCCGCGCGAACACCAGTAACACCACAAGCTTTGCCAACCATTTTCTGCGCTAAAGTATAACCTTTAGTCGAAACAGCAGGGTCGACGGGTGTGGCAAATAAATCTGTTATTTCCAAACCTAATGCTTCACGCGCACGGCCGGTTAAACCACGACCAATAATCAGGGGAATACGCCCACCAGCGCGCACTTCATCTAACAATACTGCGCTTAATGTAAATTGTGAAATCACCTCGCCAGCGGCATTTTTAACTACGCCTTCATAAGGATAAATGTCTATCACATCACCCATATGCATTTTTTGCACGTCTAATTCAATCGGCAAGGCACCTGAGTCTTCCATGGTGTTATAAAAAATAGGGGCAATTTTACCGCCT
This sequence comes from Colwellia sp. MB3u-45, assembly GCF_014077005.1. Taxonomy (GTDB): domain Bacteria; phylum Pseudomonadota; class Gammaproteobacteria; order Enterobacterales; family Alteromonadaceae; genus Cognaticolwellia. The sequence continues at coordinate 40,905 of NZ_JACGVC010000035.1, read as the reverse complement.
AAACAAACACCACCACTGCGCTTGTTTGGAATATAGGCGATATCGTCGCCCATAAACCAGAGCACTGAGTTGGCGGCCGACTTACGTGAAGAGCCCGTGCCGACAACATCACCGACATAAGCCAGTGGAATGCCGTCTTTTTGCATTTCTGCCAGTTGCGCAATAGGACCCACCACGCCATCTTCGTCAGGTGTAATACCTTCACGCTCAATTTTAAGCATGGCTTTAGCGTGTAATGGAATGTCAGGGCGAGACCAAGCATCAGGTGCCGGTGACAAATCGTCGGTGTTAGTTTCACCGGTGACTTTAAAAACTTTAACGGTAATTTTTTCCGCTACTTTTTCTTTACTGGTAAACCATTCGGCATCAGCCCAAGACTGCATCACTTGCTTGGCCGCCCCATTGCCCGCTTCAGCTTTTTCTTGCACGTCATGAAATGCATCAAACATTAACAAGGTATGGGATAAACCTTTCGCCGCAGTGGCCGACAATTTATCATGGTCTAACAGCTCAATCAGGGGTTGAATATTATAACCGCCCAACATGGTGCCTAATAATTGTGTTGCTTGTTCAGGGCTTAAAATTGCTGACGTGACTTCACCGCGAGTAACCGCCGCTAAAAAACCGGCCTTGACATAAGCCGCGTCATCAACACCCGCAGGTATATGATTGGTTAATAAGTCGATAAGAAATACTGCTTCACCTACCGGTGGATTTTTAATTAATTCGACTAATGCTGCGGTTTGTTCCGCATCTAACGCTTTAGGTACAAGACCTTCAGCAGCACGTTCTGCTATATGGTTGCGATATTCTTGAAGCACGATATTCACCTAATAAGATAAGTGATACTTAATATGACTTTTGGTTGGACTCGATAATTTGATTATCAAGGCTAGGACAGCGTTGTTAAGTATCTGAGATTAAAATTTAATGTTCTCTCTATTAATGTTCTATCTATTGATGGTTAGGTCAAAATTAAACAGCGTCAATAGATGCTTACTATAACTAACCTCTAATATAGGAAATTATCAGCCGCTAGAAAATTAGACTTTTCTACTAAGTAATACAATTGCCGTGCTTTTTTATCCTGCTAACAACGGATAATAACTAATAACGACACCAACATAAGCAATATAACTATATCTTCTATTAACTATAACAGTGATGAATAATGCTTATTTAATCTAATGATTCGTAGTCAGCATAAAATCAGGTAAACTAGGGGGTATAATTTGTCCTGCTAATAACAATGATTAACAAATGTTATTAGCAATAATATCGCTAAAGAAGAGAGAATTTAATGAGCCTGTATCTAGAATATATAGCAGAGATTGAAAATCGTAAAAACGAATTAGCACTAGCACCTAAGCCTATAGATGGTGCTGAGTTATTAGCTGAAATTATCGAACAAATTAAAGATCAAGATAATGAGCACAGAGCTGATTCACTTAATTTCTTTATCTATAATACCTTGCCAGGTACAACAAGTGCCGCGGGTGAAAAAGCCAAGTTCTTAAAAGAAATCATTCTGGGTGAATTTGTTGTTGCTGAAATCTCAGTAGCCTTTGCTTTTGAATTACTTTCTCACATGAAAGGTGGTCCTTCAGTAGAAGTTCTACTTAGCTTAGCATTTTCTGACGACTTATCAGTGGCAAAACCTGCAGCAGAAGTATTAAAAACCCAAGTGTTTTTATATGAAGCAGATACTGCTCGTCTTGAAGAAGCATTTAAAGCCAATAATGCCATTGCCAAAGACATTCTTGAAAGCTATGCAAAAGCTGAGTTCTTTACAAAGTTACCAGAAATAGCAGAAAAAATTGACCTAGTGACTTACATTGCTGGTGAAGGTGATATCTCAACAGATTTATTATCTCCTGGCCATCAGGCTCACTCTCGTGCTGACCGTGAATTGCACGGCCAATGCATGAGCACTCCAGAAGCTCAAGAAGAAATAAAAGCATTACAAACTAAATACCCTAGCGCGAAAGTCATGCTTATCGCAGAAAAAGGCACTATGGGTGTTGGTTCATCTCGTATGTCGGGTGTTAACAACGTAGCACTGTTGGCAGGTAAACAAGGCAGTCCATACGTACCTTTTATTAATATTGCCCCTGTGGTTGCTGGTACTAATGGTATTTCTCCCATTTTCTTAACGACAGTAGATGTCACTGGCGGCATTGGTCTTGATCTTAAAAACTGGGTTAAGAAAGTCGATGCAAGTAGCAAAGCTGTTGTTGACGAAAACGGTGATTCTGTACTAGAACAAGCTTACTCAGTAGCTACCGGCACGGTATTAACTATCGATACTAAAGCGATGAAGCTATACAACGGCGACAAAGAGCTTGTTGATGTATCTTCAGCTTTTACACCGCAGAAAGTAGAATTTATGAAAGCAGGCGGTTCTTACGCCGTTGTCTTTGGTAAAAAACTTCAAACTTTCGCTGCTGAAACCTTAGGTATTACAGCGCCAGCAGTTTTTGCACTTGCCAAAGAAATGTCAATTGAAGGTCAAGGCTTAACGGCAGTTGAAAAAATATTCAATAGAAACGCGGTCGGTGTAACCTCTAAAAATGCCTTACATGCAGGTTCTGATGTTCGTGTTAAAGTCAATATTGTGGGTTCTCAAGACACAACAGGCCCAATGACATGCCAAGAGCTAGAAGCAATGGCAGCATCAACTATTTCTCCAATCGTAGACGGTGCTTACCAATCAGGTTGTCACACAGCGTCTGTTTGGGATAGTAAAGCAAAAGCTAACATTCCTAAGCTGATGAGCTTTATGAATGCTTTTGGCCTTATCACTGCGCGTGACCCGAAAGGTGAATACCATGCAATGACTGACGTTATTCACAAAGTGTTAAATGATATCACGGTTGATGACCGCGCCATTATCATTGGCGGTGACTCACATACGCGTATGTCAAAAGGTGTAGCCTTCGGTGCCGATTCAGGTACTGTTGCACTGGCACTTGCTACAGGTGAAGCATCTATGCCAATCCCTGAGTCAGTAAAAGTGACCTTTAAAGGTCACATGAAAAAATACATGGATTTCCGTGACGTTGTGCATTCAACGCAAGCGCAAATGCTTAAGCAATTTGGCGACAACGTTTTCCAAGGCCGTGTTATTGAAGTACATATTGGTACTTTATTAGCTGACCAAGCTTTTACTTTTACCGATTGGACTGCAGAAATGAAAGCAAAAGCTTCAATCTGTATTTCTCAAGATGACACCTTAATTGGTTCACTTGAATTAGCGAAAAAACGCATCCAAATCATGATCGACAAAGGTATGGAAAACGCAGCGAAAACCCTTAACGGTTTAATCGCTTTAGCTGACCAACGTATTGCTGGTATTAAATCTGGCGAAACACCAGCATTAACACCAGATGAAAATGCTAAATACTACGCTGAAGTCGTTGTTGATTTAGACCTGATTGACGAGCCTATGATTGCCGATCCAGATGTAAATAACGACGATGTGTCTAAGCGTTACACGCATGACGTTATTCGCCCTGTTTCGTTCTACAAGGATAAAACGGTTGATTTAGCTTTTGTGGGTTCTTGTATGGTACATAAAGGTGATATGCAAATTATCGCGCAAATGTTCCGTAATATTGAAAAGCAAAATGGCAAAATTGAATTCAAAGTACCTTTAGTTATCGCGCCACCAACATACAACATTGTTGATGAGCTTAAAGCGGAAGGTGACTGGGAAATACTACAGAAGTATTCTGGTTTCGAATTTAACGATGCTGTGCCTAAAAATACCGCCCGTACTAAGTATGAAAACATTATGTACTTAGAACGTCCTGGTTGTAACTTATGTATGGGTAACCAAGAGAAAGCTGAACCTGGTGATACCGTTATTGCAACGTCAACACGTTTGTTCCAAGGTCGTGTTGTAGCCGATACCACTGAGAAAAAAGGTGAGTCATTATTAGGTTCTACGCCGTTAGTTGTACTGTCGTCTATGCTGGGTCGTTTCCCTACCTTAGCCGAGTACAAAAGCGCTGTAGACGGTATTAACCTAACAGACTTTGCTCCGCCGCTTGAAGCATTAACAACGCCAGCATCAGTGGCTGTTAAAATTGCTGATCCTAGCTAGGCTCATACCTTTTAAGATCTGAAAGCAAATAGCTAAAAACGATTAAGCAAAAGGGCTACTTTACCATGCGGTAAAGTAGCCCTTTTTTTATGTCTATTCAGTAATTATTATTTGCTAACACCCGTTTCATTAATTATCTGCTCTACTTTATAGGTAGCGAAAAAACCCAATATAAGCTATTTACGGTACTCACGAGTTGTTCTAATTATTAAAGAAATAACGCAGTAGTGCGTTATTTTAACCCGGTAAAATGATCATGAAATTAGTGAGATTGGTAAGACTATATTATGAAGTAGGACATTCAATATTAGCTGATAAAGACGGCATGATCATATTAGGAAATGACAATTTATCATCAAAGCGCTCAACACCTTCTAGCACTTCAATTTTAAAACCATAACTTTTGCATAGTCGTAATGATTGGCGCATAAGAAAAGTGGCTAATTTACTAAATTCTGTACTTTGTTTGGTGATGACTTGTAGGTGGTATTTACCATTTTTTAAGTCGGTTTGTTTAAATTGTACTTGATGGTCAAAGTCCCACTGAGAGGCGCCGTTGGGGGTATTAATATTGTTCGCACATGCCGTTAACAACAGCGCTAACAATAGGCACATTGATTTTTTCATCATCTAAATCTCCTTATAAATAAAAATTAATTTTAGCCTCAGCCGTAATACCTGTTCCACTTAAAAATGCAGGCTAGTGTATTTTTAAGTAAAAACATCGTAAGTATAATCACAGATAAAGCCTATGGCTATAGCCAAAATTAAAACACAAAAAAGCCAGCAGTGTTGCTGGCTTTTCAATTAATGCACTTAACAGTTAAGTTAAAGCTTACATTAACTAATTATTTTTTCTTTTTCACTGCTTTCGCATTCGGTAAATCAGTGATTGAACCTTCAAAAATCTCTGCCGCTAGACCGATTGATTCATTTAAGGTTGGGTGAGCATGAATAGTTAAACCAACATCTTCAGCATCTGCGCCCATTTCAATCGCTAAACAAATTTCGCCTAGCATTTCACCGGCGTTAATACCGACAATAGCACCACCTAAAACACGGCCAGTTTCTTTGTCGAAAATCATCTTAGTTTTACCTTCAGTACGCGCAGAAGCAATAGCACGACCAGAAGCAGCCCAAGGGAAGTTAGACACTTCAACATTTAAACCTTGCTCTTTTGCTTCACGTTCTGTTACGCCAGCCCAAGCCATTTCTGGGTCGGTATAAGCCACTGATGGAATACAACGCGGTTCAAAAGTATGTTTCTTACCAGAGATAACTTCAGCAGCGCAATGTCCTTCATGTACCGCTTTATGCGCAAGCATAGGTTGGCCAATAACATCACCAATAGCGAAGATATGAGCAACATTAGTACGTAACTCATTAGTTACGTTGATAAAGCCACGTTCATCAACATTAACACCCGCTTTATCTGCAGCAACTAAGTGACCGTTTGGCTTACGGCCAACAGCCATTAAAATTTTGTCGTAACGTACTTGTTCTTTCGGGGCATTTTTACCTTCAAAAGTAACATACAAGCCGTCATCTTTCGCATCAACAGCAACCACTTTGGTTGACAACATGATGTTGAATTTTTTACTGTTAAACTTAGTGTAAGCTTGAACAATATCTTTATCGGCAGCTGGGACTAACTGATCAGCAAACTCTACCACTGAAACATTTGAGCCTAAGGCTCTATAAACTGTACCCATTTCTAGGCCAATAATGCCACCACCAAGTACTAACATTTCGCCGGGTATATCTTTCAGCTCTAAAGCACCGGTTGAGTCGATAACACGTGGGTCTTCAGTAGGTACGAAAGGTAAATTAACTACTGATGAACCTGCGGCAATAATCGCATTATCAAAAGTGATCGTCGTTTTGCCATCAGCGCCTTCTACTTCAACAGTTTTATCTGAAGTAAATTTACCGTAACCAAATACCGTTTTAACTTTACGGGCTTTAGCCATACCGCCTAAACCACCAGTTAATTGACCAACAACACTTTCTTTCCAGCCACGAATTTTGTCTAAATCAATTTTAGGTGCACCAAAAGTAACGCCATGAGATGCCATTGCTGCTGCATCGTCAATAACTTTAGCTACGTGTAAAAGTGCTTTTGATGGGATACAACCCACATTCAAACACACGCCACCAAGCGTTTCACGGTTTTCAACTATCACTACGTCTAAACCTAAATCTGCTGCGCGAAATGCTGCTGAATAGCCGCCAGGACCTGCACCTAAAACTACTACTTGAGTTTTAATATCGTTACTCATGCTAACCTCAAAAATTTATGTGTTTATTGCTGGTGTTGCCAGCCTATATTTGCCGAGCTTTTATTAACAGCATTAACCATTAATATTTTCAGCATATTACTCTATTGTACTTGTTTGCGATCTTACTTAAAGCGCACAAAGATCGCCATCTTTAAATCAGTAAATATGTGCAAAAAATGGGTAAAGTGAAAATTAATTACTTTACCCACTTTATCTTATCTCACTGACTTATTCAGGTAACTTATAAAATGAGTTTTCTGATGTCACTCATTACGCCCGCTAGGTGTACAGTAAACCGCGCCGCTAACGCGCCGTCAATTACACGATGGTCGTAGGACATAGACAATGGCAACATTAACTTAGGCTCAAAGTCTTTACCATTCCACTTAGGTTTCATTTCTGATTTAGAAACACCTAAAATTGCTACTTCTGGCGCGTTAACAATTGGCGTAAATGCTGTACCACCAATACCGCCAAGGCTTGAAATAGTAAAACAACCGCCTTGCATATCATTTGCTTTTAGCTTGCCGTCACGTGCTTTCATACTGATTTCAAGTAATTCACGTGATAACTGGTGAATACCTTTTTGATCAACATCACGTACCACGGGCACAACCAAGCCATTAGGTGTATCAACTGCCACACCAATGTGAATATACTTTTTAAGGATCAAGCTTTCACCATCGGCACTCAAACTAGAGTTGAATACTGGGAAAGTACGCAGTGCATCTGCTGCTGCTTTTAAAATAAACACCAGTGGCGTAATTTTAAAACCCAGCTTTTGCTTTTCACAAATAACGTTTTGCTCTTTGCGGAAGGCTTCAACATTCGTGATATCAGCTTCATCAAATTGGGTTACATGTGGAATAGTGACCCAGTTACGATGTAAAAATGGTCCAGAGATTTTCTGAATACGTGTTAGTGCTTTTGTTTCAACTTCACCAAACTTAGAGAAATCAATTTGTTTCGCGCTAACAACTTGTAAACCACCTTCTCCAGACGCTACTGAACTACCCGCATTTGCTTTTGGACGAGACAATTCATATTTAACATATGACTGCACATCTTCTTTTAAAATACGGTTTTTACGGCCAGTACCTTTAACTAATGATAAATCAACACCAAATTCACGTGCTAAACGACGAATTGAAGGTGAAGTATAAATAGCACCCGCATTGGTTAGACCCACTTGTGGATGATGTGGCACTGGCGCTGGCTTTTTAGCCGCCGGTGCTGGTGCTACAGGAGCGGCCACTGGAGCCGCTACTGGTTCTGCTACAGGCTCATCAACGTCAACAGGTGCACCCGATGCACCCGATGAAGTTTCAAGTTTAATAACAATAGAGCCTTGCTTAACTTTATCACCGGTATTAATGAAAACTTCTTTTACCGTTCCGGCATGCGGTGACGGTACATCCATAGTCGCTTTATCAGTTTCTAGGGTGATCAAGCCATCTTCAGCTTCAATAACATCACCAACAGCCACCAAAACTTCAATAACGTCAACTTCACCATCTTCACCAATATCAGGTACTAGGATGTCGATAACTTCACTACTGGCAGCCGCAACAGGCGCTTTTTCTGGCGATTTTTCTGGCGTTGGCTCGGCTGCAGGTGCTTCTTCTTTTGCTGCTTCAGCTTCTGGCTCAGCTGCAACTTCTGCTGGTGCTTCAGTCGATGCTGTTGCTGTACCTTTCATCTCGGCAATCACATCACCTTCTTTGATCTTATCGCCCACTTTAACTGACAGGGCAACAAGTTCACCAGCAAACGGAGCTGGAATATCCATTGAGGCTTTATCTGTTTCAACCGTAATAATACCTTCGTCAGCCTCTAAACTATCGCCGACTGCAAAGCATATTTCGATAACTTCTACTTCATCGCCACCGACATCTGGGACTAGAATTTTTTCAATATCAGACATTTGTTAATTCCTTATCTAGTCTTAATTACGCGTAAAGCGGGTTAAGTTTGTCAGCGTTAATATTAAAGCGTTTAATCGCTTCACTTACCACAGCGTGTTTAATATCACCACGGTTAGCCAATTCATAAAGTGCAGCAACAACAATGTAGTTTTGATCCACTTCAAAATGTTGACGCAAATTATCACGGCTGTCACTACGACCAAAACCGTCAGTACCTAGAACACGATACTCAGTATTGATATAAGCACGTACTTGATCAGAATAGTTTTTAACATAATCAGTTGCGGCAATCGCTGGGCCTTTATCGCTCGTAATTACCTTAGAAATATAGGCTGTTTGTTGCTTACTTTCTGGGTGTAACATATTCCAGCGCGTTACTGCTTGGCCTTCACGGGCTAATTCATTAAACGAAGTTACTGAATAAACATCACTTGATACACCATAGTCTGCTGACAAAATTTGTGCAGCTTGACGCACTTTTTGTAAAATAGTACCTGAGCCCATTAATTGCACATTCGCTTTAGCTTTTTTAGCTTCAACGCGTTCAAGTTGGTAAATACCTTTAATGATTTCATCTTCAACTGTTTTGTTTTCTGGCATCGCCGGATGTTGATAGTTTTCATTCATTAGCGTTAAGTAGAAGAAAATATTTTCATTTTCTTCATACATACGACGTAAACCTTCACGCACAATAACGGCAATTTCATAACCGTAAGTTGGATCGTAAGTCACACAGTTAGGAATTAAACCCGCTTGTACGTGTGAATGACCATCTTGATGTTGTAAACCTTCACCATTAAGCGTGGTTCTACCGGCAGTAGCACCTAATAAGAAACCGCGCGTTTGGCTATCAGCCGCGGCCCATGCTAAATCACCCACACGTTGGAAACCAAACATTGAGTAGTAAATGTAGAATGGAATAGTGGTCGCGTTACACGTTGAATAAGAAGTACCTGAAGCAACCCAAGACGCCATAGCACCTAGCTCGTTAATCCCTTCTTGTAACACTTGGCCTTTCTTGTCTTCACGGTAATAAGCGACTTGGTCAGCATCTTGTGGCACATATTTTTGACCTTCGCTAGCATAAATACCTACTTGGCGGAATAAACCTTCCATACCAAAAGTACGCGCTTCGTCAGGAATAATAGGCACAATACGCTTACCAATTTTCTTGTCTTTTAATAAGCTGTTAAGTACCCGAACAAAAGTCATGGTTGAAGATACTTCACGTTCACCTGAGCCTTTTAAAATCGGCTCAAATATTTTTAATGCTGGAATATCAAGTGACTCTTCGGCTTGCTGACGACGTGCAGGTAATGAACCGCCTAAGGCTTCTCGGCGTGCTTTCATGTACTGAAACTCTTCACTTTCTTCTGAGAACTTGAAGAAAGGTAAATCAGCAATATTTTCATCACTAACTGGAATATTGAAACGATCACGGTAATGCTTAAGCGAATCAAGGTCCATTTTCTTCACGTTATGAGCAATATTTAAGGCTTCACCTGAAGCACCTAAACCAAAACCTTTAACCGTTTTAGCTAAGATAACGGTTGGGCGACCCTTAGTGTTTTGGGCTTTTTTATAAGCCGCATAAACTTTCACTGGATCATGACCACCACGGTTTAAACGGTAAATATCTTCATCTGACATATTCGCCACTAGTGCAGCAGTTTCAGGGTATTTATTGAAGAAGTTCTCGCGGGTGTATTTACCCCCTTTGGCTTTACAGTTTTGGTATTCACCGTCAACGGTTTCACTCATTAACTGTAATAATTTACCTGAAGTGTCACGGGCAATTAACGCATCCCAGTAAGAACCCCAAATAACTTTTACCACTTCCCAGCCTGCGCCGCGAAATGTGCCTTCAAGCTCTTGAATAATTTTACCGTTACCACGAACAGGGCCATCTAAGCGCTGTAAGTTACAGTTGATAATAAAAGTTAAATTATCTAAACCTTCACGTGTTGCTAAACCAATAGCACCTAGTGATTCAGGCTCATCTGTTTCACCGTCACCTAGGAAACAATAAACCCGTTGGTCTGAACAGTCTTTAATACCACGGTCAGTTAAATATTTAAGAAAACGTGCGGTATAAATAGCTTGTAGTGGACCTAAGCCCATTGAAACCGTAGGAAACTGCCAAAAGTCTGGCATTAAATGCGGATGAGGATATGACGATAAGCCTTTGCCATCACATTCTTGGCGGAAATTATTCATTTGCTCTTCGGTTAATCGTCCTTCCATAAAAGCACGAGCATAAATACCTGGAGAGATATGACCTTGGGCAAAAATAAAGTCGCCACCATCTTTTTCAGAAGCGGCTTTAAAGAAATGGTTAAAGCCAACATCGTATAACATAGCAGAAGATGCAAAGCTGCCAATATGGCCACCTAGGTCTAAATCTTTTTTAGAGGCACGTAATACCAAAACTAACGCATTCCAACGAATAGCAGCACGAATACGTGCCTCTATGGTTTGGTCAGCCGGCATATGCGGCTCTAACCCTGGAGGAATGGTGTTTACATAAGCCGTCTTGGCGTCAAACGGTAAATGTGTACCGCTACGACGGGCTCTATCGATTAACTTTTCAAGTAGAAAATGAGCGCGTTCCGGCCCTTCGTTTTCTAACACAGACTCCATTGATTCTAACCATTCTTGGGTTTCCATTGAATCAATATCTAGATTTGGGAGCTCAGACATAATTACTTAGTCTCCAGTTGTTGTTTGTTAAGTAAATTTAGTGGTTTAAAGATAGCTGTTATTAAACAGATAACGTTAATTCGTAGTAATTTTTTATCACACCTATACCGTTCAAGTAATAAATCATGCACTTGGCAAGCATTCATTTTTTAATTGCTGACAGTTTTCGGTCGTTTCATTCTGCGTATTGAGCGTTCCATACGACTATTTTCCTGCGACATTTTTAATAGCACTTCTTCAATGAAGGCTAAATGGCGATGGCTAGCTCCCCAAGCAATTTGGGGCTTGCCACTGACAATCGCACTCATTAAACGTGTACGATAATCAGATATTTGGCTAAACACGTCAGGTCGCTTAGCCAATATAGTTAAATTCTTCTCAATGTTGTCAATCAACAATGGCGCCATACTCTGGGCTAAATGCAGAATAACCGCATTGTGGCTCGCGGCGCATATAGCAATGTAAAAACCAAAAACCGCTTCAGCTTCAAGCCGGTAATTGTCATCCAATTGCGCGGTGCCAATACTGTCATGTTTCCGCTGAATTTCTTCAAAGTCAGCTTGAGTACCACGCATAGCCGCATAATAGGCTGACATACCCTCAATACCATGGCGAAACTCTAATAAATCAAATTGTGATTCTTTATTGTTCGCCATTAGGGCAAATAGTGGGTCTGACAGTCCACTTAAAATCTTATCACTAACATAAGTGCCGCCACCTTGACGACGAGTGACTAAATTTTTTGCTTCTAACTTTTGCATGGCTTCACGTAACGAAGGACGCGAAACATCAAACTGCTTAGCCAGTTCTCGCTCTGCCGGTAATTTTTCGCCCGGCTTCACACTACCTTCTAGGATCATAGTCTCAAGCTGAGCCAAAATAATATCTGACAACTTAGCTTGCTTTACCGGCTTTTTAATACTCGGAATCGACATATAAAATCCTTTGTTATTGCACTATTAGGTATCTAAAGCCACTGGCTTTACTTCCAAATACCTTGGTCAATTGGTCTTACCAATTTGATAATTTCGAATATAATGTAACAAATGCCTTTAGCGTTGTAAACACTGTGGGTGATTTATAATCAATTACGCGACTTAAGTAGTTTCGTGATATCGGTGTAGCAGCGTGAATAAACGATTTCGATTTCACTTCGTGGAAATGAAAATTAAATGATAACAGGTAGTTTTATGTTCTAAGCGGTAAGTTTTAAGCTGTCAGCTTTCAGTAACAAGAGTTTAGCTATATGGGTAGACGATTAAACTTGGCTTTGGTTTTAAGCTGACAGCTGAGCACTGACAGCTTAAAACTTCTCTTTTTTCTCTTTTCTTTAATTTAGTTTAAGTTAAAACTAAGAAATAATACCGGTTAAGGTTAATACCGCTATTACCGCTAGAAATAGTAACAAGGTACGTTTGGCTAATTTTACTAATAAACAAGGCCCTGCAGTATAGTCATCCGCGTCAACCATAAAGTCTTCCGACATTTGAGCAACACTTATTAAGACTTGGCTTGGCGTTTTTTCAAATTCAAATAAGTTATCTATCCAAGCCGGCATGGCTTTTGAGAAATGGCCAACAAACATATAACCAAAAGCAACCAGCCTAACCGGCAGCCAATCAACCCAAAATAATAATTGTTGCGTTGCTTTATCACCTTCATCGCCGTCGTCAATAGCCCGCTCTTCGCTATCTTCATCCTCAACATCCACAGCAGAGTTTTGCGCGTTAACACTTTCATTTACCGTAGTTAATAGGCGATAAAACAATGCACCTGCCGCACCGAATAAAACGAAAAACAGCATAACCGCGATAAAGTAACGATAATTTAACCAAACCATTGTTTGGCCAAAGTCCATGTCAGCAATATTTTTATCTTGTTGTAGTTGCAAGTGATGCAACTCACAACTGGTTAATTCACCTTTAAAAGCTGATTGTAAATAGCTTTTATAAGCCTCGCGCGTTTTCATGCAACCAAAGCAAACAATCAATATTAAGGTGGAGGCAATTAAATACAGTAAAGCGTTATCCACTTGTGCCAATAGAAAATGACAACCTAGTACAGGAATAAAAATTACTGCATAACTTAACAGTGCAGAATGTCGATAATTAGCCAGCAACTTAGTTTGCTTAATTACCGCCATATATCGTTGGTACAAGGTATTAAACTGCCAAGCACTTGACGACAAGTAACGCTCAGCAGCTAGTGCAATTAACAAACTAATTAAGCTCATTTTTAATTATCCTATGTTTTTAAAAAAATCTTAGCTCTTCAGCTACGTTTTATTAGCTGTAAGTCTTAAGCTGTCAGCTATCAGTTATTCCCAACTCACAGTTGATGTTTGTTTTTACTGACAGCTGACAGCCTCAAACTGACCGCTTTTGTATTAATAATGCTCTAAAAATTGGCCAATCAAACGCCGCCCCAGGGTCTGTTTTACGGCCCGGCGCAATGTCACTATGACCAACAATGTTATTTTCTAAGCCGGCATAAGTACCGATTAAGCTCTGACTCACTCGGCTAAGCTGCTGATATTGTACTTCAGTATAAGGAATATCATCAGTCCCTTCTAGCTCAATACCAATTGAAAAGTCATTACACTTTTCTCGACCTTGATAACACGACAGGCCAGCGTGCCAAGCTTTATCGTTAAACGAAACATATTGCACAATATTACCGTCACGCTGAATAAGGCAATGCGCGGATACACGTAGGCGGTATATACTTTCAAAGTAAGGATCTATGCTTGGGTCTAAATTACCCAGAAAAAAATTCGTGATGTGGTCAGCGCCAAATTGCCCCGGTGGCAATGAAATATTGTGCACAACCAATAAACTCACGGTTTCATTTTCGGCTCTAGGCTCAAAGTGGCTCGACGGTTGAATTTCAACGCCACTAAGCCAACCTTTTTTAATGCTCAGTTCAGCGCTATTTTTTCGATCATTTGGCAAAGATGACATACAATAATTCACCGATTGTTTATCCTGATACTATTACATAGTAAAGTGGACAACAGAACAAGATATACCAAACAGATTAACCTAAGAGTTGGACATAAATGACTGAAAATGACACAACAGCAAATTTTGGCAAAGGTTTTGTCTGGATAGCTTGGGTGCTTGGCATCGCCTTATTAGTTTTTATTTTTCAAGACTTGTTAGACGGACAATATAATCCCAATCAAGACCCTAAGCTTTCAATGCAAGCCAATGGTAAAGCCGCCGTTACCTTAGAACAAAACCGCCAAGGGCATTATGTAACCAACGGGGCTATTAATGGCCGCCAGGTTACATTTTTACTGGATACTGGCGCAACACAAGTGTCAATTCCGGCCCATATTGCAGAAAATTTAGCCCTGCAAGCGCAAGGGCAACAACGTGTGCAAACCGCCAATGGCATTATTACCGTCTTTACCACGCAAATAAACGAGTTACGCATAGGTAATATTTATTTGTATGATATAGCAGCAAATATTAACCCCAGCATGGCGGCTGATGAAATTCTATTGGGCATGAGCGCGCTAAAAAGAGTAGAATTTAGCCAAACCGGAAAACAACTAATTTTACGAGAGCAGCTTTAAATGTTACCAGCCTCATTATTACACGACATCAGCAAAACCGTTACCTGGGCATTATGTGAAGACCTAGGCGTTAATACCTACCAAGAACTCGCCGCTAGCCGTGATATAACCGCCGAACTTATTCCCTTAGAAAACCAAGCGGTAGCTAACATTATTAGTCGCGATGCCTGTGTTATATGCGGCGTTGCTTGGGTAAATGAAGTGTTTAAACAACTTGATAACATTTACCACACCACCACCAAAATCACTTGGTTTGTTAACGATGGCGAAAGCATAAAAGCCAATACCACCTTATTTGAATTAACGGGTAATGCGCGTATTTTATTAACCGGTGAACGCACCGCCTTAAACTTTTTACAAAGCCTTTCAGGTACCGCAACCGTTACTAGCCGCTTTGTTAAACACTTGGCCGGCACCAGCACTAAGCTACTTGATACCCGTAAAACTTTACCCGGCCTGCGCAGCGCACAAAAATACGCGGTAACTTGCGGTGGTGGGGTCAATCATAGAATAGGCTTGTTTGATGCCTTTTTAATTAAAGAAAATCACATTGCCGCTTGTGGCGGTATTGAAAAAGCGATTAAAACCGCCCGCATCAACCATAGTGATAAAACAGTAGAAGTGGAAGTTGAGAGCATTGAAGAGCTAACGCAAGCATTAAATGCCGGTAGCGATATCATTATGTTAGATAACTTTAGCCCGCAGATGATTGAGCAAGCAGTGCAATTAACCGCAGAAATATCGGCCGGTAAAACCAAGTTAGAAGTGTCGGGTAATATGACACTGGCAACACTAACAGATTATGCAAAAACAGGCGTCGACTTTATCTCGGTTGGGGCATTAACCAAACACGTACAAGCGGTTGATCTGTCAATGCGCTTTTGTTGAAACGAAAAAAAACAAATCAAGTAAAGCTGTCAGCTTTCAGTTCAAAGCGGTCAGTTTAAAACTGAAGCCAAGTTAATCGCTAGCTAATACAGCTAAGCTCTAATGACTGATGGCTGATGGCTGATAGCTGATAGCTGATAGCTGCAAGTTGGTTTTTAGCTTTTCAAATTAACCACATTACTCAAACCCCTCTCTTCCACCAAATTTTCAGACCTAGCATTCCACACTAAATCACAAATACCATCGGTAGGGTTAAAGCCTGTAGGTGCCTCGAGTAATAGCTGGCGAATTTTTTCGTGCTCAAAATTATGACAAGCAATATCTAAGGCATCAATAAATACATTTAACTCTTTAAGCGGCAGCATAACTTCGTTGGCGGTCATTATACGCTCGTGCCGGGTTTGCGCTACGTTATTGCCTATTAGCAGTTCTTCATAAAGCTTTTCACCTGGACGAAGGCCGGTGCATTTTATTTCTATATCGCCATGCGGGTTATCTTCTGTTTTAATTTCCAGGCCCGACAACTTCACCATTTTAGTGGCTAGGTCTTTTATTTTTACCGAGTCGCCCATGTCGAGCACAAATACATCGCCACCTTTACCCATAGCCCCTGCTTGTATTACAAGTTGAGCGGCTTCAGGTATGGTCATAAAGTAACGAGTAATATCGGGGTGAGTTAATGTAATTGGGCCGCCTTGTTGTATTTGGCGACGAAATAATGGTACTACAGAGCCAGACGAGCCAAGCACATTGCCAAAACGCACCATACAAAAACGGGTGTTATGTTTGCTACCTTGCTCTTGCGCTAAGCCTTGCAGTACTAGCTCGGCCATGCGCTTTGTAGCCCCCATAACATTAGTGGGGCGTACGGCTTTATCGGTAGAGATCAGCACAAAGGTAGCTACTTTAGCGTTAACAGCAGCTTTTGCGGCATAATAGGTGCCAAAGACATTATTACGCACCCCTTCAACTACATTTTGCTCAACTAAGGGTACATGTTTATAGGCTGCGGTATGATAAACGGTTTGCACACCAAAGCTGAGCATAACAGTTTCGAGGCGGTTAACGCGCTGTACTGAGCCCATAATAGGAATTAACTCAATGGCTAGTGCTTGGCGAGTAATGTATTCAGCTAGTTCTTTTTCAATAGAGTAAAGCGCAATTTCACTACGCTCAAAAAGCACTAACTTTGTGGGTTTTATTTTAACTATTTGCCGACACAGTTCAGAGCCAATAGAACCCCCCGCACCGGTAACCATAACGATTTTATTGCTTATATTTGCGGTCATTAGTTCAGGTTTAGGCGTTACAGGGTCGCGCCCTAATAAGTCTTCAACACCAACATCTTTAAATTCAGAGAGCTTTGCTTTACCTTCAACCACATCAGCCATACTTGGAATGGACAGTACTTTAATGGTTAGGGACTCTAGCTGAGCCAATACCTGTTTACGCCTTGCACGTGTAGCACTCGGCATGGCTAGTAACACTTTAGTTGCTTTACGTTTTTTTATTAACTCATCTATGTTACTAAAAGCACATACAGGTATACCCTGTATTATTGAGCCATGTTTGTTTACATCGTCGTCAATAAACACACTGACAAAATATTCAGGGCCTGCATTTAACGCAGTAGCAAGCTGCATACCCGCAGAGCCCGCGCCATAAATAATCACTGACTCTTTATTACTGGTGGTCATTTTACCAATAAGTGCCCTGACTAATATGCGCGAACCGCCCACGGTTAACAAACACAACCAAGCAAAAATAAACGGCATAGTACGGGGTATGCCCACACCGATAAAAAAAGCTAATAACACCAGCACAACGGTTGTTATCGCTGTACCTAATACAATGGCCCAGAGTGCTTGCGAATTCATGTATCTAAGCACGGCACGGTATAAGCCCAATTTCATAAACACATATAAACTGATGGGTATTAATAAAGCCAACAACAGCCAGTTATCGGCACTTTTTAAAGGCTCAACACTATCAAGCCTAACAATAAGCGCTAACCAAAAAGCCATGGCGATAAAAAGCGAGTCGACACACAAAGTAATCACGCGCTTTTTTGCCCGTGATGCATTGATAATTAAGCGGATAAAATTATCCATTACAAGTTCCTCTTACTACTTAAGGTGCTAGGTTCAGGTTCTAGGTTCTACAAAATTTTGTCATCTATCCAGCTAATTAAAGCCCATTTGCCAAAGGAAATATAAATGGCAAACAGGGCAGGAAAACCACTACCTAAGGCTATAGCCCAAACCGATTGTATACTCATATCGTGCAGTACTGCACGATAAAGGCCAAACTTTACAAAAACGATTAAACTTAGCGGTAGAGCGCAGATAAAAACAATCCAATAATTTTATCAAATAAAGGCGTATAGCTATCAAGGCGCGTAAATAATGCCAGCCAAAAAGCACACAGTAAAAATACATAATCTATCAACAACAAAATGGCACGTTTGTGAGGGCGCGGCAAACTCAAAACAGACTGAATTAAAGACACTTAAATTTCATTTTTATAGCTAACTACACATTAAGTTTTTTATATGACTAAGTGGATGTGTATTATACATATAAAGGAGAAGGTGTTACATATTCATACAGTTTTATTACTTTGCTATTTCTATCAAAGCTCTTGGTTGTCATACCCTATAATACGCACTATATTTTAGATACTTATCCTATCAATTCAGACAAATAAGCCTTAAAATCATCGCCTAATTCTGCATGACGTAAGCCATACTCAACATTTGCCTTCATATAACCAAGCTTAGAACCACAATCGTGAGACTTACCTGTCATATGAAAAGCTTCAACGGTTTCAAGCTTCATTAGCATTGCAATAGCATCGGTCAATTGAATTTCATCACTGGCACCAGGTTGAGTAAACTCAAGTAAATCCCAAATTTTATTTGATAATACATAGCGTCCAACTACAGCTAAGTTTGAAGGCGCTTCATCAATAGGTGGTTTTTCAACAACAGCAGTCATTGCTTTCGATTCACCCGGTACTAATTCATAGCCAGCGCAATCAACTACGCCATAGCTACTTACTTTCTCCATAGGAACAGGCTCAACCATTATCTGACTATAGCTTCCTACTTCCTTATAACGGGTTAACATTGCCGCTAAGTTTTCCGTTTTTAAATCCGCTGTTGTATCATCTAAAATAACATCTGGCAGTACCACCACAAATGGTTCATTACCAATAATAGGCCGGGCTTTTAATACCGCATGCCCTAAACCTTTAGCCTCACCTTGACGCACATGTAATATAGTGACATCTTTAGGACAAATGGCTTGAATTTCATCTAATAATTGGCGTTTAACGCGATTTTCTAACGTTGTTTCTAATTCAAATGATTTATCAAAATGATTTTCAATGGCATTTTTAGAAGAATGCGTAACTAACACTATTTCTTTAATACCTGCCGCAACACATTCATTAACAATGTATTGGATCATAGGTTTATCAACAATAGGCAACATTTCTTTTGGGATGGCTTTTGTTGCGGGTAGCATACGCGTGCCTAAGCCTGCTACTGGGATTACTGCTTTCATTATTACAATGTCCTTTGTATTTTATATTTTATAAAAATCTTTATACCAAGCTACAAGTTCAGTAACACCTTCTTTAACAGATATCTTAGGCACATAATTTGTCGCCTTAAATAAGTCTTGGGTATCAGCATAAGTTTGATATACATCACCAGGTTGCATTTTACGAAAGTTCTGACCGCTTCACCCACCTAATTAATCTTTAGTAACTCTATCACCGCGACCAGCTCCGGTAACAGTTTGAAGTATATATTTGAAATAATCACTAATCGTCAAAGTAGAAATCATTTTTTCATCAGTCTGAGCAAGTAGTTCAGGTGTAGACATATCGATTTCATTCACCTGAGCTAAGCCGGTTATACCAGGGCGTACTTGATAAACACCACGAAATTCACGTTCAGTAATTAGCTCTTCTTGGTTAAACAAGTTAGGACGAGGACCAACTAAACTCATTTCTCCCTTAAGCACATTCCAAAGTTGAGGTAATTCATCTAACTTTGTCTTACGTAAGAAGTTACCGAACAGAGTAATTGATGAACTACTTGCGAGATGGCTAGCAACAGATGCAGTACCAACCGTCATAGTACGGAACTTAATAAGCTTGAATGGTTTTTTAAAACGTCCCACGCGTTCTTGAATAAAAATAGGAGAGCCAGTATCAAAGTAACCAATTACTGTTAAAACAAGTAAAAATGGAAAAGCAAATAACAGGCCTAAAAAGGCACATAGAAAGTCTAATAATCGAATAAGTAAAAGTGTCATGTTTATTTCTTAATAATATCAATGTAAATCTATGATTTTTTAAAAACGTCAATCATAGCTTGCTTTGGGTACCACGCTAATAATTTTTTAGCTTTAGAGTTATCAACTTCTAAGTTATCAAATAACTGAAGATATATTGATGAACGGCCTAAAACTTTAAATAATATTTTAAAAATAAAAGTAGGTACGGGGATTAAAAAAGAACTGATATTTTTCGCTTTCCAAATAGTCTTAATTAATGATTTAGTAGAAACCCTCTCATCATCCGCAATTAAAAACAACTCACCTGCAGCACTTGGGTGTGTCGTTGTCAAAGCAATAAAGTCGCACAAATTACTTACAGAAATAAAGCTCCGAGAATTATTCACGAGACCAAATGGCAAAGGGACACCTTTAGATATTAAATTATACAAACTTTTAAAGTTACCGGGCGCATTTTCACCATAAACTAAAGGAGGTCTAATAATCACAAGCTCAAAACCAAGACTTTTTGATAATTGAATTAGCTCAGTCTCTGCTTCGTATTTTGAAAGCGCATAATCTGCGTGTGGGTTAGCTAATGAAAGTTCATTAAATGGTTCGTTAACTGTATTATTCCCATTTACACCTATAGAACTAATAAAAACAAACCTTTTCAAACCTTTTGCGGCAACCTGCTTTGCTAAAGCAACTGTAGATTTAACATTAACCTTTCTGAATTCATCTAGATCATAGTTATTATGAGCTAGACCAGCTAAGTGGATAACTATATCAAAGTTATCAATTATCAATTCTTTGTCCAAAAAGTCTTCTAACGATGCTTGAATCTGATTTTTAAAGGGGGTTGTTCTAGACAAAAGAGTTATATTTTCATCATTAAACTTAGTCAGAAGTTCACGACCGATAAAGCCTGTTCCTCCTGTAATTAATATATGTCTATTTTTCATTAGAGCCTTTAAAAACATCCAAATATATATTTTCAGTTGAATCTATCATTTGTTGTACTTGGAATTCATTTTCGTATCTATCCCTTGCAGCTCGTCCAAAACGCTCTCTCATATCAGCATTTTTTATAATATTAGCTAGTGCTACAAGTAACTCATCACTACCGTTACGCGGTATTAAAAAGCCTTCCTTATCATCATCAATGGTTTCACTCACTCCACCTACATTTGATGCTATAATAGGCAGTCCATGGCTCATCCCCTCAAGTATGGTCAATGGTAGGCCTTCCCAGTTTGAAATTAGGATAAATACATCTGCTTTCGATAATAAATAATCCACATCATTTCTGGCCCCTAAAAAGGTGATTTTTTCATTTAACCCCATTCGTGCTGATTTTTCTTTTACCTTAGATAATAATGGGCCATCACCAACAAAAACCATTTCAAATGGGAGTTCTTTAATTTTATTTAATACTTCGATCAACATCAGCTGGTTTTTTTGTTGATCGAATCTAGCCACCATAATCAAGCGAACCTTATCCCCTGCCTTCTTTTCTATAATACTTTTCCGGTCCTTTACGCCATTTCTCACTGTTGATATTAAACTACTTTTACAGATAGAATTACTTAAAGCCAGTTTTCTATCAAATTCAGAAACTGTAATTATTTTATCTGAGTAATTAGCAATAAACCTTTCAATTAGTTTATAAGTTATTCTTCTTAAGGATGAGACTCCTTCAGTAAACGACCAACCATGCGCAGTAAATATACTAGGGCTATTCAATTGATGAGAGACAAGTCTCCCAATAATACCTGCTTTCGAAGAGTGAAGATGAATAAGGTCAGGCGCAAAAAGTAAAACTTCTTTTTTTAACTCGTAATAACATTTTACATCGTCCAAAAAATTAATTTTTCTTTTTAAATAAATTAAGCTCCTCACATCAACTCCAGAGGTAAGTAAACGGTCTAATAAAATACCATCGCCACCAATTAAAACCCTAACAGTGTGCCCTTTTAACTCCATCCCCATTACCAGATCGTGTAAGTGTACGCTAGCACCACCGATCACATCTGAACGTGTTATAACAAAAAGTAATTTCAAAAAAACCTCTAAATATTGATAAATACAGTAGATTACTGTACAAAATTAATTAAGCTAAGAGCTATAATTTTTTATAAAAAAATTAAGCAATAAACTAACCAGATAAATAACAACGAAAACAACCAATAATAAAATAGTACCTTTTTGAAGTACAACGGATGAAAAATCACCAGTTAACTTAGTTGTTGTAAACAACAATGGAAGTGTAAAAGTCTGTGATACGGATTTTGAGAAAAGTATTGTCAAGGTGGAATAAATTATCAACAGTTTGATGACATATCCAAAAGAAAAAATAAACGGTGAAACTATAGCTAATTCCCAACTTCCCATTCCGAAGGCTTCAGATATAAACAAACTATTCTTAACCCCAACAGATGTGTGTGTACCACCTTCAGATAACAACATAAGATCTTTTGAAAAGATATTGTAATCAACAAAAAAGTGTGAAAAAGGTACTGCATGCCAAGCATATTTAGGAGAGTATAGTTCAGCTGAAAAGGTTTCATATGTACCTGCCATTTGATCAACACCAATCCTCTCAACTAAATATAAGAAGAATCGTTCAACACTTAAATCAGGCACTTGTAAAGATACAACATGAAAAAGTAATACGGAAGATAAGGAAATAAAAAAAACAAATACGACTAATAACTTGAGCAGATTAACCTTTGGCTTGAAAAAATAAAAATAGGCCACAAATGTAACAACAGCTAAATTCATTATGTCTCCTTTAGACCCCTCCGATGTGGCTAAGAATAGAGAAATAATGAGTGTGATATAGCCTAATTTTTTATTGTTTATTTTAAATAAATACACGGAAAAAATAGTAGAAATAAACGTTGATATTGATATTAAATAAGATGCCTGTGATGGCAACATAGAATAGTATGTATTTTCAAGCCTCACTTTAATTAAATTATCACTTGAAAAAATGGTATAAATGAACGCATGTTTATAATTAAGAAAAAGAATGGCAATTAATAATAAAGTCACCGCAGTAAACATAGCAGAAGACCCAAAAATGACTATATCTCTACGATCATTCAAAGTGAAACTTGAAGGTTCAGCTACAAATCTTGTATTTGTGATACCAATGAAACTAAAAAATATCATACAAGTAATAAATGACATTACACAGTAAAGAACAACCCAAGACGTAATATTTTCCATTTCAGGCTTAGCTAGGACGAATGTTCTAAAGCTTTCAACTCCATAAATTGATATAAAAAATATAGAAGGTATGATAAAGAACATTTCTTTATAAAAAAGTAATGACCAAAAATTAAAATTTAATGAAACAATTGACTTTTTTCCAAAGTAATGAATTATTAAAATAAAAGTAATTAACGTTAATGAAAATAAGCCTATATTCACTACAGCGCCTCGAGAATGACTTTTAGTTTAGACTCAATTGAAAGGTTTACCTTTGCATAACTCCGAATATCACTTTGTGATAAATCTCTTAATTTTAGCGGTAAGCTTTTCAGGCAACAAACTAAAGAATCTATTTCTGAAGAATTACTTACACTAAAGCGAAATCCACAATCGCTAGGAAAGTCAGGATCATTTCCAGCTGTTATTACAGGCAGACCTCTAGCCATATATTCGCGTGTTTTTAGCACCGAGGCCTCATGTAATCCTATTCTATATAGCCCCAAACTAGCGATGCCTACGTGTTTATTTTCAAAAGCATTATTTAAATCATCACCTACTAAACGGCCTGTAAAAATAATATTTTTTAGTTTTAAGCTATTAGTTAATTCTTTTAGCTTATAAAGTGACTCACCTTCCCCAACAACTGTAAGGTTATAATTAATACTACTAGTTCCACTTACTATCGCCATAGCTTGAATTAATCTGTCGTAACCATGCCAGTCAGCTAGTTGTGCTACAGCAATCATATTTATAGAATTTTGAACTCCTTCCTTATTGGCCAAAGGTATATTATTATCTATTAAAATACCATTCCCCATTTTTAGGGTCTTTTTCCTAGTACCATAAGAGAACCATAGGTGCTCATCCGCATATTGAATGATTAAATTTGAAGGAAATAAAACCCAACTAGAAGAAATATAGGATAACGTCTTCCTTAATAGTTTGAAAAATGGTTTTTTTATATTAACTTCCATTTCTTTTATGCAAATAATTCGAGGAGTGGGTACATCTACGATCACTTTCTTCCCTTTTACTCTTAAGTAACAAAGAAATAAAAAAATAAAAGGAAATAAAAAGTCCGAGAAGCGAATATAAATAATTTCAGAGCGACAAGATACTATACTTCGAATAAAGTTGAATATTCCAATTAGAGAAACAGGAAATATTTTTTTTTGTGCATTTATGTCTATATCTATTGCAGCTTTCACTAAATTATCAATTTTCTGATCTACACCAGGTGATTTCTCTATATTTAATAAAGCAAAATATGAAAGTGATTCATACATTTAAAGTACCTAACATTTCATCAATAATTATTTTACTAGTATTGCCTTGCCCATACAAATTGTTGTCACCTTCAAAACTATACCCGTTAAAAAAGTTAAAAGCGTTAATGATTTTTGTACAGTCAGTACCTACTAGCTTGTTGGCACCTGAATCGACCAACTCTACCCATTCAGTTTCATCTCGGAGAGTAATACAGGGCTTATCAAAAAAGTATGCTTCTTTTTGTAATCCTCCGCTATCAGTTATAACTAAATCAGAATTCTCAATTAACCACACCATTTTTAAATATCCTACAGGCTCAGTAAAAGTGATACCTGCAGTATCTACATCATTAGAATCTAAAACCTTTTTGGTTCTTGGGTGAAGAGGCATAATCACCTGTTTAGTTTTTGAAATTTCTCTCAAAGCAGAAAAAATACCATCCATTCGTTCTAATGAATCTGTATTTTCAGCTCGGTGGATAGTACATAAAATAAAGTCACTATCTATTTCTATTAACTCAGGTTTTACCGAAAATTGTCTATAAAAGTTAGCTCCATCCTGCATTACGTCACCAGAAAGAACAACTTTCGTATTATTACCCCAATTAACCACCCCTTCTTTATTTAGATTATCGACAGCTCCGAGCGTAGGGCAAAATAAGATATTGCTAACTCTGTCTGTGAGGATTCTATTAATTTCCTCTGGCATTCTCATATTAAAGCTTCTCAAACCAGCCTCAACATGGGCAATTTTTATATGTAGCTTAGAGGCAGCAATTGCACCAGCTAAAGTAGAGTTAGTATCACCATAAACCATTACCCAGTCTGGTTTTTCAACTAACATAATTAACTCTAGCTTTTCAATCATACTAGCAGTCATCGCACCATGACTTTTGCCACCTGCGTCTAATTTATAATCTGGTTTTGGTATTTTTAATTCATCAAAAAATACATCACTCATATTTTCATCATAATGCTGACCAGTATGTACAATTACTTCTTTAATTATCTCACCTTCAATAGCAATACGTTCGGCTATTGCACGACTAACTGTGCCTGCTTTTATAAATTGTGGTCTTGCACCTAAAATAGTTAATATTTTCATTTAATTAGCTCTTTATAAAATTGTTTGTCTTTGGCGTTTGAAAAATGACTATTATGCCAAAGTAAGGTGTAGTTCCCATTGTATTGTGATGTTTTTCGTATAAAGTACTTGAACCTTTCCATAGCTTGATTAGAATATCCTAGCCCTTCATACATGGGGCTAATTACAGTACACTCCATGTTAATTAATGGCCTTTGTTTAAGTTGCAGGTGACTTTTTTCATTTAAATCAAACATTGAAAACTCGCGGCAAGTCCCACACCTAAAACCACTTAAATCTGCAAAGCTTAATGTTGAGTCGTATGCTAGCCCATTCTTAGCCCATAAACTGGCTGTTATAGACGCATCCCACCTTAAGTAATGCATTCTGCCACCTATACTTTGCTGATTGATGCCAGCTATATCCATTGCATGCTTTAAAGTCTCGACACTCTTTTTGAAGTTTTTCTCATGCTGAAAGGTGTTATACCCAGGGTGTAAACCAATCTCATGCCCCCTAGCACTAATACTTTGTAGTAGTTCAATCATGTCACTAGACGTTAGATCAAAAGTTGAGTCAAGTTCGGTTGTTGCGAAGGAAATAAAATAAAAAGATATTTTATTTCCTACTTTTTCATTCACATCCATCATCCAATCAATTGAACTTCTATAAATATCGCCTTGTTTCAAACCAAGTTGATGATATAAATATAGTTTCAATGTTGTGACTGCAGACATGATATCTTTCCGTTTCAGTAGATCTCCTACAAACTTTTTTAAAGACTTTTTCAATGATCTTCTAACAGGATCGTAAGGCCAATCTACATCACATGTAATAAATTTTTTAAAGTTATGTTGTTTTCTAATTAAACTGGGCTGGAGGTAAGAAAGCATGTTCCACAGCATTTCGGTATATTCATCTACAATAGGCCGATCTAAAAAGCCAAACTTAAAAGCTATCGAATTGTTACTTTGAAAGCGATTATGATTATCTTTTATCGTTGAATTTTTTTCTTCCATTCTAGAAAGCATAAAAAAACAACTTGAAAAAATATCTATATTGCAAATAATTTCACTATCAGATACTTCAACATTTCCTGTTCCATAAAGATTGGGGATATCACATTCTGGTGTAAATTTATTTTTTACATAGCGCACTTTAGGTAAGTGATGAGAAGACAGGTAATCTTCAATATTTAGTAATTCACAACAAACGACCAACCTAGCTTCATTATCTAACGTTATTGAAATATACTCATGATTATCATCAATTATCACTTCATATTCCAAGTTAAAAAACTCTGAAAACATCACATCAATAATATAATTTTTTTCTGCTAATAATATTGATGACATATGTATTTTTATCACGACTCATCCCAATAAAGATTTAAAAAACAATGCCATATCGATTATTTTTGAATTTGATTTATTAATTGAATGATATGCTTCTTGTTTTGCGCCAAACTGTCTAAAGGATCGTTCAACATTTTCTATCATAGAACCTTCAAAATCGAATTTTTTTGTTTTATCAGATACAAAAGATATTATTTCTTTAATTAAAAGAGATGCTGCACCATATGTCCTATATTCAGGATCAATAGTGCTTATTAAATCATATGCACTGTTCTCGTCCCAAACAACAAATAATGCGGCATGTAAATTACCATCTTTGTCGTAAGCAGCGATAGTTTTTCCACTATTTCGTTCATAGGCACTATCATATAATTTTTTAAACAAATCATACGAGTAAGTTATATCAACCCCTTGCTTAGAAAGGGTGAGCTTATGATTATTATAAAAGTCGGAGGATGTAATATCATATACAATATTTACAAGTTCTGCTGATTTTTTGATATTCTTCTTTTTTGATGATTCAAAACTCTTGAATATGTCTTCAAGTCCACATTGCAAATCAATTACATACGTGTAACGCGTAGTTTGTTTATAACCTTTCCAATAGAAAGGTAACCAATTCGTATTTTGATAATTCCAATTTTGGCTAAAATAATCAAAACTTGGTAATTGAGCTATTAACTCTTGCATTAAGTCTTTTTCCTGCGCAAGCTTTTTGCTATATTTTCCATCGAAATTCTTAAGCCAAGGACCTAATGTCTGCGTCATACTAGGTTGGGTTGAAAAGGTAAAAAAATTTCTTTTGACAATATAATATGGCATTGTAGCGACAATCTGCCGACCTTTTTCAACCAGACAAACATCCCAACTATCTTCTCCACAAACTGCATCTAGCCACCAATCTTGACTAAATAAAGGTATAGTCGACTCTATATTACATAACTCACGGTACTTACTTTTATTGTTCATTTGACCAAACTTAAAATTAATTTTTTAATATTAAAGGAAACTGTCAGCGTTATTTTACCATTTTTTGCCGCTACATATTTTTGTTTCTTATTATGATATATTTTTCCTGGCACTGTTCCATCCATATCACACTTTTCATAACTTCCGATCACCCATCGTTGGCCTTTAAATAAACCTCGAGGTTGTTTAATGGCATTAAGCCAACTTTCTGTACCCCTCAAAACATGCCATATACTTTTAACATCCCATTCATCCCAATTTATGAGAGAATTATGTTCTTCGAGGTGCAAGTTTCTTGCTCTCATAGTTTGAGAATGTTCCGGCTGTTTTATTCTTACGATTGAATCATCTTCAATTTTTTCTAAAGTTTTTATTATTAATGCCAAACCTAACTGTCCGACTAGTTTTTGTAAACGTTCAGGGGATTTCATACCAGAATGTATAATACTTCGCTCTTGCAAGATGATATCCCCTGTATCCTCTCCTTTATCAATGAAGTGAATAGTTACTCCGGGATTCATCTCTAAATTCATATATTGCCAAAAGTCAGGGTTAGGGCCCCTATAATCAGGAAGAAATGAAGGGTGTAAATTGATACTCCCAAATTTTGGACTAGAAAAAACATTACTTTTTAGTAACTGTGACATTCCGAAAACAATAATAATGTCAGTATTTAAAGTTTTAAGCCAAGCTTCAATATTGACATCGCCACCATCAGTCATGAATCTATATGGTATTTTTTTCCTAACGCAGAAACCTTCTATACTTTTTTTATAATTTCTATTGATCCATTTATTAGATCTAATAAAATTAATATAGAAGCGTAATAGTATATTTTTATTATAATTTCTTGGTGCGGATTCAATCACTCCAATTATATTATGATTTAAATCATGTAAAGGTTTTAATATCTTTGATAAGTCTTGAGTAATTACAACAACCTTTAATTTAGAAGTGTTTGTGATTGTATTTTGATCCATATTATATTTTTAACTCTCAAGTTTAAATCAGAGATATTCTGATAATTTTATTTTAGTATCGACAAAACAATCTTTATTAGGTCTGAGTTTATATCCCCTTTTGTTACTATATTTAAGTGTCTATTAAGTTGATAGATTAAATAATCAAAATTATTCAATCTATCAACTTGATTACTAAATATTCCAATAAAACGATCGAGTACTTTGCGTAATACCAATAAGTTACTTGTTTTTTTATAACCAACTCCATAGATATAAAAAATTTCGAACAAGGTGTTTTCATACAAATTAGTTGAAAAATTATATTTATTATGCTGAGAGTGGTTCTTATATTCCAATGGTATTTCTTTGAAAAATTCAGCTAGTTCTTTATCCCATAATGGCAATCTAGCTTCCATCCCAAAAAACTCGTAAACTTTTAATGAATTAACTATAAATTTAGCTTGCCTTTCTTTCCAGCTCCAAGCTTCTGTATTTGAATACGAAAAAAAATCAGGATTACAGTAATCAATTGTAATCTCTAGATCAGTAGTATCAGATAAGCAATAGTGTTTTCTTTTGATAGCTTCTTGGACTGCATCTAGATTATTAGTCGCTGTTTTCTCACAGGCAATATGAGTTCCTGCAAACAAATCCCCTGAGTGTCCCGGAACAAAAATCGAGCCAGTAGGAACTAAACCATTTTTAACTAAATATTTCACAGAGAGAAAGTCTTGGATATGAGGTAAGGATGTATAGTTTGATGCATATTTAATGTAATCAATATATTCAGCTATATCTAGATTCTCATCAATAAATTCTGGCGTATAATCAATTTCAATCAATTTAACATTATGTTTTCTGGCAACTTTTCTAGCTATCTTTTTTTCAAAGCTTGTTTTAGACCCATATGTAAAACAAATTACACTATTATATTTATGTTTTTTTAAAAGGCTTACTATCAGTCTTGAGTCATATCCCCCACTTAGAGGGATAACCACTGTTCTTCCATCAACACTTTCTACTAACCTCTTAGTTACATCATCAAGAATATTCAAAAGCGAATTCTGTAACTTATAGAAAGGTTTATTAACTATTTTCGAGGTTGCATAGGTCCAATATTCATAACATTCTACCTCATTATTGAGTAATACAACTTCAGCAGCTTGTACTTGATATAAAGAATCAAGGAGAGTATTACAACCAGTAACATAACCAGTACATTGAAATAATTCTCGTTTCTCAGAGGATATTCTCAAAGAATACTTTGCTTGTAAAAAGTTAGCATCATCACTAACAATCCAAGCATTATTTTGTTTTGTATAAAATAGAGGGAAAGTTCTTGTTATATCTGACGCTAGCAAGACTCCTAACTTAGTCTTTATAACTACAGAAAAAGATCCGTTGAGTCTATGAATAAGCTTCTTAAACTGTTCTAAATCCGAGCAGTTTTCAAATAAAATCGCAAGCCTATCAAGATTAAAATAACCACCTAAATCATCAAAAGCGTAGCCCTTAACAGATACATTGTCATGAACCGTCCACTCCCCTCCCTTATTATTTCGTAACGCTATTTTATATTCCATAAGACTCAAATTAAATTTAGTAATGCCGCAGCTGCAATTACAGCTAGGTATTTATATAATTGATTGGCTGTTTCGGCATAACTAACACCAGCAATTTTCATAAGATAAAATACAAAAGAGCTCCATACTAATGTACCCACTAGAGCATATAAGCCTATAGCAACATGAGGATCATTGAATAACAACCAACCAAGTAATAAGCTACTAATTCTTGAAACAAAAAGAAAAGCATTAAAAATCACAGACTCTTTATGCTTCTCATATATTGTCATTAAATGTGACAATGGCGAGCTAACAAAAACAAAATAAACCCATATACTTAGCAACTGGGCATATTCACCTGCTACCCTCCAGGTTTCACCGAAAACTATAGCGAAAAGGTCATCACCGAATGATAATATTATTAATGTAGGAAATATACCTATCAAGAGTAATTTATTATGCAAATCAAGTGTTAGTTTCTTAAGTTTTATTTTATCATTTTTTATTTTTGAAGCTCTTT
The DNA here is from genome assembly GCF_014077005.1 of Colwellia sp. MB3u-45. Taxonomy (GTDB): domain Bacteria; phylum Pseudomonadota; class Gammaproteobacteria; order Enterobacterales; family Alteromonadaceae; genus Cognaticolwellia. The sequence goes on along the minus strand of NZ_JACGVC010000035.1, from coordinate 10,200 downwards.
GGTAATAAACCTGACCTATAGAGACACCTATCAAGGACATAGGCATTTGTATAATTCTTTGCGACAATGAAAAAAAACCAGTTGTAGATGCATTGAACAAAGTGGTTAACATTAGCACTGGAACTTGTAGAGAAGCTATATTTAAAAGGGCTGACCATGTATTAACTAATGGAAAATTTTTATAGCGCTTAGCCAATGCATACATTTTAATTTTTTTATTAGTATTTGATGATTTTTTTTTACTGTACATTACCTTCACCAACATAAATACCGATATTACTTGAGAGATAATGTAGCCTATGACTAACCCTGCAGAACCCAGTTTAGAAAAAATTAATTGAACCGAAACAAGGCTACCACTTTGTAAAATCTTATTTTGTGAAATGTCCTTAAACTCTTTATTTCTACTGCACCAACAAATGCTTGCCTGATATATTCCCGATAAGAAAATACTTAAGGGTATAAAATACAGCCAGTGAGAAAGCTCTAGAACGCCCAAAAAAACAGTTATCTCATGATTAAATATAAATACTATTAATAATGATAATAAGCTTATAAAAAAAGAAATCAAAGCCGATATAATTAATAAAGTAAGGGCATCAGAATCTTTTTTTGGCAACATAATAGCAAGTTCATATCGGCCTGTTGCTATTGATGAAAAAATCATGGTTATCGCCATGTACAAAGCAATAACACCGAAGTCATCCGGAGTATAAATACGAGTTAGAATTGGGCTTAAAGCAATGGGAAGCCCTTGAGCTATCACAGATCCTGTAATTAAAGTTAATACATTTTTATTAAAATTATTTTTATTAAGCTTGCTCATTGCTATTTAGTTAAGCTTAGTAATTTTAAATAAGGGTGCATTGGTAAACTAACCACCTGTTTTGCTAACTTTTCAGCAATAGGAAAATCACCTTTCTGGTAACCTAACTCTTTAAATGCTGTTTGCTGGTGCATACAGGTACCATAATAAACAACAGTTGGCATACCTTGTTCTTTATATTTTGCCATCACCGCATCACGGTTTTCATCTACTAGGGTATATTGCGCCCATGAACTTAGGAATCCTGCTGGTACTTGTGGTGTTTTATAGGTAGCGGCTAATTCTTTTTCGTAGTTAGCTGCAGCCTTATTGCGTTTAATTAGCTCTATTGGGAACTCCGCTAGTTTTTCTAATAAGATTGCTGCTTGAATGGTATCTAAGCGACTGTTCATTCCTATTCGCACGTTATCGTATTTATCTTGTCCTTTACCATGTACACGGTATGATTTTAATAACTCTGCATATTCATCATTATTAGTAAAAACAGCACCGCCATCACCATAACAGCCTAATGGTTTCGCTGGGAAAAAGCTTGTAGTCGCGATATCACCAAAGCCTCCCGCTTTTTGTTCGTTGCCGTTCTCATTAGTGATTGAACCACCGAAACCTTGTGCTGCGTCTTCAATAACTTTCAAGTCATATCTATCAGCTATTGCTTGTATTGCAGGGTAATCTGCAGGCAAACCAAATAAATCTACCGCAATAATTGCTTTGGGTGTGAACTCTCCTTCAGCAATAACTTTTTTGATTTGCTTTTCTAAATCTTGTGGGCAAATATTAAATGTAGCTTCATTTGAGTCAACAAATACAGGTGTCGCTTTTTCAAAGGCAATGGCTTCAGCTGTTGCAAAAAAAGTAAACGTCGGACAAAAAACTGCATCACCTTCTTTTACGCCTAACACCATTAAGGCTAAAGTTAACGCATCAGTACCATTAGCACAACTTACGGTATGCTTAACACCAACATAATCAGACAGTCTTTCTTCTAACTCTTGAACTTCAGGACCCATGATATATTTACCATGCTCCAAAACTGTTTTTATTCTAGCGTCTATTTTTGTCTGCAAGTGCCTATATTGCGCTGCTAAATCGATGAATTGCATTGTGTTCACTTTAAAGAAGTTATGAAACGAGTATTAAGTCGCCGTCATTAAGTTGATATTTATCACCCGTGTGTTCACAGGTAGCTTCAGCCGAGCCAATAATAGGCAAATCAAGTTGCTCGCCATATTTACTTATCCAGCCAATTTGTTTGCCCGGAACGCCAACCAACAGCGCAAACGGTTTGACATCTTTATTGATAACAGCTCCTGCACCAATTAATGCGTATTCACCTAGGGTAACACCACAGACTATTGTACAGTTTGCTCCAAGAGTAACGCCACGTTTAACTAACGTGTCACGATATTCTGTTTTTCGCTCGATGAACGAACGTGGATTATACACATTAGTGAACACCATGCTCGGTCCACAAAAAACATCATCTTCAAGATGAACGTTGTCGTAAACCGACACATTATTCTGAATCTTAACGTTATTGCCAATTGTCACTTTATTACCGATAAAGACATTTTGACCGAGTGAACAGCCTGCACCGATTTTTGCGCCACTACAAACATGTACAAAATGCCAAACATGAGTATCTAATCCAATTTGAGCACCATCATCTACGATAGCGCTTTCGTGTTTATGGTAACTAGTCATTAGCCAATCACTTTTGATACAAACGGATGAACATCAGAATGGTTAACCACAATATCTTGCTTGCGAATTGAGCTAACAATCTCAATGCTCTTACGTGCCTCTTCTAAACCGAAGCCACCACCTGTTAAGATATGGTCATAGCTTTTGGTATGAAGGTCAGTAAAACCACCTGAAAATTCAATTTCATTACCATCAACCGTAATCGAACGATAAGTACGTTGTCCTGCAGCTTTAACATCAGCAGGAATATAAGTATAATTTACCGACAAGAACCAACGGACTTTAGCGTGTTTAAATTCTAAATAGCCAGCGTTAGCATCTTCTTGTTTTAAGTGCGCTTCATTTTTAACTAAATCACCAAAAACCCAACCTAGCATGTCATAAAAATGAACACCTATGTTAGTTGCGATACCACCAGATTTATTATCATCGCCTTTCCATGATGTGAAGTACCAATGCCCACGGCTTGTTAAATAAGTTAAGTCAACATCAAAAACTTTGTTAGGATTTTTAGCAATTTCATCTGCAACATAAGCTTTAAGGTCAATAATGCTTTGATGTAATCTAAGTTGAAGAATATTGTAAACTTGCTTACCTGTTTCTTCTTGTACGATTTGTAAAGCATCAATGTTGTGCGGATTTAATACCAAAGGTTTTTCACAAATTGCATGGGCATCATGACGTAAGGCAAAACGAATATGTGAGTCATGAAGATAGTTTGGTGAAGCTATTGCTAAGTAGTCAATTTGAGTACCCTTTCTTTTTAATAAATCAATATGACGATCAAATCGCTCATACTCTGTAAAAAAGTCAGCTTCTGGAAAGTAACTATCTATAATGCCTACTGAATCATTTTTATCTAATGCCGCGACAAGATTATTGCCTGTTTCTTTAATAGCTTTCATGTGACGTGGTGCTATATAACCTGCCGCACCTATCATTGCAAAATTTTTCATGTAACTTCCTATTTATTAATATATTATTTAGTACTAGCACTATTGATAACTACATGGTTACAAGCGCAAATCAACAGACTCTTTATCAAGGATATATTTCAAGTCATATATAACGTGAGATTTTTTCCCTAATGCACGAATACTTTCCGCGCCTAGCTCTTTAAACTCATTATGACCAACCGCTATAATTATCCCATCATAGTAGTTTTCTTTATCTAATTGAGTTAAGGACAAACCATATTCATGTTGTGCTTGTTCGTTTGAGCACCAAGGGTCTACAATATCTACGTTAATATTGTATTCTTTAAGTTCACTAACAATATCGACCACTTTAGTATTGCGTAAATCGGGGCAATTTTCTTTAAACGTTAAGCCCATTAGTAATACATTAGCACCATCAACTTGAATGCGTTTTTTAAGCATCTTTTTAACTAGTTCAGATACCACATGTTTGGCCATACCATCGTTAAGTCGGCGACCGGCTAAAATCATTTCTGGGTGGTAACCAACGCTTTGCGCTTTATGTGTTAAGTAGTATGGATCAACACCAATACAATGCCCACCGACCAAACCTGGTCGAAATGGTAGGAAGTTCCATTTAGTGCCTGCGGCTTCTAATACTTCTAATGTATCGATGTCTAATTTGTTAAATATAATTGACAGTTCATTGATTAATGCAATGTTGACATCGCGCTGAGTATTTTCAATCACTTTTGCCGCTTCAGCCACTTTTATACTTGATGCTTTATGTGTACCTGCGGTAATTACTGACTTATATAGTTGGTCTACTACTTCAGCAATGTCAGGGGTTGATCCACTGGTTACTTTTAAAATATTAGTAACACGGTGTTCTTTATCGCCTGGGTTGATTCGCTCTGGAGAGTATCCCGCAAAAAAGTCTTTATTAAAGATTAACCCTGAAACTCTTTCAACTTCTGGTAAACAAGTTTCTTCTGTCGCACCTGGATATACGGTTGACTCATAAATAATAATATCGCCTTTTTTAACCACTTTACCTAGCATTTCGCTGGCTTTAATAAGGGGTGTTAAATCAGGTTGTTTATGATCATCAATCGGGGTGGGTACGGTAACAATATATACGTTACAGCTTTCAAGGTCTGATGCTGTAAAAGAGTAATTTAAGTTTGGAGACTCTTTAAGCTCTTCATCACTCACTTCAAGTGTAGAGTCGTGGCCTGATTGTAGTTGTGCAATTCGGCCTTGGTTAATATCAAAGCCTAATACCGGGAATTTTTTACCGAACTCAACTGCTAATGGCAGGCCCACATAACCTAAACCTATAATGCCAATTTTTAGGTCTGTTAATGAATCGTGCATATTTAGTATTCTCTATATTTAGTTTCAGCTTTGGGCTTTGAGCTTCGAGCTTCGTAAAAGTTAAATTTTTGAAATCAGTTTTAAATTAAAAGGTATAAGATGCAAGGTAAAGCTAATTACCGAATAATATGCTAGGGGTATTTAACCTATTTTACAATCTGTTTTGAGTGAGTTATCGTTTGTTTTTTGACGATATAAACGTTCCCAAACTTACTAAGTGAGCAAGAAACAACCAGCATTTGCTTGTATTTTTGCAAAAGAGCGTCTCAGGCATACTACATGCCTGAGACGCTCTTTCTGTATTGAGATAGTCAACTTTAGTTAACTGATTGTAATTACTTGTTTTTGATGTTTTATTTAAAAACGGCCAATAGGCCCTCAAAATACCTGCTATTTTTTATCACTTTCGTAAGCATAACCATAATACCCATAGGCATTACTGGCTTTTTTAACTACGCCGTTAAATACCACGCCTTTTACGTCAATGCCGTTTTGTTCAAAGCGGTTACGGGTTAACTCTATTTCGCGTAAATGATTTTGGCCAAAGCGGGTTACCAGTAAGGTAGTGCCTGCATGTGCGCTAACAATTGCTGGGTCGGTTACTGCTAAAATAGGGGGTGTATCTATAATAACTAAGTCGTACAGTGCGCTTACCTCGGTAACAAATTGACTAAAGTTGCTATGCATAAGTAGCTCTGACGGATTAGGCGGTATTTGCCCGCGCGTAACTACACTTAGCCCGGCTACTGGGGTTGCATCAGTTACTTCCGCTAAGGTTAATCGGCCTGATAAGTAATCACTTAAGCCATTTTTCGACTTTAAACCAAACTGAGTTTGCAGGTAGCCTTTGCGCATATCCGCATCAACTATTAACACTTTTTTATCACTTTGCGCCAGTACGGCGGCTAGGTTTACCGATATAAACGATTTACCAACGCCTGGGCTTGGGCCTGATATAGCAATAACGTTATTTTTAGCTTCCATCATCGCAAAGTGTAAACTGGTGCGTAAACTACGCAGTGCCTCTATTGATAAGTCGGCTGGGTTATCGAGTGCCAGTATTGATTTTGCTTTATTGGCTTTAGCTGCCTTCCCTGTTTTGCTTACTTTACTTAGTTTGGAGAAGCCAGAAAGCTTATCTTGATAGTCTGAGTACGGCACACTGGCATATACAGGTAGGCCAATGGCTTCGATCTCTGCTGGGTCTTCAACGCCTTTATGCATAGCTTTTTGCACTAATACAATAGCCACCGCTAACATGCCGCCTAACAGTGTTGCCATTACCACAATAAGGGCTTTTTTAGGCTTAACCGGTTTTGAGCGGTTAACCTCGGCAAAGTCGATTACCCGCACATTACCTACGGTGCCGGCGCGCACTATGTCTAGCTCTTGGGTTTTACCGAGCAGTAACATGTATATTTGGTTACTGACTTCTATATCGCGCTTTAAGCGTAATAGCTCTTGCTGAGTTTTGGGTAATTTACCCACTTCGGCCACGAGTGTATTGCGTTGCTGTTTTACGGTGGCTACTTGCTCAAGTAAGCCTTGATAGGTAGGGTGATTTTTTTTAAATTTACGGCTCATTTCTAAGCGCTTTAATTCTAGCTCTTGTAATTGGGTTTCAAGCTTTACTACTTGCTCAAGCACGCCTTGGGTTTCTAAGGTTATATTGATTGACTGGCGTTTTATTTGGTAGTCGTTAAAGCGCGCTTCAGCGGATTCTAATTGCTGTTTAATTTCTGGCAGTTGTACTTCTAAAAACTCAAGTGACTTTTGCGCTTCGGCGCTGTTGCGCTTTACATTACGTTGCACGTAGATAGCCGCTACTTTATTGAGCACTTTTTCGGCATAGTTGGCATCAGCGCTTTGTAAGCTTAAATTTATGATGCCTGAGTCTTTACCTTTTTCGTTGGCACCTATTGCTGCTTGTAGGTCTAACACTGTATTTAGGCGGTTGCGGCGCATAAGGGTAAACTCTGTGCCTGCGCGCGCGTTAAGCTCACGCACGGTTAAATGAATAATGCCATTACTGAGCTCTTGCCCTACTTGCCCAGTTAGTACCGTTTCGCCATTGGGGTTTTGCAGTGCTAGCTGATTATTGGCTAACGCCACTAGGATGTATTCACTGCCAATAGCGTAATTGGGTACGTCAAACCTAAATACGCTAATTTTTTCACCGCCCCACGCATAGCTACTTGCGCCAAAGCTTGGCGCTGCTAATGCATTGGCTTGGGTTGGGTTAAATTTACGAAATGCACGACCGCCGATAAAGGGGAATAATTTTGGCTCTGCCACTATGTCTAACTTTAAGCTGTCGACTGCCTCGCCAATGACCGAACGTGATTTTAACAATTCGATTTCTGTGATGGCTGCCGAGGTGCTTTCGAACATACCGGCCATATCGTCAAGGCCAGGTACCGAACCGCCTGTTTCTTCAACTTGGATCATTGAGGTGGCTTGGTATACCGGGGGTGAAAACACCGCGATCATTATACCTACCAGCATAAATAACGTGGTAACAGCAATAATAAAATATTTGCGATCAATTAATGCGCCAAATAGCGCCATTAAGTCGATTTCTTGGTTTGCTACTGGTTGATTGGTGTTTTGCTTATTTGCTGCAATGTTGTGGGGCTGAGCATTCATTAAACTGCTATTCCTTATAAATACTTTTGCCAAGCGCTACAGGCGCTGTCGATTAATGTGTAAACGTGATCAAACGCTTCGATACTTTTACGGTAAGGATCGGGGATTTCTTTATCGCCAAGCCATTTGCCTAATAAAAATGTTTTACCACGGGCCTCTGGGTACCGGCTGTGTAGGTCGTCTAAATGGCGTTGTTCCATTACTAAAATAACACTATTTTCTGCCACCAGTTGCGAGTTTAGCTGCCTGCCTTGGTGGCTATCCATATTTATGCCGTGAGTTTGAGCAAGCTGCTTTGCCATGCTGTCAGCCGGTTTACCTTCTAGGGCGGTTAAGCCCGCCGACGATACGCTAATATTTTTGCCGGCCAATTTTTCTTTTAATAGATATTCGGCCGTGGGGCTACGGCAAATATTACCGGCACATACGACTAGCACAGAATCAAACATTTTAATTAACCCTTAGTTAGCCGTTATATCGTCAACACTGTCTAATGTGGCGATTGACGGTAGTAATAAACTGATAACGCGGTTCCAACGTGCCAGCGGTGCTGAGGTTACATATACAATATCGTGTGGCTGTAGCTGAAATTGCTCGGCTAATACCAGTGAGGCAATGTTTTTTGCATGCAATTGATATACATCAGCAATAACGCCATCGGTTGCTAGGTTACGCTTACGTAATACAAATACACCGTTGGCATCGGCGGTATTTTCGTTTAAGCCACCTGTGTCGGTTAATGCTTGTGCTAAATTTAAACCATAACGGGTTACGTCAACGGTACCTGCGCGTTTAACATCGCCGAGTACAAATACTTTTTGTGTATCGTCACGGCTTACATGCACAATATCGCCATGCTGTAATAAACGATTTTGCGAAATATCGCCATTGGCATAAAAGTCATTTAATTTAATGACTTCGGTGCTATTGCCGCGCGTAAAGGTAACCGTGCGCCAGTCGGCACGTTCGGTTAAGCCACCCGCATGGTTAAGTGCGTCAATTAAGGTAAGCGGAATATCTGTTACTGGGTAAACACCCGGCTTAGTTACTTCGCCTGTTACATAGGCTTTTTGGCTTTTAAAACTGACTATTTTCACATCGACTTGCGGGTTTTCTATTACGCGAGCTAAACGGGCGATTAAGTCTTTACGTATTTCGCTTATGGTTCGCCCTGCTGCAGGGATATTAGCTGCATAGGCGTAAGTAACCGTGCCATCGGCTTGCACTTTAAAACCGTCAAACTCTGCCGTACGCTGGGTACCTGCAGGTATGGTAAGCTCTGGGTGATCCCATACCCCTACCGTTACTACGTCACCTACCCCTAGTTTATATTCGTAGTTGCTGGTATCAATACTGGTTAGGCTTGATGGGGCTTTAACTTTTGGCTTTGCTTGTTTTTGTTGATTAATTAAGCTTGAATCGATTATTTGAATATTGATTCTTTCAAGCTCTTGCTCAATATTTGTTGTTTGATCGCCTGATGCTATACCTTGGAAATGGCTGCCGGGTATGATGGTACAGCCTGTCATCGTGAAAAATACGAGAGAGGTAATGAGTGATTTACAGCGTAACGCCATTGTGAAGAATCCCAATATTTTTTATTTTATTTAATTGTCCATCACACTCGATGGCTATTTATTTATTTTTCGCGCAATTATAAACATGATTAATGTGAAAAGGAAAGGTTCATTCTAGGTGCTATAGCCATTAAAATAATTAATCGCTCATTTTAAGCTGGCCTAACTATGCAACAACTATACAACAACTATGCAATAACTCGGTTACTTTCAATTCCAATAGCCAGCTATTTATTGCTCAATCAAGCGTTTTGCTGTTGAATAGTTAGTTTACTTATTATTGCTCACTATTCATTACTCACTTATCACTACTCACTTATCACTACTTACTTACTGAGTTTACATGGTATTAGGAGCTTTGTTAGTTGCGCCTTTATCTTGCTAATGCCTTTTTTTTTCTAATGTTTTTCCTAGAAGCTTTGTCTTCCAGACACGCTTCCGCCCCTAGGTTGCAGTTCCTACGTACTGATAACGTGCTTTATTTTTAAAATTTTAGCGGCTGGGTTTCAGGGCGCTAAAATTTGATCTCTGACTTCTAACTTCTAACATTTAACATCCAACAACTTGGTTTTTAACCGTTAGCTGCTATGTCTTTATTATCTACGCTGATTGTTACTTGCCTATTAAGCAGGTTGATTAACAATATGCTGCGCATGTCGCCGTCGGGCTGTTGGTATATAGCGTCTATGTTATTAAATGATGCATTAGTTAACCCAACTACCTCACCGGTCTTGGGTAATCTTGATTCGCTGCTCTCGGCACGTTCTTGTTTAAGCTGGTGTATTAATGCATTGGGTACCGGTTGGTATTTAGCGCCACATCTTACAAAACTAGCCACGCCACGGGTATTTTTTACCGCCGCAAAGGGGCCGTTTTCTGAGTCTACACAAACGAATAAGTAATTAGGAAATAAGGCTGTTTGCTTAAGGGTACGACGACCTTTAAGTATTTTTTCGGTGCTGAGCTTGGGATAAAAGGAACTAACCCCTTGATTATTTAGGTTAGTGTGTACACGCTCTTCTTGTCGGGGTTTACACATTAGTAAATACCACTTTTCCATGTTTGACTAAATCCCTATTTCAATTGCGTTTAACACAAGGTATTACAACGTATTACAACGTATTACAACGTATTACAGCGTATTACAACGTAT
>NZ_JACGVC010000034.1 GCF_014077005.1 Colwellia sp. MB3u-45 | reverse complement strand
TGTGCGCAGAGAAAATGCATCTGGGCAAGACGCTTGATTGAGCAATAGCTGGCTATTGTGATTGAGAGCACCGTAGCCTTGGTGTATTTTAACCAGCACAAGTGGGCAATAACTTAATGAAATTGGTATTACTCAGCGCTCAATAAATCATCCCCATTTGATCTAAAGATTTTTAAACATAAAAAAGAGCGCCTAAGCGCTCTTTTTTTATTTAAGCTTTAAGGTTAAGTCAAACTAAAGCTTAAATTCTTGTACTGATTGTTGCAATTCTTCAGCTAAGCGGGCAACTTCACTGCTCGCTTCTGCCGTTTGCTTTGAGCCTGCTGTTGTTTGTTCAGCAATAGTGACAATTGACTCTAGGTTCTCGCTTATTTCATGAGCAACAACACTTTGCTCCTCTGCGGCGGTTGCTATTTGCGAGCTACGGTCAAAGGCTTCATGCACCGCGTGTGTAATAGTATCAAGTGCTTGTTCGGCTTGAATACTTTGTTCAACACAGTTCGTTGCTTGCTTTTTACCTGTATCCATCACTACCACGGCTTTTTCTGCACCGGTTTGTAGTACTTCAATCATATTTTGAATTTCTTGGGTAGACACTTGAGTTCGGCTCGCCAAGGTTCTCACTTCATCAGCGACCACAGCAAAGCCTCGACCTTGCTCACCGGCACGAGCCGCTTCTATCGCTGCGTTTAGTGCTAATAAGTTGGTTTGCTCTGCAATACCTCTGATCACATCAAGAATGCCACCAATTGATGCGCTATCTTGTTGTAATTTATTAATGACTTGTGAAGCAGACTCTACTTCATTAGCTAATAGCTCAATAGTTTGGCGGTTATGACCAGAAATAACTTTAACCCGCTCAGCTTCGTCATCAGCATGTTTGATTTCAACTAAGGCATCATTCGCACTTGATAACACACTTTGTGCCGTACTGCTCATTTCAGTAGTAGCAGACGCCGCTTGTTCTACTTGCGTGCGTTGCTCTTCAATAGCTTTGGTACTTTGGGCAGTTACTGTCGACGTTTGCTCAGCCGCTGTTGCTAGCTGGGTTGAACGACTAACAATACTTTGAATTAAGTTGCGTAAACTATCGATTAATAAGTTGCAGTTAGCGGAAAGCTGAGCGAACTCATCATTGCCACTTTCATCTAGTTTGTGAGATAAGTCACCAGAAGCAACAATATTGAGCATTTCATTTACTCGTCTTAATGGGCGAATAATGCTGGTTAACGTTACCGACGCGATCACTATAGCTAGCACAATAGAAATTAAGGTGATAATAAGGGTATTAAGTGTGCCGTCAGATACAGACGTTTTGACTAAATCGCCGGTTGCTATGGCGGTTTTATTAGCTAAATTTACTTGTGTGGCTAATATGGCATTAGCACTATTAATACCATTTTCTGCGAGGTGTAAACTCGCCTTTGCCGTGGCAATTGCGTTTAGCTGATTATTTTTATGGCTAAAAATTCTCCCACTGCCAATGAGATAAGCTTGCAATGCTGAAAAGCTATCGGTTAACTCATCAGCAATATTAGTGACACCTTGTTGCTTTAATTCATTAACGACATCATCGATTGATTTTTCAATATCATTAAATGTGTTTTCGATTTGACTGGCAACCAGTGATGCAGATTGTTGATCTTTAATGTCATGATAATTCAGTGATGAACTAACCATACTATTGAGTAAGGTTTCTAAGCGTCTGGCTAAACTAACCGCACGTTGTAATTTGGTTGTTGCAAGTTTATGGTCGCCAAGATCTAATAAAATAGTCGCCATGTCGTCGGCTTTTTCTTCGATAATATATATTTTATCTAGCAAGGTTAGGTGTTGCTCTATGGCAAACTTTCTATTACGAAGTACATTGTCGATTTCTTTCTCTAAGCTATTGTAAACCGGATCTACTTCACGTAGGTTTTCGATTAAACTCGCTTCGTTTTTAACAATATCTTTCAAGCGCTTGAGCTGAGCTCTAAATTCACTCTTTTCAGTTTCAAAAGCGTTAAAGTTTTCTGCCAATGGTGCTAGTGCTGTTTGGTAATATGCGCGCAGCGTTAGGTTGCCAATATGGGTTAGATCGTTCGCTAACTTGTTACTTGTTTTTAACGTTGGTATCGCTAGTTCATTTTGCTGTTTTGTAGCATCGCCAATAGTATTTAAACTATTCCATGATATTACGCTGGTTAAAATGAGTAAAAGCGAAATAATGGTGAAGCCACCAATTATTTTTGTTGCTACGGTTAAGTTCATAAATCCCACCAATATATAAATTAAATCATACTTAGATCACACAATAAATAATAAGCGTTATTATTTATCTAGGTGATCATTCATTATTAGACTACAAAGGAATGTACATATATCTTTTGGCTAGTATAACAAGCTCAATTGCATTTTAAACCAATGCTATACATTATTTTGTGTTTATATGTGCTTGTTCAATAAATATTTTTTTATCGTGCCATCTTAGCATCGTTAGATGTTGTCCCCAAACACAGCCAGTATCAAGTGCATATATATTATTGGCTGGGCAATAACCCATCAAAGCAGCCCAATGGCCAAATATCCAATGGGTATTCTCATTAATATGGCCAAAATCAAACCAAGGTGATAATGCTTTTGGGGCGCTGCTGGGACTTTCTTTACAGCTAAAATCTAAACTACCGTCAGCGAAGCAATAGCGCATACGAGTTAGCGAATTGATGGTAAATCTAAAGCGAGCAACTTCATCGTTTGCCCTTAGCCAACTGATAGGTTGTTCGCCATACATCTTGCTTAACCACGTATGGCTTGCTGAAGAGGTTAAATGCTGTTGTGCTATTTTGGCTTGTTCAAGTGCTTGTTGAGGTGTCCACTGCGGGGAAAGCCCCGCATGGCTCATATAAGTTTCTTCATCAGGCAGTTTTTGAATAAGTGGCTGTTGAATTAACCAGTGCATTAATTCTGCTACGTCTGGAGCTGATAATAATGGCGCTAGGTGATCTTGCTTTTTCACTTTTTTAATACCGTGATAAACGGCAAGTAAGTGCAAGTCATGATTACCTAGAACCACTTTAGCACTTTGCCCAAGCGACTTAATAAAGCGCAAGGTTTCCAGAGAGTTAGGCCCGCGAGCGACTAAATCACCGGCAACATAAAGCTGGTCGCTAACAGTGGAAAAGCCCACTTGAGTTAATAAGGCCTTTAGTTCGCTGTAGCAGCCTTGAATGTCACCGACGAAATAAACAGCCATTAGTGCTCTCTAGTTTAATATATTGGGCTTTGCTAAGCGAAACAGTGGGATTTCAACTTGCACTAACTTGGCTGATTTTCTTTGCATTTGGTAGTGCCCTTGCATATTACCCAAGGGAGATTTTAATACACAGCCACTGGTATAGGTAAAATTTTGGCCGGCCTTAATAAAAGGTTGCTGACCAATAACACCTTCACCTGATACCGTGCTAGATTCACCGTTAGCGTCAGTAATTAACCAATAGCGACTGAGTAGCTGTACAGTTTCATCACTGTTATTTGTTACTGTGACAGTGTAACTAAAGACAAATTGTTGTTCGGCTTCGATAGATTGTTGCGCTAGATAGTCACTAACGACACTCACCTCAATATCAGCAACTGTTGCTACTTGGTTATCATTCATTGTTAAGCTCTATTGGATTGTCAGTAACAAAATTAGCTAACATGACAAAATCGGCTAAGGCTAAATTTTCAGCACGCAGTCCTGGGTCAATACCTAACGCCGTTAACTGTTCAGCAGAAATCAGCTTTTTAAAGCTGTTACGAATAGTCTTGCGACGCTGATTAAATGCCGCTAAACAAACTTTATTGAGCGAGTTAATATCCTTAACAGGATTTTTAATCACTTTATGCGGTATTAATCTGACAATGGCCGAGTCTACTTTAGGTGCGGGCTTAAAGGCTTCAGGGCCTATTTCCATGACAGGTATAACTTGGCATTGGTATTGTGTCATGATGGATAAACGACCATAAGCTTTACAGTTTTCACCCGATGCCATACGTTGTACCACTTCTTTTTGCAGCATAAAGTGCATATCTTTCACTTTGTCTTTAAAAGTCAGTAAGTGAAAGATCAGCGGGGTTGAAATGTTATAAGGCAAATTACCAAAAATACGTAATGGTTTTTCGTCACTGGCTAATTGGGCAAAATCAAATTTTAAAGCATCTTCTTCATAGATAGTTAATTTAGCCGCTAAAAATGGATGATGGCGTAATCTATGTGCCAAATCTCTGTCTAACTCAATGACGCTGAGTTGACCCGCACGTTCGATAACAGGTTCGGTAAGTGCGCCTAATCCAGGGCCAATTTCAACTAAATTTTCATTGGGCTCTGGGTTGATAACGTCAACAATATTGCTGATGATGGCGTCATTATGTAAAAAGTTTTGTCCAAAGCGTTTTTTGGCTTGATGACCCAAATGGGAATTTTTACTCATAGTATTTTTCTACTCAATTAATCTTCTACATGGTTGTTAGCTAAGGTTATCGCTGTGTTTATCGCTTCTTTGAAACTACCCACATCTGCTTTATCGGTGCCAGCCAAATCTAAGGCGGTACCGTGATCAACAGATGTTCTAATGAATGGCAGTCCTAAAGTAATATTCACCGAAGAGCCAAAACCTTTATATTTAAGTACTGGTAAGCCCTGATCATGAAACATAGTCAATATGGCATCAGCATCATCCAAGTATTTAGCTTGGAAAATGGTATCAGCAGGCAAGGGGCCAATAAGGTTCATGCCTTCTAAACGCAATTCGTCTAAAGCGGGGATCATCACATCGATTTCTTCACGGCCCAGATGGCCGTCTTCACCGGCATGTGGGTTGATGCCACAAACATAAATTTTAGGATCATGAATGCCAAATTTTTCAATCAAATCTCGATGTAATATGCGGGTAACTTTTTGCAGCCTTTCGTGTGTGATGGCTTTAGAGACATAAGCTAAAGGTATATGAGTCGTAACTAGCGCCACTCTTAATCCTTCTGTCGCTAACATCATCACCACATCAGAACAGTTTGCTTGATTAGCAAAATATTCGGTATGGCCGCTAAACGCGATACCGGCTTTGTTGATTAAACCTTTATGAACAGGGCCAGTAACTACCGCATCAAATTCGCCAGAAATATTTTTCTCACTGGCAATACGCAAGGTTTCGACTACGTAGCGACCATTGTTAGCGTTAAGTACGCCAGGCTCGCAAATATCGTCTAATGCTACCGGTAATACAATCAGTGTTCCGGCTTTATGCGCGGTTATTTCATCATCGGCGTTATAGGGCTTGATGATCAGTGGTAAGTTTAATAATTTCGCTCGTGCGATTAATAACTCAGGAGATACGACCGCAACCATTTGCATAGGCCAATCTTGCTGCGCGACTTTTATCATCAAATCTGGGCCAATACCTGCTGGCTCTCCCGGTGTTATTGCTATTCGTTTTAACACTATTTTTTACCTATCTCTAAAACTTCTATATACGCTTCGTCACGCAATTCTTTGATCCAACGTGCGCCTTCCATGCCGAATTTACGGTTGTAAAGCAGTTGGTAGACGCGGTTCTCATTCATTTGCTCAGTGGCGTCTAATGTTCTACGGCCGGTTAATTTAGCAATGTGCCAACCAAAAGACGAACGAAATGGTTTATGCACTTCATCAATATCTAAACTTGCCAATGCTTCGGCAAAGGCGGGATCATATTTACTTGGCTCTGACCAACCTAAGTCGCCACCACGCACAGAGGTAGGCCCCTCAGAGTGCTCTTTGGCAAGCTCAGCAAAGTCAGCTTCACCAGCATTTAATTTGTCGACAAAACCTTGTAATAAAGCTTCTGCTTTGGCTTCACTAAGAATAATTGAGGGCTTAATTAAGATGTGGCTTGCTCTTACTTCTTCAACTTCCATGGTTTTGCGACCACGAATATCGACTAATTTGACGATACTAAAACCTAAGCCAGTACGGATGGGGCCAAAAATACTGCCCTTTTCTTGACCATCAACTATTTTAGAAAATAAGGTCGGCATTTCATTAATCGTTTTCCAACCTAAATCACCACCATCAAGGGCATTTCCGCCGCCAGATGAGGTCATAGCAATATTAGTAAAGTCGCTGCCGTTATTTAATAATTCAAGCACTTTTTCAGCACGTACTTTAGCCGCGCTGATATCCACTTGCTTTGGATTATTAGGAAACTCAATTAAGATATGGCCTAAACGATACTCTATATCAGCATTAGTTTGTTCTTTCATGACCGACAATAGGTTAGCGACTTCTTGTGGTGAGATATAAATGCGCCGACGTAAACTAGCGCGTCGAACTTCGCCTGAAATTAACTCGTTACGAACACTCTCACGATATTTTTCATAATCTAGGCCATCTGCAACAAGTGATTGGCGAAATGCTTCAAGTGATTGCTTATTCTCCTGTGCCATATTTGATATGGTTTCATCAAGTTGGGCATCGCTGATCTGAATGCCCATGCGCTCACCCAGTTGCGAGATTATCGCGTCATTAATTAACTTTTCCATGACTTGAACACGTAAAGCGCGATCTGATGGTAAGGTTTGGTTATTTTTTTTTGCTTGTATAGTAACAGAGGCGATCAGGTCTTTAACTTCAGACTCTAATACAACACCACTATTAACTACCGCTGCTACTCGGTCAAGTTCAACCTCAACGGCCATACATTTCCCCAGTGAGCTTAAAATAAACACCGAGCTAAGCAGTAATAATTTCAATGAATTTTTCATGTAACGTAGGATTCTTTTAATTAGTTATTGAGGAAGTAGGGGCGTTTATAGCCGAATATACTTGAATTAAACATATCTCCAACACTGTTGGACGATTTATTGCTATTTATACCATTATATACAAACTGAATATTAAAACTGCTATCAAATGCATCTCGATTTTCGTTTATGTTACTCGTGTCGTCAATGGTCGAATTAATATTGCGATGGTAGGTAAAGCGAATACCCCAACAGCAGCTACTATATTCAAGGCCAGCATAACTTTCGATACTGCGTTTACCTTGTAAGTCTTGGCTAAATCGGCCAACAATTTGCCAGCGCTGTGCAATCTTAATATTAGTGGCTAAAGACATTTGCTCTAATGACTCTCCTGAGACATCACGCGCATATCGATGGTTCAATTGAATTGTTTGATTATCGGAAAATAAATAATCAAATGAGGTTTGACTTTTATTCGTCACGCCTAAATCGCTGTTGTATTGAATGTCAGAACTAAATTGCCATTGGCGATTTATATGGATAAAAATATCGGCAGCGAATGCTGATTTATCCACTAAAGCCTCTTGGTCGCTATCGTCAAAGTTACTATCATTTAAATAAACGATTCGCCCTAAACTCAAGCGCAGCACTTCAGTATTATCTGCGGTTAATAGTCGACTTGTTACCCCCCAAGATACTTGATTGGCTTGTGCTATGCGATCAATGCCGCTGAAACGGCGGTCGCGAAATAAGCCGTTATAGTCATCTTGCAAGGTGGTTGTATCGTAAATACCGATATTGTTTTGGTCTTTATCTGGAATATAAAGATATTGCAATTGTGGCTCTAATGTTTGGTTATAGCCTTTATTAAATAAGCTTAGGTTGCGGTCAAAGTTTACCCCACCATGGAGACGTATTTTGGGTAAAGTTCTGCTGATGTTTTTTTCTAACAGACTACCACTACGAATATTTTTCTGGCTGTAATTGGTTTGAAGTACTTTAAATTCTGAATTTAAAAACCAGGCAGGGGTAACTATGGGATATAACAAGCCCGCTTCTACATGGTACCTTTGTGCGGTGGGCTTGGTTTTATCCGCGGTATCAAAACTTGAAAACTCAGAATAAAGATCAAAAATACCATCAAAATCAGCTAATGATTGCTGAAGGCTGAATTCTATTTGCGGTAAGGTTTTGTAACTCAGTTGATGGTTTCCCAAAAGCTCAAAATCTTGCATTTTTATCTTCGTTTGCCAGTTATCTGCAAAGTAGGCAAGCTCGCCAATTTGATAAAGATAAGCGTCATTGGCGTTAAATTGATTACTGCCTAAATCCACCAGGTAATTATCATCACTGATAGCGGTGTAATCAACATGGGCTCTAAATCGCTCTGAAAATGTACCAATATGCTGAAGTCGTGCTAAATATCGTGCATTATCACTATTAATCAGCTTTGTGTCTTTATCGAGATATTCAACATCAATTTGCCCTGATTGTAAGTCCTGTAAATACCTAAATTGAGTAATTAATTGTGTGCCTCTTTGTGACATATAACGCGGTGTGATGGTGGCATCCATGTTTTCTGCAATGTTGAGATAATAGGGGGCCTCAACCTCTAAACCTGAATTGTTGGAGGTACTGATTGTTGGGTATAAAAAGCCTGACATTCGGTCATTACTGAGTGGCATAGTTAAATAGGGAATATATAAAATCGGGATATCAAAAAGGCTAAAGCGTGCATGATAAGCTTCAAGCGATTTTTTATCTGATGAAATGGTAATTTCACTGGCCCGCATTTGCCAATCAGGTACGGCGTCGTAACAGGTGGTAAAGCTTGAGTCGAGAAAGCTTAGGGTTTTACCATTGCCATTAATGTTGATTTTTTTCGCATTACCATGGCCAGCAGAGCCATTAAGTTGATACGAAGCGGCGTTCAGTGAGGTCGTTTGTTGCAGCTGGTTAATATTGAGCGAGTCGGCAAATATATCTATGCCTTTATTTTGAAAGTGAATGTCGCCATTTGCATCGACTGTAGCTGTGTCGCGGTTGACCGTTAATTGGTCAGCAACAACCGATTTATCTTGATTTAATAAAGTAACACCACCGGTAAAGTTCGCATATTGACCTTTTTTGATGGTTGAGGTTGTTGAGATAATCGTAAAGTTTTCGTTGGCCTGCTTACCGGTTTCGCCAGCAATATTTGCGTAGAATGGAATTGGGCATTGGCTGGCTCGATTAGTATTTATTTCAGTACCTATTTCAGTACCTATTTCAGTATTTTGCGCCTTGCTACCAAATGTAAACGATATTAGGCAGACAAAGATAATTTTGTTTAGGGAAAAGCGCATTTATGGTCCGGGTAATTAACTTGAAAAATACAAAGCCTAGATTTAGAACGGCATTTTACCGCTAATAGCAATAATATAGCAATTTTCATTAGTCTGCTAATTAGTTATATTGGCAGAATCATTGGCATAATTTTTTTTAGAGCGATATTTCATTGAGTAACTTAAGAACTAGAGATTTATTACAGTGGCTAGAAAGTCACTTTTCGGCGGAAAATATTAGCCTAATCCCCTTGACTGGAGATGCAGGTTTTCGACGTTACTTTCGCTTTCATAATCATAATCAAAGTCAAAGTCAGTGCTATATAGCGGTTGATGCACCCGTAAAATTATCAAATAACCAAGCGTTTGTCGATGTGCAGCAAATTTTGCAGGAGCTTGGGGTCAATGTGCCTAATATTATCGCGGCAGACCTTGAAGCCGGTTTTCTTTGTCTGAGTGATTTTGGTGACACTGTATTGGCTGAAAGACTATCAAGTGAAAACATGCAGCATTATTACGCCAAAGCGATTATTGAGCTGAGCAAGATGCTTAAATGCAAAAAAGCAGTCGTTGCAAAATTGCCTGATTATAATGCCCCATTTATCCTAACTGAATTGGCAATATTTAAAGAATGGTTGTTAGAAAAACACTTAGGTATTTATTTAACTGCGGATGAAGAAATAGCATTAAGCGCTTGTTTTGATGTTCTGGTTTCTGCCATTATTGCACAGCCTAAGATTTTTATGCATCGTGACTATCACAGTCGAAATATTATGCTGTTGGCCGATGATAAACTGGGTGTTATTGATTTTCAAGATGCGGTAAAAGGCCCGGTTATTTATGATTTGGTGTCGTTACTTAAGGATTGTTACGTACGTTGGCCTAAGCAGTTAATAACGCCATTGATGGAAGATTATCGTCAACAAGTACAAAACTATTTTCCTGATGAAAACCTAAGCAAAGAAAAGTGGCAATATTGGTTTGATTTAACCGGACTACAACGCCATATAAAAGCTAGCGGTATTTTTTCCCGCTTGCATCATAGAGACAACAAGTCAGGGTATTTAGCGGATATTCCACTTACTTTGACCTACATACAAGATGTTAGCGCACAATATGATAAACTCAGTTTTTTGCACGAGTTAGTCACTAAACGAGTAATACCCGCAGTAAATAAACGCAGTGGATTTTAAACTAAATTTTGGATGATTTTTCATGAAAGCGATGATCTTAGCCGCAGGCCGGGGCGAACGTATGCGGCCCCTAACAGATGATTGCCCTAAGCCATTGCTGCAAGTTAACGGCATACCCTTGATTGAATATCACATCAAAAATTTAGTCGCGGCGGGTATTCAAAATATTGTCATCAATCACGCTTGGCTGGGTCAACAAATTGTTGATTATCTTGGCTGCGGCAAGCAATTTTCGGCTGATATTAGCTACAGTGAAGAGCCGGTAGCGTTGGAAACAGCGGGGGGAATTATTAAAGCACTACCGATGTTAACCGAGCATGAAGATGACGTATTCATGGTGGTTAATGCGGATATTTATTGTGACTATAATTTTAAAAAATTACCATTGTTATCCGCTAATTGTAACGCACACTTGCTGTTAGTTGAAAATCCAGAGCACAATCGCCAAGGCGACTTTGCACTTGTTAAGGGCATGTTAGCTAATCCCAAAAATAACCAGCAAGCCACTTACACCTTTAGTGGTATTGCGCTTTATAGAAAAAGCTTTTTTGAGCAAGAAAGCACAAGCGGGCATAAAGCCTTAATGGCACAACATGCAGTGCAACCTTTAGCGCCGATGTTAAGAGCTGCTGCTGATCAGCAAAAAATCTCAGCGAGTGTGACAGACACAGCCTGGACTGATGTTGGCACACCTGAACGTTTAGCTAGACTAAACACTATTTAAAACAGTTTTACAGTTAATTAATTATCGAGTTTTACAATGCGAATTTGGGGTAAGGTTTTAGGTTTCTTGTTTGGTTTTATGCTAAGCAGGAGTATTATTGGTGCATTAATAGGGGCATGGATTGGACATCGTTTTGATAAAGGCATAGGGCTAGATTTTAGTGCTTTAGGTGGCGCTAAAAGTGATACCGAACGTCAAGCGGCATTTTTTTATAGTAGCTTTTCGGTTATGGGCTATATGGCCAAAGCAGATGGTCAGGTTTCGCCACATGAAATTGCTTTTGCCAACGCCTACATGGATAAGTTGGGGTTAAAAGATGCCTTACGCCAACAAGCCCAAGAAGCATTTAGAGACGGTAAAACTACCGGTTTTCCACTGAGCGAACAATTAAAAAAATTAAAGTCTGCAGTAGGTAATCGCCGAGATTTATTATTGTTGTTTTTAGAAATTCAAATTCAAGTCGCCTTTGCCGACGGCAGTTTAGAGCAAGATGAACGTGATGCACTGCACCAAATTGCTAAGGGTTTAGGCTACTCAGCGCAAGAGTTAGATAAATTATTAGAAATGATTATTGCGGGTGCAAACTTTCATCAACAAGGCCAAGGTGGCTCAAATCATAGTTTTGCGCAATCAGGAAAACAACTGGAAAATGCTTATAAAGTGCTAGGTGTAACGGATAAAAATTCAGCCAGCGAAATTAAAAAAGCTTACCGCAAACTGATGTCTCAGCATCATCCTGATAAATTAGTCGCGAAAGGCTTACCCCCTGAAATGATGGAGACGGCTAAACAAAAAGCGCAAGACATTCAAGCCGCCTATGAGTTAGTCACTGCACAAAACAAGTGATCAGAGCCAGAAAAATCACCATGTTACCGCACTGACATCCGTGTGGTTACTTAAACACTTGCGATAGAAGTACCGTTAATTGTGTTAAACGGTACGCGCTCTGCTTGCAAAATAAGTTGTAAGTCGCGTACACTATTATCGAATTTTATTCATTCACTCATTAGGTAGCACAAATGTACTTTTCAGTAACTAACAGGCGATTTGTCGCAATATGGCTCAGTGCTATATTGTTATTTTTGTCTGTGGCTGCTGCTGCACATAGTGTTGAACATATTGATGATGGTGTTACAACTCACTGTACTTTGTGCTTTCACCAGCATCAATTTGATCAAGTACTGCCGCAGCATGACGTCAAACTTGGGTTTATTTCTCAACCAATTGAACAAACCACTAGTATTCAACCCATAGTAACACTGACTCATAGTGTTACTTACCTTAGTCGTGCCCCTCCTCTCACACTCTAAAACATCTTATACCTAGTTGATAACGTCGATAGTCAAACTGGTATTTTTTACAATTTAAAGTTTTATTAAGCGTTTGCTGTCTATTAGCACACGATATTTGTATTTAATTTATTTTAGAGATTTTTAACAATGAAAAATTTTCAATTTTTACCTGCCCGCTTATCTGCACACTTGCCGATAAAATTTAGCGCAGCAATCGTTATATCTAGTTTTTTCCCACTACTTTCACAAGCGCAAACCCCGACACTTTCCAACCTCACTGTTAGTGCGGTCTTAGACGGCTATTATCAAAGCGATGATCGCCTGATGACTGAACGGGCAAAAGGTTTTGGGCTAGGTGAAACTGAATTGGCGTTCAGTGCCAGTATTGATGATATGTTCTTTGGTAAACTGACTACGGTTTTTGAGTCACATAATGGTGAAACAGAAGTTATCGTTGAAGAAGCCTTTGTTCAAACTATGGCCTTACCCAACGGCTTTACTGTACGTGCAGGTCGATTCCTATCAGACATTGGTTATTTAAATAACCAACATCTTCATACTGACTCTTTTACCAGTAGACCCAGTGCTTATCGAGCATTTTTAGGTGGGCATTACTTCGACGACGGCTTGAGATTTAGTTACATTGCCCCCACGGATTTGTATTGGACTATGGGCGTAGAAGCCTTTTCAGGTGATAGTCTTCGAGCGGCCGACGAGCATGGTGAACGAGCGTTTGACAGTACAGGGGTTTATACCGCGTTCACTAAAATGGGTGGCGATATCTCTATTGAAAGTTCATGGCAGTTAGGGGTGAGTTATTTACGCAATGAAAATGGCCAATTAACAGCGGAAGAACATGAAGAAGCGGAACATGAAGAAGCAGGCCATGAAGAAGCGGGACATGAAGATGAACATGATCATGGCCATGGCGCAAGTTATACCGGGAAGAATACTTTTATAACTGACTTTGTTTATAAGTGGGCACCTGATGGTAATTATAAATATCAACATTTAACCCTCAGTGCTGAATACTTTAGAGTCAGTGATTTTATGGTTCCAGAGCTGCATGAAGAATTTGCTGGAGCAGCAGATCATGACGAGGAGGCTAATAGTAAAGATTATCATGAAGCTTGGTATGTCAGTGGAGTGTATCAATTTTCACCAAATTGGTCAGCAGGATTACGCTATGGCAAGTTAGATAGTCAGTTGCAGCATGAAGGTCACTTTGATCAACAAACACTGAAGGAAACTGAGCTCAGTATTGCTTGGCACAATAGTCACTTCTCTACCGTAAGAGTGGAGTTTAGTCATCAAAGTAATGTGGGTTTTGAAATTGAAAGTAATGATAATGTTGTTACTTTACAATATACTATGATAATGGGAGCTCACAGTGCGCATCAATTTTAAATTACTATTAGGCAGTGCTTTACTGACCTTAAGTCACGGTGCTTTGGCGCAAATGAATATTTTTGCTTGTGAGCCTGAGTACGCCGCTTTAGCCAAGGAACTTGCGCCAGATGCTCGTATATACTCGGCTACAACCGCGATGCAAGACCCACATCAAGTGCAAGCTCGGCCAAGTTTGATTGCTAAAATGCGCCAAACAGATCTGGTTATCTGCGCCGGTGCTGAATTAGAAGTTGGTTGGTTACCTATGTTGCAAATGAAAGCAGCTAATGTGCAAGTGCGTAGCACAGACAAAGGTTTGTTTTTTGCGGCAGAGCAGGTAAAAACCTTAGATCAAATGAGCAATGTCGACCGTAGTATGGGCGATGTACATAGCTTAGGTAATCCGCATGTACATTTTTCGCCGCCGCGTATGCTAACTATTGCTCAAGCGTTAACAGATAAGTTAATTCAACTTGATGAAGAGCAAAGTGCTAAGTATCAACAGCAGTTAAGTCGTTTTTCTGCACGTTGGCAATTAGCCATGACCCAGTGGCAAGTAAAAGCGCGTGGTTTGCAAGGCATGAAAGTGATCGCGTATCACTCAAGTTTTCGTTATTTGTTTGACTTTGCCAATATTGAACAAGTAGCAGACTTAGAGCCTAAACCTGGTTTGCCGCCAACCAGTAGCCATCTTGCAAGCTTGTTAAAACGGGCTGACAACGGTGATATAGCGGCAATTATTATTGCGTCTTATCAAGACCAACGTGGCGCGAATTGGTTAGCAGAAAAGTCTAATTTACCTGTTATTGTATTGCCACTATCGGTTGGCGGTAATGAGCAAAGTAAAGACTTATTTAGCTTATATGACAGTACTCTAGATTTATTGACGCAAGCATATCGCACACAAAAATAGCATTAGCTGTTAGAGGTACCTTTGATGGATTATGAATTACTGACCATATTATTGCCAGCCTTTGCTGCGGGTATATTAGTGCTTTCAACCCACGTTGTGCTAGGTAAGCAAGTATTAAAGCGTGGCATTATTTTTATTGATTTAGCTATCGCCCAAATTGCTGCTTTAGGCGCTATTGTTGTGCGTATGGATCACGATATTGCTGAACTTGCTTATGCACATGTTTGGATGCCAGCGCTATTTGCTTTAGCGGGAGCGGGCATTATTGCTTGGTTAGCTAAGCATATGGCAGAAGAATTGGAAGCTATGATAGGGTGCTTTTACGTCTTATCAGCCGTGGCCGCTATGTTATTGTTAGCTAATGACCCTCATGGCGCTGAACTGCTTAAACAGCTCATGTCAGGACAAATCCTCTGGGTAAGTTGGCAACAATTGTTGTTACCTACTGTGGTCTATAGTGCGATTTTGGCGTTAATATTTTATAAGCCTAAGATATTAGATGGTGCAGCTTTCTATCTAATATTTGCGCTAGTGATAACATTATCGGTTGAGCTTGTTGGCGTTTATCTTGTGTTTAGTACCTTAATATTACCTGCACTGGCGATTAATAAGTTACAGACAAAACGGGTATTACTCTGGGCTTATGGCGTGGGTTTAGTGGGTTACTTATTTGGTTTGTGTTTATCAGCCAGTTTTGACCTACCCAGTGGTGCGGCGATTGTGGCGACATTAGCCTTAAGTGCGGTAGTTTTTAGGCTAGTCAGTAAAGTCGCTTTAAAAACTCAGTGATGTTTTAATACCTAAAAAGAATAAAGCCAGCATGTGTACATGCTGGCTTTATAAAACAAAGTTATCACTCATTGCGCTTAATACTTAGAAGCTGTAGACCAGAGTCATGGCAGTTTCGGTATTAACATTTTCTTTGTCATCTTCCACATCAGTGTTGTAATCTAAGGTAAAGCTAAACTTAAGCTGCAAAGTTTCAAGTAACTTTGTGGTGATTGATGTTCTCGCTTTATAAGTGCTATTTTCGTCTGCTTTTGGTGCGTACTTAGCGACAACTAATTGCTTAAATAAAACGTGTTCATTTATTTGACGCTTGTATAAAGCCTGGGCTTGAATAATAAAAGCAGATTTAGTTTGTTCTGCTTGAAGGTCAGTTTCGCGAATAACGTCGCGCTTGAAACCTGGGCCAATATCGGCATCTAGTGTTGCTTGTTTAGATTCGAACCAACGACGACCCCAACCGGTTGAAACTGAACTTTGGCTTTTGAAATTACTAAAACGATTATCTTCATAAGAAACGTTACCATAGATATAGTTTGGGCTCGCTGTATCAATATTGTAATTTGTTTGGCCAACAGCAGTCCATTTTTGATCACTGGTGGTAAAATGTTCTTCACCGTTTTCATCTTCTTGCTCACTCTTCTTGACCAGTAAGCCCAGTGTTACTGTGGATTTCCAATCATCAACTTCGTAAGTAAAATCAAAACCGGATTTAATATCAGCACTATTAGTGTCACCTGTTTTAAAAAGCATACCTAACTCTGCCGAAGCCGTATAAGGTGACTCTACTACTACTGGTGTGCTTGCTTCTTCTGCTAGCGATGTTAGTGATACACAACATAATGCGGCTGATAATAACTTATGACTCATTTTTTTCCTCTTTATTCATGTGAATAGATAATTGTGGGAATGGGATTTCGATACCTGCGCTATCCAATTCAGTTTTAATTTTTTCTAGTAAATCGTAGTAAGTTGGCCAGTAATCTGCAGAGTTAACCCAAGGTCTTACCACGAAATTAACGCTGCTGTCAGCAAGTGCTGATACACCTACGGTTACTGCTTGGTCTTTTAATACTCTTTCGTCGGCACTGGCTATAGCGAGTAACAGTGCTTTAGTTTTTGCCAGGTCGGCTTCATAGCTTACCCCGATGATTAAATCGATTCTTCTGGTTGCTTTGGTTGAGTAATTGGTAATAGTGCCACTAGTGATCGCACCATTTGGGATAATAACGGTTTTATTATCCCCGGTTCTCAATTGAGTGGAGAATATTAAAATTTGTTCAACCATACCGGCAACACCAGCGACTTCGATAAAATCGCCTGATTTAAAAGGTTTAAAAACAATCAGTAATACGCCCGAAGCAAAGTTTGATAATGAACCTTGTAATGCTAGACCTATCGCTAAACCGGCGGCACCAACAATAGCGACTAATGACGTGGTGTTAAAGCCTAAGTGTGATATAGCGGCAACAATAACAATGAAAAATAACATACCGTAAAGCAAACTACTAATGAAGGAAATAATCGCTTCATCCATGCCCTTATGGCGCATAACTTTGATTACGCCTTGGCGAACCATTTTGGCAATAAACTTACCGACGATAATGATGGCTACTGCAACGATTAATTTAATCGCAAAATCGATCAACAACGGCTGGTTATCGACAAACCAGTTTTGAATAGTGTCCATTATGTATCCTAAGGTTTCTGATAAAAGGTTAATTATAATAAACATCAATTGAAATATCATTATATTGTTAATAAATTAAGCGATTTATTGACGATGTGATTATATTTCAATTGATTAGCTTTTTGATGCACGTTTGTCTTTAAAAGTGATCGTTAAAAAGCAGACGAAAAAAATCCGATGAATAATATCCATCGGATGATTTGCTAGCGTATTAAACTAAATAGGACTAATTGATTGTCGTTATTTTTAACTTTAATTACTTACTTAATTAAAGCATCCAATTTGCCAGTAGAATATTGCATAAACATGTTATCAAGCGAGATAGGCTTAATTGCTGATGCATGTCCAACGCTGCCAAAGGCTTCGTAACGCGCTTTACAAATATCATACATAGCTTGTGTTGATGCTTTTAAGAATTTACGTGGGTCAAATTCACTTGGGTTTTCGGCTAAGAAACGACGAACGGCACCCGTAGAGGCTAAACGTAAATCGGTATCTATGTTGATTTTGCGCACACCATTTTTAATACCTTCTTGAATTTGCTCAACCGGTACACCATAAGTTTCTGGTATCTTGCCACCAAATTCATTAATAATAGCTAACCAGTCTTGTGGCACTGAAGAAGAACCGTGCATCACTAAATGTGTATTAGGAATACGGTTATGAATGGCTTTAATACGATCAATCGCTAAGATATCGCCCGTAGGTGGACGGGTAAATTTATAAGCACCGTGAGAAGTACCACAGGCAATAGCTAAGGCGTCAACTTGTGTTTTTTGCACAAAGTCAGCGGCTTCTTCAGGATCAGTTAGCATTTGCTCCATGGTCAATTTACCGACTGCGCCAATGCCATCTTCTTCACCGGCTTCACCTGTTTCAAGCGAACCTAAACAACCTAGTTCACCTTCAACTGAAACACCACAGGCATGCGCCATTTCAACAGTACGGCGAGTAACATCAACATTGTATTCATAGCTTGAAGGCGTTTTACCGTCAGTCATTAATGAACCGTCCATCATCACAGATGAAAAACCTAACTGAATTGAGCGTTGGCAAACACCTGGTGAGGTGCCGTGATCTTGGTGCATTACCACAGGTATATGAGGGAACTCTTCAATAGCAGCTAAAATTAAGTGCCGTAAAAAGGGTGCGCCGGCATACGCTCTAGCGCCTGCTGAACCCTGCAAAATTACCGGACTGTTGGTGTCGTTGGCGGCAAGCATGATAGCTCTAACTTGTTCTAAATTGTTAACGTTAAAGGCTGGGATACCGTAACCGTTTTCGGCCGCATGATCTAACATTTGGCGCATAGAAACTAAAGCCATGAACTAACTCCTGTGATTGTAAATAGTGACAAAATTGATGGTTAACAAGTTTCATTGTGAAACTTATTGCTTTCGTAACGTAAGTATATCAGATGAATTTAGTAATTTGCACTAGAAAAAAATGATCCATATTGCTTAAAATATAAATTTTTTTTAATTTACAACTTCTGTATATTAATTACGTAAGTAATGGTGTTTTAAGCAGGCTTTAGCATGATAAGTTGTAGTATTGGTGTAAATTTACTACGAAATAGACAGTGTAATGAATAATATTTTTATGCTTAATTTTAGTCACTGAAAATAAATAACCTAATGAAAGTTTTATTGAAAAAAAAGTGAAAAAAAAGTGAAAAAAAAGCTGACAGCACAATTAAGTGCTGTCAGCTTTTTAAGATAAAATATTTATTTGTCGAGCGAGTTTATGCTTTAGCGCGCGCTTCTAAAATTTCTACTGCAGGCAATTTTTTGCCTTCTAAAAATTCAAGAAAAGCACCACCACCGGTTGAAATATAAGATATTTTATCGGCAATAGCATATTTATCAACCGCGGCTAAGGTGTCACCGCCTCCGGCAATAGAGAATGCCTTGCTATTGGCAATAGCGTGGGCGATAACTTCAGTGCCTTTACCAAATTGGTCGAATTCAAAGACACCAACGGGGCCATTCCATACGACGGTACCGGCATTAGCGATAATATCTGCCAAGGCTTTGGCGCTCTCTGGGCCAATATCAAAAATCATATCGCCATCGGCTACGTCGCTAACATTTTTAAGTGTTGCTACAGCGGTTTCAGAAAATTCTTGACCAACCACCACATCGGTCGGTACTGGAATTGAACCATTATTGTCGCTAGCTTGTTTAGTTAAGCGTTTTGCTTCATCAACTAAATCAGCTTCGAATAATGATTTACCCACATTGTGACCTTGTGAGGCAATAAAAGTATTGGCAATACCGCCACCCACAACCAGTTGGTCAACAATACCGGCTAATGAGTCTAGCACGGTAAGTTTAGTTGACACTTTTGAGCCACCAACAATCGCCACCAATGGACGGGCAGGGTTATCAAGTGCTTGTGATAACGCGGTTAATTCACCCGCTAACAGTGGGCCTGCACAGGCAGTAGCTGCATATTTTGCGACGCCATGTGTACTGGCTTGTGCGCGATGAGCCGTGCCAAATGCGTCCATAACGAAAATGTCACACAACGCGGCTAATTTTTTCGATAAGGCGTCATCATTGCTTTGCTCGCCAACATTAAAGCGAATGTTTTCAAATATCACTAATTCGCCAATATTAACCTCTACGCCATCAAGGTAATCTGTGACTAAACGAACCGGTACGTTAAGTGCGGCACTCAGATAATCGGCTACAGGCTGCAAAGAAAATTCGGCATTATATTCGCCTTCAGTTGGACGACCTAAGTGCGACATAACCATCACTTTTGCACCCGCATCTAAGGCTAATCTCAGTGTGGGTAAGGCCGCTCTTAAGCGCGCATCAGAGGTGATTTTTCCATCTTTAACTGGTACATTTAAGTCTTCACGAATGAGCACACGTTGATTGTTCAATGCTAAGTCGGTCATTTTGATTACTGACATGTTTATTCCCTGTTGGTAGAAGTTTAACGGTTAAGTAAATTTTAAGTTATTGTATTTGTTAACGCCATCGATACTCAATTAACCCACTTTTGCCATAGCAGAAGCGGTGTCTAGTAAACGATTAGCAAAACCCCATTCGTTATCACACCAAATAAGTAATTTTACTAAGCGCTTGTGACTAACCCGCGTTTGGTTGCCATCAACAATGCTTGAATGTGGGTCATGATTAAAGTCGATGGAAACTAACGGTTCGGTGGTATAACCTAAAATACCCGCCAAACCATTGTGTTGAGCGTCAACAATTGCTTGATTAATTTGTGCAATAGTAGCGTCGCTTGATAAGTTCAAGCTTAAATCCATAGCGGTTACATTGATAGTGGGTACTCGCACGGCTATCGCTTCAAAGCGGCCAGCAAACTTGGGTAATATTCGTTCAATACCTGCGGCCAACTTAGTATCTACCGGTATTATCGATTGGCTGGCGGCACGAGCACGGCGTAAGTCAGGATGATAAGCGTCAATAACTTGTTGATCATGCATCGAAGAATGAATGGTCGTGATAGCACCACTTTCAACACCAAAGGCTTGATCTAAAACCTGAATAACAGGCACCACACAATTGGTGGTGCAAGAGCCGTTTGACACCACTTTTTCAGCCGCAGTGAGTTGTTGATGGTTAATACCATAAATAATGGTCGCGTCTAAATCTTGTGAGCCAGGATGTGAAAACAAGACCTTTTTTGCGCCTTGCTGAATATGTAACTGGCCATCTGCTTGGCTACCAAACTTACCGGTACAATCAATGACAATATCGACATTGTGCTCTTGCCAAGGGAGATTGCTTAACTCGGATTCATGGCTTAACGATATTTCGTCACCAGCAATAAATAATTTGCCAGCACTTTGTTGCACCGCAAATGAAAAACGACCATGAGTTGAGTCATATTTTAATAGGTGAGCTATGCCTTCAGGCTCGGCAAGTTCATTAATAGCGACTAAGTTAAATTCGTTGGTGCTGCCGTTTTCATATAGTGCACGAACAACATTTCTGCCGACTCGGCCAAAGCCATTGATAGCGATATTAATTGACATGTTTTTGGCTCTTATTGATCACGAATTTAGTAAAGGAGATAGCCAGTTAAGTATGTGTTAACTGGCTATAAATGCCATTTTTGTAGCAAAGGAGATTAGTTTAGGCTGTTTACTGTGTTAACTACGTTTTCAACGGTAAAACCAAAATATTCAAGTAAGACATTACCCGGTGCTGACTCACCAAAAGTGGTCATGCCAACAACTTTGCCACTCAAGCCTACGTATTTATACCAAAAATCAGTATGTGCGGCTTCAATCGCCACACGTTTGGTTACTGCTGGTGGCAATACCGATGCTTTATAGTCATTATCTTGGGCATCAAAAATATTGGTTGATGGCATAGAAACAACGCGGACATTATCACCTAAGCTTTCAGCTGCTTTTAACGCTAATGACACTTCAGAGCCGGTAGCAATTAAAATAACTTCTGGTGTGCCAACACTATCTTTTAAGATGTAGCCACCTTTAGCAATATCAGCTACTTGCGCACTGGTACGTGTTAATGCAGGTAAACCTTGGCGAGAAAAAATTAATGATGTTGGTGCATTTTGGCGAACAACAGCGTTTTTCCATGCCACAGCTGACTCAGTGGCATCGGCTGGACGCCAAGTCACCATGTTAGGCGTGGTACGTAGGTTAGTTAACTGCTCAATAGGCTGATGCGTTGGACCATCTTCACCTTGACCAATTGAATCATGGGTGTAGACGAAAATATTTTGAATACCCATAAGTGCAGACATGCGTACCGCGTTACGAGCGTATTCCATAAACATCATGAAAGTGGCACCGTAGTTGATAAAACCACCATGCAATGAAACACCGTTCATGATACCGCTCATACCAAATTCACGCACACCGTAGTAAATGTAGTTACCGGCCGCATCATCTTGAATGCCTTTTGAACCCGACCAAAGCGTTAAGTTTGAGCCGGCTAAATCGGCTGAGCCGCCCAATAACTCAGGTAACATAGCACCAAAGACTTCAATGGTGTTTTGTGATGCTTTACGTGAAGCGACATTTTCAGCTTTTTCCTGACAGGCTAAAATGTAGGCATTGGCTTTTTCTTCAAACTCGGCAGGTAAATCACCTTTAATCACACGACGTTCATATTCTGCAGCTAAGGTTGGGTGAGCAGCTTGGTAAGCGGCAAATTTATCATTCCAGTTGGCTTGTTCTGTGGCGCCATTTTCTTTTTGATCCCACTCGGCATAAATATCAGCCGGTATTTCAAATGGCGCATGAGGCCAGTTAAGAAATTCGCGCGTTGCCGTAATTTCGTCGTCGCCTAATGGTGCGCCGTGACAATCGTGCGTACC
Source organism: Colwellia sp. MB3u-45 (assembly GCF_014077005.1). GTDB lineage: Bacteria > Pseudomonadota > Gammaproteobacteria > Enterobacterales > Alteromonadaceae > Cognaticolwellia. Next base: position 9,895 of record NZ_JACGVC010000034.1, on the reverse strand, counting down.
TGATTTATTGGGTGAACCAAAGCCAATCACGGTTTTACAACAAATCATAGTAGGTTTATCGGTGACAGCTTTTGCTGCGGCAATGGCAGCAGTAATAGCCGCGCTATCATGACCATCAACATCGCTGATCACATGCCAACCATAAGCTTCAAATCGTGCTGGGGTATTGTCAGTGAACCAACCTTCAACATGACCATCAATTGAAATACCGTTATCATCCCAAAATGCCACTAATTTGCCTAAACCTAAGGTACCGGCTAATGAACAAACTTCATGCGAAATACCTTCCATTAAACAACCATCACCTAAAAATACATAAGTGTTGTGATCGACAATGTTATGACCGTCACGGTTAAACTGTGCCGCCAAGGTTTTTTCAGCTATTGCCATACCTACAGCATTAGACAGACCAGCGCCCAACGGACCCGTGGTAGTTTCTACGCCTGGCGTGTAGCCGTATTCAGGATGACCCGGTGTTTTAGAGTGTAATTGGCGGAAGTTTTTTAATTCACTCATCGGCAAGTCATAACCGGTAAGGTGCAATAGTGAATAAATTAACATGGAACCGTGGCCGTTAGACAAAATAAAGCGGTCACGATCAACCCACTGTGGATCACTTGGGTTATGTTTTAGAAAGTCACGCCATAAAACTTCAGCGATATCTGCCATGCCCATTGGGGCTCCAGGGTGTCCTGATTTAGCTTTTTGCACGGCATCCATGCTTAAAACTCGAATTGCATTGGCTAGTTGTTGACGCGACGGCATATTTGCTCCAATTATTATAAGATTTGATGGGATATAAATTGCGCTTATTTTCGCCTAGACTACCCCTTAACTGCAAATGTTATTAGCATTTTTCTATGATTATTTTTAACTTAGCTATATTTATATACTTTAAGGCTTACTTAGCCGAGTTAACTGTCGTGAATATATCTGGTGATTAAATCGACAATAAAAGCTGAATGAGCCGAGTAAGCGCTTGAAATTAAAATTAAGATCCTTTAGTGTTGATGGCTTGTATGTAAAAAAAATAAAAACTTAATAAAAACATACAAGCTGACATAGGATTAAGTAATGAACAGCTCGTCGTCACGTGGAATTAAGCTGACTACGGTAATATTAGCAGTATTAGTATTAGCCATATCAGCATTGTTGAGTACTGGCTCAGCAGCAGACGACAAGGACGTTGTAAGAGAACCAACAGATAGTGAACTAGTGATTTAGCTCATTTAATAATAAAAACCTCGCAAACGCGGGGTTTTTTTATGTACGCTAAATAAGGTGTATCACGGTGGTAGGGCGTAATTCTCTAGTATGCAGGACGTTATTTATTTCTTATTTTACAATCGATTACACTGAAGGTAAGTCAATAAGTCAGGGTGAAAAATTGATACGACATAGACAATTTACATTATATTGTGTGGACAGCCTCTAGTCGCAGATCGCTTTAAAATAATGCCAATAGATTAATGTTTTTGCTATTTACCAGCGTCTTAGTCAAACATCAGGCTAGATAAAATAACTCACCATAAAATTTCAGTACTGATAGTTATAGTACCGATAGTTATAAAGTGCTTGCCTGCAAATTTTGTATCAATAATTACTGGCGTCCCCACCAGGACTCGAACCTGGAGCAGCAGCTTAGGAGGCCGCAGTTTTATCCAGTTAAACTATGAGGACATGATGCAAATAATTATAGTGCTAGCCTATGCTACAGCTATTTTATAAATTAGTATTCAAAAAAATACACTTTACACCGGATAACTATTTAATTAATGGTCATAATTTGTAACCTTGATTAAATTTTCTAATACCTTACCGCTAAGTCGTTAATTTGGATGTTGTCTAATATGTGCTGCTCAGTGGTGGTAGCCCGGGCACTGTCTTGACTCACAGAAGTTACCATAACTTTATAAGGGCTGATGTTAAAACCTGAATAAGAGCGCTTATCATCACTGATAAAGTTATTGAAATGTAGCAAAGAAAATTCATCACCTATTTTAACCCCGTGTCTTTTTCCTAAGTTAAAAGTCAGTGAGTTACCTTGTACTTGCACAATTCTGCCCTGGGTTGGCTGACACATCATGTTCTCATCAATATCACTGACCATGTTGTCTAAGGTCAGACTAATGCTTTGGCCATAGTCACTTTGCCAAAAGTTATGGCTAGTAACGTCAACTTGTTTGCGCTTATCGAATTGCCAAGGGGCAGAGCTTTGATAGTGTTTAGCCAAAACTCTTTCACCTGTGGTACCGTCGTGAATATAAAGGGCAACATTAAACTGGCGTTGATAGACGTTTTTTTGCCAAAACTGCCAGTTATTATTTTCGTTATTTGCGAGAGAAAGATCTTGGATCTCTGAAAACAAAACATACTGGCTATCTGTCATGTTGGCTAATGACATGGTTAAGTTTTTTAAACTTTGGCTTTGCAAGCTTTGGTTATAACGTGAAAATTCTGTTTTAGTTTGCAAGGCCAGTTTAGTCTCCAAATAAATACCTTGCTGCTGTATTTTATTAGCCAGCTGTTGGATTAAGGTGCTATCAATAGCGTAGATGTTACCAATATTAGCTTGTTCACGGCGAAGTATATTACTGCGGGTTAACAGCATGGATTTTTTATAATCAGCCGCGAAGCACTTTTTTTCTTGTGGAAAAATATCAGCCCGAATGGTGACAGTGGCCAAGTCGTCGCTATAGTGTTCACTGACCAACTCTAATGAATTAACACTGCCACTGGCACGAATGCTAATTGCGTCTTGGGTGAGTAAACCATTAACCACTTGTTGAACACTTGACACTGAAGCACCGGCAACCAGTAAGGCTTTTTTCAACGCGTTGTGCATGGCTTGTGTTTTTGCTGTTTTGTTATCAGCATTCACTATGCTCGCCACACCTTGCGATTCATACCATTGTCCGACACTAGCGCTACTATATATAGCACAGCAAAGGCAAAATAAACTTAAGCGCATAAAGGTCTCTTTAATATGGAATCAATCTCTGTTTTTAAATATGCAGGTTTTGTGCCTATTTCAAATAAAAGTTCAACTCAAGATAAGTCAAGCGGCCCAATAAGCTAGTTTCATCGGTATTAGGTTACTAATAGAAATGCAGCCGCAGGGTTTTATCAGGCATCAAAAACCCTAGTATGGTTTGGCAAAAGCTGGATATTGGATAAAAGTGGTCTTGAGAGTGAAAAAGCAGCAGTGCTGAATAAAGGTGACAATAGGCAAAACAATGACGCTAAAACTATAGCCACTCATTTGCGGGTATAGTTTTTAATCTACCCTGCATTAGGCTAAGTTGAGGTGAAATAAAAATATTGGCGCGGATCATGCTTTAATATTTTTATTAATTATTTTCATTAATTTTATGACATTAGCATTAATTGAGGAGAGCTCAATGAAAAATTGGCTTATAGCAATAATAATACCGACAGTGATGTCGTGTTCTGTGACAACCAAGGACGATTTTTATCGATCTTCTTATGCCGATAAACAAGAAATTGACAGTTTTAAGTTACCTCGCCATGCGATAAATGACGTGGTGAAAGGTCTTGCCTATCAAATGCTGGAAAGTAGCACCTTTGTTTCGCCCAAAACGCCAATCGCTGTTGCATCGTTTGTCGATTTAAAAAACTTAGAATCAACTAACTCATTAGGTAATCAGCTGTCAGAAAGTTTTATCCATGAAATGCAACGACATGGCTTGGTTGTTATTGATTTTAAAACTACCGGACATATTCGTGTAACGGCCGATGGTGATTATGTTTTCAGTCGCGATTGGAAAGAATTGCCCGAACGTCAGATAATTGACTATGTTGTTACAGGCACTATGATGCAACAAAATGAAGGGGTGTTAGTCAACGCGCGAATGATTGGCATGCAATCTCGAGTTGTGGTGGCAACGGCGCAGTCTTTTATTCCTGCTTGGGTTGTTGGCGATGATTTTAATCGCCATGAAAATGTTAAAATGAAAGATGGCATGATCTTGCGTGACAGTAACACACTCGCTGACGATGCACGTGCCATTGCGATACAAAAGTAATATTATCAAACAAATGTCTAAGGTCAATATGAATACTTTACGTAAGGGTATCGGGATTTTTTTAAGTGCTTTAGTGCTAAGTGCCTGTTCTTCGGTGTTTGATAAACAGGTTGAATGGCAAAACGTGAAACCTGAAAAATTTCCTGTCTTAACCGCCATAGGGCAAGCACCAATTAGTTTGCAGAATTCTCAAAACAAAACCCAGCGTATGCTAATGGCAATAAAAGCTTCAAAAATTGCTGCTTATGCGGAGTTAGCTGAGCAAGTTTATGGTCAAAATATTAATGGTAGCACCACCATGTCTAATTTAGTGCTTGATAATCAAAAATTACAGGCATCAGTACGAGGCATTATTCGTGGCGCAAAAGTCGTTAAAAGCTATCCGGTGGGTGACAGTTATACCACTGAGTTGAGTTTAGATTTTAAAGATGTTTATGAAATTTATATCGCGACATCTAACCGCAAAGAAATAAAGCATATCTCATATTACTAGCATTATTACTAGCGTCATTGAATTGCGCTGTATTTTAGTACCATTAAAAAAACCAGCTATTGCTGGTTTTTTTGTAGATAACCTAACACATATAAAGCTAAGCTTTTATACCTAAGCTACTGAGTCCGCCAGAGGTTTTTCCTTTACTATTATAGGTCATGGATGACTTGTTATGATTCTCTAGTAATGAGGTCTTCATGCGTTCTACAGATAATTGTGATTGCTGAATGATTAGGCCATTAATTTGATTCTGTTTTTTACAGCGCACTAAAATGGCTTCAATATCTGATAATAGGCTGGTGAACTTGCCCGCTAGTTTTTCTTGTTTGAATTCAAAGCTTTGACCAATGGCATTGTCAATTCTCTGAATCGCCAAAAGCAGGTCGTTTTTGTCTGCGGTAAGCTGAATAAGTGCATCAGGGTTTTGCTGTTGCAGTACATCTTTCTCAGTGTCTAATAACGTCTCTAATTGCGTTAATTGCGATAATTGTTGAGAAACCAATTGTTGCGGTGTTAGTTTTTCAGACACTTAATGTACTCCATTTTAGTAACACGTTAGCCAAGTTCAAATTCAAAATTGGCGATACTTGCTGCTAGCTTTTCTGGATTTATTTTATAATCGCCAGAGGCAATAGCACTCTTTAATTCAGCAATTTTTTTCTCATTGACTACAGGAGAATCAGCGGCTTGTTTCTGCAGCTCATTCATTTGTTTTGCTTGCGGGGTAATAGATACCGAATCACGCGTTGCCAATTTAGCTTGTTGCGAGGCATTGCTACTTTCGCTAACTTGCTGTTTGGTCTGAACTTGCTGTTCAAGTTTTTGTTTTACTTGATTGGTGTTATTCAAGTTGTTGATATTAATAGCCATTATTGTATCCTACTTACAACAGTTATTGGTTTCTAACCTTTTATCGGCAAAACAGCAGAAAACTTAAGCAATTATTATAAATTAATTATCACTTGGTTAATAGCGTTAACTTGCCCCTGAACCACACGACCAGACTTCCTATTTCGCACCGATATAATTTCGCCTAAACTGCCGTCATTTAAGGCAATGCCAAAAGACTTAATTTCAAAATGTGCCGACTTAGCAATAATATTCACCGGCTCGCCTTTACAGACAAAACAGGTATTTTGATTAGTAATAGCACTACCTTGAGACAAGTTTCTTTTTGTGCGAGCACCCACCACTACTTTAGGGTCGGTAAGCACTGTGCCTCGTATTTGCCCGTTATCTTTAAATATAATTTCGATATTAGCGTTACTAAGCAAAGTACCTTTGCTTATTCGCATTTGCGTGACCAATACAGGTACAATGGTGTGAATTTTTACTGGGATATACAACTGCCAAGATTCTTCGTCAGGACAAACAATTTTAACATTTACGTTTCTACCAATATGCTTTTCAGGTATATTTGCCGTCAATGGTAATAAACAAGGCTGTAATGTAATTCGGGGGTCTATTTCAGAAACTTCAATCTTCAGTTTTCCTCGTGCTGGCAAACTGACATTGTCTTCAACATAGGATTTGATGAAGTTATAGAGATAATCACGATCGAATGTCATGGCTGAACTAGCGTTAATACTGGCCAAATAAATAAGGGTGATTGCTATTACTATCTTTAATTTGTTCATAAGTTATATCTGACTGCTAGGAAAATAAAAATACACGTCCAACTTAATTAAGTTTAATTCAGTACAATTTAGCACGAATAACGTCAAAGTATTTACGTTGTTGCAATGCTAGTGCTTTAAACGTTAAAACAATCAAGAATCGTGCCTTTGTTATACTTTCATTGGCACACCAAAGAGGTTTTTATGGCAAGTATATTAGACACAGTTAATCAACGTACCCAATTAGTTGGCCAGAACCGACTGGAGTTGTTGTTATTTAAACTCATTGGTAAACAGCGTTTTGGTATCAACGTATTTAAAGTGCGTGAAGTTATGCCATGTCCTAGGTTGACCGTAATACCTAAGCAAAACAAATTTGTTAAAGGTGTTGCTCATATTCGTGGTCAAACTATTTCGGTTATTGACCTAAGTAAAGCCACGGGTGGTCCAGCCATTGTGCAAACAGAAAGCAGTTTTGTGATTATTTCTGAGTACAACCGAACTGTGCAGGGTTTTCTTGTTGCCGGTGTAGAGCGCATTGTAACCTTGAGCTGGAAAGACATTATGCCGCCGCCAGAAGGTGCGGGAAAGTTAAGCTACCTTACGGCGGTAACCAAAATTGACGACGAACTGGTATCGATTCTTGATGTTGAAAAAATTCTCAATGAAATCAACCCTATTTCAACAGAGTTAAGCGAAGGTGTTGCTGATGCAAGCGTTGGAGAGGCTATTGGCGAACGAGTGATTATGATTGCTGATGACTCGACCGTGGCACGAAATCAAGTTAAACGTGCTCTTGAACCTTTGGGGTTAACTATGCTGTTAGCAAAAAATGGTCAAGAAGCGCTCGATCAATTACAGGAAATTGCTCAAGGGTGTCAAAACAGCATCACTGAAAAAGTCGCTTTGTTGATTTCTGATATTGAAATGCCCGTGATGGATGGTTATACCCTAACAGCAGAAATTAAGCAGAATGATCGGATGAAAAATATGCCGGTTATTTTGCATACTTCGCTAAGTGGTGTTTTTAACAATGCCATGGTAGAGAAAGTAGGGGCTGAAGATTTTATTCCTAAATTTCATCCCGACGAGTTAGCGACTGCGGTTAAAAAGTGGTTAAAGCATGATGAGATTGCTTAATCTTTGTTTGCAGTATTTAAATAAGGTGGACCACAGCTAGTGTTAACTAAACAACTTGATGATAAAAGTTATCATCAATTTAGAATGTTTCTAGAGCAGCAATGCGGCATTGTTTTAGGTGAAAGCAAACAGTACCTGGTGAAAAGTCGCCTGGTACCTCTGATGGCAAAATTTGATGTCGCGTCTTTGGCTGAACTCGTCGCGCAAACACTTAATCCCGTTAAACGACAATTACGCGCTGCCGTTATTGATGCCATGACCACCAATGAAACCTTATGGTTTCGAGATGGCTATCCCTTTGAACTATTGAAAAAAGATCTACTGCCAGGCTTTAAAAACCAGCGAGCGCCATTAAAAATTTGGTCAGCGGCAAGCTCATCAGGACAAGAGCCCTATTCAATAGCCATGGCGATTTATGAATTTCAACAGAGTAACCCAGGCGCATTTCCTGGCGGTGTTCAAATTATTGGCACTGATATATCTACTACCATGTTAGATCATTGCAAACATGCTCATTATGACAGTTTAGCCTTATCACGAGGCTTATCTTTGGAGCGGCAAGGACAGTTCTTTGAAAACAGTGGTAATGGCATGTTAAAGGTGAAAGACGTGATTAAAAAAATGGTCAGTTTTCGCCAACTTAACTTGTTAAATAGTTATAGTTTACTGGGCCAGTTTGATTTGGTTTTTTGTCGTAACGTCTTGATTTACTTCGCTCCTGAACTAAAATCAAAAATAATTTCTCAAATACACGGTACGTTGAAACAAGACTGCTTTTTATTTTTGGGTGCCTCAGAATCGCTGTCAGGTATTAGCCAGAATTTTAACATGATCCGCTGTAATCCTGGTATTGTTTACCAAAAAAAATAACCTCTTCGTATAACCTTGGCATAAATATTGAATAAATACCTTCATTCTTCTGGAGGTATTTTTTTATGGCTATTAGTTTTGATAAAGCATTCGGTATTCACCCGCAAGGTCTACAAGTGCGTGCTCAACGCGCTGAACTTATTGCCAGTAATATTGCCAATGCCGATACACCAGGCTACAAAGCCAAAGGAATGGACTTCAAAGCCGCATTAGCACAAGCCGCCTCAAAACAACAAACCGGTATGACCCGTACCAACGAGAAACATTTCGACGTGCGTATGGAACTTAATAACGGTGTCGGTTTTCGTATACCTGATCAAGCCGATACAGGTGACGGTAATAGCGTAGACGTACAAGTGGAACGAAACTTGTATCTAGAAAACTCTATGGAATATCAAGCAAGCCTACAATTTCTTAATAGTAAGATTAAAGGCTTAAAACAAGCAATTACTGGAGGGCAATAATAATGAGCCTATTTAATGTATTTTCTATTTCCGGTTCAGGCATGAGCGCACAATCTGTCCGCTTAAATACCACCGCGAGTAATATTGCTAACGCTGATAGTGTTAGCAGTAGTGTCGGTGAAACCTATCGTGCCCGCCATCCAGTTTTTGCCGCCGAGATGCAAAAAGCTGCCGGAGGACAAAATGAGTCGGTAGGTGTGGAAGTACTTGGCATTGTTGAAAGCAATAAACCACTTAATGTTGAATATGCTCCAGATCATCCAATGGCTGACGGCGAGGGCTATATTTACAAGCCGAACGTTAACGTTATTGAAGAAATGACCAACATGATTTCTGCTTCTCGTTCATATCAAACCAATGTGCAATTAGCGGATTCAGCAAAAAACATGCTGAATAAAACGCTAACACTTGGTCAACGCTAAGGTTAAATAGGACTTATCATGGAAACAGTATCTGGCTCTAGCCTATTAGATAATATTCGTTGGCAACAAGAGAATTCAACTCCTGAGGCCGATGACACGCGCGGTATGTTAACGCAGGAAGATTTTTTTGCCTTGCTCACCCAAGAACTTTCAAATCAAGACCCGACTAAGCCGGTTGAAAATAATGAGATGATATCTCAGATGACCGCATTCTCAACCACTGATGGTGTGACAAAGTTAAACGATCAATTTTCCAGTTTTGCTGCTTCAATGTCGTCTAGCCAAGCCCTGCAGGCATCGTCGCTGGTTGGTCGTAGTGTTTTAGTTGAAGACAACGTCTTTGGTACAGAAGAAGGTCAAGCGGTAAAAGGTAAGTTAGTGACCGACCAAGCGGCAAGTAATGTCAATATTTACGTAGAAAATGTTGCCGGTGAAGTTATTCAAACCGTACCTGTGGGTGATGTATCTGCAGGTGAGTTTACCTTTACTTGGGACGGGAAAAACACCAATGGCGAACCGGCACCAGAAGGGGCTTATCGTTTTCGTGTTGCGGGCCTAGTCGATGGTAATGCATCAGAATTACAAGCGATGACTTACCGTAAAGTCGACAGTGTCACTTTGGCCGGCAACGGTGGAAGTATTTTATTAAATCTTAACGGTGGTAGCACCATGAAACTTTCTGATGTAGTCGAAGTTTCTCAAGGTTAATTATACCAATATCACTAATTATCTGATCATTTTTACTGGTTAAAATAACCAACTACTGCGTTATTTATTTAATAATTAGAACAACTAGTTATTAAAATAAATGCCTTATATTTGGCCATTTTTCCTGCGTATAAAG
>NZ_JACGVC010000033.1 GCF_014077005.1 Colwellia sp. MB3u-45 | reverse complement strand
CCAAAAACTGAAGTTAAAGCTACGCCAAAAACTGAAGTTAAAGCTACGCCAAAAACTGAAGTTAACATTATATCTAAAAAATAACTAAAACTTGTATTAACGCTATAGATTTAAACTGAATCAAAGATTTACTTTTAAATTATAACTATTATTTTACAATGACTTGAACTGGTATTAAAACTTTATGCTGCATAGCAGCAAAAAAACATTGACGACTCTGTTGTGAGCACTTATACTCAATTTGAATTGAATTGCTGCACCGCAGTATAATATAAAACTAAATAGGAACTATCATTATGTTTACACAATTAACTGAACAATTTACTACTGCAATGAAATCATTAAACAATACAGACCAGTTCACTGCAGCAATGAAGCCATTTAATACCCTTGTAGAACTTAATACTAAAACGGTTGAGCAATTAATCAATCAGCAATCAGCATTAATGACTACGATCCTGAACGACAGTGCAGCTCAAACTAAAGCATTGTCAGCTCAGAAAGATTTAGCCGCAGCGATTGAGTCACAAAAAGCTTACACTGAAGCGCTTCAAGCGAAAGTTACTGCTTCAGCTAAAGAGACTTATGATGTTGTCACTAAAACGTCTGAAGAAGTAACCAACTTAGTTAAAGATTCTATGGCGAACGCGACTAACACAGCTAAAGATTCTATGGCAAAAGCGACCAGCACTGCTAAAGAAACTATGGCAAAAGCGACTACCGCTGCTAAATAATTTATGACTAATAAATAAGCTTATTTGTGCTTGTTAATGAAAAACCAGTATCTTGATACTGGTTTTTTTTGTCGCTAAAAAGTAAAAGACAAATAGTATCCGCTTCATTAATTAGGTGAGCTATTGTATACGCAGGAAAAAAACAGATATAAGAGTTTTATTTTAATCAGTAATTTTTCTAATCATTGATTAAAATAAAATAGATAACGAAGTAGATAACGAAGTAGATACCAAAATAGAGAGTTACTTTAACCAAGTAAAATAATCATAAAGTTAGTAAGCTTGGAATAAATTTTAAACAAGTTATACCAAAAAATACTAGCGTAATTAAACCCTCATCAAAAAATCACGCGCTAACAATGTTGCTTCACCTCATATTACTCACAAAGTATTTCACCACAGAAAATACCAGAAAGATCACGATGATCACACTCAACTAGCTCTAGCTTGTATTCACATACCTTTGCAGAGCTACATGGAAAATTGACAACAGCGGCAAGCTTACCAAAAAAAGTACTCTACCTTTCATAAAATATGTACTTTATCAATCCTCTGATATGACTAAATGGGTCATGACGCACGAGTAAAGGTCACTAATACCGATTTAAAGGCAAAAAAGTCTATAATTAATGTAAAGCCAATTCAGTGCTATATAACGTTTCTTAACACGGTCATGGAAGGTTCGATAAACTTAATCACCGTTCATTATTTCTAAGAAGACCTTAACCTTTTCAACTAGTAACGTAAACGATACGAGCAGAGTTAACAGTCGTAATAATACAAACAGCTAACGAAGTTCTTTCCCATCAGAACACGCTATACAACGATTGTTAGTTACTTCCCCGAACATTGACGACAAGAGTACTTTATTTAACTTAAGTGTATTTATTTGATTGATATTTGGGAGTCGACTAATTGAGTGGCATATCAGATTAAAATATAAATTTTATCTAAGATGAATACAAATATAAAATCTATATCAGGGAAATATCTGCCGAGATTGATAACTCGCCAGGAATAATTAGCAACCAATTAGCAACCAAACTAAAAAAGGCCGATTGATCAAGAATCAGCCTTTAAATGTCAATTTAAGATCAATAGTTTACATCTGAATTAGCAACCAATTTCAAGTTCAAATTTAAAAGTACAACACTGCTAGTATAAGCCTGTGACTGATTAATGTTCCTAACTACACATATCTTTTTTCACAGCTTAACTAACTGTTGCTTCAGAACTTAGACTTACCCAACGACCAGCAACACTCGAACTAGCTAGTTGAAATTATAATTTTAATTGCTGAAAATCCTGTTCCGAATTAGATAAAACTGGACTTAGCAGCTTTCACTCCCCCTACAAAATCGATGCTTGTTGAATAGATCTAATACATCGTTTATCATGAATAGAGAGTTATTTCAGGGCTCAACTGCTCCAACTTGAAAGCGAATTAACGGACGCTCTGCTCAGCAATAATATTCTCTTGAGAAGATATTCTGCGTGAAATTATTAGACTGTTTTATACTTGGAACGAAATATTATTATCCATAACAATCCTTACAAAAAATCGGTCCCAATTCAATCCGATCAAAAATTTTCTCTAATTAGATGAATGAATCTTATTTATGACTTCAAACAAACAAAGTGACGAAAACGGCAACTCGGATGCAATAAAGCATAACTCTGATGAAGTAAATCACGAAGAAGGCCCCAGTGCAGGAAAAGCTGAGAGGTCTTTAGCGCTTGGTATTTTTCACATAATTGAGCGAATAATATTAATGATCGTCGCTGTGATGACGCTTGGAGCTGTGGCATTTGAAATCCATACAATTTATGTAGCCCAAACCATCATTCTTGCAGACATACTACTAATGTTTCTTTATCTCGAAGTTATCGGCATGGTAGCTGTATTCTACTCGGATCCACGCTCGGCGTTTGTTTACCCTATTTTTATTGCTATCACAGCAATCGCTCGATTGATTGTTCTGCAAGGTAAAGATATGGCACCTGAGAATATTCTGTACGAGGCAATAGCTATCTTGATTCTTTCCATTTCAGCAATAGTAATTATCCGAACGCGCAATGACGGATAATAGTTAGGGATAACAAACATGAGGTATTTAAATGAAACTGTCAGAACATGCAAAACCAGGCTTATTACTTGCTTTGACACCCGTCGTATTAACTCTGTTTATTCTTGGGACGCAAATATTTTACTTTGGCATTTTCGAGCCTCACATCCCTCTTGCCATTGGCTTAGCTATTACTAGTATTGTTGGAATTAAGCTAGGACTGAAATGGAAGGACATAGAGAAAGGTATTTTTCACGTTATTCACGTCGCTTTACCTTCGGTATCGGTTTTAATAACAGTTGGGATGATCATAGGAGTTTGGATTGCCAGTGGTACGGTACCAAGTATTATTTATTTTGGCTTAAAAGTACTTTCGCCTGAACTATTCCTGGCTGCTAGTATGGTAATTTGCGCCATAGTTTCCCTTGCTCTTGGCACTAGTTGGGCGAGTGTAGGTACTGTTGGTTTGGCCTTAATGGGGATTGGAGAAGGCTTCGACATCCCTGCATATTGGACTGCTGGCGCTGTAGTTTCAGGTGCATTTTTTGGTGATAAAATTTCACCACTTTCCGACACCACTAATTTAGCCCCTGCGGTTACTGGCACCGACGTTTTTTCTCATATAAAAAATATGATGGCAACAACCATCCCAGCAATGCTGATCGCACTTATTATATATTTACTAGTTGGATTTTTCGTCATCGACACCCAAAGCATTTCATTTGAAAAAATTGATGGTATCACTAGTGTCTTAGATGAAAACTTTTATATTTCAGGATGGGTATTATTGCCAGCTTTGATTGTGATGGGCTTAGCTATAAAGAAATACCCCCCCATGCCATCACTATTCGCCGGCGTTGTAGCCGGTGGGGCGACAGCAATGATTGTTCAGGGACAGAGTTTACAATCAATTTTTGATTTTGCGAACAATGGTTATTCAATAAATACCGGTATTGAAGAAATTGACAGCCTGTTAAATCGAGGTGGTATTCAATCCATGATGTGGACAATTTCTTTAATATTGATTGCTTTGGGCTTTGGCGGAGCGCTAGAGAAAACAGGTTGTTTGAGGTCGATTATTAATGCTATTAAGAGTAAAGTCACTAGTTTTTCTGGCATTCAAACCGCCGCTATTGGAACCGCGTTTGCGACTAACCTAGTAGCCGGTGATCCCTACTTATCGATTGCTTTACCAGGAAGAATGTACTCTCCAGTTTACCGTGGTATGGGTTATTCAACGTTAAATTTATCACGTGGGATTGAAGAAGGCGGTACATTAATGTCTCCGCTAATTCCTTGGAATGCGGGTGGCGCATTTGTAATTTCAGCCCTAGGTCTTGGCATTGCTGATGGCAATATAGAAAATCTTTTGTACATACCACTTGCTTTTGCCTGCTGGACTGCTCCCCTGATTGGAATTTTCTATGCTTTTACTGGGTTATTCTCGCCCAAAGCAACTGACGAAGAAAGAGAAGGCTGGAAATCCTCTGGTGAAGCGATAGCCGAATTTAATGCTGATGGTACACCAAAAATTGTAGACGAAGATACAGGCACTGAGAACTAGGATGCCAATGACGAGTCAGAAAAGAGCAAATTTTAGTTATAGCTTAGTTATTTAAGCGTCGGATGAATTCGTGGAATTTGATACCGTATTGAAATATATGTAGAAGAGATTGATGACGCCAAAGGCGCCATCATAGATAAATGTAATTCGATCCGCTGGGTTTAAGAAAGTGCAGATTTTGCTGCAGCCAACTCGGTTTGGCTGTTGGCAGTGAGTAAATCACCATCAGAGGATTCAAGATGCGCACGAATGAACCATTGGAACTGCTCAAGATCAGTCAACTGACCAATTAGCATGTCTTCCGATACCGGATCAAGTTCTGCCATTTCACCCATTGCTTTGCGATGATCACTGTTTACCCCGTTATACACTAAATCAAGGGCGGCCAAATGCTCGATGGCCAATGCCTTACCTAGCGAATAGTCATGCCAAGTACGACGGTCAGCAATAGATTGCGGAGTTCCTACCGGTGATCCGCCCAAAGTAGCTATTCGCTCTGCGATGCTGTCGGTCATCTCACGCACAGCTTCTACTTGAGGGTCTAGCATTTCATGAACGCCGATGAAATTGGGGCCAACAACGTTCCAATGAACGTGCTTTAGCGTAAGGGCCAAATCGATCAGTGCTACCATACGGTTGTCTAAAGTCGATATTGCTCGGTTAGCAGACGCTTCATCCATGCCTGGCACTGTAAATTTAGTTGTTTTTTGCTGATTTATTTGATTACTTATAGTCATTATTTCTCCTATATGCTTCAACATAACCGGAGAGGTATAGCTAGCCAAAAATGGCATAAAGTGCCCCTCCCTGACTCATCCACACTATCAAATGTGCAAACCCTTTGTCAAACAACAGAAACCGTCTTGGATATCACGAGTGAAACATTTATGATGTCTGCAAAAAAGCATTACCCGCATCGATACCGGCACGATAATCATGCTGTAAATCCATATCCGAACTGCCTAAGCTTTTACTTCGAAGATGGTCTTTAGCAAAAATTTGAATAAGCTCAACATCGTCAGGAGGGTCAGCGATAAAGGCGAGCTCTTGGCGATAAGCTTGCTCATGCTGAACCAAATAATCAATGGTTTTTGGGCAATGTCCAGACGAGTAAATCCATGACTTTAGTTTGTTTATCCAAACCGACTGAGCATGAAGATCAGCATTAACAGTGCGAATAATAACTATTTTTCGAGCACCGCGGCGATAGGCTTCACGCACGGGTAACGGCTCTGCCAGGCCACCGTCAAGGTAATAATCAGCTTGAGGTGCTTGTGCCTTATTAAACGAACGAGCAGTTAACCTAGGCGTAAGTTTAACTCCTTCTTTATATAAAAAAGGTAATGCACTCGAGGCTTTAAGCAATTTTCGCCAATGAGTACTATTGCCGTTTGGGCGCAAAAAATAACCTTGCCTATCACGTGAATTTGTTGCGGTGATCAATAATTCTCGTTTTCCCAATGATTTCTTTGCCGCCGCAAAGTCTAAGGCAAACCTACCTTGAATGGTGTTATCAAAGTACCAATCCAAATCCACAACATTGCCCCCAACTAATCCACGGCCTAGCTTATAAAAACGCTTTTGACGTGATAAACCACGGATTAATTGTTTGGCATAGCCTTTTTGACGAGATAAAAAGCTCGTGATATTTTGCGAGCCCGATGACGTCCCTATAAATAAATCGAAAGGATCAAAATCATTCTCTAACCAAGCATCTAACACACCTGCAGTGAATATTCCTCGTTGACCACCACCTTCAGCAATCAGCGCTATGTTTACGCTCAAATCAATTCGCCCTTTTATTGTTGACCTTACACTTTGTTGTTCGTGAAGATAACTCCCCGAACACCTTTTTTGGCTCAGACAAATGCAATCTAAAACAGAAAACTTCTAACATTAGTTAAAGGTTAATTTATTAACATACAAATGCTATCACAATTCAATAAAAAACCATTAAACCTTGAATTAAATAAATAATAAATATTAACTTAACATTGATTAAGGGCGTTAAAGTCTAAAAGTAAGCTACAACAATAGGTAGATGTGTAATTACAAACCCAATCAAACTATACACTCAACAAGAAAAAGCGTCTAACTGGAAGTCCATTGTGACCGACAAACCCCTTTGACTGAGTTTGTTTAATATTGTTTCTTTAAGCTTGCTTGAATACCTTTGATAATTCACGAACGTTAACTTACCGCACCCTGTGTATTTATAAATTAATTGAGGCAACCACTATCCTGATACAAGGGGGGGGTTTACATTCAGAACTCATGTACCATACTCCATGGTCTTAAATTTTTAAAAGACTATGGAGTTATGATGAAAACAACAGGATATGCAGCAAAGAGCCAAGGCTCTCAACTCACTGAGTTTTCTTTCGAGCGCCGCGATTTACGCGATAATGATGTAGAAATTGAAATTCTTTACTGTGGTGTGTGCCATACAGATTTACACGCCGTACGAAACGATTGGGGCGGCAGCGAATACCCTCTAGTACCTGGACACGAAATTGTAGGTAAAGTAATGTCGATAGGTAGCGGCGTTACAAAATACAAGCAAGGCGATACAGTCGCTGTTGGTTGTATGGTCGACTCATGTAAAAGCTGTGACCAATGCGATAACCACGAAGAACAACTGTGTCGCGAGGGTATGGTTGGAACTTACTCGGGTAAAGACAGAATAAGTGGAGAAATGACCCAAGGCGGTTATTCAAAACATGTTGTTGTGCGTGAAGAGTTTGTACTCTCCGTTCCTGAAAGTTTAGAGCTATCACGCGTTGCACCACTCTTATGTGCTGGCATTACTACGTATTCTCCACTACACAAATGGGACGTTAAAGAAGGTAGCCGTGTTGCAGTCGTTGGCTTAGGCGGACTTGGCCATATGGCAGTTAAAAACGCTGTCGCTATGGGAGCAACCGTCACCGTCATTGGCCGTAGTGAGTCTAAAAAAGATGATGCGATAAACTTAGGCGCACAACATTACTTAGTATCAACAAACGATGATGAAATGGAAGGTTCGAAGTCTGCATTTGATATCATCATTGATACCGTCCCTGTAAAACATGATTTATCAATTTATACACCCCTACTCGATATAGACGGGACACTTGTTATTGTTGGACAAATAGGTCCAGTTGACGAAGTTAACACGGTACCATTATTAATGGGTCGTCGTCGTATTGCAGGCTCATTAATTGGTGGCATTAAAGAAACTCAGCAAATGCTTGATTTTTGTGGTGAAAACAACGTATTGCCAGAGTGTGAAATGATCAATATTGACGAAATTAATACCGCCTACGAGCGAATGGAACGCTCTGATGTTCGCTATCGTTTTGTTATTGATATGGCGTCGTTAAGCGCATAATTATTTAATGAGTAATTAATAACTAAAACCAGCACTGTAAGCAGAGCTGGTTTTTTTTGCCGCGCCGAGTGCATAGTTTTTATGACATTTTAAAACAGCGACAGACAAGTAAAGTTATATTAAAAATAAAGCAAAAATCACTTGAAAGCGCTTTTATAATGTTAGTGTGAGTTTCAAACTTTAATGTCTTGTTGCAAACATTAATAGCCAGTTTCATACATTAATATGCTCGCACATTCTCCTGACTCTACGACAACATAAATGGCGCCGTCAGACTGGTCTTCGATTTTGCTACTTGTGCTGGTGGTCCTTGTGCGACAACTAATCCACCTTCATCACCAGCGCCAGGTCCAATGTCGATAACCCAATCGCTGCTGCTAGCAACCTGCATATCGTGCTCAACCATAATAACGGTGTTACCTGAGTCAACCAATCCATTTAATTGCAGCATTAACATCGACACATCTTCTTGATGCAGGCCCGTAGTTGGTTCATCAAGCACATAAAGCGTATCGCCGCGCTGTGACCGCTGCAATTCTGTTGCAAGTTTAACCCGCTGAGCTTCACCTCCCGACAGTTCTGTGGCAGGCTGACCAAGTCTGAGGTAGCCTAGTCCAACCTGCAGCAACGCATCTAGTGCCCGCACTACTGAAGGTTCATTTTCAAAGAATTCGCGCGCAGTCTCTACCGTCAAAGCAAGGACTTCGGCGATGTTTTTGTCGCGATATGTTACCTCAAGTGTCTTGTCGTTATAACGCTGGCCTCGACACACTGAACAAGGGGAGTAGACACTAGGGAGAAATAACAATTCCACACTAACAAATCCCACGCCTTCACAATTCGAGCAGCGTCCCTTAGCAACGTTGAAAGAAAAACGACCAGCGTCATAACCGCGTGCTTTCGATTTTCGAGTCGAGGCAAATAACTTCCGCACATGATCAAACAGGCCGGTGTAGGTTGCAAGGTTTGAGCGCGGAGTGCGACCAATTGGCTTCTGATCAACGCTGACTAAT
The DNA here is from genome assembly GCF_014077005.1 of Colwellia sp. MB3u-45. Classification (GTDB taxonomy): domain Bacteria; phylum Pseudomonadota; class Gammaproteobacteria; order Enterobacterales; family Alteromonadaceae; genus Cognaticolwellia. Next base: position 215,024 of record NZ_JACGVC010000033.1, on the reverse strand, counting down.
CGTCGCACCAGTTCCATGCCCGCAACGATCTGTCCGCTGGTTGATGTTTCTAACTCTCGTTCAAGTAAGGCCGTCTCGCCACTGGGCACCTCAACGGTCTTTTTTTGACCCAGCGCATCGTAAACCAGTTCGACAAGTGCCTGACTCACTAGACTAGATTTACCCGAACCTGAAATGCCAGTAACAGTTGACATAACACCGAGAGGGAACTCAATATTTAGCCCCTGAAGATTGTTTCGTTCAACCCCTTCTAACTTCAACCATGCTGTAGGCTTTCTTGGCAACTGTTTTGCGCTAGCAAGGGGTGAGAAAAGATGGCGACTGGTATGTGATCCTGTCACTGCACGCAAACCTTCTAACGGTCCGTTGTAAATCACTTCGCCACCGTGGTTGCCCGCGTTCGGGCCAATGTCTACAATCCAGTCAGCATGTTGAATAACGCTGACATCGTGCTCAACCACGAATAAGGAGTTGCCAGCTCGAATCAGTTCATCCAATGCCCCTAACAAGGATTGAGTATCGGCTGGGTGCAGACCTGCCGAAGGTTCATCTAATACATAAACGACGCCAAACAGCTGTGAACGGATCTGTGTTGCCAAGCGCAAGCGCTGTAGTTCTCCCCCTGACAAGGTTGGTGTGCTGCGCTCCAAAGACAGATAGCCCAAACCAAGCGTTGTGAGCGCTTCAACGCGAACCAAAATATCTCGGGTAATTCGCTGAACAACAATATTTTTTTCTTGATGCGGGTCACTTTTTTTTGAGGCTTTATTGGCAGCATAGCGCAAGCGTTTAGCTAGCTCATTTAAAGTTAAGCGCGACAGTTCACCAATATCAAGTCCAGCAAATTTAACCCTTAAAGACTCTCGTTTTAATTTCTTTCCCTTGCAGTCTGGGCATTCAGAAATATACATGAATTGGGAAACACGTTTTTTAGTTCTTAGACTTTGGGTGGTCGCAAAGGAGTGCATAATAAAGTGTTTAGCGCTCGCAAACGTGCCCATATAATGAGGCTTTTCACCCTTATCAATCGCCTCTAACGTTTGCGCAAAATCATATTCGGGGTAAACCGGCACGGTTGGTGTTTCTTCAGTAAACAGGATCCAGTCACGCGTCTTCTTCGGTAGCATCTTCCACGGTTTATCAATGTCGTGTCCAAGAGAAACCAGTATGCGGCTAAGGTTCTTACCTTGCCACGCAGGTGGCCATGCTGCAATGGCACCCTCTCTAATCGTCTTAGTATCATCAGGAACAAGCATCTTTTCTGTGACTTCAAAAACTCGCCCAATGCCATGACATTTGGGGCAAGCACCTTCTGGTGTGTTTGCAGAAAAAGAATCTGCATACAGAATTTTTTGCCCTTGCGGATACTGCCCAGCACGAGAATAAAGCATGCGTAATGCATTGGAAATTGTTGTCACACTCCCTACAGAAGAGCGAACAGAGGGTGTGCCTCTTTGCTGCTGCAGTGCGACCGCTGGTGGCAGACCGTCGATTGAGTCGACGTCTGGTTCATCTACTTGATCGATTAATCGGCGAGCAAAAGGAGAGACTGAATCAAGATAGCGGCGCTGTGATTCTGCAAACAGAGTCCCGAAAGCAAGCGATGACTTTCCAGAACCAGAGATGCCCGTAAATACAACGAGTGCGTTGCGGGGTAAGTCTATATTGATATTTTTCAGGTTGTGAACGCGAGCTCCGCGCACTTGAACACAGTGTTCAGCATCACAAGGGACGCTATTTACTTTCTTTGGGGCGATAGTTGATCCTCCTTTAGCTTTACTCATTTAAACTTTTACTTCTTTTTGTTGCGTCACGTTGTCTAAGTAATAGTGCCATGACCCATACTGATTGAGGCCCAACCTATTCTAACTAACACAGCACATAAAACAGTGTTATTTTGTATTCCGCTAATTAATAAATGGAACGCTTAAAAAACTAAAATCTTGAAAGCAATTAATATTAAAATAACTTTTACCACTTTATCTATTGTTCTTTTTAAATTCTGAATTATGTGAAATCCGTTGATTAATAGACGAAAATAACCGATTTCTCTCACTCAATGATATCAAAGAGAGGTAAATATAAAAAAATGAGGAATCATATATTTTCATGTTATGAAAAATGACGTTTTATTCTACCTATAGACAAACTGAGCCCTAGTTCTTCACAAACGCTTCAGCAGTAACACCATCTTCCTAAGCTTTGAGTAACGCCATACGATTAAGCTCAACAGAGTATCTTTGATAACGTTTACCTTTTGTCATAAAACATCTCCTGATGTATCCGTACAACGATTATTGTCTGTCCACGAAAGTGGGATAAGACGACTAAGTTCCAAAGATTAATTTGTCTCATTTATAGTCCATAAGCTTTGACTTTCTCAGTTTCAAACTTTAAGCGATTTTACAAAATTATAGGTAAGATAATTATAGGTAAGATAATAGGTACGATAAATCCAGGGTTGCAAGACCTTTCAGCTTCAAAAATTAATACATCCTTACAAGTAGCATGAGTCCAGGTCACTTGCACCGGTATCATTGAGTCTTTAAACATGAGATGGTGTGGGGTCTTATCTAAAATTTATCTCGACTCGATTTCTGCTAAGACTTAAAAAATTCGTAATTAATAAAAACTTAAGGAGGAAGATGAAGTATTTCTTTTTCATCGCAGCGCTTGGCTTACTTATAACTGCCGGCTGTGGAGATAACGCTGATAAAAGCACATCAGAGGCTTCTCAAGATAATGAATTGCAAACAAAAGAGCGCCCTGCACACCAAGTAGGCGTGGTAACAATAAAAGAGCAAGCAATCGCTTTAAATCATGAGTTGCCTGGCCGCGTGAAAGCATTTATGACGGCTGATATTCGTCCTCAAGTGAGCGGTATCATTCAATCACGATTTTTTGAAGAAGGTAGCCTTATTGAAGAAGGTCAGCAACTCTACCAGATTGATCCAGCAAGATATCAGGCCGATTATCAAAGTGCAAAGGCGAGTTTGCAAAATAGCAAAGCTGAACTTGAGCTTGCCCTTGCATTCCAAAGCCGCTATCAAAGCCTGATAAAAACCAACACAGTAAGCGAGCAAACGTTTGATAGCGCAAAGGCAAGTGTGGCAAAAGCCAACGCCGCTGTTGCCCTCTCGCTGGCTGAGGTAAAAAAAGCAAAAATCAACCTTGATTACACAAAAGTACATGCCCCCATTTCAGGCTATATTAGCCCATCGACGGTGACAGAAGGTGCCCTCGTTACTGCGCAACAACAAACAGCTTTAGCAACAATCAGACAACTTGACCCAGTTTACGTCGACTTGTCTCAGTCGGCCGCCGATGCGAAGACTTTGCAGCAAAGTTTGATGACCAGTCGCATGACCAAAGGCGAGGACGCAAAATTTGAGGTAACGCTTTTATTTGGCAATAACGATTTTATCTATCCCCACAAGGGTAGCATGTATGCTACTGATTTAGCCGTAGATGAAAACACAGGTACGATTCGGTTGAGGTCTGTCTTTCCAAACCCAAATGGGGCTTTGTTACCTGGCATGTTCGTGCGTGGAACCATTAAGGAAATAGGAATTCAAGAAACAATCATAGTGCCGCAAAAAGCCGTCAGTATAGAGGCCGATGGCTCAAAGGTGGTTTGGGTTGTCGATGCTAATAATATAGCAAACAAGCGTGCAGTGGTCACCAGCGGCACTTACAAAAATAATTGGGTAATCAAAAACGGTCTTAAAACGGGTGATACCGTTATTGTAGTGGGGGCAATGATGTTGCAGCCGGGCGCCAAAGTCGCGCCTAAAAACATCAAATCGAAGGATTCAACTAATACGTCCTCTGGAGCAACGAAATCTGATGACCATGCTACCGCTAATGCTGAAAATAACAAAACGAGCTCGAATTAATGATCTCTAAATTTTTTATTAACAGACCCATTTTTGCGTGGGTTATTGCCATCGTTATTATGGGTTTAGGCTCTCTAGCCATTACATCACTGCCGGTTGAACAATATCCAAATATAGCCGCACCTAAGATATCAATATCGGTTACTTATCCAGGCGCATCGGCGCAAACACTCGAAAATACGGTGACACAAGTAATCGAGCAAAATCTGACGGGTATCGATAATTTACGTTATATCCAATCTCAAAGTTCCTCATCAGGACGTGCAAATATCAATCTTACTTTTGAGCCAGGAACTGACGCTGATATCGCGCAGGTACAAACACAAAATAAAGTGTCGCAAGCAGAATCATCGCTTCCTCAAGCCGTCCAGAGACAAGGCGTTGCGGTCAGAAAAGCGGGCAGCAGTTACGCCCTTATCGTTAGTTTTTATTCAACGGATGATTCATATGGACGAAATGAAATCTCTGACTTCTTGGCGTCTAATCTAGAAGAACCACTCAGCCGGATTGATGGCGTAGGACAAATTAGGACATTCGGCCCTGAGCACGCTATGCGTATTTGGCTCAATCCACAATCAATGTACAATCTCAACATTACAACACAAGATGTCATTAATACCGTTCAGGAGCAAAATGTACAGCTAGCTACCGGTCAAATTGGTGGTGCGCCGAGTGTTAAAGGACAGCAACTCAACGCTACAATTACGTCGCAGTCATTACTTGAAACCGTAGCGGAATTCGAAGCAATTTTACTAACGGTTGATCAGGATGGCTCCCAAGCAACCTTAGGTGATGTTGCCCGCGTTGAAATTGGTGCAGAAAGTTACAGTGTCATTGGACGCTACAATCGCCGGCCTGCATCAGGAATTGCGATCGAGTTGACTCCTAATGCCAATGCTTTACAAACCATTCAAGCGGTGAAAGACAGAATTGAAGAATTTAGCGACATCATTCCTGAGCAATTAGAAATCGCCTATCCAGTAGATATTTCACCTTTTGTACAAGCGTCAATTTATGAAGTAATCAAAACGCTGGTGATTGCTGCCTTATTGGTTATTTTAGTCCTTTACGCATTCTTACAAACATCACGTGCGACTTTGATCCCAACAGTGGCAATACCCGTTGTGTTACTCGGCACGTTTGCGTTTCTTTATGTTTTTGGTTACTCCATCAATATTCTAACATTATTCGCGCTGGTATTAGCCATTGGTATGTTGGTTGATGATGCGATAGTGGTTACCGAAAACATTGAAAACAAATTGGAAAATAATCCTGATATGACGCCAAAGGCTGCTTCAATTAAAGCCATGAAAGAAATTTCAGGGGCGCTTATTGGCACAACGGTTGTAATATGGGCGGTGTTTATTCCGATTACCTTCTTTGAAGGTTCAACAGGCGTAATTTATCGACAATTTGCGGTGACAATTTCCGTAGCCATGGGTATTTCGCTTTTTATTGCGCTCAGTCTCTCCCCATCCTTGTGCGCCATCGTTTTAAAACAAGGCAAGACAGAAAAGAAAACAGGATTTTTTGGCTTGTTCAATCGGGGCTTTAAAAAGTTGAAGAGAGGACATGAAAACTTACTAGTGAAGTTATTGGCAAGTCGAATTATTTTACCATTAGTTTTCTTAGCCATGATTGCGGCTGCAATTAGTTTATTCGTTAAAATACCCACTTCATTTTTGCCTGATGAAGATCAAGGACGCATGTTCACCCTAGTTAGCGGGCCTGTAAGTTCAACGCTACAACAAACCGTTGAGAAAAATAAGCAAGTCGAGGACTTCTATTTAGACCAGACAAACGGTGCGGTTGAAGGAATATTCACTGCTGCGGGTTTCAGCTTTTCTGGCAACAGTCAAAATGTGGGTATCGGTTTTATTAAAATGAAACCTTGGGCGGAGCGCGGAGAAAATCAAAGCGTCTTCCAGATCAGTGAACAAGCTGGCAAGGCATTGTCAACTGTGCCAGACGCCATGATCATTCCAATTGTGCCGCCAGCAGTATCAGCGCTAGGAAACTCAAGTGGTTTTGAATTTCAACTAGTCGATAGGGCCGGTTTGGGACAAGTCGCCTTTAATGAGGCAATGCAGCAATTCATTGGAGAGGCAAATCAAAGCGATCTGCTAAATAGGGTTCGTTTCAATGGACTGCCGCCTAGTCCACAATATGATATTGATATCGATGCCGGCAAAGCGCTAGCATTAGGTGTGTCAATGGCAACAATTAATCAAACTTTAAGTACCGCTCTTGGGGGTTCTTATATCAACGACTTCATAGAAAACGGCCGCATAAAGAGAGTATACGCGCAAGCGGACGCTGAATATCGGATGCTGCCAACTGATATAAAACGATGGTACGTGCGCAATGCCTCGGGTGCAATGGTGCCTCTTTCAACGTTTGGATCAGGTGAATGGACATATGGCGCATCCAAGCTAACGCGGTTTGACGGCAATTCTTCTCTTGAAATTAAAGGTGAGGCCGCACAAGGCATTAGTTCAGGTGAAGCCCTTAACCAGATATCAAAACTCGCTGAAAGCTTGCCAAGTGGAATTGGTTTGCAGTGGACCGGCTTATCCTATGAAGAAAAACAATCGGGTGGTCAGGCATGGATTGTTTATATGATTTCAATCATAGCGGTGTTTCTAGCATTAGCAGCTTTATATGAGAGTTGGACAATTCCCTTAGCCATTATCCTAACGGTTCCACTGGGTATATTTGGTGCTGTTTTGGCCACATGGTGGTCTGGACAAGCAAATGATATTTACTTTCAAGTGGGCTTATTAATGACCATTGCCTTGGCGGCCAAAAATGCAATTTTGATTATTGAATTTGCAAAAACCAACCTCGAAGAAGGCATGAATCCCTATGATTCAGCTGTGATGGCGGCTAAACAAAGACTTCGCCCTATTTTGATGACATCACTGACATTTATTTTAGGTGTGATGCCTTTGGCATTTGCCGCAGGGCCAGGGTCAGGAGCGCAAAACGCGATATCAATTGGTGTACTAGGGGGTATTACGGCTACAACAATATTGGTTTTATTTTTCGCACCCTTCTTCTTTATATGGGTCATGCGCCTATTTAAGACTGAAGAGTTAAAAAGTGACTGTCAAAGTTAGGGCAAAAATTCAATTTTATTCAGCGCAAAACAAGTGTTTAGGTTAGGTGCTTTTTTATGGGTCAAAGTGTATTCAGATATTTTAGTGAACTAGGCTTCAGTGGTCAGTCTAGCGCTATTTTGATGAGCGAAAAATATTAACTTAATCTGCATAAAAATGATGAAGAGTACCCTAATGACAATGTGAGCTTCTGTGGATTCACACCTACTGAGTTTTACATGCAATCGAACCAGTAAATTAAATTGTAATTAACTTATGTAATTGCAAAACATTTTTAAAAAATTTGAGGTGAAGTATATGCTTTTTAATAATTCAAACATCACAGAGTCCCCTACGCGTCAAAAAATTCGCGAGTTCTATCGTATTGATGAAAGTGTTGCGGTAGCGCATATTTTACCCTTAGCTGAAGTTAACGATGATGCTGTCAGCAGAGCGTGGGAAAAAGCCCGTAAAATTTCGCTGAAAATACGTAGAGACGAATCAGGAAACGGTGCGATAGATGCCTTACTGGCAGAATACACATTATCAAGTGAAGAAGGTGTGGTGTTAATGTGTTTAGCCGAAGCCTTATTACGTGTACCAGATAAGCATACTCAAGATGCCCTAATTAGTGACAAAATATCTAAAGGGCAATGGGACAGTCATATAGGCAGCAGTGATTCACTATTCGTTAATGCCTCATCTTGGGGGTTATTAGTGACCGGAACCATGGTTGACTATGCTGATGAACGGGAAAAAGATAGCTTTGGTTTATTGAAGAAGGTTATTGGTCGATTAGGTGAGCCTGTCATTCGTAAGGCAATGAACTACGCCATGCAAATTATGGGTGAGCAGTTTGTTATGGGCGAAACGATTCAAGAAGCAACTGATCATGCGGCCAAGAAAGAGCGGCAAGGCTTCGTATATTCATACGACATGCTAGGTGAAGGTGCGCGAACTATGGTCGACGCTGAAAAGTATTTTAAAGCTTATCAAGTTGCCATAGATACCATAGGCGCAGTTGCTCGTGCGTCAGGTGAGAACGACCCGCGCAAATTGCCTGGTATTTCAGTTAAGCTTTCTGCTATCCATCCTCGTTACGAATTTGCCCAAAAAGAACGGGTAATGGCTGAAGCTGCTCCCAAACTTAAGGCACTTTGTTTGCAAGCCAAAAGCTACAATATTGGCTTAACTGTTGATGCGGAAGAATCTGAGCGATTAGATATATCCCTTGATGTTATTGAGGCGGTATTTAGTGATGATGAGTTAGCAGGTTGGAATGGCTTTTCAATGGCCCTGCAAGCTTATCAAAAACGCGCCACCTTTATAGTTGACTGGTTACGTGAACTAACCATGCGTGTTGACCGAAAAATGATGGTGCGCTTAGTAAAAGGTGCTTATTGGGATACTCAGATTAAAAACAGCCAAAAAGGGGGTTATCCGCATTTTCCGGTATATACTCGCAAGGCTTCTACTGATGTATCTTACATTGCCTGTGCGAAAAAATTATTAGAATATAGAGATACCATCTTTCCACAGTTTGCGACGCATAATGCTTATACTGTCGCTACTATTCTTGAACTGGCGGGCAATGACAAAACAAGTTTTGAATTTCAATGTCTATATGGCATGGGTGGCTCGTTATATGACCAAGTTGTTACCAATGAAAATGTTCAATGTCGCGTCTACGCACCTGTGGGTCCTCATAAAGATCTACTCGCCTATTTAGTGCGTCGTTTGTTAGAAAATGGCGCTAACTCTTCTTTTGTTAATGCTATTATTGATGAGTCACAACCGGTCGAATCTTTACTTGTCGATCCCATTGAAAAAATACATCGCTTAAAAGACAAATATAACGGCCAAATAATCAAACCCATCGCGTTATACCATGATGAAAAAGGTCTCGGTCGAGATAATTCCAAGGGCCTAGATTTAACCGATATCAATACAGTAACCCCTTTAAAAAAATCACTGGATAACTGGCTTGTGAATCACTTGTTTTCTGAAAATGATCTGCCAGAAGGGTCAATCGCTATTAGAAATCCAGCAAAGCATAGTGAAATTATTGGTTTTCAACGACATCACAGCAAGGATGAAATGCTCGCGATGGTCGAAACCGCTCAAAACGCATTCGCTTCATGGTCACAAACGCCTGTATCTGAACGCGCGGCCTTATTATGCCGTGTCGCCGATGTTCTTGAACATCATATCGACGAGTTAATTGCCTTATGCATCAAAGAAGCAGGGAAAACGGCACAAGATGGTATTGATGAAGTTAAAGAGGCAGTTGATTTTTGTCGCTACTATGCACAACAAGCGATTGAAATTGCAGAAGATGATCGTTCAGAAGCCCGTGGTGTGGTGTTATGTATCAGCCCTTGGAACTTCCCGTTAGCTATATTTATAGGGCAAGTAACTGCTGCCATTGCTACGGGTAATACTGTGTTAGCTAAACCAGCCCAGCAAACAAGTTTAATTGCATTGCGCGCTATTGAATTAATGACCTCTGTTGGATTACCCCATGGCGTTGTACAAGCCGTTATTGCAAAGGGTAGTGATGTGGGTAGCGTTATTATTCCTAATGCAGGTATACAAGCGGTTATTTTTACCGGTTCTAGTAAAACAGCAACTATGATTTCGCAAACATTGGCTGAGAGAGGCGGCGATCAAGTGCCCTTTATTGCTGAGACGGGTGGTCAAAACTGTATGTTAGTTGACTCTACCGCCCTACCTGAACAAGTCATTGATGATGTTATTTCTTCAGGATTTCAATCTGCAGGTCAACGTTGTTCTGCACTTCGAGTATTATTTTTACAAGAAGATATTGCTGATGATGTTATTACCATGCTTAAAGGCGCATTAGCAGAATTACATGTGGGTAACCCAGAAAAACTGCGTACTGACGTAGGTCCTGTTATTGATCAAAAAGCGCTAGATTCACTCAATGCTCACAGTGACTATATGAAAACCCATGGTCAACTATTATACCAATGCGATATTGCTGATGAGATAACAAATGAAATAGCAGATAACGAACATTTCTTTTTTGCGCCACGACTTTATGAAATAGAGAATATTAGCGTGCTGAAGCAGGAAGTATTTGGTCCTTGTGTACATATTGTTCGCTTTAAAGGCGATGAAATAGAAAAAGCCGTTGATGATATTAACGGCACAGGTTTTGGCTTAACTATGGGTATACATACCCGCATTGAACAGCGAGCAATAAATTTGGCGAAGCTATCACGAGCAGGTAACGTGTATATCAATCGCAATATGATTGGCGCTATTGTCGGTGTGCAACCTTTTGGTGGTCGTGGTCTTTCAGGTACAGGGCCAAAAGCAGGTGGCCCATATTATTTAACGCGTTTAGTTAAAGAAATAACAACGCCCGATGCCAAGAAACTTAATTTAATACCACAGCAAGCACAAGCCTCAAACAGCGATACCGATGCACAAGCCGTATTATTTATGGACAGAGCGAGTACAGCAGAAAAAATCTGGCGCTTAAGCGAGTTAAATACCCGTATATCTTGTGTTAGCGAAGTATTAGAAAAAATAGCTCATATCGATATCATTGATAATTTAGCAGACGATTTAACGCATACTTTAGAAGCGGCGCGCTCACAATTAATTGATATTGAAAAACACTTGAAGGAGCCAAGCGTTTTACCGGGTCCGACGGGTGAGTCTAATATGCTATATTTAGAAAATCGTGGCAACATCATCTGTTTTGCGGACGAAAATGTTACTTTTCACTTTTGGTTACTTTCTGTCGTAACGGCTTTGGCAACTGGTAATACGGTGATCTCGGTTGTTTCTGACTTGTTTTATGATCAAGCAATAGCTTTTAGAGATGAACTTATTGCCACAGGCGAAGATGAGAATATTTTTCAAATTGCCCGTTTATGCCATTTAACAACCTTGCTGGCACAGCCTGGATTATCAGGTGTTGTTGTTGATAGTCATTGCGACCGTAAACATTATATCAGTGAAAAATTAGCAGAACGTCAAGGTGCAATTTTACCTGTGATCAGTTCAAAATATTTTGATAATTTAATGCAACGATTATTAACAGAAAAAGCGATCAGTATTAATACCACAGCTACTGGTGGTAATACGTCACTGATGACCTTAGATGAAGAAGATTAGCGATTAAGGGGCAGTTTCGTTTTGGATACTAACATTCGAAGCGAAGCCCTTGACTGAGCAACCGTCATCTTAAGGTATTATTGACAAACAAAATCAGCAACGTGACGCTGACCTCTGCCCTACTTTTAGCACATGTGGTAATCGTAGGGCAGAGGATTTTACTATAGCTTCACAAGGACGTTCGAGGCTATAAATCCTAGATAATATTTACCTTAAGCCGCTCTTGTTTATAGCTAGAATAAAGTACGATGACATGCTCTTTAGCTACATTCCCTAACCTTTCCAAACCTGAAGCTAAAATTTCCATGCTCTATTCCATGCTCTGAGTCACGGCTAAACTTCTGTTGAAAACGTTTCCTCTCTGTCAGTCCCCTTTTTCTATGCTGTTTGCTTTGGCGCACAATACACTTGATAGAGGGTGGCAATGATCGCTTGCACTGCTGCGATGGCCAACGAGTAATAGATAGTTTGCGCGTCACGTCTGGTGGCCACTAACTTTTTCCAGCAAAACTGGCTGAGATGTTGTGACAAGCTATATTGTGGGATCGCTATCTGTTTGTTTAACTCTAAGACCCAGCGCTCCCCGTCATTTAACAAAAAAATCATCAACCTATGCTGATTCGCCATGGCTTTTAACCATATGGCGGCCTTTCCAGCGTTGGCATACATGTCGTTGATTTCCATTAATAGTGCTTATTTTAACTTGGATGCCACTAACATACCAAGCAGCATGCACAACACAAAGACCCAAATAGCGGGCAAACCGCCGGAAAGATTGGCTAATCCTGGCCCTGGGCAAATGCCGCTTAATCCCCAGCCAATTCCAAATAAAGTTGAGCCAATAAGCAAGGGTTTATCTACCCCTTTTTTTTGCGGCACATGAAAATCGCCTGCTAATAAAGTACTTTGACGAGGCTTGATTAGAAAATGGTAACCGGGTAAGTAGACCGCTATACCACCTAACATGACGAAGGCTAAAGTGGGATCCCAAGCGCCCAATATGTCTAAGAACCCCAGAACTCTGGCTGGGTCGACCATAGTTGAAATGGTTAAACCCGCTCCAAATAGCAGGCCCGCAATCAAGGCAGTTAAATTATGTTTCATGACAGTTATCCAATGACGTGATTGATCACAGCGACAGTAACGATAGCGCTGAGCATAAAGGTTAATGTGGCGACCAACGAGCGTTTAGATAAGCGGCCAATACCGCATATCCCATGCCCACTGGTACACCCTGAGCCGTAATGGGTGCCAACGCCAACGATTAATCCGGCGATAGCCAATTGCGGTAAGCCAACTGGCATGCTAGTGGGTAAGCCATAACCAAACAGGGCGGTAATTAACGGCGCGATAATTAATCCTACTAAAAACAACCAGCGCCACCAATTCGCGGGCGCCAATGAGGTGATCGCACCGTGGGTAATCCCAGATACCCCTGCGACACGGCCGTTAAATAACATCAGCAGCAAAGACGCGACACCTATGAGGCCCCCGCCCATCAAGGCCTGTATATAAATATTTTCCATCAGTTTTATTTCCTTTTTAGCTTGTTACTCTATCGGTTAAGGGGATCTTGATATATCGAACACCATTACTTTCACATTCAGGCAAAGATGCGCCCCACAAATTAACTTGTAAAGACGGATACAACAGTTTGGGCGCGCCGAGTGTTGCGTCACGCTTTTTACGTAATGCGACATACTCGGTTTTTTGCCTGTGACTACCCACATATATGTTGGATTCACGACTTTCTTTTACCGTGGTTTGATAGCGCAGTTCACGCCCATCCGGCTGATAATCGTGACATACCCAAATCTTATAATCATCCGGAAGCCTATGCAGGCGAGCGATGCTATCCCATAAAATATCTGCATCACCGCCAGGGAAATCACAACGGGCCGTACCTGCATCTGGCATAAACAGGGTATCGCCAACAAATACATTGTCTTCAATCAGATAACTGAGGCTATCACTAGTGTGACCTGGGGTACTGATGCCAGACAAAGCAGCTGAACCAAACACCAGTTGTTGCCCCTCTGCTAACAAGCAATCAAAATCAGGCTGTTCGCCAGGCCCACTAGTGGCTCGATTAAAAGTCTTGGAAAAGCGTGATCGAACCTCGGTGATCCCTTGGCCTATTACGGTCTTGGCCCCAGTTTTCGTGCGTAAGTAATTGGCCGCACTGAGATGATCTGCGTGGGCATGAGTATCCAGGATCCACACTAGTTTAAGGTTGTTATCAGCAATATATGCCAACTGCCGATTGGCAAACTCTGCTTTAACCTCCCCTGAGCCAATATCAAAATCCAACACGCTGTCGATGATTACCGCATGTTGCGCCTGACTGTCGACTACCAGGTAACTTAATGTGCCGGTGTCCTGATGAAAAAAAACTTTAACCTGAACCGCCATAATTAACTCCTTGATTAAATTACCCTTTATATCATATATTCGTAATATTTGATATAAATCAAGGTATCTACCACTTAATGTTAGTAATGTTGCTGTTAAGCGCCGTGATCATAGGTTTAAGTTTGGGTTTGTTGGGGCGGGTGGCTCAATATTAACGGCGCCGGCACTGACCTTCTTCCTGGGCATGGATGAGAAGACTGCGGACAGCTGCCCATTAATAATAGTAGGTGGCATTGAACAATGGCGTAATCTGGACCAGCCGCTGTCCACTAGCGAAAGTTGATCGCAGCCCAACCGCTGGCCATTTTACCGGTAGCAGAAATGCCGCTGAAATCTAGGATCAGAACTGTTGATAGGTAAATCAAAACTAACTGACCAGTTTGTTTTGCTTGCCAACCAAATATGGCGCGCTATCCAAGCTGTAAAATTACAAAGACATTTATCGTAATAAATCACAAAACTATTTTTTTGGGCTGCTCGTTATCATGGGTGTCCTGTTAACTGCAACGCCTCATTAAGAAGCTAAATATTGTGGGCTAAAATGGAGCGAAGCGAACAGCCCGCTCTATTTAGTCCTGCTTAAATGACTTATAAATCACTTCCACCGACCTGAAGATTTAGGTTTATTAATAAAGTCCCAAACTTCTTTATTTGCCATACCGTCGGCATATGTTGTCTGAGTTACAAGAAATGTAAATTAGATGGAAATCTTCCGGTTAATATCTTAGATATATCGCTGGAATTAATATCGTCTTCCGAAGAGACAAGTATCGCGTATGGCATGATTCCATACCAATTTTTAATAATAAATTGCGTATCTAAAAAGTCCAAAATATCTTTTCTTTGAATCGAAGGATACTTAGCAGAAGTAAATGAAATTAAATATGTTTTCATTTTTCAACTCCACTATCTGTTAATGTTCTTGCCGCTGGGTTAGCAATATTTTCAAGGGAAACTGATGGTAATTCAATAGAACCTGACTTTTGTTGAATTATTTGAAGAGATTCATGCCTAATTTGATAGTCTTCCGATTGTAGTTTTTCAGGTTTAAATATGGCAAAGAAAATAAAGCCTAAACAAGCACTAATAATAGGAAAAGTACCTACACTTATGAGTATTTCAAATACAGGAGATGAATTTTGGAATATATAAGCACCGCTAAAACATATTGGTGTTGAGATTCCCGTTAACCACAATCTATATTCAGCGCAAGGCATTAGTTATTTGGTTGAATAAATCAAATAAAATGCAACAACAGGCGACCAATTGAATTAGTAAGGTCTCTTGTATAAACAGATAACCAATTTTGCGCATCTTCATCAAAATGTGAGTCGCTAAAACTATTCCGCGAGTTGGCAATAGCATTGGTGATTGTAGGGATAGAGTTTATTATTTGCTCTGGAGCTTGGCTAGTACCTTTAACTTTATCGAGTATGTCATTTTTCACTAACTTAGCCATCGGTAATAAATCATTTATAGAAGACGATTCAGGTAAATTTTTATTTATGTAAGCTTTGTAAAGACCTTCCAAACAAGTGTAAGTCATAGTGACAGCACGATTATGCTGACCAGATTCAATTGCTTTATCTATTTCTGCCAGAGATCTCGAGAGTTTTTCCGCACTTGAAAACTCAGCTGGAATATTTACTTTGGGAACACCAGAACTACCACCAAAAATGAACTCTTTTAAGTCATTCATTGCTTCTCTTGCATGAGGTTCGAGTGATTCGATAAATAGACGAAATAGATCATATCTTTGATCTTCTGTTAGAGATTCAATTATATCCCAATAGAAGACTCGCCTAGTCGAGCTTTTACCCAGCCTATTACGACGATCAATATAAATTTGATAATCAGGCAAATCATACGTGACTTGTTGTGCCATTTTGATAAAGCTAGGCCCACTAAAGTAAGTGTCTCCTTTTTTATCGATGACAGGGAATAATCGATTAAATGCAGAGATCCAATTAATGCTCATAAATTCCTTATTAGCTAACGCCTCATTAAGAGGCAAAAAATAGTTGGTTAAAATAAGCGACGCAGGACAAAACCAACTATTTTTTGTCCTGTTTTAATGACTTATAGTTTGAAACTTGCTCCATCATTGAAAATGCCCACTCGTCACATTGAGTTTCTGACCAACTATTATCTTTTGCATGACCAAGTTCGTGGAATAATAAATGTTTTAGGAAACCCCAAGATGTTTCAAGTAAATTAATTTTTTCGCTGAAACCTCGAATGCTTATTGCTCGGATAATTGAACGCTGCATACTTTCACTAATCTCCGAGCGTAATAGAATTAAGTGTTTTCCTGTTTTATTATTTTTTAGACATTTACCTGTTAGAAGTGCATTTTTTTCAGGAATATTTCGTTCCTTACACCAAGCTTGTATATCAGAAATAATTTCAATTCCCTCAACTGGTATTTGATAGCTACTCACAATATTGTGAAGCCTTTCCTTATACTCTGAGGTGATAATTAACTCCATACTTCCCTTTCAAACTAACAGCTTATTATGTACACGCCTTAGCGATAGACGCACCGTAAATAACATTTAATTAACATCAATATCCCATACTTTCAAAGCATTAGAAACCAGTAATGCTAAATCACATATATATTAGGGCGTGTTACTAAGACCTCTCAGTAATACAACCTAAACAAAAAACAAATAAAACACATTAAGTTCATATGGTTAAGTGGTTTTATTTAGTGTTTATTATAATAAATGGTGTGTTACTAAGACGTCTTAGTAACACACCTCGAAAAATCATACTGGCTTCCATATAAAAGGGCATTACATCGTTTACGCTAGTAGTTAATTTATTAGAAAATATATGGCAAGATTTTTAGCTGTAATGTCAGCACTACGCACAAAGTTAGTATTCGTAATAATACCAATAGCTAAAGTAGTTCTTTCCCATCAGAACACTCTAAACAGCGATTATTAGACACTTTCCCGAACATTAATGACAATATACATCATTTAGTTTAAGTGCATTGATTTGATGGTTTGATGGTTATTTGAAAGCCGACTAATTGAGTGACATATCAGATTAAAAATATAAATTTTATCTAAGATGAAGACAAATATAAGATCTATGTCAGGGAAGTATCTGCCGATATTGCTAACCCGCCAGGAATAATTAGCAACCAAATAAATACCAATTAGCACCAAACGAAAAAAGGCCGATTCATTACGAATCGGCCTTTAAATGTCTATTTGTATAAGTTTAGTGGTGCGGTTGGGGGGACTTGAACCCCCACGACCTAAATCACCAGCCCCTCAAGCTGGCGCGTCTACCAATTCCGCCACAACCGCGCAATACTAAACTATACTATCTGTTTTACTAAGTTAACTTGCTAGCTTGCTAATAATGAGGTTAATTAACAAGTTAACTTTTTGAGGCTACAACCCCTCAGTGTGGCGCGTCTACCAATTCCGCCAAATCTGCAAATATCTTAAAACTAGTTTGGTACGTCGCTAGTTTTTTTTACAGCAGCGTCACTACCAGGTACGTCAGCGTTTTCAGCTTTAGGCTCAACGCTCTCAGTAGGTATAGCATCTGTCGCTGGAGCTATTTGCCCAGCAGGAGTTTCAATATTATTCCACTCGTCAGTTGCATTAACGCGGTTAGCAGTTAAGTTACCTAAAACTAAGCTGATGGCAAAAAATGCTATCGCTAAGTAAGTTGTCGCTTTTGTTAAGAAGTTACCAGAACCGCTTGAACCAAAAATAGTGGCTGATGAACCAGCGCCAAATGATGCGCCCATATCTGCGCCCTTACCTTGTTGCATCAGCACTAAGCCAATTAAACACAACGCAACGATCAAATACACTACAATTAACACTTGATACAACATTTTATTTTCCCTTTGCTGCCGAGCAAATTATTTTAAATTCCTCGGCTTTTAAACTAGCACCGCCGATTAATCCACCATCGATATCAGCTTGTGCAAATAATTCTTCACAGTTTGTCGCATTGACACTGCCACCATACAACAATGGCACTTTAACTGCGACGTTTTCATCAATTTTCGCGATAAATTCGCGTATAAACTGATGGGTTGTTTGTGCCATTTCTGGCGATGCTGTTTTTCCAGTACCTATTGCCCAAACAGGCTCGTACGCAATAACAACATCTACAAATTTCTCAATACCAATTTCATCAATAACCGGCTGTAATTGCGCGGCTAAAACGAGTTCGGTTTGTTCAGCTACACGTTCTTCTTCACTTTCACCTACACACAAAATAGGTTTAAGGCCAGCAGCTAATGCCGCCTGAACTTTTTCTGCAACCAATGAACTTGATTCTTTATAAATACTACGACGTTCAGAATGTCCAACAATAACGTAGTTAACACCAACTTCTTGTAACATTGATGTTGATACTTCACCTGTAAAAGCGCCTTTAGCATGTTCACTTAGGTTTTGCGCACCTAAACTAAACGTGCTTGCTAAGTTCGCCTTCGAACTTGCCAAACTAAATGCCGCTAAATATGGAAAGCTAGGACAAACGACAACTTCAACATTTTTATTTAACGTAACCTTACTTAACTCTGAAGCCATTGAGTTGACTAATGCCAAACTGCCATTCATTTTCCAGTTTGCTGCAACTATTGCACGTCTATTCATTTTTCATTCCTAAATCAAAGCGGCGAGATATTAACTAACCTGCCGGCAAGATACAAGTAATTCAAGCAATATCATGTTTAATTGCTCATTATTCACTCGACCGTTAAAATCAACTAACATTCTTGACTAAAAAGCTTGTTTTACAGCCTCGGCAATTTCATGTGCTAAGCCAGTAACTTCATGATGTTCAGGGCCTTCAACCATCACACGAATTAAGGGTTCAGTACCTGATTTTCTTAATAGCACACGACCGCGACCCGTTAATATTTCATTAACTTTATTCACCGCGGCAACAACATCACGATCAATTAAAGGATCGCTGTTACCTGAAAACCTTACATTGACTAAAATCTGTGGTAATTTTTTCATGCCTTGGCGTAATTCAAATAATGTTTTACCGGTATTACACACAGCCGTTAATACATTCAATGCAGCAATAATACCATCACCTGTTGAGGTATGATTTAAGTTAATGACATGTCCTGAGTTTTCTGCGCCTAATTTCCAGCCTTTTTGCTTTAGCATTTCCATGACATAGCGGTCACCCACCTTACTGCGGGCAAATGGCACATCTAAATCAGCAAGGGCAAGCTCTAAGCCCATGTTGCTCATCAAAGTACCAACAACACCACCGTCAATTTTACCATTTTTTAAGTCGTTACAAGCGATAACATAAACACTTTCATCACCATCCATCACATAACCTGTGTGATCAACCATCATTAAGCGGTCACCATCACCATCGAGTGCAATACCTAAATCAGCTTGGTGCTCAATAACCGCAGCACTGATGGCTGCCATCGATGTGGCTCCACATTCATGATTAATATTGGTGCCATTAGGTGAAGTACCTATTTCAATCACTTCGGCGCCTAGCTCGCGAAAAACACTAGGGGCAATATGGTATGTTGCGCCATGCGCACAATCGACTACAATTTTCATACCTTTTAATGAGTAGTGACTTGGAAAATTACTCTTACAGAATTCGATATAGCGACCTGCTGCATCAGCAATACGCGTAACTTTGCCTAAGTGCGCTGATTCAACACAGCCCATGTCTTTGTCTAATTCAGCTTCAATGGCTAATTCAACATCATCAGGTAACTTTTGGCCGTTTTGACAAAAAAACTTAATACCATTATCGTAATATGGATTATGCGAAGCACTAATCACAATACCGGCTTCAGCACGAAAAGTTTTGGTTAAATAAGCAATAGCGGGTGTTGGCATTGGCCCTAATAGGCCTACATCGATACCTGCGGCAGAAAGGCCCGCTTCTAATGCAGATTCCAGCATGTAGCCTGAAATACGAGTATCTTTGCCAATTAAGACCTTTTTAGTGCCTTGTGCAGCCAAAACACGACCGGCGGCATAACCTAATTTCATCACAAATTTTGGGGTAATTGGGTATTGACCGACTAAGCCACGAATTCCATCGGTACCAAAATATCTTCTTTCTGACATTACTTTCTCCCTTGTGCTAATCGCTTTAGCATTAGCCTTTTTAATACATCACTGTTTAACGTAACCGTTTATTGCTGATCAGTTACCGCTTTTAATACTTTTAATGCGTCCACCGTTTCTTGAACATCGTGAACGCGAATAATATGGGCTCCTTGCTGGGCTGCAATAATTGCAGTAGCTAAACTGCCCGCAAGACGTTGTTCAACCTCTCGGTTTAACAAATTTCCAATCATAGACTTACGCGACAAACCGGCAAGTAAAGGTAAACCTAATTGATTAAATTTAGACAAATTGGCCAGCAAATAAAAGTTTTGCTCTAGGGTTTTTCCAAAGCCAAAACCTGGGTCTAATATGAGCCGCTCTCGGGCGATGCCCGCGCTTATGCAAGTGTCAATACGTTGTTGAAAAAACACTATAATATCATTAATAACATCGTCATAGCTTGGGCTATTTTGCATGTTTTTAGGTATGCCTTGCATATGCATTAAACAAACCGGAATATTACTGTTGGCAATAGCGGCTAAACAGCCATCGTTTTGCAATGCACGCACGTCATTGATCATATCAGCGCCCGCGTCTATCGCAGCACTCATCACTGAGGCTTTACTGGTATCAATAGAGACTACAATATTAAATCGTTGTTTAATTGCCTTTAATACCGGAATAACCCGTGCTAATTCATCGCTTTCGCTAACCGCTTTAGCGCCAGGCCGTGTTGACTCGCCGCCAATATCAATAATGATAGCGCCATCAGCAATCATCTGCTCAGCTTGCTCAAGCGCATAATCGAATTGCGTATATTTGCCACCATCTGAAAAGGAATCAGGCGTAACATTAAGAATACCCATTACCTGTGGTGTTGATAAATCTACTAATGAATTTGAAAAATTAAGACGATTTAACACCGCATTCTCTCTGTTGATTTTTGTTAATTAATAGCAATGGAAATAAATAATCAAACTTTACATAATATAAAGCCCCAATAGTTAATAAATCGAATGATTTAAACCATTGGGGCTCTTAATGCTATCTTGCTAATTATTTAGCAGGAGCATCTGAAGCATCATCGGCGCTAGTAGGCTCAACTGATGGTTTTTTATCTTCATCTGCTTTTTCTGATGGTTTGCTAGAATCGGCATTATTATCTGATTTACCATCAGAGTCATTGGCACCAAAATCAGCTGGTGGACGAACTTTAGTGCGATTCATTAAATCGTCAACTTGCAATGCATCAATAGTTTCATATTCCATTAAGGCATCTTTCATCGCATGTAAAATATCTTCATTTTCTTTTAAGATAGTTGACGCACGTTCATAGTTACGATTAATGAAGTCTTTAATTTCGTCATCAATAGCACGGGCAGTTTCATCAGACATATTTAACGACTTAGACGATGATCTACCTAAAAATACTTCACCTTCTTCTTCAGCAAATAGCATAGGACCCATTTTTTGAGAAAAGCCCCACTGCGTGACCATTTTACGTGCAAGTTGTGTTGCACGTTCAATGTCATTTGAAGCACCCGTTGATACGTTGTCAAAACCGTAAATAAGTTCTTCTGCAATACGACCACCATATAAAGATGAGATATTACTTTCTAAATGCTGCTTACTGTGACTAAAACGGTCTTGTTCCGGTAAGTACATAGTAACACCTAGGGCACGACCACGCGGCATAATACTGACTTTATACACTGGATCATGATCTGGCACTAAACGACCCACAATGGCGTGTCCTGCTTCATGATATGCGGTCATTTCTTTCTCTGACTCACTCATCACCATAGAACGGCGCTCAGAGCCCATCATGATTTTATCTTTTGCTTTTTCAAATTCAGCCATACCAACAACGCGACGTGCTGAACGTGCAGCAAATAAAGCGGCTTCGTTAACTAAATTAGCTAAATCAGCACCTGAAAAGCCAGGGGTACCACGAGCAATAACTGATGCTTTAACATCATCACCTAAAGGTACTTTGCGCATATGCACTTTAAGAATTTGTTCACGACCACGAATATCAGGTAAACCAACAGTCACCTGACGGTCAAAACGACCAGGGCGTAATAATGCTGGATCTAATACGTCAGGGCGGTTAGTGGCGGCAATAACAATAACGCCTTCATTACCTTCAAAACCATCCATTTCAACTAGCATTTGGTTTAGTGTTTGTTCACGCTCATCATTACCGCCACCCATACCAGCACCACGTTGGCGACCTACAGCATCAATTTCATCGATAAAGATAATACAAGGCGCAGCTTTCTTCGCTTGTTCAAACATATCACGAACACGAGAAGCACCCACACCGACAAACATTTCAACAAAGTCTGAACCAGAGATGGTAAAGAAAGGTACTTTCGCTTCACCCGCAATAGCCTTAGCTAGCAAGGTTTTACCCGTACCTGGCTGTCCAACCAGTAAAACACCTGATGGAATGCGACCACCTAATTTTTGAAAGCGTGAAGGCTCTTTTAGATAATCTACTAATTCAGCAACTTCTTCTTTTGCTTCGTCACAACCCGCAACATCGGCAAAAGTAGTTTTAACTTGATCTTCACCTAATAAACGCGCTTTCGATTTACCGAAGCTCATCGCGCCTTTACCACCACCACCTTGCATTTGACGCATGAAGAAAATCCATACACCAATAAGCAATATCATGGGGAACCAAGAAACAAAAATAGTAGTTAAAAAACTAGTTTCTTCCGGTAACTCACCTGATGCATTAACACCTTGCTTCACTAAATCGTTGATTAAATCACGATCATAGCCACCAGGAATAACGGTAACGAAATTTTCGCCGCTACGTTTAATACCATTAATGACGCCGTTTCTATCAACGTCGACCTCTCTAATTTGACCTTGACGTACGTCTTGGACAAATTGTGTGTAATCCACTTGTTGTTCTTTGCCGCTTCCAGGGGTAAAACTTTGGAAGACAGACATCAATACAACTGCAATAACTAACCATAAAATAAGATTTTTTGCCATATCGCTCAACTTAATGACCTCTTGCTAATGTTCAAAATGGTGCGATGAAATAATTCCACCCAATATACTATAATTTACTACAATTTAAAGCCAGTCGCCACAAGATAAACTTCACGTGAACGAGCACGTGATGATTCAGGCTTGCGAGTTCTAACGGTTTTAAATGCGACTCGAGCATCTTTCATAAATTGCTCAAAGCCCTCTCCTTGAAACACTTTCACTACAAAAGCGCCGTCTTTCTTTAAAACTTGATTGCACATATCAAGTGCTAGTTCCACTAAATACATGCTACGGGCCGCGTCTGCAGTATCATTACCAGTAAAATTTGCTGCCATATCAGACATAACAACGTCGATATTCTTACCATTAATGCGAGTTAATAAAGCATTGAGTACCGCTTCTTCGCGAAAGTCACCTTGCAGGAAATCAACACCGGCAATAGGGGCCATTGCTAAAATATCACATGCAACAACTTGCCCGTTATCACCAACCACTTTCGTGGCGTATTCAGACCAACCGCCAGGAGCCGCACCTAAATCAACCACCTTCATACCAGGCTTGATCAATTTATCTTTATTATTTATCTCTTCAATTTTAAAAATAGCACGTGAGCGTAGGCCCAATCTTTGTGCTTTTTTTACATATTCATCATCAAAGTGCTCTTTTAGCCATCGGGCACTACTGACACTGACTTTATTCTTACTCATTCAATCCACTTATATATTTTTGTTGTTTAAAGCTTGCTTGCATTTCGAGATACCGATTTGTCTTATTTGCCAATAAAATAACGACATGACTATATTAACCAAAAAAAAACCATAAAAATACGGTAAAAAGCTGACACTTCGTAAACAAAATTAGTAATACACACTAGATGGAGTTAAAATAGCAAAAATTCAAGCTAACTTGTAATGATAATTGTTAATGAACTTAAATAAAAAACAAATCCAGTATTTAAAAGGTCTGGCACATAGCCTTAAACCCGTTGTATTACTAGGTAATAACGGCCTTACCGAAGCAGTAGTTGCAGAAATTGACTACGCGTTAAACCACCATGAATTAATTAAGATTAAAATCCCTACAGAAGATCGTGAAACCAAAGCACTTATTATTGAAGCTATTGGTCGTGAAACTAATTCAACTCAAGTACAAGTGATCGGTAAAACCTTAGTTATCTTTCGCCAAACAGAAGAAAAGAAAATTCGTATACCAAAAATGTAATTAATTTAAATGCTTTGGTAATGTAAAAAAGGGCTTCGGCTCTTTTTTTATGTCTTGGACTTTATATTTTGTTAAAACCAAACTCATCCATAAATGACTAGCTTGCTGCTAATGAAACGAACCACCAAACTAAACATTAGAAAAAGCAAATATTAGAAAAAACTAATATACAAAGTTTTATGCTTAGCATAGACTATAGCTATCACATAAATTTATGTAAGGTTTAGAATGATTTTATCGGTACCTGAGTTAGTTGCACAAGCTAAAAACTCTGTTGATTGTGTTAGCGCCGCACAAGCATTTACGCACAAAAATGCCACATTTATTGATGTTAGAGAGCCTGCTGAGACGGCTGCCTCACCAGTAACAAATTCAATAAACATTCCACGTGGTGTATTAGAGATGAACATTGCTAAATATTGTACTAACGCGGATATGGAAATTTATCTCCATTGCGCTTCTGGTGGTCGTGCCACATTGGCTGCTGAGCAGCTGCAACGCATTGGCTATACTAATGTTAAAGCGATTAGTTGCGATCATAACAATGTTTGTCTAGCACAAAAAAACCAGTAACATATTATAAATTAATGTCACTGGTTTTAATCACCTTAAACCCACTTATCTACTATTAAGTGGGTTTGCTTTTCAGTTAACATATTTATTATTTAATAAATTTAACCATTTCACTATTTAACATAGCTTTCATTTAACATAGGTAACTCATGTCAAATAAGGTTAAATGACCATAGATGCTAAAGGTGATCTACCGAAATAATTTCATATTCAACCACGCCACCAGGGGTAGTAATTTCAATTTCACTATCAACTACTTTACCAATTAAACCGCGAGCAATTGGCGAGTTTAATGAGATACGTCCGGTTTTAAAGTCCGCTTCATCGTCACCCACTATTTTGTAAGTTACTTCAACGTCAGTATCAAGATTAAGCAGTTTCACTGTTGTGCCAAAAATAACTTTGCCGGTATTAGGAATTTTTGTTACGTCAATGACTTGTGCGTTACATAACCTGCCTTCAATATCTTGAATTCGGCCTTCACAGAAACCTTGTTCTTCTTTCGCCGCATGGTACTCAGCATTTTCTTTTAAGTCACCATGCTCACGAGCAGTAGCAATATCTTTGACTATACGTGGGCGTCTTTCTGTTTTTAAAATTCTTAATTCTTCTTTTAACTGTTCAGCACCAAGAAGTGTCATTGGGTATTTTGTCATTTCACTCTTCTTTTTCTAGCAAGAAAGGCGGCTTACCCTAACTACTATGAGTAGGTTAACCACCTTTAGAAAATAATTCGCTTAAATAAAGTTTAAAATGAATTTGCTCTGTATTCATGTTTTCACACCATGAGCAAATTCATTATTTAGCCGTTTATTTGCAGCGTTTATGTAACTCTTGTATTGAAGTTACGGTATTGCGATCATCTGCAGCATGCGATTGGCAAACGGCAAATGCAGCGTTCAAGGTTGTAGTATATGCGACTTTGTAACGTAAAGCACCACCACGCAAAACTTTAGAATCTTCAATCGCTTTACGACCTTCTGTGGTGTTAATAATATAGTTATATTCACCATTTTTGATTCTATCGAGAATATGCGGTCGACCTTCTTGCACTTTATTCACCAGGCGACAAGGAATATTAGCTTCACCTAATATCACTGCAGTGCCATGAGTAGCATCTACGTCGTATCCTAAAGCAACCAACTGTTTTGCTAATTCAACTACACGTACTTTATCACTGTTACGAACAGAAATTAACGCTCGGCCGGATTTAGGTACTGAAACACCAGCACCTAAACAAGCTTTTGCGTACGCTTCTTCAAACGTATTACCTACACCCATTACTTCGCCCGTAGAGCGCATTTCAGGTCCTACTAAAGGATCACTGCCATGAAACTTGTTAAACGGAATAACAACTTCTTTCACAGAAAAGTATGGAGGAATAATTTCTTTAATGATCCCTTGTTCTTTCAATGTTGTGCCAGCCATAACACGCGCACCAACTTTCGCTAAAGGCACTGCTGTCGCTTTTGAAACGAATGGAATGGTACGGGCAGCACGAGGATTCACTTCAATGATGTAAACTTCGTTATCCTTTACAGCCATTTGCGTATTCATTAAACCAATAACACCAAGTTCAAAAGCTAAGTCAGTAACTTGCTGACGCATAACATCTTGTACTTCTTGACTTAAACTATATGCCGGTAATGAACATGCAGAATCACCTGAGTGAACACCTGCTTGCTCAATATGTTGCATAATGCCGCCAATAACTACATCGGTACCATCACAAACTAGGTCAATATCAACTTCAATCGCATCATCAAGGAAGTGATCAAGCAATACTGGCGAGTCATTTGAAACGCTAACAGCTTCTGTCATGTATCGACGTAAATCATCTAGGTCATAAACAATTTCCATTGCACGACCACCTAATACATAAGATGGACGAACAACTAATGGGAAGCCAATTGATTCAGCTTTAGCCATGGCTTCTTCTAGTGACGTTACCGTAGCATTTTCAGGTTGTAACAAACCTAAACGGTCTACCGCTTGTTGAAAACGCTCTCTATCTTCTGCTCTATCGATGGCATCAGGAGATGTACCAATAATGGGTACGCCAGCCGCTTCTAAAGCACGGGCTAATTTAAGTGGTGTTTGACCACCATATTGCACGATGACACCTTTAGGTTTTTCAATACGTACAATTTCTAACACATCTTCAAAAGTGATAGATTCAAAATATAAACGGTCTGATGTATCGTAATCCGTTGAAACCGTTTCAGGGTTACAATTCACCATAATGGTTTCATAACCATCTTCACGTAATGCTAATGCCGCATGTACACAACAGTAATCAAATTCAATACCTTGGCCAATACGGTTTGGACCGCCACCTAAGATCATAATTGATTCTTTATCTGTCGGATTTGCTTCACACTCTTCATCATAAGTTGAATACATATAAGCGGTGTCTGAACTAAATTCTGCCGCACAAGTATCAACACGTTTGTATACTGGAAAAATATTCGCTTTATGACGTTTCTTACGCACTTCAGCTTCAGCAATACCAATTAAATCAGCAAGACGAGAATCAGCGAAACCTTTACGTTTTAATTTACGTAAATAATCGGCTGTTAATACTTTTAAACCGCCTTCAGCGACTTTTGCTTCTTCTAAAACAATATCTTCAATTTGAATGAGGAACCAACGGTCAATCATGGTTAAGCGGTAAATGTCGTCAACCGTTAAGCCTAAGCGAAACGCGTCAGCAATATACCAAATACGGTCAGCGCCCGCTTCTTGAAGCTCATGCATGATTTTAGTTTTAGCACCCGGTTGAGTTACATCAACCATAGAGTCAAAACCATTTACGCCCACTTCTAAGCCACGTAATGCTTTTTGAAGTGATTCTTGTTGATTACGACCAATTGACATAACTTCGCCAACTGATTTCATTTGAGTGGTTAATCTGTCTTCACAACCCGCAAATTTTTCAAAGTTAAAACGTGGGATCTTAGTCACAACATAATCGATAGTCGGCTCAAATGACGCTGGTGTTGCGCCGCCAGTAATATCGTTAGTTAACTCGTCAAGTGTATAACCTACGGCTAATTTGGCAGCAATCTTGGCAATGGGGAAACCCGTTGCTTTTGAAGCAAGTGCTGATGAACGAGAAACACGAGGGTTCATCTCAATAATAACCATGCGGCCAGTATCAGGACAAATACCAAATTGTACGTTTGAACCACCGGTTTCAACACCAATTTCACGTAATACCGCAATCGAGGCATTACGCATAATTTGGTATTCTTTATCGGTTAGCGTTTGCGCAGGAGCAACCGTAATAGAATCACCGGTGTGAATACCCATAGGGTCAAAGTTTTCAATCGAACAAATAATGATACAGTTATCATTTTTGTCGCGAACCACTTCCATTTCATATTCTTTCCAACCAATTAAAGATTCATCAATCAATAATTCTGACGTTGGAGAAAGGTCTAAGCCACGCGTACATATTTCAGTGAACTCTTCGATATTATAAGCAATACCACCACCCGTGCCGCCCATGGTAAATGAAGGACGAATGATACAAGGGAAACCTAAAATTTTACTGGCGGCGTGTGCTTCTTCAATCGTATGTACAATTTCAGCATTTGGCGTGTCTAAACCAATTGCCTTCATTGCTTTGTCAAAACGAGAGCGATCTTCTGCTTTATCAATCGCATCAGCTGTTGCGCCAATCATCTCAACATTAAATTCTTTCAATACGCCTTTTGCTTCAAGCTCTAAAGCACAGTTCAACGCTGTTTGACCACCCATTGTCGGTAACACCGCACAAGGACGTTCTTTTTCAATAATTTTGCGAACAACTTCCCAATGAATAGGTTCGATGTAAGTGGCATCGGCCATTTCTGGGTCAGTCATAATGGTTGCAGGGTTTGAGTTAACTAAAATAACTCGGTAGCCTTCTTCGCGAAGTGCTTTACAGGCTTGTGCACCTGAATAATCAAATTCACATGCTTGACCAATTACAATTGGACCCGCGCCCAAGATCAAGATACTTTTTAGGTCAGTACGTTTTGGCATTTTATATTCTCTCTTCTCTTGTCTAGGGTCTACGCTTTTTTAGCAGCAACGATTAAATCGATAAAATGATCGAACAATGGTGCGGCATCTGCAGGGCCAGGGCTAGCTTCAGGATGACCTTGAAAACTAAATGCAGCTTTATCTGTACGATGAATACCTTGAATTGAACCATCAAATAATGAGGTATGAGTTACTTTCAAGTTTTCAGGCAAGCTATTTTCATCAACAGCAAAACCATGATTTTGCGCTGTGATCATGACAATATTTCGCGCAAAGTCTTTAACTGGGTGATTTCCACCATGATGGCCAAATTTCATTTTAACCGTTTTAGCACCGCTGGCTAACGCCAGTAATTGATGGCCTAAACAAATACCAAACACTGGAATATCTGTGGTTAAGAATTTTTTGATTGCTGTAATAGCATAATCACACGGCTCTGGGTCACCAGGGCCATTTGATAAGAAAATACCATCGGGCTTCATGGCTAATACTTCTTCAGCAGAAGTTTGCGCCGGTACTACCGTTATTTTACAGCCGCGGTCTACTAACATACGTAAAATATTACGTTTAGCACCGAAATCGTAAGCAACGACATGAAATGGCAGTTTTTCAGGCTTATCTTGAAAAGAACTATGGCCCTTGCCTAGTTCCCAACTCCCTTCATGCCATTGGTAAGCTGTTGTAGTAGAAACAACTTTGGCTAAGTCCATACCTTTAAGGCCAGGAAAGCTTTGTGCTTGTGCTAGCGCCTTGGCTTCTTCTGCACTGGCGTCAACTAAGTCACCCGCGATTATGCAACCGTTTTGTGCGCCTTTCTCACGTAGAATGCGCGTTAGTTTACGGGTGTCGATATCGGCAATGCCTAAAATATTTTTCGCTTTTAGGTAGTCACCTAAACTTTGTTCACTGCGAAAATTACTTGCTAACAGTGGTAAGTCACGAATTACTAAACCTTTTGCCCAAATAGTGTCAGACTCTTCATCTTCGCTATTGGTACCTGTGTTACCTATATGTGGATAGGTAAGGGTAACAATTTGCTCTGCATAAGAGGGATCTGTCAAAATTTCTTGGTAGCCTGTCATTGAAGTATTGAATACTACTTCACCTACAGCAGCCCCTTCTGCACCGATAGCGGTGCCCTTAAATACAGTGCCGTCTTCAAGCACTAAAATGGCAGATTTAGTCAATGTAACCTCCGTTAAGAAGAAAGAAAATTAATGGTAAAATAACTAAGAATTTAACCATTAACGATAAAAAGCGATACGCACAAAAAATGTCAAAAATATTAACCAGTTCGTCATGAACAGTAAATTTTTGACAAAATCCACTTATAATACGCTTGTAAGCGTCTTTCGTCTAGTAATAATTGTAAAAACTCTCTGTTTTTGACGTTATTGATGTAAAGACCCCAAAAACAACACTTTTCTATAAAGTTAACTCGCAAATAGCACAAATTAACCCGCTAATATTTGGCTAAATTACTGTAGGATTTTAGTTATCTTTAAAACCCAAAACATCTTGCATATCGTAAAATCCGGCATGGGCTTCGCTTAACCAAAACGCCGCCCGCATTGCACCTAAAGCAAAAGTCATTCTTGAACTTGCTTTGTGAGTCAACTCAATGCGCTCACCAATATCAGCAAAATAAGCGGTATGTTCACCGACAATATCACCCGCCCTGACAGTAGCAAAGCCAATAGTTTCTCGGCTGCGCTCTGCGGTAATACCTTCTCGGCCATACACCGCCACTTTATTGAGGTCTCGGCCTAAGGTATCAGCAATAACTTGGCCCATTTTCACCGCTGTGCCTGATGGTGCATCTTTCTTAAATCTATGATGTGCTTCAAAAATTTCGATATCAGTATGGTTGCCAATCGCTTTGGCCGTAACTTCAAGCAACTTGAATAATAAATTTACACCAACACTGGTATTAGGGGCCAAAATAACGGCTATGTTATTACCTGCCATTTTGATCGTTTCTACTTGCTGATCAGAAAAACCTGTAGTGCCAATGACCAAGGCTTTGTTGTGCTGCTGACACCAGTCAAGATGCTCAAGCGTAGCTTCAATCGAGGTAAAATCAATTAGCACATCGGCAGCCAACAATGCTTTATAGTCTGTCGTAGTTTTTTGACCAATCGCACCGATACCAGCGATTTCACCTAAATCAAAATTTTCAAATGATGAACCCGCACGAACACTACCACCTACAAGTTCAACTGATTTGTGCTCAATTGCCGCTTGTATTAAATTTCGGCCCATGCGCCCACTACAACCTAATATGGCTACTTTCACTTTCATGACAACGTCTTCCTACTCGATAATGTTATAAGGGGTGTTCTATACTTTATTATAAAAAATATTAAAAGCGTGCTTTAAATCAATTGATTGGCTCAGGTCTTGTGACACTACATTAAAAATTCGCCATTGCCCTTCGCTCAAAGCTAGATGATAAAATGCTGAAAAATCGGTAAAAACTTCGGCTTGAGGGCCAATAAACTGCCAATCAACACAAGCTAGTATCAGGGTTTCACTCAACTGACTAAAACTGGCTTTTAAGGCGACAAAACGCTTTATCTCTGCATGACTTAGTACGGTAAATATATCTAAAAATTCTTGTTCAAATACTTTGTTACTCGCAATTAATACCACTTTATCGGGCGTATGCAAAGTACAAGGCAACTGATAGCATTGTTGCATATCTGACATGTTTTGCTGATGAAACGCTGTTAGGTAGCGCTGGAAAAATTGTTCGATAGCTGATTTATGCATCCGTGATATATAACTCAAACTGGATTTACTTTATATAAATTATACTTATAAAAAAGCCCTCATTTGAGGGCTTTTAAAAAATAGTTTACTTAGCTAATAATCGCTAATAACTCAACGTCGAATACCAAGGTAGCATACGGAGGAATTGCACCTTGAGAGCCACGCTCACCGTAAGCTAAACCGTAAGGCACATATAAACGCCATTTTGTACCTTCAGTCATTAATTGTAATGCTTCAGTCCAACCAGCAATAACGCCGTTAACTGGAAATTCAGCAGGTTGGCCACGATCAACAGAGCTATCAAAGATATCGCCATTGCTAAATGTACCGTGGTAATGCACACGAACTGTGCTAGCAGCTGTTGGCTTTTCGCCTTCACCTGTTGCTATTACTTCGTATTGCAAACCTGATTCAGTTGTTGTGACTTCTTCACGTTTTGCATTTTCTGCTAAGAAAGCTTCGCCTTCAGCTGACTTTTCTTTAGCTTCTGCTTGCTCTAGCTCTTGCATCTTTTGTGATACAACACCAAATGCTTCATTAAGTGCTTCGTCAGATACTTGGCTTGCAGTATTAGCAATTGCATCAGCTAAACCAGCTTGCACAGCAGATACGTCAAAATCTTTAAAAGGATTGTTACGTAGTTGGTCACCTAGTTGACGACCTACACCATAACTTACGCGTTGTTCGATTGATTCAAGTTTATTTTCAGACATTATTTAATCTTCACTTAATTGATACGATAAAAATTCGCCGATACAATAGCACAAATTTAACCTTCTCTGTAGTGCTAGCACGGGTGAATTTGTTATTTATTATAATTTTTTAACTTTAATGCAGCTAGAGAACTCATCGCTAGCCATCTCATTTCGCTATGGAGAATTTGGCATTATTTTTTGATAACACTGAGTTAACACTGGGACTGAGAGATTAAATTCGGTCACTAAGGTCATAGGATAAGCCATTAACACATCAAACTCTGAATGCTGTCCAGCGGCCAAATCTCGTTGCATTGATGTTTCGCTACTATCAGGTAAGCGTGATAAAAAACTTAAAGTCTCCTTTATATGCTTATCGCCAAGCTTTACCCCTGCTTTGCGCGCAATATCGGCATATTCATTAACAATACGTTCTAATAAAAATGTAATATGGCTTTGTGCACGAATTTCGCCCAAGTTCAGTTTTCTTGCCGAAGCCAATGCCCCCCAAGCAGCAACAAGTATAAATTTTCGCCATAATGCCAGCTTAATATCACTGGTTACCCCGACGCTAATGCCCGCTAATTTAAAACATTTCGCTATCGCACTAAGCCGCTCTGTTTCTTCTGCCTTAACTTGATCAGCTTTTACTTCATCAAGTTGTTCAACTCTTGAGTCCACTAACACTTCATCACTAAAAGCGCCTAAGGTGATATGAGGCTTTGAACCGGTATGATTTATCACGCCATCAGCTGTTTTCTCAGCAATAATTTTTGCTAAACCACCAAAAATATTTTCTAAAGCAATACCGTGCTTTTGCATAACATCAACAGCATTAACACCGTTTAATAAGGGTATTACCCGCGTGTGAGGTAAAATCAGGGCTTTTATTTGGGCAATTGCCGCCGGTAACTGAAACGACTTTACACAGAGAAAAATAACATCGGCAGGCGTTGGCAAAGTTTCTGCCGTTAGGCTTTGTGCATTAACCACATTAACCTGATCAAGCTGCACATCGCCTTCAATACTTTTAATGGTTAAGCCCGAGGTTTGCATGCGTTGAAATTGCTGGCCACGGGCAACAAAGGTAACATTTTCACCATGCTGCGCTAAACGGCCACCAAAATAACCACCCACAGCACCACAACCCACGATAACAAAATGCATTACTCTTCCTTCTATACGATAAATTATGCTCAAGTTTACCATGGCGAAATTAAAATGGTCAGACGCTTAAGCTTGAAAATAGTGGCAAAAGTACACTTTATTCCAATATAACTCGCTAGCATTAATAATGCTCAATCCAACTAAATGATGACACATAGGTTTTCAATCAGGTTTTTCAATTAATTTTGTCACCTAAAAATGACCTGTAAATAGTATGCTCTTAAGTAAATATTGTATCGCTAGGCATAACAGCAAATTCACGCTTAAGCTCTCTACCCTTTTTACTTTAAGATAAAAGCTTTGCCTAAGCTTTGTCTAAATAAAGTGTCCTTAAGCATATATAAGCTGACTTAAACCTAATTGAGTCATCCGCATTGACGAATATGAAGATAAAAATTATCAATAACCTGCGAAATAAATGTATTTTTCTATGATGCTAGACGCTGACATACTGCCACTTTATATTCGTAACAAACGACGCTATTCACACTGAAAAACATACCTAGAAATCATGCCTAAAAATCATGCCTAAAGAAGAATCCTTACATCATCAGCCTTCATTCACGCTCATTAAATACTTTGAAGTAATGGCTCTTTAATACCTTAAAAAGAACAAAAACAAGCTATTTACACAGCAAAAAAACCTTTTCACTGCATAAAACAAATTAATTAATCACACTAAGTTAATGAATCAAAAGCTTAATATAATTTATATTTAAAATCTCGCCTATTTTTCAAACAAACTGGTTGACGACAATAAATTACCGTGGGATTATAAACATCTGTTGGGCATATGCTCATACCGGACCTTATGCCAACAAGAGCAGTAAATGTAAGCAAATTAATAAGTTTACAAATAACATCCGAAATATAACAGGTTAACTATGTTGAAAAATATACAAGATATACAAAAAACATTAGTTTCATCAAACAACGAAAGGGGAATTACCATGTCTAAAGCAATAATCCGCAAAACTCATAAGTTTGGCTTACTCGCAGCAGCTGTTATGGCGGCATCAGCACCGGCGTACGTTCAATCTGCCGAATTTCTTGACGGCCTTGCAGAAGTTAACTTTCTAGCCTTGCAAAACTACCAAGCCATTCAAGCGAAAGAGGGTGCATTTCGTCCAGTAGATGAAGAACAGTCTTCAGGCTTTGGTCGTCTAAGAGTTAATTTACAATTTAAATTTCACATCAACGAGTATATCGTCGCTGATGTCGACATCGCAGAAGAGCCAAATGATTTTGGTAATAACGGCGACCGAGATTTCGCCTTTCACCAAGATTTCGCCGGTATTGAATTTGAACTACTCGGCCTTTCTGGCGCAGCGCGCGATAACGCTAACCTAACACTTCGTTTAGGTAACATAGGCGCAGCCCCTTTCCAATTTAAAGGTTTTCAAGATGGCGCTGATAACCAAGGTAATGCACTTATTGGTAACGGTATTACAGACTATGCAACCGCAGAAAATGGGATGCAATTAAGCTACAGCGAGACACGCGATAGCGGTATGATCCGCGGTTATAATGTTGCCGGCCATGTCACTACGTCAAGTTTTGGTGAAGCCTTCCAAGAAGATCGCGGCTTTAACTTTCGACTACAAGGAACACTTGAATTTGCTGGCGGTTTTAAAGCGGGTTTAAATTATTTCCAAGCCAACCAAGGCGACCAACTACGCTTTGAAAATGGTGTAGCCAGTCTTGCTGGTGTTACAACAACTAACTATCGCTTTGGTGATGGTGAAAACTACAACTTCTCTGCAGGTGCTTCAAGTGAGCGTGATACCCATGTTGGCGCTATGCCAGGGGTTGAACAGTCAATTATTCAGTTAAACCTAGCGTATCAACCTACACCAGAAACTAGCCTAATTTTCATGTTAGGTAAGTCGACTGATGATTACACTTTCGCCGATGCTGCCGGTAACGCCGTAGCAGGCATTACTTACTTTGGTGTTGACGGTATTGCCGATGCTAATGGTACAACTTTCGACTCAAATAGTGTCATTAAAGGCGACTCTTCTGTTGAGTACTACACCTTTGAAGCACAGCACTACATAATACCGAACAAGTTTTATCTAGCGGCACGTTATTCAGAAGCGGAAAACACTTCAGATTTAATCGCACAAACGGACAACAAGGTTGAGCGTATTCAAGTCGCTGCAGGTTACTGGTTTAATGACAAAACATTGTTGAAGTTTGAATATGTTGATCAAGAAGAAGGCGTTAATTCAGGTGGCCAAATCGGCACAGGCTTTGACGGCTTCACATCAGAAATTTCGGTTAAGTTCTAAGATATCTAATATGGCCGTGTGCAACTGGGCCTAGACCCAAGGAGTATGGCAAGTCTATTTTACTTTTTATAGACTTTGATAACTTACAATTATAATGATAATAAAAGTCTCATCTAACACCTTAGGTGAGACATTAACGTTGAATATGGGGAACACCTGATGAAAAATAAATTAATGATGCTAGCTTGTGGCGTGATGACCATGAGTGCCGCAGTCGCCGCAAAAGAGACGATCACCATCGCCACAGTTAACAATGGTGACATGATCACCATGAAAGAACTCAGCAATGACTTCACCCGCCAAAACCCTGATATCGCCTTAAAGTGGGTGACTTTAGAAGAGAATATCCTTCGTCAACGTGTCACGACTGATGTGGCCACCGGTGGTGGGCAATACGACGTGATGACCATAGGCACATATGAAGTGCCAATTTGGGGCAAACAAGGTTGGTTAACTGAACTTGATAACCTAGGCGCCAGCTATGATGTTGATGATTTATTACCCGCGATAAGAAGTGGCTTAACCGTAGACGAAAAGCTTTTTGCCGCCCCATTTTATGGTGAAAGTTCGATGGTGATGTATCGCACCGACTTGATTGCAAAAGCGGGACTTGAAATGCCTAAAAAGCCAAGTTGGGGCTTTATTCGTCAAGCAGCTAAAGCCATGACAGACAAAGAAGCCGGTGTTTATGGTATTTGTTTACGGGGTAAAGCCGGTTGGGGTGATAATATGGCCCTAATAACGGCTATGTCTAACTCCTTTGGTGCGCGTTGGTTTGACGAAAACTGGCAACCACAATTTGACACCCAAGCATGGCATGACACCTTGCAATACTATGTAGATGTGATGGCAGAGTCTGGTCCTCCGGGCGCATCCGCTAATGGTTTTAATGAAAACTTAGCCTTATTCCAAACCGGTAAATGCGGTATGTGGATTGATGCCACGGTGGCAGGTTCATTTGTGACTAACGAAAAAGATTCTGCCGTAGCAGACAAGGTCGGCTTTGCTTTAGCCCCGGATAAAGGTTTAGGCAAACGCGGAAACTGGTTGTGGGCTTGGACATTAGCGATTCCTTCAAGTAGTAAGAGATCTGACGCGGCGATGAAATTTATCAGTTGGGCAACGTCTAAAGAATATTCAGCTTTAGTGGCTAAAAACAAAGGCTGGGCAAAAGTACCACCGGGTACTAGAACGTCACTTTACAATAATCCTAAATACCTCAGTGCGGCACCTTTTGCACAAATCACCTTAGATTCTATCCAATCGGCTGATCCTGTTAACCCAACCGTTAAACCTGTTCCTTATGTGGGTGTGCAATTTGTGGCTATCCCTGAGTTTCAAGGTATCGGCACGGCAGTTGGACAACAATTTGCGGCGGCACTGACCGGCAACATGACGGTGAAGGAAGCGTTAAAAGCCTCTCAGCGTTTAGTAGAGCGTACAATGCGCAAAGCGCGTTATCCAAAATAGTTCATTAGTTATTGGTGGGCAAGCACGTAAGTGCTTGCCCTAAGCTTTACTTATAAGAGGTTTTACTGTTGGCGACTTCAAATTCAAGAACACTCGCTCGGTTAATGTTATTTCCTTCAGTTGTTTTACTGTTGGCTTGGATGTTGGTACCGCTATGCATGACATTGTATTTTTCATTTTTAGATTACAATCTACTTACCCCGGGCAATAATGCCTTCATTGGTTTTTTAAACTATGAATTTTTCCTGACCGATCCGGCATTTTTTGCCTCATTTTTCAATACAATATTACTGGTGGGGGGTGTTTTACTGATCACCCTGGGCGGTGGTATTGGTTTAGCTATTTTGCTCGACCAAGCTATTTGGGGTCGTAACTACGTCCGTATTATGGTCTTAGCGCCCTTCTTTGTTATGCCGACGGTGTCTGCCTTAGTGTGGAAAAATATGCTGATGAACCCGGTGAATGGTTTATTTGCACATTTTGCGACTTGGCTTGGCATGTCGCCGATTGATTTCTTTGCTCAAATACCCTTATTGTCCATCATTATTATTGTCTCGTGGCAGTGGTTACCGTTTGCCGCGCTGATATTACTGACGTCAATTCAATCATTAGATCGAGAGCAACTTGACGCCGCCGATTTAGATGGTGCGGGTCCCTTCAGTAAGTTTTATTACATCGTTTTGCCGCACTTATCGCGCGCTATTACCGCGGTAATTTTAATTGAAACCATCTTCTTACTGTCAATTTTCGCCGAGATATTAGTCACCACCAGCGGTGGTCCAGGCTATGAATCAACCAATATCACCTATCTGATTTACACCCAATCATTATTACAATTTGACGTCGGTGGTGGCTCAGCAGGCGGCATTGTTGCTGTTATTATCGCCAATATAGTTGCTATTTTCTTAATGCGATTAATTGGTAAGAACTTGGAGGATTAAGCAATGTCGATAAAAAATAGTCATAGATCAAAAATTATTTATACCTTTTTAGCTTGGACGATCAGTAGCTTAATATTTTTCCCCATATTATGGACCTTGATCACTAGCTTTAAAACAGAAGCGGAAGCTATCTCTGCTAGCCCAAGTTTATTTATGTTTGACTGGACGCTGGAGAATTATGAAGAGGTATTAGCCCGATCGCCTTACTTTAACCACTTTTGGAATTCTATCGTGATTTCACTGGGCTCAAGTATTTTAGGGCTACTCATTGCTATCCCTGCGGCTTGGTCCATGGCATTTGTACAAACGAAACGCACTAAACATTTATTAATGTGGATGCTTTCAACCAAAATGTTACCGCCGGTGGGTGTGCTTATTCCCATTTACTTGTTGTTTCGTGATTTTGGTTTACTCGATACTAAAGTAGGTTTGGTGATTGTGATGACCTTAATTAACTTACCTATCATGGTGTGGATGCTCTACACCTATTTCAGAGAAATCCCCAGTGAAGTGCTTGAAGCATCGCGCATGGATGGGGCCAATATTGCTGAGGAAATTTGGTATGTACTTTTACCTATCGCGTTACCGGGTATCGCATCAACATTATTGTTAACGGTCATTTTAGCGTGGAACGAAGCCTTTTGGACGCTGATTTTAACCGCCGCCGACGCCGCACCATTAACCGCCTTTATTGCTAGCTATTCAAGCCCTGAAGGTTTGTTTTATGCCAAGTTGTCTGCCGCGTCAATGATGGCGATAGTGCCGATCCTGATTTTGGGTTGGTTTAGTCAAAAACAATTAGTGCGTGGATTAAGTTTCGGCGCCGTTAAATAGGAAATTTCAAAATGGGCAGTATTAATTTAAAACAAGTAACAAAAGATTTTGGTGATGTTAGCGTCATTAAACCGATTGATTTAGCCATTAAAGATGGTGAGTTTATTGTCTTTGTGGGGCCGTCAGGCTGTGGCAAATCCACCTTATTAAGAATGATTGCGGGCTTAGAAGACACCACCAGCGGCAACATAGAAATTGATGGCCAAGATGCGACTGATACCCCACCGGCTAAAAGAGGGCTAGCTATGGTGTTTCAATCTTATGCTTTGTACCCGCATATGTCGGTGCGCAACAATATCGCTTTTCCCTTAAAGCGTGCGAAAGTTAGCAAAGCAGAGATTGAGAAAAAAATAGCAAGTGTCACCAAAACATTAAACTTATCTGATTACCTTGACCGTAAACCCGGGCAATTATCTGGCGGTCAACGCCAACGTGTTGCTATTGGTCGTGCCATCGTGCGTCAGCCTTCTGCTTTTTTATTCGATGAGCCCTTATCTAATTTAGATGCGTCTTTGCGGGTCAATATGCGTTTAGAGATTTCTGAGCTGCATAAAACCCTCGCCACTACCATGATTTATGTTACCCATGATCAGGTAGAAGCCATGACAATGGCCGATCGTATTGCGGTATTTAATGCCGGCATCATAGAGCAAGTGGGCAGCCCACTTGAGCTTTACAACACGCCAGTGAATAAATTTGTGGCGGGTTTTATTGGCTCACCAAAAATGAACTTTATAGATATTGAGCCAACGGCTACCGATGCCACTTGTTGCTTAGGCATAAGGCCTGAGCATATTACTATATCAACAACGTCAGGTACCTGGCCTGGAAAAGTAGGGGTTATCGAACATCTTGGCTCTGAAACTTTTTTACATGTGCATGTTGAAGGTAAAGCCACCTTTACCGTAAAAGCCGGTGGCGATTGCCCTTATGTTTATGGCGACAATATTTATTTAAGTGCCGTAGAAAACAAGATGCTACATTTTGATGCCGCAGGTCTTACTTTGTCTCAATAATATGTTGAGGCTAATCCCTCTATCATGTTTGTAACTAATGATACTTTGTGCGTAAGGGCACAAAGTATCATATCTATCAGCAAGATTACTTTACTAGCCAACTGAGCTTAAAATTGCTTTCATCTAGATTGATGGAGGGTTAAAAGCATGAGACAAGCGAAACGGCAGGGGATTGATAGCTTGGGCTTTTGATATGAATATTAACGTGTTCGACTCTGCATTTAACGAAAATCCTGCCGGTATTCGATTATAAATGATCTTCGAAACACATTAATCTATAGATTTTTTGTGGGTATTTATAGCTTAACCTACTGAGTAAGTAACCATCTGGCGGTTTGTTCATCAGTGACTAAACCATTAATCCATTTTCCCTCTAATGAGGCTAATATTGCCGCTTGTTTATCTTCTCCTGAGGCAATTCCTATTATTTTCGCTTTTTTACTTTTTCTAAGATCGTAACTGGTCACGCGTTCATTGATTGCGTGCTTGATAACTTTTCCGTGGCAGTCAAAGAAACGACCTAAAATTTCACCTACAGCCCCTTTCTTTTGCAAGGCTTCAGATTCATTATTAGTAATAAAACCATTAGATACGATAGGGCTTGAATCACCAATGGAGCCAATACCGATAAAGATAACATCAGCATTACTCGCTTTTACTGCCAGCTCTTGATATAGGTCGGTGTTGCACCACATTTTGTGATTCTCTGCATTCTTAGAGTAAAAAGGAGCAGGCAGTTGATAATAACCAGCTTTAATTTTATCTGCAAACAACAGCGGCACATCATCATAATAATTACATAAACCTTCGAAATTCATTTGGCTAATTAAAGCGATACATTTATGTTGCGGCTGGTTAAGTTTCTCAAGATAGTTAATAGAGCGTTTTAACGTTAAGCCAGAGCCAATGCCTATGTTTAATGATTTTTCTTGTTTTATATATCTAGAAATAACTTGGGAAGCCCCGTAAGAAACTAAGCTTTTATGATCAGATTTGCTGTCTTGTGCATAAGGCACGATACGGCAAAGTGATAAGTCATATTTTTTACTAATCAATAATTCATATTCAAGGCAAACAGAGACCGGGTGTTTAATATCAACTGACACTAAACCTTTATCATTCGCAGAAGCAATCATACGCTGTACTGAAGGTCTAGAAACACCTAGGATAGTAGCTATCTCACTTTGATTCTTACCCAATACATAATATAGCCAAGCAGCTCTAACGAGGTTGTCATGTTTATAATCTACTGTCATTAGTAATCTCTTTGTGTAAATTTTTAGCCTTGATTAACGTAATCGAAATACGATACTTAACCATTCAATGTAGGGGTTTATCAAAGAACAGCCTGACTATTGTACTAATGTATCAAGTATTCGTCTATTTAATAATATATTAAAAATTAACACTTTAGGTCATACAGTAGCATAGGATCGTTAACGAATTATTATTGATTTATTGGCCGATAGGTAAGCAGGGTTCTATCGTTGTTTAAGCCAGTTTTAGGGACCAGACCTAAGGTTCGCATTAAAAACTAATGTTTAAATTCATGTTTTTGTCCACTTTAATATGGTGTTAATCAAGCATGAATAAACAGTATGGGCATCAATATAAAGTAGGTTATTTACCTGTAGATATTATTTTAAATAAAAATCTTTTGATTGTATTCAAATAATTGCTCAGGCTATGGACATTTATTCGATCTTGGAATATAGTACCTCTCAACGAAATGTCTATTAAAGGTTAATGGTTTGAGTAATTCACATAGTTACACATGGCTACACATTGGTTTAGGGGCATTCCACCGTTCTCACCAAGCTTGGTATATGCACAAGCTTATAGAAGCAGGTGATAATACGTGGTCTATTACCGCTGGTAATATGCGCGGCGAAGATGAAGCCATAGCAAAGTGCCTTCGCGAACAACAAGGGGAATATGTACTTGAAACTATCTCACCGCAAGGCGAAAGTAAGTACGAAAAAATCACCTCAATAAAAAATATAGTTCCGTGGCAGGAAGACTTGGCACCGTTAATTACTGTTGGGGCTTTAGCGGCAACTAAAGTGATTTCTTTTACTGTCACTGAAGCGGGATATTATTTAGATACCAATAATAAACTCGATCAATCAAACGAGGCGGTTAAAGCTGACTTGTCTGGTGATACAAAAACCATTTACGGTGTAGTGGCCAGTATTCTTCGTAAAAGAATGCTAGGTAATCATGGCCCTGTGACCTTATTAAATTGTGATAATTTACGCCATAATGGCCAGCGTTTTTATAATGGATTAGTGGAGTTTTTACAATTACAAAAAGACGAGACATTACTAACTTGGCTCGGTGATAACATAACTTGTCCAAACACTATGGTTGACCGCATAACGCCACGGCCAACTGAAGATTTGCCACAACGTATTAAAGAAAAAACCGGTATAGATGACAATGCGCCTGTGATGGCGGAGTCATATATACAATGGGTGATTGAAGATAACTTTATTACACCATGGCCTAATTTAGCTTCAGTAGGGGTAGAAGTGGTTGAATCTGTTGTGCCTTATGAAGAAGCTAAGATTCGGATTTTAAATGCCTCGCACAGCTGCATCGCATGGGCAGGAACATTATTAGGTAAATCCTTTATATATGAAAGTGTTGCTATCGATTTTATTTATAATATGGCCTTTGATTATATCACTGAAGATGTTATTCCAAGTTTAAATAGTAATGAAATAGATTTGTTTAGCTACCGTGATATTGTGCTTGAACGTTTTGCGAATATTAATATCAAAGATACGAATCAACGGGTTGCGGCGGATGGTTTTTCTAAAATACCAGCAATGATTACACCGACACTAATTGACTGTTATCAAAATAATAAATCGCCTGAAGCAACCGCAATGTTACCGGCATTATTCTTTATTTTCTTAAAGAAATGGCATGAAGGTGCGCTACCTTATCAATACCAAGATGGCATTATCGATAAGCAATTAGTGACTAATATGTACGCAAGTGACGATCCTATTAAAGTTTACTCTCAGAACAGCATGCTTTTTGGCAAGCTTGCTGAGAAAGCTGAATTTGAGATCATGTTGCGAGATAAAATTAATGAATTATATTTAAAAATAAATCATTAGGGCTAGTTGAACTACAGCATATTAAGCGAAATGAAACTAAGCTTAGTCTCTCAACCTATTGATTGTACAGTACTAAGTTAGCAGATTTATAACAGCTACAGGTGTTGTTAAAATAGTTAAACGCAGTGCTGTCCTCCTTTTATATTAGTGATTGTTATGACTTGTGGGCTGATTGCTATGGGTGCTGCAAGTTTAACTTTAGGGCGCAGGGCTTTATTTAATAGCAGGGTTGGAGTTTTAATTTTAGCTATTATTTCAACGTTAATGAATATTTTTGGTTATCTGCAAAAG
This sequence comes from Colwellia sp. MB3u-45, assembly GCF_014077005.1. GTDB lineage: Bacteria > Pseudomonadota > Gammaproteobacteria > Enterobacterales > Alteromonadaceae > Cognaticolwellia. The sequence continues at coordinate 171,949 of NZ_JACGVC010000033.1, read as the reverse complement.
CTTGTAAAAGGAATTATTATAATTCTTGCGGTAGTTCCTGAAATCAAAAAAATAGTAATCCACATGCTTAATTGCGTTTTAGTAACGGGTTTGGCTCACTATATATGATGGTACAAATTTTATGGATATTAATTTATGAATGTAAAAACTGTTATTTTCGATATGGACGGTGTACTGATTGACTCAGAACCATTCTGGCGTCAGGCGCAAATAGAAGAACTTAGTAAATACAAGGTCAAAATTACTATAGATGACTGTATTAATTATACTATGGGGCGAAAATTAGACGACTTAGCTGATACTTGGTGCCGACGTTTTGATCTGCCGATATCGAATATTGAGCTACAACAAAATATTATGCATTCGGTAATTAGCCATATTCGTGAGCAAGGACAAGCTAAAGCCGGTTTATACAGCTTACTGAACTATTTGAAAAAAAATAATTTCAACATTGGTTTAGCAACATCCTCTAGCGTTCCCGTCATTAATGCAGTGCTAGATCACTTGTCGATTAGGGATTTTTTTACCGTGATTTGTAGTGCGGATAACGAAAAGTATGGAAAGCCCCATCCAGATGTGTATTTAAGCGCTATGACACAACTAAAGTCAAACAAAGAGCAATGCATAATTATTGAGGATAGCGTTACTGGCATGATCTCAGGAAAAGCAGCAGCAATTACGACTTATGTCATACCTGAAGACATTACCGATCCTAAGTTTAGTATTGCTGATGGTATTTTTACTTCGCTTGAGGAAATTGAACATTATTTAATAAATAAAGCACAACCTAGCGTTATCGCCAATAACGTATAGGCAGAGCTTCACAGGTTTTTTGTCATTTTATTTAATTTATTGCAGTAACGGCTGCCTTGGCAATGTGACACGTTTTGTAGGCTTAGAATTTTTTGGTTTTCTATGCTTATCAGCAGTATTCGTTTTGATTTTATAAAAACGTCCCCGTTTGACGATTAAAGGTAACTAATCCTTTATCTTAAAAGGGAAAGCAATTAGAGTTGCATTATAAAAGACAACAATAAAAACAACGATAAAACAAAGAGATAGGTTTATGTATTTAGGAATCGATTTAGGAACTTCTGGCGTTAAAATTGTTATACTTGCAGAGGATGAGCAGCTTATCGGGCAAGCTTCGTCCTCATTAACAATATCTCGTCTAGAAAACTTATGGTCAGAGCAAGACCCTAAACATTGGTGGCAGGCAACAAACTTTGCGATGGCTCAATTAAAAGCTGAGCATGGTAAAGCACTCTCTGACGTAAAGGCCATTGGCTTGTCGGGGCAAATGCACGGTGCAACCTTACTCGATGATAATGACAATATTATCCGTCCAGCCATTTTATGGAATGATGGTCGTAGTTATACTGAATGTGCTGAAATAGAGCAAAGAATAACCAATAGTCGTGATATTACCGGCAACATCGCTATGCCTGGCTTTACAGCACCGAAACTGGCATGGGTGAAAAAAAATGAACCTCATCTGTTTGATAAAATCAAAAAAGTTCTCTTACCCAAAGACTACCTTCGTCTATTAATGACCGGTGATTATGCCTCAGATATGTCAGACAGCTCTGGCACGCTATGGCTAGATGTTGCAAATCGACAGTGGTCAGATGAAATGCTAGCGGCAACTGATTTAGATAAGTCTCATATGCCTGAATTATTTGAAGGCACAGAAGTTACTGGAATATTGCGTGCTAGCGTGGCTAAGCAGTGGGGTGTTAAGCAGGTGCCGGTAGCGGCGGGTGCGGGTGATAATGCCGCAGGAGCAGCCGGTATTGGTGTGATTAATCCGAACGAAGCCTTTTTGTCTTTAGGCACGTCAGGCGTTTTCTTTGTCGCTAATAAAGACTATCAGTCGAATACTGATGGTGCAGTTCATACTTTCTGTCATTGTATTCCTGAAACTTGGCATCAAATGTCAGTTATTCTTAGCGCAGCGAGTTGTTTAAGTTGGGTAACTAAACTGACCGGTGCCGCTAATGAAAAAGCTTTATTAGATGAAGTGGAAACTGAGGATTTTACTAAACCCTGTGCGGTTACTTTTTTACCCTATTTATCTGGTGAGCGTACGCCCCATAATAATCCTAATGCTAAAGGTGTATTTTTTGGTTTATCACATAATTCTACGCGCAGCACATTAGGGCGTGCCGTTTTAGAAGGCGTTGCATTTGCTTTTGCCGACGCACAGCAAGTGTTGTTGGACGGTGGTACTGAAATAGGTCAAGTGTCGGTAATTGGCGGTGGTGCTCGAAGTCAATTATGGGGAAAAATATTAGCAAGTGTACTAAATCAGCCACTGATCTACCGGGAAGGGGGGGAAGTGGGTCCTGCTTTTGGTGCTGCGCGCTTAGCACGAATAGCCATATCAAAAGAGTCACCGCAAAGTGTTTGTCAGCCAGGCAAGATCACTAAAGTTATTGAGAGTGATAGTGCCATGTCTACTTACTATCAGCCGCAATATCAAACATATCGCAAGCTTTACACTAGTTTGAAAGGTTATTTTTAATCAAGTAACTAGCCTGTAGTAAATAAAAAAGCTTAGCGTTTGCTTGGCAAAACCACAAAAAATCACTGTGAAGTGTCGATAATATTTAGCGTTAAAAGCAAAAACACCCGCTATTAACGCTTTATAATTGCAACAAAATTTCAGCAAAAATGTAATTAATTAAACGGTTAAAACTCAGTGATAAAGCCGTTAGTAAAATCATCAAATTAACTCTTTTATAGGACTAACATGAACTTATTAGAACAATTGAAAAAAGTAACGATAGTTGTCGCTGATAGCGGCGATGTTGATTCAATCAAAGAACTAAACCCTATTGATGCAACCACCAATCCATCATTAATTTTACAAGCAGCAAAGTTACCACAGTACCAACATCTAATTGATGACGCGATAGCTAAAACTCAGGGTCAGGTGGATGATGTTTGCGATCAACTGATTGTTAATTTTGGTTGTGAAATACTGAAAATTATTCCAGGGAGAATTTCCAGCGAAGTTGACGCTCGACTTTCTTATGATACGCAGGCAAGTATTGAAAAAGGTCGAAAGTTAATTGCCTTATATCAAGCCGCCGGTATTAACAAAGATCGAATTTTAATCAAGTTAGCGGCAACCTGGCAGGGCATTAAAGCCGCTGAGCAGTTAGAGAAAGAAGGTATTTCTTGTAATTTAACACTGTTATTTAGTATGGCTCAGGCGATTGCATGTGCGGAAGCAAAGGTTACTTTAATTTCGCCTTTTGTCGGACGAATATTAGATTGGTATAAACAGAACGAAAATAAAGACTTTATCGGTGCTGATGATCCTGGCGTTCAATCGGTAACACGTATTTATCATTATTATAAATCTTATGGATATAGCACAGTAATTATGGGCGCAAGCTTTAGAAATACTCGTGAAATCATTGAACTTGCTGGTTGTGATTTGTTAACGATTTCTCCTACCTTGTTAACGCAACTACAAGAAACAGAAGGCGAACTTGTTGTTAAGTTAAATGCCGATGATATTGCCGTTAAACCTCGTACTGAGATAGAGCCGCTAGATGAAGAGCGCTTTACTTGCCAACACGAAAATGATCCGATGGCAAAAGAGAAACTTGTCAGTGGAATTACCCAGTTTTCGGCGGACCAAAAGTCGTTGGAAACACTGGTTACTTCATTAATATCTCAAAAAACTGCCGTGTAATAAAATAATTATGGCTTGTATGGTCAAGTGATAAATCCCCTTATCGTCATTTGGCCATACTGCTTTTTCATCCCACATTCCATAGCTTACCTCTTGCCGACAGATAGTAACTAAGTAAGCAATTCATTATCAAAACAGGATCACAAAATGACTACTCGACAACAGTTAGCCAATGCTATTCGTGCGTTAAGCATGGATGCTGTACAACAAGCAAAATCTGGTCACCCAGGTGCCCCCATGGGGATGGCAGATATTGCTGAAGTATTATGGAATGACTTTTTAAAACATAACCCAAATAACCCCAATTGGTCAGACCGAGACAGGTTTGTTTTAAGTAATGGCCATGGTTCGATGTTAATTTATTCATTGTTACATTTATCTGGCTATGACTTACCCATTGAGCAAATAAAACAATTTAGACAGTTACACTCTAAAACTCCTGGTCACCCAGAATATGGCTATACCCCAGGCGTAGAAACCACAACAGGTCCGTTAGGCGCTGGTTTATCAAATGCCGTTGGTATGGCGATTGCTGAAAAAACGCTAGCGGCACATTTTAATCGTAAAACGTTTGAAATTGTTGATCATTATACGTATTGCTTTTTAGGTGATGGTTGCCTAATGGAAGGTATATCTCATGAAGTTTGTTCGTTAGCGGGTACATTAGGCCTAGGTAAATTAGTGGTATTTTGGGACGATAACGGTATTTCGATTGATGGCGATGTAAAGGGATGGTTTACCGATAACACCCCAGCGCGCTTTGCCGCTTACAACTGGCATGTTATTGCTGATGTTGATGGCCATGACCCAGTACAAATTCAACAAGCGATTGAACAAGCTAAACTTGTCACTGATAAGCCAACGCTGATCTGCTGTAAAACTATTATAGGATTTGGCTCACCTAACAAGTCAGGCTCACACGACTGTCATGGCTCACCGTTAGGGGAAGATGAGATAGCAGCAACCCGCGACTTTTTAAACTGGCCGCATGCTCCTTTTGAAATCCCTGCAGATATTTATGCTAGCTGGGACGCAAAAAAATCAGGGGTTGAGCAAGAAAAACAATGGCAACAACTTTTTACAAAATATAAGCAAGCCCATCCCGAATTGGGCAATGAATATCAACGTCGTGTTATTGAACAAAACTTACCCGCGTTATTTGAAAAAAATGCTGATCTGTTTATCGCTCAATGTCAAAAAGATGGTCAAAATATAGCCAGTCGAAAAGCATCACAGAATTCGATTGAAGCATACGGAAAATTGTTACCTGAGCTATTAGGTGGCTCAGCAGATTTAGCTGGTTCAAACCTCACCTTATGGTCAGGCTCTAAAGGTATTACGGCAGATGATGCGGATGGAAATTACCTTTTTTACGGTGTTCGCGAATTCGGGATGAGCGGCATCATGAACGGTATTTCATTACATAACGGTTTTATTAATTATGGGGCAACTTTCCTGATGTTTATGGAATATGCCCGTAATGCGGTAAGAATGTCAGCTTTGATGTCTATTCAAAATATTTTTGTCTACACCCATGACTCTATTGCACAAGGAGAAGATGGGCCAACTCATCAACCCATAGAGCAAATAGCTAACTTGCGCATGACGCCAAATTTAATAACTTGGCGACCTTGTGATGCGGTTGAGTCAGCGGTGGCTTGGAAATCAGCGATCACCAAACAAAATGGCCCGTCAGCATTAATTTTTAGCCGTCAAAATTTGTCACACCAACACCGTGATAACGCACAGGTAAATAATATTGCCAAAGGTGGCTATATATTAAAAGCTTGCCAGGACAAGCCTGAACTTATTTTAATCGCAACCGGCTCTGAAGTCAGTTTAGCGGTAGACGCCGCAGAACGTTTAAGCCAATCAGGTGTACAAGTGCGAGTCGTTTCTATGCCCAGTACTAATATTTTTGACAGACAAAGCGATAAATATCAAGAGTCTGTGCTGCCCAGTGACGTTAAATCAATAATAGCCATAGAAGCAGCACATGTTGATTTTTGGTATAAATATGTTGGCAGAAACGGCAAGGTTATTGGTATGAGCAGCTTTGGTGAATCTGCGCCGGGTAATCAGCTCCTTAATCACTTTGGCTTTACCGTAGAGCACGTGGTTAATACCGCAATAGCGCTGTTGAGCTCCAATAGGTGATTTTTCAGCAATAATTAATAAGCAATAAGTAATAAGCAATAAGCAATAAGTAATAAGCAATAAATAATAAATAGAAAAATTCTTTTGATATTAGCTGTACACGAGAAACGGAGATAAAAATGACACCTAGAACTTCACTGGCGAGTTGGAAAAAATTGGTCAGCCATGCAAGCTTTATGAAACAACAACATATGAGTGAATTGTTTGCCAATGACAGTGCCCGCTTTGAGCAGTTTTCTATTAAGCTGTCACCATTTATGTTGGACTATTCGAAAAACCTAATATCAAAAGAAACAGTCGATAATTTAATTGAGCTAGCGAAAGATTGCGATATTGAAGGCTGGCGAGAAAAAATGTTTAGTGGCGAGCCGATTAATTATACTGAAGATCGTGCCGTACTTCATACAGCATTGCGCGACCGTTCAAATAAATCAATCATTATTGACGGCAAGGAGGTTAGTGAACAAGTAAATAATGCCTTGCTGCACATGAAGTCTTTTACCGACAAAGTGCGCGAAGGGTTATGGAAAGGTTATTCTGGACAACGAATAACTGACGTAGTCAATATCGGTGTTGGTGGCTCTAATCTGGGGCCACAAATGGTTACTGAAGCGTTAAAGCAATATAGCGATAACCGTATTAACGTTCACTATGTTTCAAACGTTGACGGGACCCAGATTGCCAACGTGCTAAGGCCGTTAAATCCAGAAACAGTGTTGTTTATTGTCTCGAGCAAAACCTTTACCACCAAAGAAACCATGACCAATGCGAAAACTGCAATGAATTGGCTAGTTGCCTCGTCATTTGATCAATCAGCTATCGCACAACATTTTGTAGCCGTTTCTTCTAATAAGAAGAATGCGACAGAGTTTGGTATCGCCCCTGAAAATATTTTTGATATGTGGGATTGGGTTGGCGGCCGCTTTTCATTATGGTCGGCAATTGGCTTACCGATAGCGTTAGATTTAGGTTTCGAGCGTTTTATCGAATTACTTGAAGGTGCTCATGAAATAGATAATCATTTTTGTAGTGCGCCACTAGAAAAAAATGCCCCGGTTATTCTCGCCCTATTAAGTGTTTGGAACTGTACTTTTTTAGGCGCAAGATCACAGGCTATTCTTCCCTACGATCAGTCATTACATATGCTTTCAGCTTATCTACAACAGGCTGAAATGGAAAGTAACGGTAAGTCGGTTACGATGAATGGCGAAACCATCACTTACCCAACGGTTCCTTCTATCTGGGGTGAACTCGGTATTAATGGGCAGCATGCTTTTTACCAATATTTACACCAAAGTAATAATGTAGTGCCTGCTGACTTCATTGGTTCAGTTGAAAGTGTTACGCCGATTGAAGGACACCATGAGACCTTAATGGCGAACTTTTTTGCACAAACACAAGCATTAATGCAAGGGGTAAATGAAGAGCAGGTAAGGGCAGACTTAAAAGCTAAAGGGCGAACACCAGATTACATCAATAAAGTCGCTCCTCATAAAATTCATCAGGGTAATCGCCCAACCAATACGATATTAATGAAGCGTATTTCTCCTCGTTCATTAGGGAGTTTGATTGCACTCTATGAGCATAAAATATTTGTTCAAGGGATTATTCTGCAAATTTGTTCTTTTGATCAATGGGGGGTTGAGTTGGGTAAAGGATTAGCGATTAAAATACAGGCAGAGCTTGAATCAAACTATGTTAATGACTCGTATGATAGCTCAACAGTTGGTCTAATTAATTTTTATCATGAATTCAAAAAGGGTTGAAAATAGACCATTGAAAAGTACTTAGATCCTATTTATTCAAATATTAGTCATTCAAATATTAGTTATTCAAATATTAGTCATTCAGATATCAGTCATTTAGACACTAATGTTGAGCACAGTCAGCTCAGTGTCTAAGTACTGTTGCTAATATAGGCGATTAATATAATTAACATAGGCGATTAATTTTGTCGCAGCACCATGCATTCCACTACTTCAGTTAAGGCATAACAAGCTTAGCTAGAAAACTGAAATGAAAAAACATAAAAACAGATATAAATGGAAACTTGCGGCTATTTATTGAATTGGAGTTAAAACCTTAATATTACAACCGCAGAAGCATCCTAGTTGAGCATTGCAATAGGGTAAAATGATGCTCTTAGCTAAAACCATAGCGATAACCGGTTAATGGCTTTTTCATAAACTGATACTTATGCTGAAAAACAGCTTTCAATTAATGGTCGACAACACTTTTTTCAATGCGCTACGTGTTAGGTGATTTACGCAGGAGTCATTGAAAATAGCCAGTGCTTAGATTAATAATAACTAGTTTCGAGCCTGTAACAGATTTTGTTACAGGCTTGTAGTTTTCGCTTGAACCTAACTTCAAGACAATATCGATATTCATTCATTTTATTACCCATCCATCGATCAATTTATTGCTTTTTGGCTTAAGCTTTGTGCTTAACTCCTCAGTTAATTAATGATTAATATAGCCCTCTAGTTGCACTATAATGGTGCGCGTGCATTAAGAGTAAGCATCAGATAAAAATTTAATGCACAGAATTATTACTATTTATTTTTAACTTATTGAATTAAAATAATTATTTTTATCACTTAGTGCATTGCTGGTGTATTGCTTTTGTTTCTTTAGTGGTCTGTAATGTGCATATAACTTATCAGATAAATTTTTAATTACTGATATAAATAGTCAGGTTAATTTAAGGGCTTAGATGGACTCCATACTTGTTATTATTGCTGTATCCTTGGCGCTGGCGAGCGTTATCAATATTGTATTAACCAAATTCTCTATTTCGCATATTATTGGTTATATTATTACTGGCACTATTGTCAGTAATTTTTTTGATTTTAATGGCAGCACCACACCTCACTCTCTTGAGCTAATTGGAGAATTTGGTATTGTTTTTCTTATGTTTACTATTGGTTTGGAAATGTCATTTTCTAAGCTGGGTAAAATGAAAGAACTGATATTTTTTAATGGTTTTATACAGGTTGCTTTTAGCTCTATTGTTATTTTTATTATTGCCTTTTATGGTTTTAATGTTGAACCGATATCGTCATTAATTATTGCGCTTTCATTTAGCTTATCCTCAACGGCTATCGTATTACCCTATTTGAAAAAATCAAAAGATATTGTTACCCCTTATGGTAAAAAGTCAGTTGCTATCTTAGTTTTTCAAGACTTGGCGGTGATCCCTATTTTATTATTAATGGGTTTTTTATCCAATAATGAATTATCGCTAGTTGATATTTTATTAAAAACGCTTTTTTATGCCAGCCTTATCATTATTTTCATGTTTACTATTGGCAAAAAAATCATTACTTGGTTACTGCATTTCTCAGCAAATGCGCGCATGGAAGAGTTATTTTTAAGTTCGGTATTTACTATTGTGTTGGGTGCTTCACTGATTGCTCATGAAATGGGCTTTACTTATTCTTTAGGCGCATTTATTGCGGGTATGATCATCGCAGAAACTAAATTTCACATAAAAGTAGAATCAGATATATCCTCATATAAAGATTTATTATTAGGCGCGTTTTTCTTTTCTATTGGCACAAAAATCGATGTGTTATTTTTTATCAGCAACTTACATTGGGTACTGGGTATATTAGCCTTGGTGATGATAATAAAAGCCATTATCGTTTATTTTCTAATGAGAGCAAAAGCGAATAAAAGTGAATCGATAAAATCGGCTATTGCTTTGTGCCAAGTAGGAGAGTTTTCTTTCGCTATTTTTGCCTTGGCGATCAGTCAAAATATTCTCTCAGAAAATTTAGGCAGCTTCCTCATATTGATCACCGTGCTATCTATGATATTAACGCCTTTTATGGTCAGTAATATTTATAAGTTAGCCGCCATTTTTGTGGTTGAATATTTTGAAGCAGACAAAATAACCGCGGTAGATGCAAGCAACCATACTATTGTTTGTGGTTTTGCTATTTTGGGCCGAATTGTTGCGAAAGAACTGAGCAGTAAAGGCATTGATTTTTTAATTATTTCTGATGATTTACAGCATGTATTACTGGCAAGAAAGCGTGGTTATAATGCCTATTTTGGTCACTTAGACAAAAAGCCCGTATTAGAGTCATTAAAGGTAGAACAAAGCAGTAGCATTATTGTTACTGCCAATTCTTTGAGAAACAAACAAATTATTTGTGAAGCTGTGCTTAATTACTATCCTAAGGCAAACTTAATAGTGAAAGTGAACACCTTAGAAGAAAAAAGCGAATTGGCAGGCATTAACATTAGCTCGTTTGTCTATGCACAACACGAAATAGCGGCGCTATTAGTTAAACAAAGTATGTCTGCAAGTTAAGCGGCAGGTTATAAATAGTAATCGGCAGGTGTAACAGGGCAGGTATTACTGTAAATTAGGCACCTGCTTACTCTTTCATACGAGACATCATGACAAAAATTCGCTTGACTCAATACTCACACGGCGCAGGCTGTGGCTGCAAAATTTCACCATCGGTACTTGACGTGATGCTAAAGTCATCACTTACTTTACCGGTGAATAACGCACTGTTAGTGGGTAATAGCACCAAAGATGATGCAGCCGTTTTCGATATTGGCAATGACCAAGCCGTGATCTCCACCACAGATTTTTTTATGCCTATTGTCGATGACCCAACTGACTTTGGTAAAATTTCTGCCTGTAACGCTATTAGCGATGTTTACGCCATGGGCGGAAAACCCCTAATGGCGATAGCTATTTTGGGTTGGCCGGTTAATCTTTTAGCACCAGAAATCGCCCAACAAGTACTGGATGGCGCTAGAGCTATTTGTGCTGAAGCCGGTATTCCGTTAGCGGGCGGTCATTCAATTGATGCACCAGAGCCTATTTTTGGCTTAGCGGTTACTGGCCTGATTAATAACGCGCAGATTAAGCGAAATAATACTGCTGAGGTCGGTGACCTTTTATATTTAACTAAACCCTTAGGTATTGGTATTTTAACCACAGCAGAAAAACAAGGTAAATTGTTACCTGAACATGCCGATATAGCGCCGCAAGTGATGAAAACTTTAAATACTATTGGGCAAGAATTTGCAGCACTAGACACAGTAACTGCCATGACAGATGTGACAGGTTTTGCGCTGTTAGGGCATCTTTTGGAAATGTGTCAAGGCAGTAAGGTTTCGGCTGTGCTTGATTTTGAGCGAGTACCCCGTCTTGATTTTGTTGATGACTACATCGACCAAGGCTGTGTACCTGGTGGCTGTGAACGAAACTTTACCAGTTATGGCGAACATGTTGGGCCGTTAAGCCCAAAACAGAAAATACTCTTGTGCGATCCTCAAACCAGTGGCGGGTTACTGGTTGCGGTTAAGCCAGCAGGTAAGCAAGCTTTTGAAGCCTTATGTCAAGAAAATGGTTTGAATCTTCAACCTATTGGCGAAGTTGTTACAACCACTTCACCCACGGTAAGCTTATTGTAATGGCCATCAAGAGTTCAGCAACAGCGCGCGCCGATAGCGCTGATTTTCGCACTATTATTGCTAATAAACTGCCTTTAATGGATGTACGCGCACCGATTGAATTTGAAAAGGGCGCTTTTGGTCAGTCGATTAATCATCCGTTAATGAATAATGATGAACGCGCTGAAGTTGGTCTTTGTTATAAAAATAAAGGCCAAGCCGCCGCGATTACTTTGGGTAATACCCTTGTTTGTGGACAGAGTAAAGCAAGCCGACTGGCACACTGGCAAAACTTTGCCCAGGAAAACCCACAAGGTTACTTATATTGCTTTCGTGGTGGTTTACGTTCACAAACGGTGCAAGGCTGGTTAAAAGAGTCAGGGGTTAACTACCCATTGATTACCGGAGGCTACAAAGCACTGCGTCAGTTTTTATTGAACGAATTGGAGCAACTTGCCTTACATCCCTTAACGATTTTAGCGGGAAATACCGGCAGTGGAAAAACGCCTTTTCTGGCCCATTGTGCAAACAGTTTAGATTTAGAAGGCGCGGCCGGTCATCGAGGCTCAAGTTTTGGCGGTTTTGTGACCGCGCAAGCCAATCAAATAAATTTTGAAAACAAATTGGCTGAACAATACATCCAAGGTAAGTTTTCTTTATCGCAAAGGTTAGTCTTGGAAGATGAAGGCAGATTAATTGGTAGCGTGCATTTACCAGAAAGTTTACGCCAAGCAATGACGTTAGCGCCAGTGGTGGTGATTGAAGAAAGTTTAGATTATCGACTTGAGCAGATATACCAAGAATATATCATCAAAATGACTGCCCAATACCAACTCGCCTATGGTGAAGAACAAGGTTTTGTTGCCTTTAGTGAGTATTTGGCCCAAGGTTTATTCAAAGTACGTAAACGCTTAGGTACAGAACGTTATGGTCAATTAAAGCAAATACAGAGTATGGCCTTATCTCAGCAGCAAAAAGGTCAACTAGCGTATCACTTAGATTGGTTAAAACCCTTGCTTAGTGAGTATTATGATCCTATGTACCAATACCAGTTAGGATTAAAAGCTGACCGAGTTGTTTTTCAAGGTAACAACGCGCAATGTTTAGCTTTTATACAGGATAATTAAAACCTAATCTCATCTGACCTAAGTAAAGTAAAGCAAAGTAAAATAAAGCGAATTCTATTTTGATCCGGTATTTACCCCTATTTTTCTTTGCCTTAGTCCATGTTCAAATAAAGGTTGTTGGCGAATTTAGTCATACCAATTTCATTAATTAGGTGGTCTACTTTATGCGCAGGAAAAATGGCCAAATATAAGGCATTTATTTTAATAACTAGTTGTTCTAATTATTAAATAAATAACGCAGTAGTGGGTTATTTTAACCAGTAAAAATGATCAAGTAATTAGTGAGATTGGTATAACTACGCTGAGATGAAAAAAAATGCCTTGAATTGGATATAATCAATTCAAGGCATTTTTATAGCGCTAATCGTTAAGAGATAATTAGCGGCTGAGTTAATGGCTAACAACGATGGTAACGACAAATGCTAGCGACTAAGGCGCTAACGAGAAAGCGTTACAAAGCGGCAAAGCGCTTGGTATGAGCATCAGTGCTACCAAACAAAAATTGAATGGTGGTTAAACGTTTAAAGATATGACCCACATCAAGCTCGTCTGTCATGCCTATAGCACCGTGCAGTTGTATTGCTTCACGACCGACTAAGCTCGCTGCTTTGCCAATACGACTTTTTGCCGCTGACAATGCTTTTGCATCACTGCCATTATTACTGTCCATTTTTAATACCGCCATTAACAGTATAGATTTAGCCTGTTGATGCTCGATAAACATATTAACTAAACGGTGTTGAATCGCTTGGAAAGAGCCAATCGTACGGCCAAACTGTTTACGTGTTTTAGCATATTCTAAGGTACGCTGATGGGCGATTTCCATCGCGCCAACGGCTTCGGCGCAAATCGCTAATGTCGCTTTATCAATAATATTGTTCATGGCAGGCAAGGCATTATCTAGCTCACCTAACAATCCTAGGGTAGGGGTATTGTCAAACCAAATGTCAGCCGCTTGATGGCCGTCAACATTGGCATAACCTTCACGTTTCACGCTCGGATGATTAGCGTCAACAAGGAATAAGCTGATGCCATTGTCGTCATTTGTTGCACCAGAAGTACGCGCGGCAACAATTAAGGTATCAGCATGATGACCATTTAATACCACCGACTTTTGACCGGTAATAACAAATTCACCCTCGTTTTCGATAGCACGACATTTTACGTTGTTTAATTGATAACGACTTTGTGGCTCGGCATAGGCAAAAGCCATTTGCAGCTCACCTGCCATTATTCTGGGTAAGTAATCGTCTTTTTGCTCTTTATCACCGGCCAAGGCAATTAAACCACCAGACATAACAGCCGTTGCAAGGAAAGGTTCAACGACCATGCCTTTGCCAAACTCTTCCATGACCAACATAAGGTCGACCATAGAGCCGCCTAAACCGCCGTCTTCTTCGGTAAATGGCAGCATTAACCAACCCAGTTCAGCAAATAAACGCCAATTTTCTTGACTAAAACCTGTCTTTGATGCCAGTATTTTTCGACGCGTATCAAAATCGTAATCGTTGAGAATAAACTTTGATACACTATCTTGAATCATTTGTTGTTCGTTGTTTAACGAAAAGTCCATAGTAAACTCCTAATGCTAATTTAAAGGCCTAAAACGGCTTTGCTAATAATGTTAGTTTGAATTTCGTTACTACCGCCATATATGGAAGCTTTGCGATTATTAAAGTAACGTAATGCACTGTTCGTTGCCATATCAGGGCCAATGCTTTGTCCGTCAAAGTCATCATGGAACTGATGAGGAACAAATGGCATTGCGTAATATCCAGCGGCTTCGACATACAATTCGTCAATGGCTTGGATAATTTGTGTCCCAACAATTTTTAAAATAGAAGACTCTGGCCCTGGCGCTTGGCCTGTGCTGATAGCAGAAAGTGTGCGTAATTCAGTATATTCTAAGGCTAATAAATCAATTTCTACTTGTGCAACTTTTTGCGCAAAAATAGCGTCTTCAATTAATTTATTATCGCCATCAGGCGATGTTTGAGCCAAGGCTTTTAATTGTACGAGGCGATCTTTAGAGATAGCCACACGAGCGATACCGGTTCGCTCATGAGTTAATAGCACTTTAGCGTAGGTCCAACCTTGACCTTCTTCACCGATAAGATTAATCGCTGGCACACGGGCATTATCAAAATGAACTTCATTAACTTCATGTCGACCATCAATGGTAATAATCGGTGATACCGTTATTTTAGGGTCGTTCATGTTAATTAATAGGAAACTAATGGCTTCTTGGTTTTTAACGCTCGGCTCACCGGTTCTTACTAAACAGAATATCCAATCGGCATGTTGACCTAAAGTTGTCCATGTTTTAGTGCCGTTAACAACATATTCATCGCCTTCTTTTACCGCTGTTGTTCTAACCGATGCAAGATCAGAGCCTGCACCTGGTTCTGAATAACCCTGACACCACCAAACATTACTGGCTAATACGTCAGGCAAAAAACGTTGCTTTTGTTCTTCATTACCAAAGGTATAAATAACAGGGGCCACCATTTTTAGACCAAAAGGGATCACATCGGGGCCACCGGCTTTGGCACATTCATTGGCAAAAATATATTTTTGCGTTGGTGTCCAACCCGTTCCACCATGCTCAACTGGCCAATTAACACCGGCCCAGCCTTGTTTGTAGAGTATTTTTTGCCACTGATTACATTCATCTTTAGATAAATGTAATGCGTTTTTGGTTTTTTCAGCGATATCTTTCGGTAACTTTTCTTGCAAAAATTGCTGCACTTCTTGTTGAAAGTCTTTTTCTTGGACGGTAAAGTTTAAATTCATTGTGCAAATCCTTCGTTGGTCTTAATTTATTGAATGTCTTTGATCATATTTTTGGCAATGATCATTTGTTGGATCTGTGTCGTGCCTTCGTATAATCGAAATAATCTGACGTCACGATAAAGTCTTTCTACGGCGTATTCTGAAATGTAGCCAGCACCGCCGTGAATTTGTACGGCTTTGTCAGCGACTCTTCCCACCATTTCTGTGGCAAATAACTTACAACAAGAAGCTTCTGTGGTTATTTTTTTGCCTAAATCTTTTTGTCTTGCGGCATCAAGTACCATGCATTTAGCCGCGTAAGCTTCAGCCTTACTGTCCGCTAACATCACTTGAATCATTTGGTGCTCAGCAATGGCTTTACCAAATTGCGTTCTATCTATGGCGTATCTTAAGGCATCGTCAATTAATCGCTCGGCAATACCGACACTTAATGCTGAAATATGCAGGCGACCTCTGTCTAGTACTTTCATTGACGTTATAAAGCCTTTGCCTGCAACACCACCAATAATATTTTCGGCAGGGACACGGCAATTCTCAAAAATAACATCACAGGTATGAGAACCTTGCTGACCCATTTTTTTATCTTTAGGCCCAAGGGTAATACCAGGAGTCGACGCGTCGACTATAAAAGCTGATATTCCCTTAGCGCCTTTAATCGATGGATCGGTGCGAGCCATCACGGTAAAGGTTCCCGCTCTTGGCGCGTTAGTAATATAACGCTTGGTACCATTAATAATATACTCATTGCCTTGCTTTATTGCCGAGGTTTTTACGGCAGAGGCGTCAGAGCCAACATCGGGTTCAGTTAAACAAAAAGCACCGATAATTTCACCTGAGGCATATTTAGGTAAATAAGTTTTTTTTTGTTTTTCAGTGCCATCAAACACAATAGCGGCCGAGCCAATACCGTTGTTAGTACCAATGAGGGAGCGAAAAGCAGGTGATGTTCGACCTAACTCAATAGCAACCAGCGCTTCTTCCTCCATCGTTAGACCTAAGCCATCATATTCTTCTGGGATTGTCATACCAAACAAACCCATCGCTTTCATTTCTTGAACAATATCATCTGGAATAGCATCGTTTTCTGCCACTTCATTTTCCGCAGGAACTAACCGCTCTCTAACAAATTTTGAAATACTGTCTAGAAACTGATCCAACATTTCTTGATCTCGAATCATTTTTTAATCTCTATCATAAAAGCTACGGGTTCCGCACAGTGGAACATAGGGTTAAGTAAATATCAAGATGTAATTGCAGCTAATTACATTATATTCGCGGACTAAATATTCTCTTACTAGATTCTCATTAGTGTAATGTTATTAGTTTTATTTTTAGCTTTATATTATTTTTGTTAATGTAGGTTAAATTGAGGTCAGTGGAATTACTGTCCAAATAAAGTACTTGCATATTCCGCTACGCAGAATTAGTATCAGTTAAATTCATTTCTGAATGCAGTATTTTTTTAGGATGTTTTTGATTTGACTGGCTTAGGTATTGGCCTTATTCAGTCAGGTTAATAAGTAATTTTGTAACGCAGAATATGGTCAATGCAGTGCGGTATAGGCTTTTTTACTGAGCCTTTATAACGATTGAATGGGTGAATTATCATGACTATGCAAGCAAAACCTTAAGGGTGATTTAGTGCAGTAAGCAGAACAATTAATAGCTGTTGGAGGAAAAACAGTCATTAATTGAAAATATTATAATCAAAATAAAATAAAATAAAATGAATAACAGGGGAAACCGATGAAAAATACCAGACTAAAACGAAACTCCATAACTATCGCTATTAGCGCAGCGCTTGGAATTATGGCAAGTAGTGCTTTGTATGCTGAAGAAGTAAAAGAGACAAATAAAAATGATATTGAGAAAATACAAGTTATTGGTTCTCATTTAAAAGGTTCGGCACTAGAAACCTCAGCACCTGTGCAAACGATTAGTCGAGCTGATTTAGAAAAAATTGGCTCTCCCTCTATTGTTGAATTGACTCAGAAATTGTCAATCAGCTCTGGTATTCAAGGTAACTCAAATCAATATGGTTCTAATGGTACTGAAGGTACTTCCAATATCAATTTAAGAGGGCTAGGAGCAGGCCGTACCTTAGTGTTAATTAACGGCAAAAGGCATACCTTCAACCCTTACGCTATTGTTGATCAACAAATGCTTTATGTTAACACCCAAGACATTCCTTCTATGGCGGTTAAACGAGTCGACATGTTAAAAGAAGGTGCAGCCGCTATATATGGCTCTGATGCCATTGCAGGTGTAGTTAACTTTTCAACCCGAAGTGATTTCGAAGGCCTAGAAGTAAAAGCTGACTATAAAAGCTTACAAGATAGTGACGGCGATTACGGCTTAGGCGTAATCTGGGGACTAGGCAATAATGATACTCATTGGGTAACTTCTGTTAGTTATGATAAAACCAATACCATCAACACCAGAGATAAAGATTGGGCGGTACAAGACTTTGCCACTAACCCACAAGGGGGTTGGTCATCAATCGGTAATCCACCATCGATATTTAATGCGGCTTGGCTCGGTGATAATTCACAACCTAAATACTTGATGGATCCTGGCTGTGAATTATTAGGGGGAACTATAGCCGGTACATGTAAATTACAATATACGCCATTCTCAGCGTTAAATGACGGTGATACACATCTGAAAATATTTAGCGAATTAACTCACGACTTTAAAAGTGGCGTTAATCTGCATGTTGAAGTTTTGTACTCAGAGACTGAGGTGCCTACCACTTATGGCTCACCATCTTACCCACCACAAAAGCTCGTTGATTTTTCCGACCGTTATGTACCAACTTATCATCCTGCATGGCAAGCATTAGTGGCTGGCAATCCAGAATTTGCTAGTGCTCCTCATCCGTCGTTAGACCGTGTCGCTTATATTGGTCGTACTGTAGGTGTTGAGGGACCCTCAAGTGAAGGTGGTCTAGACTATAAAACTTACCGTATTGCTGCAGATCTAGAAGGTAAATTTGATAATGGCTATAACTGGGAAACTGGTTTTGCTTATTCAAATTCAAAACTTGATTATGCCAGTAACCCAGATACATTAATTGTGCCATTAAAGAATGCGTTATTAGGTTATGGCGGCGATAATTGTGATATGGAAGCCGGTGTGCCAGGTGCCAATGGCTGTTTATACTTTAATCCATTTTCTAACGGCATTGAAACATCGGCTTCTAATGGCGTCACTAATCCAAATTTCAATCCGGCATTAGCCAACTCTCAAGAAGTATTAGATTATGTTTCAGGCACAAGAACTTCACAAAAAGCCACAGAATTATTTGTGCTTGATGGCTTAGTGTCGGGAGACACAGGTTTTGAATTGGACGGTGGCATTGTTGAGTTTGCCGTAGGCGCTCAGTATCGAAATGAGTCTTTTACTAATGAAGTTAATGACTTAGGTAATTTAGCAATAAACCCATGTCCAGTGCTTGGAGAAACAGATTGTGCAAACCCTACTGGTGTTTTTCATTTTCGTAGTGGTGAGCTAAATCAAGATTCATCTCAAAGTATTTTTGCCGTATTTGGTGAACTAGCGTTACCGGTATCAGACGATTTAAATATGCAAGTTGCTTTGCGATATGAGGATTACGGCGGAGAAGTCGGTAATACCATAGATCCAAAAGTATCAGCGCAATATACCATAAATGATAATTTTTCATTACGTGGCTCTGCCAGTACTACATTTAGAGGTCCAACACTAAATCAATTAGAAGGGACTAATACAACCCTTTCTTATGTGGGGGCTGCGGGTGCTTTTAAAGCCGTAGATACTCAAGGTAATAATGCTTTGGCGCCTGAATCAGCGGTTGCGTTAAACTTTGGCATTATTGGTGAATTTTGGGGCGACCGTTTATTCGCAACAGTTGATTTTTGGTCATTTGATTTAAGCGACCCTATTATTGTTGAAAATTATAATGCGGTATTATCAGCTGCCGTTGCCGGTAAGCAACCTTATGTTGACCAAGTGCGATGGACAGAGCCTGGTAACGCAAAGACAGTAGAGCGAATTGAAACTAATATAATCAATGGTTCTGATGTTAAAACCAGTGGTGTTGATGTGCAATTACGGTTAAATGTTACCGACTACTGGACCTTAAACATGAATGGAACCTATACGGCTGAATACGAAGTAAGTGCCGATGGTTTGTCTGAAACTTTTGACGCGGCTGGTTTTCTAAATAAGACTAACTCGAATCGTCCAATACCCAAGTATAAAGCGACTATGATCAATAGTTTTGATTTTGACAATCATAATGTTAGCTTATCTACTTATTATGTTGGTGATTATAAAGATGAACGAGAGGAGTTATTTACTACTAACACTCGAGGTCAAGTCATTGATAGCCAAGTACAGTTTGATTTAAGTTATAACTATCGCTTTAATGAAGATCAGACCAAATTGAACCTAACCGTGAGTAACTTAACGGATGAAGACCCTTCTTTTGCTCGTTTAGATTTAAACTATGACCCGTTCACACATAATCCTTTAGGTCGTACTTTTAAATTAAGTGTTGTGCATAAATTTGGAGAATAATCTTTAAAGGCAGTATAAAGCACTAAGCTTTAAGTCCTAAACTTTAAGCACTAAGGCATTTTAGTAGTAAAGGCTTGATGCCGGCTTTATTGACTAAGGAGACAAAATCCGATGACGTTAATCATCGGATTTTTTATGTATAGGGTATAGGGGGAATTTTTTGTTCTAGACAAAAAATAAGTACCTACATCCATGTAGACAATGCCAAGATCAGGTCGATGTCAAAGAGTGGCGAATGCCTTTACATGGCATTTTCAAGCAAATTACATAACTATAAAAAAGGGTTATTATGTTTAATACACTTAAATTTTTTTCAGTTTTATCACTTAGCATTTCATCAACGGCATTTTCAGCGCCGCTGACATTATCTAGTCAGGATATTGCGCAAGGAGAATTTATGCCTAAAACACATGAATTTAAAGGCTATAGTTGTTCAGGAGACGATCTGTCGCCACACCTTAAATGGTCTGGCGCGCCCGAAGGCACAAAAAGTTTTGCCATTACCGCTTATGATCCTGATACAGCGTCAGGCAGTGGTTGGTGGCATTGGCAGGTAATAAATATTCCGCTGACTGTGTTGGAAATACCAAGAGGGGCAGCGAATAAAAAAAATAGTACCCCTACCGGTAGTACTCAAATAGAAAATGATTTTAGTATTGCCGCTTTTAGTGGCGCTTGCCCGCCTAAAGGCGATGGTTTACATCACTACCGCTTTACAATACATGCACTTTCGGTAGCGAAAATTGACTTACCAGAAAACGCTTCTGGTGCATTAGCAGGTTACATGATAAATCTACACACCATAGAATCAAGTACGATTGAGGCCTTGTACCAACGTGACTAGCTTAAGCATTGAAAGTAAAACAGCAATAAGTTTGCTATAGGTTTTGCTAGCGGTAGCGCTGCAAAACCTTTAGTTATTTCTTGTTGTAATTTCTTGTTGTAATTTCTTGTTGTAATTTATAGTCTTAATTTATCATAGTCACTTATTTTTTTTAGCGGGAAAACAGCGCATTAGCGGTAAAGAAAGCGTAGAGTATCTACTGTTAAACTTGAACACTAGGAGATGGAGTAACAAATGATTTTTGATGTTTCAGTATTAGAAAACCAAGAAAAATATCGTCTCCTCAATGGCGGCGTAACGCCCAGACCCATTGCATGGATTAGTACCCGTTCAACCGAGGGTATTGATAATTTAGCCCCTTATTCATTTTTCACTGTTGCCAGCTGTAATCCTCCTGTGCTGCTTTATACTGAGGTAAAGCAGCGAAGTGGTATTGAAAAAGATACCTTACAAAACTTAATGGCAACCAGCGAATGTGTGGTCAATATAGTTAACTCCGCTTTATTAGAAAAAATGAACCTGACCAGTGCCAGTCTTAATAAAGATGAAAGTGAATTCGATTTCGCTAATGTTGAGCGCTGCGCTAGTGAGCAAGTAATGCCTCGCTCAGTAAAAGACTCACCCATACGTTACGAGTGTAGCTTAAGAGAAATAATTCCGATTAGTGATTTGCCTACCGGCGGCACTGTTATTCTTTTGGATGTAAAGTGCGTTTATGTCAGAGATGACTTATATGAAGATGGCAATATAAACCAAAAATTAATTGATTCTGTTGGTAAGATGGGTGGAAATCACTTTAGCCTAACAGCTAAAAATATAGAACTTAAGCGTCCTTAAAATGTTTACTGTTTATTATTGATGGCTATTATTACTGTCTATTCTTGCTGGCTATTATTAGTTACCGCTAGTAAGACAATACAGCGAAATTATTTCAAGGTGTAGGCACAGACTAGGCTTGACACTTTAAGTTATTATTCGCCCTTGGCTGGGCTTTTTTAAAGCACTATTTTAAAACACTATTTTAAAGAACTATTTTGGAGAACTATTTTGGCCACTAAGCAAGAAGTTGAAGATTTTATGAAAACAGAATTTCCTCAGGCTAAGTGCACTGTTGATGCTGTTGGAGCACAGTCAGCAAGGGTAAGACACAGGGTTGGATTTGATGAATTAAGGCCAGGTGGTACTGTATCTGGCCCCGTTTTAATGACGGTTGCTGACTGTGCTTTATACGTCGCTATTCTAGGTGAAATAGGCATAGTTGCACTTGCGGTTACCACCAGTCTGACGATTAACTTTATGAGAAAGCCCTCATCAACGAAAGATATTATTGCTAAATGTACTTTGTTAAAAGTGGGGAAGTCACTGATCGTAGGTGAAGTTTCTTTATATTCTGAAGGTGATGAAAAAGCGGTTGCACATGTGGTTGGCACATACTCAGTACCAAAGCTCAAATAAACCTCATCAATAAACCTTATCATAGTGAACATTAGCTAGTTAATGATCAGCACATTTGCATTCGCTAAATATAAGAGATTAAATATCTGCGGTGGTTAAAGTGTTGAAAGGGTTTCTACCTTTCTTTTAATGACTAAAGTGGTCAAGTAAAATTGGCCACGGTTTTGTAGTTTAGCCTGTACTTTCGCTCTGACTCATTGGGGCTTATTCTTGCATTGTACGAATGTGGCACCAGTTATATTATTACTTTTGTCGCGGTGCGGTCAGTAGTAAAGGTGGTATTTGTTACGTTAAACAACAAATACCACACAATGAACTTACCCCTTAGGATTTATTAATAATGTAGCGCCTAAGCAGTATCAACAGGGGCAGGTCTACAATCGGCAAACTTATCCCTGCGATTATGTTGTAAACCTAAGCGGACTTGTAGGTTTCATAATCAGTATAACCTTTAGCGCCGCCACCATACCAATTACTCGCATCGTCAGATGGCGCCAATGGCCAGTTATTAAGCATACGCTGAGGTAAGTCTGGGTTAGAAATATAGGGGCGACCAAAAGCCACCAGATCCGCTTTTTCTGAACCTATTACCGCTTCAGCTTTTGCCTGGTCGTAGCCACAATTACCGATAATAAGTCCATGATATAAACTTCTGAAATCTTCCAGCGTCATTGGTTCTCCACGTTCGTGAAAACCAAAAGCTAAGCCATCCATAATATGCACAAAACCAAGCTGGTAATGAGTAAAACGCTGTATAACATGAGTATATAATTCTCTGTAGTCATCACAGCCCATATCATTGAATACGCCATTGGGCGAAATTCTGCTGCCAACATTTTCCGCAGGCCATACCGTTAATACCGCTTCAAGTATTTCGTTTAAAAAGCGCGTACGATTTTCAATGCTACCGCCATACTCATCGTCACGCTGATTGGTGCTAGCATCAAGAAACTGATTAATCAGATAGCCGTTTGCGGCATGAACTTCAACGCCATCAAAGCCTGCTGCCTTTGCATTTTCAGCTGCTTTGCGGAAGTCTTCCACTGTTCTTCTGATGTCTTGCACTGTCATAGCGCGTGGCACTTCATAGTCTTTTTTAGCTTCAGGGGTATGAATTTGATCGCCATTAATTTTTAATGCTGAAGCTGATAGCGGCAATTCACCGTCATGAAAGTCACTATGAGATGCTCGTCCGGTATGCCAAAGTTGAAGAATAATTTGACTGCCTTGCTGATGTACACGCTCAGTAATTGTCTGCCAACCCTCGACCATTTCTTGGGTATAAATACCAGGTGAGTTTACCCAACCATTGCCTTCTTCAGATATAGCGGTCGCTTCTGCAATCACTAAGCCAGCAGTACTGCGCTGCTGATAATACTCTGCCATTAATTCATTAGGGACGCGAGTTGGACCTGCACGACCGCGAGTTAACGGGGCAAGAACAAAACGATTCTTGAGGGGGTTCTTAGCAAATGTTGTTGTCGAAAAAATTGTAGGTGTAGACACGTTATTGTTTCCTTATTCATTTATGTAGAAACCTATTTCATAAGTCACGTTAATAGGTCACTAGATGTAGATCTCAGTCATTAATATGATTGTCTCATATAATATAAAAACATTGTTTTTATATTTTGTAATAACTTGTAGTTATATGTAAATGTAGTATTCGTATTGAAATCTAATGTTAAATTGACTAAGTCACTTTTAATTCCCTCTCAATTTTCACTCAATTTCAAAAGATACATTTTGGCTTTTTTATAGCTTGTTTTTAATTTATCTACAAGCGGCTATCATCCTTTGCTCTTGAGTTTTACGTATTGAATTTCAAGAGTAAAAGGGGGTAGCGTAAACTACCCCCTCATTAATTTTTCAGTACAGCGATTTTGTAATAAAGGCTTTTAACACTGAGAAAATTATTTATTGACCACTCAATCTTTTACCGAAAGAAATAGCATAAGCCGGTGAACGCATTCTTAATATAGGGTCAGCGCTGGGTGTAAAGCCTGCCGACATCACATTAGGATCAAAGTTAGTATTATTACAGGCATCGCCACCACTTGTTTTAACGGTTACCGTGCCAAGCGTTACTTGAGGGCGTTCACTAGGCCACTGTTGTGAGGGGTCAATGTCGCTATCTTGTGCTTCACCTAAGCTCGCCATAATGGTAAAACTAACGGTTTCATCTTTAAGTTGTTGTGCAAAAGTATTAGCTAAAAACTCAGTCGGCATGCTATCAGCCTCAGCTTTTTCTAGTGTTTTTACCCCTAAGTTTGGCTTAATATTCCAGCGAAACTTAGTTTGTTGTTCATTGGCTTGGTCAAAGTAAAAGGTGTGCAAACCAAAAAACTCAGTATTGGCGAATGACGCGGCTGTTTTAGCGTTTTTATTCCACATAACGTGAGCTTGTAAGCTAGGGTTCTGCTGGATAAATGCCATGGTTTTAGCTGGGTCAGATTTACCATTTTCATCAGGAAGTAAAGTCGATAAAAAGCCATGAAAAATTTCTGGATTTTTGCCGGCAAATACGGGAAAGTTGTTACCGGTAAAAGTATGCAAAGCGCCATCAGGTAGTTGAATTTGCATACCCATACCACGCGTACCAGGGGCTTTCTCATCACTACTTGGGCTAGCACCACCTACTGAAAAGCGCATAGATACGGGTAATTCACCGTTTGATAACAAGGCCGCTCCTGTAAAGTACTTATTGGGCGCGGGCACAAAAGTGCCAGAGGCACATAGACCTTTAGCATGTGCCTTTCTGTAGCCTGGATGTTTACCACCTAGCTTTTCGAACATTTCAACGAGATCATTTGCTTCAATTTTTTTGTCACTTGCACTTGCAGTCGATGTTGCGCCTGCCAGGAGAAAAAAAGCAGTAAGGCTTGAGGTAATGAGGTTATGCTTCATTTGTATTCCTTTATGGTTATATCGCAATTTAAAGCTAATTTAAAAATACGAAAAACTTTGTGGTTAAGATCATAATATTATTTACCAGACCAGTGCACGTTGTTAAAAATTACAAGCTCAGCAAAAACTATGAAAAATATAATAAATAGTGTTTACATCCCTTTTTAATTACACCATGACAAGCAGAAAAAAATCTAAGGCCAATAGTACTAATATGCTATATAAACCATTCCACTTTACCCCCATTTGAAAAGAAGAAATTCCAGTGATTTTAGCGCTAATACGTACCGAGGTAGTAGAAGGCGAGCTACCGGCAACCACGGCCCAAGTGACCATCATGACGAGTGCAATAGTGACTGGCATATTCTCAACACCAGGTAATTGAGCTAAAGCCCCAGCCATCAAGGTGACAGAAATCATTGGGCTGATAAATAACAGCGCGGCGATAAAAATTAGCCATGAAGCGGCAATTAATATTAGCGCAGCAGATAAATGTAAATGGGCTAATTGTTGCGCAAACCAGTCAAGGTCTAACACGGTTAATAACAAGCGACCAATGAGCACAGAACCAGCAAAAAATACGATTTCTGAACGCTGTAAGGCTAATCTAAAAAATATGTCTGTGCGAAAACGTTTTACCGTTAATCGCATGGCGTTTACTTTATTATTTGTTTTATGATACTGGCTAAATATCCAAGCTATGCTGACAAGCGGCGCACTGACTAACACCGCCGCAATAGGTCGTAGCGGCGAGGAAAATATCAGTAGCGCAGATATGATAGCCAAGGTGATAACAACAACAATAATAGGGTAACTGACCTTTAAGGCGGATAAATCGTTAGAAATTGTCGGTACAAGATGACTCAGGTTTTTCGGTGCTTGAACATGATCGAGCCAAATGCCAAACAACAGTAGCGCTAGGGTGAGGTACAAACCATAAGGAATAATATCTATCCACTTTAGATCAGGAATGGTGGTGACTAACAGCGTAATAGTAATTGAAGTGGGCGCCCAAAGCGGTATGCTGCAAAATCCTCGCATAACCGCTAGCATCATACGGCGCTGCCTAACGCGATTGATGCGTGCGTCAACGGTATCTTTATTGTTATCTAAACTTCTTTGGATCATGGTGCCTAATAAATTAATAGCACCAACACTCATTAATATCCCCAAAACATGACTGGCAAAGGTTAGCAGCGCATAACGTCTAACGGGGTGTTGTTGTAATAGCACTAGACCGGTAAGGTTAACCGAATTTGAGCTTAAAGCCGCTTCTTTTAATAGGCCGAGGGAAATTAAGAAAAAAGCAAAAAAAACGACACTGCTAGATAGGCTAGCTAGTTGATGAAATGATATCTGTGAGAAGAATAACAAGACCAGTGTTAAACCCATAGCAACCCATGCAATGATCTTTGTTGATAAATCTAACTGTCTCCATTCGATAGCCATAAATAATATCAACATGAATACAGCTAATAGGGCAGGTGGCTGGTAACCTGTCCATTCAGTGATTAAGGTGGCAAAAAAAATAATCACTAGGCAAAGGGGTGACAACCAAGCAAAGGCGTGAGTTATTTTGCCACTTTGCTCTAGATCAGAAATATTATTCATAGCTATGTTCTTTTACATAAGTGGTTGACATTAAAAGCAGTATTATAAAACTCATTGCTTTATAAAACTCGTGTTAGACAGTTCCATTTTACACTGTTGGCGACAAACCTTGTTGAAGCTCCCACTAACGCTTGATAGGGATAGTTATTATTACTTATTCTGGACTTTATTTAGCGTGGTAATAAATTTCCAGGCAACTACATTTAAAATAATACCACACAGTACCGCTTGGCGGAATTATATTTTACATAGTTGAGGTTATCTAGCTTTATTAATATGATGAATTAAACCCGGTATTTAGCGGCGGGTTTCTTGATTTCTCTTCAACTGAATACCTATGTGAATACCTATGATTTCATTATTTAATCAAGTACATTGGCGAGGGTTTTAAAATGACTTGCAAAATTAAGTTCCGCATTGCAGAATGTATGTACTGTTTTACTGCGTAATTAATTTTGTGGTAATAATGATTGAAAATTGTATTAGAGTGAGCGCTTAATGTCCAAACTAACAGAAGTAGAGTTACTTGCTGATTTAGAAAAAATAAACGACCAAGACAGATATCATTGTAAAACAACCTACGATATTTTTTGCCATGCAGCCGATGAATATGCTGCTGATATCGCCATAGTTGAGCATTTAACCGCTGATCGAGATGAAGTGGCTAATACCCTTACTTTTGCTACTTTAGCTAAAAAACTGAATCAAACAGCAAAGCTTTATCAAGCATTTGGCGTTGAGCGTACAGACGTTATTTCTATTTTACTGCCTAATTTGGCTGAAACTCATCTCAGTATGTGGGCTGCCCAAGCGGTAGGTATTGCCAACCCGATTAATTACCTGTTGCAGGTTGATCACATTGTTGAAATATTAAACGAAGTAAAATCCAAAGTATTAGTCACTGTTTCGCTTGATCAAAGCACAGAATTAGGTAAAAAAGTGCATGAGATTATTGCCCGCGTACCATCACTTGAGCACATACTTGTCCTCGATAACCGCTATGGCCCAAGCAATAATAACCGCATCACCATCACTGATTTTAATCAGGCGATATCGACTCAATCAAGTGAACGATTAACAAAAACCTCTCAACCCAAGGCTGATGATATTGCGATGTACTTTCATACGGGAGGCACAACCGGCCGCCCTAAAGTAGCGAAACTATCGCATTACAACATTAGTTTTGTCGTGCAAGTTTATGCCGGGTTTAATGCTTTTCAAGGTAAATCTGCGGTCTTGAATGCCTTACCCTTATTTCATGTTTTTGGTGTTATTGCGGCCAGTTTATCGATGTTTTTTGTTGGTCGTCAGGTCGTTATTATGACCCCAGAAGGATTCAGAAATCCTAATACGGTGAAGAACTGGTGGTTTTTTGTTAATAAATATCAAGTGTGCTGGTTTCCTACCGTACCTACTATTATTTCTGTTTTACTGCAGCAACCTGATGAAGACATTGATCTTAGCTGTTTTGAACATGCGGCTTGTGGCTCAGCGCCTTTACCTATTGAACTGAAATTATCTTTTCAGCGTCGCTTTAATTGTAATGTTACCAATGGTTATGGCATGACCGAATCTTCTTGCGTGGTGGCTAGAGTATTACCTGGTTATGATGTTGAAGGGGTTTCCGTGGGTAATGGCATACCTTATAGCCGAGTGATTGCTGCCCACGTTATTGATAATAAAATTAGCCGTGTTTGTAGCGCCAATGAACCTGGCATTATTCTGGTCAAAGGGCCTAATATCTTTCAGGGTTATTTGAACGAAAGCGATAATGAAGGAGCATGGGTTGACGGTGAATGGTTCAATACTGGTGACTTAGGTTTAATTAATGACCTAGGACATATTCAGCTAACGGGCCGAGCAAAAGACTTGATTATCCGTGGTGGGCATAATATTGATCCCCAGATTATTGAAGATGCCTTAATGACGCATGCCGGTGTTCTTCAAGCAGTGGCTATTGGTCAACCTGATGCACATGCAGGAGAAATACCGGTTGCTTACGTGGTGGTAAAAGATCCCCAGCAAACCACAGCCGCTGAACTATTGCTCCATTGCCAAACACATATTAACGAAAGAGCGGCCATTCCAAAACGTATCGAAATACTTGATAGCTTTCCGCTAACGGCGGTGGGTAAAGTGTTCAAGCCTATCTTACGTAATAAAGCGACCGAATTTAGCGTCAATGCCTTATTCAAAGCCAATAATATTACCGCTCAAGTTAGCGCAGCATTTGATCCAGAAAAAGGTCAGGTCGTTCATATTCAATTATCAAATACTCAAGACAAAGACAAAGTGGCAGCATTATTAATCGCCGTTCCTGTCTTGGTTGATTATCAAACAACTTTATAACTTAGGAAAAATTATGAAAGACGCGTATATATACGATGCCGCAAGAACAGCCTTTGGACGTCATGGCGGAATTTTATCTTCTGTTCGACCCGATGATATGCTTGCCCACCTTATAAAAACTCTAGTACAACGCAACGACTTTGATTTAAGCCTTTATGAAGATGTTATTGCTGGTAGTACTAATCAAGCAGGTGAAGACAGCCGAAATGTTGCGCGTTTTGCCGGGCTATTAGCGGGTTTACCGATTGAAACAGGTGGCATAACGGTGAACCGTTTGTGTGGTTCAAGTTTATCAGCCGCGTTAGATGCTGCTCGCTGTGTAAAAGCCAATGAAGGTGAATTATTTGTTGCTTGTGGTGTTGAATCTATGAGTCGTGCGCCTTTTGTTTTGGCTAAAGCAAGCTCAGCCTTTGCTCGCCAGCAAGAAATGTTTGATACCACTATGGGGGCACGTTTTACTAATCCTGAGATTATTAAAGCCTATGGCGGCCATTCTATGCCAGAAACAGCCGACAACATTGCCAGTGATTTAAATATCAGCAGAGCAGACTGTGATGTATTTGCTGCCAGCTCTCAAGCTAAGTATGAAGCAGCCAAAGTAGCAGGATATTTTGATGATGAAATTATTGCCATTGAAGTGTCACAAGGGCGTAAGTTGCCAGCACTTTCGGTAACCGCTGATGAACACCCACGTCCTGCTTCAACCGCAGAAGCTTTAAGTAAATTAAGACCATTATTTGATGGCGTAGTTACCGCAGGTAATGCTTCAGGCATCAACGATGGTGCTTCAGCGATGATTATTGGTAGCAAAGAAGTGGGTGAAAAAGCGGGTATTAAACCGCGTGGTAGAATTATAGCCGGCGCTATAGCCGGTGTACCACCACGTGTTATGGGTTTAGGGCCAGTTCCCGCTTCACAAAAAGCCTTAGCGCGAGCGGGTTTAACGTTAGCGGATATGGACGTTTTAGAATTTAATGAAGCCTTTGCCGTACAAGCGCTAGGTTGCATGAAACAATTAGGTATCGCTTTTGATGACCCACGGGTTAATCAAAATGGCGGTGCTATTGCCATTGGCCATCCTTTAGGCGCTAGTGGTACGCGTATTATGATGACGGCATTACGCCAATTAGAAAAAACCGGTGGCCGTTATGCATTAGCCACCATGTGTATTGGTATCGGTCAAGGTATCGCTGTCGTTATTGAGCGTGTTTAACTTCTCAAAGTAAGGAATGAATTTATGTCAGTTGTTAGTTATCAATTAGAGGGTGACATCGGTGTTATTAGTCTAAATAACCCACCAGTTAACGCGCTTTCTCATGCATTACGTTTAGGTATTCAAGACGCGGTAGCACAAGCACAAAACGATGCTTCTTTAGCCTTAGTGTTAATTTGTCAGGGCCGTACCTTTATTGCCGGGGCAGACATCTCAGAATTTGGCAAAGCCCCTATGTTGCCATCATTACCTGGGCTGCTTGATATTATAGAAGCGTCAACAAAACCTATTATCGCCGCGATTCATGGCACGGCACTTGGCGGTGGTTTAGAAACGGCATTGGCTTGTCATTATCGTTGTGCTTTATCTAGCGCCAAGGTTGGCTTACCAGAAGTTAAATTAGGCTTGTTACCTGGCGCGGGTGGCACCCAAAGAGTACCTAGATTAGCCGGTGTGAAAGCGGCACTTGATTTAATCACCACAGGCACGCCCATCACGGCAGTTAACGCGTTAAAGATTGGCTTAATTGATAAAGTGGTTAAAGGTGATTTACTTAGCGCCGCACTTGATTTTGCCCAAGACATTATTGCCCAAGGTGCGGTACTTAAAAGAGTCAGAGATATAGCCGTTGATAATGAAGGTATTTCAGCTGATTTTTTTGCTGAATATCGAGCCCATTTAAATAAACGTTTTCGCCAACAAGAAGCACCACAACGTATTGTTGAATGTATTGAAGCCGCCTTGAGTCAATCTTTTGATGAAGGTCTTAAAGTTGAACGACGTCTGTTTGTCGAGTGCATGCAATCAACACAGTCGGCCGCTTTGCGTCATCTGTTTTTTGCTGAACGGATGTCTTCAAAAATTAAAGGCCTACCCAAAGACACCCAGCTGAAAGATATTAAGCGCGTTGGTATTATTGGCGGCGGTACTATGGGCGGCGGTATTGCAATGAATTTTGTTAATGCCAATATTCCCGTGACCTTATTGGAAATTAACCACGAAGCATTGCAACGTGGTAAAGACATTATCGCTAAAAATTACGCGATGACGGTTAAAAAAGGTAAGTTGACCACTGAGCTCGCCGTTGAACGTCAAGCGCTGATCACAGGTACAACCGATTATAACGATCTCGCTGACATGGACTTGGTGATTGAAGCCGTTTTTGAAAATCTTGCGATTAAAAAACAAGTTTTCGCCAAGCT
The DNA here is from genome assembly GCF_014077005.1 of Colwellia sp. MB3u-45. Lineage (GTDB taxonomy): Bacteria > Pseudomonadota > Gammaproteobacteria > Enterobacterales > Alteromonadaceae > Cognaticolwellia. The sequence goes on along the minus strand of NZ_JACGVC010000033.1, from coordinate 140,604 downwards.
CGATAGCGTGTGTAAGCCCGGCGCTATTTTAGCCAGCAACACCTCTTATCAAGACGTTAATTTAATTGCCGAGTCTACTTCTCGTCCCCAAGATGTCATTGGTCTGCATTTCTTTAGCCCAGCTAATGTGATGAAATTACTTGAGATTGTACGTGGCGATAAAACCTCTGAGCAAGTATTAGCCACCTCGATGGCAATGGCTAAAACCATTAAAAAAATCCCGGCATTGTCGCGTGTTTGTTATGGTTTTATTGGTAACCGTATGTTGCGTCAATATGCCCGTGAAGCACAACTGTGTTTGCTTGAAGGCTCAAGCCCGGAAGCGATAGACAGGGTTATGCAAAATTTTGGTATGGCAATGGGACCGCTAGCGGTAGGCGATTTAGCGGGCATAGACATTGGCTATAAAGCGCGTGAAGGCTTAACGGATGAAGAAAAAGGCGATGTTAGAAGCTATTGTATTGCTGATGCTTTATATGAGATGGGCCGTTTAGGTCAAAAAACCGGTGCAGGTTATTATCGTTATGACGCCGAGACGAGGCAGCGTATAGCTGACCCCATAGTACTTGAAGTGATTGAAGCACAAGCCAAAAAAAGGGGAGTTGAGCGCAAAGCGATAAGTGACGAAACTATATTAGCGCGTTTGACTTTTGCCTTGATCAACGAAGGCTTTAAAATATTGGAAGAAGGTATTGCCCAACGTTCAAGTGATATTGATGTAGTTTACGCATTCGGTTACGGATTTCCGGCTTTTCGAGGCGGTCCGATGTTTTATGCTGAAACCATAGGTTTAGAGAAAGTTTATCAAACCATTTGTCAATTTGGTGCTACTTATGGTGAAGATTTTTGGCAACCTGCGGCGTTATTAAAACAACTTGTTGCAGAAGGTAAAACCTTATCTGAGTGGTCTTCTAATAGCTAAAAAAGTTATAAGTTTTGTTAATCGGCATTTGTGCTGATGACAGTTAAATTGCATTTAACTTGATGGACTAAAGTCCAACCTACAAAGGCCCAGATAAAATTTACAAAGGCCCACATAAAATTTATGGGTGATCGCGTAGCGTTTAGCGATTGTTTTGTAGGACGGACTTTAGTCCGTCAACCTTTTAGCCAGTGCTTAACGTGATGGGTTAACACAGATTTGAAACGGGTATTTTTGTTAATCGGCACTTGTGCTGAGCACGGTTAAATTGCATTTAACTTGATGGACTAAAGTCCAACCTACAAAGGCCCAGATAAGATTTACAGGTGATCGCGTAGCGTTTAGCGATTGTTTTGTAGGTCGGACTTTAGTCCATCAACCGTTAAGCCAGTGGTTAGCGTGATGGGTTAACACAGATTTGAAACGGATATTTTTGTCGCTCGGTATTTGTGCCGAGCACGGTTAAATTGCATTTAACTTGATGGACTAAAGTCCAACCTACAAAGGCCCAGATAATATTTACGGGTGATCGCGTAGCGTTTAGCGATTGTTTTGTAGGTCGGACTTTAGTCCGTCAACCTTTTAGCCAGTGCTTAACGTGATGGGCCAAATATAAATAGCCAAATTAGTTTCACTTGAGACGACGACAATTAACGACAACAAAGCTTTTACTTAATACGCCGTAAAAATCGCCAAATAGAGGGCATTTATTTTAAATACTTATGTTTTAATAATGAGATAAATAACCAGCAGTGGCTTATTTTAATCAGGTGAAATGATCACAAGGTTAGTGATATGGGTATTATGCCAGTGTTTAGCACAGCTCATTTTTTTCATCACAACAAATACTTTTTAGGGGATCAAGATGCCAATTCCAAAAACATTACAAAACAAACTATCTTTGCCTGTTATCAGCGCTCCTATGTTTATCGTCTCGGGACCAGAATTGGTTATCGCAGAGTGTAAAACCGGTATTGTTGGCTCTTTTCCAGCGCTTAATGCCCGTCCACAATCATTGTTGGCTGAATGGCTCACCACCATTAAAACTGAGTTAGATAGCTATCAAGTTGCGAACCCTAACGCCATCGTTGCGCCTTATGCGGTTAATTTAATTGTGCATAAGAGTAATGACCGCTTAGAGGCTGATATAAATACCTGTATTGAATATAAAGTACCGGTGATTATTACCAGCTTACGCGCGTTAGATCCTAAATTAGTGCAACGTATTCAAGCTTATGGCGGCATTATTTTTCACGATATTATTAATATTCGCCATGCTGAAAAGGCCATAGAAGCCGGAGTTGATGGCTTAGTATTAGTGTGTGCTGGCGCAGGTGGCCATGCAGGTACCTTAAGCCCTTTTGCTTTAGTGAGTGAAATTAAACAAATTTTTGATGGCCCTATTGCCTTATCAGGCGCTATTGCTAATGGCGCTTCTATATTGTCAGCGCAAGCTTTGGGGGCAGATTTTGCTTATATCGGCACGTCTTTTATTGCCACTAAAGAAGCTAATGCCGATCAAGCATACAAAAAAATGTTAGTTGAGCATAGCGCGAAAGATATTGTTTATAGTTCGTTATTTACCGGTGTTCACGGCAATTATCTTAAACCCAGTATTACTAATGCCGGCTTAAATCCTGATGATTTAGAAGAAGGTGATAAAAGTAAAATGAAGTTTGGCTCATCAGGGGGCAGTAAAACTAAGGCTTGGAAAGACATTTGGGGTGCAGGACAAGGCTTGGGCAGTATTACCGATATTGCGACTGTTGCTACTGTCGTGGAACGCTTTAAAACAGAATACGATGTGGCGCTATCGCGTTTAAATAGTCTACAAAAAAAATAGGTACTCTTCATATGAAAGCTCAAGAACACATCTTAATTCATCAGGACAGTGGTGTTTTACACTTAGCGATTAATCGCCCCGAGAAAAAAAATGCCTTAAGCAGTGTAATGTATGCCGCTATGGCTAAAGCCCTAAAAGACAGTGTGACTGATGAAAGTATCAAAGTGGTACTGATACATGGCACACAAGAGGCTTTTTCAGCCGGTAATGATTTAAACGATTTCAATAATCGTGATGCCAATGAACCCTCACCAGCCGCCACTTTATTGTATGAGCTGTATAACTATCCTAAGCCGATTGTTGGTGCAGTATCTGGTGTTGCCGTAGGTATAGGCGTAACTATGTTGCTGCATTTTGATTTGGTTTACGCCTCAGAGACTTATTTTAAAATGCCATTTGTTGATTTAGGTGTTTGCCCTGAAGGTGGTTCAAGCCTGCTTATTCCTCAGTTAGCTGGCCATCGTAAAGCCGCTGAGTTATTAATGCTTGGCGAGGCTTTTAATACTGAAACGGCGATTAATATCGGCATAGTTAATCAACAATTAGACAAGTCTGAGGTATTTGATTTTGCCTTAAGTAAAGCCAAAGCCTTAGCGCTGAAACCGCAAAATGCTTTGCGTGCTAGCAAAAAACTTCTGAAAGCCTCTGGGCAGGCAATACTGCACGATGTGATTAAAAATGAGTTAGTGATCTTTGCACAGCTACTGCAAAGTGAAGAATCTATAGCCGCCAGAACAAAAAAATAAGAGTTTACAATGAAACCTTGGGCAAATAAAACCATGCCGGCATTCAATAACCATTTAGGTTTTGTGGTCGAAGAATGGCATAAAAATCATATTAAAATTAGTGCTGAGCTTAAGCCTGAACATCTTAACCGTTCAGGGATCCCCCACGGTGGCTTTATTTCGACCTTATTAGATGCCGCCACGGCACTATCGGGCGCCCATAGTGACGATCCGCTTGATTATAGAAAAGCATTAACTTTATCTTTAAACATAAATTACTTAGGACAAGCGCAGTCCAACAGCCTTTATGCTATTGGCAAAGTGACCGCGTCGGGGCGAAATATCTATTATGGCTCGGCCGAGGTATTCGACTCTTTTGACAATATCATTGCTTCAGGGCAAGGCGTATTTCGTTATCGAAAAGCGTGAGTTAATTTTCAGCCAATTATACTGTTAAACCTGGTTGGGCGTTAGTCAGAGCCCCAGCAGACCAGCAAACAAGTGGAGAATTTTTTGAACGAACCATTACAACATTATCCTCATCAAATAAAACATCCGGTTAGATGGGGCGATATTGATATGTTAGGCCATGTTAATAACACTAATTATTTTCGTTACTGTGAAGAAGGCCGGGTGAATTTTTTTACTGATAGTCATATTAGAGCCGCACTTGGCGAAGACAAACTCGGCTTTGTTGTGGCTTATATCGATTGTAAGTTTAAGTTTCCAGTAACTTATCCTGATAACCTTATTGTTGCGACCAAAGTTGAGCAAATAAGCAAGGATAGGTTTACTTTAAGTCAAATTATTTATAGTGAAAACCATCAAAAGGTTGCCGCTAAAAGTGAAAGCATTATTGTTTCTTTTAGCCATGAACTGCAAAGTAAGATTAACCTTCCTAGCACGGCATTAACCTTGTTAGAAAAAGAGTTAGCCCGTGGTGGTGCATCAATTTAAGGCGAAGTTTTACAAAACTGTTGCTAGGTTATGATGCCGATCTCTTAAAGGGTTAGAAAGAAAATTAGCATGTTAGCTAAATTTTTTTGTAGGTCGGACTTCAGTCCGTCAACTGTCAAACGGGCAATTAATGCAATGGATTCAATATGAATAGCCAAGTTAATTTTATCTAAGACGATGACAATTAACTACAGCAGAACCAAATTAAAAAAGAACCAAATTAAAAAGTAATAACAAAAAAAATTATTTCAGATAATTCATCGAGGAGCAGTAAATTTCATGAAAGTATTAGTCCCCATCAAACGTGTCATCGACTACAACGTCAAAGTGCGTGTTAAACCAGATAACTCAAACGTTGATTTAGCCAACGTTAAGATGGCCCTTAACCCGTTTTGTGAAATTGCGGTAGAAGAAGCTGTTCGTCTTAAAGAAGCGGGCACAGCCACTGAAGTTATTGTGGTTTCTATTGGTCAGAAAAGTTGTCAAGAACAACTGCGAACCGCACTGGCTTTAGGCGCTGATCGTGCGATTCATATCGATACCGAGCTAACGCTCGACGCGTTACATATTGCCAAGTTATTACAAAAAATTGTTGAAGAAGAGCAGCCTCAATTAGTTATCTTAGGTAAGCAGTCTATCGACAGCGATAACAACCAAACTGGCCAAATGCTGGGCGCACTAACCGGTTTTGCCCAAGGTACTTTCGCCTCCCAAGTTAAGGTTGAAGGCGACAAAATTAAGGTCACACGTGAAGTCGACAGCGGCTTGCAAACTGTGGCGCTAAACTTACCCGCTATTGTCACTACGGACTTACGTTTAAACGAACCCCGTTACGCCTCTTTACCTAATATTATGAAAGCTAAACGTAAGCCATTAGTGGTGAAGTTGGCGAGTGATTTTGGTATTGATTTAACCCCACGTACTCAGTTATTAAAGGTTTCTCCTCCGAAAGAGCGTCAAGCCGGCATTATGGTTGAATCAATTGATGCATTAGTTGAAAAGTTAAGAAATGAAGCCAAGGTGATCTCATGAGTATTTTAGTTTACGCAGAACACGACAACAGCGCGTTAAAAGCTGATACTTTAAAAACAGTAGCGGCGGCTCAACAAATAGGCGGAGACATCACTATTTTAGTTGCAGGGCATCACTGTCAAAGTGTTGCAGAACAAGCGGCAAAAGTTAATGGAGTTGCTAAGGTACTGGTGGCTGATAATGTGGTGTACGAGCATCAACTGGCAGAAAATATCAGTTTATTAGTGACTGAATTAGCGGCTGATTACAGTGTCGTTATGGCAACCGCATTAACCACAGGCAAAAACTTTATGCCTCGCGTTGCCGCTTTATTAGATGTGGCTCAAATTTCAGATATTGTTGCGGTTGAAAGTGCTGACACCTTTGTGCGTCCTATCTATGCCGGCAATGCTATTGCAACCGTACAAAGTTTAGATGCTAAAAAAGTGATCACCGTGCGTTCAACCGGATTTGATGCGGTTGCCACTGATGGCGCTGCAGAAATTATCTTATTAGATAAGGTTAAAGACGCCGGTATTTCAAGCCATGTTAGTGACGAGTTAACGGTTTCAGCACGTCCTGATTTAGGTGCCGCAAGGGTGATTATTTCCGGTGGTCGTGGCATGCAAAATGGTGATAACTTTACCTTATTAGACGGCATTGCTGATAAGTTAGGGGCTGGCATTGGCGCATCACGCGCGGCTGTCGACGCGGGCTTTGTGCCTAACGACATGCAAGTAGGGCAAACGGGTAAAATTGTCGCGCCAGATTTATACATAGCGGTCGGTATTTCGGGAGCTATTCAACATCTTGCCGGTATGAAAGACTCAAAAGTTATTGTCGCGATTAACAAAGACCCAGAAGCGCCTATTTTCCAAGTGGCTGACTACGGTCTGGTAGCGGATCTATTTGAAGCCTTACCTGAATTAGAAAGTGCTTTGTAAGTACTGATAGCTCAATGGAGAACTCACCAGTGAGCTCAATGGTGAGATTTATGTTGAGCTTAATGCTAATGCCATGAATTAAAAGCCAAGCAGGTTAAATGATGCTGGCTTTTAATTGATTTAGCAAAAATGCTTTAGATTTACTTTCGCTGGTATTTTAGTTGGCATACTTGTCAGCTAATATCTTCTGTGTCAAAACTATCACTATCAAAGCCATCAACAACAATCACATCAACAAAGCCAGCAAAAATCATCTGCTATAACTTGAAGTTTTTTAGTCAAAATATGTCTGAATATGGATAATAAATTCATTACGCTGGGTACAAGCTTGCTATCGTATTTACCAATAACTGTGCCTAACCTGATAAAAAAGGTCAGCGCTTTTATCTGTTTTTTTCTTATTAAGCCGTGGGTTTGCTAAGCGTTAAAATCTACTTTAGTGTTGATTTTGTTTGTCGATTTTCAGTGTTTACATCTCAATAACAAATAAAATAAGGCGATATGTGACAGTATATGTTTAAAGCTATTAAGCTAACTTGCTGCTATTAGTCTATAAATTTATTCTTAAAGCTATCTATCATCTTTATTTTTAGAGCAAAAAATGAGATTATAGCGCCATTATTTGAAAAGTATTGACAGTTACAATAAGTCACTACGTCTAGTGTGATTAACAACTGAGTAGCTCAAAATGAATACATTAACTGGTATGCCAAGAGAAATAAATGGGGAAGTAGATCGTAAGTTTGTCGAAGCGCTTGCCAGAGGGTTAGATATATTACGAGCATTTAACCCCGGAGACGGATTTCTTGGTAACCAGGAAATTGCTCAACGAACCGGATTACCCAAATCAAGTATATCTCGCTTAACCTATACCTTGACCAGCCTAGGCTACCTAACTTATTCAAAGCGCTTAGAAAAATACCAGCTTGGCGCTGGTGTGTTGGCATTGGGTTATGCCTTTGTTTCTAACCTTGGCATTCGCCAAGTGGCGAACCCCCAAATGAAAGAGCTGTCAATTGAAACAGGTACATCAATAGGCCTCGCAGACCGCGACCGACTAGACATGATTTATGTTGATCATTGCGCGCCAAAAGATATTGTTACCTTTAAAAAAGATATTGGCGATAAAATACCTATGGCCACTACGGCGGCAGGGCGAGCTTATTTAGTGGCATTATCAGAAGAAGAACGTGACTTCTTTTTACGACATTTCAAAGAAAAGCTTGGTGATAAGTTTGACGCGGTTAAAGTGGGTATTGATCAAGCGTTGGAAAGCTATAAAGAATTTGGTTATTGCCATTCTTGGGGCGATTGGGAGCGAGATACCAATGCTATTGCCGTACCGTTAAAACTTACTCAAGGTCAAATCTACGTATTCAATGCGGGTGGTCCGGCATTTAGATTGTCGAAAGAATTCTTGGCGGGTGAAGTTGCGCCGCAATTAAAAAGCATGGTGCGTAATATTGAAGCCACGTTAATTCAATTTTAAGATTATATCTTAGTTTCATCCTTTGACATGATGGTGTGTTTGACATGATTGAATGCTAAAAAGCCTTTGTTTACTGCAAAGGCTTTTTGCTATGTGTCAGGTAGTTATGTTAATGAAATACAATGTCAATGAAATACCATCTTGATAGCAATACAATATCGATAGCAAAGTCATGGGTAAAAACAGCCGCATAAAAAATAATTAAAGCAAAGTGCTAAGCGTTTACTTCGCTCGGCTTCACTTTAGCTTTAAGTAAACTATTAATCGCCTTGATTTGAGCTTTGGAAAAATGAATACGGAGAATAACTGATGCCTCGCATGCCACTTTTAATTATTGCCTTGTTCTTTCTTATCGGCGGTATCGGCCATTTTATTTCGGCTGACTTTTTTATAATGGCGATGCCAGATTATTTGCCTTATCACAAAGAACTTGTTCTCATCAGTGGTGTATTTGAAGTTTTGGGTGCGATAGGCCTTTTGGTGCCTAAAACTCGTTTGTTAGCGGGCTATGGGTTAATTGCCTTAATTGTTGCTGTTTATCCGGCTAATATAAACATGGCTTTGCAGCCAGAAAAATATCACGATATTTCAGTGTTCTTTTTATATCTTCGCCTACCCATGCAATTATTATTTATTTGGTTTGTATGGTGGGCAATTGCACCAGAAAGAATTCAGCACAAAGGTGAAAATAAATAACAAGGCCGAGCAGCTCACGTAATATATGGGTATTACTTGGCTGAAAATCGGCCTTTGTCGTTGCTGTTATATGCCTAAGAACACCCCTGTCAGTTAGCGCTAATAGACCTAACCCGCTATTTTATCTGGTGATATTGCCTCTACGTGAACACCCGTTGAAAAGGGTTATGCTGAAATGGTAAATACAATCTGATGTACCTATTTTTCAATATTTTAATGTTTTAATATTTGAACAGCGAACATAAGCTAGTAACCTAGTATGTTCGCTTTCGTCTTTAATATATTGGCCAAAGTGCGAATAATAAGTGTTACATCATAAGATTAGGCAATAGCAAGGATAGGATAGGGAAGGCGATAATCGCCACCAGTACCAAGATGTCCATCACCAAAAATCTTGTCACGCCCATAAAAATGTCATATACCGCGACTGAAGGTTTAGTGACACTGGCGATAACAAAAACGTTTAATCCTACCGGCGGGGTGATCAAGCTTATTTCAAGCAACTTTATTATCACTACGCCAAACCAAATTAAGTCTAAGCCATAACCTTCTACCATAGGGATTAGAAAAGGTAAGGTAAGTACCATAATACCTAGCGGGTCAAGAAACATGCCCAGGAGAAAATATACCCCTGCGATCATTATCAGCAATAGCCATAAAGAAACATCGGCAGCTTCGATAAGGCCGACCAGTGCCGGCGCCATACCGGTTAGCGCAACAAAGCCGACAAATATTTTTGCGCCAGCGGCGATAAAGAAGATAGACGTGGTTTGCGTACAGGTTTCTTTAATTGATTGCATAAATTGCTGCCAATTAAGACGTTTTTGCAATGACCCTATGATAATCACCGAAAATGCGCTGATCGCTGCGGCTTCGGTCGCGGTGAATAAACCACCATAAATACCGCCAATAATAATGGTAAAAAGTAACACAGCGGGCCAACATCTTATGGCGGCTTTGCGGCGGTCTCCCTTTATCAGTAGGGTGGTATCGGCGGGCGCATCACTGGGATTACGCTTTACCCAGATGTAGATCACCACTAAAAAACCGACTAGTGATATTAGACCTGGGATGACACCTGCCAAGAACAGGCGGCTGACAGACATTTCGGTAAAAATACCGTAAACAATAAATAGCACACTGGGCGGGATCAGCGAACCTAGCGTGCCGCCAACAGCGACGGTAGAAGTTGCTAGGCGCTTATCATAACCCATACGTAACATTTCTGGCACGCAGATTTTACCCATAGCCGACGCGCAAGCTATGCTGGAGCCGGTAATGGCGGAGAAGCCACCACAGCCAAAAACAGAGGCCATAGCCACACCGCCAGGTAAGCGTTTTAGCCAAACGCGTGCCGCATGATATATATCAGTAGTGATACCGGTATGGAAGGCGATATGACCTAACAGCACGAATAGCGGTATCATACTCAGATCATAAGAATGCACCAAGTCAAACGCATTGGATGAAATCATGGTCAGTGTCGGTGCTACAGCTGATTCAATATCAAAACCACCAGAGCGCATGGCAAAAAATAAAAAGATAAATACCGATGATACACCAGCCAAACTGAAGGCGATTGGCACACGGAACATAAGTAAAAGCAAGGTACAGGCAAACCCGACTAGCCCAAGCATCAATGGATCCACAGATTAATCCTCTTCAGTTGTATTGTATGCAGCGTCAGAGCGCTGCACAAGATGTTCAGTATTACCAGAAATAGCGGCTCGAAAATCAGCAATAAAAATCACTAATAAACGGATAATAAAGAGTGCAGCTCCAACGAAAAAGGCCAATCTCCCCGGCCATTCAGGTAGGTCTAACTCGCTAAAAAAATAGGCACCACTGCTGGCCGCATGAAAAAAACCTTTCCAAGCGGCGAAGGCAAGTGGCATTAATATTAATAAACTGATGAAAGAGCCAATGGCAAGCAACCATAATTTGCTGTGTTTACCCAAGCGTTTAAATAAGAACTCTATAGTAATGTGACTATAATCTGCGGTGACATATGCTAATGGTAGAAAAACAGCACCTACCATGAGTTCTCGAACGATAACAACATCATCAGTAACGCCCCAGCCAAAAAGGTTACGCGTCACTACCGTTAGAGTGATCATGAGTCCGAGAGTGACAATACATACCCCAGCGACAATCAATGCTCCCTGTTCCATTTTTTTCAACATAATAATAAACTCTATGTAGTACCTATCTCACTTCGTTGTGAATATTTATACAGTTTAAAATAAAGGCCTTATATTTGGCCATTTTTATTGTGTATAAAGTTCATCAGCTTATTAATGAAACAGATGTAATTAAATTAACGTGTCCAAGGGTAGCCTTTTAGATCGCGTTCTTGGCTGTATTTAGTGAGTAGTGCTTTATAGTTTTCAACCATGGCCTTGCCATCAAGGTCACTTTTATTGGCTTCATTTTGCCATTTACTAATGTGAGATTGGCTGGCTAAATATAATTTCGCAGAATCTTCAGGAGGGAGATTAATAATTTCCAATTTGTGGCCATTAATCCCTTGGGTTAATAATCGCTCTGCTTTATTGTCAGCTTTCACTACATTTTGACCAATATGGTTGATAAAGTCAGCGCCGACTTCATCTAACACTTTACGCTGAGAGAGGCTCAATTTTGTTAGTGACTTTTTATTAATATACATGCCCAATCCGGTATAAATCCCCCAATTGAGTTTGGTTAAACTGTCTGCCGCTTCATGTTGTTTCAGGGCGATGGTGGCGTTCATATAACCTTGACTACAATCAAGTAAACCGTTACCTAGTCCTTGATAAGCCTTATAAATACTCATGCTAACCAAGTTTGCGCCTAAGTCGCCAAATATTTTCCCGAAGGTACCGACGCCACGTATTTTTTTATTTCTTATATCATCTATTGAACGAACAGCGTCGCCTTTGCATAAGATAATAACGCTAGAAAGCATGTACGAAGTGACGAAGGCTAAATTTTGTTCAGCCAAGCTGTGTATCACTTCAGGCGATTGCATGTGGTCATAGTTCGCTTTTAGTCCTACCCAGGGATCTAAATTTTCAAAGGGCAAGTTAGTCAGTGAAGCAGAAACCATTTCTTTAGGAAAGTAATCTGGGATAATGGTGCCCATATCAACCACGCCAGCAGCAATAGATTCTCGTGAGGCATTTGATTTAAATAAGGCGCCGCCCCACATAATATCAATTTTTAAATCACCACCAGAGCGCTTGTCAACTTCCTGTGCAAACCATTTAGTGGCACCTGCACGGGCGCCTCGGTTTGGCCCAGGTTCACCATAAGTGAGCACAGTTGCTGCAACCGCAGGAATTGCACTCAAAGCAGCGGCTGTGAATGTGGCTACTTTGAAAAATTTGCTAATCTTATTCATTGTGATGACTCTTCAAAATAATATCCTGCGTTTCGCTTGGCGGAACTTGTGGGCCGCTAAAGTTCATTACTGTACAATAACAAACAAGGTGCTGCAAGCATAAAAAAGCGCTTTAGAAATTAAATTTTCTGTCTTACCTGTGGGGTGTTATCAAGTTTTTTTGCAGTTTGGATAACGAACAATTCGGTAACTGTACTAGAGATATTTTAACGCGGTTTTTTATAGCCTTGCTTGATAAACGCCATAATCCAAGGGGTATTAATAGACATCTCGGGTAATATTTCCAGATATAAAAATGATCTTCACTGGTGCTAAAAAAGTTGACTACCGACACAAAAGGGCTGATTTTTGTTATTAAAATCATCCTAGCTAATATTCATTTATAGGCTAAAGCGGACGTTAACTGTTGTTTATTTAAGGTTAGAATTTCCAACAATAGCGCCATAAGTTACTCATCTTTAGCCGCTAAAATCCACTTTCTGTCGTTTATACCGTCGTTTATAGATTATTGACAAGGGCTAGCGTCAATATACCTCTTCAGCGTAATTCACCTGTGTCTAACCTTACCAAGCCAAAAGACCATCTAAAGTCAGATCTTACTTTTTATGACCTTGTTTTAATCATCAGGTCACATACTCTAAACTCACTGCAGTCTAGGTCTGTTGCATAGATGTGTTACCGTGTTTGTCATTATAATATTCAACTAGTAACTCATCACAAGTAGGGAACCACTGAATGGAAGAAATTATTGGAACAAACATAAACGTTTCGCAGTTAATAGACCAAGGTATATCGCTAGTGATCACTTACGCACCTAAATTTGTGCTTGCTATTATTACATTAGTTGTTGGTCTATGGCTGATCAACCGCTTTGTTGGGGTTCTAGATAAAAAGATTGGCGCTAAAGACCCAACACTGAATAAGTTTCTGTGTGGACTAACTAGTGCAGTTATGAAAGTTATGCTACTTATTTCAGTCGCCTCGATGATCGGTATTGCAACGACCTCGTTTATTGCGGTGATCGGTGCTGCTGGTCTGGCGATAGGACTTGCGTTACAGGGAAGCCTAGCCAATTTTGCTGGCGGTGTGCTGATCCTGATTTTTAAACCTTTCAAAGTGGGCGATACCATCGAAGCTCAAGGTTTTCATGGTGCTGTCACCGAAATCCAGATCCTCTATACTGTGGTGGATACTTTCGACAACCGGCGTATTGTCATTCCAAATGGCAGTTTATCTAACGCCACCTTGGTAAATGTCAGTATTTACAAAAATCGTCGCTGCGACATGACCTTTGGCATCCACTACGACGACGACATCGACAAAGCGAAGGCCATTCTCCAACGGCTATTTGAGGAGGACGAACGCTCTCTGAAAGATCCTGAGCCAAGAATCTGTGTTGGCAGCCTTGGCGATAACTCAGTCAATCTGATGTTCCGACCTTGGGTTGCTACCGATGACCTGTGGCCATACTACTGGGACATGCATGAAAAAGTGAAAAAAGCCTTCGACAAGGAAGGTATTACCATTCCTTACCCCCAACGAGACATGCATATTTATAAGTCTTAGCGATTACTGAAGCTATTCCATTAGTCGAATTTTGCACAGGCGCCACTAAACTGACATTTAGTGGCGCTGGCACCAAGTGCTGTTAATGCAAGCCATTGCAGCCAACAAGTGGGCGTTGGCAATCACTTATTGCAATATTACTTTACTCACCACAACACTTGTCTTTCATTAATAATGAGGGGGTTTGATTCGCCGTTTAGCAACATTTTATCCAGCGCTGCTGTACCTTGGTCAACCAAGTGCATTTTTATTTTTCGATTTTTTTGTTTAAATGCAGTCAATATTTTTGGGCAGTAGTAAGAGCCCATCATGGCCGAAACGCCAAAAAGAATGGCCCCGTTCGAGATTTTTTAACTCTTCTAATTCAATTTATTTTACTTGGCTTAATAGTTAAGTAACAATTTATATAGCACTTCACCTTCAGCGGTTAATAACGCGTTTTTTCCGCACGGTTAATTAACTTTAGCCCAACTTCTTATTCTAGCTTTTGAGTGGCGATAGTTAATGCTGCTTAGTGTGCTAAATGATGGTTTATCATCTTCAAGTGGATTGGCAATAGTTATTGCCGCGAAAAATAAAACACTATATTGGCAGTATCAATCAGTTGTTGCTAAAGAAAGTACCAAAGCACTTGGTATCAAGCATCTACTCTGCTAGCTTTAAAGATGTCAAAAATGTAACACCAGTTTCATACGAAGTGACACTAAATTCGAATGAAGGGGCGTAAAATAGTAGTATTTGTTAAGTGCTTAAAAATCAGATATTAAAAAAAGGAATAACATGAAAAACATATTTGTTAAGTTTACTGACAGCTCTGTTAGTTTGGTGAAAAATTGGCTTCCTGATCCATTTGTTTTTGCCGTTATATTAACATTTGTTGTGTTTATTGCCGCTATACCTCTTACACAAAGCTCTCCTATGGATTTGGTCACAGCTTGGTATGGCGGTTTTTGGTCTATTTTGTCATTCGCAATGCAGATGGCACTGGTGCTGGTCACTGGCACCATATTAGCAACAACAGATGTTTTTAAAAAATATTTATCTAAACTCGCTGGATTTTCAAAAACACCAGGACAAGCGATACTTCTGGTCAGTTTTGTTGCATTAGTTGCCAGTTTTATTAACTGGGGCTTTGGTTTAGTTATTGGGGCAATTTTTGCGAGAGAAGTCGCTCATAAAGTAAAAGGTGTTCATTATCCATTATTAATCGCTTCTGCCTACGTTGGTTTTTTGATTTGGCATGCAGGCTTTTCAGGCTCTATTCCATTAACGATTGCCTCATCTACTGGTCTAGCAGAAATAACCAATGGGGCATTAACACAAGCTATTCCAACAAGCGAAACCATATTTTCGTCATATAATTTAATTATTGTCGCCATACTTGTGCTTACATTACCTTTTATTCTAAAGTTTATGCATCCTTCAAAAGAAAAAACCATTGAAGTGGATACCCGCTTATTTGAAGCTGAAATAGTGGAAACATTAGATAAAAATAATATGACGCCAGCGCAAAAGCTTGAAAATTCTAAATGGATAAATAGAGCACTGGGTGTTTTAGGATATAGTTTTATTTTCACTTATTTTATCGAAAATGGATTTGCTTTAAATTTGAATATAATTAATTTTATCTTCTTATTTACTGCCATTATTTTACATGGCACACCCATTAAAGTAGTACGTGCAGTGGCTGATGCGTCAAAAAATGTCGGTGGTATTTTACTACAATTCCCTTTTTATGCTGGAATAATGGGACTGATGAAATTTATGGGTCCAGATGGTGTTTCACTTGCTGGATATATTTCACAAGGTTTTGTTAATATCTCTACAGTAAATACTTTTCCTTTATTTACTTTTTTAAGTGCAGGCGTTGTGAACTTTTTTGTCCCCTCGGGTGGAGGACAGTGGGTTGTTCAAGCACCTATTATGATGCCAGCAGCCATTGAACTTGGCGTAGATACGGCCAGAACGGCAATGGCAATTGCCTGGGGAGATGCTTGGACAAACATGATACAACCATTTTGGGCTTTACCATTGTTGGGGATTGCTAAACTTGGAGCAAGAGATATTATGGGTTATTGCTTAGTTATACTTGTCTATTCTGGCATTGTTATATCATTAGGATTAGTTTTTTTATAGTTTTTTATAAAGGGACGCTATAAATCGTTTAAACTCAGTGCTAAGTCACCTGATGTAATATATGTTACATCAGGTGACTGTATTAATCATAATATTAACCAACAGTGGCTCAAAATACATGCTAGTAGGTAATTTATTATTAGTTCTTGTCATATTATCAGCTAGCGTGCAGAACGCCTTTGCCACGACAAATGTTGATTCTATTATGGATAAGCTACGGAAAATCGATGCCAACGTACTATTGATGCGCCATGCTATTGCTCCGGGTTTTGGTGATCCCGCTAATTTTGTTATTAACCAATGCAATACACAGCGAAATCTGGATGCCGTTGGTCGAAGTCAAACTATCTCATTAGGGCAGCAGTTAAAGCAGTCGGCTATAGTGATTGATAAAATTTATTCAAGCTATTGGTGTCGTTGCCTCGAAACAGCCAAACTTTTACAACTTGGCGAAGTTGAAAGATTTGCTGGTCTTAACTCATTTTTTGAAGAGCATGCTGATCGTAATGAAACACTTAAGTTGCTGCAAGAAAAGCTTGCAGCGCTCAGCCAAAATAGTCTTACACTAATGGTCACGCATCAAGTGGTCATCCAGGCTGTATCTGGAATTGGGGCTTCGTCCGGCGAGATTGTTGCCTACAACACACGAACACGCAAGGCGGTTCGAGTCGCGGTTGAATGACTGTCTAGATGCGTTACAATATTTTCAATGTCTATCAACACAGGGTTTATCTTCAATAATCAACGGGTCAGAAACGTTAAAGTAGTGCGCTAAGAACGTTCAACTAGATGCGTTAACAACGTTCAACGCTATGAGTCCTTTGTCGACGAAAATTCCATCTACTGATCTTCACCGCTTAGTCTTGTATTCGTTATATTTTTCCAGGCAAAAATTTCATTGATTGGCTGTGGTTTGCCAATGTGATATCCCTGGGCAAAATCAATACCTATATCTTTTAATAACATCAATATATCGGCATTTTCAACAAACTCAGCAATAGTGACTTTTCCGGTTAAATGCGCAATTTCATTAATACTACGAACCATCGCACAATCAACTCTGTCGTTTGCCATATCTTTCACAAACTGTCCGTCAATTTTCAAATAATCAACCGCAAGTTTTTTAAGATAAGCCATTGATGACATACCACTGCCAAAATCATCGAGGGATATTTTCGCACCGCGCTGATGCAGCATAGTAATAAACTCAGTGGCGATATCTAGGTTATCGATTGCTGCTGTTTCAGTAATTTCGAATGAAATTTTTTGTACCGGTACCTGAGCGTGATCCAATGCCTCGAGCAAAAAGTGATGAAAATCACGATCACCAACCGACTTTCCAGATAAGTTTACGGCGATTATATTAATTTTATCCAACTCATGAGCATAGGTTTTCATCCACTCTAAGACTCGATTTACTAGCCAACGATCGATTTGCCCAGCTAAGCCAAATCGTTCAGCGGAAGCCATAAATAACGCAGGCGAGACCAGACTTCCATCGGTATCACGTAAGCGCAATAGCACTTCAAAATGTAGTCCTTGTTCTGCTTGTTGATCAAGTGCCATGATGGGTTGGGCAAAAAGTTCAAAGCGATTTTCATTAATGGCTTGTTGCAAGCGAGAAGCCCACTGCATCTGATCTCGCAGCTCCATTACCGTTAAATCTGTATCTGAATATATTTGTACACGACCGCCACCTTGATGTTTCGCAGCTAAACAGGCGCTAACGGCAGCCAGTTGCACTGCCTGGGCATTTTCCCATTTCCCATCGAAAGCTACTAGGCCAATGCTGGCACTGACGTGAACAAATTTACCTTTGTGATAAAAACGAATGTTCGCAATTTTGTCACAAGCCTGTTGTGCTATTCGTTGAGCCGCTTTGAGATCATAGCCCTCAAGTAAAAGAGAAAATTCATCCCCCCCGGTTCGCGCCACCAGATCTTTGTCACACACGTTTAGAGTAAGTATCGCCGAAATTTCTTTTAATAGTGTGTTGCCAGCAGAATGTCCACAGCTGTCATTGACTATCTTAAACTGATCCAAATCGATGGAACACAATACATGTGCAACACCAGTAGAAATTGATGAATCAAACATTTCAAGTAATTTACGATCAAATTCTCTGCGGTTCGCCAGTCCAGTCAAATGATCATGACTGGCACGATGATGATCCACTTCCTCCTTCAGTCTTTTTTGGCCGGTTACATCACGAAAAACCATAACGACACCCGTTATTACATCACCAAGGGTAAAAATCGGTGCTGCTGAGCATTCCAGCGAATACTCACTTCCATCCTTACTGAGCAAGACTGTGTCGCGAGTTAGCCCAACAATGGCACCATCGTCCAAAACATGGGCAATAGGGCTTTTTGCCACCAGCCGAGTATGTTGATTAATGATGTTAAACACCCTAGTTACGGGTTGACCTATGGCATCGGCCAATTTCCAGCCAGTTAATTGCTCTGCAATGGGGTTGATGTATTCGACCACTTGGCGCTCATTGGTGGTAATAACCGCATCGCCGATGGAACTTAGCGTCACTCGCGAGCGTTCAAATTCGTTGGACAACGAAAGTTCTAACGCTTTTCGCTCGGTAATATCGTTAATATAACCATGCCATATTGTACTGCCATCGGCGCGGGCTTCAGGGGTGGCATTACCCTCCAGCCAGCGGATGCCCGCTTTGGGTAAAATCACACGATATTGTTGATGCCATACAGTGAGCTTTTTGGCAGAATCCACCATGTCTTGTTTGAGCACCTCTACATCATCCAAGTGAATGCGTTTAAACGCTAAATCTGCGTCTTTTTTTAACTGTAGCGGGCTTAACTCATAGATATCACGTATTCCCTCACTCGTGTAAGGAAAGCAGGTACTCCCGTCGGCAAAAAGCTGAAATTGATAAAGGGAACCGGGCACTTGTTCGGTTGCTTTTTTTATATTAAACAACTCATCTTCCAGACGTTTACGTTCGTTCATAGCCATGACCACACATTCAGTATAGGCACTCCCCTGAACTTCTCGTCGCACGGCATTAAAAATGACCGGGATTTCGATCCCTTTTGCGCCAGCCAGAGACATGGAAATCTCTTCAATATGCCCCTGAAGATGCAATATTGGCATCACTTGCAGATGAAATTGCAAACGGTTGGATGATGTCAGCATTACATCCAAATTTTTACCCACTAAGTCTTGTATCGTAAGGTTAAGCATAGTGGCTAAGGTTTGATTAACCGTCATTACCCTTAAGCTGTCATCAAAGATAAACAAGCCGCAGGGTGCCTCCATAAGATTAAATTTTGAAATATCCACTCTAAATATTCACTCTTTAGTTCTGCTTTACATGACTGGCAAGGTATTCTTTGATCAATTTGATGGTTTCAAGCGGATGACTCATATGAGGACTGTGTCCGGTCGCTTTCATCTGCTGCAAATGACTATTAAGCAAATGTTGATGTAAATAATCGCCTACGACATTCGGTGCAACTAAATCGTTCTGACACTGGAGGATCAAACAGGGCTTGTCAAAACCAACCAGATCAGAACGGTTATCCGCCAAAAAAGTTGCTTTGGCAAAACGCTTAGCTATGGCGGGATCCATGGCACAAAAACTGTCTTCCAGTTCTTGTGCCAATTCTGGTTGATCGGGGTTATTTACAACAATACCGGCGAGATGAGCTGCCCAACCTGGTTGATTGCGATCGATTGTATCGAGCAAACCTTCAATGTCGGCCTGTTCAAAGCCGCCTATGTAATCGGGTCGGTCGTTCAAATAGCGTGGGGTTGGGCAAATCATGATCAACGTTGAGATTCTATGGGGAATTTCGATTGCAGCTAACAAGCTAATCATACTGCTGACCGAATGCCCTACCAAGATCGCATTTTGCAAATCAAGTGCTGTACAAATTTCGACAATATCTTTGGCATAACCGGCCAAACTTGAATAACGCAGAGGATCATAAGCATCTGCATTAGACAAACCTACGCCGACATAGTCAAATAATACCACCCTATATTCATCTTCAAAGGACGGACTGACTCTCCGCCACATAGACTGATCACAACCATAGCCATGGGCAAAAACGATTGTTTTAGCGCCTTTACCGTATACTCTGACATTGTTCCTATTGATGATATTCATCGTGGTTTTTATCTCATGGTTGAAAGGAGCATAAACATCTATTTTTCAAATCCTTGGTCTATAAGCTACATAAAAATCAAGTGCGAAGGGTATTTTTGTTGCTAAAATATATTGTGGTAAGTTGACGTGGTTTTGCCATCCCGTGTGTGGGGGCTATGTATATAAAAATTATAGCGCAAATGACTCAAACACCAAACAACCACAATATTTATTTTAAAAATACTACATGGTGTATAGGTAAAATAAAACGTTATTTTTCATAAGTTAATAAAAAATATGATTCTTCATGCTTTCCATCTTGTCAGTGTCTGGACTAAAAGTACAAAACATTTTTATTGTTGGTGACCACAAATGGGGATTATCGTCTTATCAATGCACGATGATGAATTGTCTGCAGCAATAATATTACATTGTGCTGTGCTAGGTTATATCAATAAACAAGACTCAGCTCAAAAATTACTATTAACATACAGATGGTGACCGACACAGAGAGCTACAGGTTTTTGAAGCAACTGGTTAAGGCATCACAACATATTCTGCACTGCGTATTAATATTATTACTTTACAGCCGCACAACCAACAGACTCGCGGGAAACCGAACTCATTCGTTTCGTATTTAGTAACAATTTAACCCATGACATCTGGGCATTTTGCGTTATCTTAGGCGGCAGAATTTTCATCATGAAGTCAGAGCATTAGATGTTTAAATTTTTTTAATCATTGACCCAAGCATTACCACAAGAAGAACCCACCCAACCAACCACCTAACACCTTATATGCCTTTTGCCGCCATTATACTCGCGGATTTGGTTTGCCATTAATTATCATGTCGGTACTTACGGCGGTACTCGCTATCTTAGATTAGTCCCAAAGCTAAAAGCGATATCAAAAGAACAAGCCGATGCACGTTCAAACATGACCGGCCGCATTGTTGACAGTTATAGCAATATATCAACGGTAAAACTATTCTCACATACCAGCCAAGAAGCTGACTACGCTCAAGACAGTATGATGCGTTTTTTAACAACCGTTTATGGCCAAATGCGCTTGGTCACTGTCATTAATGTCTTGGTACAAATCATCAAATGGCTTGCTTGCGAACTCTCGGCACCGCGTGATAATAACGCCGGCAAAACGAAATAAGGCTAAACAAGCATTGGCTACAGGGCGGTGGGAACACGGGCACAAAAACACCAGTCGATGATCTGGGCACAAAGACTTAAACGGGTTTTGGGATAGCAATAGAAACCTGTGAGCAATGCGGTGGTGCGGTTAAGGCTATAGCAAGCATTGAAAAATCGTCAGGAAAGACGATTTGCACAGCGAATGCTGCCCCCAGGGTTTAGATAAAAGGATGTATCTAATGAACATCTATTGTTGATCGAAAAGATACTCAGTCAGCTGAAGACAAAAAATGACGAAGTCGTCGAATTATTGCCGCCACAAAGTAGAGCACAGCCTTAGATAAGTCTGTTTGAATAAAAGCTGTTCATGATCATAAACAATATTCAGTGCTGGTTTTCACAACAGCAGAAAGTGCTTACTTTGAATTATGTAAAAACCCTTGAGTAATAGACTGAAATAACCGACGTTCACTCCCTCAAGAAGATAAAATAGATGTCAAGATGGAAAATATCAGACATCATGTATTTTGATTGTATGAAAAATGACGTTTTATTTTGCCTATACACGTAAGTTTGTAATTATGGGGGCTACACCTGACACCCCTCAGATGAAATAGTTTATAGCTTAAACAGCCAATAACTTGTTCGCTAATGCTGATATATCTACGCTAGCTTGTTGTAAACTTGCTACTTTTGTTGGCATACTTAAACCTTCGGCATAAATAAATTCAACATCGGAAATGCCGATAAAAGCTAGTATGTCTTTAAGGTATTGGCTTTGGGTATCTTTTGGTGTTCCAACATACATTCCGCCTCGGGCGGCGACAATGATAGCTTTTTTTCCTTCGAGCAAACCGACAGGGCCCTGTTCTGTATATTTGAAGGTAATACCAGCTCTGGCTATGCGATCAATCCATACTTTAAAGCTTGATGGAATACCAAAATTATACATGGGCATACCAATAATAATCATATCACTGGCTTGTAGCTCTTCAACCAGAATATCTGAAGTACTTGCTAGCTGTATTTGCTCTTCATTGCGCTCGTTAATTGGTGTCATCCAAGCGAGCATTTCTTGTTGGCTTAAATGAGGCAATGCTTGTTTGGCTAAATCTCGTTCAATAATATTAACTTTAGATTTTGCCTCTAACGTTGATAAAAGTTCTTTTGCTAATATTGTTGAATTGCCTTGTTCACCGTTTAATGATGAATTAATTAATAAAATATTTTTCATAATTAAAAACCTACCTAGAGAAATAAAACTAAAGTTGAAGATGTAGCCGTAAGTATTAGTTAATTTTGAGTAAAGTAAAATTATTAAAATACGCACGTTTCATTCTATTAAATAGAATGTTTATAGCCTTTGTTAATAATATTATATGTAAAGTTATACGGTTAAAAAACCAAGAAATAGTTTTATTTTAATAAATATTGTTATATTTAAACGAATATAGGTTATTTTATGCAAGATAGACGTTGAAATAATCTCACTGACGCAAATGACTTATTGATAACTCGTTAACGAAAGTCATTAGAATAGGGTGAACAGGTGTCAGGTGGAAGGCTGTTTGCTTAACAGAATTAGAAAGTTAAAAAGTTAAAAAGTTAAAAAATTAAAATAAAAAAGGAAATCGTCAATGTTAAGAATTTCGTTAGAGCAATGGCGGATGTTTCGCTCTGTTGTAGAGTTTGGCGGCTTTAACCAAGCTTCACAAGGTGTACATAAAAGTCAGTCGAGTATCCACAATGCGGTTGGAAAAATAGAAGAGTCTTTGAAAATTAAGCTGTTCAAAATTGTAGGTCGAAAAACGCTATTAACTGAAGTGGGCGAGTTAATGTTAAGGCGGGCAAATTTTTTACTTGATGAAGCAGCAAAAATAGAAGCTGTCGGTCAAACCTTAGGGCAAGGAACGGAAAGTAAGTTAAGAATTGCTGTTGATGAGATCTTCCCCCAGTCGGTACTCTATCAAGTGCTGGAAAATGTCTCGATGCAATACCCGATGCTGCAAATTGAATTGATTGAATCTGTGCTCAACGGCGCGAGTGAACTGCTAGAAAATACTGAGGTTGATATCGCTATATCACCTATTACCTTGCGTGATGGTTTTAGTGAGTCTTTGTGTTACATCGAATTTATTGCGGTTGCCAGCCCTGAGCATGCGCTACATGCACTTGATCGCGAGTTAACGCTAGAAGATCTAAAAGGCCATCGCCAAATCGTTGTCCGAGATTCTGCACTTGCCACTAAAAAAGATGAAGGTTGGCTGGGGGCAAATCAGCGCTGGACAGTAAGCCATAAACAAACATCTATTGACATGATTTGTAAGGGGTTGGGCTTTGCATGGCTACCAGGTACTTCGATAAAAAAACAACTTGAAGCGGTTCAGCTAAAACCGTTGCGATTAAGCCATAGTAGTAAACGCTCATCACAACTTCATTTGATTTTTAAAGATGTTGATAGCCTTGGCCCTGCGGCAAGACATTTTTTAGCCGAGCTAAGGTTGCAATGTATGAAATTACCAAGCCCGTTAGCATGCGAATATTAAATAGATTTCAAGCAAGCGAGTTGAGAAATTATCCTGCTGAGGCGGCTAATACTGCTGGATAACATTCATGTCGGCATCCAAATCGAACATATGGCGTAATTGCATCACAATATTGTGTAAGCACTTAATATCATTGGTATCAAGCAAGTAAATACTCACATCAAGCTGAGGTTTATCCGCATTCGCAGAAATGTAACACAATCATTTCACACCATTATTGAAAACGTTTGAGCGTAGCGGCCCGAAACATTATCAATGACCTCCATATTGTCGACTTGACGAAAGGCATGAAAATTCAGTGTTTTTGACCAGTTAAGAGGGGGCCGAGAGGCTAATATTAAGGTGATTAGTTTTATGTTAGTACTCACTTGGTTATCTTTATGAGGTTGAGTAACATCCGTTGAGCATCGACTCTTTTGGCGTAATAAACTCGGTGTTAATGTTCGCTATTGGTCTATTCATCTCTATCATCTTCAAGATGTTTAATCGTAAAACTGAACCATTTACTCTTCACTGCGTTTTAATATTATTACTTTACAGCCGTACAACCACCACGACTCGCGGGAAACTGAACTCATTCGTTTCGTATATAGTAACAATTTAACCCATGACATGTGGCCATTTTACGTTATCCTAGGCGGCAGAATTATCATCATGAAGTCAGAGCATTAGATGTTTAAATTTTTTGAATCATTGACCCAAGCATTACCAGAAGAAGAACCCACTCAACCACCTAACACCTTATATGCCTTTTGCCGCCATTATACCCGCGGATTTGGTTTACCATTAATTATCATGTCGGTACTTACGGCGGTACTGGCTATCTTAGAAGTGTCGCTGTTTGGTTTTATGGGCCAATTAGTGGATTTGTTAGTGACCAAAGATCCGCAAACATTGTGGCAAGATGAAGGCACAAGGTTTATCACTATGTCGGTGATGGTGTTAGTGGTCATTCCTGTAATTGTCTGGTTACATTCTTCTATCGTGCATCAAACGCTTTTGGGTAACTACCCCATGGCCATTCGCTGGCAAGCGCATCGTTATTTACTCAAGCAGAGTGTGTCATTCTATCAAGATGACTTTGCTGGCCGAATTGCCACAAAGGTTATGCAAACCTCGCTTGCGGTGCGTGAAACGGTGATGAAGTTACTGGATGTACTTATGTATATTTTAGTGTATTTCACTTCTATGCTGGTCATGATTGCCGCTGCTGATGTGCGTTTAATGTTACCCATGCTTGCGTGGCTCGTGGCATACGTATTGATCCAATGGAAATTAGTCCCCAAGCTAAAAGCGATATCAACAGAACAAGCCGATGCGCGTTCAAACATGACCGGCCGCATTGTTGACAGTTATAGCAATATATCAACGGTAAAACTATTCTCACATACCAGCCAAGAAGCTGACTACGCTCAAGACAGTATGATGCGTTTTTTAACAACCGTTTATGGCCAAATGCGCTTGGTCACTGTCATTAATGTTTTGGTACAAATCATCAATTATCTTTTAGCATTTACCATTACCGCTGTGTCTATTTGGTTATGGGCTGACAGTGCGATTACTGTCGGTGCTATTGCCATTGCAGTAAGTTTAGCATTACGCCTAAACGGCATGTCACAATGGATCATGTGGGAAATTAGTTCACTGTTTGAAAATATAGGCACTGTGATAGATGGGATGAATACTCTGTCTAAACCCATTGCCATTCAAGACAAACCCGACGCCAAAGACATTGTTGTTAATCAAGGTAAAATAGAATTTAATCAGGTTTGTTTTCATTATGGCGAAAAAGCGGGTGTCATTGAACAGCTAAACCTGAATATTAAAGCGGGTGAAAAAGTGGGTCTTGTCGGGCGTTCTGGTGCAGGCAAGTCGACTTTAGTGAACTTATTAATGCGTTTTTATGACGTTGAAAAAGGTCAAATACTCATTGATAATCAACCTATAACCGATATTACTCAAGATTCATTACGGGCAAATATTGGTATGGTGACTCAGGATACATCGCTGTTGCACCGTTCGATTCGTGAAAATATCCTTTACGGCGACCCAGATGCAAGTGATGAGCAATTAATGGCGGCAATCACTCAAGCACAAGCGGCTGGCTTTATTGAAAGCTTATCTGATCCCTTTGGTAATAAAGGGCTTGATGCTCAAGTCGGCGAACGTGGGGTAAAACTATCAGGTGGCCAACGTCAACGGATTGCCATTGCACGTGTGTTATTAAAAAATGCCCCTATTTTGTTATTAGATGAGGCCACTTCAGCATTAGATTCTGAAGTTGAAGCGGCGATCCAAGAGTCATTGTATGAATTAATGGAAGGAAAAACGGTGATAGCCATAGCTCATCGACTCTCGACCATTGCGGCCATGGATAGACTTATCGTATTAGATCAAGGTCGTATTGTTGAACAAGGCACCCATCAAGAGCTCATTAATGCCAGTGGGATCTATGCGCAACTCTGGGCTCACCAAACGGGTGGTTTTTTGGGATTAGATTAAAGCCAAGAATAGCACTGCATTTAACACGTTAGCAGGGAGTAACCACCATCATCATGTTACGTCCTGCTCTTGCATTTTGGGGAACGCTTAATCCGCATCTAGTTTGGGCATAATAAATTTTAGAAAGTTGATCTTATTGTTTACAGTAAACAAAGCAGTTTGTTCTACTTACCTGGCAATATCCCTGAAATTGACGCTTAGGTTATAGCGGTTGAATAGTTGCTATTTTGCAGTGTGTTTTTAAGCAGCGATTGTGAATATTTTTACTTTATGGGCATCGAGTGTCAATACGGGACTTTGGTGAATACCTGAGCGTTGTAAAAAACTAAAATTAGGCTTGCCGGGAGGGGGCGATAAATAATATCCAGCGTCGGTTCTGAACATTATTCATATAGGCGAACAATCCATGATAGTTCGCTAAATGATAACTGACATTGAGCTGGTTTTTGCGGCTTAATTGTTGTGATTCATTATCTACTGAGTTGATGCTATTTTTAGCTTGCATGTAGTTAGGTAACACATAACTATCTGTACTTTACTTAAGCGATGGATGTGTTTTGTGAGCTGGCAGGCATAAAAAAGGTAACCGAAGTTACCCTTTATACTGAAGAAAAATTTAAGCGGTGTTATTTAATAAATAATATTAACGTTATTCGAGACAGTCTTGGCATTATCAATGGCTTCTTCAACTGTTTCACCACGTGCAATTGCGACACCTAAACGCCGATGACCATTAATATCCGGTTTGGCAAATAATCGAATTTGCGCACCGGCAACGCTGCCGAGTGCTTTACCCAGGTTGGCAAACTTAATATCATCAGATACGCCATTACCTAAAATAACACTCGATGCGCTTGGTCCATATTGAATAATACGACCAATAGGAAAACCTAAAATGGCGCGAACATGCAAGGCAAATTCTGAAGCATCCTGTGACACCAAGGTCACTAATCCGGTATCATGCGGGCGAGGGGATACTTCGCTAAAATAAACCTGATCGCCTTTGACAAAAAACTCCATGCCGAATAAACCATATCCGCCCAGTTCAGTGACAACTTTTTTGGCGATATCCTGTGCTTGCTGCAGCGCTAGCGCTGACATTGCTTGTGGTTGCCAAGATTCACGGTAATCGCCGTCTTCTTGACGGTGACCGATAGGGGCGCAGTAATGAATACCGTCAACGGCACTCACTGTTAATAGCGTTATTTCATAATCAAAGGGCACAAAACCCTCAATAATAATGCGACCTTCACCACTACGACCGCCAACTTGAGAATAGGTCCATGCGTTGTCTACATCAGCATCGCTTTTTACAACACTTTGGCCTTTACCAGAGCTGCTCATGACAGGTTTTACCACACAAGGTTTACCTATTTTGTCGACCGCGGATAAATATTCTTCTTTGCTGTCTGCGAATATATAGGGTGACGTTTTTATACCTAATGTTTCAGCTGCGAGGCGGCGAATACCTTCTCTGTCCATGGTGAGTTTTGCCGCACGGGCTGTGGGTACCACATTAAAACCTTCTGCTTCTAAGGCAAGTAAGGTATCTGTGGCGATTGCTTCTACTTCTGGGATAATAAAATCAGGCTTTTCGGCGCGAATAATTTCTGCTAATTTTTCACCATCGAGCATACTGACCACATGGGACGAATGCGCGACTTGCATTGCCGGTGCATTTTTATAACTATCTGCCGCAATCACTTCAATACCGAAGCGTTGCAATTCAATCGCAACTTCTTTACCCAGCTCTCCAGATCCTAAAAGAAGGGCTTTTGTCGCACTATTCGCTTTTGCACTGCCAAAAATTGAAACACTCATATTATTCGACTCACTGAAAATTTGAAGGGATGATATGGCCAAAGATATTAACAGAATTTTTTATGTTTTGAGGATATCGGATAAAAAAACCTCTGATATTTGTAAGAAAAATATTAAAGGTATTTAATTTCCAGGTAAGGCAGAGGGGGGGGGGGAGATTTATCTGCCACCACATGCCCAGTTGTGACTATTTTTTTTATTAAAGACTTTGTTCGCCATCAAAAGCCTCAAGCACCGCATCATCATAAGTAATATTTAGAGTTTTTTTTAACAACAGCAGAAAACGATTGTTTTGAATTCTGAATTATGTGAAAACCCTTGAGTAATAGACTAGAAATCGCCGGCTATTGGCCTTGCTATTACTTTACACATACCTAAATGAATCTAATCCACTTGCGTCAATATCTGGCTCATTGCCCGAGACTATATCGGCTAATAGTTTTGCCGAGCCACAAGCCATAGTCCAACCCAAGGTACCGTGCCCCGTATTGGTATATAAATTAGCTAGCTTAGTTTTACCTATAATAGGCGTGCCATCTGGCGTCATAGGACGTAGCCCCGTCCAAAACTCTGCCTCGGCTAAGTTACCTGCTTTAGGAAATAAGTCCTGAACCACCATAGCGATAGTGGCTTTTCTTTTTTCAGGTAGATCTAAATTAAAGCCGTTTAATTCTGCCGTACCAGCCACCCGAATTCGATTATCAAAACGTGTTATAGCAACCTTGTAAGTTTCATCCATCACGGTCGAAACAGGCGAAAATTTTTCATTCGTCATTGGAATAGTGAGTGAGTAGCCCTTTACAGGGCAAACGGGCAAATTAATACCTACTGGCTTCAATAAGTGCACCGAATAACAACCAAGTGCGACAACATAAGCATCAGCTTTAAGCTCACCAATAGAGGTATCTACCCCCGTAATATTAGCATTATCAAAGTGTAATTTATTTACCTGAACATTGAATTTAAATTCAACACCCGCCATTTTAGCCATGTCAGTAAGTTGCTGACAAAATTGGTAACAATCGCCCGTTTCATCATCGGGTAAGTGCAGGCCAGCAACAAGCTTATCTTTAACCAAAGCAAGGCCTGGCTCAGCTTTAACACACTCATCAACATTTAATAGATTAAATCGTACATCACTCTCGGCTAATAACTTCATATCTTTTTGCACCGCCTCAACTTGTGCATGGTGACGAAAAACTTGTAGCGTTCCCCGCTGACGACCTTGATATTTTATGTCATGATTTTTAGCTAAATCTGACAAGCATGCTCGACTGTAATTCGCCACGCGCAACATACGATTTTTATTAATCTGGTAGTGACTCTCATTACAATTTTTTAGCATATTCATCATCCAAAGATAAAACATCGGTGAAGCACTTGGCTTTACAATAAGTGGCGAATGTTTTTGGGTTAACCATTTCAACGTTTTTAGCGGAATACCCGGGGCAGCCCAAGGAGATGAATAACCATAAGATAACTGGCCTGCATTAGCGAAACTGGTTTCTTCAGCACTTCGGCTCTGGCGATCAACAACCGTTACCTGATGCCCTGCTTGAGCCAAATACCATGCAGAGGTTAGCCCGACTACGCCAGCGCCTAAAACGATAACTTTCATACTCATCACTTAAATGTTGTTAAATCATAAAATAGTTAACTACTATGTGAAAAATACCTATCTTCTACAATCGATATTAATTAATCTCTGTGTTTAGTAATTCTAAAGGCTATGAGTGTTGATGAAATTAAAAGGTAACATAGCATCGGGTTTAGTGACGTTTGAGGTAGCGGCCGAATTAGGCAGTTTTACTCAGGCTGCCATTTATTTAAACATTACAACAGGTGCGATAAGTCAGCAGATAAACTTACTAGAAGAACAACTTTCAATAATCTTGTTTGAAAGGCACTCGCGAGGCGTTCGATTAACTCAAGCGGGCCAACAATTATATAAAGTAGTAAAAAGCAGTCTTGGAGATATAAGCGAGGTAATTGCAGCGTTACATCAAGAAGAAAATTTCGATGGCGAGGTAAGATTAAAATTAACGCCTTCTTTTGCATACAAATGGTTAGTGCCTCGCCTTGAGAGATTCTACAATCGTTATCCCAATATTAGCATTCAAACATTTGCTGAAGGTGCGCTAGTTGACCATCAAAGCAATAACTTTGACTTAGCCATTGATTACAGCCAATCGGCTAATTTTCAGCAAAAAAGTGACTTATTTTTATCTGAACAATTGCTTCCTGTGATGAGTCCTGGATATTTTAAAGCCTTTAAATGGCAAGATACCTCTGTAGAAAACCAACAAACTATTTGGCAGTCGGTCACCCTATTACATGATGCTCAGCCATGGCATGGCGCAAGCAAAAATACCGAGTGGCAATATTGGTTCAAGCACATGGGCATTATAGCAGACAGTCATCAGGGACATTATTTTAATCGAACTGATATGGCTATGGCGGCAGCCGAAGCAGGATTAGGGATAGCCATGGCTCGATATGCCTTAGTTGAAGAAGATTTTAAACAAGGAAAACTGGTTTCGCCATTTAATCCCATAGAAGCAAATGCGGGTTATTACCTGATCCAACACCATTCTTCTTCAGCCATTAACTGCTTTAAGCAATGGTTATTAGATGAAAAACAAAATTTTATTAACTAACCAAAGTTCAGGTTAACTAAAACGGTAGCCAAAAATAATAGCTCTTCCATTGCTCAACTAGGTCATACGGTGTTAAGACAAAGAGCGGTTTAGCTTGATAATATACTGGCCGATGAATGCCAGCAATGAATCAATCAAATGATGTTAGCGGTGTCCGAAGCGGGTGGTGTAAGTATTGCCGCACCACAGAGACTGATGCTGACCCGAGAAGTGAATGCGCGGAAGTTTTATACGACCACGCGGATATATTTTTACTTTTCATAGTAATACATGCCCATCGTAGGTAAATTTACGGTCATATTAGATGACGTTAAAACTACTATTGTATGTGTGTTCTGGCTAGAAGATAGTGCGATAAGTGTAAGGCTATTTTTAAAAAAATATAATTATAACATTAGTTTAGAGTGAGCCTGGGTTGGATGAAGTCAATGAAAGCCGAGATTCGTCTAGCAACCGAAGAAGACTTATAAAAAACGGCATTGATCTGCTCGCGATCCGTATTGGTGAGTTTTCCTTGCTCTAAAACAGCAATAAGTCTACCTGCTGCAATATCTTCATTGATCATAAAGCCGGATAAGCAGGCAACGCCATTTCCAGCAAGTGTTAGTTGACGCACGGTTTCACCGCTGCTGGCGGTCAAATTCGGTTCAATATAGTCAATCCCGGCTAATGGCCAGCGGTTTAATACTTTTGAACCCGTAAAACCAATCAGGTCATGGCAAGATAAGTCGCTGACTTTTTTTGGCACACCTCTTTTAGCGAGATACTCAGGGGAAGCCACCATATACAGCAGACTTTTTCCTAACGGGCGGGCGTGTAAAGTGGAATCGTTTAATTTACCGATGCGAATCGCTAGATCGGTTCTTTTCTCCAATAAATCCACAAAACCTTCATTAGAGGTGAGCTCGAGTTGAATGTCAGGGAACGCTTTTTTAAACGATTGGATAAGTGGAACAAGTTGATGAAATACAAAAGGGCTTGCCGCATCAATGCGCAACCTGCCTGCAGGTAATTCTCCACGAGAAATAAGCTGCTCTTCGGCCTGACGAATATGTAACAGTCCCACACGGACAGACTCAACAAACTGCCGCCCTTCATCAGTCAGCTCGATCCGCCTTGTAGTGCGGTTTAAAATGGTGACACCTAGCTGTTTTTCAACTTTGCTCACCGCGCGGGACACTCTAGCGACCTGAATATCTAAGCTATCAGCTGCAGAAGAAAAGCCGCCACTGTCGATTACCGTAAGTAGGATTTCTAAATCATCGGAACGAGTCAGCACGTTTTTTCTCTTCAATCTCAAAGTTTATTTTTGCAATATTAACAAAAGTAATTTGTTAATAACACGGTTTTTCACGACTTAAAAATCAACAATAATGCGCACATCAAACGAAAACACATATTGTGTTCCAATATTAAAGCAGAAAAAGAGAGAAAAATAATGCCGTTAGCATTACTCGCATTGGCGCTCAGCGCCTTTGCCATCGGAACGACCGAATTTGTCATTGTAGGGTTAATCCCCACCATGGCACAGGATTTAAGTGTATCACTGCCTTCCGCGGGGCTGTTGGTTAGCCTGTACGCAGTGGGTGTTGCCATTGGTGCACCTGTTTTAACCGCGCTGACAGGGAACTGGAACCGCAAGCATGTATTGCTTTGTGTAATGGCGCTTTTTGTCGCGGGTAACTTACTGGCGTGGCAAGCTCCCGGATATGAAACACTGATTGCCGCTCGTATATTAACGGGTTTGGCGCATGGTGTGTTCTTTTCAATAGGCACGACTATTGCGACAGGTTTAGTCTCAAAAGACAAGGCGGCGAGTGCGATTGCCATCATGTTTACGGGCTTAACCGTCGCACTGGTGACGGGCGTTCCGCTGGGGACCTATATTGGCCAAACGTTCGGCTGGCAGGCAACCTTTTTAGCGGTGGCACTACTCGGTTTAATTGCACTTATCGGCAGCGCGCTGTTAGTGCCAAATAACTTAAAGCAGGCAGCAGCGACTAAAATTTCCGCGCAATTGAAAGTACTATCGGAGCCTCGTTTACTCTTGGTATACGCAATCACAGCGATTGGTTACGGCGGATCCTTCATTGCCTTTACCTACTTAGCACCTATTCTGGAACAGATTTCTGGTTTTGATTCAAGCGCTATCGGTCTGATTATGTTGGTCTATGGAGTATCGGTTGCTGTAGGTAATATCTGGGGCGGAAAAATGGCGGATAAAATGGGGCCAATTAAAGCGCTAAGCATTATTTTTACAGGCCTTGCTACTGTGCTACTGGTGTTCAACTTCACTGCGGTGAATCCTATTGCAGCGGTAGCCACTATTTTAGTTTGGGGCGCATTTGCCTTCGGTAATGTCCCTGGCCTGCAAGTTTACGTCGTAAAACTGGCTGAAAAACATACACCTGATGCAGTTGATGTTGCATCTGGCCTTAACATTGCCGCATTTAACGTGGGTATTGCACTGGGTGCTTGGGGAGGCGGTTTAATCGTCGAACAAGCAGGACTAATGAACACACCTTGGATTGGCGCGATTGTGGTGTTATTTGCGCTAGTGTTAACACGCTTTAGCGGCGCATTAGACAAGAAAGCGCAGAAGAAGGCATTGATGACGCGAACCGCTTAATTCTTAATAGAGTCTAACCACATCATCATTAGAAGCGATATTTATAAAAATACCGCTTCTTTTTTTTCGCATTTTTTATACTTTAATGGATAGATAGATAGTAATGGCAACTGTTTTTATTACCGGTGCAAACCGTGGATTAAGTCTTGAATTCGTAAAGCAATATGCATAGCGAGTGCCACCCTAAGGGGTAGACACAGAGATGTGTCTAATGAACATCCATTGGTGATCCAAAAGATACTCAGTCACCTGAAGGCAAAAAATGTCGAAGTCGTTGAATTATTAGCCTTGAATTATTGGCCTCATATAGCCCCCACAAAGTAGATCGCCTCCTCAGATAAGTCTGTTTGAATAAAAGCCGTTCATCATCATAAACAATATTCAGCGCTGGTTTTAACAACAGCAGAAAGTGCTTTTTTTGAATTATTAATTACGTGAGGGCGGTTAAATAACAGACGAAAAAAGCCAGGTTTCACTCCCTTAAAAACATAAAATAGATGTCAAGATGGAAAATATGAGGCATGATGTTATTTGATTTTATGAAAAATAATGTTTTATTTTATCTATACAAAATCCTGCCCACGCCCACCAAAAGCACTATTTACATTGGACTTGATTCGGGTGTTTTTTCTTCACCTATCAACACGATGAAAAATGTGGAGTTTACTAAATGTCTGATATGCGTACCTGTGAACGTTGTTCTGATTCATATTTTTATAATTATTATAGCGACAACTCTGGCATGCTTTGGAAGTACTGCCATAGTTGTCGCCGCAGCCTTTTGGATCAGGAAGACCGACAAAATCAATCTAGGTTGAATGCGCAATTCAGGTACGCATATGGCTGGGGCTACAATATAGATTTTGAGGTCGCTACATACCGCTATGTCCTGAATGAAGATGGTAGCCTGACATATAGCTGCAAGCCAGATTATGGCTATGATTCTCGAATACGCGACCTTATCATTCAAGGCTTTTTAGCTAGGTTGAAAGACGTAGGGATTATCGGCGCAACAAGCCAATATATGCTTGATATGGCCTATAATGCCGGTGCGGATGGGAACTGTCATGATAGTTTCAGTATCCGACATGAAAGCAAAGAATTTGTTTTCTTCTTTACCGCCTACCCAAAAGTACACTTTGTCTTTAACGATGCTGGAGACGTTATTTCTATGATTTATCCGCCATTTCAAGATGCAGATATGAAAGCAGCATATGGCAGAGGATGCGCGGACTATATCAAATTAAATGCAGAAGCATGTCATGCACTTGCTGAGCAGCATCAAAAAGAGGCTCTTTTAGCTAAGACGGCTGAAAAAATACGTGAGCAATATTGGGTTCATGAAGATGCTATAAAGTATTTCACTCGATTAAAATATGTCATTTACGTACCTTGGACCGCCATTTACTTCATGGCGTTAGCAGGGGTGGTATCCACCTTATCATATGACGTTTCACAGGGCTGGTGGCCTGAAGCATGGCGAGCAATTCAAAAGATATTTTTCTTCATCATTACTTATTTCGCAATGACTATGCCTTCAAATATCATTAACAGCTGGATTAAAGACGCAAACAATGACCTGACCTTAAAAAAACAAGAAGCGCTACTGGCTATTAATGCGGAAGGTAAATATGTGGATTTTGATCATCTTGACGAACTATTTCCAATGCCATTGGACGAAGAGATTAATGCAAA
The DNA here is from genome assembly GCF_014077005.1 of Colwellia sp. MB3u-45. Taxonomy (GTDB): domain Bacteria; phylum Pseudomonadota; class Gammaproteobacteria; order Enterobacterales; family Alteromonadaceae; genus Cognaticolwellia. The sequence goes on along the minus strand of NZ_JACGVC010000033.1, from coordinate 105,818 downwards.
AAAAGAAAATAAAACACTCGTTTTGGTACGTGATATCGCTATCATATTTGGCGGACTAGAAATTGCAGTTTATATTTACGATGAGTATGTTTCTCCGTTTGTTTTTTAGTCGCTGCTTAAATAATATTTATAAAAATGGCAATTCAACCACTATTAATGGCTAAGTGTTAAAGGTGAGGTTAAGCGCATGATGGATAATTCGTTTTATTTACGCTGATAAAATAACTAAGAATAATCAACAGTCGATTTTTATCTACTTTTAGCACATGGTGGATTTAAAAGTAATGAGCGGTAAATTTACCGGCCATTACGTTAACATAAGGTGAATTATTCTTGTCCGGTATACCAATACTTAACAATATCCTCTGCCGGTTTACCGCGGATAGATTGAGAGGTGTTAGGGAAACCTTCAAAATTGGGAGTTAACGTGGGTGAAAGCCAATAGCCGGTATGAATATCGACGCTGTTAATCATAAAGGTATCTTGCTCTTCAATCGCTTGCATAATGCCTTCTATACCCACTGATTGCACAGAAAAGTCAGTGACAAAACTTTTTTGAATACAACTGACTTCAGTCCCGTCTTCTAAACTTCCTGGGGTACAGAAACCATCTTCTTTCCAGCCATTGAGAAAAAAGTCTTCACGACTTTGTACTTGAATAATAAGTGTTACTGGTAATTCTATATTTGACGTACCGTGCCAGCATGGTTGGTTAATATCACCACAATATATTTGCATATGCTGATTGGTCAGTGACTCAAAGGTTTTCTGCTTGATCAGTTCCGTTGTTAGCTTGGCATCTTCTTCGGCGTTAAATTGATTTCCGCAGCACTGTAACGCATTGATTAAAATACTATCTACTCTGGAAAATATTCGTTGATCATTAATTACAGTGCCTATTTGACCCCAAGTAATCTCACCGTCAAAATTGGCTCTGATATCATCGATAATTTCGGCAAATCGCTCAATATAATATTCTTTTAATTCGTCGGTATGCAAGGTGAGCCACATCGCATTCCAGTCAGCAGAAATACCTTTTATAGCTATTTTTTGGGCATGTTTTGCCTGAATAATCATATTGTTTTGATGGGCATCTAATATGATTTTAAGCTTGTCCAACGTGAGTTTCTCACCTTGCTCAACAATAATATCGCCATCGACATTGTTTTGAGTAAACTGCCAAGAAAAATAAATATCGATGTTGAGCAAACGTGCTTGCTCGACAATATATTCTATATATTTTTTAGGCGTATGATAATTAGCTTCGGCGACTACCCATGGTTCTTGGCTATCGTTCCACTGACCATAATTGTAAACCCAAACCCTTTGTGCACCAGAAGCATTCATTGCTTGTAATGCTTCAAGATACATTAATTTTACATATTCATCTCTGGAACAATTATCCCGTTGAGACTGGGATAGGCCATCATAAATCCAACTAGGGGAGTAGTCTTTAAAACTAATACCTCTCACTATATGGCTAGAAAGTTTACCTCTGGGGGAGGGGGTTTCAAATTTACCCTTATATAATTCAGGGTAGTCAGCAGAATGAGGATTGACGCATGAAGCCGTTACAGGTGACGTGGCTACAGGAGGCGTTGTTACTGGTGGTGGATTTGAGACGGTATCGCTACTATCACCTCCGCCACAGGCGCTTAGGAGAAAAATAACAACGAATTGAATAAAATACTTGTTTGAGAAAAACATCCACAACCTCTAATAAATGATGTAATTAATAAATCACAGTAAAGGTTGTAAAAATATCCATATAAATTGCAACCCCACGACCTTATGCAATGCACTTAGGCTGGTAGCTTTGCGCCTATTAATTTTCATTAATAGTTGCCAGTTATTTCACGAGTCTACTGTAAGGTAAGATAAAATCAAGGTAATTTATACTCGTCATTAAAAGTAGTAGCTCTAGCGATTATAGAAATAAAAATTATGAAATAGATTATTATTTCTGGTTCAACTTCACAAACGAGGTTGAGCGGATGATTGATCATGTTGATATGTTAGTAGCCAGTAAAATGACAACGAAGCAATAAATGCCGTCAAAATAAACCATAGATAGGCATTTCGTATAGCTTTACCTGAGTTAAACGCATAAGTCTGTCAATATTTAGGAAACTTGTTACAATGCTATTTTTGATTTTAGGTGGTCTATGAATAACAGTAATGAGCCTCTACACGGCATTAAACTTGAACAGATTCTAACCGAACTGGAGAAGGAAGTTGGTTGGGATAAGATGGGTGAATTACTTAATATTCGTTGTTTCACTAATAAACCACGTCTTAAATCAAGTTTAAAATTTCTTCGTACAACCCCTTGGGCACGCAGTAGAGTTGAAATTTTATACCTAAAAACATTTTGTAGTAAGCATAAAGCAACGGGGAAAGTAATCAGGGGGATACTCTCTCAGAAAACAGCCGTATCAGAAACGACTTCCACCAAGCCCGCTCCCTTTGTTTGGCCAACATAGGACAATTAATAGATGTGATTTAAAGGATTCGACTATCACTGTTTACAGCGCTAATAAGCAAAGCAGTAACGAGATAATCTACCTTTATTTTGTCAGCGCTACTAAAGAGGTCCTATTCAGTATGTTGTTTTTGCGACAGTCCCGAAATATCAGGGATTGTCTGCCATCGCCAATAAACCTGCGGGATCAGGTCTTTGATTTATGACCATCGATATTTCCCTTAGCGTTTAACGTTTATGACTGACAAATTATCAGATTAGGATAAAAGTATATATCCTATCTCGCATAAAAAACAAAGCATTAGAAAATTTATCGCTACGTTATCCCTAGATTATAGCTGCTACCTTCCGCTTAACGCCCTGAGATCTTTAAAAAGCAATGCGCCACCATAAACCAAATAAACTCACATAACCTGTTGTGAAGTGAACGAGTTCACCTTGGTCAATCACCATCACTAATGGCGTAACTTGAACACCTAACGAGTTAGCTATGCGATTATTATCGTCGTTAATGACATTAAATTGATAACTTTCTATTTCCATGTATGTTTGTAGTGTCTTATTATCACCAGATTGCATGGCAATACTGTAAACAGGGTAATGCTGTGACATAGTATCTATAGAAGGGCTAACAAAGGAACAAACTGGACACCAAGTCCCCCAAAAGTACACTAAGATGGGTTGTTCAAAACTTAGCTCCTTTAAATTAATGGTTTTATTATAGATTGTCTTTCCTTGTAGATCGGGCAGTGATTGTCGATCAATCCCCCAAGTTCGCCACGTATCTACAGCAAAACTCGTGATGAGAAAAACGATGACAATAAAAGAGATTTGTTTTAACCACGACTTCATTTATTGCCTCTCCTACAAGACTATTTTTTTAATTATTTTCACTTTTCGTTGAGAATAGTTTCCATTAAGACTAACTATTCTAATGTTTTCAATGCGAACTGAAAAGTCGTTAGCAATAAATAATTCTTAAGGCCAAATGGCAATTACTTGGAAAATTTGCTTTAACGGTCACTTACGCCACAAAATTGACCTAATTTAGGTACAAAACCATCATAATAAATAGTCTGCTTCGCCGCTACAGCTGTCATTGAATGATCCTTTTATTTGTGACAACTCAGTTCAGTAGTAAGGAAATCCTAAATGATTCAATTTGAATTCTTTAAGTGGGATGTTAGTTTTACACAGTTAGTGCTAAAAAATAAAAACGACTTGAAACCTTGATATATGAAACAAAACCTTACAGTCTTTGCAGTTGTGTTGTTAGATTATAGAAAATTAAGTTAATAAGGAATCAGATCATGAATAAAATTTTTTTAATGGCTTTCATTGGAGCGGTGACGTTTTTAGCCGTTAGTGTCTGCGCAAAAGAGGTAAGTCTTGAAACGGGAGAAACATTTCGCCAGGGAAACCTCACCGTCACCTGCGGCCTAACCTTAACTGAGGATGTACCGCAGGCTCTCAAAGACTGTCAGTACTGGGACGATTTTAATAAAAAGTGCCTGTTTGAAAAAAAGACTTATACATACAAAAATCTCCAATGCGTTGAAGAATGTCAGTACTGGGAAAAGTTCAACAGCAGCTGTCATTATCAGACTAAGTGTTCTTTCGACTCAGGGCAGAAGTCGTTTGTGCGAACCAGATGCGATAAGTTTGACGACTTCAACAATACTTGTGTGAAAACAAATGATATAAAAATAGTACAATGATACAAGAAAAGACCTAGTTATCGGCATCAATATTTTTTATCAACCTAAAAAATTAATCCAGGGGAAACGTTATCAAGTCTGGGATATGGCCACGTTGGGTAACTAATATTTCAATGCAATGCTGGTTGACGTATCATGTAGTACTTGATATTCCTAGGCCGCATTGTCGATTTTGAGGCCAAATGGACAATATTGGACTCAAACAGCAAAAATCGCTGAGCAATTTAATAAACGCTGACCATGGCCACTGAGGCAAATCGAAGTTCATTGGTTTTGCCAAGGTTCCGTCAGTGATCAGCTTCATTGCTGGCTACCCGTCGCGGGTTATCAAGACGTTAGGCGTCTAATGGCGGATCCAACCAGGTTAGGGGAATAAAAGCTATGAGGGAACTAATGAGTGAATTAATTAATAGGAAGTCTGCGTTTGCCTCCACTGTCAGGCGTCCGGTGAGGCGCTTCTGTAAAGGGATTCGGTGTTTAGTATGCTGGATCGTGCTGGTGTTTGCGCATCTTCCCGCTATGGTCTTTGCTCAATCAACGTGCTCTGGAATTCAAGTGAAAATTCCGAATATTAAAAATAGCACTGGGGTTGTAGCTTGTGCGCTTTTCGAATCTTCAGCAGGTTTTCCAACTGAATTTTTGCACTCCGCAACCAATATAATGATGATGAAAATTCGAGATACGCAGGCGCGTTGCAACTTTTTAGATATCCCGCCGGGAAGGTATGCGTTGGTTGTCATTCATGATAAAAATATGGACGGTAAGCTTGGCACTAACTTGCTAGGGGTCCCGACGGAAGGCTACGGTTTTTCAAGCGGTGCAAAAGCCTTGATGAGCGCGCCATCGTTTGAAACCGCCAGCTTTTCGTACGATGGGCAAAACCTTGATCTAACGATTAGATTGACTTATTGAGCGACCTTTCCATGAATACCTAGGCATTGTTTCAATCAGGCAGGACCATTGAGAGTTTACTGTACCTAACAAATCGTTGAAGCGTACATTTTACCTGCCACCCATTTTGGCTGTCGTAAAAACAGGCTTCGACTCAAATGCCCCTGAACTTAGGCGTTAGATAGCAATGTAAGTTTTGAGGCAGGTCGCAGTATGATAACAAAGCTTGAAAATTCGAATCAAATTGTGGCTAATCAAATTCATACTATTTTTCAAAACTTTTATAAAGTTGAAACACAGCTTATTGCTGTTCTTGATTTTCCACAGGAATGTCTTCTAGGATCTTCAAAATCGCGTGATTATTTCCTATTTTGGCTAGGTCGATGAGGTAGCTTTTTTCAAGTTTTTGCATTACTTGGCCCGCTAGTAATTCTTTGAGCCGTTGTTCTTCGTTATTGGCTATGGTGGTTCTTATGGCGGCAAAGTTATTCATGCTTTGGTTGTTGTTTTCCATTCGTCGCACTCCCTTTGTAGTTGGTTAATTAAAGCATTAGCTTGCTTTTAGTACCCACCATAGGGGGATGACTTTCGGAATGCAAGTTTCTACAGGGTTTGGCTATTTTTAGCCTTGTTATTAATCATTTTTTAGCCACTGACTTTATTCAGGTGTTTGGTTTTTTATATCTTTGAGAAAAAGGGCAAAAGGAAAAGAAGTCAGACCCTTTAAAAAACAATCAAAGCATTGTGTCTACACGTGTGATCAAGATAAAACTTCATTACTATCAATGAACAGCAATATCAGTGTTTTATGCTGTTAAGTGACAGCAAGATGTCGTTAAGTTAAGTTAAGTTAAGTATTCTTGCCTTCGTAAAATTAATCAACGGCGTGTCACTTTTGTAACCCTGTTATAACAAGTGGCTAAAGTACGCTTAGCCTCAGTACTTACGACTGCTTTTAAGATGAAATAAGTGATATAAAACCGTTAGGCTTAATCCAAAGGCTCAACCATTGAGCTTAAATAAGTCATAAAAGCCTTACTGGCTTGAGAAACAGAATGATTTTTTTTCCACGCTAAACTCAATTTAAATTCAATTTTTGGCTCAAAGGGTATGGAGGTCATCTGCGGCTCGTTTTGTAAAATACGCGCTAGACAAGTGGTAATACCAACGCCATTGCGAACTAATGACTTTTGCAGCTCAATCAGATTAGTTTCCATGCGAACATCTAATGCTAAGTGATGTTTTTTTGCATACTGACTAACCACTTCACGTAAGAAATATCCTTCATGAAATAATACCAGTGGCTGTTGGCAAAACTGTGCCAGTGATAGGGTTCGCTCAGCAGCTAGTGGGTGCGACTTTGCCATGCCGGCAACAACTTCCTCATTAATAAGCTCAGTGTAACGCAGTTGTGAATTTTCTAAATCACCACGTACTAAGGCTAAATCAAGTTCGCCGTTCAATAACATTTTCTCCAGCGCTGCGGTACCTTGGTCAACCAAGTGTATTTTTATTTTTGGATGTTTTTGTTTAAATGCGGTCAATATTTTTGGGAAGTAGTAAGAGCCCATCATGGCTGAAACGCCAAAACGAATGGTGCCCCGTTCGAGATTTTTTAACTCTTCTAATTCTAATTCAACTTGTTTTACTTGGCTTAATAGTTGGGTTGACAGTTTATACAGCACTTCACCTTCAGCAGTTAATAAAGCGTTTTTTTCCGCACGGTTAATTAACTTTAGCCCAACTTCTTGTTCTAGCTTTTGAATGGCAATAGTTAATGCGGGTTGAGCAATGCCTATTTTATGTGCTGCCCGCGTAAAGTTGCCCAGTACGGCTAATTGACAAAAATATTCAAGACGTTTCAAATTCATATGAGTAAGTGCTATAAGTAAAAGTTATGAAAAATATAATAACTATATATTATATTTATTTATGCTTTAAGGATAGAGTACAATCATAAATCAAACTATTACTGCAAAACAGTACATACAGGGTAATCCTATGAGCCAAAAATTAACTGCTTTTAACTGGCAAGATCCGATGTTTCTTGATAGTCAACTCACTGAAGAAGAGCGTATGATTCGCGATTCTGCCCATGACTATTGCCAAGAAAAACTTCAACCACGTGTGCTTGAAGCCAATAGACATGAACACTTTGATCGCGAAATAATGCGTGAGTTAGGTCAGTTAGGCTTATTGGGTGCTACTCTACCCGCTCAATATGGTGGCAGTGAAGTCAATTATGTTAGCTATGGTTTAATTGCTCGTGAAGTAGAGCGCGTTGATAGTGGTTACCGCAGCGCGATGAGCGTGCAATCGTCATTGGTTATGCACCCGATCTATGCTTATGGCAGTGAAGAACAACGTATGAAGTATTTGCCTAAACTTGCTTCAGGTGAATGGGTTGGCTGTTTTGGTTTGACTGAGCCTAATTCAGGCAGCGATCCAGCCTCTATGACCACTCACGCTAAGAAAGTCGATGGTGGTTACTGCGTAACGGGTAACAAAATGTGGATCACGAATTCACCTATCGCTGATGTTTTTGTTGTTTGGGCAAAACTTGAGGGTAAAATTCGTGGCTTTGTCCTTGAAAAAGGTATGGATGGTTTATCTGCGCCAAAAATTGAAGGTAAATTTTCTTTACGTGCTTCAATAACTGGCGAAATTGTTATGGATAACGTGTTTGTGTCTGCTGAAAATATGTTCCCTGAAATTACAGGGTTAGCTGGGCCTTTTGGTTGTTTAAATAAAGCGCGTTATGGTATTGCTTGGGGCTCATTAGGAGCGGCAGAGTTTTGCTTTAATTCAGCGAGAAACTACACCGCAGATCGCGAACAATTTGGTCGTCCTCTATCGGCTAATCAGTTAATTCAAAAGAAACTTGCTGATATGCAAACTGAGATATCGCTTGGTTTACAGGGCTGCTTACAAATGGGCCGTTTAATGGATGCGGATCAATGTCCGGTTGAATTAATCTCATTAATGAAACGTAATAACTGTGGTAAATCACTTGATATTGCTCGTGTTGCTCGTGATATGCACGGTGGCAATGGTATTAGTGATGAATATGGTGTAATTCGTCATATGATGAACCTAGAAGCAGTTAATACTTACGAAGGTACACATGATGTTCATGCGCTAATTTTAGGTCGTGCCATTACAGGCCTTCAGGCTTTTTGTTAACGATTAGCGCATAAATAACAAAAATAGCTGTGCTAATTATTAAATAAATAACGCAGTAGTGGGTTATTTTAACCAGTAAAAATGATCAGATAATGAGTGAGATTGTTATAAGCATATCAGCTAGATAACAACGGCCACAGCATAAGTTAAGGGCATGTCAATGAGAGTTGGCATGCCCTTATTAATTTTATGACAATTAATACTGACCCATGCGCTTGCTGTTGATAGCATTTTTATTTATAAACATAAACATAAGCGGGCTATAAATAGGCAGTCACAATTAATTTGGAGATTTAGATGAAAGATTACCGTCAATTTTATATTAATGGTCAGTGGGTTAAGCCATTAGTAAAACAAGACTATGCTGTACTTAATCCGGCAACTGAACAAGAAATTGCAACCATTTCTTTAGGCTCAAGCCAAGATGTTGATGTAGCCGTTAGCGCTGCGAAAAATGCTTTTGCGACTTTTGGTTACAGCAGCGTAGAAGAACGTATTTCGTTATTAGAAGCGCTATTAACCCAGTACATGGATAACTATGACGCCATGGCTCATGCTATTTCATTGGAGATGGGCGCGCCTATCGACTTCTCTACCAAGGCACAAGCTTATGCGGGTAAAGCTCATATTGAATCAGCATTAGCCACACTAAAAGCTTTTGAATTTTCACGTATTGTTGGCAATGCTCAAATTATAAAAGAGCCTATTGGGGTTTGTGGTTTTATCACGCCTTGGAATTGGCCGATTAACCAAATCGTTTGTAAAGTAGCACCGGCACTAGCCACAGGTTGTACCATGATCCTTAAGCCAAGTGAAATTGCGCCTTTATCAGCGCAATTGTTTTCACAAATGATACATGATGCTGGTTATCCCGCAGGTGTGTATAACATGGTTAATGGTGACGGCGTGGGGGTTGGCTCAGCCATTTCTGCTCATAAAGATATCGATATGGTGTCATTTACCGGCTCAACTCGTGCGGGCATTGCCATTGCAAAATCGGCAGCGAATACCGTTAAGCGTGTAGTACAAGAGCTAGGGGGTAAATCACCGAACATTATTTTAGATGATGCTAATATCGATAAAGCGGTAACCCATGGTGTATTTCATTGCATGAGTAATACTGGTCAATCTTGTAACGCACCCACACGTATGTTGGTACCGGTAAGTAAATATCAACAAGCGGTTAGGGTAGCAAAAGCGGTTGCAGCAAAAATAAAGGTGGGTAACCCTGCTGAGCCGGGTAATCATATCGGCCCATTAGTAAGTGCCGTTCAGTTTGAAAAAGTGCAAGCCATGATCCAAGCGGGTATTGATGAAGGAGCAACATTGGTTGCTGGCGGGGTAGGCAAGCCTGAAGGTTTTGCAAGCGGTTACTTTACCCAAGCAACTATTTTTAGCGACGTCACTAATGATATGACTATTGCGCAAGAAGAAATTTTTGGTCCAGTATTGGTGATGATCCCTTATGAAGATGAAGCCGACGCGATTAGTATCGCCAATGATACTCCTTATGGATTAGCCGCCTTTATTCAATCAGCAAGTCCTGAGCGAGCACACAAAGTCGCCAGAAAATTACGCGCAGGTATGATTTGTATCAATGGCGCTGCGCATGGTTTTAATTCACCCTTTGGCGGTTTTAAACAGTCGGGTAATGGCCGAGAGTGGGGCGAGTTTGGTTTTGATGATTTTCTGGAAACTAAATCAATCAGTAGCTAATTCATTGAATATCAACATCGAAAACTTGCACATTATTCACTAAATATTATGCGTGTTGGTACAATAACAAGCAGGGTTTTATATTTTTAATACTTATAAAACCCTGCTTTTTTTATTACCAGTAAACTACTTTTTGAGATAAATTAACGGTTTTATTCCTGTACCTTTCAGCTAAATCTACGCATTTTTAGTTACCTCATCATCAAAAATAATTAATCATATACAAAGGCTTAATACGCAATATTGTAAGTCGTTTTAATGCTGAGTTATTGACAAAACTTTCTGCTTTCATCTATGTTTTTTAATAGCATCTAAGCGTATTGATCTGTACTTATGTGTATTTAAACGCACTTAATAAGTCGATGGTGAAAAATACTATTAAAAAGTTTGATCACTTCATTTGACAACACAAATGATAATGATTATCATTTGTGTTGTGGGTTGTTCGCAAGAATGACAATAAAAGATGAGAGATTAATGACTGAATTAAAGGAGCTGTCGTGGAGATAAGTAAACAACGCGTTGTTACAGATATCAAAAATATAAAGGATTCGCAAATGGAAGATAAACAGTGGCAATCATTATTACAACTGGGCAATGAGTCCTTTCATCAACAACAGTGGAGCCAAGCAGAGTTGTTTTATAGTGAAGCCTATAATTTATTGGCGTTATCTTATCATAATCATCCTATGTGCACCGAAACACTGATGGCCTGGATTTGCGCTTGTCATAATTTATCAGCCTTGTACGAGTCAACCAACCATTTGGAATTATCATTGAAATTCCTAACAGTTCCACATGAATATTTACTCAGTATAGCTAACTCAAAAAGCGCAGAAGAAGATGCAAAAGTTACCGCTTTTAATGGCCTTAGGCTAACCTTATCACCTATTTTAATGTTCGCTAAAAAGCATCCAATCTGTGAGAACTGCCTAGAGAACTTTACCTCACTAAAAGGTTTATTAAAACAACATGCAGCAGTGATTCACTAACTAAAACAAGCTAGGTTTTATGGCCTACTTAAGATTAGTATCTTATGACTATTACTTGGATGATTAAGCTTAAATCCGTTAGATGAAAAATGTTTTAGAGGCATTAAAATAAGCAGTTTTTAAATGATATTAGCATTGCTATCAAGTGGTTATTGGTAGATTAAATCAGCCAATAAGTCACAGGATGTGATACTTAATGGCAGAATAGAATGAACGAATGAATGGACGTTATATTTTTTGCCAACATATAGCTTGAAATTAGCACTATAGTAAGGTGCAGATCAATAATGAACCTTTGTCATCTGCACTTTACCCATATTTGCTTTTGTTCTGTTATATTTTATTGAACATTTAGTTAGGCTTACTGAGTTATAAACTTTTCAGCAGAGTTTATATGCTATAAAAATTTATTTATTTCGGCCTCGCTATATTCATCGCTTGAGCTATTTTTCTCACTGAACTGGTTTGAGAAAAATCCTCTAGCGCTACCGGTAATTTTTGTAGCCAATTAGGGTGCTGATCAATGGTACCTGGAATATTCACTTGTTCTGATACTTCTAAGGCATCTTCCAATGGAATGAGTTGAATATGGCTTGGCGAAGTGGCTAAATATTTTTGCACAGCAATGCTCAGTTCGCTATTCATCAGTGCGGGTTCAAGTGGTGGCGCTTTGCTCATATCGATTACTTGCAGATCGTCTAAAGCCGCAAGCAGGTTTTCGCGTTCACTGGCGCGTGCATCTCTATCTGCATGTCCGGCTTCATCATTAGGATAAAGCTTAAGCTGTTGACGCCACTGTAAATCTCGCCCTTGCCACCAACCCGTTAATGTTGCGGTGTCATGGGTGGCAACCGTTATCACTGATTGAGTGGGGAAATTTTCAGGACGTTTGAATAAACCAGACTCCCAGCGCTCAAAAAACAATACTTTGAAAGATAAAAGACCTGCATTTTGAATAGTTTCGCTAAATCCTTCAGGCACATTACCCAGGTCTTCGCCAATCACAACACAATGATTACGACGAGACTCTAAGGCGATCACCCGTAAAATATCATCCCAAGGAAAATTAATATAAACACCTTCATTTGCTGCCATGCCTGGCGCTACCCAATATTGCCGCATTAAGCCTAAAATATGATCAATACGTAAAGCACCGGCATATTGCATACTGCTACGAAGTGCTTTTACTAATGGCTGATAGCCCTGTTTTTGTAATGCGACAGGGTTAATTGGCGTTAATCCCCAATTTTGTCCTAGCGGGTTCATACCATCGGGTGGTGCGCCAATTGCAGCACCAGCAACATAAAGTTCCTTATCAGACCAAACATCAAAGCCTGAGCCATCACAACCCACAGCTAAGTCAAGATATAAGCCAATCGCCATATCTTTGTCGACGGTATATTGAGTGACGGCACTCAATTGTTGATGTGCTATCCATTGTAAGAAACAAAAGTACTCAATGCGTGCAGCATGAGCAAGTTGAAATCTATAGACCTCTTCACTATCTGGATCTTGAAAGCTGGTTGGCCAATCTTGCCAACCATAAGCATTTTTATCCGCGATATTAAAATACTCATACAAAGTATCAAAGGTTGCAAAACGCTGTAATTTTTGACCATTTATTTGTTTGAAATGATCAAACTCGACTGACATTTTTTTATAAAAATCGGTTTGATTAGCACTGGTATCGTAGTGATAAAAATCTTCAAACAACAACTCGGTGATTTCAAACTTAAGTTTTGCAACCGCAGAGTAATCAATCAAATCACTGGCTTTAGCATCGGTAATGTTTTGCTGAAAGGTTTTAGTTTTTACTTTTATTTGTGCAAGTTCACAGTGTTCAAAGTTGGCTACCTTGGTGACATCTATATAAAGTGGATTTAAAAAGCAACGACTTGATGGTGAATAAGGGCTACGATGAGCAGGATTTTTTTGATAAAGCGGATGCAATGGATTTAATCCAATAGCAGAGGCCTGTTGCTGCGCAGAGGTTTCAACCAGTTTAGCTAAATCAGTAAAGTCACCTATGCCCCAATTATTTTTACTGCGCAGTGAATACAACTGGGCAGTGTAGCCCCATATTTTATTCACTGAAGCTTCTTGAGCGCTGTAACAGTTTTTAGGTGCATAGAGCAGCGGACAACTCGCTTGAACATCACCAAAACTTATCGTCAGTTGGTAATAACCTTGTTCAACCTTAGGTAAAATTAATAAATATTGGCAATATTGTGTTTCAGCTATTTTTTGCTCAGCAATAATTTGCATGTCGCCAACGTTAATGGAGCCTATGACTTCACTGGCTATTTTTCTCTCTACTCCACTATCTACGCCACTCTCTATCTCACTGCCTACCTCAGGTGTGACCTTCCAATTGAGTAATAACTTGCCCATTTTAGGCAGACTTACTCTAATCACATGTTGTTGTTCTTCAAGTTTGGCAATATGAACAACAGGTAAAATATTAAGCCACTGACTTTGCTTTAATGAATCGATTGATTCAGTTAATGACTTGTCATCCAATTCAAAACCCATTGCTTTTAACAACGCCCGTTTCGCTTGGTCTTTAGCATACACTTGATCGCCAAATGTCCCTGTGTAACTTGAGTGAAAACCAACTATATCGGCTAATTGTTCGATGAGACTCATGTAAACTCTCTTTTTTATCATGAAATAAAATTACATATTGTTGTAATTTTAACAATTTATAGTTTAGAATTACAGCGATAAAAGCTTTTTATAGTACTTTTTTAGCTGTTAACTTATTAAATGTAATTTTTTTACATAACTTTACAACAAAAATAAAGTTACACATAAGCAAAATAGTAAAATCACTTTAATGATGCTGGTTAGTTTTTATAATTGACTCGATTTATACTTTTCTATCATGGTGATATATAAATGACTATTGCAATCAACAACGCGCATTATGGGCAATTAGTTGTAAGATTTAGCACTTAAATAAAGCGCAATCACTGATGTTAGATCAATTAGTGCATTATTTATGGAGAATAACAATGCTAACTAAGAAATTTTTTAAAACCAAAGATGAAACTGAAGTCACTTTTGAATTTAATAGAAGTGACGTAACAAGAGCCGCACTCGTTGGTGATTTTAATGACTGGCAAGCCATTGAAATGAAGTTTAATAAAAAAACACAGAGTTTTAAAACTAAGCTGAGATTACCTAAAGGGGGCATTTTTCATTTTCGTTATCTGTTAAATGCTACTGAGTGGGAAAATGATTATCAAGCTGACCAATACTTACCCAATGAATTTGGCAGTGAAAATAGTGTCGTAGTCACTACGCCTTAAAATGTAACTGAAACTATGGTTATGATGGGCAAGTATTGAATAAAGCCTTTGTCTTTTATTTTATAAACGACGAACACTATTTTAATAGAATAAAAATAAAAATAAAAATAAAAAGCTAATGTCTACTTCAAGTTTAGCTTTTGATGATTCAACTTATAAGCAACTTTAATTTATTACTTTAATTTATTACTTTAATTAAGATGGCACTCTGTATAAATTAAACGATAGCCATCTGTATTAGGTTACTGGAGAAACATGGAACATTATAGAATGGAGCCCGGCAGTGTCTATCCAATAGGCGCAACTGTTACCGAGACTGGGGTTAATTTTGCTATCTTTTCAGCTCATGCTGAAAAAATTGAACTGTGTGTTTTTGACGAATATGGCAGCAAAGAATTAAAACGCTTTGTTTTACCCCAACGTGAACATGATATTTGGCATGGCTTTCTTAAAGGTGCTAAAGCCGGTTTAGTTTATGGTTATCGCGTTTATGGGCCTTATAATCCAGAGTTTGGTCATCGCTTTAATCATCATAAATTATTGTTAGATCCCTATGCAAAAGCATTAACAGGTAACTTTTCATGGTCAGAGCGTCACTTTGCTTATAATGTCAATGATCCTAAAAAAGATTTATCGTTTGATGCTAGAGATAATGCCGATGTAATGCTCAAAGCTGTGGTTACCGACGTTTCTGCAACGCTTGTACAAAGAAAGCCCATTGCGTGGAAAAACACTGTTATTTATGAAGGACATGTTAAAGGCCTAACGGCACTTAACCCGCAAGTACCTGAACACTTACGCGGTTCTTTTTTAGGTATTAGTCATCCGGCGATGATCGCTCATTATCGTGCTATTGGTATCACAACGATAGAATTACTACCGGTACAGCAATTCATTTCAGAGCAATTTTTAACGGACAAAAAATTGTCTAATTATTGGGGCTATAACTCATTGGCGTTTTTTGTGCCCCATCAAGATTACTTAAACCATAATCAAATACTTGATTTTCAACGCATGGTTGATGAACTGCATCAGGCGGGTTTTGAAGTGTTGATTGATGTGGTTTACAACCATACGTGTGAGGGGAATAGATTAGGGCCAACGCTAAGCTTTAGAGGCATAGATAACCTTTCTTACTATCGCTTAAATTCTGCTGAACCCCGATATTACATTAACGACACTGGCTGTGGAAATACCCTGAACATTAGTCATCCCCGTGTATTGCAAATGGTGATGGACAGTCTACGTTATTGGGTTCAGGTGATGGGTGTTGACGGCTTTAGATTTGATTTAGCCACTATTTTAGGGCGAGAGCTACATGGTTTTGATAAAAGTAATGGCTTTTTAGACGCTGTTTTACAAGATCCCATTCTCAATAGTGTAAAAATGATTGCTGAGCCATGGGATATTGGTCCCGGAGGCTACCAATTAGGCGGGTTTCCATCGCCGTGGTCTGAATGGAACGACCGTTATCGAGATACCATGAGACGTTATTGGCGAGGCGATAAAGGCTTGTTGCCTGAGTTTGCCCGCAGAATTCATGGCTCAAGTGATATTTTTGAACACAGTGGTCGCCAACCCTTTGCCAGCATCAATTTTCTTTGCAGTCATGATGGTAATACTTTACGTGATTTAGTCAGTTATCAAGACCGCCATAATGAAGCCAACGGTGAAAAAAATCGCGATGGTCATTCCGATAATTTTGCCCATAATTACGGCATAGAAGGTGAAACTAGCGATGAGGCTATTTTGTCGCTGAGATTACGGCAAATAAAAAATATGATGGCAACGCTTATGTTGTCTCAAGGCGTACCTATGCTGCTGGCAGGAGATGAAATAGGGCGTAGTCAACAGGGCAATAACAATGCTTATTGCCAAGACAATGAAATAAATTGGTTAGATTGGGATGAAAACGCGCTTTATGCGCAAGAACTTAAATTATTTACCGCTAGCTTGGCTGAACTAAGAAAACGTTTTTCTATGTTAACCCATGATCGTTTTATTCATAAAGATGATGAAAAATCTCCCGTGGATATCACCTGGTTCCATCCGTCAGGATTCGCCATGCAAAAAGATCATTGGCATTCTCATCATGCGGCAACATTAGGTTATTTGATACAAGAGAAAGCGCCAGATACGCCGGTTATTCTATGCCTTTTTCATGCCGGAGCAGAGCCGATAGAATTTCAATTGCCAGAGATTGATACCGTAAAACACTGGCAAGTTATGATTGATACAACGTCGAGCAGTGAGCAAGCAGAAGTACGAAATATACCGGCAGAACGACTGATTACCATGGCACCATTTTCAACAATTGTTTTATTAAATGATTGTTTATAAAAACAAATAGGATGTACGGATTGATGAATAAAAAAAATACCCAATGTGAAGTTACTGCATCAGATGGAAGTGTTCTGATGAATGAACACACCTTTTCAGAAGATTTAGCCCGACATTTTCATTTTTCATTAGGTCGTGACAAGATGCAAAAGTCTCACCTATACCTTTATAACGCGCTCGCGATCACCATTCGTGATCGTTTAGTTGCACAATGGCGAACCACCAGAGAATCTCGAGGTCATCAGCGCCGTGTGGGTTATATTTCATTAGAATTTTTAATGGGGCGCACACTTAATAACGCCATTTTGAATTTAGATTTAGATGATACCGTTCGTGATGCTTTAAAAGGTTATTGCTGTGATCTAGAAGATGTTGAACAAGCAGAACATGACGCTGGCCTAGGTAATGGTGGTTTAGGACGTTTAGCGGCCTGTTTCTTAGATAGCTGTGCAAGTTTGTCTTTACCCGTTATAGGCTACGGTATTCGTTATGAATACGGCATGTTCAATCAAGAAATTAAAAATGGCGCGCAAGTTGAGCATCCTGATAATTGGTTACGTAATGGTAATCCATGGGAAATTGCCGCACCTGAAAAAACCATCAGAGTTAAATTTTTTGGTCATGTTGATGTGATTAAAGAGCGCAATGGGCAACAGCATCGCCAATGGAATAATACCCAAGACGTGCTTGCCGTGCCTTATGATATGCCGATTCCAGGCTATCAAAATGGTATTGTTAATACCTTAAGACTATGGAAGTCTGAAGCGACAGATGAATTTGATTTAGATGAATTTAACGCTGGTAGTTATACTGAATCAGTCGCTAAAAAAAATCTAGCTGAACAAATCACTATGGTACTTTATCCAAATGACAGTAGTGAAAATGGTAAAGAACTGCGCCTAAGACAACAGTACTTTTTATCTTCAGCGTCTCTGCAAGATACCATTAATAGTTATGTTGAAAATTGTGGTGACAACTTTGATCAATTTGTTGCACTGAATAGTTTTCAACTCAACGATACCCATCCAAGCATTGCTGTCGCTGAATTAATGCGTATTTTGATGGATGACTATTTTATGTCATGGGATGACGCCTGGAATATTACCTCACAAACAATGGCCTACACCAATCATACGTTATTACCTGAAGCCTTAGAGAAGTGGCCTGTTAGTTTATTTGCTAAGTTAATTCCGCGTATTTTAGAAATTATTTATGAAATTAATGCCCGCTTTCTTCAACAGGTTGCTGTTGCATGGCCTGGAGATTCGAGTAAGCAACAAGCATTGTCATTAATTGAAGAAGGCCATGAACCACAGGTACGTATGGCACACTTAGCGATTGTGGGTAGTTATTCAGTTAATGGTGTGGCGGCTTTGCATACTAAACTGTTAAAAGCTGGATTATTTAATAACTTCTACCAACTTTGGCCTGAAAAATTCAACAATAAAACGAACGGTGTTACACCACGCCGTTGGTTATCTCATTGCAATACCAGTTTAGCTAAACTTATCTCAAGTAAAATTGATAAAGGCTGGGTTGCTGATTTTGCTCATGTGGTTCAATTAAGTAAATATGCTGAAGAGCATGCTTTTCAAGAAAAATGGCGCGCAAGTAAACAGGCCAATAAAGCCGTTTTAGCTGACTATGTAGAAAAAGCAACAGGCGTTAAGTTTGCTGTTGATATGATGTTTGATGTGCAAGTTAAACGTATTCATGAATACAAACGTCAACTACTGAATATTTTGCATGTTATTGGCTTGTATGATCGTATTCGTAAAGGCGATACCGCTGATATTACACCGCGTTGCGTACTTATTGGCGGTAAAGCGGCTCCAGGCTATGTGATGGCGAAGGAGATTATTAAACTGATTAATAATGTCGCTGACACCATCAATTTAGACCCTAAAGCCGCTAAGTACTTAAAAGTTGCTTTTGTACCGAATTACAATGTTTCTGCGATGGAAATTATTTGCCCTGCAACTGACTTGTCTGAGCAAATATCAACGGCAGGTAAAGAAGCCTCGGGTACGGGTAACATGAAGTTTATGATGAATGGTGCGCTAACTATAGGGACATTAGATGGCGCAAACATTGAAATTAGAGATGCCGTTGGCGCAGAAAACTTTTTCTTATTCGGCGCTCAAGCTCACGAAATTTCAGCTATTCGAGCAAATTATCAACCTAACGACATTATAGCTAATTCCGCCACGTTATCGGCGGTAATGCACTTGTTAGAAAGTGGTCACTTTAATTTATTTGAACCCTGTATTTTCGATTCAATTATTAATGCTATTCGTAATCCAGATGATATGTGGTTAACCGCTTATGATTTTGACAGTTATTTTCAAGCTCAACGCCTTGTTGATAAAGCTTATAGCGATCAAAAATTGTGGACCAAAATGAGTATTTTAAACACTGCGGCTAGTGGTGTGTTTTCGAGCGATCATACGATCAGGCAGTATCGAGATGAAATATGGAAGCTTTAGTAATTTACTTACTTAAAAAGTAAAACGCTATTTCTTGAACGTTAATTAATGTTTATAAAGGATAAGTTATGCCCAATAATGTAGAAAGAAGAATAAGTAATTTAACAAAAGAGACTTATGCGTTGATTTTGGCGGGGGGCCGAGGTTCAAGATTGTATGAATTAACAGACAAAAGAGCTAAGCCGGCAACATTTTTTGGTGGTAAATTTAGGATCATAGACTTTCCTTTATCTAACTGTATTAATTCAGGCATTAGGCGCGTTGGTATTGCAACTCAATATAAATCACACTCGCTGATTCGTCATATCAGCCGTGGCTGGGGACACTTTAAAAAAGAATTAGGTGAGTCAATTGAAATTTTACCGGCATCACAGCAAAAGGGTGATGGTTGGTATCTAGGCACGGCAGATGCTGTTTTTCAAAACATTGATATCATCAGGCATGAATTGCCAAAATACGTGATGATTTTATCAGGTGATCATGTTTATCGTATGGATTATGGTCCATTACTGGCGCAGCATGTTGCTAATGAAGCTGATATGACGGTTTGTTGTATTGAAACCTCGGTTGAAGAAGCGGCGGGTCAGTTCGGTGTAATGACCGTTGATGAAGACAGTCGTGTTTGTCGATTTGATGAAAAACCGGCCAATCCATCTGAAGTGCCTGGTAAACCTGGTGTTACATTAGCATCAATGGGTAACTATGTTTTTAATACTGAATTCTTATTTGAGCAACTAGAAAAAGATGCCGCAGAAGCAGGCTCAAGTGGCGATTTTGGTAATGACATTATTCCTAAAATAATCAAATCTCATCGGGTATTTGCTTTTCCATTTAAAGACCCTGATAGTGAAAAACAACCTTACTGGCGTGACGTAGGTACTTTAGATTCTTTCTGGGAAGCTAATATGGAATTAGTTGAGCCTGAGCCGCAACTTAATATGTACGATGAAAACTGGCCTATCTGGACTTTTCAAGAACAAACCGCCCCAGCAAAATTTGTTTTTGACCAAGACAATCGTCGCGGTATAGCGATTGACTCTACAGTATCTGGCGGCGTTGTTGTCTCGGGTTCTACAGTGAAACGCTCTTTATTATTTTCAAAAGTAAGAGTTAACTCTTATTGTGATATTGATGAAGCAGTTGTTTTACCTGGGGTTATTATTAATCGTAACAGTAAAATTAAAAAAGCCATTATCGATCGAAGCTGTGTTATTCCAGAAGGCATGGAAATTGGCATAAATCATGATGATGACCGTGCCAATGGCTTCAGGGTTACTAATAAAGGCGTGGTTTTAGTCACTAGAGATATGCTTGAAAAACTAGAGAAGCATACTAACTAGTTAGTGATAAGCATGATTAATTTAACGGGTAATTTCGAACATCGATGAAATTACCTAAGTTATTATCAATTTTACTTAACTTTTATAGCAGTTTACAAAGGTTAGTTTGTCATGAACTATCGTGAGTAAATCTTTAGGTTTTATCTTGATTAATTACAATTAATCTCTTGTTTTTAATGATTTATTTTAAAGTCATAAAATCTAGCTTGGTAAAAGTAATCACATAAAGAGTTAACGATATACTAGGAAGACACAATGGATAACCTAGCAAAAAGCTTGTTAGATAACGAATCGGTTAAAGCAATAGTTAATCTGCAACATCAAGATGTTTTTTCTGTCTTAGGTATGCATAATCACCCAACAGTGAGCGGGTTAATTGTGCGAGCTTTTCTACCTGAAGCACTCAGTGTCGAGGTAATCGATAGCAAAAATAATAAATTGGTGGCAACACTCAATAGAGTTGATCAAGCTGGACTTTTTGAAGGAAAATTAGGTCGAAGAAGAAATACATTTGATTATCGTTTACGCATTTATTATAAAAATGAAAGCATTATTGTCGATGACCCATATCGTTATCCCTCTTTATTAACGCATCAAGACTTATACCTTTTTTGTGAAGGTACTGACGAACAAACCTATCAATGGATGGGCTCGCATGAAGTGACAGTAGATAATGTCCAAGGAACGCATTTTGTTTTGTGGGCGCCTAACGCGTCTCGTGTTTCTGTAGTGGGCGACTTTAACTTTTGGGATGGTCGACGTCATGTTATGCGCAAATATCTAAGCTCTGGCATTTGGGAAATATTTCTCCCTAATGTTGCTGCTAGTGCCAGTTATAAATACGAAATAGCCGATCAAAACTTTCAAATTCAACCTTTAAAAGCCGACCCCTATACTTTTTCTATGCAACTTGCCCCTGAAACTGCGTCTAAAGTGATGCAAAACAGTGACTATCAATGGCAAGACCAGCAGTGGATAAATGAACGCGACACGTCATCTAATCAATATAATGGCGCGGTTTCTATTTACGAAGTGCATTTAGGCTCTTGGAAAAGAAACCAAGAAAATAATGCTGATCATATTCACGCGCCAAGTTATTTAACTTACCGTGAATTAGCTGAGCAATTAGTCCCTTATGCCGTAGAAATGGGCTTTACCCATCTGCAACTTATGCCGGTAAGTGAATACCCTTTTGACGGTTCATGGGGTTATCAACCGATTGGACTTTTCGCACCTACGGCACGTTTTGGTAGTAGCGATGATTTTAAATTTTTTGTTGATTGTTGTCACCGCGCCGGTATTGGTTTGCTACTGGATTGGGTACCGGGACATTTTCCAACGGATAAGCATGGTACGGGTAACTTTGATGGCACTTGTCTTTATGAACACGAAGATGTTCGCAAAGGTTTTCATCCCGATTGGCAAACCCTTATTTATAACTACGGTCGCGCAGAAGTACAAAGCTATTTGATCAGTAATGCTATTTATTGGCTAGACCAATTCCATATCGATGGCTTACGCGTTGATGCCGTTGCCTCTATGTTGTATTTAGATTACAGCCGAGAAGCGGGCGAGTGGTTACCTAATATTCATGGCGGCCGAGAAAACTTAGAAGCGATTGAATTATTACAACAGGTTAATACTCGCTCTTATGCAAAACATCCCGGTGTTATGATGATTGCTGAAGAATCAACCGCTTGGCCCGGTGTGTCTAAACCGGTTGACGCTGGTGGTTTAGGTTTTGGTTTTAAATGGAACATGGGCTGGATGAATGACACGTTAAAATTTATGGCGCGTGATCCCATTCATCGTCAACATCATCACAGCGAAATGACCTTCGGTTTAGTTTACAGTTTTAGTGAAAACTTTGTTTTGCCTATTAGTCATGATGAAGTCGTGCATGGTAAAGGCTCACTACTCAATAAAATGCCGGGGGATGATTGGCAAAAGTTTGCCAACTTACGCGCCTATTACGGCTTTATGTGGACTCATCCCGGGAAAAAGTTATTGTTTATGGGCTGTGAATTTGCTCAACGTGAAGAATGGAATCATGACCAAAGTTTAGATTGGCATTTACTTGAGCATGATAATCATAAAGGCGTACAAACGCTGATTAAAGATCTTAATCACACTTATCGAAATATCCCAGCGTTACATGAGCTTGACTGTGACAATAGCGGTTTTGAATGGTTAGACTCACAAAATAATAAACAATCAATATTGATTTATTTAAGAAAAGGGCAAGCAGGCACAGCACCCGCTTTGGTTGTTGTTAATTTGACACCCAGCAGTTACGAAAATTTTTGTGTCGGTGTGCCTTTGTCAGGTTTTTATCGAGAATGTTTAAATACTGACAGTAGCAACTATGGCGGTAGTAATATCGGCAATGGCGGTGGTGTTTACTCGGTAAATGAGCCTTACGCAGGTCAAGAAAACCTACTTATTATGTCTGTTCCTCCTTTAGCGACCATGATTTTTGAATGGCAAGCAAAAGACTAAGTTGCAGTCATAAATTGCCGTCATAAATTGATCGCCAGCTAGCATTATCTTTCTAGTGATTAGGAGTGATAATGCGGCGTTGGGCAAGTGTTTTGTAGATCGGACTTCAGTCCGTCAACCGTTAAGCAGGCCATTAATAGGCTGGGCCAAAAAAAATACAGCGTTTTTTTTGACCAGCTTTTTCGACCAGCATTGATAGCAGAGCAGTTAAATTTTATTTAACCTGATGGACTGAAGTTCAACCTACAGGTGATTCTAGTCAAAGACAGATTATTTTTAAGGGTAAGTTATGACCACTGAGCAAGTGAAGCAAGTGCAGCAAAGCAAGCAAATAAAGACTCAAGCATTTACCGATCAAAAACCTGGTACTTCGGGCTTAAGAAAGAAAGTGACGCAGTTCCAGCAAACAGGTTACTTGGAAAACTTTGTGCAAGCGGTTTTTAATACCATTGCGCCTTGTGCCGGCAAAAAACTGGTATTAGGCGGAGATGGACGATTTTATAACCGTGAAGCGATACAAGTGATTATCCGCATGGCGGTTGCCAATGGCTTTACTAATATTTTGGTCGGTCAGGGTGGTATTTTATCAACACCGGCAGCCTCTTGTGTGATCAGAAAAAACCAAGCCTGCGGTGGTATTATTTTATCCGCTAGTCATAACCCCGGAGGACCAGACGAAGACTTTGGGATTAAATTCAATGGCGAAAATGGTGGACCTGCGCCTGAAAAATTAACCGATGCAATTTTTCAACAAACCTTATCTATGGAGCAATACCTGAGTATTGACGCTAATGATGTTGAACTTGACCAACTCGGTACAGTGCAAATAGCAGAGTGTAAAATTGATATTATTGATCCCGTTAATGATTATGCCAATTTGATGGAGTCGATGTTTGATTTTACGGCCATGAAGCGCTTGCTTGCACAAGGCGATTTTCGTCTATGTTTCGACGCTATGCATGCAGTTAACGGCCCTTATGCCAAAGAAATACTTGAAAAACGCTTAGGTGCGCCAGCTGGATCTGTCATTAATGGTGTGCCATTAACCGACTTTGGTGGTGGTCATCCCGATCCTAACCTAGTGCATGCTCATGAGCTTGTGGCTTTATTATATGGAGATGATCCCTTTGATTTTGGCGCCGCCTCAGATGGTGATGGCGATCGCAATATGGTGTTGGGTAAGCAGTTTTATATTAACCCGTGCGATAGTTTAGCGATATTAACGGCCAATGCTGATTTGATACCAGCTTACGCTGAAGGGATTGCGGGTGTTGCTCGTTCAATGCCAACCAGCAGAGCGGTTGATCGAGTCGCCAAAGCGATGAATATACCCTGTTATGAAACACCAACCGGTTGGAAGTTCTTCGGTAATTTATTAGATGCCGGTAAAATCACCCTATGTGGCGAAGAAAGCTTTGGTACGGGCTCTGATCATATCAGAGAAAAAGATGGTTTATGGGCGGTATTGTTTTGGCTGAACTTAATCGCAGTAAAACAACAGCCAGTCAGTGAAATTGTTAAAAACCATTGGTTGCAATATGGCCGTGATTATTTTACTCGCCATGATTATGAAGCGGTTGACAGTGAGAATGCGCATGAAATGATCAGCCAACTTAAAGCCAAAATTGCAGATTTACCTGGTCAGGTATTTGCGGGTGTTAAAATAACATCAGCAGACGATTTTCAATATATCGACCCCGTCGATAAGAGTAAAACTACTGAACAAGGCGTTCGACTTTATTTAGACAATGGTGGACGTATTGTTTTCAGGCTTTCAGGTACAGGTACGCAAGGAGCCACGTTAAGAGTTTATTTAGATTGTTACCAGCAGGATCCAGCGCTGTTAGCACAAGAAACACAGCAAGCCCTTAGTGAGTTAATTCAAGTAGCAGAAACGGTAGCAGGCATTAAACAATTTACCGGCAGAGAAAAGCCTGACGTGATCACATAACGCTGATAATGTAATTGCAATTGCCTACTAAAATTAGCTTTATCATTAGTGTGTTAGCCTATTTTTTAAGTATAGAGTTATAAGCATACTGCTGAAAAAAAACCAACAATATAAGAACAAATGAAAGGTATTGAAATGAAAATATTAATGGCGGCGGCAGAGAATGACGCTTTACCGCGCGGAAAAGTTGGTGGTATTGGTGACGTAGTTCGAGATATTCCACTCGCTTTAGCCAAAATAGGTCAAGAGGTTGATGTGGTCATGCCAGGTTATGGTAGTTTTTCTAAGCTTGCCGGTGCCCAACATGTGACAGCATTAGAGGTTATGTTTGGTGGGCAAGCGCAAAGCGTTGATATTTTCAAGATTTCATTAACACCATCGCCAACGACTTCGTCAGGCACTTTATCAGGCTCTTTATCAGACACGTCAGAAAAAAAAGTGACGCAATGGGTGATTGAACATCCTTTGTTTGCCATTGGTGGCATAGGTGAAATTTACTGTGATGACCCCAGTAATCGACCTTTTGCGTCTGACGCCAGCAAGTTTGCCTTATTTAGCGCAGCGGTGGCTAAAGCGGTTATCAGTGATGTTTTTGGTAAAATTGATGTAATACACTTACACGACTGGCATACCGCTATGGTGTCAGTATTGCGCGCATACGATCCCCAATATCAAGCCTTAAAAGCCATTAAAACCGTTTACACTATTCACAATATAGCACTGCAAGGTATTAGACCCCTTGATGGCGATGAATCATCATTAAAGGCTTGGTTTCCTGACTTAGCTTTCGATGAAAACCAAATCAAAGATCCTAGATACCACAACTGTTATAACCCGATGCGTTCTGGCATTAACCTGTCAGATAAAGTCCATGCAGTGTCACCTACTTACGCCAAAGAAATATTATTACCCAGCAATGACCAACATGGCTATTATGGCGGTGAAGGTTTAGAAAATGACTTGCGCCATGCCGCTGCTACAGGACGCTTGCACGGTATATTGAATGGTTGCGAATACCCAGATAAAGTCAATGTTCGCCTTAACTTAACAGATTTACTGACGCTTTGTGAACAGGAAGTTATGAAGTGGCTAGCCGATAAGCCTTTAGTTGATAACGCACATTTAATCGCGATAACGCGGTTAAAACAACTGGCCACGAAAAAGCATAAAAAACCGCCTTTAGTGTTAACGTCAGTTGGACGCATTACCGATCAAAAGGTACGGCTTTTTCAACAAGTAATGGCCAATGGCGAAACCGCGTTAGAGCAATTATTAACACGCTTGTCTGATCAGGGTGTTTTTATCTTATTAGGCAGTGGCGATAATAAGCTAGAAGCGTTTTTAGCCCAGGTAGCCTCGAAGCATAGTAATTTTATTTTCTTAAAAGGCTACTCAGAAGCGTTATCAATCAGTATGTATAATTCTGGCGATTTATTCTTAATGCCAAGCTCATTTGAACCTTGTGGTATCAGTCAAATGTTGGCAATGCGAGCTGGGCAACCCTGTTTAGCGCACAGCGTAGGTGGCTTGAGTGACACAATAAGCGATAATAAAAACGGTTTTACCTTCAATGGCGATAATCCGCTACAACAAGCTGAAAATATGCTCAGCCGTTTTCAGTCGGTATTAGCAATAAAACAAAAAAGCCCAAAAAGTTGGACTAAAATCTCAACTAATGCTTTTAAATCAAGGTACTTGTGGAGTGATGTTGCACATGACTACCTTAAACATTTATACCGTAATTAAGCCTGTTATTACGCCTTAATCTACTTTCTTTACTTAGCGCTGAAACGCTATAGTGAAGGGGGTATATATTATATACATAGCCACTTCACTAAGTGCTTTCAGTGGCAATAGGTTAAAGCACTTAGTGTCAGCTAAAATTTTTTAAGAGTTTTAGTTTTAGCGACAAGTTATGGGGTCAGAAGGGCATTCAACTGATATTTTATAAATTTCATCGATAAATTCGCTACTTAGGCTATTTTTCGCGTAATATTTTCGTTAAGTCGACACACTTAACTTCTGAGCTTAATTCAGACTCATGAACGAGAAATAATATGCTAAAAAAATGCTCCCCATTACTTTTTTCACTCCTGATCAGCTTTGTTTGCTCGTTTACACTTTTAGCCAATAGTGCCGAACAGATGTGGCCTGGCAGTGAATATGACAACTCAATACCAACTTTTGCCGACGTTTTAGGTTATGACGTTGGCGAAAAAATCACTCATTACGGTGATATGCTGCGCTACTTTGAAGCGCTCGAACGTGCAGCGCCCAAGCAAATTAAATTATTTGAATACGGCCGTACATGGGAAGGCCGTAAGCTTATTTATGTCGCCATTGGTAAAAGTGATGTTATTGATAATCTGGATGATTTTGCCAATAAAATGCAAAAACTTTCTGATCCACGTATCACCGATAAAGAGGCGGCGAAACAGTTAATTGCTCAACTGCCTGCTTCAGTATGGTTAGGCTATGGCGTTCATGGCAATGAAATTAGTAGCACGGATGCGGCGATGATGACCGCTTATCATTTATTAGCCGCGCCCAATGAAGCGACTAATCGTAAAATTTTAAAAAACACCATCGTTTTTATTGATCCTTTACAAAATCCAGATGGGCGCAGCCGATTTACCAGTCGCTATTATGCCACCGTGGGCATGCAACACAGTGCCGACAGATTAAGCGCTGAGCATAACGAACCTTGGCCAAGTGGCCGTTCAAACCATTATCTATTTGACATGAACAGAGATTGGTTAGCGATAACACAACCTGAAACCGCAGGCCGTATTCGTGTGATGAATCATTATCGGCCATTAGTGGTGATTGATTTACATGAAATGGGCGGTGATAGCAGTTATTACTTTTCACCCGCAGCACAGCCTTTTAACCCGCACATGACGCAAACTCAAATTGATAACATGACCGCTATTGGTAAAAACCATGGCAAACATTTCGACCGTCTTGGTTTTGATTATTTTACCCGTGAAGTCTTTGACGCTTTTTACCCGGGTTATGGTGATAGTTGGCCAACATTTTATGGTGCGTCTGCGTCAACCTATGAGGTTTCTTCTGCAAGAGGTGAGATCTTTAAAAAGAAAACCGGTGAAACGTTAACCTATAAAGATACCGTTCAACGACATTTTGTTGCTTCAATTTCTACGGCGGAAGGTGTTGCTGACCGTCACGATAAATTACTTAATGACTATTACCATTATCAAACCAGTGCGATTGGAGCAGGTAAAGAAAATAAAAAAGAACGGGTCTATATTTTACCTAACCGCAGAAATGTCGCAGGAGGTCATCGCCTTGCAACACTGATGGCGCAGCACGGCGTTGAAGTAAAACAAGCCGACAAGGCCTTTAAACAATGTGGTAAAAGCTATCAAGCCGGTGCTTATTTTATTGATACAGCTCAGCCTAAAGGTCGTTTTGTTACCACCACCTTTACCAAGCAAGTTGATATGGCACCTGCCTTTGTTAAAGAGCAAGAGCGTCGACGCGCCAGAAAATTAGCCGATGAAATCTATGATGTTACGGGTTGGTCATTGCCGTTAATGTTCGATGTTGATGTTGACGCCTGTTCAAAAGCCGTGAAAGTAGCAAGCCATAGGGTTAAAAGTGATGACCCACTTATCGGCAAGGTGATTAATCCTGACGCTAGCGTTGCCTATTTGGTATCTTGGGGCGATATGGCCGCTGGTCGATTTTTAACCGCAGCACTGCAGCAAAACATTATTGTTAAAAGCGCGGATAAAGCTTTTACCTTAGCTGAAAAAACATACAATGCCGGTACCTTGATCATCGAAAAGCGAACTAATGACGATGACTTAGCGACAAAAGTGATGAAAATAGCCAAAGCTTCAGGCGCGCAAGTGCAAGGGGTTAATTCAAGTTGGGTTACTCAAGGCCCCAGTTTTGGTAGTAGCAATACCGTTACCATGACAGCACCCAATATTGCTATGGCATGGGACGAACCTGTGAGTTCGCTAAGTGCAGGTAATACTCGCTTCGTTATTGAACGTCAGTTTAATTACCCCGTAACGGCAATACGTACCAACACGCTTAAAAGTGCCAATCTATCAAATTACCAAGTGCTTATTTTACCCTCGGGTGACTATAAAGAGTTGCTGGGCATCAGTGGCGCTGAAAATATCAAGCAATGGGTAAAGCGTGGTGGCGTATTGATCACACTGGGTAGTGCAACGCAATTTGCTGCAGAGCATGATATTGCCTTGTTAGATGTCAAAAGAGAACGCGCGTTTAAAGACAATAAAGATGATAAATCAAATGCAGCTAAAGAGGTTAAAGAAGTTGAAGGCGAGTCTATGGTTGACGGGCAGTTATTTACCACTAAAAAGGCGCTAGTGTCAGCCAGTGAAAATCCAAAAGAAAAACCTGACTTTGTTGCCGGCGTTTTGGCTAATATTGAAGTTGATCAAGAACATTGGCTAACGGCTGGGGTACATAACAAGCTTACCGCTATTGCCTATGGCAGCGATATATATGCGCCGATAAAACTAGCGTCAGGTAAAAACCTTGCTTGGTTTACTGATGCAGAAAATGTGTTAGCAAGTGGTTATTTATGGGCAGAAAATAAAAAGCAATTGGCTTATAAACCCTACCTTATTCATCAACCTATGGAACAAGGCATGGTGATCGCTTTTACCCAAGAGCCAACCACTAGAGCCTATTTAGATGGGCTAAATATTATGTTAATGAATACTATTTTCAGAGCTGCAGCCCACGCTAAGCCATTGAGATAACAGCTAAGCTGATTGGTTTTATAGCTAGTACAGTTATAGAGCCCATTTATTTAACACTTAGCGAGGTTAAGTAGGGCTTACTAAAATATCAATAGCCCTGTATTAAAGTAAATTTTATTAAAGCGACGAAAGTCGCTTTTTTTCATCCTGATTTTTTTCGTTATATTACCTGCTATACACTTGAGTCAGTGACTCAGTTTCAAGTTATAAATATTTGTTTAAAACTTGAAACTGCCGGCCTTTATTCTGCAGCATAATTGTTAATCAGTAATTAATTACTGATTAACTTTAAACGATTACGCTATGTAAACAACGCCTAGTGTAGAAGCTAAATAAAGATCGAAACAAAAATTCCATGCAAGTCTATTCATACCGGTGAGCAAAATGGGCTTTGGTGAATAAAGATAGAACCTGACTTATTGGTACGCGAAGGGGAAGTTAGCAACTCGTTAACCCTAACGTCCGCTTCAAGTTCAAATTCATCGATAGCTTTTTGTTTCTGAACGCTAACAAATGCTACACTGCTGACCTTAGCATTTTAGAATTTATACTGAAAAGTTTTGTATGTTTTGATCTACAGCGGACATGGCTTAACAACCATATTGCATTAGCCGTTTCCTGATAGCGGACGTTCCCCATAGATGAGAATATGAGTTATTTGATGAGAACTTTTTGCTAATTACCTGTTAGCCTGACTGGCAACTTCGCCACCATTGCGGTCATAGGATATTAGTTAAGCCTTACGACAACTGATAGCCATTACCTGACATTAGTTTTTGAGTTAATAACAGCAGATCAGAGATTCTAAAACTTCCTTTTTCATTCAAAATTCACATCCATTCACAACTAAAATTATGACTAAAACTTTTGCATGGCGTTAGATCTCAAATCCCCAAAGCAGACATTGGAATTATTTAAGTTTTGAATAAATATAGAGTATTAAGTCTAAGGCACTAACGCCCCATAGCACCATACAAAGGTAGGTTTATATTAGCAAAAGATTACTCTCTAATTAAAAACATAAGGTTTATGACTGTTTTGAGGAGGTAAAATAAACGGTATTTGTTCATTCAACTTCATGAATTCATTTAAGGTAAGTGACAAGGATTTTGATGATACATAGCTAATACAAGAAATTCCTCTCCTATTTTAAGCGACTTATATCGCACTATTTAGATTAGTAATATCGGTTAAGTTAATAGCATCATATCGATTTTCGGGTTTCGGTTTGCCAAAATAATATCCTTGAAATACATCACAACCAAGCTGGGTTAAGAACTGAACTTGATTTAAGTTTTCAACACCCTCAGCGATAACAATCATCCCTAGAGTATGTGCTAAATCAATGATTGCTTTGATAATTAAATCGGTACCTTTATCAGTATTAATCGCTCTAACAAAAGAGAGATCTATCTTGATGGTATCAATAGGCAATTTTTGTAAATAACTCAGTGAAGAATAACCCGTACCGAAGTCATCAATCGAAATTTTAACGCCTAACTCATGAATGTCGTTTAATAATGTAGTGGCATATTCTTTGTTTTCCATCAATGCTGTTTCTGTCACCTCAAGCTCGAGTAAACTTGGTGCAAGCCCTGAACTTGTTAGGTTTTTTTTGAGAGTATTAATAAAGTCTTTACTTGTTAATTGTTTTACCGAAACGTTTACCGCCATTGATTTTTGTAAGTGAGGTGCATTATTTTTATTCCAAAGTACAGCTTGCTCAATAGCCTGTTTCAATACCCAATTGCCGATAGTGATAATTTGCCCGGTATCTTCTGCGATAGGAATAAACTTATCTGGACCTATGACTCCTATTTTCGCACTGTTCCAGCGTAATAACGCTTCCATTCCTATAATGACATTGGATTTAACATCGACCTTAGGTTGGTAATGCAATTCAAATTCATTATTTTCAATAGCATGGTGTAAACCTTGTACTATCGATAAACGCATCAACATTTTCTTCTGCATTTCAGCATTATAAAACTGAAAACCATTACGAGCTTCTTTGGCTTTATACATGGCGATATCTGCTGATTTATTTAATTCAGCACAGCTTTCACCGCAGCTAGGGTAAGTGGCAATACCTATGCTGGCTGTCGTTCGTATTTCATCATCAAGATATTTAGTAATAACATTAATTTTCTTTAATATTTCTTGGGCGACGACTCCGGCATCTTCAGAACAAGTAATCGTTGACAAAATAATGGCAAATTCATCCCCGCCCATACGTGCAACAATATCACTATTACGCAAGCAATCCTTTATATTATTAGCAACAGATTTTAATAATATGTCACCCGCATCATGACCTAAGGTATCGTTGATTTCTTTAAAATTATCAAGATCTAAAAATAAAATGGCAAAGATACTTTTATTTCGAACCGCCGAATTAAGTACCGATAATTCGTAACTTTGAAAGTGAGCTCGGTTAGGTAATTTAGTTAAGGTATCAGTTGTCGCTAATCGATACATTTCATCGTGGGCGGCATTCAAATCTAGAAATATTTTTACTTTACTGATTAATATATGTGATGAAATGGGTTTTATTAGGTAGTCTACCGCCCCAGTATCGTATCCCTGTTTTACAAAAATTTCATCCTTATTAACCGCCGTAAGGAATATAACGGGTATGTGTTTATAGTTATCATTTGAATGTATGCAGGTCACGGCTTCAAAGCCGCTCATATTAGGTAAGTTTACATCCATTAAAATTAAGAAAAAACTGTGGTTTACCACCGCTTTTAACGCGTCTTCACCAGACTCGACCGTAATAATATTGATTTCTAATTCTTGTAATATACGTTTAGTTGAATGCAAATTTTTAGGGTTGTCATCTACAACAAGCAAATTTGGTCGTGGCGCTTGTGCCTTGCCATCAATGTTATGGACCATTGCAACATTCCTTAAGGTATTGACCAATTTTATCAATCGATAACACGTGATCGGCTCCTGCAATTGTTATTGCTCGCTCAGGCATGGTAGAAAACCCTGCGGTAGCGGGGTTTTCTACTATGGCTAGTCCGCGTAATTCTCTAACTTTCTTTAAACCATTACTCCCATCATAATTGGCACCGGTAAGAATAACGGCAATTAATTTATTTTTAAAAACATCGGCAGCACTTTCAAACAACACATCAATAGAGGGACGGGAATATTCCACTTTAGGATCACGTGATAGTGAAAAGCTTTTATCTGCCTCTATTTGCAGGTGGTATCCTGATGGGGCAACATAAATGGTTTGTGGTTTAATCACTTCATTAAACTCAACGTCTTTTACTTGCGTTGTAGTCATGTTATTTAACAGGTTTGATAACATATTTTCGTGCTCGTCTTGTCGATGTTGTACAATAATGACAGGGGTTTTTAACGATTGATCAAAGTGAGGTAAAATACGATTTAATGCGTGTAAACCTCCAGCAGAAACACCAATAACAATAGCTTCGTAGTTGTTCATGTTATCTCACTTGATAAATTCTTGCTTTACTAGAAACCGCAGTAAGTTTAGAATTTATTTCCGAATAATCAATACTTTCTTTATCACCTAATAGTAAAACCCCTCTCGGCATTAAACTGTCATAAAACAAGGTAAATACGCGGTTTTGTAAGGTTTTATTAAAATATATCAGTACATTGCGGCATATTATTAGATTCATTTCACCAAATGCTTGATCAACCCCCATATTATGATGACTAAAAGTAATGCGTTCAGTTAATTCACGACTAAATTTGGCTACATCGTATTTAACATCGTAATATTCTGATAACGAATATTTACCCCCCGCATCTAGGTAATTTTTACTATAACGTTGCATCTTTTCAAGTGGATAAATGCCTTTTTTAGCAATATCCAAAGAATGATTGTTAAAGTCTGTGGCGTAAATACGAGAATATTTAAGTAGACCTTCTTCTTTAAGTAATATTGCCATGGAGTAAACTTCTTCACCAGTAGCACAGCCGGCATGCCAGATATTAATTTGTGGGTGAATACGCAACTGCGGAATGATTTTTTCTTTAAATATCTTAAAAACCCATGGGTCACGAAACATATCAGTTACTGTGACCGACATACCTTTTAGGAATTTATCCAAAAAGTTATCTTGATATAATACTTTAGGTATCAACTCAGAAATATGCTCGCAATTACAGGCGCTAGCGAGGTTTTGAATTCTTCGTTTAATACTCGCACGCGAGTAATCCTTAAAATTGTAACCGTAACATTTATCAATTAAGTCAAGTATGGTATCTAACTCAAATTCTTCTATATCATGCGGGTTCATTTTTTAAATAACCAGACTTTTAACATGGAACATAACTTGTCAAAATCAATCGGTTTAGTGAGGTAGTCAGTTGCCCCTGCTTGAATGCATTTGGCGCGATCTTGCGGCATGGCTTTAGCTGTTAAGGCTATAATAGGCACATCTTTATAAAGGGGGTCTTGTCTTATTTTTTTCATTGCCTCATAGCCGTCCATCACTGGCATCATAATATCCATTAATATTAGTTCAATATCATTATGCTGGACTAATTTATTCAGTGCGGTTTGGCCATTGTCAGCTTCATAAATGGTTAAGCCTAATCGTTGCAAGTTTTTTGATAAAGCAAAAGTATTGCGTATATCATCATCAACCAGTAATACTTTTCGCCCGGTTAGTAGCTTGCTTTCATCATGAATATTGTAGATGGATTTTTTCTGGGTAGAGGATAAATCTTTACTCATACTATGCATAAACATTAAGGCTTCATCTAATAGTTTATCTGGTGAAGCCGCATCTTTTAAAATTAAACTAACCGAGTGTTTGTTAAGTTGACTGCGCTGCTCATCATCGAGTTCTGCGCCAGTAAAGACAATAACAGGGGTCTTTTTAATACTAAGGTTATCAGCTAATATGTCTAAAAAATCAAAACCACTGATATCGGGTAAGCCTAAATCAAGAATAATACAGTCAACCTCATTATCATGAAGGTATGTAAGGGCGCCATTACCGCTATTAATGCTAGATGTTTTAATGCCCTTGTTTTCAATGAGTTGGCTAATGGCGTGCCTACTATTCTCGTCATCTTCGATGATGAGAATTTTTCGTATTTCCCCGGAATTGATATATTCAATATCTTGTAGTAATTTTTCTATATCGTCTGCGTCTACCGGCTTTTGTGCAAAACTACGAGCGCCCATTTTCAGTAGCTCGGTATCTTCTTCTGTACCGGTAATGATATGAACTGGGGTATGTTTGGTCGATAAATGGAACTTCAATTGTTCCAATACCTCTTTACCGGATAAGTCAGGTAAACCCAGATCAAGAAATATGCCTTTAGGTTTATATTCAAACGCTTTATACAAGCCATTTCTACCATCAGTGGCTACGAGGCCTTTATAACCATAACCGCGCACCATTTTTAATAAGGTTTTAGCAAATGCTTCATCATCTTCAATAATCAAAATAACATTATCACCTTCACTGATGTTATGACTATCATCCCCCATGAGGCTTTCAACGTTATTAATGGGGGTGGTCTCTATAAGACTTTGTTGTATTTCAATTATTGGTTCATTTACCAAAGAGGGTGTGGTGTAGTTGTTTATCGTGTGCTCTGTCGTATTCGACAGTGCAGCATTAGCAATAGGTAAATATAAGGTGAAAGTAGAGCCTTGCCCTGGAATACTACTGAGTTGTATTTCACCACCAAGCAGGTGTGCTAATTCTTTAGAAATGGTTAAACCTAAACCAGTGCCGCCATATTTTCTGCTGGTTGAACCATCAGCTTGTTGGAAGGCTTCAAATATTTCGCGTTGTTTATTAGCAGCAATACCGATGCCTGTATCAGTTACTGAAAGTGCCACTGCACTCGTTGGCTGTAAGTTAGCATGTAAAAAACGAACATTATTGGGAACATTCTTAATGGTAAATTCAATAGTACCTGAAGGGGTAAACTTAAAAGCATTTGATAAAAAGTTTTTTAATATTTGCTCTAAGCGTTGCTGATCCGAAATAATCGTTGCCGGCGCGTCATCGTCTCGTGTCACAGTGAAGGCTAATGCTTTATCTTTTGCACTTGGGGAAAATAAATTCTGTAGGTTTTTACAGATGTGATCTAATGTAACTTCCTCATTTTGAAGTGTTAACTTGCCGGCCTCAACCTTAGATAAATCCATAATGTCATTTATTAAATGCAGTAAATCTGTACCGCCTTCATAAATAATCTTGATATCTTCAAGTTGCTCCTCATCCAGGTTGCCTTTGGGATTATCACTCAATGCTTTAGACAGTAATAAAAAACTATTTAGCGGGGTGCGTAATTCATGAGACATATTGGCGAGAAATTCAGACTTATATTTGCTGCTAACTTCAATGGCAGCGGCTTTCTCGGCGATATCCTCCGCTTGTTTTTGTAAATCTTTTTTCTGTTGATCTAACGCTGAATTTTTCTCTTCAAGCTGCTCATTAGTCGCCCTTAATTCTTCCGATTGTGATGCTAACTCTTCAGTTTGGCTTTGTGCATCTGCTAGTAAGTTATCAATTCTGTCTTTACCTTTACGCGCCTGTAAACCCGCCGCGATAGCTTGAGCTATCACTTCACAATATTTCAGGTGTGATGAAGTAAACTCGGTAACAGCCGCTATTTCAATGACGCCTACGACCTTGTTAGCAATAAGTAATGGGATCAATAACGCATTACTGGGTAAGGTGTCACCCAGAGATGAATTTATACGGGTGTAATGCTCCGGTAGATGAGTGATCGATAATATTTTTTTCTCAAAAGCAGCTTGCCCTAATAAACCCTCCCCTATTGTAATGCGATTATTGTCGCCTTTACGGTGAGTAAAAGCGTAGCTGGCTGTAAGGAAAAATTCATCTTGCTCATTTTCAGTATCATCAGCAAGCTCATAGAAAGTGCCTACTTGGCCATTAATGTATTGTGTGGTGTGGCTGATGATGGCTTCGGCGAGTTCTTTGGCATTTTTGACGTCACGAATAACTTTATTAATCTCTATTTGCCCTTGAGCTAACCATTCATTATCACTGTTTTTTAAGGTGATAGAGGCTAGCCTTTTGCTCATAACATTTAAAGACTGGGAAAGCACATCATGAGTACTACGTTCCACGATTTTTTGATCATAATTGCCGTTGGCAATGTTATTGGTGGTTTCGTTAACTTCTTGTAGAGAGACGTTAATAGCATTGATGTTGTCAATTAATTCACCAATTTCATCATCACGCTTTTTTTCAAGGCTAGAAGTTAAATCCCCTTTGGCGATACTTTTTAAATAAATGATGGCATCAGATAATGAACTGTTAATGGTATTGGTTAAAAAGAGTGCGATAAAAACGATAATAATAAGGCTAATGAGGGTTAAGGTAATGAGGAAGTTGCGAGCATCTTCAATGCGCTGGTCGTTAGCGGCTTTGTCGGCATCTAAGTCCGATTCCGCCTTTTCAACAATGGCAGCCATTTGCTTTTGTGCTAAATCATTTAATTGACGCCCTTTACCAGTAGATAAATTGTACGCTTTGGCATTGGTATTAAGGAGGGTTAATTCTTGAACTTTGTTATATAACAGCTCATAATCGTTATAGGATTGAATAAAACGATTACCTAGTAATCGTCCTTCTTCTGTTAATAAAGGTTTTAATACTTCAAATAAATTACTGACTTCTTCTTTTCGTAATTTACCGGTAGCGATATATTCTTGCATTTCTTTTTGTGTTTTAGCCAAAATAAAGTTTTTTTCTGCCCGTTGCATTTCGGTTAAGGCTAAGGCTAATTGAGTACCTAGTTTTATTTTAACAACAACTTTTCTTAATATTTCAATCTCTTTGGCGGCAACGGCTTGTAACTCATTTGAATCGGCAATTTTTTGTGCTGCTAATGCGGCGCGATCGAATGCTTCCCGTGCTTCGCCTTGTGATAGTTCTCTGGCATGTGTATTAGCGTTAACCCTTCCTAAGTTGTTTATTTTATTGCTTATTCTTAAGTACCCCCCCCAGGTTTTAGAAAACTTATCGAGTAATACATTACTTTCATCATCAACTAAGCTACGTAACAACTGACGACGTTGTTCCATATCTTCGGTGGTAAAGCGAATAAAATCGATATACTCATCAATCTCATCGGTATCTATTGATAATATAATATTTTTTTCAGCGCGTGATACTGCAATTACTCCTTGATTTATACGCGCCGCAAGTTTAATTTTTTGAGCGTTAAAACCGTTATTAACTTCATGTAATGAATTAACACCGTAATAAGCTGAAAAAACTAATAGCATGGAAAATAAAACAAAACTGACAAGGAGTTTAAATCGAATAGTTATACGCATCATGAACCTCAAATATTATTTGTTCGTCATTGAATACAGGTTAGTTGGCACGTTACCGGCAGAAAACCGTATTTTTCGCTTAAAGATAACTATGCCTAATAAGAAAAAAGGCACCTGTGATTAAATTATTGTTCAAGAAAGTGAATTCAGCCTGAAACTTTGTGATCCATAAACTACTATTATATTAAGAATTTATTCTATTTTAAATCAGACATCTATTTATTCTATTTTAAATCAGACATCTAAATGTATCTTTAGCACTAGAAGTGCGATATGTCAAGTAAGTCTTACCAAGTAAGATGCCGTCGTATATACGGCTTATTATTGAGAGAGCTATTCTCTAGCCTATGATGTTTGCGCACCTATTATTCTTTTTGCTATGGCAGTCTTTATGACTTTCGAGATAGACAGGTTTTAATAGGTTGGTCTTAACGTTTATGCTGAATTATTATGCTGCAATTAATTGTTGTTGCTCATGTTTACTTTCATGCCTGAGCATTGCCCAAGCTGTTCTAAGGGTTTTATTGGCCAGCGTAAGACATGTTCGCTTAATACCGATTCGCTTTACCAATTGAATTAGCCAGGCTTGCTTAACTTTTTTCGGTTCATCTGGCAAATGTGTAACTATTGACATAGCCACTTGATATAAAACGGTTCTTAATTCTTTAACCCCACCTTTTTTATCAATACCCATCATGAATACTTTACCGCCAGAGCTATATTGTTTTGGTGTTAATCCAACGAAGGCTGAGGCCTCTCTGCCATTTTTAAACTGTTTTCCATTACCTATAGAAGAATAAAGCATACCAACACAAACTTCTGCGACACCTTCTAATGCCATCAGTTGCTTGCATGGCTTTATTTGACGAACTATCGAGTTTTTAGCTTTTTCAAGTTTAGATATTGTGCCCACAATTGATAATGTAGATATCAGGCAAGTAGGAAGCGCATTGTTTTCTTCAAACGTATCTTCAATAACCTTTCTTAGTCTAGCAGCCCCTTTAGCACTAACAATGCCATATTCGTATAACATTGCCCGAATGTGGTTACTTAATGATGTGATATTCCTAGAAAGAAAAATACGAATAGCTTCAAGAGATTGAAGTGATTGTTGCTCTTCATTTTTAGGCTTACTGTATTTTAATCCTATTTGCATAGCAGCGTTTGCAATAGCAAGCGCATCATTTGCATCTGTTTTATGACCTTCGAGAAACCCTTTTACTTTTTTAGGGCTGATGATACGCACATCATGACCGAATGATTCGGCTAACAGCCCCCAATAATGGCTACTAACATAACCTTCAATACCAACAATCGAAGGTGATGATTTGGCTAATCTCTCTTTTAATTTTTGACGACTGACCATTTTATTACTGACTAATTCACCATGTTTGCTGATAACACAGATTTGAAGTACGTTTTTTGCTAAATCAATACCGATAACATTAAATTTTAACATTGTATGTTCTCCTGAATAGTTAGCTAAAACATAGCTTAAGGGAGTAAAGTCCATAAATCGCTATGTGCCCCGAATCGCCATAGAATCATAGAATTTAATACCGAAAATCAAATTAATCTAATGTCCGCTTTGGTATTTTATAATCAAATTAGAATTGTAGACTTTATAGATTTCTGATGAAATTTAGAACAATTCTATTATCTAACACAGGGCTGATTTTCATCGATTAAAATGTCGCTAGATAAGCCAAGGCTAAGGTCTTCTTTCGTATCTTAGTTACCATTAATTGAGGTGATTATTACTTGTGATTTTAGACCGCTATGAGCTTGCAGGAGACAGACATAGTACTCTCACCTATAACCATATTTTTCTTTTTATTGTCAGAAAATGTCTCAAAAAACCGATTTTGGGAACGTCTGCTATACCAAGAATGATTAAGTTAGCTGTCGATCTGTCTAGGTCAACTAACGGGTGTACAGCTGACCTAGAGCAACGCTCACAATATAAAATCTAACTTATTCCTTGCGCAAAAAGTGATTGTTAATAATTCAAAAATGTATGACATTGATGGTGCCTAAGCGGACTATTTATTGCGATAAATCTTAGTCAGCTAACCTAAGAAACGACCGATAGCTAGCTTTCGCTTAACGCAAAGAATGGTGAGCTTCCAACTTTAGTTGATTTTTCCTATTGGGTGTTTCCATTTTTATTTAGATGCTTCCAACTTTACTCAGCTTCTACACCTAGCTTCATATATTGCTTTGTGCCTTTGTTTTCAACGGTGAAAAAGTACTGCGGTGTAATTGCCAACAGAGCAGATAAATCAAACTATAAAGCACCATTCCTCCAGTAAGTACGCCATTCCAGCTTCCATACTGCCAGCAGGCAATTAAGTAAAAACCACCTAGGCTACCGCCAACATAATAGTGTACAAGGTATAACGCAGTGGCAGTAGCTTTCGCTGTACTCGCTTTTTGACTTACCCATGCATAAGCAAGTGAGTGGGTGAAAAAAGCGCCAGAACTAATAAGCAATAAACCCATAAGCATTGCGGGTAATGAGTCATAAGCTGCAACCCACATGCCTATCGCACTGATTGTTGTTCCTAATACTATGCCACTAATCGGGCTGTAAATTTGGCTCCAACGGCCACTTAACTTTGCGGTAATTGTACCGGTGAGATAACACAAGAAAATCATCGAGGTTAAGCTAATTGACAGTGAATAGGGTGGTGCGACAAGACGAAATCCCATTACCGTGTAAAGGTTAACAAACAATGAGAAATTTAGTCCACCAATCATCATAGCCAACCACAATTTACGCTCTTTCAAGTGACCAATAACATGACGACTATGAACGCGAAACTGCCCCTTTGTTGGGATGAAATTTTGCTGCTCGGGTAACAGTCGGTTAACGAGTAACGCACCGAATAAACTGAAAATAGCCATACCTATTACCGCGAGTTCCCATCCCCAATATTCAGTGATAAAACCACCATATAAACGCCCAAAAATTCCCCCTAATGAATTAGCACTAATATAGCCACCGATCGCAAGTATTAAGGCTGTTGGGGTGAATTCTTCAGCCATATATGCGACTGCAACGGCTATAAAACCAGCAAGAGAGATGCCCATCACCGCGCGTGTTAGCGTTAACGTGAGCAATGAATCGGCTAGCAACATGGCTATACCCGTAAATGGTAATAAAAAAAGACTCAGTATCATGACCTTACGATGGCCAATCATTTCTGAACCGATAGCCCATGGCACAAGAGTAAGCGCTAACGTTAACGTACATGCCGCGAGTAACCAGTTAATTTCAATGGCACTGGCGCTAAAGGTTTCAGCCATCAAGGGCAACATAGGTTGGAACATGTACAAGTTGCAAAATACGAGGAAAGACCCTAAGGCTAACGCGAAGCTTGCGCGGCGGTAAGCGGGTGTTTTTATTTCAATCATGGTGATGAGACTCAGACAGTGACATTTAATAAC
This sequence comes from Colwellia sp. MB3u-45, assembly GCF_014077005.1. GTDB lineage: Bacteria > Pseudomonadota > Gammaproteobacteria > Enterobacterales > Alteromonadaceae > Cognaticolwellia. The sequence goes on along the minus strand of NZ_JACGVC010000033.1, from coordinate 64,370 downwards.
GATCACTATTAAAAAAATAATTAAACAGTAGCAATATTGTAAAGATAATAAGTGTGTATTGATAACGATAACTTTTATAACCAAGCTTATCGTTATCAAAATTAACAACAGCCAAAGTTAATTGCAAATTATCGAGCCCTCTTCAGGATTAGCACATTAGTCAAGTCGGGTGCTTGATAATTACCGCTAGAGAACGCCTGGTTAGATTTATGATGCACTAAAGGTGATTTTTTCCTAGTATTCGCTGCAGCTTTCTTTGCGGTGAAAGCCAACTGAGTCGCAAAAATTTAGAACACCGAAGTGATGGGTGAGAAGATGAAATGCTGACTTTAAGTCCAGTGTTTGTTATTGATGTTTGCGCTCACGACAACTACGGCTGCATATTTATGGTCATTATATAGGCACTGAATAGTGACCAAAAATGTGCAGCAGTACATAATATTTCGATGGAGTTGAGCGAATAATATACTTGTGCTGATGTTATCGTCGGTATGAATTTTTAGGATGTATTACTTACCTTAACAATGCCATGAGCTCAGTAAAAATAAATAACGGCTATTATGTTAAGTTTTCTCTAACTGCTTATCGGCTAATACTTGCTGCAACTGATTATTGGCTTCTTCCGTGAAAAGTAATGAGGTTGACACTTCTTTAATATATTCATCATCAATGGCGCTATGCGCGAGTCTTAGCTCAAGTTGGCTAATGATTTTTGCTTCATAAACATAACAGGCTAGGGGCATTTTATGGTGCAATGTTGGTAATAATGCTGCGCGTTTAACTTTTGCTTGTAAGGCTAATGCGTCTAATATTGAATCAGGAAAATTCCAATGTTTAGCAATAAAATAAGTCAATTTCTTTGATTCTTTAGCCATCAAATTTTTAAATAAGGTAGAGTTTGGCTGACAATCTGGATGAACAATAGCAAACGCATCAGTGAGTAACTGATAAATGACAAGGTCGCCTAAATTACAAATTAAACCGATAAAGTAAGCTTGAGCTGCACTAGCTTTTATGGACGATTTAGCAACCAGTGCTTTTGCTGTTATGCCGGTAGATAAGCTATGTTGCCATATTTTCTGACCATATTGTCTAAAGTAAATAGTTGAATTTGGTACTAGCTTATTAACAAAGCCGTTAATAACGCCTTCTGATAAACCGTTGGCACCTAACAGCAAAAAAGCAGATTTAAGATCCGTGATCTCTTTATTGTTACGATTATAATAAACCGAATTAGCTAGCTCAATAACCTTTGCGGCAATGGCAGGCTCTTGCTGAATTAATTGGATTAAAGCTTCAGTATCAAAGTCTTGGTTATTTATCTGCTGAATAATTTTTGTTAAAGATAAGGGTAATATAGGTAATACATCTAAAATCAATTTTGGATTTTTCAATAAACCTTGTATTTTTGATGATATAAGTTGCGATAGTTCATGGTCATTTGGTGACTCTACCTGGTTAGATTCGCCTAATAGGTAGTCATAAAAATTTTGTTGATATTCATCTTCAAATGAGTAAAACATCAGTCCATCGTGGTTTGTATTATTGTTTATATTACGATTTTTATTAGCCTGCTGATTTTCAACTTCTTTTTCTGAATCAACATCTTGTCTGCTTTCTTCGAAAAAATATACATTGGGGGTACTACTTTCAGTTTTTTGAAATAATTGACTTAATAGTTTGTTGAACATAGCTATAAAAAACACTTAAAGGGTTAAAAGGATGTCAGTATTGAAAAAGGCCACTAAGTTAACATCCAAGTTTTTACCGAGCTTTTTTCTTATTATTGTAATTTTATTTTGTTTGATAATAACTTAATTTTGTAGACAAAATTAGTTTTATTTACGCTTTAATAAACAAATGTTTGAGCCAGATAAATATAAAATTTAACCTGAGTTGATGCGGTAATTAATGAGTGAATTAATGACTGAATTAAGCGCTTAAAAATCAGCCACTATAGCGATTAAAATATCAACTCGAAGCTGGCGTTAATTACATCATCACCCATGAAAAAAGTGTGCTTGGTCCAGCTATTTTTGCGCTAGTGCTTAAGGCTAATTTTGCTAAAGCCACTGAGCTGAAACTATTGTTTAGTGGCAGTATATGCGAGTGATTATTAGTGCTGTTAGTTAGTGCTGCTAACATTAACGTCATTAGTGTTATTTTTAGTACTGTAGTTAACCCCTGAAAATATTAACTTTAGCTCGAGGTTAGCCGCAAATTATCATTTAAATTACTCTGAGCAAGTTATGACAACATTATTGCTACTATCTTGGACATTATCAGGGTATTTTTCTTGTCGCTTGTTTTTACCCGTGTAAAATACCGCTATTATTTCTTTCTTGTTTATTGTGTAAAACTTACCTATGTTCGAATTAAAATATCAAACCCCTAAAGCTTGGGCCGATGCAGTGCTGAATGACTTCGACACTTTCTTAACTGATCATGCCGCAGCAGAAAAAAAAGCCTCAGGTATGGCGATGTCGATGATCTCTCATTATCCAGATCGAAAATCAGTAGTGAAAGCGATGGCGGACTTAGCTATTGAAGAACTTATTCACTTTAAACAGGTACTAAAATTAATTTATGCCCGTGGCGGACAATTAGGCGCGGATGAAAAAGACCCTTACATTAACCAAATTAGAAAGGTTTTTCGTAACGGTAGTGATGTGTTTTTTATGGACAGATTAATCGTGGGCGGCGTAATTGAAGCCCGTGGTCATGAACGATTTTTTTTGATTTCACAAGCGCTACCAGAAGGCAAAGACAAAGAATTTTATCAAACTATCGCTAAATCAGAAGAAAAGCATAAAAATTTATTTATTGAATTAGCTTACGAATATTTTCCTAAAGCAGACGTTGATCAACGTTTAGCCGAAGTTTTAGACATTGAAGCAGACATTTGTGCGGCGCTACCTTTTCGTGCGGCCTTGCATTAATGTGCAATGCGGCATTTAGGTCATAGCCTTGAAACTGATTTTTTCTTCAAGTACTACAAAAGCACGTAAGCTTTTAAGGTAATAAGCACCATGACTAACAACAGCGCTGCGCAACAACAGCATAAAACATGCGCTAAATATTTAGCCCATTATGCTGAGCCAGAAGCACTATTGCTGGCGTCGTTTCCAGAACAGGGCAGCTATCAGCACGTGCTTGTTATTCCAGCGTTTGAAGAGTCTGCGCAATTTATTGACCGATTTATTGACTCGACACTGGTTGAGCAACAGTGTTTGTTAATCGTCGTAATTAATCAGCCCGACAGCGATTTTGGTCGTCAGCATCAACAAGCGCAAAGTGACTTAGCCCAGAGTATTACTGAACGGGGTGAACTGATTTGGCAGCAAGGTAATTTAAGTTTAATTGACCTTTGCCATTCGAGTCGCTATAAAAAGGTAAATGCGTCAATCTTAATGGTTAATCGTTACAGCCAACCGATTCCTGAGGATCAAGGCGTAGGTTTAGCAAGAAAAATTGGCGCAGACTTAGCGATAACATTATTTACTCAAGGTCATATTAATGCTTCGTGGGTACATTCAACAGACGCTGACGCCTATTTACCTGATAATTATTTTACCGCCCATGCTGTTAATAATGTAGCGCTTAAGCATGCCGTTGCTACTTGTTGTAATTTTTATCATTACAGTGAACACCAAGCCATTCATCAAGCCAATTTACGCTACGAAAACGCTTTACGCTATTACGTTGCTGGTTTGCACTATGCGCAATCACCTTATGCTTATTTTACTATTGGCAGTATTTTATCTTTTGATATGCTGGCCTACTGTCAGGCGCGAGGTTTTCCTAAACGCAATGCCGGTGAAGACTTTTACCTGTTAAACAAGCTGGCTAAATTGGGTGAGGTGGTTTACTTAGCCGACGTAACGATAAAATTAGAAGCTAGGCCTTCACAGCGCGTGCCTTTTGGTACTGGGCCAGCAGTGCAAAACATCATGCAACTTGTCGAACAAGGGCTAGATTATCAATACTATAATCCAGCCGTTTTTGTGCAATTAAAAGCCTGTTTACAAGCATTTGAATGCCTATGGCAATATCGACAACAACCTGAACTATGGCTAGTTTTTTTACCTAAAAATAGCCAGCAGGCTTTAATCAGTATAGGTTTACTGAATTTTGTGGCTAAGCAAAAAGTGAACAAGCAAGCACAATTTAACAAACAACTGACGGTATGGTTTGATAGTTTTAAAACTTTGAAGTTTATTCACGCGCTACGCGACTTAGGTTTAGAGAATATAGCCCTAGAACAAGCGATAGCTGATGCACCATTTAGTATGAGTTAGTTCCCTCAGCTTTTTTTACTATCAATGGGGTCAAAATATAAATGGTCTATCAATGGGGTAAGTATCAATAAGATCAGAGTTGTTGATATGTTCAATCTAAAGAAATAAACCAGTGTAAGCTAGGCTTTATTCTCTTGGGTTAAATGAAATCAGTGTTGCCGCGAAAGAATTAAGCGTATCAAAAAATATCAAGCCAAACATTAACGGCTTTATAGCGCTGCATGAAGCCAGCTTAAACTGACTTTTTATCGTGTTAATCAAACTGATAGTTATTTGAGCGTTATTTGAAAGTTATTGGCTAGTGATTATTGCCTTATTTTTAATAAAGCTAGCTATGAAAGGTAATTATTGACGCTATTTACAACATAAAATAGGCAATCAGAACGGACAATATGGCTTTGATTTGACGCCATGAACATTTTCAAGTTGGTTGCACAGAGCAATTTATTATCAACCATTTTAAAGTACTGTTCGATCACGTTTACGCCTTGGTCGTTTAACATTTCAAGGTTTTCTAAACCCTTATCATCAAGCCAGCCTAATAGCAGCCCCTCACAGCATCCACCATAGTTAAATTGTTCAATATTTTGTCGCAAGGTTACGCCACTATAGCCTTCGTCACGTTTGCTAAAGGATAGTTTGCGCTCTGCTTTAATGACTAAACGCAAAGGTTTGTAAAGAATTTGCACGGCCTTATCTTGTGGTAAAGTAGCATGGCCATCGCAAAGGGTAAATTTTTTGATACCATTATAAGCAACATCATGCGCTTGGTCATCAAAACTACCACCACACTCAATCGTAACTACAGGGCAGGAGAAATTCAGCTCCATCATAGCGCCAATGCTTATATCAGATAAAATCAAGGTATCGCAAAAATAAGACGTAATCGACAACACATTGGGATTTATCAGCGTACTGACGGCAAAGGCAGGGCCATTACCTGAAGTATTATGTAAATCAATAATGGCTGTAGGGTTAACTTCGCGGATAGCATTTTCTATTAATTTCGCTCGTTGAATATAGCCGTCAATATTGTTATTTTTTCCATCAATACCGCCTCGAATGGCTTTTTCGTTAAAACAGCGATTTAAATCAACCCCCTCAGGCAGGTATCTGTGATGAAATAAATGCTGATAAGTAGCCGCTTCAACAGATGAAATAATAATGCGAATATTCGTTTTAGGTCTAGGTAATCTATTTCCTGTGGTGAGCCATCTATGTACGGCAATAAGCCCTGACGCTTCATTACCCTGTAATAATGTTGAAATAACTCGCCATTCATTATTGTTTTCGCCATGGATATCTATAACGGTAGGTCCAATTAACGATAACAAAAACTGCTGATGATCGGCATGTAATGTAAGACTAGATGGGTTAACTAAATAGCTTATTTCGCTAAAATCGACATCCATAACTTATCTCCGAAATGCGATCTATAATCGCGCATGTTTGTTGAGTCAGTTGCTGTTAATGATAAAGGTAAACTCGACCATTATTAGGCCACTATTCTCGACCTATATTCGAGAGTGAAAGCACAACTGAGCTAAAAAATAGCGATATATCAAGAGAAAGTTCATGCTTATTTACTGTCTCGATTTACACATTTGGCTAGCATGCCACAAGGCCATATTGTCGTTTGTTGACTAAGGTCAAATAAGCGGCGTTTTTTTGCGCTATTTTTTGGCCAATGACAGATTTTTTGATTTCAATACTATTTTTCAGGGTTTTATTACTGCACTTACTCCTTCACTTACTCCTGTATCTAGTGTCCACATAATCTAATGATGCTTTATTTTACTTGGTATTCGTTGAATAATTAATTATGCTAATGTTTCAATAAGAAGGAACGACAAGTATGCAAACTGTGGTTGCCAATGTTTTGGCTCAAATTGAATCTGTCGTTATTGGCAAACCCCATCAAGTGAAATTAGCCTTGGCGTGTTTGTTCGCTAAAGGCCATATTTTAATTGAAGACTTACCCGGTATGGGCAAAACTACCTTAGCTAACACCTTAGCCTTAACTTTAGGCTTGTCATATCAACGTATTCAATTTACTTCAGATTTGATGCCCGCCGATGTTATTGGTATTGCTATTTTTGATGAAGCGACAAAGTTATTTCAATTACATCCGGGCGCAATATTTAATCAAGTGGTGTTAGCTGATGAAGTGAACCGCGCCAGTCCTAAAACCCAAAGCGCTTTGCTAGAGGCTATGGAGGAAGGGCGAGTGAGTGTCGACGGTGTAACCCATCTATTACCTGAGCCATTTTTTGTTATAGCGACACAAAACCCCATGTCACATGCGGGCACTTATCCATTGCCAGAGTCGCAATTAGACCGTTTTATGATGCGAATTTCTTTAGGGTTTCCTAGCATAGATGCCGAACGTAAAATTTTACAATCAATAACATCACACCGCGATGTTATGGCTATTAAACCTTTTCTTGGTGTTGAGCAATTACGAGAAATACAACAGCATATTGCGACTATTTGTGTTGCGCCTGCTATTGTAGATTATGTGATTGCACTATGCAGAGTGAGCCGACAAAGTGAATCCCAAGCTAAGGCGTTATCGCCGCGTGCAGGAAAATCATTGCTGGCAGCCGCAAAGTCATGGGCTTTTATTCAAAATCGTGATTATGTTATCCCTGAAGATATTCAAGCGGTATTCTCCCCAGTATGTGAACATAGATTAGCGCCACAACATCATCATATGTTTGAGCAAGCGGATGAAATTTCTCAGCAAATATTGTCGCAGGTTGACCCGACTAACCCGTTGCTTTAAGGCTGTATTTTAAATCACAGCGTTTAGTAATATTTTAAAATTAATAGGTTAAGTTATTAATTTTAGTTACTAAGTTCAGTGATTGCCATCGAGTGAAAAGGGGCGTTAGTTGTTAAGCAAAGGAAAAAAAACCGTGTTCTCTTCGATAAGCACAGGCTCGATAATCGCTAGCTTGAAAAGCGTACTGCATAAGTACTTTAATGCTTGGCTAACTCGTCGAATTCCACAAGCCAGCCGACAACAAATTAATCATCGTAATATTTTTATTATGCCCACACGTTTTGGTGCCGGTTTGTTAATGTTTATGCTGTTGCTGTTTTTACTGGGCACCAATTATCAGAATAATGTCATTATATTAATCAGCTATTTACTAGTTAGTTTTTTCATTGTGGTTTTGCACCATAGTTTTTTTAATCTTTCTGGCTTACAGTTTAAAGCGACAAATTCATTGCAAGGTTTTGTGGATTCAACGCTGTATTTTCCACTGGTGATCACCAGTAAAAAAGTGCGCTTTACTATTAGTTTTTCTTTTGATCAAGCAAGGGTAAAGACCGAACAAGTAATTGATCACAGCGTGGACGAAAATAAATCAAGCAAGCGTAAACCAAGCAAGAGTAAACCAAGCAACAGTGCGCTTAGCAAAACAACATTGGCACAACTCGAAATAGGTGAAAACAACATTCGGATACCTTATCGAGTTTGTCAACGAGGCCAATACCCACTGGGTCGAGTGTTAATTATCAGCGAATTTGGCTTTGGGTTATTTAAAGCTTGGACCCGATTAGATTTTGCTCAGCAAGTTACCGCTTATCCAAAGCCTATTGCCAATGTTTGGACCGTTAAGCAACAAAATCTGGCGATTGAAGTGGCGGAAAATAACCTTGAAAGTTATCAAGACAGTTTTCAACCGGGCCAAGATGAATTTCACCAATTGCAACATTATCAACTGGGTGAACCCTTGAGTCGTGTGGCATGGAAGCATGTGGCACAAGGACAAGGTTGGTTAACAAAACAATATCAACAAGCCCTATCAGGCAAGTTGCAGTTAGACTTTGAGCGCCTGCCAAACGGCACACTTGAACAGCGTTTAAGTTGGTTAAGTTATGCAATTAAAGACTGTAGCACTAAGCAAATTGCCTTTTCATTGAAACTCCCCGACCAAGTGGTTGAGTATGACCATAGTGCACAACATACCTTAAAATGCTTAACCGCATTGGCACGTTATTGAGTGCATGATGAAAAACATAATTAAACCCAGTTTTAAACAAAAATTTAAGCCCAGAAAAAGTAAAAATCCTAGTGAAAATAATGATCTAAAACTTACTAGTCAAATGTATTTTTGTTTATTAATTTTTCAGCTACTTAACCTTGCAACCTTAGTTATACAGTTGCACTTGTTATATTTGTTGTTTGCCACTTTTGCCTTGGCGTTGCAGTTTATTGTGCATTTGAATATTGCTCGCAAAGGCGCTCTGGTATCAAGGCTGAGCCAATCGATAAAAAGCTATGTAAGACCTAAAATATTACCGCCTTGGTTGATGCTACTATTGGCTATTTCAGGTAGTGTGGCTATCGCTGTTGCGGGGCAAACATTAGGGCTTTTGCTGAGCATGATGCATTTATTATGCTTCGCTTATAGTTTAAAGATGTTTGAAATACCGAGGCGAAAAGATTTATATCAACTGGTGGTATTAGGCATTTTTGTTGCCACCTCTTCATTAATTTTTATTCAATCTATTTATTTTTCATTGGCTGTCATTGTTTTAGTTTTTGGCAATTTAATGATCCTACTTAACTTATTTGCACCAACAATGGCGGTATTGGCACAAGCTAAATTAGTCGCTAAACTCGGCTTATATTCAGTGCCTTTAGCGGTGGCGTTATTTGTCGGGTTTCCCAAGCTAAGTCCGTTTTGGCAAGTGCCAAGTGTTGAATCAGCAAAAGTTGGGCTGTCAGATAGTGTGAAAATTGGTGATATTGCGCAATTAGCTTTGTCGGATGAATTGGCGTTTCGTGTCAGTTTCCAAAATAGTAACCCTGAACATGCTCAGCTGTATTGGCGGGCGATGGTATTAGATGATTTTGACGGGGTAACTTGGCGACAAAGCCGTCGAGACCTAAGTCAAAATAGTCAAAATAGTCAAAGTGGTCAAAATGCTCAAAGTAGTTATGGTTCAGCTACCTTCGAGCAGGCGAACAGTTCAGCCGATATTGAATTACGTGGCACAGGATTAAGCTATCAGGTAATTGCTGAGCCTAGCTTTCAATCTTGGTTATTTGCGCTCGACTTTGCCACTAGTGAGCAAGGCAATATTGGTCAGCGTGATGACTTTGCTTTGTTTTATCGCGGTATTATTAGTCAAACATTAAGTTATCAAGTCACCAGTTATCCAGCAGCCAAAATGTCAGCGACATTGCCTGATGCTACCCGTGCTTTAAATTTGCTATTAAGCACTGACAACAACCCTAAATTGCTCGCTAAAGGCCAACAATTGCGTCAGCAGTATCCTGATGACCGGCAGTTAATTAATCAGGTGTTAACTGAACTTAATGAAGAAAACTATTATTACACCTTGCAGCCGCCTCGGCTGAATAATAATAGTTTAGACCAGTTTTATTTCGACACTCGGGCGGGATTTTGCGAGCATTATGCCAGTAGCTTTACTTATTTAATGCGTGCTGCCGGCATTCCTGCTCGCATGGTGGTTGGTTACTTAGGCGGCGAGTTCAATCTCAGTGGAAATTATTTAAGTGTTTATCAGCGCAATGCCCATGCTTGGTCTGAGGTCTGGTTACCCAACGACGGTTGGCAGCGCATTGACCCAACAGCAGCGGTTGATCCAGAACGTGTTGAAAGGGGATTTTCGACTAGCTTAATGCAGGAGTATGATGATTTATCTTCCGGACTTTTTTCGCTGCAAGCGTTACGTTCAATGTGGTGGTATAAGCAAGTTAAAATGCAAATTGACGCCATTGACTACCAATGGACACGTTGGGTTATTGGTTATACTGGCCAAAAGCAATCGCGTGTTATGGCGCAGCTGTTAGCGAGTTTAAAGCAGGGTAAAAATGTTTTATATTTTTTGCTGATATTAGCTGGCGCCGTCTTGCTGTTTTATGGCTATAAAGTTGTTAAGGGCAAGGCTAAAGGGAAAGCTGAGGATAAAATTAAAGCCCTGTATTTAAAAACCCTAAAATTAATGGCGCAGCATCAATTGGTAAAAGCAAGGTCGATGACCGCGCAACAGTTTGCTGATGTTATTGCGACAGCTCGACCTGAGTTGTCAGCGAACTTTTGTGCTATATCAAACGGCTTTGCACAACTAAGCTATCAAAATTTTGCTGATGATATTAGCCAACAAGAGCATGCTAAGCAGTTAATAAAACTACAACTTAGCTATCGGCGACTGCGTTGGCAATTATGGCTAGCCAAGCTGGGCATTGACTAGTATTCATTGGCTAATGTTAACGGCTAATGTTAACGGGCAATGTTAAAAGGCAATAGCTAATATTAATGCTGTTTTGATTTTAACCAAACCACTATGCCAACAATAACAAAGAAAAATAGGCTGAAAAATAATATTACCATGACCTGACGTTTTTGTTTACTGGTTAAATCTAAGCGTTCAACTTTTATAACCTTCGCACTTAAAAAAGTCTGATAATCTGTCTCAGCTAACCAGTTGACAATATTTAGCCCCATTTGGGCATTACTGTATTGATTAATATAAACATTGGTTAAGAAATCCGCATCGGTAAAAACAATCATTCGGGTATCAGAACGAGGCGCTTGCACTTTATTCGGGCTAGCAGTTATCTCTTTATGCTCTTCAAGTACCACATAAGAAATGGGCACTGGACCAGGGGTGTCTATGCCTTGATCATATTGAATCGCTAAATTTCGGTTAGTTTCTGCCCAACTTTTTTCTGTTGATGCCGTTGCGGCAATAACCGCTAACTTAATACTTGGGCGACGTTGGGCTAACATCTCAATGGAGCGCGGCCTAACGTAAAAGGTATAATCTAAACCTTGGGTAATGGCTTTATGCTTTTGGTAGTTTTTGGTGGCAGGACTGCCAACATCGTTACCGACATGGTTGGTTAAATCAACCACAATGTCGGATTTAACCTTAAGTCCCCACTGATTAATAATGCTATTTAATGACGGATTTTGCTGTAGCTGTTCTGCGGTTAGTGGCTTATCAGGCGTGGTAACTCTGGTATGTTCAATCAGAAATAAGGCATCACCACCGGCGCTTAAATAATCAATGATTAACTTATCTTCTTGTGTTGTAAGTTCAGTGCGAGCACCGGCAATAACTAGCACATCGCAATCAGCAGGGATCGACTGAGTTATACCTAACATCAGTGGCTTACTGTTAATATTGTTATCAGCCAATAATTTTTTAAAGGTCGATAAACCGACATTGTCGGTGTTTGCCAGTGAATATTCACCGTGGCCAGTGAGAAAGTAAAGCTGTCTTGGCGGGCTACTAGCGCGGGCAATGGCATTAGTGAGTTTTTCTTCTGTCAGTGCGTCATCGCTAAAATCAACATCTTTGCGGCCATTAATTGACTGGACAATAACCTTACGTTCGGCGCCACTGACTACATTGCCAAACTTAGCAGCGAATGAAATATTCTCTATTGGGTCAATTATTTGCGTGCTGATCAGGCCAGCAGAAAGCCTTTCATATTCCTTAAATAAATCTTGTAAATATTTTGGTGGCAAACCGACATAGAACGCGGTTAATTCAACTTTTTCTTTCAGTGTGCTAATAAACTCGATAGTGTTTTTAGTTAAGGTGTGTTGTTGACTTACCGTGACATCCCATCGCGTGGTTATGCTATTGGCCGCATAATGACTGATAGCCAGAAAACCTATACTCGCGATAATCATAGTAAAAATAAGGCAGACTTTTTTCCCTTGTGGGCTAATAAAACGGGGCTTAGCCTTGCCTTGATTAGTATCAGGTGAATTAGTGGCATTGAATGCCGCCTTTATCGCCTTAGCGTCAGTCTGATTAAGCTGACTGTTAAGCTTGAGCAAAACTAAAAATGCTATGCCGCCGCCTAATGTAAGGCCACTAGCAAGGCTTAATGACAGCAAAGAAAATTGCGCATTGATATAAAATAACGCTAAACCTAATATAAATAGCAAGAGCGCTGCGCCAATCAACGTAGGTAATAACTTTTTAAGCAGTAAAGTTTTATTGTTTTTAATCATCATTTATTGCCACAACCTATGGTTGATGCTCAAGCCAGTTAATACCAAACAGAGCACAATGCCGGCTAAGTAATAGACAACATCGCTGGCCGTGATAATACCCATAGCGAAATTTTCAAGATGGCTACGAGTGCTGAGTTGGATCAAAAAGTTTTCTGCAAAGCCGGTGAAATACTTGGTAAAGCTGATTGAAAAATACAGTGAGAATAGGATCAGATACGAGGTCATCGCGGCAATAATTTGATTTCGTGTCCACGACGAAGTCAGTAAACCTATGGCGATGAAAAGTGCGCCTTCTAACCAAATACCCACATAACCCGATAAAATACTGTAAGGGTCGGGATTGCCATAATACTCAACAATAAAATAATAAATGCCAGTGATGCTAATTAACAGTGAGTAAAAAATTAGCATACTAAAGTATTTACCTAACACGATCATACTCGGTGTTAAGGGAGCGGTGAGCAAAAATTCCATGGTGCCGTTAGCTTTTTCTTCGGCAAATAACTTCATGGTTAATAAGGGTATGATAAAAATAAACATAAACTCCATCACTTGAAAGATGTCTCGTAATGACACTTCTCTATTTTGCTCTATCAGCATAAAAAAAAGCACATTAAATAACAACAAACAAGCAATGAGAATAATGTAGGCCACAGGGCTGCTGAAGTAGCTATGTAGCTCTTTTTTGGTCAGTGCGATAATTTTATTCATCAGTAATTACTTACATTTTGGTTTGGTGTTTGTATGGGTGTTTGGATGGTTTTTTTTGATGATAAAGGCGCTGACTCTTGGTGATGGTTAAAAAATATTTGCTCTAAGGTTAATGCTTGAGCTTGGCTATTTTCATCTTTGGCACTGTTTTCATCAGCGGTATTTATATTGCCTTTAACTAGATTATCGCTGTCGATGTTAGCTTGCTGATCGGTGCCTTTTAGCAAGGTTTTTAATGACTGATCAATAATAAGTTGCCCAGATTTAATCATTAAAATACGTTGGGCTATTTTTTCAATTTCAGGCAAGGTATGTGTGCTCAGTAACACGGTTCTTTGTTCTTTTTGGTTGTTAATAAGTGCTAACACTTGTTGAACTTGCATGGGGTCAAGGCCACTGGTGGGCTCATCTAAAATAAGTAATTTAGGCTCATGAATAATCGCTTGAGCAATACCCACTCTTTGTTTATAGCCTTTAGATAAGGTTGAAATAGTTTTGTGTTTAACCTGCTCTAATTGACAGTCTTCTAATACTTTAGCGAGCTGAACGGCTTGTTTTTTCGCGGTAACGCCTTTTATTTCGGCCGCAAACTTTACATACTGCAATACGGTCATATTGGTATACAAAGGCGGATTTTCGGGTAGGTAACCAATTTTTTTCCGGATAGTTAACGAGTGTTTAGTGATGTCGTCGCCATCAATGAAAATTCTGCCAGAAGAGGGGGCAAGAAAAGCGGTTATCATCCGCATTAAGGTCGTTTTACCCGCGCCATTTTTACCTAAAAAGCCAACAATATCGCCTTGGTTAATTTCAAAGCTAACATTATCTACCGCCTGCAGTGCGCCAAAGTTTTTACTGATATGCTCAACTGTTAAAATACTCACTCAATAGCCTTTTATAATTACGCTTAATAAATCTGACTTCAATAATATTTGATCATAAATATTATTGTTAACACAGATTATCTATGACATTGCTCATGTCTGCTAGTTTTTATGCTTAGGTCAATATAAGCGCCAGCCACTAGTTTGAAGCTATTTTCTCACTGCGCGTGTGTTACAAAATTATAGTGAGGTAAAACAGCAAGAATACTCATCGTTAGACTTAGCCACTAGTAAAATAGCATTAATAAAGCGCGGTCAAAAAACGCGATTAACCAATAAAAAAAACTAAAGCAGTGTAGCACGAAAAAACTGTTTTAGTGTTTTATAAACAACACCTTGCTACTATTTACTAAATATAAGTATCAAGATTTTTTTGCATAATTTTGGCGGTACATTTACTTGGCCATATTATTTCTTTTTGAGGTGAAAAATAAGACAAATAGCTAGTTTATCTATAAGCGAGCATTGGTAATACTGGCAAAGTTTTGTTATTAATATATAAAATAAATCAGAGGGAAGTTTCTCTGATTAAATGCTTAGGTGAATTTAATTATGAAAATAGTATATTCCAACGAAAGCCTTTTACTGGTTAGTAATGTTAAAAACCTTATTGAAGCACAAGGAATAAGCACATTTATTAAAAATGAATTTTCTCAGGGCGCTATAGGAGAAATCTCCGCTTTCGACTCTTGGCCTGAAGTTTGGGTTACAGATGATGCCGACTTGGAACGTGCGACAGAAATATTAGACTCATCACAGAGTGACATTGATGGCGAGGACTGGACCTGCACAAACTGCTCAGAGAAAAATGCCCAGTCTTTTGAAATATGTTGGAATTGCGCGTCTGAAAACTCATAACAACACGCCATGAGGTAGAGCACAGCTCTAGATTTCAACTTACAGCAAAGGTTAATAATAGCGAGCCACTTGGTTTAATCGTGGCAAATTATTTTTTAATAAGGTTAAATGACCTGGTCTAATTACCATGAACTAACCAGCATTATTTTAATGAAGCCCATTACGATAAGTGTTGCATTTACCGCTAGTACAGTGAGTCCAACTCGTTTGATAAAGGTCACAAAAAGCAGAGTGCAAAGCATTCGCTTTATATTATTAAGCTATTTTGTACTTTACAGCAGATGAATCTATATAGTGCTATGTGGCAAGCAAATAAACTAAAGGTCGTTGTTTAATGTTTAAAAAAGTGTTGTTGTTATTTATAGTCATAAGTTTAACCAGTTGTAAGAGCATACCTAACCTCAGTTCAATTCGTAGTGCTGAAAGCTTAATTAAACAAATAAATGCTAACGATACGGATTTTATTACCATTGCTCATCAAGCGGTTGAAACTAATCGACTTATTCAGCAAGATGTCAATAATATCAAAGTGCTGCTTAAAGAGTTAAGTAAGCATATAGGTGATGTGTGGGGCGAAGCTAAGCCTCAAATACCGAGCAATAAAAAACTGGTTAAATATACTAACGACTACCAAGCGCGTGCCATTGTTGATTTTGAAAAAGGCAGCATTTTAATCGAAACTTTAGCGGCTCAGTCTCAGGCTAAAACCTTGCACAATTTACAGCGTGCCATTGTGACTACTTTATTAGCAACATCAGATCCTCGAAAAACTGATATATTTTCAAGCGAAGCGCCACAACTCTCCGGCACACCATATTTGTACCAACAGGTGCTTGATCGCGACAATAAGCCTATTCAATACTCATGGCGTGCTAATCGATTTTCTAAGTACTTAACAGAATTTAATTTACAGAAATACAACAAAAATCGAAAACAAATTTATGCTGTTAGCATTAAAATGGTTGAAAAACATCAACACTTACGTGAACAAAAATACAGTAAGCATGTACTTGCGGCGGCTAATCGTTATCAAATATCACCAGAGTTGATCTACGGCATCATTGAAACCGAAAGTAGTTTTAACCCATTTGCTGTAAGTACCGCTAATGCCTATGGTTTGATGCAAGTTGTGCCTAGTACCGCTGGAGCCGATGTTTTTCAACGTATTAAAAAGAAAAAAGGTATGCCAAGCAAGCAGCAACTCTTTGATCCTGCGTTTAATATTGATATTGGCTCAGCCTATTTACACATTCTCAATAACAATTATTTGAAAGATGTTAGCAATGACACCAGTCGTCATTACGCCATTATTTCAGCTTATAATGGCGGCAGCGGCAATGTATTAAAAACCTTTCATGGTAATCGTAAAACCGCGATGAAAGTACTCAATACTAAATCGCCTAAAGTTGTTTATTATCTGCTCACTAAAAAGCACCCAAAGGTAGAATCTCGTCGTTATTTAGAGAAGGTAACTAAAGCTGAAAAAACCTATTTGTAAATAGCGCTGTTGTGCAGCCCTGTTACTCGGTATCTGTGCTGATAACCGTTAAATTTCATTTAACTTGATGGACTGAAGTCCAACCTACATAGTGCCTGTGAGTGACTATATAGCGTTAGGTGTTTTTTTGTAGGTCGGACTTTAGTCCGTCAACCGTTTAGCCAGTGATTACTGTCATGGGCCAAAAAAATTTGCAGCTGTGTATTACTTTTCTCACTCGGTATCTGTGCTGATAACCGTTAAATTTCATTTAACTTGATGGACTCAAGTCCAACCTAAATAGTGCCTGCGAGTGACTATATAGCGTTAAGCGTTTCTTGTAGGTCGGACTTTAGTCCGTCAACTGTAAAGCCAGTGATTAATGTCATGGGCCAAAAAAACTTGCAGCTGTGTATTACTTTTCTCACTCGGTATCTGTGCTGATAACCGTTAAATTTCATTTAACTTGATGGACTGAAGTCCAACCTACATAGTGCCTGCGAGTGACTATGTAGCGTTAGGCGTTTTTGTAGGTCGGACTTTAGTCCGTCAACCGTTTAGCGAGCGATTACTGTCATGGGCCAAAAGAACTTGCAGCTGTGTATTACTTTTGTTGCTCGGTATTTGTGCTGATAACCGTTAAATTTCATTTAACTTGATGGACTGAAGTCCAATCTAAATAGTGCCTGTGAGTGATTATGTAGCGTTAGGCGTTTTTTGTAGGTCGGACTTTAGTCCGTCAACCGTAAAGCCAGTGATTACTGTCATGGGCCAAATATGAATAGCCAACTATTTATCACAGGTTATTATCACTAGTTTAGTAAGACGTATGTGAAAATTATGTATTTTGGCAGGGTTTTTACAGGGAGCCTTTACAGGAACTTTGTTTCTGTGTGGATATCAGTATTAACACAAGCTATGGTTCGTTATAATGCTAGCTCAATAAGTTAGAGTCCCCGCATCCTTTTATTTCAGGTGGGAATCAAGACTAAAAAACACATACGGGCAGGGCATAGAATTGACAATTAACTGGCATGATTTAATCGCAAAAGCATGGAATGATCGAAAAGTTTTACATGAGTCTGATGAATTTGATTGTTGGCGTGTTTTTCATGGTTACGCTGAAGGCGCAAAAAGTGTTGTTATTGAAAAATTCGGTACTATGGCTGTGGTTGAATATAAAGAGGATATTCGTGACGATCTTGATGCGATTAAAGATGCACTGCTACAGCACTTTCCCTTTACACTAATTCTAGCCAAAGGTGACCAATTACTTGGATTACGGTTGAAGGACAGAATGTTTGCGCTACATGGTGATTTTTCCGACGCTCCAGAATTTGTTAAAGAATATGGTGTTTATTACAGTTTACTACCAGATGCTATGCATAACTGCGGTTTGTATCTTGATGCGCGTCCAGTGCGAAAATGGTTAGCTGATCATAGTGAGGGTCGCCGTGTTCTCAACTTATTTTCATTTACTGGTAGTCTAGGTATTGCTGCTTTAAAAGGTGGTGCAAAAGCCGCTATTCATTTGGATAAGTCGAAAGACTTGTTACCCCGTATCGAAAAAAGCTACGAAAAAAATGGCCTTGACCTTGGCACGCGCAGCTTTATACAGGGTGATATCTATAAGCATTTGCCTAAAGCAATAAAGCGTGGCCAGACCTTCGACGGTATTATTTTAGATCCGCCGCCAAAAGTGTATAAGTCACCTCATTCAGAGCATCAACCTAAAGGGCAAGACTTTGCGAGATTGGTCAGTCTATGCTCAAAGCTTTTAAACCCAGGAGGCTGGTTGATTTGCATGTTTCATCGCTTTGATGCAACGTGGGATCAGTCAGATGCCGAAATTATTACCGCATCGACTCATACCTTGAAAATGATTGATCGCTTTACCAGTGAGTGTGACTTTCCTGATGAGAATGTCGATCGAAAGCTCAGAGTGACAGTATTTGAAAAGATTTAAGCTATGTCTCGTTAGCGCATAGACCAAAAAACTGTGGCCAAATAAACGATTTTATTTTTTCACTGTACTGCCAAAATAGATGAGCACGGCCGTCGATAAAATTATGTGTATAACAAGGGAAATCTGTCTAATGGGTTTTCCGCTTATTTTATTATGAATCATCAATGGCTTGGTACTAAGGCGTTTCTCTTGAGTTTGGCAAAAAACTTTAGAATGATGTTTAATAAAATCTTAGTTTTCAATAAATTCATCGGGTCATAAAAACAGGTTATTTTTACATGATAAAAGTGGGTGTAATAGGATACGGATATTCAGCTAAAACATTTCATATTCCCCTGATAGAAACATCAGAATATATGGAGTTAGTCGCGATAAATAGTTCTCAAAAAGAATTAGTAAGGGAGCAACATCCTAATATTGCCATTTTTGATACGGCACAAGCGTTAATAACGAGTGGAAACCTTGAATTAATTGTCATCACAGCGCCAAATAATGTGCATTATTCATTGGCAAAATTGTGCTTAGAACATGGCATTAATGTCGTTATAGAAAAACCTATGGTTACCACCAGTGTAGAAGCGCAGGAGCTAGTAGACTTAGCTAAAAAGCAAGGGTTATTACTGTCTGTTTTTCATAACAGGCGGTGGGATGGCGATTTTTTAACGGTTAAAAAGCTTTTAAAAAACAATCAACTTGGAGATGTTCGATACTTTGAATCTCATTATGATCGTTTTCGGCCTATCGTTAGGCAAAGATGGAGAGAACAAGCAGGAAAGGGCTCTGGAATATGGTTTGATCTAGGCTCGCATTTAGTGGATCAAGCCATCAATATTTTTGGTCTGCCTGAAGCATTAACGGCAAGATGTTTACCATTAAGAGCAAACTCTCAAACCACGGACTATTTTCACGTGCAACTTCATTATGAAAATCTTGAAGTTGTTCTCCATGCAAGTTCATTTTCAGCGGCTCCCAATATGCGCTTTCGTATTGAAGGAACAAAAGGAAGTTTCATTAAATATGGTTTTGACCCGCAAGAAGAGCAACTAAAAAAGGGTATAAGCCCAATAAATTCCTTGTATGGTGTCGAAAATGAGGAAAACTATGGTCGTTTATACTCTGAGTTTTCGAGTACAGCGATAGAAACTGAGCAGGGTTGCTACAAGCAATACTACTTAGAAATTGCTCAAGCTATAAAGTTAGGTGGTTGTAATCCAGTTAATCCAGCTGATGCAGTAGAGGTTTTAAAGATACTTGAATTAGCGGAAATAAGCAGTGAGAGTGGTAAGAAAATGATGATATCTACAGCTAAAAACTATGATCGACTAAAATAGGATAAATAAAATTTGTTTTTTGCGGCTGTGTCGCTTACTTTAGCCAGCTATATTTTCCTGCTGAAATAGCTGTAAGGTTTAAAATGAATATTCTTTGTCCAAATTGTCAAAATGCACTTATTTCAAAAAGTGATGTAAACAAGTTATTACCACTTAAACGGTTTGGACTCTCTGAGGTAAAGTGTAAAAGCTGCGGTAGCCTTTGTGTTTCAACAGGAAAGTCCAAAAGTATCTGGTTTGCTATTTTTTTAGCGACATTAATATTTTTAATGCTTACGGGTAAGCAACTGGTAGAATTTAGCGGCTATGACTCAGACGTTCGTATTGTTGTACTGCTTGTGGTTTATTTCTTCGTAAATTGGCTTTTTTCTTATATCTGGCCAAAAGTTATCTCTATAGAGTTAAAAGCGGGCACTGACTAACACCAATTTTACTAATTTTTTGTTCCATGTAGGCTGGACTTCAGTCCATCAGGTTTTAAAAAAAACAGCGCTCAGTTTGAAGTTTTGAGCTGTCAGATTTAAAGAAAAATAGCTTTCAGTTTATTTTTCTGTTTGGCTTTATCCCACTACGTTTTGTATTCGCGGTAAGCTTGACGGACTAAAGTCCGACCTACAAAAAAATCACTAAACGTTTGTCCCATGTAGGTTGGACTTCAGTCCATCAGGTTAAATGAAATTTAACGGTTATTGGCATAAATGCTGATAAAAAATATGCCGCTGCAGATGTCGGATGACCTATTATGTTAATTGGCCACTAAACGTTTTTTCCATGTAGGTTGGACTTTAGTCCATCAAGTTAAATGAAATTTAACGGTTATTGGCATAAATGCTGATAAAAAAATATGCCGCTGCAGATGTCGGTTGACCTATTATGTTAATTGGCTGCTAAACGTTTTTCGGACTGAAGTCCGACCTACAAAAACCGACAAAAAACCGATAAAAGATCTACAAAAAAATGCTTAAAGGCTAGACTATCATCGGTAAAAGCAATCTTGGTTCAATACTCATTTTTATAACCTTTTGTAATTAGACTTCATAACCTAATAACCGTGTTGTGGAACAGAGCCAAATTACTAATAATCGTTGTTGTTAAAGCAGGTTATTCGCCGATCTGCATATATACCCGTTCCACCTCAAGAAGCAGGCTTTTGCAAGTCGACAAAGGTTTAGCCAGAAGGCACGGATTACTTCAGGCGATCATGCTTTTTGCCTATAGACTAGCCAAAACTGTTCAAAATATCCCCGATATTTTTGTGAAGAGAATAACCATTATCATGGTATCCCGACTTGATCTTATTTCCTCGTTTAACGCTGAAACTACACCTTAAAATGGCCTGAGTATCACAGTGCTCTTAAATAATATCTTTGCTTTAACTTCAAATGAAGCGAAAGGTGTTTAGTTTATCTAATATGCTTTTTATTCAATGATTTTCAATACCTATGAGACAACAACCGCTAGTGTTATCGTGCGTGATGTGGTTAAATTTAACTATAAAAAAACCTGGCTAAAAAGGCGCGCACTTGTTCTATCTTTATCCCGCTAACAAAATGGAAAATTTGTTAGTGCTGCTTGATAAAATTCAGCAACTCTCCCCACTTCCTGTTTTCGCTCAAGACACTGTTATTGTGCAAAATGCCGGTATGCAACATTGGCTGAATATGTCACTGGCCGAGCAGCGAGGCATTAGCATGAATATGCGTTATGCCTTACCATCACAATTTTTGTGGAATTTAATTAGAAATTTAGCCAGCGATGAAGACGTGCCTGAGCAATCGCCTTATTCACGAGAAGTACTTGCTTGGCGCATCGACACTTTATTAGCCTCAAATGAAGTCATTGATGATGTCTCGTTTCAAGTAGCTAGTGATTATTGGCAAGCTAAAGCCAATAACTCAGAAAATGTTAACAAGACGGCTAATAAAAACGCCGCTGGTCAAAGTTACAGTGATGCTGAGCAGTTAAAACGTTATCAGTTGGCTTGTCAGTTAGCTGATTTATATGAGCAATATTTAATATTTCGTCCTGAATGGATCCACGCTTGGCACCAAGGTGAATTTAGCGCTTTTGATCAACAAGCGAGTGAGCATTCAACAATATCAGATGATAATCAACAAGATATTGAAAGTAATGCTATTTGGCAAGGCAAGCTCTGGCATTTATTGGTGCGCGAACAACCTTATAATCCTCGTGAACTGGTCGCACTGGCGATAAAAAACTTAAATAATCTTGACCGATTAACAGCACAAGCGTTACCGCATCGCTTATCATTTTTTGGCATTAATGCCATGGCGCCACTTTGGCTTGAGTTTATTAATGCCTTAAGTGAGAAAATTGATGTGCATTTTTTCCATTTAAACCCTTGTTATGCTTATTGGGGCGATGTGGTGACAGAAAAAAATGCCATTGAAGCTTGGCTCAAAGGCACAGACTTTTCGGCGGAACAAGTCAATGAGGTGAGTGATGAAAGTGTTGATAAGCAAAGTCTTAATGCTGATTTAGCCGATATAAACCAGCCAGTAGGTAATCCTCTATTAGCCAACTTGGGCCAGCAAGGCCGAGAATTTATGGCGCTTTTATACCAGTACAGCACAATCAATATTGAGGTTTTTGAATCAGCCGTTGCAGACTTAAATAGCGCTGAGCAAGCTAACTCTAGTCCTGAAGCCATTTCAAAAATCATGTCACAAGCCAATGTTTTAGCGAGTGTTCAGCAAGACATTTTATCTTTGTCAGATGCTCGTCATCAAGAGCCGCAAAGCCCTGAACAAGCGCCAAAAGTTGATGGCTCAATTTTGATCACCAGTGCTCACAGTGCGTTGCGTGAAGTGCAGGGTTTACACGACTGGTTATTACATCAATTTAATCAAGACAAAAGCTTAACGCCAAAAGACGTATTAGTAATGTGCCCGCAAGTTGAGCAATATGCACCTTATGTTAATGCCGTTTTTACGCGAGGCTGGCAAGATGTTGCTGACGAAGTGCCACCGCTACCTTGTTCGATTGCTGATCGCATTAGTAAAGACGCCGAGCCGTTAGTAGCGGCGTTTGCCCAGTTATTAACCTTGCCCGATAGCCGCTTTCAAGTGTCAAGTTTAATTGCTTTATTACGCTTGCCGGCGATGCAATCTCGTTTTGGTATTAACCTTGACGACATCGAAAAAATTACCCATTGGCTTGAACTTTCTTGTGTGCATTGGGGTTTAGATAAAGCCCATAAACAACAAGTGTTAACGCAAAGCCAAGCGGGTGACGTGAGGGAAGAGCCTCATAAGCAAGAAAATGAACCAGTGGCTTCAGATCTCAACAGCGCCAGTAACAGTTTTACTTGGCAACAAGGTTTAAGCCGTTTAATGCGCGGTTTTGCTTTTGCAGACCATAGTGTGATTTACCAAAATCAGCTGTTATTGCCTACTATCGAAGGCAGCGACAGTGAGCTACTTGGCAAACTCATGTTGATTATTGAGCAGTTACAACTAACCGCTGTTAGCATGTCAAAAGCACGCACAGCCGTGCAATGGCAGCAATTTTTGTTTGATCTATTGCAACAACTTTTTGACGACGAAAGCGATAATGGTTTGAACATTATTCGCACCGCCATTGAGTCGTTAGTGGAATATTGTCAGCATGGCGCTTACGACAGCGCGATTAGTTTGGCGGTTATTCGTGATTTTTTAAATAGTCACTTCAGTCAGCCCGATCCGGGTCGACAGTTTATGATTGGGCAAGTTACCTTTTGTTCTATGCTGCCTATGCGCAGTATTCCCTTTAAAATAATTGCGGTATTAGGCTTGAACGATGGCGAATTTCCGCGCCAGCGCCAACCACTCAGTTTTGATTTAATGACCACCACACCAGCGCAATTAGGTGACAGATCGCGCCGAGGTGACGACCGATATTTATTTTTAGAGGCAATCATTTCTGCCCGCCAAGCTTTGTATTTAAGCTATCAAGGTAAAAATATTAAGAACAATAAAGACCGTCAACCGTCGTTGGTATTAAAAGAGCTGATGGAATATCTTGCTCGCGGTTATGGTTGGCAGTTACTCGGTTTAAATACCGAAGCGGCAAGCAATGCACAGGGCCAAGTTAGACAATTACCTATGCAGGCGTTTAGCGAGAAAAATTACCTAGGTGCATTTGCCAGCTTTGATGCCAACTGGTTACACTTGCGCCAAGCAAAAGCTGAACTTGGCAATGCGGTTACCCATGCATCAGAACATAGTGTTGTAGATATTTCGACAAATGTTTCAGCAAATGTTTCGACAAATAGCACAGAGCATAACCTAGAAGGCAGCGTAGAAAATAACACCATAACAGCCGTTGATGCCAATACAGCCGGCAATCCTGAAAATTTATCAGCTAATGATGTTATTCGCTTTTATCAGCATCCTGGGCGTTATTACGCTCAACGAGCACTTTATTTGTATTTAGACAACAGCAATACATTGATTAATGACGTAGAGCCTTTTGTACCTAACCGACTCGATAGCTACTTGCTAAGACAAGACTTGCTGAGCTATTACCTAGCACCGGCGCAAAGTAAACAAAGCTGTGATGAAATATTACTTAGCGCTAAGCTGTCAGGAAACTTGCCCGACTTACCCAGTACTGATGAGCTAATACAAGGTTGGCAAAAAGACAGCGAAGATTTCAGCCAATTCATTATCACTGAATTAGCACAAAATGAAGGCTTAACCCTTGAGCCCATAGATTGTAGCGTCACGCTGAACTTAGCTGATGCTTTAACCAATAACGTACTTTTTGATGACAGCCTATATTCAAGCAATGAACTAGCCAGCTTAAAAACTGTGTTACCTAAAAGCTTAACCCTTGAGAGTAAATTAACTATTGTTGATAACAAGGCGGTGTTTTATCGCAGCAGTAGTGCGAAAGCGAAAGACTTATTTACCTTGTATTTACACCAACTTATTGTTCAAGTTGCACAAGTTGAGGCTTTACAAAGCAAGTCAGCACCAGCGAAAACGGCATTATATGCCAATGTGGCCGCTACACATGGCTACTATTTTGACACCAAAAGCCAAAAGCCAAGCCAATTCTACTTTAGTGATATTGATGATGCCAAAGGGCAATTATTACGCTTAATCGTAACGTTTTATTTAGGCCAGCAGCAACCACTATTACTTAATGGTGATATTGCAGAAAAAATACGCAAGAGCAAAGTTTTTGAACAAACACAGTTTGAACAGTTTTGGTCTGACAGTAATAGCTTTCAAGCCTTTGGTGATGAAGCCTATGTACAATATTTTTGGCCACAATGTCCTGATTATCAAAAAATATCACCCAGATTACTTGCTTTGTATCAGCCAATGTTCGATGCCCTGCAGTCAGTAAAGGTAGCAGCAAAAGGGCAGGGAGCTAAAAAATGAAAAATTTAAACGCCAATACTATTGAACTGCAAGGCAAACATTTAATTGAAGCCAGTGCCGGTACAGGTAAAACGCATAATATCACCCGAATATTTTTACGCTTATTATTAGAGCGAGAATTACCGATTGAACAGATTTTGGTGATGACTTTCACCAAAGACGCGACAGAAGAAATTCGTGGTCGTATTGATGATTTTATTCGAGAAAGCCTGCACAGCTGGGATACATTAATTGTTCAGGATGCTTACTTTAAAACCTTGAACCAAAACCTGGTCGATAAAAATATTGGTAGTCGTGAAGTAAAAGCGCGCTTAAGCCAGGCCTTATTGTATATCGACGAAGCCGCTATTTTTACCATTCATGGTTTTTGTAAGCGTGTACTGAACCAATATGCTTTTGCCAGCGGTATTAGCTTTAATGCCCAAATGGAAACTAACACCCAAGATATCACCTTAGAAGCTTGCCAAGACTGGTATCGCGTATTGGCATTAGGGGCCGAAAATAACGGCCAAGCCTTTAAGTTGGTCAGCGAATTTTGGCCAGAGCCAGCTACTTTTATTAATCAGTTTTCTAAAGCGTTAGCGACACAAAACGTCTTGAACGTGCAAGACCCAGAAAATATTAGCGTTGAATTTAAAGGCTTAGTTGAGGAAGCCATTGCTAGTTTAGATGCCAATATAACCATGTTAACCACCTCGCTCATTGAGGTTAAAAAGGGCGTAGAACAAGAAAAGCGCCAACAAGAGTTAACGCTATTACTCCATTGGTTAGCAGAGCTGTCGGCTGATGTTGCAGGTAAGCACGGCAAAATGCCTGATGCTTTTATTGATGGTCGACGTTACGGTCGCTCGAAAGTGAAAAGCGAATTAATTGAAATTTTTACCGCGGTCAATAGGGTTAAAAAACAACATCCTGATTTAGCAAAACAGATTAATCGTGCACAAGCTTTGTTGGTGGTGAGAAAAGGTATTTATCATATCCGCGCAGAAATCACCCGAAAAAAACTGCAAGCGAATGTGATGGGCTTTGACGATTTAATTAGCACGTTAAATGATTGTTTGACGCCTAAATCAGGGCAAGCGCCTGATCAGGTGTTGGCCAATAGTATATTTGCTCAATTTCCTGTCGCGCTGGTTGATGAGTTTCAAGATACCGACCCGCAACAGTTCTCGATATTAAAAGCAATTTATTATCATCAGCCAAGTGCTGCACTTTACATGATAGGCGATCCTAAACAAGCCATTTATGGTTTTCGTGGTGGCGATATTTTTGCCTACCTTTCAGCGCGAAACGACTGCGACCATCAGTGGTTAATGGATACCAATTGGCGCTCAAGTGCTGCCATGATCACCGGCTATAATCGTTTCTTTTACGGTAATAAATTATCTGACGATGCAGTTGATGTTTTTGGTTATCAAATTCCTTATTTACCGGTTAAAGCCTCAGCCAAGGCGCACGAAAAAGTGTTTCCAGACCGCGAGTTTAATGCCCTACAGTTTATTCACTTTAATGTTGAAGCGGATGCTAAAAGCAAAGACGGTAAAGAAAAAGCGGTTAAACAAGGCTATCGCACGCAAATGTCGGCTTGGTGTGCCAATGAAATTGTCAGGCTCTTAGCTTGCCCTGAACTTAACATGGCGAGTGGCGATATTGCTTTATTGGTCCGCGACGGTGCCGAAGCGGCTGATATCAAATTTGCCTTAAACCAATGTGGGTTAGCTAGCGTGTTTATGAGTAATCGCGCCAACTTATTGCAAAGTGATGAAACCAAGCATTTACTGCAATTATTAAAAGGTATTTTGTTTTTAGAGAATGACCGTTTATATACCGCCGCATTAGCCAGCCCATTAATGGGCTTTAATCGTGAAAAGTTATTGCAATTACAGCACGACGAACAACAATGGCAAGCATTAAAAATTAGCTTTGAAAAACTGCGTAATGAATGGCAGTTTAAAGGCTTTATCAGTATGGCATTGCAGTTAATGCATCAACATTTTCATATTGAGATTAGTGCTGTAGATAACAGCGCTGATGATAAGCATAATGCGGATAGAATATTAACCAATTTATTGCACTTGTTTGAATTGTTACAAGGGGCAAGTCAACGACATCGTCAACCGCAAGAGCTGTTATTTTGGTTTGAACAACAAAGCCAGATAGACAACCCAGAAGTTGAAGCTGAGCTACGTTTAGAAAGTGACGAAAACCTGATCCGTATTATTACGCAACATGGCTCTAAGGGTATGGAATATCCGGTGGTGTTTGTGCCGTTTGCCACGCGTCATAAAGACCCGCTTAAGTTCGGTAATCGTCAGGTCAGTTTTATCGAATTTCATGATAAAAATGGCGTGCTACAACAGAGCCTAGACGGTAACGACGATGCGAAAACCCGCATGGCGTCAGAAGCTTATGCTGAAGCTATTCGGCTGTTATATGTAGCGGTTACTCGCGCGGAAAAACGCTGTTATATTCTCAGCACGGCTTTCGACCATTATGAAAATTCTCCCTTAGGTAAAACACTAAAATGGTCGGCAGATACTGATATGGCAACCAGCTTGCAGCAATTAGTGCAAGACAATCCTGATGAAATAGCCCTTGCAGTGTTAGACAACTATTTAGCCGGAGAAAGCTTATCACAAGAAACCTTATCAAAAGAAACGCTATCAAATGAAACCTTAGCTAAGCAAATTTCAGTCACGGGCAATACCAATATCAATACCCAAAGCACTAATGATGAAATCAATGCCAAGGTTATCGTTGAAAAACAAGCTCAAGTAGCGCGTTTTGAGGGTAAAATTGAGCGTGATTGGTGGTTAAGTTCATTCTCCGCTTTGAGTAAAAATCTACGTCATAATGGTGTTTCTTCGCCTGATCGAGATAATCAAGAAACCGAACTTGCTGATCAAGGCGATAATACCTACAACGCACTATCAAGTCATATTAACGAGTTACGTTTTACCTTAACCAAAGGTGCACAAACCGGTAACTTACTGCATGATATTTTAGAACAAACCGACTTTTCAGCCCCTGATTGGCAAAAAAGCTGCCATTGGCCACTGGTAAAATATGGCGCTATAGATAGCGTAATAGAAAGTGTGGCAGATAGCACTTTAAATAGTTCAATTGAGAGTTCAGCAGAGAGTGGCGAAAATACGCCGCAAAACCATGGCCAAACACGGTTAATAACATGGTTAGAAGAGGTATTACACACGCCACTTAACGTAAATAACTCTTGGTCTTTAGCTCAGCTTGAGTTGCAAGATACGTTACGAGAAACCGAGTTTTATTACCCCATGCGCTCGGCAAGTAGTAGTTTATTAACAAAACTGCTGACCGAGCATAGAAATAGTAATGCTAGTAGCAAAATAGCTAAAAATCATCGAGTGCATCTGCCTTCTTATCATCAACTTAAAGGTATGATGCATGGTTTTATCGATTTGATTTTTCAGGCCGATGGTAAATATTATGTTTGTGATTATAAGTCTAGCCATTTAGGCGATCACTATAGTGATTATAACGATCTGGCTATGCGTCATAATATCGAGAAAAATCATTACGACTTACAATATCTTATTTATGCTTTGGCATTACACCGTCATCTAAAATATGCCTTGGCTGATTATGATCCCGAGCAGCATTTTGGTGGTATTTATTATTTGTATTTACGTGGTATGAGCAACCAAACTCAGCATCAAGATTGTGGTGTTTATTATCGCCAAATTACCCTCGCAGAATTAGATCAACTTGATGATATTTTTGCTGGAGAAACCACTAATGCCTGAAGTCATGATTAACCATAAAGCAAAAAGTGAAAATATTTATGCATCGTTTCAACATGCGTCAAGTCAACTTGATGGTTTGGTTGCTGTGGATTATTTTTTCGCTAAAGAAATCAGCCAATGTCTGGGTTTTTACCTGACTAATAACTTAGCTGATAAACAGACTGATGACATGCAAAGTGATGAACAACTGTTATCCAATCAACAACAATGGTTTCATTTGTTGATCGCTTTAAGTGCGAGTCTGCGAGACGGTCATAGTTGTTTACCCTTAGCGCAAGTCGCCGGTAAACGACTCTTTAGTGATGGCACAAGTCAAAGTGCTGATGTGAACGAAAACCCCACAGTGGTAACAACAGATACTAAGGGCTTTATATTTGCCGACCTTAAAACCTTTACGGCGCTGATGGAAAAACTTCCTTTAGTAAACTTGGAGCAAAAGATAGAGGCCGAGCAACAACCGATAGTGTTAAGTCATGAACGGCTTTATTTACGGCGCTATTATCAATTTGAGCAAGAGCTAAAGCAGCTAGTGCGAGAGCGACGAAACAGTCGAGAAAGACAAGTTGAATCAGCTGGAAATACCCAGCAAGCAAAATGTGAACTTGATACCATCAAAAGCATTGTCAGTACTTTATTTCCTGACTTAGCCGCACAGAATGAGTTACCCAGTAGCGCGATTGACTGGCAAGGTGTTGCCGTAGCCAATGCGATGAATAAAGACTTTGCCATTATTGCCGGTGGTCCGGGTACAGGCAAAACTTATACCGTGACTAAACTGCTTGCTGCCTTGGTCATGTTAGCTATAGCAGATAGCGAAAACTCAAGTCAAGGTAGCCAAAACTTAACGGATGAAAGCTCAAGCGAAATAAACGTAAATAGGGCAAGTTTTACGGCACCACGAATCGCCTTAGTAGCGCCAACAGGTAAAGCGGCACAACGCTTATCAGAATCAATCACCAATGCGGTTCAAGGTTTTCGTGGTAGTATTGCTGATCAAGTATTAGACCTTATTCCAGAGCAAGCACAAACCCTACATAGATTATTAGGCGTTATTCCTGATCAGGTCAATTTCCGCCATCATCAAGAAAATAAACTCGCGATAGATATTTTACTGATTGATGAAGTCTCTATGGTCGATTTACCTATGATGACGCGAATTTTTCGCGCCTTACCAGCCACCACTAAAGTCATTTTATTGGGTGATGCTGATCAATTACCTTCAGTGGCGGTTGGCAGTGTTTTAGCTGATTTTGCACCGCGTCCACACTTAGGTTACAGCGCTTTAAATCATCAATATTTAGCCCAGGTAACCGGTTATCAAACGCTGACAAAAGATAGCAGCGTATTAGCGGCAGATGAGCAATACAGCGCCGGAGATTGCGTCACCTTTTTAATGAAAAGTCGTCGCTTTGATGGCGAAGGTGGCATAGGTAAAATCGCCAATTATGTTATTAAAGGCCAATATCAAGAAAGTTGGCAGTTATTGCAACCAAGCGAGCCACCGAGTAACGACAAACAACTCACCTTATTATCGGGCACTATTGAAACTTGGCTTACACCCTTGGTTGAGCAGTATTACCTAGGCCTTTGTCAATGCGACAAGGTTGAAGAGGCTTTTGCCTTATTGGCTAAATTTAGAATTTTATCGTCAACGCGTAAGGGCCCACAAGGGGTCGAAAGCCTAAATGCCTTAGTGATTGATATATTGCGTAATAAAGGGGTAATTCCTTTTAATCGCTTTGAATCAAGTAATACCTTATACGCCAGTCAACCGATAATGATCAGTGAAAATGACTATCGCTTAGGTGTATACAATGGCGATATTGGCTTGCTATGGCGTAATAGCCAAGGGCATTTAATGGCCGTATTTGAGAATACACAGGGTGGTTATGACTGGATAATGCCGTCGCGTTTGCCTAAATTTGAAACGGTTTATGCGATGACTATCCATAAAACTCAAGGTAGTGAGTTTGAACATGTCGCTATGGTGCTGCCTGAGCAAAAAGACAATAGATTATTGTCGCGTGAATTATTATATACTGGCATTACTCGAGCTAAGCTGCAGTTAAGTATTGCTAGCAGTCAGAGCGTTTGGCAAAGTGGCGTAAGTCAGCAAGTTAAACGCCATTCTGGCTTGGCAATAAACTAGCTTTTATCACCCTAATTGTTCATCTTTATTGAAATTATAGAAGTAAGTTAAGAAATGAAATTAAAAGACATTGAAAAACCCGTTTACCGTAAACACCTCAATATTATTATTGTCAGCTTTATTGCTAGTTTGCTTATTTTAGCTTTGGCTTACGGACAAGCTTTGATCATGCTATTTGCTGATGTTGGCAATATAACCCCGGAGCCGGCAGTTAAAGCGGCAGGTGAGTTGACAAAGGATGGCGCCGCATCAGAAAGTAATTTTAGGTATAATTTTATTGGGGTATTATTGGCATTATTAACCTGTGTTTTTGCTTTGCATCGCCTACGAGCCAGTGCATTTTTTAGTGAAGTGTATTATGTTTGGCAAATTAAGCAGCAACAAAACGCGATATATCGTAAACTGAAAAAAATAAAATCCGCCGCTGCCAATGACAATGTTAATGCACTGATTATTTTAAATTTTTATTATGCCAGTTTAAAGCAAATTTATTTATTAGATGACAACACCTTAACCATGTCTAAACTTGATAAAGATATTAGTGAATTGAATACGCGAATAGCAAATAAAAATTTAACACTCTCTACCGATCAGTTTAATAAATCACTGTTGGCAGATTACTAAAATACCCATGTGAGTGATATGCCCTGAGAGGTTCGATTACTTTAGGCCGCAATAAC
Source organism: Colwellia sp. MB3u-45 (assembly GCF_014077005.1). GTDB lineage: Bacteria > Pseudomonadota > Gammaproteobacteria > Enterobacterales > Alteromonadaceae > Cognaticolwellia. Next base: position 32,829 of record NZ_JACGVC010000033.1, on the reverse strand, counting down.
CTAGTCCAAACAGTAGCCTTTTACCTTAATAAGGCCGTAGCATAATTTATAGTAAGGGTTCTTATATCAGTGCTGTAAATTGTACGAACTGATTAAATGATCACTCAGTATGAACAAAGCTCATTTTTTATCTTAAGGTTAACACCTGAGCTTGTCATTGAATAAAAATACAGGGAAATATACCGCGAATGAAAAAGTTAAAAAATGAAGCTGAATTATTGAAAAAAGCCATTGTTATTGGTGAAGGTTATGCGAAAAATCGTGGCTATAAAGGCTTTTCAACCACTAACGCCGCAAAGGACAAAATTGAAAGCTTATATCGATTATTGGTCAATGATAAACTTATTCAACCTTTGCCAAAAGATGCTGAAGACTTGGCCAGCATGAAACATAAGTTATCGTTATGGATTGCCAAACAGTTACCCGCAGATCATCCGTTACTGAAATAACGAGGCATTTATCTCAGGCGCTAACTTAGCGGGCATAATGCTTAGCTTAGATTAGTGGCTTTGATATGAGTGCCGTGTTCATCGTAACGTTTTTACAGTACATTTTTTAGAGTACTTTTTATAGTACATCCTTGATAGTCATAGAGAAGCAAACAAGTTATATGAATCGTAAAAAGAAAATTAACCAAGCCTTAAAATCAAAAGTTAAGAAAATGAATGCTAAGTTGCAAAACTCCAGCAAGCCTAAGTATGTTTCTAAGGCCGACCGTGTGGCTGTGGCAGAAAAAGAAGCTGAAACTCATTTAGCTGATTGCACAGAAAACTCGCCTGAAAATGTTGGTGATAGTGCTGTGGATAGCGTTACTGATAGTGGCTCATAATAAGCTATAAATTATTAACATGTGCACAAAATTAGCAAGGTTAAAACCGACTAAATACGACTTACAAAATAGTACCCAAGGCGATACCATCACCCGTAGGTACTATGTAGGTTGGACTTTAGTCCATCAAGTTAAATGAAATTTAACCCTGTTGGCATAGGTACAGAGCGATAAAACAATACACAACTGTAGATTTTTGTTGGTCCATCAGATTTATCACTCGCTTAACGATTGACGGACTAAAGTCCGACCTACAAAAAATTACCCAACGCTAAATGATCACTAAACGTGACATTATCACCCGTAGGCCTTATGTAGCGTGGACTTTAGTCCATCAAGTTAAATGAAATTTAACCCTGTTAGCATAGATACTGAGCGATAAAACAATACACAGCTGCAGATTTTTTTGGTCCATCAGATTAATCACTCGCTTAACGATTGACGGACTAAAGTCCGACCTACAAAAAATTACCCAACGCTAAATGATCACTAAACGTGACATTATCACCCGTAGGCCTTATGTAGGGTGGACTTTAGTCCATCAAGTTAAATGAAATTTAACCTTGTTAGCATAGATACTGAGCAATAAAACAATACACAGCTGCAGATTTTTTTGGTCCATCAGATTAATCACTCGTTTAACAGTTTACGGATTGAAATCCAAATAACAAAAAATCAGCCAGCACTTTACCACTTTTTACGCGCTACAAATGGCTTGTGCTGTTCAGCTTTATGGGTTTGATTATAAATTTTTCGATGAACATTTTTACCCATTAAAATTCTAATTTGATAATAAGACTCACGAAATAACGCCCAACCTTTGCTACCTTGCCAACTCTTGTTATAAAGCTTTTTATTGGCTGCGATCGCGTCAGGTGATTGTTGCATTAAAGTAAGGGCGAAGGTGTGTGCATCGGCTAGAGGACTTGCTGTGATTTCAGTGACTAAATTTAAGGCCAGCGCTTGTTGGCCGGTAAACGCTTCTGCCGTCATAGCGAGCTTTTTTGCTTGATCAATCGCGAGGAGGTCGCGCAATGCTATTGTGCCGCCCATATCAGGTATTAAGCCCCATTTACCTTCTAGGATAGATAATGAGCTGTCTGGTGTAGCAAACCTAAAATCTGCTCCTAAGGCTATTTGTAAGCCGCCGCCCCAACATCGGCCATGAATAGCGCAAATAACGGGTACGGGAATATCCTGCCAACCGGTAGACACCACTTGCGCTAAGTTTGCATGCCAAGGTAAGACCTTAAATAGCAGTTTGATCATGCTCATTGGCGATTTCATGATAGATTTAACATCTAAGCCAGAGCAAAAGTCGTCGCCATTACCTGATAAAATAACCGCACGAATGTCACGGTTTTTACGCAGTGTTTTTATCGTCTGCCGAATGGCGATAAACATTGGCATATCTAAGGCATTAAGCTTATCCGCACGATTAAGTTTAACGTGGGCAATATTATGGGTGATCTCTACACTTACGCGTTGCTCAGTCATGGCTGTCCTAGCTCAATAGCCTATTAGGCTATAAATATTATGCTAACGTTATTTGATGGTATGACCAGTACCATAGCGAAAGCGTTTATTAATGTCTACATTGAGTTAGCTTTGTCTAAGCTGAAAACTTGTAAAAGTAGAGAATTTATCGCACATTGTTAGCTGAGCTGGTTAGCCGATAGGGTTAGCATATATTTTTAGCACCTGATTATTGTGGCAATATTATACAAAGCGTTGCAACGATATTACATCAAACATTACGGCGAAATCACATGAAAAACAAATTATTGTTATCAACTGTTTTAACCTTAGCAAGCGTGCCGCTATTTATGCATGCTGCTGCGCAAGCTCACCAAGAGCCGGTTTTTGCTATCGCTATACACGGCGGCGCAGGCACAATAAATAAAAGTAAAATGACTACAGAAAAGCGTAACGCCTATGAAACTAAGTTAAAACAAGCGCGTGATGCCGGTTATGCTCTGTTAGCAGATGGAAAATCTAGTCAAGCGGCTGTTATTGCCGCTATTCAAATATTAGAAAATTCGCCATTGTTCAATGCCGGCAAGGGCGCAGTTTACACTTTTGATGGAGAGCATGAACTTGATGCCTCTATAATGAACGGTAAAACCTTAAATGCCGGCGCTGTATCAGGAGTGAAAACCATCAAAAGCCCAATAGCGTTAGCTGAAGCCGTGATGGAAAAGTCGGTGCATGTCATGCTCAGTGGCGAAGGGGCGGAAGTTTTTGCGCAACAACAAGGCTTAGCAAGTGTTGAAAATAGCTATTTTGATACCGATGCAAGATACCAGTCGTTATTAAAAGCTAAAAAGCAGTTAGTAGAGCAAGAAAAAACGCTGGAAAACTTTCAAGCTGCTCATCAAACACTAGGTAATGAATATAAATTTGGCACAGTGGGCGCGGTTGCACTGGATAAATCAGGTACATTAACAGCAGGTACTAGCACAGGCGGCATGACCGCGAAACGTTTTGGGCGTATTGGTGACGCACCCATTATTGGTGCGGGTACATACGCGAATAATGACAGCTGTGCTGTTTCAGCAACGGGTCACGGTGAATATTTTATTCGCTATCATGTCGCCGCAGATATCTGTGCGCGTATGCAGTATCAGGGCATTAGTCTTGAGAAAGCCGCAGACGTAGTGATAAATGATGTTTTAGTTAAAGCTGGCGGCTCAGGTGGTATTATCGCGATTGATACGGCGGGTAATATTACTATGCCATTTAATAGCACAGGTATGTATCGCGCGAGTAAATCGTCAAATGGTGCAGAATTTATTGGGATATTTAAAGATGATTAAAAAATTGATGATTTTGAATACGAGACTTATTTCAAAAAACAGATTGGTTTTAAAAAATAGATTGGCTTCAAAAAAAATAGTCGTTGCAAAAAATAGCGTGACTTCGACAGCTTCAATTACCTCAAGGCGTTTTATTAATTGGCCTCACATAAGCCACTTGAAAACCTTGCTAGGCTTATCTATCGCTATGGTACTTGTTGGCTGTTCAGATGACGTGGGTAAAGTTAGCCTAGGATTATTTACCACAAAAGACGTGGTCATCAACGCTAAGCAAGACCCGATTGTCACTGGGGTAACATGTCATATTAGTCATGTGGAAGCCGATTTAGATTTTTCTGATCCATCAGATATGAGTATTGCTTGTCGACAAACGGGTGAAATATCCGCGCAAGCTTTAGCAAAAATTGATCGTTCAAAAAATGGTGAAGTAGTCTTTAAAGAGTCAAAAAGTATTTTATTTAAAAGCTTAAAAGTCAGACGTATTTATGATGCTGAAAATAAAAGCCTTATTTACCTGTCTTATTCAACGAAAGAGTCGTCTGGCAGTCATCATCATTCATTATCAACAGTGCCTTTATACAATACTAAAGCTTGGCAATGGGCCTTGGCTCAAGATGTGAAAAACTAGATGTTTAAGACCTTTAACTGATGAAAGTGAAGCATTAACTTGTGGGATATAACCCATGTTAACTTTTGATTTTATTTGTAGTGTTGTTTACTTAACAACCCATAAAATCAAAGCGTAAAGATTTAAAAAGTAGTATAAATTATGTTAGCAAAACTGTTTAGTCCGAAAGAAATTATTGATGAAAATACCCAGAATTGGATATTTGATACCTTTGCATGGGCCATTGAAAATTTTGAAATTAATGTGCTTAAAAATGATAGTCGTTTAATACTACCGACCAATGAGTTTTATCCTGGCAAAGTTAGCAGTATTGATGAAATGGCTCAAGCTATGTTCATCAACACCAAAAACTATGCGGGCATGCAAAAGTGGCCGATACAACTTTCATCAGCCACACCAGCATCAAATACTGCCATTGAAGATTTGAGTTTAGGGCCAATTATTCGAGGCGATCATGCTGAGGTTGCCATAAGCAATGGCAATGGAGCCTTAATACTGGGATTTACGCCAAACCAGGTGAATCAACCACAAGACTTAATTGCCGCTATTAGCCAAACACTGGCCAGTATTTTGGTGATTTCAAACAAGGTTATGCCGCCAGGAGGTAAAGAATATTTACCCCAAGCGACAGATCTTGTTGCTTGTTTTATGGGCTTTGGTGTTATTTTTGCCAATACAGCCTATCAATTTAAAGGTGGTTGTGGCGCTTGTAATAATGCCAGTTTAAACCGCCAAGCGGCATTAACCGAACCTGAAACTTTATATGCATTGGCTCTTTTTTGCGTTTTAAAAAAAGAGCCAATGAAAAATGTTAAAGGCCATCTAAAGTCACATTTGAAAAAAGATTTTGTTAACGCTTATAAAAGCATTGAACAATCACTTTTAAGCACGACACAACCGGCCTTATTAGCTTTGGTAAGTGAATAATTTACAAAAGCTAAAAAACTAAAAAGGTGAAAAGTTTTGACTCTATAGCACGACCGGGCTGTTAGGTTATGAAGTCAACGGTTTAGGGGGAGAGAGAAAGTTAGTACTTTAGTCAAAATTGCTTTTATGGGGGTTTATCTAACGTATAGCTATTTTTTACCTTTTGTAGGTCGGACTTTAGTCCGTCAACGGTTAAGCCGGCAATTAACGCGATGGGTTAACAAACCTCTGCAACTAGGTGTGATTTCTGTTGTTTAGAATTTTGTTAAAGATAGTTAAATTGCATTTAACTTGATGGACTAAAGTCCAACCTACAAAGGCCCAGATAAAACTTACGGGTAATTGCGTAGCGTTTGGCGATTTTTTGTAGGTCGGATTTTAGTCCGTCAACGGTTAAGCCGGCAATTAACGCGATGGGTTAACAAACCTCTGCAACTAGGTGTGATTTTTGTTGTTTAGAATTTTGTTAAAGATAGTTAAATTGCATTTAACTTGATGGACTAAAGTCCAACCTACAAAGGCCCAGATAAAACTTACGGGTAATTGCGTAGCGTTGGCAATTGTTTTGTAGGTCGGACTTTAGTCCGTCAACGGTTAAGCCGGCAATTAACGCGATGGGTTAACAAACCTCTGCAACTAGGTGTGATTTTTGTTGTTTAGAATTTTGCCAAAGATAGTTAAATTTCATTTAACTTGATGGACTGAAGTCCAACCTACAAAGGCCCAGATAAAACTTACGGGTAATTGCGTAACGTTTGGCGATTTTTTGTAGGTCGGATTTTAGTCCGTCAACGGTTAAGCCGGCAATTAACTCGATGGGTTAACAAATATCTGCAACTAGGTGTGATTTGTGTCGTTTAGTATTTTGCCGAAGATAGTTAAATTGCATTTAACCTGATGGACTAAAGTCCAACCTACAAAGGCCCAGATAAAACTTACGGGTAATTGCGTAGCGTTTGGCAATTTTTTTGTAGGTCGGACTTTAGTCCGTCAAGCGTTTAGCCAGCGGTTAATCTGATAGGTTAACTCAGATCTGCCGCGGGTATTTTTATTTGGCTATGTGTTGAGCAAGGTTAAATTGCATTTAACTTGATGGACTGAAGTTCAACCTACATCAGGTCTACAGGTGATTAGATAGCGTTGGGCAATTGTTTTTTAGGTCCAACTTCACTCCGTCAACCGTTAAGCGGGCAATTTTCAAGTAGAGCGGGTATATACTTATTCATTTGCCATTGCTTACCTGTTAATATAGCTTCTTTGTTATCTGTTTTGAGTCTGTCTTGTCTACTGCAATCACCGCAACTTCCACTGCTACTAAAAAAGCTAATAAAAACGTTACCGTAAAATCCCTTTTCAACCTTTTAGAGCAGGTTAAATTATCTGATAAAACGCGCATTAAAAAGCGCTTATTGGGTGTTAAAAGTATTACTGACCAGAGTAAGCAAGAAAAAAGCTTACAGCAAATAGCGGCATTGATTGAACAATCGATAGAAAATAAACAACTTCGTCTCGCTAACGTACCTAAATTTAGTTACCCGGAAGCTTTACCGGTTTCACAAAATGTTGATGTTATTGCTAAAGCTATTGATGAAAATCAAGTGGTTATTATTGCGGGCGAAACTGGCTCAGGTAAAACCACCCAAATTCCGAAAATATGTTTGCAGCTTGGGCGTGGTATTGACGGTATTATTGGACATACTCAACCCCGACGTATCGCTGCTAGAACGGTAGCAAACCGTATTGCAGAAGAACTCAACACCAAATTAGGTGACGCCGTTGGCTATAAAGTGCGCTTTAATGACCAAGTGGGCAAGCAAAGCTATATCAAATTAATGACTGACGGTATTTTGTTGGCAGAGATGCAAAAAGACCGTTTGTTACGCCAATACGACACCTTGATCATTGATGAAGCGCATGAACGTAGTTTAAACATTGATTTTATTCTCGGTTATTTACGCCAAATTCTCCCTAAACGTCCTGATCTAAAAATCATCATTACTTCGGCAACCATTGACCCTGAAAAGTTTGCCAAACATTTTTCCAGTGCTGCTGGTGTTCCTGCGCCCATTATTGAAGTATCGGGTCGAACTTTTCCAGTTGAAATGCGTTATCGGCCCCTGAACGAGGCAAGTGATGAAAGCAATGATGATGGCGATATTATTTCAGGGATTCTTAATGCGGTTGATGAGTTAGGCGCCGATGACAGTGGCGATATATTAGTGTTTCTCAACGGTGAACGAGAAATTCGAGATACCGCACGCTCATTAGAAAAAGCAAACTTACGCCACACTAATGTGCTGCCGCTATATTCTCGTTTAACCGTTGCCGAACAAAATTTAATATTTAAACCCCATACTGGCCGTAATATAGTGTTAGCCACCAACGTTGCTGAAACCAGTTTAACCGTGCCGGGTATTAAATATGTTATTGACCCAGGCACCGCAAGAATTTCTCGCTATAGTTACCGCACCAAAGTGCAACGCTTGCCGATAGAGGCTATTTCTCAAGCCAGTGCTAACCAGCGTGCTGGTCGTTGTGGCCGTGTATCGTCAGGGGTCTGTATTCGTCTTTATTCAGAAGAAGACTTTTTAAACCGCCCTGAATTTACCGACCCTGAAATACTGCGCACTAATTTAGCGACCGTTATATTGCAAATGTTGTCCTTAGATCTAGGCGAAATTGCTGACTTTCCATTTGTTCAACCACCAGATAATCGCAATATTACTGATGGGGTGAAGTTATTAGAAGAGCTGGCCGCGATAGACGCGAAGGCAAATAAAGTGACCTTAACGCCAATAGGGCGCTCTTTAGCAAAATTCCCTATTGATCCCCGTTTAGCTAAAATGATTTTAACTGCGTCAGACTTAGGCTGTATTGAACAAATATTCATTATTGTCAGTGCCTTAAGTATTCAAGACCCACGTGAACGCCCACACGAAAAGCAACAAGCAGCAGATGAAAAACATAGCCGTTTTAAGAACAAAGAATCTGATTTTGTTGGTTTATTAAAACTGTGGAGTTATGTTGAAGAACAACAAAAGCAACTAACCAACAATCAATTTCGTCGCATGTGTCAAAAAGAATTCTTGTCCTATGTGCGTATTCGAGAGTGGCAAGACATCTACAGTCAGCTAACGCATTCGTTACGCGAGTTAAAAATTCCGATGAGCCGCATCGAAGTAGACTTATCAGAAGAAGCTGAAAAAAGCGCCACTAATCCAAATGTAGATATTGTGCATCAAGCGATATTGTCAGGTTTACTCAGTCATCTAGGTCAACAAGATGAAAACCGAGAATATAAAGGCGCACGTGGCAGTACCTTCTTTATTTTCCCAGGCTCTGCCTTAGCTAAAAAATCGCCTAAATGGTTAATGGCGGCAGAGCTAGTTGAAACCAGCCGTTTATTTGCCCGTATGGCCGCGAAAATTGACCCTTTGTGGATTGAACCCCTGGCTCAACATTTAGTTAAACGCAGCTACAGTGAACCGCATTGGGAGAAAAAGCAGGGCGCTGTGATGGGCTTTGAGCAAGTATCACTCTACGGCCTGATTATTGTTGCTAAGCGTAGTGTGCACTTTAATCAAATTGAACCTGATACCTGTCGTGAAATTTTTATCCGCGAGGCGTTAGTTAACGGTGAAAGCACGATTAAAGAGGTATTTTTAAAAGATAATCGTCAATTAGTGAATGAAATTGAAGCATTAGAGCAAAAAGCTCGACGCAGAGATTTTTTGATTGAAGAGCAACAGTTAGTTGATTTTTATACCGAAAAACTACCAGAGAACGTTAATTGTCAACGCAGCTTTTTAGCATGGTGGAAAAAGCAAAAACAAGCCGACGCCAAACTATTAAACTTTACCAAAGCCTTTTTGTTAAAAGAAAGTGCGGTTAAGTTATCGGCCACTGAATATCCTGAAACCTGGCAGCAAGGCAGTTTAACCTTACCGCTGAGTTATCATTTTAACCCGGGGGATGTCGACGACGGTATCAGTGTTTTGATACCGCTAGGGATATTAAATCAAGTGGAAAACATTGGTTTTGATTGGTTGATCCCCGCTTTACGGCTTGAACTTATTACGGCATTAATTCGAGCTTTACCTAAAGCATTAAGGCGTAATTTCGTGCCTGCGCCTAATTACGCCGAAGCTTGTTTAGCGGCAATAACTAACGCTGATGTAGCATTAACTACCGCCATTGAAAAACAGTTGTTAAGAATGACCGGTGCTCGTCTACCTGAAGACGCTTGGCAAGGTTTAGCGCTAGTACCGCATTTATCGATGAATTTTAAAATTGTTAATGAACATGGCAAATTGATCCAACAAGGTCGCAAGCTTGACGAATTAAAAGACAGTTTACAAGGTAAGGTGCAAGCGTCGATTAAAAAGGTCGCTGACAAAGGTATTGAACGGAGTAATATCGACCAGTGGGACTTTAAAAGCTTGCCAAAAAGCTATGAAAAGAAAGTCGCTAATATCACCATAAAAGCCTTTCCAGCTTTGGTGGATAAAAATAAGTCTGTTGCTATCGAGTTATTTGAACATGAAAGTTTAGCTGAACAAGCCATGCTTGACGGGGTCAGTCGACTTGTTTTACTGAGCATACCGTCGCCAATAAAATATTTGCAGGAAAAGTTACCCAATAAAGCTAAATTAGGGCTGTATTTTAATCCCTTTGGTTCGATAACTGATTTGTTAGATGACTGTATCCTTGCTGGCTGTCAATTTTTAGTTAACGAATACGGCGACTTACCTCGTGCTCAAGCAGAGTTTGAAGCCTGCAAAGAACATGTTCGTGCAGAAATTGCAGATTGTGTCTTAAGTGCGGCGATTAAAGTCGAGCGAGTATTAAGTCTGGCACATGATGTACGCAAAAAAATGAAAGGCAAAATGTCGTTAAATGTTGTGCAATCTCATGGTGATATTAAAAGCCAATTAGAGGCCCTAGTTTTTAAGGGCTTTATCACTAAAGCGGGATACCAGCGTTTGGATGATATTGCCCGTTATTTAAGCGCCATGTTACGACGATTAGAAAAGTTGCAAATAGACTCTAACCAAGACCGACTGAAAATGTTAGAGCTTGAAAAAGTGCAAAAATCATTAGATACAGTCATTGCTCAACAACCTAAGGGTCAACCAATAAGTAAAGCCTTAATACAAGGTTATTGGATGATAGAAGAGTTGCGGGTATCACTTTTTGCACAAAATTTAAAAACACCTTTTCCAATTTCAGCTAAAAGAATATTGAACTACATCAAAGAACATGCATAATTTTAGTACAATAATTTGACAGTTATCGTTACCATGAGTATAAATGAAAGTGTACTAACGATAAAAATACAATGGAGTAGTGATGGCTAATTACGATGATAAACGGAACTTTTATCGCATGATGTTAAACAGTGAAGTAACCTTGACCATTATTGACGATGAAGCTAATAGCAAGGCTTTAGTCACATGTCGTGATTTAAGTGCAACGGGTATAGCGATTGAGATGCAGCACCCATTAGAAATAAATACAGCGGTGCGTATCAGTGTTCAGTCGGTCAACAATGCTGTGCTACCCTTAAATGCTACAGGCAAAGTAGTGAGAGTAACGGAAGATAGCGCAAACTGTTATTTGATTGGCGTTAATATTACTGAGATTGATTAAGTCAGCGGAAATTAGTAGCTAGAAAAAGTCCAGCTGCTCTTATTAAGCTACTAATATTTAGCCACTAATAGCTAGTGGCTAAATATTGCTTTATATAGTCAAGTTACTCAACTTGGCAGACCAAACCTTTAAGATAATAACCTTCAGGGTAATTTGACGATACCGGATGATCCGCGGCTTGGTGTAATCGATCAACAAAGTAAGCATTTCTTTTCGCGTCTAATGCCCCATCAGCAACCACTTTTTGAAATAAACTTGATTCCATTAAACCAGAGCAAGAAAAAGTTAACAAAATACCATTAGGGTTAAGCAACTGCATTGCTAACATATTGATATCTTTGTAGCCACGACATGCACCTGTTAGTTGAGCCTTTGATTCAACAAACTTAGGTGGGTCGAGAATTATCATGTCAAAGGTACGTTTTTCTTCACGGTATTGACGCAATAATTTAAAAACATCCGCTTTAACGAATGAGATGTTTTTATCTTCTAACTGATTAAGCTCAACGTTTTTCTTGGCTAAGTCTAATGCTGATTCAGACACATCAACATTAATGACTTCTTTAGCGCCGCCCGCTGCACAATGTAGCGCAAAAGTGCCGGTATAAGAGAAACAGTTTAATACACTCTTATCACGGGCATATTTACCTGCAGCAAGACGAGATTCACGTTGATCTAAATAAAAACCTGTTTTATGGCCTTTAGCCACATCAACATGAATTTTAATACCGTATTCTTCAATAATACACTCTGTTGATGCTTGTGGTTCAGTTAACCAACCTGTTACTGGCTCTAAACCTTCTTTTTTGCGCACATCAACATCTGAACGCTCATAAATATGGCAACCCGGATAAAGTTCTTTAAGGCATTCAACTAAGGTATAGCGGTGCAAGTCTGCTCCGGCGCTCAGTAATTGGCAAACAATTAAGTTGTCGTATTTATCTATGGTGATACCGGGCAGGCCATCAGACTCGCCAGCAATAAGTCGATAGCCGGTTAAACCGTCTCTTTCGATAAACCAGTCGCGTCTTTTTTGCGCACTTAACAATTTATTACGAAAAAAGCTGCTATCAATTTCCTCATCAATATCAAAACTCCAAACCCGAATTCTAATTTGAGATTCTGGAGAATATGCGCCTTTAGCGAGCCAGTTGCCTTTGTTGTCATAGACATCAACCGTGTCACCAAGTAATGGGTTACCTTTAATTTTGTTAATTGCTTGAGAAAAAATCCAAGGATGTTTTCGGCGTAATGATTTCTCACGAGCAACTTTTAAATAAATTCTTGCTGACATAGGCCTATACTTATAATTACAATAATAATGGCGCGAGTGTAGTCAATGCATGGCGAGGGTGCAATGGTCAATTTTAACTATTTTTCATTTCAAAACTTTGATGGGAATGAAAGTTAACAATAACAATAACAATAGCAATAAGCTTAATTTAAGGTGAAAAATAATGGATGTAAGTTACATGGCACATGTCAGTGGCAAGGTTCAAGGCGTTTACTTTCGGGTTTCTAGCCAACAGGTTGCGATTGAGCATAGTTTAAGTGGTTACGCGCGTAATTTAACTAATGGCGATGTAGAAGTGCTACTGTGCGGTGAAGAGAAAAATATTGATAAAATGCTAAAGTGGTTAGCAAAAGGTCCTCCAGAAGCACAAGTGGTGAAGGTTGACGTTAAGCAAGTACCATTTCAGGAACATAATTTTTTTTCGATTAGCTGAACTTCTACCTTTATCACGTTGGTATTTAAGGTTAATTAAGGCAAACTAGTTATTATAATAAACCGTGGATAAAAGGAAATAAATTGCGTTATATAGCCATTAATGATCAACAGCAGTTAAGTCTAGATGAAACTGACAAGCCAGCAATAGGTGACGATGAATGCTTAATCAAAGTCAGGGCTATTGGTGTTAATCGCGCAGATATTTTGCAAAAAAAAGGCCAGTATCCACCTCCGCCTGGTGAATCAAGCATACTCGGCATTGAAGCTTGTGGTGAACTTGTGGCTATTGGCGGGCTACAAACTAGTTGGAATGTTGGCGATAAGGTTTTTGCTATTGTGCCTGGTGGCGCCTACTCAGAATACGTTAAAGTCAAAACCGATCACTTAATAAAGTTGCCTGAAAACTTAAGCTATGCCCAAGGCGCGGCAATAGCCGAAGTTTATTTAACCGCTTATCAATGTTTATTTTCCATCGCTAACTTACAGCCAAATGCTAAGGTACTTATTCATGCCGGCGCTAGTGGTGTAGGCACGGCGGCTATTCAACTAGCTAAACAGCTTAATTGCTCAGTAACCGTTACTGTCGGTCATGAAGACAAAGTAGCAGCTTGTAAAGCACTGGGCGCGGATGAAGCGATAAATTATCACGAAACTGACTTTGTGACTTGGGCAGTACAACAAAAACACAGCTATGACGTTATTATCGATGTGGTTGCCGGCGAGTATCTTAACAAAAACATTAAGGTATGTGCGCTAGATGGTCATATTGTTATCTTGTCCATGCTAGGTGGCCGTTTTGCGGAAAATATTGATGTCGCTAAAATGCTTGCTAAGCGTGTAAATATTCATGCCACCACATTACGTAGCCGAAGTAATGAATATAAAACCCAGTTAATTAAAGCATTTACGCAAGACTTTTATCATTGCCTTGATGTGGGCTCAATCAGCCCAGTTATTTACCAACAATATAGCTGGCATGAGGCAGAAGTTGCCCATCAGGTTATGTTGAATAATGAAAATATCGGTAAACTAATACTCACTGTAGATTAGTGCTATTAGCATTAGTTTTCGACGGTCAGTTCAGTGCTTAAACTGCGTACTTTAATATTAACCCCCGTTGTAACTAGGTTTTGAAAAAAGTCATAAATTTGGCAGGATGAAAGTTGTTTACAGATAATTTCATACTTTAAAATGGCCGGTTTGTGACTTTGCAGTGCCGCCTGATTCAGCCAATAAAGTGCTTTGCTGAGGTTTTTTTCTACGTATTGTCCATTAATATACATTTGTGCAAGGTTCACTTGTCCTTGTGCAAAGTTGTAGTTTGCAGAGGTAGTAAATAACTCAAATGCTTGTTTTAAATTGGTTTCACTGAACCGCTGGTTAAGGAAAGCCTCACCCGTTAAATTCTCTCGTCGACCTTGAATAAAAATATTACTACGATATTTTCTTGGCTCAGGCCCTACGCGCTGTCCTAAAAGTTTGTCGTTAATAGGTCGCATCGCTTGATAAATAGCACCGGAAGCCAATTTTTGTTGAATTTCATGATGGTTATAATCAAAGCGCTTAGCTTCAAAGTAGTCTTTATAAGTTAGCTGGCCATAATAAATACTATTGATTGTCGCGTGTTGGTTGGGATAATAAAAACTGCCATAAACTAAGGTAATAATGTCACCTGTGATATCAACTACTTTGGCAATACGATATTTTTCATTGGGTCTTAGGTTATGGCTGACTATACGAAAATTAAACAAATAAATATCATTGATTTTTGGTGCTGCTACTATTTGGCGGGTTTGTTGTTGATCACGATTGGTTTGATAAATAACATAATAGCTATAATAGGCCAGAAAAAATAATACGGGGATTAATAATGATTTTTTTGAAGCTATAAAGTGCTTAAATGTCGGTATAAAAGCCGATAGTTTGAGTCGCTGAACTTGTTCGTTGTTACTATTTTCAACCCTACTTACTTTAAACATTATATATCCCTATAAAGATGAATTAGCCTGACAAACTCTATTAGCAAACTATCATGAACTCTAACATCTTCAATGGCAATATTATTAACATCTTGGAAATGCTGGCTAAATAAATAGAGTCAAGACAGTAAGTACTAGGTGTCGTAAACCCAGCACTTTGGACTAGCGTGGTCTATCCAACATCTATAACAGAACAACAATTACCTTCAAATAGGGCTTTGATTTCCTCATTTAGCGTTGGGTGATTTTTTCTGTCGGTTTTTTGTAGGTCGGACTTTAGTCCGTCAACTGTTAAGCGGGCTAATAACAAGATAGGACCAACAAACATTTGCAGCAGGAATTTTTTCGCTCGGCATTTATAACAAACACAGTTAAATTTCATTTAACCTGATGGACTAAAGTTCAACCTACATTGAATCCACATAAAGCCTACGGGTGATAATGTAATGTTGGGTACTTGTTTTTGTCGGTGTTTTGTAGGACGGACTTCAGTCTGTCAAATGTTAAGCTGGCTAATAACGTGATGGGACCAACAAAGATTTGCAGCAGGTATTATTTTTTGCTCGTACGTATTAATGCTAAAGAAGGTTAAATTTCATTTAACCTGATGGACTAAAGTCCAACCTACATTGAATCCACATAAAGCCTACGGGTGATATGTAGCATTAGGCAATTGCTTTGTCGGTGTTTTGTAGGATGGACTTTAGTCTGTCAACTGTTAAGCTGGCTATTAACGTGACGGGATCAATAAACATTTACAGCAGGTATTATTTTTTGCTCGTTCGCATTGATGCGCAAGAAAGTTAAATTTAACTTAACGTGATGGATAAAAGTACAATCTACATTTTTAGTTAACCATCTTAACTATCTTAACCAACATATTGAAAGCGTTTAAGCTGCTTTCCATCTCTTTCAATGATTTCATCAAACATAGCAAGTGGCCTAACCCAAATCGCTCTTTCACCGTATTCAGGTTGATAAACCACCATGGTTTCTTCAGTTTCACTGTGGGTTGCTAAGTGTAGTACTTGGTAAAAATTACCTTTAAAATGTTGATAACGTCCGATTTTTAGCATGAATAATCTCATTGTTTCTAGTTTGTTAGTTTTGTCGACCATTGTTGTGAAATTTTACTGTCACTGGCTTTGGCTTCTAACCATTTACTGCCTTCACTGGTTAACTCTTTTTTCCAAAACGGGGCTTTGGTTTTTAAAAAATCGATAAGAAATTCACAAGCAGCAAAGGCCGCTCTTCGATGTGGGCTCGTGACACCAATAAAGACAATTTGTTCGCCAAGGGTTAAATCGCCAACGCGATGAATAATAGTCACCTTATTAAGCGGCCAGTGGTCGCGCGCTTCAGCCTCTATTTCACTCAATACCTTCTCTGTCATGCCAGGGTAGTGCTCTAGCGATAACCCTTGCACTCCAAGCCCTTCATTAAAGTCTCGAACTTTACCAACAAAAGTTACTACAGCGCCATCTTGGTTGTCATCTGCGAGTTTTTGATACTCATCTGCAACAATAAAATCATTCTGTTGTACGTTGATCATATTAGCCTCCGGTAACAGGAGGGAAAAAAGCGACTTCATCACCGGCATTGACACTATGTGACCAATCGGTGATCTGCTGATTAACCGCAACAAGTAAGCTATCAGCCGACATAACTTTGGCCCATAAATCATCTGTGTTAGCGAGTTGTTGTCGAATTAGCTCTGTTGTCATATTTTCACTGGCCAATATTTGCAAGCTATCGGTGGATAATTGTTCGCGTAGGCGAGCAAAAAACAAAACTTTTATCATGATTAGATCCTTTCTTGAGTCGCAGGGGTATGAAGATAGCTGCCTGATTTTCCACCTTGTTTTTCACATAAATGGATATTGGTAATAATCATGTCTTTTTGTACCGCTTTACACATATCGTAAATCGTCAGGGCGGCGGTTGAAGCGGCGGTTAATGCTTCCATTTCTACCCCTGTTTTCCCTGAAAGCTTACAGAGCGCAGTGATTTTTACCCGGTTTTGCTTTGGCTCTGCGATTATGTCGACTTCTATTTTTGTCAGCATAAGCGGGTGACAAAGCGGAATAAGCTCACTGGTTTTTTTTGCCGCCATAATGCCAGCAATTCTGGCGGTGGCAAATACGTCACCTTTATGATGTTTTCCTTCGACAATCATTGCCAGGGTTTGCGCAGACATTTCAATATAGGCTTGAGCAATGGCAGTACGTTCAGTAACAATTTTTTCAGTTACATCAACCATATGGGCATCACCATTAGCATTGATATGAGTAAATTCGTCGCTCATCAAAAAATATTCTCTTAATTATTAGCTATTCAGCTTTATGTAAATTCACCGTTTATAGTACCTTATCTGAAGGTATATTTAGTGATTTATATTAAGAAAAGTGATTTGATATTAGTATCAAGTGATTAATAAAGTATTTATTAAAAATTGCAGTGAGTGTATTAAATTTAAGTTATCAGTAGGATGATTTTGATCTAGCTGTATTTAGCTACTATTAGATTTAAGTCGTATATGAAGTTTTAATCGTTGTTAAATTAAAATAACGTCGAATTTAGATAAACTAGAAGAGTATATAAAATAGATATATTAGAGGTGTATATAAAATTGGTTGCGGGAGCAGGATTTGAACCTACGACCTTCGGGTTATGAGCCCGACGAGCTACCAGACTGCTCCATCCCGCGTCCGAATGGTTTAAGTAAACACTTAAACAAGCCAAGTTGTTTTAATTCAAACTTAAGAATTGGTTGCGGGAGCAGGATTTGAACCTACGACCTTCGGGTTATGAGCCCGACGAGCTACCAGACTGCTCCATCCCGCGTCCGAATGGCTTAATACATTAGCCAAGACAGCTTGTTTTAATTCTAGCTTAAGAATGCTTTAAAGTGGCGGTTGACTGCTTGCCTTAAAGCGAGGCGTATAATAAGGATACATCATCTTATTTGCAACATGTTTTATGCTTTTTTTAGCGATTAATTTCATTTATTTATGACTTGTTGTTTTTTTACGCGTGAATGACTCGTATTTCAGACGATTAGTTGAAATTAGGCTGAATTTAAAATAAACAGCGCTTAACTTGTCAGATATTGTTAGATAGTTTGCGCTAATTTGTAAAAGACCTATAAGTAGCACGTGTCTTTGTTTATAATCGCGGCATAAATTAGATTGGGAAACCTATATGCAGCAATTTTTAGCATTAACCTCACCAGGTATAGAAATATTACTGGCGCAAGAACTTAAAGATTTGAAAGCCGAACAAGTTGTTCAAAAGCCTGAGGGCGTTTATTTCACTTCAACGATTGAACATGCGTATCACATTTGTTTACGCTGTCGCTTATCCACTCGCATACTGCTGAAATTGGCTGAAGGTGACGCCAGCAATAAAGATGAGCTTTATGCGGTAGCAAAGTCAATTACTTGGTCGGAAATGTTCTCCGTTGATAATACCTTTGCGATTGATTTTGTTGGTACAAGCGATGAAATCAGAAATAGTCAATTTGGTGCCTTAACGGTTAAAGATGCGGTTGTTGACCATTTTCGCGATTTAAACCAAGAACGTCCCTCAGTTGATAAGTCAGCGCCACAGGTAAGTTTTCAAGCACGTTTGTTAAAGCAAAAAGTTGTTATTTATTTAGACTTCTCTGGCCGTAGCTTATTTAAAAGGGGCTATCGAGAGCATTCGGGTGCTGCGCCATTAAAAGAACATTTAGCGGCCGCTATCATTACTCGTTCTGGTTGGTTAGAAGATACCTCTAAGCCTTTAGTTGACCCTATGTGTGGTTCAGGAACTATAGTGATAGAGGCGGTATTAATGGCAGCGGGTTATGCACCTGGCATTGATAGAGCGCAATGGGGCTTTGATTTTTGGTTAGGGCATCAGCCTGCCGCTTGGAAATCAGCAAGGTCTGCTGCCATTGAACAATCACATGTTGGTTTAACGCAGCTTAAAACTAAAGTATTTGGTCTTGACCTTGATAGCCGAGTATTACAAACCGCCCAGCAAAATGCTAAAAATGCCGGCGTGCAAAGATTTATTGAATTCTCGTGTAAAAATGCTAATGACATAAAAAATGCCTTTGGTCCTAAAGGTACTATCTTATTTAACCCACCCTACGGTGAACGAATAGGTGAATTACCTGAACTGGTAGAAAGCTTTGCTTTATTAGGGCAGAAGTTTAAATCTCATTTTGTTAACTGGCGAGTGGCTGTTCTAACTGCCAATGCTGAATTGTTAGCCATGATGAAAATGGTGACTTTAAAACGTTATAAGTTTAAAAATGGCCCATTAGATTGTCAATTTGCACTTTATAATTTAGATGATAAGCAAGTGTCGAGCAGTAATGTTGATACTGAATTTGATGGTAAAGACTCAGACTTTGGTAATCGCTTATTAAAGAATAAGAAAAACTTGAAAGGCTGGCTTAAGCAAGAAGGCATAGAATGTTATCGCTTATATGATGCCGATATTCCTGAGTATAATGTAGCGGTTGATGTTTATGGCGATCACTTGGTTATTCATGAGTACACGGCGCCCGCCATTATTGAGCCTGAGAAAGTGGCGAAAAGATTACAAGAAGTGGTTTATTTTGCCCCTAAGGTACTTGGCGTTCCTACCGATAAAGTTATTATTAAAACGCGGGCAAAGCAAAAGGGCAAAGATCAGTACCAACGGGTTGAACAAACCAAAAAATCTATGGTGGTGCATGAATATGGCGCGAAATTAAAAGTAAACCTTTGGGATTATTTAGATACCGGGCTGTTTCTTGATCACCGTAAAACCCGCCAAATTGTGGCGAAAAAATCAGCGGGTAAATCATTATTGAATTTGTTTGCCTATACAGGTTCGGTTTCTTTGCAAGCGGCATTGCATGGCGCGGATACGGTAACCACGGTTGATATGTCGAAAACTTATTTAAGTTGGGCACAAGATAATTTTGTACTGAATAATCTCAGTGGTCATAAATATGACTTTATTCAAGCGGATTGTTTGCAATGGTTGAAGAAAAACGAGCAAAAATTTGATCTGGTGTTTATTGACCCACCCACTTTCTCTAATTCAAAGCGCATGGGAGAAAGTTTTGACGTGCAACGTGATCACATCAGTTTAATTACTGATGGAGTAAAATCACTTGCTGCGGGTGGTGAGTTAATTTTTACCAATAATAAGCGTAATTTTAAAATGGATTTTGACGCTATTTCTGCCTTAAATTTACAAGTGCAAGAAATAAGCGAGAAAACACGAGATAAAGACTTTCAACGCAACAAGCATATTCATAACAGTTGGTTGATTACACGTAAGGTGTAAGGTGAGTTAATATGTCGGTAAAATTTAATCTTTATGGCAGCGAAGGCTGTCATTTATGTGAAGAGGCTTTGGCATTATGCCTAGCCGTGATGCCAGCAGCAGATATTTGCGTGGTCGATATACTCGATGATGATAAGCTAGTTACGCTGTATCGTGTTCACATTCCTGTATTAGAGCGTCTTTCGAGCCAAGAAAAATTATTTTGGCCATTTGAACAAGCACAAGTTTTGGAGTTATTGTAGTTTATGGAATTAATTCGTATTTCCCAAGGTGAATTAGCCTTTGGCGAAGACAAAGTCTTAGATAAAGCGGATCTGAGTGTACAAACCGGCGAACGAATTTGTTTAGTCGGTAGAAATGGTGCTGGAAAATCGACATTAATGAAAGTATTAATGGGTTTTCAAACCTTAGATGATGGCCAAGTGCTTAAATCTAGCACTATGCAAGTCGCGATGTTAGAGCAAGATCCTCCAGAAACTTCAGATATCAGTGTTTTTGATCATATCGCACAAGGTGTAAAGGAAAATGCAGATTTAATTAAGCGTTATCATGCGATTATTCATGATGTTACTGAAGACCCATCAGACAAAAATCTTAATAAATTAGCCAATGTTCAAGATCAACTTGAAGTGGCAAACGCTTGGCAAGATGAACAGCGTATCGAGCAAGTGATGACAACCTTGGCGCTGAACCCGGATGATAAAATTTGTGACCTTTCAGGTGGTTGGTTACGTAAGGTCGCGTTAGCTAAGGCCTTAGTGACCGCACCTGATATTTTATTGCTTGACGAACCCACTAACCATTTAGATATTAAAAGTGTTTTATGGTTAGAGTCATTTTTAAAAGACTTTGCTGGCACGATACTTTTTATTAGTCATGATAGAGCATTTATTCGTGGCGTATCGACACGTATTATTGACCTTGATCGTGGTGTTTTGAAAAGCTACCCAGGCAATTATGATCTTTACATAGAGCAAAAAGCGCATGACTTGCAGGTTGAATCACAACAAAACTCGCTATTTGATAAGAAGCTAGCAGAAGAAGAAGTGTGGATCAGACAAGGTGTAAAAGCGCGTCGTACACGCAATGAAGGCCGAGTAAGAGCACTTGAAAAACTTAGAGGCGAACGCCAAGCTCGTCGCGAGGTTCGCAATCAAAGTACGATGAATATCACCCAAGGTGACCGTTCAGGTAAGTTGGTATTTGAAGCGGAAGACATAACTATCGCTTTTGATGATAAAGTTATTATCAAAAATTTAGATTTATTGATCACCCGAAATGACCGTATAGCCTTTATTGGTGCTAACGGTACGGGTAAGTCGACCTTGATTAAAATGATTATGGGCAATCTTGAAGCTACCAGCGGTAAAATGCGCTCAGGTGTTAATTTAGATATTGCTTATTTTGATCAACATCGTGAAGCCTTAGATCTGAACCAAACCGTGCAAGAAATTGTGGGTGAAGGTAAGCAAGAAGTTGTGGTAAACGGTAAACCACGACATGTATTAGGTTACCTGCAAGACTTCCTTTTTAGTCCTAAGCGGGCACGAACACCGGTTAGAGCCTTATCGGGAGGTGAAAAAAATCGCTTGTTACTTGCTCGGTTATTTTTACGCCCCAGTAACCTATTGATTTTGGATGAGCCAACCAATGATTTGGATATTGAAACCTTAGAACTATTGGAAGAAGTCGTTGCAAATTACGCAGGAACGGTTATTTTAGTTAGCCATGATCGCGACTTTGTTAATAACTGTGTCAATAGTTGCTTGTATTTTGATGGTACCGGACACGTTTCACAAATCGTTGGTGGCTATGATGATGTTGATGATTACTTAGCTTATAAAGAGAAGCAACGTGAAACAGCGACTAAAGCCGTTGTTAAAGTCGCCGTGGCTGAAAAAGCCAATAGCAAGGTTAATACCCCGGTTAAGAAAAAACGCTCATTTAAAGAGAAAACTGAGTTAGAAAACTTACCTGGGATTATTGATGAACTTGAAACATCAATTGCTGACTTGCAGGAAAAAGTTAATCACGCTGACTTTTTTAGTCAAAGCAAAGAGCAAAGTAATAATATATTGAACCAGTTAGCTATAGATGAGTCAAAACTCGAAGTTGCCTACGCTAGATGGCAAGAATTAGATGATTAATAACAAAAGTGAGTTTAGTAGTTACATGAACAAATTTGTAAAATCAATTTTAGCATTAGGTATCACTAGTGCATTAGGACTATCCGCGGTTAATGCTGCAACTTACCAAGTTATTGATAAAGGTAATGTTTCTTCATTAAAATACACTTATTCACAACAGGAAAATAATAACGGTGAAGCTGCTATTTCTGGCACTGACATCTATAACTTTCCCGTGCAGTTTCAATATCTTGACGAAGAAGACTATGACTTTATCGTTCTTTTAGCTGAGCGAAGTCATGAAGGTGTGCACGACTTAGTTAATATTGAAGATGAAGTGGCTTTACGCGCAGGTAATCCAACGGCTAATGATCTTTCATGGGTTATAAGGTTTTTAAGTTCAAGAGCCGGTAATAGCCTTTATCAAGAAGTTGGTGATGTTTTTGCCATGACTAACTTTAATGGTCAAACAGAATTATTTAATGTATTTGATGAAAATATTCCTAATACAGATATTCTTACCCGTTCGACAAAAGAATTTATTAGTGGCATTACCAACGAAGGCTGGGTATATGGCAATGCCTCAGCGCCTTACTTACCGCTTGATTTTACTAAAAGTGATGCTGAAGAAGTAACACACTGGTTACGTGCATTTACCACCCGTGGTTTTTTCTCGTCTGACGGTGGAGCCAGTATCATCGAAGTCATTCCTCCTAGTGAGACAGATTTACCTGAAGAACAACGTTTTGGTGGTGAATCAGCCATATTAGATATTAGTGAATCTCACTTTGCGGTTGGCTATGCTAGTACGAGTATTGATCAAAATGCCATTGACTTTATCAACGATGAAACCGGTGGTTGTGCTGATCCAGACATACTTGCTGATTTACCGTTTAAAGTCTGTGTGCAGCAGATTATTGCTGAGGTTTATAATACTGAAGCAATAAAATGGTCAATTGATGAACAAGGTATCATTAGCTCAGAAATATTAGGACAGTTAGTTACTCCTCATGTTGATGATGTACGTGAATATACTAACTATGCTCAAGCTATTAATAATCAAGGTGTAGCGGTTGGTTATGCTCATGGCTGGGTTAATGAAAATGTAACTGAACCCAGTGCAAGAGAACGCCGCAGTATATATGCAGTAGTATATAAAAACGGTGAAGTTATGGACTTTACTGAGGATCACGGCAAGTACTTTGATTCGCGTACCTATGACATTAACGATGCCGGTATAGCAATAGGGCATGTCAATGCTTTTATTAATGGTAATCAAAGAACTAAGTTTTATCATGTTGATACCAATGCTGAAACGATGGAAATGATTTTACCAACAGATTTTTTCAACGGTAGTTCGAGTACAGCTCGCGCTATTAATGAAAGTGGTAAAATAGTAGGTGAAGGTGAGGTTGAAACGCATAACGACAACACTAGTACCCCGAGAAGAACACATGGTTTTTTATATGATATTACTAGTGAAACTTTTACCGATCTTAACGACTTTTTAGCTTGTGGTAGTGATTATACGATTATTGAAGCACGTGACATTAATGATGCCAATGAAGTTTCAGCAACCGCATTGATCAGAGTGCCTCGTCGTGATTCAAAAGGTGAGTTAATGCTGGATGAGCAAGGCGAACAGCTACTTGAAGATGTAGTTCGTGCAGTAACCTTGCAGCCTATAGCGGGTGAGCTTGAAGATTGTAGTGCCGTTGAAGAGAAAGTAGAACGTCAAGGTGCAGGTTTTGGTTTAAGTAGTATTTTATTGTTAACGTTTGCCGGTTTAGCGCGCAGATTGACATGGAAGAGAAAGCTTAAGCAATAAATAAGCCTAGGCTTTTTAAAAACCCGGTAACATATTTTGTTACCGGGTTTTTTAGTTCTGAATCTTAAAAAAATTCCCCAATGCTACATGTTCACGCGTAAGCCATATTTGGGTGATATGTAGACAATATTTATGACCTATGTAGGTTAATTAGATTGAGCGCTCCCTAAAGGGTTTACGGGATGAAGTCCGACCTAAAAAATATCGCCCAAGATTACATGATCATTCGTAGGGTCTATTTAGGTTCAATGTAGGTTGGACTTTAGTCCATCAAGTTAAATTTTATATTACATATCAAATATTTGATATAAATATTTGATATGTAAAGTCCCCTAAGATCGTGTATGTAGCAAAGTATCTTATTATTTCACACTCAATGCTTTTTCACCGCGAGCAATACCGACACAGCCAGATCTCACTGATTCTATGATTTCTGTTTCGTTGGCGAGTGTGGAGATAAAAGCATTGATTTTCTCTGCATTACCCGTCAGTTGAACGGTGTAAACTTGCTTACCAATATCAATGATAGAGCCTCTAAAGATATCAGTTATACGTTTTACTTCACTGCGTGACTTTTCGTTCATTGCCAAGACTTTAATCAGTAGTAATTCACGCTCGACATGACTTCGCTCGGTTAAGTCAGTTACTTTAATAACATCGATAAGTTTATTTACTTGTTTAACTATTTGCTCAAGTATTTTGTCATTACCTTTGGTGACAATAGTGATACGAGATAAGCTATCATCATCAGTGGGGGCAACGGTTAAGCTTTCAATATTAAATGCTCGTTGAGAAAACAACCCGACAATACGTGAAAGTGATCCTGCTTCGTTCTCTAATAATACGGCTAAGATTCTGCGCATTAGCTTTTCACTCCTTTTTTGATCCACATTTCATCAATAGCACCAGTACGTATTTGCATCGGATAGACATGCTCATTTTCATCAACGAGTACATCGACAAAAACCAGTCGGTTTTTAATCGCAAAAGCCTCTTGAATTTTTTCGTCTAATTCATCAAGCTTATTAATTTGCATGCCTACATGTCCATAGGACTCAGCCAATTTAACAAAGTCGGGTAAAGATTCCATATAAGAAGAGGAATGACGTCCACCATAGACCATATCTTGCCATTGACGCACCATGCCTAAAGAGCGGTTGTTCAATGAGATAATGACCACAGATAAATTATACTGCAAACAAGTTGATAGCTCTTGTATGTTCATTTGTATTGAACCGTCTCCGGTAATACAGATAACATGGCTATCAGGAAAGGCTAGTTTTACGCCCATTGCAGCAGGTAAGCCAAAGCCCATAGTGCCTAGACCACCTGAATTTATCCACTGACGTGGCTTCGCATACGGATAGTATTGCGCGGCAAACATTTGGTGCTGTCCAACATCAGAACATACGTAGGCATCACCTTGTGTTGCCTTATACATGGATTCAATAACACGCTGTGGTTTTATTACGCCATCAGTTTGTTCGTAGCTAAAGCTTTTAACTGCTCGCCATTGTGCAATTTGTTGCCACCATGTTTGGTTTTCTTCTTTGTTAACACTAAATTGCTTTTCTTCCAGTTCAACAAGCAACTGTTTAATCACAATATCAAGTAAGCCAACAACAGGGATATGAGCATTAATAGTTTTAGATATCGAGGTGGGATCAATATCAACATGCACAATGGTGGCATCTGGACAAAATTTCTTCACATTGTTAGTAACACGGTCATCAAACCTTGCCCCTAAAGCGAGAATAACATCGGCATTTGCCATGGCTCTATTCGCTTCTAAGCTACCATGCATGCCTAACATACCAATAAAGTTTTCATGTAAACCTGATATAGCACCCAATCCCATTAAAGTATTGGTCACAGGTGCGTTAAGTTTTTCAACTAATTCAGTCAGTAACTCTGCTGCATTCGCTATGATTACGCCGCCGCCAGCATAAACCACAAGACGTTTTGCTTGGCTTATTGCCTGTACCGCCTTCTTAATTTGACGGTGATGGCCTTTCACGTTTGGATTGTAAGAGCGCATGTTCACTTCAGCGCTGAATTTAAACTCTGCAGTGTGTTGTGGCATTAAAATATCTTTAGGTAGCTCGATAACCACAGGACCTGGTCGACCGGTACTGGCAATATAAAATGCTTTTGCAATAATGTTAGGTATGTCGACAACACTTCGACAGTTGAAGCTATGCTTTACTATTGGGCGAGAGCAACCAACAATATCGGTTTCTTGAAAGGCGTCGTCTCCAATCAGTCCGGTAGGCACTTGGCCTGAAAGTACCACCATAGGAATAGAGTCCATATACGCGGTTGCAATGCCGGTAATACAATTAGTAGCACCTGGCCCTGATGTAGCTAATACAAAGCCTACTTCACCGGTAGCGCGGGCAAAACCGTCTGCCATGTGAGTAGCAGCCTGTTCATGGCGCACAAGAATGTGCTCAACATCATCTTGTCGAAAGAGTGCATCATAAATATCTAATACAGTACCTCCGGGATAGCCAAATAAATATTTTACCTTAAGTGCTGCTAGGGTTTTCACCACTAGTTCGGCACCTGAGAATTGCTCTTTTGTCATATGTAATTCCTATAATAAAAAAAATCTGTTGTTAATAATATCAATTGAAATAAATAGCGATAAAAAAACCCCCGTTCTTTTCAGAGCGAGGGTTTATTGTTGTTATTTTTTTTACTTTATTTTTACACACAATATCGCCCACGCTTTGGTTTTGAGACCAAGACGAGAATGAGGAGAGATAGTAGCGTATTGACGAAGTTCATGTTAAAAATTATTTGTGTAAAAAGTAATGACTACAGTTTTAAGGGGTTTGTCTAGATGTGTCAATGTAAAGTTCATAATTTCTGATTATTTCTGATAAATATTTACTACTTTTACGAATTACAAATAAAACTTGGTCATTAATTTGTAATTAATCTGGCCATATAATTAGGTTTGCGTTGCTTAATAGTGCAAGGTTACTGATAGCAATCTCACTAATTTTATGATTATTTCTCATCGTTAAAACAACCTATTAGCGCGTTATTTATTTAATAATTAGAACAACGAGTTATTAAATAAACGCCTTGTGTTTAGCTGTTGTTCCTGGATACAAAGTAGAGCAACTAATTAAAAAAACGGGTATTAATAGTTAGGTTGAGTTATTAAAATACTATTATTTTTTTATCTATACTTTATCGTTAAATTAATAATTTTATTGGTAAGTGATCTGTTATTAGTGGTTATTTTTTATTATTATGTAAGTAGAGTAATGTAATGACATTTTTCAGCAGCGGACTAACATTTTTATGATAGGCTGTATCTTAAGTTTTAAATACATCAAAGTTATTTGGAAGGATTTATGTTAAAAAATAAACTAATCATAATGTTAGCACTTGTTGGTGCAATGGCTGGCTGTGTATCAAACCAGCAAGCTAGAGTTGACTTTGATCGTAATAGTGAGATTACTACAACAGATTATAAAACATTTGCTTGGCTGAACAAGAGCAAGATATTAGCGGAGTCTGTTGATGCTAACCCTGTGATGAAAGTCAGAATTGATAATGCCATTGAACAAGCTTTCATCGCTAAAGGCTATCAGTTAGTTAATGATGTAGAGCAGGCTGACTTCACCATTTCATATACCATGGGTAGTCGAGATAAAGTAAAAGTTGATTCTTTACCCGTGATGTATCGCACCAGCTTTATGTGGGGCAGTCGTTTTTACGGCGGCATGGGTACTGACACGCGCGTGCGAAATATTACTGAAGGAAAGTTGGCAATAGATGTATATGATGTCAAAAGTCACCAACCGGTATGGCACGGATGGGCAGTTAAGCGCATTAAGTCGTCTGAACAAGACAACCCAAGTAAAGCCATTAAAATGGTTATTGAACAGGTTGTTGCTCAGTTTTAGTTAACCTTACTTAGCACTTAGCAACGAATAACTTCTTTAAAAAGCGCAGATGATCTGCGCTTTTTTTGTTTAAAAAATTTGAATACTCTGTTGGTGTTACTTTTATTTTGCTGGGCTATAGGCAAAC
This sequence comes from Colwellia sp. MB3u-45, assembly GCF_014077005.1. Taxonomy (GTDB): domain Bacteria; phylum Pseudomonadota; class Gammaproteobacteria; order Enterobacterales; family Alteromonadaceae; genus Cognaticolwellia. The sequence goes on along the minus strand of NZ_JACGVC010000033.1, from coordinate 4,940 downwards.
TCGATGCGATTACCGCTAGGCTCACGAATCATCATATGTATACTTGGGCCTTTACCGTTAATGCTAGATGATGTAATCCAACATTGCTTGTTCACGTATAAGCTAACCATGTCAAAAACATCGCTAGCTGTATTGATTTTACTTAGACTTTAAATGGATGCTCAATCAAGTTAAATTTGGTATTGTTTTCGCCAAAAATAAAGACATGACATTGTTGCCAAGCGTCGGGTATTTTCCAAGTATTATTGTTTTCAATGGAGTAAACATGACGTTTATTAGCACAACGAATATCAATTTTGTTTAACTTACCCTTGATGTTGGTCAGGGTAAATTCATTTCGTACTAAGGCATAATGCCAGTAGTCATCACTGCGAATATCGGCGTCAACAATAAGTTCTTTCTCTGAATGAATAAATTCATCAACTTGTTTAATCAATGCTTGATAATGTGCTAAATAAGGTTTTGCAACGGAATTTTTTTCAATTCTTTTATAAATGTCATAAGCATTTTTAAATTTATTTAGCTGGAGTTCTAATACAAAGCGTTGAGCTAATAATGATAATTCGTATTCAGTATTTTTATCATCAGTGGCAATTTTTATTTTTTTCAAATGAGCAAGTTGCATAGCATCGTTGCCTATCGCTTTTGCGTATTCGGCATTTAATAATTGCAAGAAATTATGCTCTGATAAATGCATGTACTCTATCTTTGTAAACTTACTCAGCAGCGCTTTTGTTTTTACATAATCCTTTTCTGCTAAGGCAGCTTTCGTTTTGTGATACAAACTGTTAAATCGGCGGGTGACCTTTTTAGTGCCATTTTTATGCATTCTAAAATCAAATTGCACACTATTAACACATTGCTGTATTGGTTCACCATTTTCAATGGCTGGCTGATACTGCCACTTCATGACTGCTTTTTTAGCCGCTAAGGTAATATCTTTACTGCCTGATGTTTCTTGCGTGATCACGTTGGAAACACTACCATCTTTTTCGATGACAAAGCTAAATGTAGCCCAACCTTCACGACCGTTACGTGCAGCAGAAATTGGGTATTTAGGTTCAACTCTAATTTTGGGCGTGGGTTCAGTTGAGGTACTTAAAAGCTGAGAAAGCTCTATAGCGGCTGCGCTGTTGCAAAGTAAGAGGGCGGGTAAGAACTTAATAATAATTTTTTTCATTTGAACATCCGTGTATATATATAATATAAGTTAAGTGACCACAAAGATGATATCTTCAAAATATATTTTTGTCACTTAAGCTATTGAAAAAATTAGGCAAGATAATAAGTTAACTACCCGTGTTTTGAGGTTATTAAATCAGTAATAACTTTTGCTGTTTCTAAGGGCTGCTCCATAGGAAAACAGTGATGTCGGCCAAATTTTTGCCATTGAATATTTTTATTGATTTTTGCTGCTCTTTTAACTGCTTTTGGAATAAAGAAATAACTTTTATTAGCCATTAATATCTCTACGGGTATCTTTATATTGTATATCGCTCGCCAGAGTCCCTTTGGATAAGAGCCAAAAATTGACGCTTCCCAACTTGGCTGACAACTGAGCGTTACTGAGTCTTGATGACTAACATGAGTAGAAAACTCGCAATAATCACTTATTACTTGGGGATGCCAAGCTTTATAAAAAGATTTGCCAGCAATATTTTCTTTCATATTAGTCAAGCTTGGCCATATTGCTGTGCGATTAGCGACCGATTTGACTAATGAGCTTCTCCGCCATGCGCCAGTTGCCCGCATGAGTTGCTGCGCTATAATCATTTCAGTTTGAAATAACACGGGATCGAGTAAAATAATTTCGCTGAATAAATCTGGATATTTAACGGCGGCTAGTAGCGTTATAACACCGCCCATTGAATGTCCAATACCCACCAAAGGACCATTTTCTTTAACATTAGCCTGAAGATAAATGGCATCAGCGATGGTATTGGCCATTTTTTGCCAGTTGGGCATGTGCGTAGTTGGCTGTGTTGAATAGCCATGACCGGGTACATCGGTTAACCAAATTGACCAGTCTTTGGGTAATTGTGATGCCATGGCGGCTAAGGTCATGGCTGAAAAGCCAGTGCCGTGTAACAAGTGAATACGTTTAGCGTCTTTAGCACCCGCGCGATAATAACCATTTACTGTCATTGCGCTGTTAGATTTTTGTTGCCATTGTTGAGTATTTTCAAGTAGTAAACTGTTAGATGAAAGCATTGTTTCAAAAGATGAGCATTCAGACATTAATATTGTTAACGATAAAGGAGAATTGTAAATAACATAGCAACATACTGATCGGATGTGAATGTATTTTGCCTAGGTATTACACTTTTGATGATATTAAGCAGGGTATAAGCCTTGGTGTTAACTAAGTGAGAGCTAGGGTGAAAATCATCCTTTAAGTGGACAAGTTCGATTATATTTCCCTTTCATCACAGAATATATATTCTTTAGGTGGGCTCTGGTTAATTCTATTGATATAATATCGTTAATTATATTATTTAAACTTTATTTTTTAGGGGTTCTGTGGATGTCGGAAGTAGAAAACCGTCCAACAAATTTTATTCGTCAAATTATTGATGCCGATCTTGCTAGTGGCAAGCATAGCCAAGTACAAACTCGTTTTCCACCTGAGCCAAATGGTTATTTACACATAGGTCATGCGAAATCAATTTGTTTAAACTTTGGTATTGCTCAAGATTACCAAGGTTTATGTAACTTGCGTTTTGATGACACTAACCCTGAAAAAGAAGATATTGATTATGTAAATTCTATTCAAGCAGACGTTAAATGGTTAGGTTTTGAATGGGCCGGTGATATTCATTATTCTTCAGATTATTTTGATCGTTTATATGGTTATGCCGTTGAGCTTATCGAAAAAGGTTTAGCCTACGTTTGTTTTTTAAATGCTGAAGAAACACGTGAATATCGTGGCACATTAAAGCAAGCTGGAAAAAACAGCCCTTATCGTGCAACTTCAGTTGAAGAGAACTTGGCTTTATTTGAAAAAATGAAAGCAGGTGATTTCAAAGAAGGACAGTGTGCGCTGCGCGCTAAAATCGACATGGCGTCAAGCTTCATGTGCATGCGTGATCCTATTATTTATCGGGTTAAATTTGCTCATCATCATCAAACCGGTGATAAGTGGTGCATTTATCCCATGTACGATTTTACTCATTGTATTTCAGACGCCATTGAAGGCATTACGCATTCAATATGTACGCTAGAATTTCAAGACAATCGTCGTTTGTATGATTGGGTTATCGATAATATTTCAATTGAAACTACCCCTCGTCAATATGAGTTTTCACGCTTAAATCTCGAATATACCGTGATGAGTAAACGCAAGCTAAACAACCTTGTGGAAGAGAAATTAGTCAGTGGTTGGGATGATCCTCGTATGCCGACCATCGCTGGTTTTCGTCGTAAAGGTTTTACGCCTGGCTCGTTACGTGAATTTGCTAAGCGCATTGGCGTAACGAAAATGGATAACACGGTTGAAATGAGCGTTTTAGAAGCTTGTATTCGTGAAGACTTAAATGACAATGCCCCACGTGCTATGGCAGTGCTTGACCCGATTAAGTTAGTCATTGAAAACTATCCTGCTGATACAGTTGAAAACCTTAATGTTAAAAATCATCCTAGCGATGAGAGCTTTGGTTCACGTATTGTGCCATTTGCTAAAGAGCTTTACATTGAAGCGGAAGATTTTCGTGAAGAAGCTAATAAAAAATATAAACGTTTAGTGCTAGACAAAGCAGTACGTTTACGTGGTGCTTATGTAGTAACCGCCACGCGTTGCGATAAAGATGAAGACGGCAAGGTAACGACAGTTTATTGCCAATATGACAGCGAAACTTTAGGTAAAAATCCCACTGATGGCACTAAGCCTAAAGGTGTTATTCATTGGGTTGCGGCAGCGCAAAGTCTTGATGCAGAAATTTGTTTGTATGAGCGTTTGTTTTCTGTACCAAATCCAGGTGCAGCAGAAGACTTTCACAGTGTAATGAACCCTGATTCCTTGACTATTATTACTAACGCGAAAGTAGAGCCATATTTGGCAACGGCGAAGCCTGAGCAAGCATTTCAGTTCGAGCGCCAAGGTTACTTCTGTTTAGACAATAAGATATCAGCACAGGATGCAGAACAAGGTAAGTTAGTATTTAACCGTACGGTAGGTTTACGTGATACCTGGGCAAAAATTTCTGACTAGTGGTTAGTTACTATTTAGCTATTAATAAATGGCTCTGCTCAAGAACCGGGTTGTTAGGTTATAAAGTATATTCTTAAAGGGCGATTGTTTTGTAGGTCGGACTTTAGTCCGTCAACCGTTTAGCCATTGGTTAACGTGATGGATGAACTCTGATCTGCAACGGTTATCTGTTTATCGGCATTTGTGGCGAGCACGGTTAAATTGCATTTAACCTGATGGACTGAAGTCCACCCTACAAATGCCAACATAAACCTTACAGGTGATTGCGTAGCGTTTGGCGATTGTTTTGTAGGTCGGACTTTAGTCCGTCAAACGTTTAGCCATTGGTTAACGTGATGGATGAACTCTGATCTGCAACGATTATTTGTTTATCGGCATTTGTGGCGAGTACAGTTAAATTGCACCTACAAAGGCCCAAATAAAATTTATGGGTGATTGCGCAGCGTGTGGCGATTTTTTTGTAGGTCGGACTTTAGTCCGTCAAACGTTTAGCCAGTGGTTAATCTGATGGGTTAACTCAGATCTGCCGCGGGAATTTTTGTTTATCGGCATTTGTGGCGAGCATGGTTAAATTTGATTTAACGTGATGGACTGAAATTCAACTTACATGGAGCTTAGTAAATAGTTATCCGCGATGTTAGTAAATTAAGTAATAAAAAATAAAAAAGCTCATAAGGCAATCCTTATGAGCTTTTTTTTAAATTAACTGTTATTTTTTAACTGAAAAATTAAA
>NZ_JACGVC010000032.1 GCF_014077005.1 Colwellia sp. MB3u-45 | reverse complement strand
AGGACTTACAACCTTTGAAACAATTGGCGGAGTGGACGGGACTCGAACCCGCGACCCCCGGCGTGACAGGCCGGTATTCTAACCAACTGAACTACCACTCCACACATCTTGCTTCTGTAAATTTTGAAAGGACTTACAACCTTTGAAACAATTGGCGGAGTGGACGGGACTCGAACCCGCGACCCCCGGCGTGACAGGCCGGTATTCTAACCAACTGAACTACCACTCCACACATCTTGCTTCTGTAAATTTTAAAAGGACTTACAACCTTTGGATTAATTGGCGGAGTGGACGGGACTCGAACCCGCGACCCCCGGCGTGACAGGCCGGTATTCTAACCAACTGAACTACCACTCCACATATTAATCGCTGCTTTCAACACAACTCGTTGAATGCGGCGGAATAATACGGTTAAGATTCGATGCCGTCAACCAGTTTTTTTCATTCATTTGCTTATATGTCTAATTGATGAGCAATACGACGTTTTTAACAGCAAAAATCTATAATACAATACCATTAAGGAATTTTATTTACGCTTTTTACATCGTATAAAAACAAACATCAATGCGGCAATTATGATCACTAAGGTGTTTCCGCCAACAATATACAAAAGTGTTGCTTGTTGTTGGTTGGCAACTTTAGCTTCTTGCATGGCTTTTACTTGCGCAAGCTTTTCAGCTTCCATTGCTGCATTAGCAATTGCTTGTGCACTTTTTTGCTCAGAGGTTAAATTATTAGACCCGCGGTTAACCGCTAAGATACCTCCTTCGGGTAAGCGATCAACATTAAAAGTAAACTCAGGTAATATTGCTTGAAACTCTCTGCCATTTTTAATATCACCAAACACCCCTACTTTTATCCGGTGCACTCCAGGCTCGGTAAAGGCAATTGTATGCGAACGGGTTAGGCCTTGCTCTTGCACTACAGTAAAAGGTTCTACTTGTTGATCGGGAAAAGTCACTTTACCTTGAATGAGAATACTGTCAGCTTTAACCAAACTATCATCAATAGTAAAGGTAACCAGATGTGTCTTATTTTCACCTTGGTTTGTCACTACTGATATGCTGATGGGGTTTTTCTGCACTACAATCGGCTTTTGTCGTAACTCTCTTGTGATCATAGGCATTTTAACAATATAAATAGGTTGCCACTCGCCTGGGGCAAAATCCAATTCAAATTCACCGGTAAACAAGCTGTCATTGGCACGTTCGTCTAAATCTCTGCCGTTATCATAAAATGAAGCTAATTGAATGGGCGCTGCGCCAAAATTGTCGAAGGCCGAGTTATTGGTACTAAAAAAATCAACATTAAGTGTTAATACGTCTTGAAATAAAGGGTCGTCAATGATCAAATCGCCATTAAATAAGCGCGCTACCACTTTTAATGTTTCACCTTGTAAAATAATTTTGGGTAGTGGTGTCACTTCTAATCTAATTTCTGATACCACCATAATTTTGCTGTCGGCTTGTACCTGTCCTATCACTTGCCATGGACCAATCATCGGTGATTTTATCTTGAGCATATCGAAGGTTTCATCATCAAACCATTGCACTTTATCTTCAGGGTAATTGTTGATGTTTAGTTTTGAACCATCGGGGCGGATAAGAATAATGGGTTTGGCGCCACTGCGGCGATAAAATATCAGTGTTACTTCATCGAGTTGTTCGTCAATACGAAAGCGATTGTCAAAATAAGGAATTTGATTGGTGGCGCTATCATCAACATATTCAATTTCAGCGCCTATTTGCTCTGCATTTACGCTTAGGCTGAACATTAGTGCCATTATCACCCTAGCACAGCGTGCTATGAATAATGGTTTGGTGTTAAACAAAGCTATTTTTGCTTTACTTATTTTTGTCGTATTTATTTCAACCCTACTTATTTCGACCATAGTGGCGCAGCCCCTTTGTCATTAACAATAACTAAACGTTTTTCGTGCTCAGCTAGTTCATCGGCAGTGGCAACCAAAACCTTTAATTTTTGGTGATTACTATTAACTCTGCGAATGGCGTTGGCATCTTCTCCTTGGCTATCACCTGATTGCAAGTTCAACGTTGCCTGTTTACGGGTCATTTCAATGTAAACAAACGCCAGTAACTGCGCATCTATTAACGCACCATGGTAAGTACGGTCAATTAATTTATCAACCTTATAAAAACGGGCTAAATAATCTAAGGTCTTAGGTGAGCCAAATTCGTCTTTGGCTACTTTTAAGGTATCGGTAATACTACAAATATCGGTTGTTTTAGGCAGGCCTCGCACCATCGAAAACTCATGGTCCATAAAACCAACATCAAACTTGGCATTATGAATAACTAAACGAGCACCTTTAATAAAATTAACAAAATCTTGGCTTACTTGCTCAAACACTGGTTTGTCACGTAAAAATTCGTCGGTTAACCCATGAATATTAATAACTTCTTGGTCCATAACCATTTGTATGCCGCGCACCGTTGGCTTGACATAAACGTGAAAATTTCTGCCAGTTAGCTGACGGTTGATCATTTCTACACAACCAATTTCAACAATACGGTGTCCTTCACGAGGGTTAAGACCTGTGGTTTCTGTATCCAGTATGATCAGCCGTTCGTCTTGTGTATTTTGTTCAATCAATGTCTAACCCTTTAATTTTTTGTCATGCCTTTTTTACATGGTGGTATGAAGGCTTTTAATGTCACTTTTCAGGTAAAGCTTCAGGAAATTCTGCAATGTTAATGGTAAGTCTTTTACTCAATAAAATATAGACAATCGCGGATATTACCAACGAACAATGTACTAGCAACCAGGTTATCGATTGAAGTTGCCAAATAAAATAGCCTAAAACCCCAATAAACAAATCAAAAGTTAACGCTACAATGAGCAATACCTTACATTTTCGCCAACAAATACGCACCCAAACTTGCGCTTTAGGTCGGCGTAAACTTAAAATAAGTACAATAAACAAGCCAATAACACCTGAAGCTAAATTTAAATAAAACAGTGCAGTTTGTGGAAAAATCCACTGAATCATACCCACGTGATCACGCATATTAGTCACTGACATGATCCAAATAATATAGGCACGCAATATAAACAGTAAAATAATGTAAATACCGGGTGCTAATTTTAAGCAGTCAAAACTATCAAAGTGTTTTGGTAAAAAGTGCGCGTAATATTTAGCTGACATAAAGCATTACTTATCACTAACGTTTTGATTAGTGTTTGTTGTATTACTGGCCTTTGCATGCCTAGCAACAGACTCAAGCTCCAAATACTTTTGCCCTAAAGTAATCGCTTTGACTGCTTTTGAGCGAAATTCGCGGTTGTACAAAGTATAAACAACAAATAAGCTGGCTATCATAAAAATTAATGGATGAAAAAACCAACATAAAGCAGCAATAGAGAAATAATAAGAGCGTAAACCGTAGTTATAAGAATGAGCCGCTTGGTCTTGCACTACGGCCATTTGTTCAGCATATTTTTTCAAGTTTTCATTCTCACCACTTTGGTCAAACGGACAAGCGCCAATCATGACGTTCACAAAACCATATTGGCGCATTGACCAAGTAAATTGAAAAAATGACAAAACAAAAATAAACGTGAGCAAACTGAGCTTTAATTGGATCATGACATGATTAGGAAAGCTAGCATATGGAATTGAGCCAATCACTGACTCAAGTCGCTCTACTTGAGCAAACAAGGTTAAAACACCCGCTAATATTAACAAGGTAGAAGAAGCAAAAAAGGAAATATTACGTTCTAAATTAGCGAGTAAGGCGGCCTCACTCACCCGAACATCACGACCAATAATTTCATACATCCAATAAATTCTATGTTGATGCAAGCATCTTGCAACACAGTTGGTTGTTTTTGCTTTTTTACGTGCAAATCCGGTATACCCCACCCAACAAATAAAAAAACAGCAAAGCGCGATAACATCAAGCAGAGAAAATGGCATAGTAATTACAAAGACTTATCATTTTTAATAAAGATGAAGTTATTATGCTCTACAATTTTTTAAGATTCGAGCAATTATTCATTAATTCTTCATTAATTCTTCATAATTTCTGTATAACTTTTGTATGATTTTTATATGATAATATCAATTGAAATAACGAATGAGGTTACTTGGCGTTATACTAAAAAAAGCTAAAAAATAGGATGGTAAATTAATCGTGTTAACAAGTAACTAGCTAATAAAAACCGCTTTAGCAGCCAAATTAATTGCAACCTAAATAAGTACCTCGACGTTAAACATAAGGTAAACTTAAGCAAAACCTAGCCCACTGAATCCCGATGGCAAAAAGGTAGTTATTACTCAATTAATCGATTGACACACTGGCTAGCAATTTAGTCTAAAAATTTTGTACTTTTATTTATCATAGCCACACAAGCCCATTCTACTATTGATATAGCGCCGCATAATTAGCACCGAAAAACATTAACCAACATAGCAAAAAGTCATCTACCAAACGACTCTCTATCGCAATAAAATCAAACGATGAATGGCCAAGTTTGTTCATCAAACCTAGCTATGCTTAGCTTAAATAAGCCTCATAATTCGTCTCATCAATAACACCATAAATAGCGTCATAAGTAGCCATATAAATAAGGCCATATTTTTATATGGCTAAAGAAACCATCATTAAAAGAGTTTTTTTCTACCAAAACAGAAGTTTACATTGCCATTGTTTAGCAAATTTGTAACAATTTGTTAAAAGGAATTCTCGTTAACGTAGAAATTATTACGTTAAAATATAAAATAATAATAAGATTGGAGTGGTAAATTTGAAATTTAGTATTCGTGGCATATATACACTCGCCAGCGCATTTATACTATTTATACAGCCTAGTGTTGCTCAAGAAAACACCGTAGAACTGGCACAATTAAATATTCCCCATGTAAACCTTAAGTTAGAAATTGACGGTAAGTTAAATGATGCTATATGGCAGCAAGCCCTTGATGTATCGCTTGATATTGTTAACAGCCCTTGGAACAATAAATCTAGCCCAGTTTCAACAAGCGCAAAAATTGTTGAAAATGGTGATTTTCTCTACATCGCTTTTATTGCCCAAGATCCTAACCCTGAATTAATTCAAGGATTTTTAGGTGACCGCGATACTCGCTGGAGAGATGACTTAGTCGGTTTTAAATTAGATACTTACAATAATCGCCGTTTAAACTACGAGTTTTTTGTTAATCCACACGGCGTACAACATGACGCTATTTTCAATGAAATGACCGGCAGTAAAGACGAAGCCTGGGATGGTATTTGGCAATCTGCTGGTAAAATAACGAAAACCGGCTATCAAGTTGAAATTGCGATTCCCTATCATATTTTAAATTTTGACGACAATGATGATGTTAAAACTTGGGCAATGGAGTTATTGCGCTTATACCCACGCGATACACGTTTGCGGATATCCCACATTGAACTTGATCGCGACGATTCCTGTTGGTTATGTCAAATCCCAGAAATAACCGGATTTAAAGACGCTAAAGCCAGCAAAAATATTATGATCACGCCAACCTTAGTCGCTAGTAAAAGCGAAAGTCGTGAAATATTTGCGCCAACAACAGATTGGCAAAGTGAAAACGATATTGATGCCGGTTTAGATCTACGTTGGGGCATTAACGCCAACACCTTATTAAATGTTACCGTCAACCCAGATTTTTCTAATGTTGAGTCAGATGCCGGCCAGTTAAGTGTTAATAAAACCTTTTCATTATTTTATGATGAAAAACGTCAGTTTTTTGTTGAAAATTCAGAATATTTTTCCAGTAACTTTGATCTTGTCTACACGCGAAACATTGCTGATCCCGAATACGGCGCCAAACTAACAGGCACCCAAGGCCAACATAGTTATGGCGCATTCATAACCAATGATACGCAAACCAATATTATTCTGCCTGGTAATACTGGATCAAGATTAATTTCATTAGATGAAAAGAGTGAGTCAGGGGCAATAAAATATCGCTATGATGTTAACGACGATTTATCTCTTGGTGTTATTAGCACGTTACGCCAAACCGATAGTTATCATAATTTTGTTTCAGGGCTTGATTCAAAATATCGTCTAAATGACTCAAACTCATTCCAAGCACAAATATTGGTGGCTGATACTAAAGACTCAGCACAATTTACCGACAGCGGCCAAGCAGAAAACTTTAACGACCATGCCTTTAAAATTCAGTATGAACATGATTCTGAATATTGGCAGGTGTTTTCAGAACACCAAGAAATAGGCACAAAATTTCGTGCTGATTTAGGTTTTATGCCACGTGCTGATTATCAAAAGAGTAACGTGTTGGTTAATCGTTTTATCTATGGCGAACCTGACAGTGCTTGGCAAAGAATGAAGTTTGCTGGCCAATGGCAAATATTACACAATGAAAACGGTGAGTTATTGGAGCGCTCAGTCTCTTCAAGCTTCAGTATTGATGGCCCAATGCTATCACTTTTCGATGTAATGCTGGTTAGCGCTGATAAAATTGGCTTACGCCGTCATGAACTAGATTTTAATTTACCTATTGATAACAGCATTGACGGTAACACCCAGCGTTTCCAAGAAAATCAGCTCGTTATCTATGGTTATATTCAGCCAACAGCGCAATTTTCCACTGAGCTTGAATTAACCATTGGCGATAAAATTGATTATGTTAATGACCGAGTTGGTGATATTACAGAGCTTTATGGCTACATAAATTATAATGTTAATAAACATTTAGAGTTTGAGTTCTCGCACACCTACAGTAATTTAGAGGCCGACAATGCCAACGTGTTTACCGAAAACTTAACTGAACTTCGTGTTTCATATCAGTTTAATATTTATAGCTATTTGAAATTAAACGTTGTTTACACCGATATTGACTTCAACCTAGATAATAATCCCAGCGCCTATTCAATAAAAAATAACAACTTATCAACACAGCTAATTTATGCTTATAAGATAAACCCACAAACCGTCTTTTACTTAGGTTATTCAGATAATAGTTATCAAGATGATAGATTAAAAAACTTAACGCGAGATCAACGTACCATTTACAGTAAAATTAGTTATGCATGGTTGCCATAAGTATTAATATTAGCAGCTTAAATTAATATTAATCACATCAGCTATCAGTGTAATCAATAACAAAGTAAGCGCTTGATTACGCTAATAACTTACCGTGCAAAAAAGATTAATGCCTATCCCTAGCCTGCCTTGTGCCTAAAGGCAGGTAATTTTAACTTTTGTCGTTCAGTACTCAACCAGTATTCGAGGCTGTTTCATAATATCAGTGGTTTTAAGCAACGGTCTGCTCAGCAGTGTTGGTGCTGCTTATTTTACTCTCAGTATCAATATTAGTATCATTAACGACAATTGTTGCTGAAATTTTATCATGAATAGCCTGTCGATTAGGGTCCCAAAATATCTGTGCAAAGCCAAGTAAACCTGTGGCTATGCCAGCACCATAACCACCATAACGCCCAAAACTGTCCCATATTGATAACGGCGTGCCATCAAGCTGGATCACTCTAATACTAAACAGCTTTTTGCCCGGTGTTTGACCATTCCAAAGTGCGGTAAACATAGTGAAATAAAATGCTGCCCAACCAAAACCTAGCCCCAGATCTTCGACTAAACCTTGTAACCAAGCAAAGCCTTTATATACCGATGAACTCGACGGAACAGCAACCGTAGGTTTATTTTTATCTATTTCGCTTGTGGTATTACTTTGTTCAGCGCCAGTAACCGCAACTTTTTTCTCAACTTTGTCTTTAATCAATGGCGGCTTCGTCTGAGCAGCTAAAGGTAATTTTTCAAGTTGCACACTTAACTGGGTTATTTCTTGCTGACTTAAACGGCTTTGCTTAGCCACACGTTCAAGTAAGTCAGCATTAAATTTGTTAATTTCTAGCCTCGAGGCTGTTTGCTCACTATAGGCCGATGATAAACTTTCACACAACTGCAGCCAACATGGATAATCAACACAGTCAGTCTGAGAAGTTGCAACGCCTGCGGCTAAGGTGAGTGCGGCTTTGATAAAATCATTATCCTCTGAGACATTAGTGTTTGCTTCAGTCATATTTTCTGCATGGCTTTGTATTTTATTACTCGATAATGTACCTTGGCTCTGCCCTGCTTGCTCAACATCATGATTAAAGGTCTCTAATTCAGCAAAGAGCTTGGGTAAGATATCAATCAAGACGACGAAAACAATTAACGCAGCAAAAACACGTAAAATTATTTTGCTTAAAGCACGTTTTTTAGCCAATTTATTACCACGTTTTCTACTGCCCAGTTTAAATAGCGTTATCGCCACCAAAAAAGCCAATAACTCGCCCGGAGCACCACTTAACAAAGCGACCAAACACAAATCTACTAACAGTGCCATGCCTCGGCGCCACGGCACAGCTAATGATATACCAAACAGCGACTTATCAATTTTAAAAGCCAGTGGTGTTAATATTTCACGCGTTTCTTCATAAGACAATTTTTTTACTTGAATTTTCGCCATCATTGAATCTCTTTGTGATACTTTATTAAGTAACTTATCCAAAACTTAGTTTATAAATTACCTGCCACCCTTGTCCATCTCTACCTTCGGGGCTTACTGTACTTTAGCTATCTGTAAATAAATTAAATATAATAATATCAAAGAGTTGATTTCCCCCTAACTATTACAACAGCGATATAGATGACATAAAGCTATACTCAAGTATACAAAAAATACACATCTAAGACCCATTAGTTAGGTATCTATTCCTTTTTTGCATATAAGATACCGAAATATCACTTCTTTTTCTGCCATAAAGGGTTAACCTACTTGCAATAGTGTTAACCTACTTACAATAGTGTTAATGAACTGAAATAGCTTTTGGTGGTTAACACGTAAAATATCTATTAAACCTGTATGCCATACTCGGTCAATGCAATGAAAAAAGGATTAAAGAATGTCGACTATATTTGAAGATAACTCAACATCAATTGGTAATACACCGCTAGTTAAACTTAACCGCATAGTTACGGGTGAAAATACTGCAAATATCTACGCCAAGATTGAAGCACGTAACCCAAGCTTCAGTATTAAGTGCCGCATTGGTGCCAATATGATTTGGGATGCCGAGAAAAAAGGTTTGCTTGTGGCCGGTAAATCTATTGTCGAACCCACCAGTGGTAATACAGGTATCGCACTAGCATTTGTTGCTGCTGCTCGTGGTTATAAAATCACCCTAACTATGCCAAACACCATGAGTATAGAGCGTAGAAAGTTATTAATTGCGCTAGGGGCTAAATTAATATTAACCGACGGTGCTAAAGGCATGGGTGGTGCTATTGCCAAAGCACAAGAAATTAAAGATGCTGATCCAGATAACACAGTACTGTTAGGTCAATTTGATAATCCAGCTAACCCTGAAATTCATGAAAAAACTACCGGGCCTGAAATTTGGCGTGATACTAAAGGTAACATTGATTTCTTCGTTGCTGGTGTTGGTACAGGTGGCACAATTACCGGTACAACGCGATACCTTAAAAGTGTTGCTGAGCATAAAATCACCTCAGTAGCGGTTGAACCTACAGATTCGCCTGTTATTACTCAAGCAATCGCGGGTGAAAAACTAACACCGGGTCCTCATAAAATTCAAGGTATTGGTGCTGGTTTTATTCCTGGCAACTTAGATCTTTCACTTATTGATGCCGTTGAACAGGTATCAAATGACGACTGCATGGCAATGGCGCATCGCTTAATGAAAGAAGAAGGTATACTTGCCGGTATATCGTCTGGAGCTGCCGTTGTAGCCGCTAAGCGTATTGCTGAAAGACCAGAAAATGCGGGCAAAAACATTGTCGTTATTCTTGCTAGCTCTGCTGAACGCTACCTTTCAAGTCCATTGTTTGCTGATTCATTTTCTGAAGAAGACCTGGCGTAATAGCCAAAAAACATCAAGCTAAGTTTTATTGTTAAGTCATTATTATTAAATTATGACAATTTACTGGTTTTTTGACAATTAAACGCTAGCTTGAGCTGAATTTTAAAAGCCTGATTTGAAAGAGTCAGGCTTTTTTTGATCTTAAAATATTATACAATTTATGTCAGTAAAAATTAGCTTACTCTATCTTTGATGCCTACCTTTACGGTAAAATGGCGTTAAGTTCACAAAGTTATCTGTTACCCTATGAATTATTTAAAATTAATCATCTTAAGTTTCGTTGTTTTGTTCTCTGCCTGTAGTAAAGAAAACAACAACAAAATTCATAATCTTGACAACCCAGAAGAGGTTGCCATTGAATTTTTTAATGCCTTGTATAATGAACAAAATATTAAAAAAGCTGCATCGGTTTGTAGTCCAAGATTATCGCGCATTATTCTGCACTATCAATCACCCAGAGCGGTTGCTCGCCATTTATTCAATATGTCATACGATAAAGTTGATATTACGCCCGATGATAGTGGTGTTAAAGTAAGAGAACAATTTAAAAACTCTGCGGAGATTACTATCTATTTTGACGGTTATTACCAAAATGACCGTATAAAAGATGTTAAACGATTGTTGCTAGTACAAATTGATAATGAATGGATTATCGAAAAGAAACTAAAAGACCCCTTTTAATTGCTCCCTAAAACAACATCGCCACTCTTCCACATCTTCACATCCATGTAGTCGTGGCATTGCCGACATAGGTGTAAATGTAGATCTCGGTACTTAGCTTTTGTCGGGAAGAAAAAAGCTGACCATTTATCTTGAATATAAAAACGGCGTCAATATTGACGCCGTTTTGTTTTTTAAACTTTAGCTTTAGTTAAATTTTAAGTTTAAGTTAATAACCTATGGCTATACCTTCGCGACGAGGATCAGCCCCACCTCGCAATTTACCCTTAGATAATTCAATCGCTTGAATACCACTGTTTAAATCACGCACCACAACCTGATGCCCTTTTGCTTCTAACGCAGACTTAAGCTTGACTAAATCGCTGCCTTTTTCCAATGTGGTGACCTTATTGCGATTAGTGATGTGGGGCAAGTTAATCGCAGATTGTGGATCAAGTTGCCAATCTAAAATAGCGATCATGGTTTGCGCAACATAATTAATAATTCGGCTGCCGCCCGGAGAGCCTAAAACAAGCTTTAAAGCCTTGTCTTGAGTAAATACCATCATAGGTGCCATAGAGCTTCGCGGACGCTTACCTGGCTCTAAACGGTTAGCTACCCACTGGCCATTCTTTTTTGGATCTAATGAAAAGTCAGTCAATTGATTATTGAGAATAAAACCTTCAACCATCACCGCAGAGCCAAAGCCCATTTCAACACTGGTGGTCATAGAAACCGCATTACCGTCTTCATCAACAATGGAGATATGGCTGGTTGAAGGCAATTCATAAGCGTTGTCGTCAGCTTGTGCCAGTGCACCTATTGGTGTGCCTGCCACCGCTGTACCCATATCGCTATCAGGATTAATCAACGCGGAGCGCTGCGCCATATATGGCTTTGAAATTAACCCCTGTGTGGGTACATTCACAAAGCTGCTATCGGCAATATAACGGTTACGATCGGCAAATGCCAAACGAGAACTTTGGCTAAATAAGTGGCTAAACTCAACATCTGCTAGCGATAATTTGGCAATATCAAATTTCTCAAGTTGTCCAAGTATTTGAATAACCGCCACACCACCCGAACTTGGTGGTCCCATGCCACACACTTGATATTGTCGATAAGGTCCACATACCGCCGGTAATTCTTTTGCGCGATAGTTTTTCATATCAGCTAATGTTAAACGGCCTGGGGCAATGGGTGATTGTTGTACTGCAGCAACAATTTTCTTTGCGATCCAACCTTCATAAAAAGCATTGATGCCGTTTTTAGCAATACTACGATATACCGTCGCTAATTTTGGATTTTTTAATAACTGCCCTGCTTTTACTGCCTCACCATGAGGAAAAAAGTAGTTTTTAATCGTCGGTAATTTCGTAATACCGGGGTTAAACTCCATTGCCACCAGTTTTTCTAGCCTAGGTGAAACAATAAATCCTGTTTCTGCTAAATTAATTGCATCTTTAAACAATACCGCCCAAGGTAGCTTGCCATACTTTACGTGCGCCTTGTTAAGACTTGCTAATACCCCAGGTACGCCAACAGCATGACCACCAACAACGGCTTTTATCCATGGAATAGCTTGACCATTTTCATCTAAAAACATATCTGTTGTTGCCGCCGCTGGTGCGGTTTCTCTGCCATCAAAAGTGGTTAGCTGCTGAGCTTTTTTATCCCAATGCAACATAAACGCACCGCCACCAATGCCTGAAGATTGTGGCTCAACCAAGGTTAATACCAATTGAACTGCAATAGCAGCATCTACAGCACTTCCACCTTGCTTAAGTATATTCAAACCGGCTTTACTGGCATAAGGGTTTGCTGCTGCTACCATGGCATGCTCGGTAACAACGGTTTGCTTAGCGATAATACCTGTTGCCGCTTCTGGTTCACGGTCTTCTCTTTTTTTATCTGGCGCTGCTACAACCAACAAACTGGTGGAAATAAAGAGTAAAGATAATAGCCCTTTCATGGCTGAATTTGACATGCTGTTCCTTAATAAATAATTGACGATAAGTTAGATTAATCTCACTAATTTTCTGATCATTTCAGCTAATTTAAACAACTAGCTATTACAATAAGTGCCTTTTATTAGACCCTTTTATCTGTGTATAAAGTAGACCGGCTCATTAAGGCAACTGGTCTACTTTAACGACCATAACATTGCCCAAGATATTAACACCTTCATTAACAGGTCTATATCTTATTCAGCCATCAGTCACTATGCTGACTAAATGATTGCTGAAATTTATTAAATTTTACAAAACTATTTAACAAGTTTTGATACTTTTCAGGCTCATTTTCTACGCGGGCTAAAGCATGACAGCATGCTTCGAGTGATGATAGCGCATGATCTTTTTTGGTTTTTCTAATCTCATAAAGGCTGGCTATGCCTTGCGGTAAAACAATATGCTTTATATTATGTAAGCAAGCATTGCTCATAAACATGCGATAGGCTTTTTTCCAAGTACCATCAAGTATAATAATGCACTTAATTTCACTCAGCTTAGGCTCTATATCCTCACTTTGATTATTATCGGTAATAGTTAACGCTGGAAAATTCAGCGTTAAAGCCTGCTTACTCGGATATAACAAGACTATGTTGTCAGCGTATTGTATCAGGCACTGCCTTAAAATATCAGAATCCGCAAAGGTTTCGCCCACTATCACCTCGCAGTTCGCTAACGATTGTTGTAATAAGCTGACCGTACCTTTGCTTTGCTTAACTTCACTGGGATGTTGCAGCACAATAACAGGTATGTGGTTATCAATAGCGACAGTAAAAGCGCAAATACAGGCTTTTTCAGGCCGTTGACATTGTTGACATAAAACTCGGGACATTAATTTAAAATAACAAAAAAATAGGATGGCTAAGTTTACGAAACTTTATCGACGAGTTTAAGTCATTTATTACATTACTTTTTAATCTTGTTGTACTTAACTCATTTCGAATTGCTAATTCAACCAATCACCGCTATTACTTAGGGACGTTGTCGATATCGCACCGAAGCAACGAGTGTTTTTAAACATCGTTGTTTTCAGAATGCATTTAGCAAGGAGTTTCCATGCATAAAACCTATCAGCACAGTTCGGCTAGCGCTTCAGATCATACCTTAAATACTATCTTAAATATTATTGTTGAAGGTGTTTGGGACTGGAACAGCAATACCAAAGTAGTGACCCGCAGCCCAAGCTGGTACCACATGTTAGGTTACGAATTTGCTGCTTTTAGAAAAGATGTATTTACTTGGGAAAATATCATCCATCCAGAAGATTACCCTAGAGTAATGCATGAGTTTGAGCGTTATATATCAGGAGATATTAACGCTTACGATATAGAATATCGTTGTAAAAAATCAGACGATAGTTATTTATGGATTGCAGATCGCGGTGCGATTATAGCAAGAAATACCGATGGCAGTGTTGACCGGATGATTGGCGCACATCATGATATACACCAACAAGTTATGGCTCAAACCGACCTGATTGAAAAAAACAATCTATTACAAGATAGTCACTTATCATTAGAAAAAGTTATTGCACAAAAAACGGATGAGTTAGCCAAAAAAAATCAACAATTAGAACGAAAAATTATCGAGGTTGAGTCTGTTTCAAACATAGACCCTTTAACAGAAATTGCCAATCGTAAGCTTTTTGAAACGGTATTAAATAAAGAGATCATACGCGCTGATCGCTATCACCACCCTTTGACCCTAGTCATGTTTGATCTAGATAAATTTAAAGACATTAACGATCAATATGGCCATAAAGTGGGTGATAATATTCTTTGTATTATAAGCAAACTTGTTGCCCAAAACATTAGAGATGTCGATTTATTTGCTCGCTGGGGTGGTGATGAGTTTGTTATTATCTTCCCTGAACTCTCTCAAAAACAGGCACATCAAACCAGCGATAAATTACGAGAAATGATTAGCCAATATCAAATAAAGGACAAAATATCAGTAACCTGTAGCTTTGGCATTGCACAATATAACAGCGGTGACTCAATAGACAGTTTATTTAAACGGGTAGATAAACAGCTTTATATTTCAAAAGCACAAGGTCGTAATCAAGTTTACTCTGAAGTTATTTAAACTATTTAAGTTATTTAAGTTATTTAAGTTACGTAGGAAAAGTTTATTGTTTATTGTTTATTGTTGATTGAAGTGTAACTGAGCAGATATAGCTATCAAGCTGAATCCATACTCACTGGCCATTACTCGCTATTACTCACTATGCTCACTAAAACAAATGTTTATAAAGCTCCAAGCAACTGCTAAAGTGCGTTGAATCATATCACGCTATAAATTTAAACAAATAATAAAAACACATGCTGCAATTAAAACCTCTACCCGTAAACAAAACTCACAGTCTTGGCCCTTTGATCGTATTCACGCTTGCTTTGAGCGCCTTTATCTTTGATGCTCAAATTTCTGACTTGCTCATTTATAATCGCAGCTTAATCACAGCGGGAGAATATTGGCGCATAATATCAGGCCATTTTTTTCATTCTAATGCTAATCACTTTCTACTGAACACCGCCGCAGTCGCTCTGCTATGGGCCTTGCATGGGCAATATTATAGCTATAAAAATTACCTGTTAGTGTTTCTGACCAGTGCCATAGTTTGCAGCCTGGGTATTTATTGGTTTTCTGTCAACATTGAACTTTATGTTGGGCTGTCAGGTGTTCTACATGGCTTTTTTGTTTGGGGGGCATTAATGGACATCAAGCATAAAGAAAAAACCGGCTATCTGCTGTTAATCGGTGTGATGGCAAAAATCATTCATGAGCAAATTTACGGTGCCAGCGCCGATGTAGAAATACTTATCGGTGCAAGTGTTGCCACCGATGCTCATTTATATGGCGCGATCGGTGGCTTGTTAGCTTTTATCTGGTGTTATTTTACAGCTAATAAAGCTAGTGCTTAGTTTCGTTATAGGGATGTAATTTATCAAGCGCAATAGATAAACCGTTGTCTTGAATAACCCGAACATGGTGACGGCCTAGACCTCTTGCCTGGGTAACACCACATGAATGTGCCAACAAGCCAACACCGTATAGAATGTACTTATGATAATTGGCAACACGCACAGCTTTACTGATCGGGTCTAACCCTTGTTGTAATCTAGGATCATGCGTAGTAATCCCCGTAGGACAGGTGTCTTTATTACACTGCATTGCTTGAATACAACCTAAAGAAAACATAAACCCTCTTGCTGAATTTACAGCATCGGCCCCCATTGCCAGTGCCCAAGCAACTTTTGAAGGTGTGATCAATTTACCTGCACATATAATTCTAATTTGGTCACGTAAACCATATTCAACGAGTAAATTAACAACCAGCGGTAAGCTTTCTTTTAACGGCAAGCCAACATAATCCATCAAGGGTTGTGGTGCTGCCCCCGTACCACCATCAGCACTGTCTATGGTAATAAAATCTGGCGCAGATTCTGGCCCTTGGCGGTTAATCTCTTCAAGTAAATCTCTTAACCATAACGATTCACCGATAACCGCTTTAAAGCCTACAGGCTTACCGGTGACTTTGCGTACTCGATTGACCATGGTCAAAATATCTTTCACTGACTTAATTTCTGGATGAGCATTGGGACTAATTGAGTCTACACCTACGGGTATACCTCTTATGCTAGCTATTTCTTCAGTCACTTTTTTGCCTGGTAATATGCCACCTTTACCGGGTTTAGCACCTTGACTCATTTTTATTTCAAACATTTTAATTTGTGGCATAGCCGCTAATGCAGCCAACATTTTGTCGCATAACTGTCCGTGCTCATCCCTTACGCCATATTTTGCGGTGCCTATTTGATAAACAATATCTGCCCCACTGGCCAGATGATGTTCACTAACGCCGCCTTCACCTGTGTTCAACCAGCATCCTGCTTTTGCTGCACCATCTGAAAGTGCTTTGATTGCTGGTGCAGATAAAGCACCAAAACTCATCGCTGAAATATTAAAAATTGAGTCTGTGATGTAAGGCTTTCTACATTGACGACCAAAGGTAATAGAACTCGCTGTTACCGCGTCTTCTTCCAGGGTTGGAAAAGCACAGTTCATAAACATTATGGTGCCAATGGGTTCAAGATTTCGTGTCGAGCCAAATGCCAGGGTACGGTCAACATTTTTTGCTGCACGATAGACCCAGCTGCGCTCGGCTCGATTAAAGGGTAGCTCTTCTCGGTCCATGGCAAAAAAATATTGTCTAAAAAACTCCCCCTGCTTTTCAAAAAAATATCTAAATCGGCCAATGACTGGATAATTACGCCTTATCGCCTGTTTATTTTGCGTTTTATCTACAATGTACATATAGATTATCGCTAATACGCCTAGCCCCAACAATAATATAAATAGTGCAGAAAGCGTTTCTACATAACCTAGCATGTTATCCATGTTTACCTCGTTAATCTTGTTGGTTTTTTCAGTTGATTTTAATCTGATATTTTATCAAGAAATCATCGACAAAAAGCTATCGAAAAGACTCAGAATATGGCATTTATCATATCATCATAGACTAATTGATAATGCATAAAAAATGTACCATGACCTTATACAAGCACATATACAGGCACATATACAGGCAGTATAGTATTGCCTTAATAAAAATCACTTTAGCATCAATCAGTTTAAATCTGTGGCTTTTTCATGTCAGTTGTATATGATGATTTAGTGACCATAAAAGTGGCTTAGTGAATTTTCAAAAAGGTTACTATCAATATATAAATCCTTTTTTAACTAAGGAGTTCATATTAATAAATTTCGCTCTACAGCATTAACATTATTGCTACCTGTATCATGGGTTAATGCTGAAAATTCCCCCTCGATACATTTAGTTACCGAGCACCTACCACCATATCAAATAGAAGCCAAAAATAAATCGCTATCGGGCTTTGCTGTCGACGTTATTAAAGCAACAATGAAACGCAGTCAATACGACTATACCTTAAATAGTTATTCGTGGAGTCACTCTTATAAGTTAGCCCAAGTAAAAGCTAATCACTGTATATTTTCTCTTGCTCGCACAAAGTCACGAGAAACCCTTTTTAAGTGGGTGGGGCCGATATATTACGTCAACAATACCGCGATGTGGGCACTTAAAACTCGCACGATTAAGGTGGAAAACCTAAACGATGTAAAAAAATACACTGTGGCCGTAAGTCGCGATGATATGACCCATATCGGGCTAATAGAACTAGGTTTTAAAGAAAATGAGCACCTTTATGTTTTAGATAATACTAAATCCTTGGTGAAATTACTCTTGACTCGACCCGGGATAGATTTAATTGTAGCGAATGATATGACGATAAAATTTCATACAAATTTAGCTGGTGTGACTATAGATGATCTACAACGTGTCTATGAAATTAAAAGCTTACCTTTGAATTTATTCTTCGCTTGCAGTAAGCAAACCGACGATAACATAATCAAACATTTATCAAAAAATTTGCAAAGCCTTTACCAAGATGGCAGTTACGATACTATTTTAAAAAAATGGCGTGACCAACTGCTCAGCCCTGACTTCTAGTATAATTCAATTAATGGTTAATAAAAAAACACTTAAAACGCCATAATCTTCTGATTAAAAATACATTTTACGCAATTATTGACTAAAATTTAGCTTTCTAATGTTAGTTTTATATGATTAAAATTAAAGAAGATTACAATCATAAATGGGCTTTGGCTTAATAAGGGATATCAATTGCAGAAAACTCAAAATAACCACAATGTTATTGCTCGTCATAAACAGAGTAGCGCAAGTCTGTATATAAAAAAAATATCATACATTGCTTTAACATTACTATGGGTTGCTTTGCCTATCAGTGCTAACAAAAATCCAGTTATACATATAGTTACCGAACATTTACCCCCATACCAAATAGTGACTCAAAATAAACCACTGTCCGGCTTTGCTGTAGATATTATTAAAGAGACAATGGCACGAAGTCATTATGCCTACTCAATGAAAAATTATCCTTGGGTCCGCTCTTATAATTTAGCCCAAGTAAAAGCTAATTACTGCATATTCTCCATTGCTCGGTTAAAGTCACGAGAAAATATGTTTAAGTGGGTTGGGCCAATATCCAGCGTAAGCAATACGGCAATGTGGGCACGTAAAGGTCGCCATATTAAAATCTCTAACTTAAATGATGCAAAAAAATACATTATTGCCGTTAATCGAGATGATATCGCTCATACCGGATTAATAGAGCGAGGCTTTAACGAAGACGAAAACCTCTATGTTTTAGATAACACAAATTCATTGATTAGTTTATTGATTACTCGACCAGAAATAGACCTAATCGTCGCCGATGATACGACCATAAAATTTCGTACAGAATTAGCGGGAGCTAATATCAATGAGCTGCATCGGGTCTATGAAATTAAAGATTTACCACTAAATTTTTTCTTCGCCTGCAGTAAAAAAACTGACGATAACATCATCCAGCATTTATCAAATAAACTACAAAGTCTTTACCAAGATGGCAGTTATGATGCTATCTGGGAAAAATGGCGTAACACACTCACCAGCCCTAAGTTATAAATTAGTTTCGATTGAGTTATTAATCAAATATTGGCACTATTTCACCTAACGTGAATAACTTCATTAATGTTGTAGAACCCTATTTATAAGCGATGTAGGTCATCAGACTAATACTGGAGCAATTACCGAGGTGGCCAGCAAAGACTATTTTCTTGTACCATTGTCGACATCCTGAAACTAATAAAGGCCTCAAATGAGGCCTTTATTATTGCTTATCATTAAAATTTTTATAAAGTAGTTTCAAACAACTTATAAATTCTCCGGTATTCATTTAACCAAGAGCTAGGTTGAACAAAACCATGGGGCTCTACTGGATAAATAGCGGTTTCAAAGTCTTGTTTTTCTAACTCAATTAAGCGCTGAACTAAACGCACAGTATCCTGAAAAAACACATTGTCATCGACCATAGGTGCATTAATGAGCAGCGGTTTTTCTAAGCCTTCGGCGAAGTAAATTGGTGAGCTACGTTCATAAGCAATAGGGTCATCACCCGGCATATTTAAGATGTTAGACGTGTAACCATGATTGTAATAAGCCCAATCTGACACTAAACGTAGCGCTGAACCTGATTGAAATAATTCAGGGTCGGTGAACATTGACATCAAGGTTAAAAAACCACCGTAAGAGCCGCCATAAGTACCTACACGGTTAGCGTCAACATTGGCATTTTCCACTAACCAATTTACGCCATCACGCATATCTTGCACTTCGGGCTTCCCCATATGGCGGTATATTGCTGTACGCCAATCACGGCCGTAGCCTTTTGATGCACGGTAATCCATATCGATAACCACATAACCTTGTTGTACTAACATGCTGTGAAACATATATTCACGAAAGTAACCCGACCAACCTAAATGCGAATTTTGCAAATAGCCCGCGCCATGGCTAAACATTACCGCTTTGTTTTTAGCACTGGTTTTATCGTAACCTTTAGGTAAGTAGACTTTTGAGTATATTGGCTGTGCTTGATGTGATGACTCGATAGCGACTACATTAGGTGCTGCCCAAGGCATTGCCAGAAACGCTGCTGAAACGGTATGGGTTAATCGCATTGCCTCAGTGTTGTTAGTCATGTCTTTAACATAAAGCTCTGGTGGTAAGGTGATTTCTGAATGCTCAATTAACAGTTTAGTTTCATCAGGGCTTAACGTGTAATTATTCATACCCCCTAAATCGGTTAACGCAGTGATTTTACCTGACGAGATATTCACTTTGTAAATTTCATAAATACCTGGGTGTTTTTTATTGGCTTTAAAGTAAATATTTTGTTCATCAGCAGATACTGTTAAGTCGTTAACTTCAAAATTACCTGACGTTAAGGCTCTTGCTTTGCCATTTATGGGCTTAAGGTATAAGTGTGCATAACCACTTTCTTCTGAAAGATAATATAAACTTTCAGTGTTATTTAACCAACCCTGTTCGTTAAAAGTGTAATTTATCCAAGCATCATCATGTAAACGGTGTTGAGAAATTAAGGCTTTACGGTCAAAATCAACTGTTGTGATCCAACGGTCTTTGTTATCCCAAGCTTCAAGCATAATAGCGACTTGCTGACCATTTTTTTGCCATTGAATAGGGGCCCACGCTTGCATAACATGAATATTACGCGCTGATTTTTCTGATTTATATTCTTTACCTTCGCGGGCATAATTTTCTTTACGCACACTGGCTAGCACGTCTTCATCAAAACCCGGTAAGCTGTCATAACTCAACAAGGCTTTTGTGCCTTGGCTTAAATCTAAAATATAAAGCTGTTCAGCATATTGGCGGTTATCGGCAACGCGTGTTCGCACCTTTTTCGCCTTAATATCGCCGTCGTTAGCAATATAGTTAGGCATAATATCACTGTCTTTACCTGGTGACTTATCCGTTGCCACACTGACCACTAATTTATCGCCGGCCGGAGACAGACTCGCATGCACAACTTCATTGCCTTTACCTAGGTAAAAGTTTGTTTGGGTTACTGTGCTATTTTTTACCCTTAACTGACGTTTTTGCTCGGCACGTAAGTCTTTGTTGCGCTGCTGTAGCGCAACATATTCAATCAGTTCATGTTGTTCAGTAGCGATATAGCTTGGTGTATCGAGAACAGGCTCTTCTGCGTCAGTCATTTTTAAGTTGGCTAACTCAATAATTTTTTGACTCGTCATATCATGGGCGTAAAAGATATTATCAACACGATAAGCGATATTACCATTAGTTAAAAACATCGCTGATGATTCAACGGCCGAGGTATAGGTTAACTGCTGCACAGTTTGAGTGGCCAAGGCTTTAACAAAAACATTGCCTTCAAAGGTGTATACCTCATGCGTACGGCTATTATTTAATACCGCATTAGTGTCAGCAACCACGTGCATTTGCGCTAATTTAACTAACTCACCATTACCTTGGGTGCTTAAGTTTTTTTGTACTAAATCACGTAATGGGTTGCCTTGACGCTTTTGCTTGTAAAACACAGTTTGGCTGTCGTCACCCCAATACCAAGACTCAGGAGAGCGGCCAAACCAATCAGGATTTGACATGATTTTTTCTAAGGTAATCCTTGTTGCGCTTGTTACACCTACAGATGGCTTTGCTAGCACTTCACTGGCAATAACGTCACTAGCGATAACGTCACTCGTGGTAGTAGTCTGACTGTCTAGTGCAACCTGTTTTTGCTCTGTCGATACACAAGCGACTAAAGAAAAACTAATAGCAGCGGCAATTAATTGTATTTTCATCATTTATTTATACTTATATGGGGTTGCTTATATTAGGTAGCTTATATTGGCTTACTTATAAGGGCTATTTATCTCAACGTTGGCACAAAATTCAATGGCACTGAAATGATTAACCTTGCTAATCATTAGAATCCTGCAGCTAGTTATACTAAAAAATAGCTTAATTTTCAATGTCTCTGCCTTGTAACACGACCAATAACAAATTTTATACGATGAAAGCCTCTATCAGGTAGAACAACCTAGCAGAAAAAACCAAGAGAACTTTTTTAAATGATTTTTTTCTGATAAATCGCTTTATATTGTACTCAATGTGCTAATTCATCCTTTCAATTGTCCTAAGAAAATTTGGGCTTATATTTTTTAATCACGCGCCTTGTATTTTTCTCTGCTATAATCGCGCGCTTCGTTAATATGACTTTTATTTCTGCAATCGTGCGCTGTGTGAATGTGGTAAATATGACATTTATCATCAATGTATTTACTTTGTCGGTTAATAGGTCATTGTTAAGCTTTGAAAGTGTGTAATATCACGCTTGTCTCTATTGTAAAAAATTAATTTAGGTAATGTATGAACTTAGCGTCACTCCAGAAAACAACTCCAAAACTATTCGATTACCCTAAGTATTGGGCAGAATGCTATGGAACCGCACCATTTTTGCCGATGTCTCGTCAAGAAATGGAGGTGTTAGGCTGGGATAGTTGCGATATTATTTTAGTAACTGGCGACGCTTATGTTGACCATCCAAGTTTTGGTATGGCCGTTATTGGTCGTATGTTGGAGTCACAAGGCTTTCGCGTCGGCATAATTGCTCAACCTGATTGGCACTCAAAAGACGCCTTTATGCAATTGGGTAAACCTAATTTATTTTTTGGTGTCACCGCCGGCAATATGGATTCAATGATTAACCGCTATACGGCCGAAAGACGTATGCGCCATGACGATGCATATACCCCGAATGATGAAGGTGGCAAACGTCCCGACCGCGCGGTAACCGCTTATACCCAGAAATGTAAAGAAGCCTATAAAGGCGTACCTATTATTATTGGTGGTATAGAGGCGAGTTTACGCCGAGTCGCTCATTATGATTACTGGTCTGATAAAGTGCGTCAATCGGTACTATTTGATTCCAAAGCTGATCTGTTAATTTACGGTAATGCTGAGCGTCCACTCATAGAAATTGCCCATCGTATTGCCAATGGTGATGATGTTAAAAATATTACCGATGTACGTGGTAGCGCATTTTTAGCAAACCAAGTATTACCCGGTTGGAAAGGCATAGACTCTCGAAGTATTGATAAACCGGGAAAAATAGACCCTATCTATAGCCCATATCAAGACATGACATCGCCTGACTGCGCCACGACATCAGCCGATGCTGCAGCTGCTGCCGCTGAAGACATGGTAAAAAACGCCGCTGAAAAAGATGTGACTAAAACCGCACAACCGATACAATTAAGTGAATT
The DNA here is from genome assembly GCF_014077005.1 of Colwellia sp. MB3u-45. GTDB lineage: Bacteria > Pseudomonadota > Gammaproteobacteria > Enterobacterales > Alteromonadaceae > Cognaticolwellia. The sequence continues at coordinate 14,275 of NZ_JACGVC010000032.1, read as the reverse complement.
TAGAGCCACTGCACATAAGAATAAATCATGGGAAGATAAGAAAAAACCGTGGGAAACTACGTACATTAACTTACCAACCTTTGAGCAAGTCAGAGACAACAAAACGCTTTATGCGCATGCCTCACGTATTTTTCATCAAGAAGTTAACCCAACATCCGCTAAACCTTTAGTGCAAAAGCATGGTAGCCGACTTATTTGGTTAAACCCGCCAGCTAAACCCTTATCTGAAGCAGAAATGGATGGCGTTTTTGGTTTACCGTATCAACGTGTACCTCATCCTATTTATGGTGATGCTAAAATTCCTGCTTACGACATGATAAAAACGTCAATCAATATTATGCGTGGTTGTTTTGGCGGTTGTACCTTCTGCTCGATTACTGAGCATGAAGGCCGCATTATTCAAAGTCGCTCTGAAGACTCTATTATTGCCGAAATTGAAGATATTAAATTGAAAGTGCCTGGTTTTACTGGCGTTATTTCTGATCTTGGCGGACCCACCGCTAACATGTATAAATTAAACTGTAAAAGTGAAAAAGCAGAAGCTACCTGTCGTAAGCCATCCTGTGTTTGGCCAACTATTTGTGGCCACTTAGACACCGACCATACCCCGACAATTAATTTATACCGCAGAGCACGGAAAGTTAAAGGTATTAAAAAAATACTTATCGCCTCAGGTGTAAGGTACGACTTAGCTATTCAAGACCCTGAATACGTTAAAGAACTGGCGACTCATCATGTGGGTGGTTATTTAAAAATTGCTCCTGAACATACTGAAGAAGGGCCATTAAATAAAATGATGAAGCCTGGTATGGGCAGTTATAACAAGTTTAAAGAAATGTTTGACCATTACTCTAAACTTGCGGGTAAAAAGCAGTATTTAATACCCTACTTTATCTCAGCACATCCGGGCACTACCGATTTAGATATGGTTAACCTTGCGCTATGGCTAAAAGAAAACGACTTTAAACTTGATCAAGTACAAAACTTTTATCCTTCACCGTTAGCAAACGCCACTACGCTTTATCATACTGAAATTGATTCATTGCGTAATGTTAAAAAAGACAGCGCGACCGTATCTGTGCCAAAAGGCACTATTCAGCGTCGTTTGCATAAAGCCATATTGCGTTATCATGATCCTGCAAACTGGGGCATTATTCGTGACGCCTTAACCAAAATGGGTCTGGCAAGAAAACTGATTGGGAGCAAACCCGGTTGTTTAGTGCCGAATGAAAGCAGAAATGAAAGCCAGCAAGTGCATTTTAAAAACAACGGCAAAGGTAAAAATAATGCCCAAGGGAATAAAACCTCACCAGGGCAAGAAAAGCGTTACGGTAAAAAACCCATCACCGCTAAAAAAGCTAAACCGGGCGATAAGGCCAAACAAGGGTTAACGCGTTTTTCTGATAATCAGTTTAACGACAGAAAACCTAAAAAAGGCCAAATAAAAGCAGTATGATGTTGAAATTTATTGCTGTGATTAAGGTCTATTTATTAGACCTTAATCAGGATAATGACTCACTTGTCTAAACTCTCTATTACAAACTTAATGGTAAAACCTCCTAGTACGTGGTTTAAAAAAAGTATTATAAGTTTAGCTGACGCTATATTGTGTATTAAGCAGTTAAGCAAACGCTACCATGCCATGGGTTTAGCTGGTTTAGAAAAAGTCGCATTCACTGAGGCTTTTATTCAACAGTTAGACTTAAGGGTTGAGACCGCCGATGCCAACCTTTTAAATGTACCAAAATCTGGCGCTGCTATTGTTGTTGCAAATCATCCCTTCGGTGGTATTGAAGGGATTGTTTTAGCGAATATTTTATCGACAGTACGCCCTGACGTAAAAATATTAGCGAATAAAGCGCTGAAAATCTTTCCTGAATTAGCCGATTTTTTTATTTTCACTAATCCTTTGTCAACTGGTGCCAAGGGAAACTTATCTTCTCTTCGCCAATGCCAACAACACCTTGAAAAAGGTGGATTACTGGTGATATTCCCAGCAGGCAGAGTGAGTTACCCTGAGACTATTTTTTCTCCTATAACCGACCACCCGTGGAATCGATTAGTCGGCTCCTTAATGAATAAATTTCTTTGCCCGGTGATCCCCTGTTTTATTGGCGGAAGGAATCGAAAACGCTTTTATTGGCTGGGACATATATATTTCAGGTTAAGGTTATTGATGTTGATTCGTGAGATGCTGGCAAGTGATAAAAAAAATATTCCCATCACCTTCGGCAAAGCTTTACAGATAAAATCAGCACAAGGTAATATTCAAATGAGTACAGATTTAACGCGCTTATCAACCTACTTACTTGATCCGATTTATCGACAAAAGTGGCCTGAAACATCGGCAAAAAAAACACCCGAAGCCATGCAACCTTTAGCAAAGTCACAGGCCAAAGGGCAACTATCTAAAGAAGTTGACGCACTAGCTAAAGCACAACAATTAGTTCATTACAAAAGTTATGTCGTTTGTTATGCAACACGCGCACAATGTCCAAGTGTTGTTGAAGAAATCAGAAAACTTCGAGAAGCTAGTTTTAGATTGTTAGATGAAGGCAGTGGCAATCCACAAGATGGCGATGACTTTGATGATACTTATACGCATTTGTTTATTTTTGACCAAAAAAATCAATCTATTATTGGCGCCTACCGAATGGGCCAAACTGATAAATTATTAAAGACAGATGGTATGAAGAGTTTATACCTATCAAAAATGTTTAACTTCGACACTGCGTTTATCAACCAACAGCAAGCCTGCTTAGAAATGGGTCGTTCATTTATCGTTTTGGCACATCAACGTAGTTTTCACGGCTTGTTGCTGTTATTTAAGGGTATCAGTGCTTTTATTGCTCAGCATCCCCAATACCGAGTGCTTTATGGCACGGTATCGTTAAGCAAGCAATACGATCCACTAAGCGTTTTATTAATAGAACAGTTCTTAGTTACCAAAACCGATAAAGTAATGGCAAAAGAAAGTTTTAAGCATCCTATTCACCATGAATTATTAAGCTACTTAAAACACAACCCAAAAGATATTGAAACATTAGATACACTGATAAAACAAATTGAGCCTGACGGTAAAGGTTTGCCGGTACTAGTGAAACAATATCATCAGCTAGGGGCTACGTTTCACTGTGTAGCAATAGACCCTAATTTCGCCTCTACACCCGGATTATTACTGAGCGTAGATGTACCTAGCGCCCCGAAACGATTATTAAAACTCTATTTAGGTGATAAGCTTGAGGGTTATTTAGCTAAAGTAAACGCTAACACTTCGTCATGAAATTTTTCAAACTAAGTTGTTATGGTTGATAAAATGTATAGTTTATAATTTATAGATGGCTCTGTGCTAGTTCAATCTAGCTTGGACTTTAGACCATCAGGTTAAATGAAACTTAACTGTTTTGACCTAAAAATAACACCTATTTCAAATGTCTATTACCCATCACGTTAATTGCCCGCTGAACAGTTGACGGACTGAAGTCCGACCTACAAAAATAACCAAGGCTATATCATCACCTATAGGCTCTATGTAGCTTGAACTTTAATCCACTAGGTTAAATGAAACTTAACTGTTTTGACCTAAAAATAACACCTATTTCAAATGTCTATTACCCATCACGTTAATTGCCCGCTAAACAGTTGACGGACTAAAGTCCGACCAACAACAAAAGTGCCCTGCGCTATATTATCAACCATAAAAAAATGTGGCTAAAATACTCATTCTCTTTAACCTTTTAAGCAGTAGACTTCATAACTTGGCAACAGTGTAGTGAAGCAGAGCCGTATAGATAGGCATTAAAACTTAACTTATCTTACATTGTTGCTTATCAAACGTGGCGGTAGAAGAAGCTAAACCAAAATCAATATCGTCAAAATTTCCTCCTAATAATTGGTACGCGTGCTTTAAAGCTGCATAGTGATGAATCGCATGGCTGCTAGCAAACATTAACTCTCGAGCTAAGGTGCTTTTTACTGCAATGATATGGCAACTACCCATACCCACGTCAGAACGAACAGTAATGATTTCATCTAAAGAGACCTCAGTTAAAGACTTTATCCATGCTTGTATCACCATTAATTGCGCTAACGCTACCTGTCGACTGGTTTCAACCAACGAACCTCTTTTACGCAATTCGTAATCAACCACCTGAGTGGTAAAGCCTGACTTAACAGAGTGATAATGGTCTATTATATGACGTACGTGCGTACCCATAGGGCTAGACTTTCCAGCAATGTTAACGCCATATTCTTGGTCAGTGAGTTGTTCAACAAAATTTATTCCTTGCTGAAGTGTTGCAACATAATGCTGACATGATTTTATCGTTTTTATAATTTTTTTTATTCCGATTATTAATGATACTCGTTAATTAGAACCATAATAGCGTAATTTAATTTCATTTTATTGCTTTAATGATAAGCAGTTATCAAATCACCGTGACTAATGTAAAACAAATAAAAAACCTGCACATTCAAGCCTCACTAGAATTCCAAACAACGTCATCATACTGTATAATCTCGCGCATTATTTAAGGTTAAACTTAGATTAAAGTTCAACTTACACTCATCTACACAATCGCTACGGAACTTATATGTTAGCTGCAAACAATATTACCCAACAATTCGGTGCTAAGCCGTTATTTGAAAACATTTCACAAAAATTTGGTGGCGGAAATCGCTATGGTTTAATCGGGGCCAATGGCTGCGGTAAATCAACCTTTATTAAAATTTTAGGTGGTGATTTAGAGCAAACCTCGGGTAATGTTAATTTAGATCCAAATGAGCGCATTGGTAAACTTCGTCAAGACCAGTTTGGTTTTGAAGCAACGTCTGTCGTTGACACCGTTATTATGGGCCATACTAAATTGTGGGCAATAAAAGAAGAGCGTGATGAGATTTACGCTTTGCCTGAAATGAGTGAAGCGGATGGTATGCGTGCCGGTGATTTAGAAGCTGAATATGCTGAAATGGATGGTTACAGCGCAGAAAGTCGTGCCGGCGAATTATTAATGGGTGTCGGTATTCCTGTCGATCAACATTATGGTTTAATGAGTGACGTTGCCCCAGGTTGGAAGTTACGTGTGCTATTAGCCCAAGCATTATTTTCTAATCCTGATATTTTATTACTTGATGAGCCAACCAACAACTTGGACATTCACACTATTCAATGGTTAGAAGAAACCTTGAACGCACGTGATTCAACCATGATCATCATCTCGCATGACCGTCACTTTTTAAACAGTGTTTGCACCCACATGGCTGATCTAGATTACGGTGAATTACGGTTATTTCCGGGTAACTATGACGAATATATGTTGGCGTCTACGCAAGCTAGAGCGCAACTAATGTCTGACAACGCCAAGAAAAAAGCACAAATTGGTGAGCTACAAGCTTTCGTGGCACGTTTCTCTGCCAATGCTTCAAAAGCAAAACAAGCAACGTCTCGTGCTAAGCAAATTGATAAAATTCAATTGGCCGATGTAAAAGCATCAAGTCGTGTTAATCCGTTTATTCGCTTTGAACAAGACAAAAAATTATTCCGTAATGCTCTCGTACTTGAAAGTATGAGCAAAAACTTTGGTGATAATAAGGTCTTAAGCAACCTTAACATGATGATTGAAGTTGGTGAGCGTGTCGCCATTATCGGACAAAATGGTGTGGGTAAAACTACATTCTTACGTACTCTAATGGGCGAAGCTGAATATCAGCCAACATCAGGTTTATATACTTGGTCAGAAAACGTTAACATTGGTTACTACGCGCAAGACCATAGTTATGAATTTGAAAATGATATGACTTTATTTGAATGGATGAGCCAATGGCGTCAACCTAGCGACGACGAACAGGCCGTTCGTAGTTATTTAGGACGTTTATTATTCTCTGCTGATGACATTAACAAATCAGTAAAAGTACTTTCAGGTGGCGAACAAGGTCGTATGTTGTTTGGTAAAATCATGATGCAACGTCCAAACATTCTCATTATGGATGAACCAACAAACCATATGGATATGGAATCTATCGAGTCATTAAACATGGCAATGGAGCAATATGAAGGCACTATTTTGTTTGTGAGTCATGACCGAGAATTTGTCTCAAGCTTAGCGACTCGTATTATCGAATTAACAACCGGTGGTTACACTGATTTTGCTGGTGGCTACGACGAATATTTAGCGTCAAAAGTATAAATTAGTCATCTAGGTAAACGTACTGTAATAAAGCTATCATGAGTTAATTTTGATAGCTTTATTTTTTATTATTTCAATTGCTATTACGCTATTTTAAGGAGCCATTGTGCTCAGTTATCGCCATGCTTTTCACGCCGGAAATTTTGCTGATGTTTTAAAACATTCGGTATTAACCTTAGTACTAGAATATATGACCCGCAAAGATAAGGGCTTTTATTATATTGATAGTCATTCGGGCGCTGGCATGTATCAGCTGAGCGACGATTACGCTCAAAAAACCGGTGAATATAAAAACGGTATTGCTAAGTTAATTGAAAATGATGACTTACCCGAAGCCCTGCAGCCGTATATTGATTTAGTCAAAAATTTAAATCAGGAAACTGGAGAACTTACACTCTATCCTGGCTCTCCAGGTATTGCTCGCCAATTTACTCGTCGACAAGACAGCGCACATTTATTTGAGTTACACCCGACTGATATTGAACACTTAAAAGCATATAGCCAACGGTGGAATAAGTCCCATGTTAAGCAATCTGACGGTTACCAAGGTGTGTTAGGTTTAGTGCCGCCGCCGAACCGTCGTGGTGTAGTATTAATTGACCCACCTTATGAGTTAAAAGAAGATTACTTAAAAGCCGTTCGTACGGTTGTTAATGCTTATAAAAAATTTGCTACTGGCACTTACATTTTATGGTATCCAGTCGTTAAACGTGAACTTGTTGAACAAATGCAGAGCGCCTTTACCAAGAGTGATGTGCGTAACTTAATACAAATAGAATATTGCCAAGATGCAGATACTGAAGAATATGGCATGACCGGCACAGGCTTATTTATTGTCAATCCACCATGGCAATTAACTAGCCAGTTAGATGAAATACTCCCCTATTTAAAAACAAAACTTGGTCATACTGAAAGTCAGTATAGTGTTAAGCAACTAATTAGCGAATAAGTAAAATAACCTGAGCTTTGGCTAAGTACATTTTAGCCTCCGAAAAAAAATATTGCCAAATCTCAGGTCATACAGTACAAAAATCTCATTGCACCACAATACGAGGATCATAAGGGTTAGTTGCACAGCCTTTGACATTTACTTCATAGTAATAGTCACCTGTATTTTTAATTTTACAACGCACTTCACCATCGCGACCTGCTTGATATTCACATCTTTTGAAAGGCGAACCCTCGGTAAAACGAATATCAAAGGCATCACCCGTAGTTGTTTGCCAAGCAATATATTTCTCCTTTTGTGAACAAACACATTCGGGATCATTCTTACAGGGGTTTTTACTCTCTGAATATAACAATGCACAATTACTTTCATTGACGGAGGGAGTTACCTTGATTGCGCAATGTGTTGAGGGGTCAACATGAATGAGCAATTCTTTATCTTTAGCGCTGTTGCTAGCAGCAAAAGCTGCCAAGGAAGTTGTCGCTATTAAGAGTATTAAACCGCTGATCATTTTTTTCAGTAATTTGATATTTTGGCTATTCATTGAATTTTCCTTATTCAGGTTAATGGATTCAAACAATTTCTTTTATCCAATGTTTATAGTCGTAAAACTGAGGATCCGCCAATAAAAGCTGTCGGGGATAGCCTAAAAAGATAGCTTTTTTAATAAATGGCTTCATGTCATTAACGTCGAAGCAATTAATAGCGACTATGGCTAAGTCATAATAAATATAGGGATCATGCACGTTATTGTTAAGTACTATTTCTTGGTGTTTCTTTGCCTGGTCACATTGAGTTAATTCAGAGTAATAACGAGATATTTGTGCTTGCAGACTTGGATCCTTATCATTTATAACCGCATTTTTTTGAGCTAAATCAAGTCCCTTTTTGTAAGCCGCTTGAGCCTTTAGTGTGCTATTTTCACTGTACTTAAATGCATCACCCAAATTACCCCAAACGGTAGGATCTAATGATGATAATTCAGCACTTTGTAAATACATTTCAGCAGCATTTTCAAAGCGCTGCATAAAAAAAAGTACGGTACCTAAATTTGAAAAAGTTAATGCTGTTGGCTTAATTGCCAGTGATTTAGACCAAGCAATGTTGGCCTGCTCAAAATTTAGTACCATATAATAAACAGCCCCTAAGGCATTATAGGCCATAGCTGTGCTGTTATTGATTAGTATTACTTTATTAAATTGGCTAATTGCATCTTCATAACGGCCCGAATTAAACAAAAACAAACCGTAATCATAGTAATTTTTCCAATTACCTAGCTCAAAACTAATCGCTTGTTGATATAAACTTTCAGCCTTATCACTTTGCTCTAATTTTGCGTATAAATCAGCCAATGAAATAAAAACTTCACTGGACTCTGGTTTAATTAGTTTTGCTTTGTTTAAGTGTGTTTCAGCTTTTTCATATTGGCCATTGACACGATAAAGTCTACCAAGTGCTAATTCTGATTCAAACGATACGGTCCGATTGCTGGCAATTAATTGACAAACATTTAAACCTTTTTCGTATTCCTTTGTATCATTGCTCAGTAAATATTTATCCAAGTAGGTTTGACATAAGGCTGACGAAGCTTGAATAAAATCAGGGTCCAATTGTAAGGCAGTAATAAAGAGTTTTTCTGCTGCGACTAAGCTGTTGATGTTTTTTAAATTTCTGTACTTTTCTTTGCCTTGTAAATAAGCATCATAGGCTGCAAAATTTTCTGTTGGCATGGCATTTATTTTGTTCTCTGCGTTATCGCCAACGATAAGCAAACGCAATGCATTAGTAATTTTACGAGACAAGTCACTATAGAGTATAACCAGTTCATCTATTGAGCCCTTAGATTCATCAGACCAAACCTGAAAGCCAGTTACAACATCTGTCATGATAGTGTTAATAATTAATACACTGTTGACAACTTTAGAACGCCCTTCTACGATATATTTAACGCCTAAAATATTTTTAATTTCTTCAATGCTTGCTTTAGGTTCTAATGCATTTATCGCCCTTATTGAAGACACCTTAAATACAGCTTTTAATGTTAATAGATTTACCAGCTCTTCTTGCAAACCTGAAATGAAATATTGAGGATTATTGTCTAAATCGGTTGCATGAAAAGGCAAGATAGCAACAGCATTTTCAACCACATTGGCGATGGGCGCTTTGTTATCAACAATGACATTAAGTGGCTGTAAATTACTTTCTCTTTCTATTTTCTCAATAAGATGAGTAGACAGGTAATATATAATCAACAATATTATTAATATACAGAAACTATCGACAGAAAGTTGTTGATAAATAAATCGGTGGTTTTTATTGTTTTCATACGCAAACTTTTTTCTTATTTTAAATTCTTTATACCACTGAAAACTAATAACAAGAGGAAAGCCAATAACTAAACATAAAGCCCCCACCTTACCCCCCCAAGTTGGCACATCAAAAATAGGTAATATAATTGAGAATACTTGTAATAAAACCCAAGATACCACTAAATAAGCAGCACTAGCGTTAATTAAACGGCTACTTTTTAATAATGAAAATGACAATTGCCATTTTTTTTCTGAGCCACTAATTTGGTGTACCTGATCAGCGGGGAACGGCCAAATGCTATTCACTGACTTTGCCACTGTCGGTAAAAGCATACGATAACCTTTGCGAGGAATAGTTTGGATATAAGTGGGACATTCTTTGTGATCATCAAGTACATGTCTAATTTCACTGATGACGTGGGTAACATTGGTTTTTGCCGCATGATTATCACCCCAAGCAAAAGCCGAAATCTGCTCTCGCGAGACAATCTCACCATTAGTCGATGATAAATAAAGTAGAACCTCCATCGCTTTAGGTGCTAAGTGGTATCGTTGAGCATTTCGAATAACGATGCCTAAATCAGGTTCAATTACTAGACTACCTAATTGAAAGCCCTGATGTAGCTCCGCATCTACAACAAAGTGCTGCGTAACCTTGTCTAATGAAACTGAGACTTCTGGTTCATTGCTCGCTGACACGTGATGCTAACCTCACAAAAAAGAGCACAACATGCCTTTAGGCACTCTTTATAAATTTTAGGGTTTAATCAAAATATAAGTATTGTTGAGATTAGAAAAAATAGCGAGTAGTCGCTATGTACAAGCCGCCTCAGCGCTCATTTAGTTAAGGTTTTTCTGTGGTTGTTAACAGAGATTTTTTCAAAATAATCTCTAATTGTTACAATGGATGGCCCATCATAAATACTTAAGTAGATTCACAATCAAGCACTATAGAAATAAAAAACCCGCTATACCTTTTTAATATTGAGGCATAGCGGGTTTATAAAAGCTTAATGGTTAAGATAACTGATCAGGATCAATCCACTTCGTCGATAGCCGAATTATCAATATCTTGTGGGGTAACTGCTTGCTTACGTTTTAATACCGGTAACTCACCAGCGTCTTCCGCTAAAAAGGTATTCTTAACAATTTTCTTTGATTTTGGTTTCTTAGCGACTACGACTGACTTATTGCTATCTTTTACTTTGCTATCGACTTTCGCTTTCTTAGGTTTAATACCTTTGAACTTAGCTTTTAAGCCACCAACAGTATCAAAAGTCAGCTTTTGTTGCAGAAAGCCTTCTACATTTTTAAAGCTTATCCAGTCTTTAGGTCCAACAAATGAAATAGAGTCACCTGTGCTACCTGCGCGGCCAGTGCGACCAATGCGATGAACAAATTCTTCGGTATGCTTTGGCATATCGAAATTAATAACGTGCGAGACATTAATTAAATCTAATCCGCGAGACGCTAAATCAGTCGTGATCAGTATTTTTTGCTGCCCTTTACTGAAACCGTCCATTATTTGATTACGTTGACCTTGGTTTAGCTCACCACTTAAGGCAACAGCACTTAAGCCTTGCTCAGTTAATAATGTCGACAACCGGTCGGTATCGGCGCGGGTCGCAGTAAATATGATTATTTGCTGGTGATCTTCAGTCGCAATAAAGTGTGCCAGTAGCTTTTCTTTATGGCTTAAGTTATCACAAAGATAAAAACGCTTAGTAATGTCTTTATGTTCGGTATAGCCACTGCCGATAGCGACACGCTTTGGCTTTTTCAATAATGCTAAAGCAAAGTCATTAACTTGTGCATGATCTAAAGTCGCAGAAAATAGCAGCGTTTGGCGTTTACGATGATCGGCAGCTTTATTGATTTGTGATAACTGATCGGCAAAGCCTAAATCTAACATACGATCTGCTTCATCAAGGATGAGTAATTCTAAACCACTCAAGTGAAAATGCCCTTGCGAAAGGTGATCGGCTAAACGCCCTGGTGTAGCAACAATAAAATGAGGTTCTTTTTCTAATACTTTAACTTGGTCGTTAAAATTTTCACCGCCAAGAATAAGTACCGCTTTAAATGCAGAGCCTGATGTAAACATTCTTAGCTGAGTAAAGACTTGCTTGGCTAATTCACGAGTTGGCGTTAAAATAAGCACACGTGGATCTCGCTTACTTAAGGCTCTATTTTTTGACAAGCGCTGCATCGCAGGAATAATAAAGGCTAACGTCTTACCTGAGCCGGTCTTAGATGAAGCAATCAAGTCATGACCTGCCATGGCGGCAGGAATTGCCTGCTGCTGAATTTCACTAGGCTCACTAAAACCTAAATGTTCCACAGTTGACATTATTTTACTATCCAATCCAAAATCACTAAACTGCAAGCTTACTCTCCACGTTATTTAACTTATATCTGTTAGACAATATAATTGTTACAGACACATAAAACCAAAAATATAATAGTGTATTGTAACCTGTAATTGCCGATGTTTAGCCAAACTATTTTGGTTTAAAAAGAATTATTTCTAATCTAGCTAATGGTTGCTCGTTTGTTTGATTTAAATTCACCTGTTAATAGCTTATTTGCGCTAATTAAATACCAAAGAGTAAATCAACACATAAGTTCAAGCAAAGTTTCATTTACCCTAACTAAAGCAGCAGTATATGCAGGTAAATATATCGGTTGTTTAACAAAACAATTAGAATTAGTTGATACTTAATACGATTACAGGTTATTCAACTGTAAGTCGATTAGCAAAGCGATGATGTTTTATAGCTTAATGGCTCAGCTTGTTAGTAAAGTTAAATAAGATAGAAAATCCGTAGAGGCCTAGTGTGGAATAACTAAGTAAAAATAAATTAAATTAACACTGTTGAATAGAAATAAATAAATGAATCCAGATGCTCCCTTCTCGCCATACACAGTTATAAAAGCAGTAAAGACAGATAAAAAAGATATATTGCGCTTTTATAAAAACCAGCAATATGCAGCAAGTTTTATCGGACATGATCAATGTTATATTGTTAAAATGGATAAGTTAATTATAGCCAGTGTAATCATATCAGCCGGTCAAGAGCCGGGGAGTTTTTGGCTACTACATGGCTTAGTTACCGACAAAGCTCAACGTGGTAAAAATATCGCAAGCTTAATGCTACATGCCATTATTTCTGATAAAAATGAGCGAAAAAAAGCAAGATATAAAAACATTATTTGCTTTGCTGATGAGGCGTTACAAACATTTTATTTATCAAATCACTTCATTCATTATAACACCCGTGACGACATAGCTCAGCTACCCATAGAGTTTAAACAACGATTGATTCGTTATCGAGAGAGACAGAAAAATTTACACTGCTTTCGATGTAGTGTAAATGATTAAACCGAGCGGCGGTTAATTGCTGTTCTATGCTAATAACCGTATGTAAGAACTATTCTACCATCCAAGCCATTTTACTTGCTCTCTGAACTACCTAAAAAATCAGCTTCCTTGAAGATCAGTACAGTTTTCAGACCGCTAAAAATTTGCAATAAAATATTAACTTGATTTTTAAATATCTAATGTCTACACAAGGTAAGCGCTAGCGCAGACTATTTTTAGCCGCTGTTAGCGTGTTTTTTAATAAACAAGCAATTGTCATTGGCCCTACGCCACCCGGAACAGGCGTAATAGCCCCACATTTAGCAATAACCGCATCATAATCTACATCGCCAACCAGTTTTGATTTGCCCTCATCGGTTAAAACTCTATTGATGCCTACATCAATAATAGTAGCCCCTTCTTTAACCCAAGCAGCTTTAACAAATTTAGCAATACCAACAGCGGCAACTAAAATATCAGCTTGCTGACATACTTCAGGTAAATTTATGGTTTTAGAGTGCGCAATAGTTACCGTACAATTTTCTTGCAGTAACAACATAGCCACAGGCTTACCAACAATATTAGATCGACCGATAACAACAGCATGCTTACCAGATAAATCATCACCTAAATGTTGTTTTACCAAGATCACACAACCTTGTGGCGTGCAGGGTACAATAGCCTCTGTTTCACCATTAAATAATCGACCAGAATTTATCGCATGAAAACCATCAACATCTTTATTAGGACTAATAGCTGAAACAATAGCACTTTCATCTATGTGTTTTGGTAAAGGTAACTGAACTAGAATGCCATGAACGCTATCGTCATTATTTAATTTTTCGATCTGGCTTAGTAAATACTCCTGAGAAGTATCACAGGGTAATTTTATCTCATTGGAGATCATGCCAATTTCTTGTGTTTGTTTGACTTTATTTTTTACGTAAATATGGCTAGCAGGATCTTCACCAACAAGCAGCACGGTTAAACTCGGCTGAATACCATGACATGATTTAAACTCAGTTATTTCTACCGCTAATTTATCTCGTAATTGTTTAGCTACTAACGTTCCATCAATATTCATTATTATTGTTCTCACTGGTTAAACCAAAATAGTACCTGGCAATTAACACCATTTGATTAATCAAGCCATCTACTTTTTAATGCAAAAAATAGATAAATACAAAGCATAAAATTTTATAAGTAATTATTCTATTTATAACACTATATTTTTCATATTAACCATTAAAAATGAACAGATAATTAATCAACTTGGTATAAGTACAAGAATACACTAATGCTATGATACTTATCGAAGTTTTAGCTGCTGAATACTTAAAGCTATAATACCAATTTGATTAATTAACTTCCCACTTTTATCCAATCTCTAGAGCAAAGATCTATCACCCTAGATGCATCTGAAATAAAAATATTCCACGCTCGAGTACATTCATTAACAATATCTTCATAT
>NZ_JACGVC010000031.1 GCF_014077005.1 Colwellia sp. MB3u-45 | reverse complement strand
ACTTTCTCTACCTTAATTTTATAAAAAACACTATAAAGCACAGGTACGGCTATCATGGTCAAGATAGTGGCAAACGCTAATCCGCCCATAATGGTCACCGACATATCAGCAAAGAAAGGGTCAAATAATAATGGCATAACACCTAATATAGTGGTGATAGCTGCCAGTGAAACTGGTCTCAAACGACTCAAGCTTGCTTCAACGATGGCAATTGCTTTTTCTTTACCTTCTATAATTTGTAAGTCAATTTCTTCCAATAGCACAATAGCATTTTTAATTAACATACCAAATAAACTCAAAAAGCCCAGTAACGACATAAAGCCAAAAGGTAGGTCTGCTATTAGTAAGCCCGCAACCACGCCCACCACAGCCATAGGTACAATCAGCCAAATAATAATCGGTTGCCTAGTCTTACCAAAGAGCAATACACTGATAATAAACATAATTAAAAACCCCAGCGGCAAGCCTTTTCCTAAAGCGGCTTGCGCTTTACGTGACGACTCATATTCGCCGCCCCAGTCAAGTTTATAACCTTCTGGTAAAGCAATAGCAGCAATTTTAGCTTGTGTACGATTAAACGCCTCACCGGTAGTTTCATTGTATCCGGCCTCCGCTTTAACGGTAATAG
>NZ_JACGVC010000030.1 GCF_014077005.1 Colwellia sp. MB3u-45 | reverse complement strand
AGCCTGCCGCCAGCGTTCAATCTGAGCCATGATCAAACTCTTCAATTAAAAATCGTTTGTGATGCTCACCTTAACTCACCGAAGTGAACCAAGAAAAGACATCTGCTCAATGAATTCTGTCGTGTTACTCTATTCCGACTAAGGATAAAGTAACTACATAAAACGTATTATTTATTCATTCCTTAAAAAGGAAATTCTAAATGATACTTATTTTTGTGTGACATCATATTAAGCTGTTTTTTTGTTATCCGAGGATAACTATGTAAAATCAACGTTAATGTGAGTGTCCACACAAATTGCATGATAACTAATTGTTAAAG
>NZ_JACGVC010000029.1 GCF_014077005.1 Colwellia sp. MB3u-45 | reverse complement strand
GTGATGGAAAAACACTTAGCATTGATTGCCCAAAAGGTACCCAAAGGACGACACGCCGTGATAGTTGTGGATGGTGCAGCTTGGCATCAAGTCCATTTAACCGAAAAATTTGATAACTTATCAATCATAAAGTTACCCCCTTATTCACCTGAACTAAATCCTATTGAGCAAGTATGGCAATGGCTGAGACAAAATGAATTAGCGAACAGATGTTTTAGTGGATATGAAGATATTGTTAATGAATGTACTCGAGCGTGGAATATTTTTATTTCAGATGCATCTAGGGTGATAGATCTTTGCTCTAGAGATTGGATAAAAGTGGGAAGTTAATTAATCAAATTGGTAT
>NZ_JACGVC010000028.1 GCF_014077005.1 Colwellia sp. MB3u-45 | reverse complement strand
TATCTTTATATTATATTTATTTTATCTTTATTTTATATTTATATTGATAATTATATATTGATAAAAATAATCACAGCCATCCCTACCACATTTAATTAACATTTATCTTTTCAGTAATATCAAGACGTAATAGATAACTTGCTTTATTTTCCATAAAAACTATTTGACAATTATCAAAATACAATGCTAACTTTATTGCCACCGGTGGCAATAAAGTAATAAAACACTTGTGTTGCAAGTTTAACTTTAACAAAACAAAGTAGTACAATAACAATGAAATTATTTTCCACGCTTTTAGCAGAACAAAAATTACTACCTATCATTCAAGCTGACACAGTAGAGCAAGGAATAAATATAGCGGGCGCCATGCATGATGCTGGTATTACGTTAGTTGAGGTAGTTTTACGCACAGAAAACTCATTATCCGCATTAAGCGCTATTAAACAGAAATTTCCCTTGCTGCAAGTTGGCGCAGGCACAATCGTTAATAAAGAGATATTATCTAAATCACTTGATGCCGGTGCTGACTTTATTGTTACACCAGCAATATCCAACACTCTTTTAAATCATTTATCAACATGCCCTGTTCCAGTACTACCTGGCGTGTCTAATACGGCAGATATTCTACTAGCAATGGAGTACGGCTTTACCGAACAAAAATTATTCCCGGCCTCTTTATCAGGTGGAAAAAAATTCTTATCAGCTGTTTCGTCAGTTTTCAAAAATATTTCTTTTTGTCCAACTGGCGGAATTAACGCTGAGAATAGCAATGATTATTTATCATTGAACAACGTCTTTGCTGTAGGTGGTACTTGGATGTCAAAGCAAGAATGGATTCAAGACAAACAATGGCATTTAATTACCCAAGCATGCAAAGATTTTAACCAGTAAATTTTAATTACTCTATTGACACCGTTTTCATGAGAAATGATATTTTTCAAAACACGAATGCCACCGGTAGCATGAATTGATTAAAATATAATAATACCTTAAATAGGCTAACATGAAATACAACAAGAGAAATTAACATGAAACTTACCAATAAAAACTTCAAACTCAATAGCTTACTAACCTGCATGCTAATCAGTGGCGCCATATCAGGACATTCTTATGCGGCAGATGAAAATACAGAAATAGCTAAAACTAAAGCCGAGCAAGAAGTAGAAGTTATTGAAGTAACTGGCGGCTTTCGAGGTGCACTTAGCCGCGGTCTTTTCGAAAAACGTCATGCTACAAACTCTAAAGAAACAATCATGAGTGAAGATGTAGGTAAAATGCCAGATCTTAACCTTGCTGAATCTTTACAGCGTGTTCCAGGTGTTGCTATCACACGTGAAGGTGGTGAAGGTCGTAATATTACGGTTCGTGGAATGGGCGCGACCTACTCACAAGTAACCTTAAATGGCATGCAAATTCCAGCTTCAACAGGTGGCCTAGATTCATCTGGTGGTGTTAATCGTGGTCGTTCATTTGATTTTAATATGTTTGGTTCAGACTTATTTGGCCAAATGGACATCAACAAAACTTATACAGCAAGTTTAGAAGAAGGCGGTGTGGCTTCAACGGTTTCACTGCATACTTTACGCCCTTTGGATAACCCTGGCTTTCATGCTACAGGCTCTACTCAGGCGTCATATAATGCCCAAAATGGTGATACTAACCCTCGTATAAATGGTTTTATCAGCGACACCTTTTTAGATGACACTTTTGGTGTGCTCGTTGGTATTAGTACAAGTAAACGTACAGTAAAACAAGAGGGGTTTGGTACAGTTCGTTGGACAGGCGCTCATGTTAAAAACGAAAATTGGGCTGATACAAGTTCAACAGTTATTACGGGAACACCTAATCCTTCATTAAATAACCCTGATTTTAATGCAAGTACAGATGATCCCTTAGATTCAATGTGGGTTCCAAGACTTCCTCGTACTGACTCATTTAACCAAGATCAATCTCGTAATAGCTTCCTAGTGTCTCTTCAAGCTCGCCCAATTGAAGATCTCGAAATTAGTTTTAATATGTTAGATTCTAAGCGTGATGCGGATGTTGAATCATACAACTTCTTTGCGCAAATGCGTAATATGTTTGGTTCAATTACTCCAACAGCAGTAACTATTGATCCAACGGGTCGATATATTCAAGCAGGTACATTTGCAGGTGTAGCACCTCGCTCTGAAAGTCGCGGTCAATATGCAGAAAGTGATTTTAATCAGATTGTCATCGATGCTGACTATCAGTTGTCTGATACTATTTCGATAAACGTCATGGCTGGTAGAGCAACCTCTGAACATCATGAAGAACAATACCGTTATAACTTAACCGGTAACACAACCACATTCAAATATGACTTCACTGGTAATAGTGATGTTCCTACAATGGAATACGGTTATGACATCACTGATGTTGCTAACTTTGCTTGGACTGGTCCGCATCACCGTAGCGATACAGTAATTCGTGAAAACGAAACATTACGTGCCGATATTGAATGGGAATTTGATGATGAAGGTTCGGTACTTAGAGCCGGTTATACATCTAATACCCGTACGATAGACTCTACTCATACTCGTAAACCTGATGGTTTAGTGGATGCCAATCTTGCAAGCGCGACTAATACTAACAAATTTTCTTCAATTGTTTCTGATTTTGGCGATACCTTTGGTGCACCTGCCGGCATGTTTACAGATTGGTTAGTTGCTGATATCGACGTGGTTCGTAAAGAGGTTAATTCTGGTAAGTTTTCGCCTGATGATCGCAGTGGTAACTATTTTGTTACGGAAGAAACATCTGGTTTATATGTTGATGCCGATTACTTCATCGGTCCAGTAATTATTAATGCCGGTGTCCGTTATGTTGAAACTACCGTTAAAGGTGGTGCAAGTGATATAGAAGAGACTTATGACAATGTTTTACCTGCGTTAAACATAACCTATAATGTTACTGATGACCTTCTACTTCGTGCAGCATGGTCAGAAAACGTAGTTCGTCCAAATCCTCAATCACTCACTGGTCAAGTAACTGGCACGCCAATTAACGGACGTGTTTCTCTAGCAAACCCAGGCGTTGGTCCAGAAACTATTACTTCGGTTGACTTCGGGGCAGAATGGTACTTCGCTGATGAATCTTATGTTGGTATAACTTATTTCCAAAAAGAAATCACTGATGCAATTACAAGTAATACTGCTGCTGGTGTGAGTTTAACGACAGCAATTGCAGATATAGTTGCTGATGACCCTATTTACGCTGTCGGCGGTCCATCTTATGACCCTTCTGCTGTTGACCCATATAAAGCAAATGCTTGGGATTTAACAACTCAAACAAATTCTACCGAAGTAGACGAAATTAAAGGTTTTGAGATTGCTGCTCGTTACATCACTGAAATAGGAATAGGTGTTGATGCTAACTATACCAAAATTGATAGTGATGATATTGTTCAAGGTTTATCAGAAAATGCTTATAATTTAGGTGTGTTTTATGAAAATAATACTTGGGGCGCTCGTTTATTCTTAAACGCTCGTGATGATTATCAAACAGGTAACGCAGCAGACGGTAACGTAAGTCAAAACAATACTGGCCCAACACGTATTGACTTCTCATCTTCGTATAAAGTTATTGAAAATGTGACAGCAACGTTAGAAATTATCAACTTAACCAATGAAAAAGAACGTAACTTTACGACTGGTTCAACGGGTGATCAAGATCTGGTACGTGAGTTTAATTCAACAGGTACTGTAGCCGTAATAGGTGTTCGCGCTACATTCTAAGTTCATAATATTGAAGGTGTTGCTATCACAGGTACAGGTATTATTGATGGCAATACCAACACTGAATTTCATACTTGGTACAAAAAATAATTGGATATAACGGCTTTGAGCACAATGGGTATAACGGGCGTCCCTGTTGAACAAAGACAGTTTAGTAAAAACCATTTTTTGCGTCCTGAATTAATACAGTTTTTTGGTGCTAAAAGAGTACTACTTGATGGTTATACCACAAAAAACTCTCCATTTTGGGTGAATCATTTGCTTTATACCGATTATGCTACGGTACGTACTATTAAAGTAGACAGTCATAGAAGTAATAATGATGGTATTAATATTGAATCAAGTACCTACGTACTAGTTGAAAATAGTCACTTTAGAACTGGTGATGATGCTGTTGTAATAATCCGGTCGAGATAAAGATGGTTGTGATATATCCAAATCCAGTAAATTTATTGTCGTTCGTAATACTGATATGGGCGGAGAAGACGGTATTGGCTTAGGTAGTGAAATGTCAGGTGGTATCAGTCATGTTTATTTTACCGATAATATATTGAGAAGCGGTAAGGCAGCTATACATTTTAAAGGCTCACTTGATAGTGGCGGCAATCAAATACGACTCTATTAACCACTAATCATAACTGTAATACCGGCATCTATTTTACCTATTTCCCACAATACAAAGCAATGATTGGCAAATTTCGGGACTAAAATATGATAGACTTTGACTTGAAAAACATGCCCAAGAAAGCAATATAAAATGTCCTCTTCACAAGATTTTTTTTCATTATTACATGTCGCATTAAGCGTAACCGCCCCCATCTTCTTAATTATTAGTTTAGGTATACTATTAACTTATATTAAATTCATTAATCAAGAATTTATTCGTATCGCATCAAAACTAATTTTTAATATTGGTTTACCTATTATGTTGTTTACCAGTACTTCAACACAGGATTTTTCACAATTAATTAATATTTCCCACATAGTGTTAATGTTGTTAACAACATTAATTGTATTTTTTGCAAGTAACTTTACCGCTTATAAATATATAGAGAATAAACAAGACAAAGGAGTTTTTGTACAAGGGGCTTTTCGAGGAAATTTAATCATTATTGGGTTAGCTTTTTGTGTAAGTGCCTATCCTGAACAAGGTATAGCAATCGCGACACTTCCTACTGCAATTATTATCATTACCTATAACTTATTATCAATTTACACACTTAATGCTAGCCTACATCATGAAAAGTTTTCCATAAAAAAAAACTTACAAGATATCATTAAAAATCCCTTAATTATTGGTATAACAACCGGTCTATTCTTTAATTTAATCAACTTTCCTATACCGTCAATAATCATACAAACTAACCATTACTTAACTCAAATGACCTTACCATTAGCGCTTATTGCTATTGGGGGGTCTCTTAATTTTTTACAACTTCAACAAAATATTTATCCAGCCATGATGGCGAGTGTATGGAAAGTTATACTTAGCCCTATTATATTTATTATCTTAATATTGATTTGGCCGATAGACCCTATTGCCACTGGCGTACTCTTTTTACTAATAGCCTCACCTACTGCTACAGCAAGTTTCATTATGGTAAAAGCAATGCAAGGTAATAGTGATTTAGCGGCTAAAATAATCATCGTTTCAACGTTATTGTCACTGTTTACTGTTACCTTAGGTTTCGCATTACTTATTTCATTTGGTTTTGTGGCAATGTAAGCGATAATTGTTATTTAACAACGCACAAAATTTAAATGTTTTTTTATTAACACCAATTGCCACCGGTGGCAATTGGTGTTAATATTTCTTTATATTCACATTTTCTTATATAAATAAATGAGTGTTCAATGAACCAAAATAGAAGACTTATACTTAAAACATTGGCATCAAGTTCAGTTTTAGCGGGTATTACTGCTTGCCAGTACAAAAGCGATCCGGCTGAACTCTTGTCTAATAAAAATGCTCCAAGTGATGATTGGTTACAAGCTCAAAAGATACGAGATGCTATTGTCGTCCCCCACTTCCCTGATAAAACTTTCAATATCAAAAATTTTGGTGCAATCAATAATGATGCATTTGATTGTTCATCAGCTATTAATGAAGCAATAAAAGCTTGTAATAAAGCCGGCGGTGGAAAGGTATTAATTCCTGCTGGCATCTACAAAACTGGAGCTATTCATTTATTATCGAATGTAAACCTTCACATTGAAGAGCAAGCAACACTGAGTTTTATTACTGATCCCAAACATTATTTACCCGCAGTATTAACGCGTTGGGAAGGTTTAGAGTTAATGGGTTACTCTCCCCTTATTTACGCCTATAAACAAGAAAATATTGCTATTACTGGTAAAGGAACACTTGAAGGTAATGCAAATAATCAAACATGGTGGCCTTGGAAAGGAAAACATAAAGAAGCCCATTGGGATATTATTCCAGGCGAAGATCAAAGAATCGCTCGCAACAAATTAATGGCTGATGCCGAAGCTGGTGTTGCTGTAGATCAAAGACAATACCATGAAGGTGCCTTTTTACGACCGCCTTTCATTCAACCGTACGCATGTAACAATGTACTCATACAAGATATAACAATTAAGAACTCCCCTTTTTGGTTATTAAATCCAGTGCTTTGCAAACATGTTTCGGTAAAAGGCGTGTCATTTTTAAGTCATGGTCCCAATTCCGATGGTTGTGATCCTGAATCTTGCGATCACGTGCTAATAGAGCATTGTGATTTTGATACCGGCGATGATTGTATTGCAATTAAATCAGGCAGAAATGCCGATGGAAGACGGCTTGCGACCCCTTGTCAAAATATTGTAATAGCCAATTGCACTATGCGTGAAGGCCATGGTGGCGTTGTTATTGGCAGTGAAATATCGGGTGGTGTTAATAACATTTTTGCTGAAAAATGTACCATGAGCAGCCCACACCTTGAACGTGCTATTCGTATTAAAACCAATTCTGTAAGGGGCGGTATAATCGAACATATTCGTATTCGAGACATTACTGTTGGTGAGGTTAAGAATGCCATAGTTATCAATTTCTTTTATGAAGAAGGTGATGCCGGCAATTTTGATCCCATCGTTCGAGATATTAAAATTCAAAATTTTCACTGTAAAAAAGTCTTGGGTAAAGCATTTAACTTACAAGGTTTCGATCGTGATCCCATTCAAGACTTTCATATTGAAAACAGTCATTTTAGCAACGTTGCTCAAGCATCAGTGATTAAAAATGTTAATGGTTTTACCTTACGAAAAGTTAGCATAAACGGATATGCCGTCACTGCAGCAGATTTATTAAAAAACAGTTAACTAATAACCGCGACTAAAATCAATTTACTAAATTATCAGCTAGTTGATGCAAGTCACCATAACGGGGACTTGCCACCTATTTATTATTACCAATAGGTCATTTCAATTTATAGTTTAAAGGAAAAAAGAATGCACAACCCTATACCGTCTCTAACATTACATCCCGACCGTTTATTTTCTAGTGATGCAAAGGTCGTTGAAGTGGCCCGAACTTTATATAATAAAATTAAAGACTTACCTATTGTTAGCCCACATGGTCATACCGATCCTAGTTGGTTTAATGAAAATAAAAACTTTGGCAATGCAACAGAATTATTTTTAAAACCAGACCATTACGTTTTTAGAATGCTTTATAGTCAAGGGATTCAATTACCTGACTTAGGTATTCCTCAACATGGTAAGCAAGGTGATTTGGCCGCCTCTAAAGCTGCAGATCCTACCAAAGCATGGCAAATATTTGCTGATAATTATTTTTTATTTGCCGGTACACCTTCTGGTTATTGGTTAGATTCTGTATTTAGCAATATCTTTGGTTTTACTGAAAAACTGTGTAGTAAAAATGCACAAGAATATTATCAAGAAATCACCGATAAACTAGCAACGCCAGAGTATAAACCGCATGCGCTAATGGATCGTTTTAATATTGAATTCATTGCCACAACAGAAGGCGCGTTAGACAACTTAACGCACCACAGAGCGATAAAAAACACGCCAATGGCAAAACGTGTTGTTAGCAGTTTTCGCCCTGACGATGTAGTTGATGCAAGCCGTGAAGACTTCATTGAAAATGTAGCTAAATTAGGTGAGATAACCGGCGAGAACACCAATACTTGGCAAGGTTATCTTGATGCTATTAGAGCACGCCGTGCCTATTTTAAAAAAGAAGGTCGTGCAACCGCAACAGATCATGGTCACCCTACCGCTTTAACTGCCGATTTATCGTTGCTTGAATGTGAACAGTTATTTATTAAATGTATATCAGGTAGCTCAACCGAAACTGAACAAGAGTTATTTAGAGGCCAAATGCTGACCGAATTAGCCGGTATGAGCATTGAAGATGGTTTAGTAATGCAAATTCATCCCGGTGCTCACCGCAACCACAACAAACCTATTTTTGATGTCTATGGCCGAGATAAAGGCTGTGATATTCCTAGTCAAACTGAATATGTTAATGCATTAAAGCCACTCTTAAGTAAATATGGTAATAATCCTAAATTAAGCATCATTTTATTCACCTTAGATGAAACAACTTACAGTCGTGAATTAGCGCCGCTTGCTGGTCACTATCCTAGCTTAAAATTAGGACCCGCTTGGTGGTTTCATGATAGCCCTGCGGGTATGCTGCGCTTTAGACAACAAGCTACAGAGACAGCCGGCTTTTATAACACGGTTGGTTTTAATGATGATACCCGCGCTTTCTTATCAATACCTGTCCGTCATGATGTGGCTCGTCGAGTCGATTGTCGCTATTTGGCTGAGTTAGTCACTAATCACCAAATTACCGTAAAAGAGGCGCATACATTAGCTTATCAACTCACTTATGGCTTAGTAAAAAAGGCTTATAAATTAGCTTAATGTAGCGTAGGCGCTCTATGATTAAAACAATCTTAATTATAGAGCGCTCAACAAGTGTTATAACCAACAGGTCAATGCTGGAAATATAAAATGAAATTAAACACAACAATAGCGAAATTTACCACAGTCAGCTGCATTACAGTATTATTAAGCGCCTGTGGTAGTGACATATCGAATAAAAAAATCAATTCAATTAATATAAGTCACAGTGAATCATCACTTTTTGTCGCCAATATCTCGGTTACTAATCCTTCAAATTTTATACGTTCTCAGCAACCAATTTATGTCAGTTATTATGATTTAGGGCTATCCGACACCGATGATAATATAGCTCACCTGCAAGTGACTTACCGACAAAAGGCCATCGCAAGTCAAGCCGTTGATATCGACAATAACGGTGAGAACGATGGACTATTTATTCTCAGTGATATGGCTGCAGGTCAGGCATTAGCGATTACTATTAACAAATCAACAACAGCTCATACTCATCAAGAAATTAAATTAACGCAAGCAGAAATATCTCATAAAGTGGGCGGTCAATGGGTAACGCATACCAAACCACCCGCTCACGCAAAAGAGAATCAATTTCAAGAGTATATTGGTGGTCATTTTGAGAATGTTACCGAGCTAACCCCTCCTCCTCAATATACTGATCATTCAAATTGGATCCGCTATGAAGGTCCTGGAATAGAGTCAGATAAAGTTGGTTATCGTATTTACCTTGATTGGCGCAACGGTTTTGATATTTTTGGTAAAAAAACAAATGCGCCTATATTACAAAACATAGGTCAAGATGGCTACGAGTCATATCATCACTTAGAAAATTGGGGAATGGATATTCTCAAAGTAGGTAGTTCACTTGGCGCAGGCGGTTTTGGTTTATGGCAACAAAAAAAATTAGAACTCGTTACTGATGTAGAAAAATGGCAAGCTAAAATCACTAGCAATGGCAATTTATATTCAAGTGTTCAAATTAATTATCAAGGCTGGCAAAACAGCCTACACAAGCAAGATCTCACCGCTAATATTTCTATGTACGGTGGTAGCAGATTAGCTAAAATAAATTTAGCACTAACGAAAGATGTGAATACCATCGCTGCTGGTGTGGTAAAACATAATGGCACCGAATTTATTCAAGGTAGCACCAACATAACCAATAAAGCCTATACCTATATCGCTAGTTGGGGTAAACAGAGCCTTGATGGCTCTATGCTTGGTATGGCGGTATTTTTTAAAAAAGGTGATTTAGCTCAAATAACCCAAGACGATAAAAATTACCTAGCCATACTAAAACCTGTTGGCCAAAAAAATCAGCAGCAAGTTAATTATTATTTCTCAGCCGCATGGCAACCCGAAAGTGGTATTTCAACCAAAGATGACTTTATTCATTATTTAAAACAAGAAGCTGAAAAGCTGACCCTACAACCACGTATTCAAATTAAAAGTGCCTTAACCCTAAAAGAAGCAAGCAAACCATTAACCGCTGATACCGCATTAAACTGGAGCAAAGCGCTAGCCGATTCAGAATTGACCAGAAAAACGTTAAGTTATCACTACAGTGGCTGGGATGTACATCGCCAACGTAAGCCTAAATTTGAGTACGATATTATCGGTATGATACCTATGTCATATGAGAAACTAGCACAATTAACCGGTGAAGATAAATACAAAGGTATTGTTGAAAGAAACACCGGTTCCTATATTAACGAACAAGGTGATATAGGCAGGTACAAACTAAATAATTTTAATATTGATAATGTAGCGCCAGGTAGAAATATACTCACATTATTTAAACAAACCGGCGAAGATAAATACCGTATTGCTGCAAAAACTTTACGTAAACAATTAGCTGAACAACCTAAAACGTCAGAAGGTGCTTTTTGGCATAAGAAAAAATATACCGGCCAGTTATGGTTAGATGGTGTTTACATGGGTATGCCGTTTTTAGCAGAATACGCCATGATGTTTGAGACCGGTGAAAAACAAAAACATAGCTTAGATGAAGTGGTTAATGAATTTCTACTTACTCGTAAATATTTGCGTGATCAAAAAACAGGTTTGTATTACCACGGTTGGGATGAATTAAAACAACAAGATTGGGCTGATAAATCCACTGGTTTATCGCCTGAGTTTTGGGCAAGAGGTATGGGCTGGTTAGCAATGGCTATTGTTGACGTACTTGACACTTTTCCAGAAGAAAATACCGAACAACGTCAGCAGTTAATTGAGCTATCACAAGAAATAGCCGCCGACATCATTAAAGTACAAGATAATGAAACCGGTACTTGGTGGCAAATTATGGATAAACCTAACGCGATTGGTAACTACAAAGAGTCAAGTGCTAGCGCAATGTTCACCTACTTTTTAGCTAAAGCGATAAACAAGGGTTATATATCATCTGAAATATATGAACCAAAATCATTAAAAGCCTATCAAGGCATGATAGATAACTTTGTACTTCTACACGCTAATGGCGAAATAAGCATGACACAACAATGTTATGTCGCCGGTTTAGGTTTTGGTCGAGATGGTAGTTATCATTATTATATGCAAGAGCCTATTTATAACAATGACCCTAAAGGCAATGTCCCCTTTATTTTGGCAGGAATTGAAATAAGCCACTTACTAGAAAAGTAATAAAGCGAGCACTCCTTGAGTGTTTGCTTTAAAAGCGGCAATTTAACCCTATTTACGTTCTAAAGTAGTTTAGCCGGCGCCTATGGTTTTACGCAATTAGTGCAGCATTATCCGTACTTTTTGTTATTAAATATGTTCATGAAACCTAAGGTACTGAGCTAGAAGACATGCAAGGGTCATTGTTTTATCAAAAAAGGAATGCTATTTATGTCAACACCATTTTTTAAGTTACCACTACTGGTGCTTTCAATGACTGCTTTTATGAGCTTTGCACAAAATCCTCTGGATTTTGGTAGTAAAATTAAAACGGCTGATCCATCAGGCCATGTTTGGTCAGATGGTAAAATGTATCTCTATACTTCGCATGATGAAGAGTGCCAAACAGATTTTCACATGAAAGATTGGCATACTTTTTCATCAAGCGATTTAGTTAACTGGACAGATCACGGCGTTAGCTTATCTGTTGATGATATCTCTTGGGCTGACAATTACGCTTGGGCTCCTGACGCTACTTATAAAAATGGTAAATACTATTTATTTTTTCCTGCTGGCAGCGGCTTTAAAGATCGTCAAAACCCCAAAAACAGTACTAAATGGATGGGAATTGGCGTTGCCGTTAGTGATTCACCTACCGGGCCTTTTAAAGATGCTATTGGCGCACCTTTATGGACTAAACCTTATGCAAATGATCCCAGTATTTTTATCGATGATGACGGTAAACCTTACTTATATTTTCATGGCTCCAATAGTGATTATTATGTTGCTGAACTAGCTGATGATTTACGTAGTGTTAAAGGTGAGCTTCAAAAAATGGATATGGGAGGCTACGAACCAAAAATGGAAGGACCTTGGGTATTTAAAAGAAACGACATTTATTATTTTACTATGCCTGAAAACAACCGAGTTCTAACTTACTACACAGCTAATAGTCCTACTGGCCCTTGGAAATACCAAGGAGTATTTATGGCGCAGGAAGCACAAAGTAATAATCATCACTCAATTGTTGAATATAAAGGACAATGGCTTATTTTTTATCACCGATGGTTAAATACACCTAACGATAACTGTGAAAAAAGGCAAAGACACACTGCAGCTGAATATATTAACTTTAACCCGGATGGCACTATTCAAGAAGTGAAACGAACCAAGAGTGGGCTCGATAATTTTATAGAAAAGATAGTTAAAAAATAAGCTCTATTTCACAAAGCCTATAGGGTTATATTTAACGTATGATCTAAAAAATCAGCACATGCCGCAATAGTCGGTTCTAACCACGGATTTAATAACCAAAAAGAATGAGGAGCATTATCAAGTTTAATTACTTTTGAATGTATATTCAGGCGGTTTAACTGATCGATAGCAGCATCTCTTCCAGCATGAAAGCGCGTTTTTTCACCATTTAAAAATAAGGTTGGAGGGGATTTTTCATTGATATAATAAATAGGTGAGGCTTGCTTCCATAAATCGGGCACTTCTTCATACCTCCCACCAAACCATGCACCTGCTGCGCTTGGATTCTTTTTAGGATCATTTTCAAATGGTAACGCTTCAAGCGAAGTAAAATCACTGAGTCCGTCAATATTAAGCAGTGCTTGCACCGTAAAGGGTGTACCTATTTTAGGCTGTGCTGTTAATTGACCACCACTATAAGCTAATAATGCAGCTAACTGACCCCCGGCAGAAGTGCCGGCCAAAACAATGTTATTATCATCAATATTATAGTTGGCTGAATGCTCTTTTAACCATAATAAAGCATCAATTAAATCATACACACCTGCCGGATATTTTGCTTCGCCTGATAAGCGATAACTTGCCACCGCCACCACATAACCATGTTTAGCTAAGCCTATAGCCAATGGTCGCATTAAACTTGGTTGCCCGCTTTGCCAACCGCCGCCATGAATTAACATAATCAAAGGTTGCTTTTTAATTTGTGATTTCAATGAATACACATCAAGTGTTAATGATCTATTATTCAGCACTTTATAGGGGATATTATTTTTAAGTGTTCCCCCTGGAGGTAATGCTAAAATAGGTAAGGTAATTTCGGGGTATTTGGCTATTAATTTCTGATATGTAGAGGTAATGCTATATGCACTTTTTTCGAGGTGAACACTATTATTTTGAGAAAAAGCATTAGAGGTATAAGCATAAAATAGAATGTAAAAACATCGTAACATACATCAACTTCCCACAGTGTTATAACTTAAACCTGAAACATAAACATAAATTTACAGTAAAGATCTTACAAATTTAGCCAGTTCAACATCTTGGCAATGTTCAAAAAAACAGGATTGAAAACGCTCACCACCAACAGCTGTTTTTAGTAACTCAACATCAAGCGCTTTTAACCCAGAAATATAATCTTTAGCTAAAGCATTTTTAACATCGGTTAAAATACCGGCATTGGCCACTTGAGATTCCTTGCGCTCTGGGGGATAGCCCTGTCCTTTTCTACCTGTAAAAGCTTTTTCAAAAATATAACGAATATTAAGCTCTGCTCCCCAACCAAAGCCTTTAGCAAAAGGAAGCGCTAACGCATTACCATTATTAATTTGTGCAAATAAGAACGCATCAGCCGGGTCAATACAATATCCACAAGTAACGCCCGGATAAGCATTTAAGGACATTAATGCACCTTGTCCTGTGCCACAACCGCTAACGACAAAATCAACCGCTTTAGCATTTAACAATAAGCTAGCAATAATACCTAAATGAATGTACGTTAGACGATGGTCATTATCATCACTCATACCTACATTAAACACCGTATGATTTTGCTCTGCTGCAACGGCTTGTAATTCAGTTAATACCACAGCATTTTTTGATGCTTGACTAAATTCATTCATTAAGGCTATTTTCATTAAAATTCTCTCTTCTATTTGTATAAAGCAAATAAGTGTTAAGTGCTTTTTTTAGTGGTAGATTCTCTAATAATTAGGTGTGGTTTTACTTCACCACACAATTTGATTGGCGCGCTATGTTCACTTTGTACTTTATTGATAAGCTTTTGGCTGGCTAAAGCAGCCATATTTTCAATAGGCCTTTTAATCGTGGTTAACGACGGAATAATTCTTGAGGCATAAATATTATCATCAAAACCCGCTACCGATAATTCTTCCGGAATTTTTATCCCTAAATCACTAGCAACGCGAATAACACCCGTGGCCATTTCATCATTATTTGCTAAAATAGCGGTGGGTCTTGTTTCTTTAGTCAATAATTCCATCGCACATTTCATACCGCTTTCGTAACTGTTTTCACCTTCGAGTATGTGCGATTCAGCTATCTCGATATTAGCGGATCTTAACTCAAACAAAAAACCTTCCATACGCTCTATGGAAGAACGATAACTAAGCGGTCCAGAAATAAAGGCAATGTTTTTATGACCTAAGTCAACAAAATGTTCAGCCATTTCCTTCATCGCAGTACGCTCATCTGAAACGACAATATTAAGCTTATCATCAAAATCAACTGACGCTATGCGAACATAAGGACAGTTCGCCGCCCTTAATGCCGCGGCTAATTGTTTATTCTCAGAGATTGGCGGCAAAATAATAACGCCATCTAATTTTGAACGGTTAATGGAGTTGATACACTCTTCAATAAAATCAGTTTCTTTTGATTTACAAGGATGAACGACCAATTCATAGCCTAGTTGAGCACAAACACTCAACGCGCCTTGCTGAACTTGAACGATAGATAGAGAATCATCATGATCATAAATCAAACCTAGTAAATAGGAGCGACTAGACGCTAAGCCTCTTGCCTGTTTATCGGGGCTAAAATTAACCTCTTTGATTATCTTTTCAACTTTCTTTAATGTGTTTTCTCCCACCAAAGGAGAGCGATTAATTACGCGAGAAACGGTGCGTTTTGATACACCCGCAAGTTTAGCCACATCGTTAATCGTTATTTTTTTATCTTGCATTGAAAGCCATCTTATTATTTGTCTGAACTAAACTTATTGAATGAATAGTTCCCTCTACCAGAGTAAAGTATTTTACACTATCAACCTATTAAACCAAAGAATCTTGGCAGCGCCTCACTAATTGCCGGTACATAAGTAACTAACATCAACATTAAAAACATTACCGCATATAAAGGTAACATAGGTTTAATAATTTTATGAATTGAGGTTTTTGCCACCGCACAACTAACAAAAAGCACACTACCCACCGGTGGTGAAACTAAACCGATTGATAAATTCAATACAATCATAATACCAAACTGAATAGGTGACATACCAAACTGTTCTGCTACTGGTAAAAATATTGGGGTAAATATTAATATGGCAGGCGTCATATCAATAAAAGCGCCCACAACAATTAAAATCAAATTAATAAGCAAGAGCACCACCAAAGGATTATCACTTAAGGTTAAAAAGAATTCACTAATAATTTGAGGTATATGTGTATATGACAACAGCCAAGACATTGCGGATGATGCGCCAATAATTAACATAACAATCGCTGTTGTTTCACAAGCTTTAAGCAATAATGTAGGTAATTCTTTAATATTAATTTCTTTATAAATTATGACCGACAACAGCAAGGCATAAATCACCGCGATGGCACCCGCTTCAGTTGCTGTAAAAATGCCTCCAATAATGCCACCAATAACAATAAAAACTAAAAACAAACTGGGGAATGCTGCAAATACTTTCGTTAAAGCTACTTTTATTGGTAAACGTGCAGTAACCGGATACTTATGATGAATAGCATAGAGTGAGCAAACAAGCATAAGCGCTAAACCAACTAGAATTCCCGGTACATATCCCGCAACAAATAAAGCAGCTATAGAAACGCCACCGCTTGCAATAGCATAAATAATTAAAATATTACTAGGTGGAATAAGCATACCTGTTGTTGCTGCTGATGCCGTCACCGCAGCACCAAATTCGGCGCTATAACCATGCTTTTTCATTTCTGGTACCATAAAACTACCAATGGCTGATGTGGCGGCAACGGCAGAGCCCGAAATAGCACCAAATAACATACATGACATAACATTAACTAACGCTAAACCACCGGGTAATGAACCTATAATAGCCATTGCACATTCAATTAAGCGCTTGGCAATTCCCCCTTGCCCCATCACTAAACCTGATAAAATAAAGAAAGGTATTGCCAATAAAGCAAAGCTATCAATCCCCCCTGCCATTTGTTGAGCGATAGTCATTGATGCTGGAGTAAAATCCATATGCATCGTCAATGACAATAAAGTTGCTAAGCCAATGCAAATGGAAATAGGCACATTTAAAAACAGTAAAATAAAAAAGCTAATTAGCAGCACAATTGCAGTAAAATCCATTATAACGTTCCTTTTACTATATTTTGATTTACCGTATCTTGAGTACCTAGCCTTGCTTTACGTAACTGCACAATATTATCAAGAGCAAACATCACAATTAAAATTCCTGACAACGGAATAGCGCTGTAAATAATGCCCATATTAATGCCCAATGCGGCCGAAGTTTGTTTTAACTCTATTGTCATCGACATCAATAAAGAACCACCATAAATCATCACGCTACAAGCAAAAACAATGACCAACACTTCGATTAACATACGTACTTTAATTTTCTTCGCGGGTGCTAATTTTTCAACAAATAAATCTAAACCTAAGTGGGCTTTTGCTTTATAGGCATAAGCTGAACCTAAAATACCGATCCAAATTAACAAATAGCGTGCTAATTCCTCTGTATAAGAACTAGGCGATTGTAAAATAAAACGTGAAAACACTTGCCAAGTTACCGTAAAAACGATGGCAGCCATGGCAAACATCAATATTTTTTCTAATGATTTACTTATAAACAGCATAAGCTTATGCATAATATCAGCCTTACATTTTTTTAATTTTTGTTATTTGCTCACCCACAGGGCTATTCGCAAAAGATGCATGAAAATCAACAACTTTATCTTGGAATGCTTGTTTGTTTGGGTACACAATAATTGTTCCCGCTGCTTTTACTTCAGCTAGCGCGTCGTTTGATGCTTTTTCCCATAAAGATTTTTGATAAGCTATCGAATCTGCCATCGCAGCACTTAGCCAACCTTGCTGCTTTGCAGTTAACGAATGCCATACAGGCAAACTAGATAAAATAATATCAGGCACAAAAGTGTGCTCGTCTAAGCTGTAATACTTAGCTATTTCATAATGACGGGACAGGTAATAACTGGGAGGGTTATTTTCTGCGCCATCAACCACACCTTGTTGTAAAGCCGCATATAATTCGCCCCAAGCTATAGGCGTAGCCGCGCCGCCTAATGCTTGCACTGTCGCCACTGCAGTTGGACTATTTAATACACGTATTTTTTTTCCAATTAAATCATCTGGTGTATTTATCGGGCCGTTAGTCGTATAAAAGCTACGACTGCCAGCATCGTAATATCCCATCCCCTTTAGTCGAACCGCTTCTACTTTCTTTAATAAACCTTGACCAATATCACTGTTTAACACTCGCCAAAAATGTTCTCTATCACGCATTAAATAAGGAATACTAAATACCTGCATTTCAGGAACAAAACCTTCCAAAGGACTTGCCGAAACTTTCGTCATGGCTAGACTACCAATTTGTAATAACTCGATCATCTCCCTTTCAGAGCCTAGCTGGCCACCAGGGTAAATAACAATTTCCATTTGCCCGTTCGAGTAAAACCCTAAACGCTTTGCCATAAACTCCATGGCTAAATGCACTACATGACGAGTATCAAGTGTGTGACCTAAGGTTAAGGTTGTTTTTTTATTTTCGTTAACACAGCTAACAAGAAACAGCGTTAAAGCGATACTAAACGCTTTAATCAACAATTTATTTTTCATCATGAACACTTCTTATCTATTGGATGAAATAGTAAAAATCAATATTACTATCGCAATTCATTGGGTTGATATTTATCCATATCATCATAATCTAAATTTTCACCTGCCATACCCCAGATAAAGCTATAATTTTGAGTGCCTGCTCCAGAATGGATCGACCAAGGAGGGGAAATCACTGCTTGCTCATTTTGCACCCAAATATGACGTGTTTCTTGTGGCTCCCCCATAAAATGGCATACCGCTTGCCCTTCTGGAACTTCAAAATAGAAATAAACTTCATTACGTCTATCATGCTGATGTGCCGGCATGGTATTCCATATGCTACCCGGCTTTAATGAGGTCAATCCCATTTGCAGCTGACACGTTTGAACGATAGTATTAATCAGCATTTGATTGATGTCGCGTTTATTTGAAGTCACTAATTCGCCCAAGTGCAAAACATTCGCATCAGTACCGGTCACTAATTTATTAGGATATTTTTTGTGCGCAGGAGCTGAGTTTAAATAGAATTTAGCCGGTTTTGTAGCATCATCACTAGTAAAAACAACCGTTTTGCAACCCCGTCCTAAATAAAGTGCATCTTTATATCCTAACCGAAAAACGTCTCCATCAACCGTAACCGTACCTGATTCACCCACATTAATGACACCTAATTCTCTACCATGTAAAAAACTATCCGCCTTTAATGCATCTAATGTCTCTAACACTAGAGGTTCCAATGTAGGTACAGCACCACCCACCATAAAACGTTCATAATGGGTATAAACCCAATAAATTTTTCCTGCTTGCATTAATTTATCAGCAAGAAATTCATTTCGTAATTTCGTTGTATCAAAGCCTTTAACCTCATTCGGGCCAACGGCATAACGGTTTTCCATTTCAGTAGACATAGTGCTCTCTATTTATTCTTAATTTATTCTTAATTTATACTGCTATTTATCTTGCTAACCAACCACCATCTACCGCTAATATATGACCGTTTACATAGTCACTAGCACTAGAGGCTAAGAAAATTGCAGCGCCCTGTAATTGTTCTGGTTCACCCCATACGCCAGCAGGAATCCGTTTTTCAATTTCCATATTACGACTTGCATCATCTTGTAAGGCTTGTGTATTATCTGTTCTAAAATAACCGGGGGCTATTGCATTTACTTGAATGTTTTTTATTGCCCACTCATTCGCCAAGGCTTTTGTTAAACCGGCAATAGCATGTTTACTAGCCGTGTAAGCTGGTACTGTCATGCCGCCGCTATAAGAGAGCATTGAGGCAATATTAATAATTTTTCCTTGCCCTTTTTCTATCATACTTGGTGCAAAAGCTTGTGCTAATAAAAAGCTCGCATCAAGATTCACCTTCATAACGTTTTGCCATTCAATATAGGAATAATCAACAGCAGGCTCTCTATGTATAGTGCCGCCAACATTCACCAATATGTCGATACAACCATGCTCAGCTAGTACTTCCGCCGCAAAAAACTTCACTGAACTAGCATCACTTAAATCCACATTTGACTCATGCGCCACACCGTTTTTAGCCTTAATATTACTTATGGTTTGCAAGCAACCACCTTTACTACTACTACTACAAATAACTTCCGCGCCAGCCAATGCTAGACCTTCCGCAATTTTTTGGCCTAGTCCCCTACTTGCCCCGGTTACTAGTGCTTTTTTTCCGTTCAAATTAAATAATTTCATTGCTTTAAATATTTCATTTACTAAGTGATGATTTCTATTCTTTGCTACCGATGGCATTTTGTCAAATAAAATTTGCCACCGGTGGCAAAATAACATAACATTCTTCCATTAAAGAAAATAGGAAATAATTTAATGCAACAATTAAACAGAGTAAACTTCAATAAAAGCAGGTACACCACCAAAATAATGCAATTTGGGGAAGGGAACTTTCTTCGTGCTTTTGTCGATTGGCAAATTGATATATTAAATGAAACCACGGATCTTAATGCCGGCATTGCGATTATTCGCCCCATTGATTATGACGCCTTACCACTATTGAATGTGCAAGATGGTTTGTATACCACTATTATTCGAGGTTTAAATGAACAGGGAGAAGCTGTAGCTGATACTAGAATAATATCGTCAGTGAATGAAGAAATTCCGATCTATAAAGATTTTGCTAAGTATATGGCTTTAGCTGAAAGCGCTGATTTGAAAATTATTTTCTCAAACACAACAGAAGCTGGTATTGAATATATTGAGTTGGATAAATTAACAGATACTCCTGCAAAAGCATTTCCAGCAAAATTAACACAATGGCTACATCATCGATTTGAATTTTTTAACGGTTCAACTGAAAGTGGTGTAGTAATAATTCCTTGTGAACTTATTGATTATAATGGCGAAAAACTGAAAGAAATTGTTTTACAATATTGTGCGCTATGGCAACTTTCCGACAACTTTGTTAGTTGGCTAACCAACGCTAACTATTTTTGCTCAACCCTAGTTGATCGCATCGTTACAGGCTTCCCTCGAGATGAACATCAACAACTACAAGAAGAATTTAATTACCTTGATAACTTCATGGTTACCGCCGAGCATTTCCATTTATTTGTTATTCAAGGACCTAAACATTTAGCAAAATTATTGCATTTAGACGAGAGTGCATTAAATATTGTAATTGTGGATGATATTTCGCCTTATAAACAGCGTAAAGTAGCAATTTTAAATGGGGCTCATACTGCTTTGGTGCCCTTAGCATATATGTCAAATATTGATGCTGTTGGTGAAGCATTAACCACACCTTTATTCGAACAATATTTAGAATCATTAATTTTTAATGAAATTATTCCCACTTTAGATTTACCTAAAAATGAACTTCAAGCATTTGCTAATGATGTGCTAAATCGTTTCAGAAACCCTTATATACATCATCTGTTAATGGCTATTTCATTAAATAGTATGGCCAAGTTCAAAACACGTTTATTACCACAACTATTAAAATTTGTTGATAGTCAAAATACCGTTCCTACAATGATGGCGTTGGCTATTGCTGGGCAAATATTATTCTTCAAAGGTGAACGTAATGCCGAAAAAATTGATTTATCTGATAGTGATCAATGGCTAGCATTATTTGATGAACTTTGGACGGGTTATAACAATAAAGTGATCGGAGTCAATGAGTTAGTAGAAGGTGTTTTAGGCGCGTCTTGGCACTGGGAACAAAACTTAAATGAAATTTCTGGCTTAACTGAGCAAGTTAGTATTCACCTAAAAGCTATGTTAAAACAAGGTGTTTCTAACGTGTTAACACAAGCGTTAAAAGGCAAGTAATATGAAAGCTATTATTAAATTACACGCAACAGATACGGTTGCCATCGCCATGAGAAATTTAACAGCTGGCGAAACCATTGGTATCGATAATATTGAACTACACATTAATGAAGATATCAGCAAGGGACATAAAGTTGCGTTAGTTGATCTAAATAAAAATGAACACGTGATCAAGTACGGCGCACCTATCGGCTTTGCTTTACAAAATATTAAGCAAGGAGATTGGGTGCACACCCATTGCATTAAAACAAATCTTAGTGATGAATTACAGTATAAATATCAACCTGATCTTATTGAGCAACAATCAGCAATCGCTTCTCCTAATGTAAATATTTATCGCCGAGCTAATGGTGAAGTTGCCATTCGAAATGAGATTTGGCTAATTCCTACCGTTGGTTGTGTGAATGGGATGATAGCTCAAATGAAAAAAGAGTTTTTAGCTCAAAATCCTGAACTCGACATTGATGGCGTGCATGTATTCCCACATCAATTTGGTTGTTCACAACTAGGTGATGATTTAGAAACAACCCGTATACTCTTGCAAAACATGGTATTACATCCTAATGCTGGTGGTGCTTTAGTGGTAGGTTTAGGCTGTGAAAATAATCAATTATCTGTTTTCAAAGAGGGCTTAGGTGATTTTGATCCTGCTCGTGTTAAGTTTATAATCACTCAACAATCGGAAGATGAAATAGAAGAAGGTGTTCAGTTACTCGAAGATATTTATAGCGAAGTCAGAAAAGACAAACGTGAAAAAGGCACACTCAGCGAAGTTAAATTTGGCTTAGAATGTGGTGGTAGTGATGGGTTATCTGGCATTACCGCAAACCCACTGTTAGGTTATTTCTCTGACTATCTTATTGCGCAAGGCGGAACAACGGTATTAACTGAAGTACCTGAAATGTTTGGTGCTGAAACTATCTTAATGTCACGTTGCAAAGACAAAGACACCTTTTATGACCTCGTTGATATGATCAATGGTTTTAAGCGTTATTATAGCGACCATAATCAACCTATTTATGAAAACCCGTCACCCGGTAATAAAGATGGCGGCATTACCACTTTAGAAGACAAATCGCTCGGTTGCACCCAAAAGGCAGGTAGTAGCCAAGTACAAGCGGTACTAAAATATGGTCAACGCTTAAAAGTGCCGGGGTTAAATTTATTAAACGCCCCAGGTAATGATCCTATTGCCACGAGCGCCCTTGCCTCTGCGGGCTGCCATATGGTGTTATTTACAACAGGCCGAGGAACACCTTATGGTGGTTTTGTGCCAACATTAAAAATTTCAACTAATTCTGAGTTAGCAAACAAGAAAAAACGTTGGATAGACTTTGATGCTGGCATACTGATTGGCGATACCAGTATGCATGAAGCCCACGAACAGTTTATTCAACTACTTGTTGCTGTAGTTAATGGCCAAGAAACCTGTAATGAAAAAAATGATATTCGTGAAGTCGCTATCTGGAAAAAAGGAGTTACCTTGTAAATGTCTGCAATTAACCTAGCCATTATAGGCGAATGCATGATTGAGTTGTCTATGGTTCAGAACGTTTCAGAACAAAGCAGTTCAGGAGACACCAGCTCAGTAAAAACTCATACCACCATCAAGCAAAGCTTTGGTGGTGATAGTATGAATACGGCTATCTACTTGAAGAAATTAGCTGGTAGCACTGTTAGTGTTCATTATGTATCAAGCATGGGGTCAGATCCACTTAGCACGGCATTGATCAAACAATGGCAAGATCATGGTATCAATACCGACTCAGTTTTAATAAACCCTGATAAACATGCCGGTTTATACATGATACAAAATGATGCAAATGGCGAACGTACTTTTCAGTATTGGCGAAATGATTCAGCTGCTAAATACCTTGTACAACACAGTGATTTCGAGAAAACTGTTGAAAAACTGAAAGGCTTTAATGCTATCTACCTCTCAGGAATTTCCTTAGCTATATTGCCTGAAAAAGACAGCGAAATTTTGGTTCATTATCTTACGAAGCTAGCTAATACAGGCGTTAACATTATTTTTGATAGTAATTACCGACCCGCATTGTGGTCAAGTAAAGCGCATTGCCAAAAAATAACGAAAAGAATATACGCGTTATCGACACTCGCCTTAGTCACTTTTGAAGATGAACACGAACTTTGGGCAGATAATTCCATCGAAGATTGTCGCACTCGCCTACATCAACAAGGCGTTAAAGAACTCGTTATTAAAGATGGTGAAAATGGCTGTCAATACAGTATCAATACAGCATTATTTGATACAAAAATAGAATATTTTGCTACCAAGAAGGTTGATAATGTTGTAGATACCACCGCTGCAGGAGATTCTTTCAATGCCGGTTTTTTAGCTTACTGGTTTCAATCATCCCCTATTGAACAATGCGCTAATGCTGGTAATCAACTCGCTGGCCAAGTCATTCAGAAAAAAGGGGCTATTGTTAAAATCAACACTGACCTCATTGATCAATAGCGAGAATATAAAAATGAGAAATTACCTTTATCTCCTTATTAGAATATTGCTATTAACGCTATTTAATCACAATATTCAGGCGAGTACACCACCAATAGGCAAAGAGATAACCAACACTTATGTTGTTGATCAACAAGGT
Organism: Colwellia sp. MB3u-45; assembly: GCF_014077005.1. Classification (GTDB taxonomy): domain Bacteria; phylum Pseudomonadota; class Gammaproteobacteria; order Enterobacterales; family Alteromonadaceae; genus Cognaticolwellia. The sequence goes on along the minus strand of NZ_JACGVC010000028.1, from coordinate 5,246 downwards.
AATGGCGATTTCATCTCTATTCAATCAGCCATTAACGCTACCGTTAATGACAAGGAGGTCATTATATTTATCAGGCCAGGTAAATATAATGAAAAGCTCTTTATCACCCGCAATAATATTAGTTTAATTGGTACTTCAGCCAAAAACACAATAATAGAATATGCAGAATTGAGAAGTGATTGGCGTGATAATCATCCTAGCGATTGGGGAGCTGCCGTGATTAATATCAATGCTAGTGATGTAAATATTGTTAACTTGTCGGTTATAAATAATTATGGTCGATTACACCATACTGATGAACATCAATTTGCAATCAGGGGCTTCAAAAATGGTACCCGCATTATATTGCACCAATGCAGTGTAGTTGCTGATGGTGCAGACACTCTAAGTTTATGGAATAAAAGCAACGGCATGTACTATCATTCCTATTGTCACTTTGAAGGCCATACCGACATGGTTTGTCCTAGAGGCTGGGCACTTATTGAAAACTCTACCTTCGTTAATAACAAACAATCGGCAACATTATGGCATGACGGTGAGCTCGACCCAGCTCAAAAATTGGTTGTTAATAATAGCTATTTCGATGGTGTAAAAGGCTTTTGGTTAGGTCGACATCACTATGATGCACAATTTTACATTATGAATTCACAATTTTCTAAAAACATGGCTAATAAACCCATCTTCAAAAAAAGGTATGATAATGTTGATAGAATCAAACCAAATCTTTATGGTGAACGCTACTTCTTCTTTAACAATCGATCAAAATCACCAACAACTTGGACAGCAAACAACTTTAATCCAACGAAAAATCGTTTAAAAGATCAAAGTGTAGAATCGTGGGTGTTTGAAAAACAGTGGTATCCTAACCAAGTCATAGCACAACTTGCCAAATCAATTATCGCTGCAAACTTTAAAGCCGATAAACTCACAAAAAATTAAAGTATTTATCACATACGTTAATTCAAAAAAACTCGATATAAATACTGTGATATTTCTGGAGATGATTACAAAGATAATATTGTTTTACATGGTAAATTATAGACAGGATTAAAACCTGTACATATTGAAAATCACGGTTATTGTAATTAAAAATATAAAGTTTATTTAATATTTCCTATCTCGGTTTGTGACCCTTTGCGTCATAGAAGTATGAGATTTATGTCCGTTAAAGCGGGGGAAGATCAAAGTCCTTCTTGAGCGCCTTATAGCTGCTGGTTATAATCAATAATGATAGCGACATGATATAACTGTTATATGACTATCACTAACGGCATATACAAGACGATTTGATTCATCCACACGTCTAGACCAAAAACCTGATAAATTTTCTTTTAGAGGCTCAGGTTTTCCAATTCCCTCAAATGGGGAACGCTTAGTGTCTGTAATTAATTTATTAATTCTTTTAAGCGTTTTTTTATCTTGCCCTTGCCAATATACATAATCAGCCCAAGCATCATTGGTCCACGCTAACAACCTAGCCATTTAATATTTCTCGCTCAATCACTTGAGCTGATTTAAATTGCTCAATAGAACGGGTTAAGTGAACTGCGTTAGCAGGTGACTTTAATAAATGAACAGTTTCCATCAAGCTGTTGTAATGATCCATAGACATAACAACAGCATCTTCAGAATCTCTACGTGTAATTACCGTATAATCAGCGTCGTTTACGACATGATCAAGCACAGATTTAAGCCCATTTCTTGCTTCAGTAAAAGATACGATTCTCATATTACCCTCTTTCTTAGTTGTACAGTTAATAAGACAAGTCTAACTAAAAATAATGACTTGTGCAAGATAATGTACAAGTTCAATTGAGACCGCTAGACATAATGACTCCCCACGAGGTGCTAACCTCCTATCGTGGGTTAGCTTAAAAAGCCAGTGCCATAATTAGTGTGTCAAACAACTAAAGCGGAGGCTAGCATGAATAACCATAGCATAATTTTTATTGGATTAGATACTCATAAAACATTTACACAACTTGCTGTTTTAAAAGACGAACGAGGCGCTAAAGCAGAGTTCTTTGGCAAGATAAAGACCAACAAATCAGCCTTGATAAAATTCGTTCGACAACTACAGTCAAAATATCCTAAAGCAACACTACATTTTATTTACGAAGCTGGCCCTTGTGGTTATTGGATTTATCGACTGTTAACCAGTTTAGGCCACTGCTGCTATATCATCGCACCTTCTCTTATCCCTAAAAAATCAGGGGATAAAGTGAAAACTGACAAACGCGATGCGGCAAAATTGGCTAAATTATTTAAAGCCGAAGAACTAACGACCATTTATGTACCTGAGGCGGAAGATGAAGCGATACGTGATTTATCACGTGCGCGAGAAACAGCAATGAATGATTTAAAGGATGCCAAATACCAACTCAAAGGATTGTTTTTAAGAAACAACATTAAGTGCGTAGTGAAAGATAATTGGTCAAATCAGCATTTACGGTGGTTAACGGAACTTATTTTACCTCACCATAGTCAACAAATTGTTTTGCAAGAAATGATACAAACCATCACAAAACGCGTTGCGCGATTAGTGAATGAACTTGAGCACCAAGTGAAGCAATGGCGATATTACCCTGCCGTTAAAGCGATACAAGCCATGCGTGGTGTACGAATGTTAGTGGCTGTTGGCACCATTGCTGAATTAGGGGATTTAAGACGTTTCGATCATCCGAGAAAACTCATGGCCTATCTTGGTTTAGTGCCTAGCGAAAGTTCAAGTGGCGATAAGCGACGATTAGGTAGAATTACCAAGTGTGGGAATGGTCGAGCACGGAGATTGCTTATCGAAGGTGCACAAACCTATAAACACAAAGCGAACATCTCGACGGAAATACAAAAACGACAAGAAGGGTTAAGCAAAGAAATTGTTGATATTGCCTGGCAAGCACAGCTTAGGTTATGTGGTCGATATCAACGACTCATGCAGCTAGGGAAACATCGTAATGTTGTCGTCACGGCCATTGCGAGAGAAATGATTGCCTACATTTGGGCCATATCACGCGAGGTTGTGATAACCCCTGTCGATCCGAAAACCCGTATAGCAAGGTTACCTGCATGATAAACAGTTTTGAGTTAACGTATCAGATCAAGCATCGGGTGTGGCACAACCACCGAGGGCGTTAGGATGGCAACGGTATTGATTTATTGTTGAACCACGAGCATAGACTGAAGATAGGTGTCACGACGGACTAAGTAAGGTAGGCGCTGTTAACCAACAGGTTAATAATCCAATAATATCAGCATGATAACCGACGAATTTACTTGCTTTATCTACTGCGTTAACTCACTTAATTGTGGAAGTGAACATTATGGCTCTGTTTTATGAGCAGGGATTAGTGCATTGAACTTAACGTGGGGAGTCATACCAACGCCTCGTTAAGAGGCAAATAATATGTTGGCTAAAATAAGCGACGCAGGAGCAAAAGCCAACTGTTATTTGTCCTGCTTGAGTGGCTTATATGCCCGTTTGTACAATGCTTTAACTTTTAACGCAGGCTTGGACTTGTACAAAAGATAGATTGATATAAACAAACTTGGAATAAACAAAAACAAAAAAGCACCAGCGGATGCATTTTTAGCTTCAGGTGTGACTGCAACAATACATAAAGAACCACTAACAAGAAATGTTGAAATAAAAAACCTTTTCAAGAACCCTTGAACGCTTTTAAAGATATTATAACTTTGATAGAAAAGGAAGCCTCCAATAAGTACAGCAAGCGTAAAAACCAAAAACTTTTCAAACCTATGATTTGAAACTAAAAGAAAAGCGACTCCGGGATACATCATTAAAATTGATAATGTAAAAGTTAATTTATAATCCAGTAGTTTAGAGTTCACCGAAGATCCTATAGGGCTTATAACGCCCTGTTAATGACTTGCAGATAAAAATACAAAGCAAGTAAAATCAAGAGCTTAAGCAGATCAACCCTATACTTCATTCTTTATTTGTAGCACATGTGTAGCGTTTTTATTTACAAATTCATTTCTTAAATAATATCATTGAAATGTCGCTAAATGCTACTTTGCGGTCATTAGGAGTTAACGTCGAAATGGCGTTTCGGATTAGATTTTGTATCGATAACGTACTAAAGGGCTAAGTAATAGTAAGCTAACATGTTGTTCAGCCAACTGTATCCCCTCATTCTAAATGCCTTGTATGGATTTTTAATCATCATATTCTACAACAAACTTCGAACTTGACTTAGGGGACATGTAACCAACTCGGATATCAAGTATCCTTGCAATCTTGCGAAGTGGCTCAATATACTTTGTATCACGAGCGCCAAAGACAATAGCCATTGGCTTCATTTTGTTAACATATTGAGAGCCATCACTTACATATAGACGTCGTTCTTTTTCATATGCCCAATAGGACTCTTTTTGCTTTAATAGACCTATATCCTGCGGAAGGATTTTGCGAGATAAAACTTGCTCAACTTGGGATTTAGTTACTTTTGGAACCCCAATGTAGTCAATTTCTCTTACATCATATTTTAATTCATCAATTTCATAGATAAAAGCAACTCCACTAAATCCACCAGCATAATGAGCCCACATTAGAGGATTATCAATATTATCTAGAAAACATGTAAAACGTTGAGCATCAATTAATTCACGAAACTCTTTTCCAACAGATCTATGAGCCTTATCAAGTCCACTTGTAAAGCGCCAGATCCCTTCATCTATATCATTCATGTGTTCACAGGTAGATAGGTATATGCGCTCATTCACCATCATGTCGATAGCATAAAAGAAGCCTTCACCGCCCATTGAACGGAGCTTAATCAATTGCATGTGATTCTATTAATCCTAACAAGGTATTAGTGCGCATTTCAGGTTAAACCGTCGAAAACTTCAATAACAACTATTTATGCGACACATTTTTTATAATATATTTAGTAAGTTACCACCAAGTTTTATTGTATTCAACTCTGTTCACGATATTACATAACGTGCTGATATACTTATACTCAGTCAGCTATCCATCAATTCGTACATGTGTTCATTACAAAATATATGGCAAAATTTTCTAGTTTAACTTCCGCTAAGCGCACATTTTTGACATGAAGATGGACATTGAGAAAATTTAGTAATGCAAAGCTTGTTGGAACTAATACCAATTTGATTAATTAACTTCCCACTTTTATCCAATCTCTAGAGCAAAGATCTATCACCCTAGATGCATCTGAAACAAAAATATTCCAGGCTCGACTACATTCATTAACAATATCTTC
>NZ_JACGVC010000027.1 GCF_014077005.1 Colwellia sp. MB3u-45 | reverse complement strand
TTAAACTCGATGAAACACATAGCCGTGCTAATCAAGAACAAGGCTTTATCCATTTAGCCTTAGATGAACCAGCACTGGCTAAAATTTCATTTGAAAAGGCGGTAAAACTTAACCCGAGTTTAGTCGCTAGTTGGCAAGCATTAATTCACCTGTACCGAGATGCAAAGCAACAAGACAATATGCAAAAAGCCGCAAATCAGTTAGAGAAACTAAAAAAATTACCACCGGCCTTACTCGCGGTAACTGAATTAATGCACGAAGGGAAATTATTAAAAGCAGAACAAATTTGTCGACATTTTTTGCAAGATAATCAACGCCATATCGATGGCATGTGTATGCTTGCTGAAATAGGTATAGAGCTAAAAATTTATGACGATGCTGAATTTTTATTGGCCAGTGCCCTTGAGTTAGCGCCTAATCACATCCATGCGCGCTCTCAGTACCTCAATTTACTTATTCGTTTAGGTAAATACAAAGTGGCAGAACAACAAGTTGAAAAGTTACTCGCTATACAACCTGACAACCTGAGCTTTAAAGTCGCTAAAGCGAGTGCCTTAACAGGTTTAGGTAAAATTGAGCAAGCCATCATCCTATTTGAACAAGCTGTAGAGCAAAACGATCAAATTGCAGGCTTTCAACTGCAGCTAGGCCATGCGCTAAAAACCAAAGGTGATATAAAAAAAGCCATTGCTGCTTACCAAAAAGCCTACCAGTTAAACCCAAGTTATGGTGATGCTTTTTGGAGTTTAGCCAATACTAAAACCTACCGTTTTAGTGATGAAGAAATTGCTCAAATGCAAACACAGCAAAATAATAAAGCCTTAGCACTAACAGATAAAGTTCAACTCCATTTTGCTACCGGTAAAGCCTTTGAAGACAGAAAAGACTATAACCAAGCCTTTCAAGCCTACCAAGAAGGTAATAAATTACAACATGCTCATAGTGGCTTTGACATCAGCAAAGTAGAAAAACAAGTTGCAGAGCAAATAAAATACTGTACCGCCGAGCTGTTTGAGAGCCGTGGAAATTTAGGGCTTAATTTACCTGATCCGATATTTATTGTTGGTTTACCACGCGCTGGTTCAACGCTACTTGAACAAATACTGGCTTCGCATAGTCAAGTTGACGGCACGATGGAGCTACACAATATATTAGGCTTGGCATCACGACTAAGAGGCCGTAGTAATAATAAAAGTGATCAAGAAGCCCAATATCCGAAAAACTTAAACGAAATTAATCCCGAGTATTTCAAACGCTTTGGTCAGCAATTTATTGACGAAACTCAAGTCTACCGAGAAAAGGCACCCTTATTTATTGATAAAATGCCCAATAACTTTCTCCATATTGGCCTGATCCGATTAATACTGCCCAATGCTAAAATTATTGACGCTAGGCGCTCGCCCATGGCTTGTTGTTTTAGCGGTTTTAAACAATTATTTGCCGAAGGACAAGATTTTAGTTACGACCTTGAAGACATGGGTCGTTACTATCAAGCTTATTTAAAATTGATGGCACATTGGGATGATGTCTTACCGGGTTATGTATTAAAGGTAAATCATGAAGATGTGGTTGATGATTTAGAAACACAAGTACGAAGAATGCTTGATTTTTGTGGCTTAGAGTTTGAACAATCGTGTGTCGATTTTCATAAAACCCAGCGCAATATTAAAACCCCAAGCTCTGAGCAAGTGCGTCAACCCATTTATAAAAGTGCCACTGAACAATGGCGACATTTTGAGCCCTATTTAACGCCCTTGAAAAAAGTACTTAATATAGAATAAAGGTGACCTAGATAAAGAGTATATCTTCGTTCTTTATCTAGCGTGCATAAATGCACTATTGTTTAGAAAGACAGGATGTCTGAGAGAGGCATAAATATAGTCGTTCTTTCACATCGACCTGCATTGATACACTAATGCCGTGGAGCCATGTTCTTGCATGGATATAAGCCATTAGAGTAATGCAGGAGCAATTACCGAGATGGCTAAGAACAGTCGTGTGATCATGACATGGATGTCGGTACTTAGTTTTTGTCTGGTACAGAAAAACTGCCCGTTTATCCTAAACATAAAAGCGAACAGGTTAATGTCCGCTTTTATGTTTATCGATAAGGGATAAACCTTAGTCACCGCACTTTTTATTGAGATAACACTTTAGTGACTAACTAAATACCCGCGCTATACTTTCTCTACCTTAATTTTATAAAAAACACTATAAAGCACAGGTACGGCTATCATGGTCAAGATAGTGGCAAACGCTAATCCGCCCATAATGGTCACCGACATATCAGCAAAGAAAGGGTCAAA
>NZ_JACGVC010000026.1 GCF_014077005.1 Colwellia sp. MB3u-45 | reverse complement strand
AAAATAAAAATAAAAATAAAAATAAGGATAAAGCGTAATTTACGTTGATAACATTAGTTCAGCATTGGTTTGAAAGCATTGTTGACACAAAATATAAAATATCTACCTATGATAATTACAGAAGTACTTCATATAAATGGGTTAAAAATACGCCCAAGAAGGCTAATACCTTAAGTGAAAACTTGGTTAAAAAGCACTTCAATATTACTTTTGATGGATGCGGCATTGGGTAGCACAGAGTATTTTAGCCAAAGATCCAAACAACTACCGAAAGGCCGGTACCGCGCTAATGGATATGATTGCAATAATTATGGCCATTTATGGTAATAACTAACACTCACCCAATGAATCTGAACTAGATGATTTTTTGAATTTACTCTCTAATTTACATGAATATATTTAATTGTATTAATTTGTAATATATTGATAGAAAACAAAAATATGGATAAGCTTTGTGTCACAATGAAATAATAAAAATACCTACGCGAAAGGAACCCGCGCTTGCCTCCTCAATTTTATAATGAAAATGCCAATAAGCTAGCCCAGCAATACCTATCAAAATCATTTGATGAGGTACATCAAAGTTGGTCGCAACTTTTGCCATCTGTTATAAAAAATGCTCATGCGCGTATTCTTGATATTGGCGCAGGCTCTGGTCGCGATGCTAAACATATAGCGCAACTTGCCGCACAAACTCACGGCACCGAAAACAAGGTTCAAATAGTGGCTGTTGAACCTGCCAACCTATTGGCTGAACTTGGTGCACGGCAAACCACAGGGCTAAACGTAAAGTGGCTGACTGATTCATTACCCGCATTAAGCGTTATCACCAAACAAGAAGTCAGCTTTGATTTAATCCTCTTAAGTGCGGTTTGGATGCATATTCCGGTAAATGATCGTGCTCGCTCAATACGTAAATTAGCTAATTTACTTAAACCCGGTGGCAAACTGGTTGTTTCACTCAGGCACGGACAAACCATTGAGGATCGCAACGAACGTAAAATGCATGCCGTGTGTGCTGACGAACTCAAACAACTCGCGAGCGATGTTGGGCTATTTACTAAACTAGAAACCCAAAAAGAATCAGACAAACTCGGTCGTGATCACGTTTCATGGCAAACCCTAGTATTGCAAATGCCAGACGATGGCACGGGCGCTTTTCCTTTTATTCGCCATGTAGCACTAAACGATGGTAAATCTGCCACCCATAAACTCGCCTTACTTAGAGTATTACTGCATATTGCTGATGGTCATGCAGGCGCGGTGCTAAGGCGAGAGCCCTCACCATTTGGCGATCGCGTTATTTTACCCGTAGGCCTAGTCGCGCTGTATTGGTGTCATCAGTACAAAGACTTAATTGATAGCCACAATATATTTCAAACACTGAATAAAAACCCCAACATGGGTTTTATGAAAGCGAATGGCTGGCAGAAATTAACCCATCGCAGCGCGTCAGATTATCGTATTGGCAATCTATTTACCGGTGACGATGCTATCGCGCTGCATAAGACACTCTCTGCGGCAGTCAGTAATATTAAAACGATGCCATGTCGTTATATCACCTTCCCTAATAGAGAATCTAATAGAGAGACCAATAGTGATAACACCGTATTTGAAGTGGCCAGCAAAACCGTAAAAGCCAAAGACAGTATATTTCTTGATTTACAAACCCTTGAACAGTGGGGCGAATTTTCACTGCCTGAATCGACTTGGTTAGCGTTTAATCGCTACGCCTGTTGGATTGAACCTGTACTAGTTAATGAATGGGTAAAAACCATGGCAAGTTATGCCGGTAATGCCCAATATAAAGCGCCTGAAAATCAATATAAATTAGCCCAAGCGCTGAATTGGGAAGAGCCTAAACGCAGCACTATTGAGGTACGTAATCGTTTTGAACTCATACAAGATACATTGCCCAATAATGAAAAAATACAATGCGTGTGGTCGGCTAAATCATTGAAACAACAATACGATATTGATCACAGCATGCCTTTTTCTCGTTGGCCGAATAACGATTTATGGAATTTACTACCAACCGATAGCCAAGTGAATAACCAGAAAAGTGACCGATTACCAACCGAGCAGAAATTAAAAGTGGCTAAAGAGCGAATTCAACATTGGTGGCAATTAGCTTGGCTTGATGACGAACCTTCAGCCTTTCTTCTAAGAGCAGAGCGATCAGCGTTCTTAAAGAATGAGCAGAGCCAACAAAAACGATTTTTCGCTGAGGCTAACATTGCCTTGCCGGGGTTAAGTTCAGATAACTCATCAGTAGATGATTTATCTGAAGCTTTGGTGATGCAACGTGGACGACTGAAAGAAATGCAACAATTAAGAGAGTGGTGAATGTTTCAATTTACTCTGTCCTCATTTATTCTTTAACTAGCATGTCTCTTTGGTGCCTTGGAGACATTCCAGCTAAAATCTTGCCATTTATTATAATAAACACTCAATAAAGCCAGTTAACCATTTGAATTTAATGTGTTTTATTTATTTTTTGTCCAGGTTGTACTACTGAGAGGTCTTAGTAACACGCACTAATATACATGTGAGCTAGCATTACTAGTTTCTAATGCTTTGAAAGTATGGGACATTAATGTTAATTTAATGTTATTTATGATGTGTGTGATACTGAGAGTTATACATAATAAGCTGTTGAAGCCTCATCAATCTCGCATATTATTTTTAAGGATGATTAAATGTACGATATAGAAACAAAACAATATGCAATAGAGCAAGAAGATATTATATCTAAGCTTGAATTTCGTGTAACCAAGACAGACGATAATCGTTCAGAAAGTCGTGATGAAGTAATGAGAGATTATGCTCGCGTTCTCTATTCATCTTCTTTTAGACGGCTTCAGGGTAAGATGCAGCTACTCGGAATAGATGCCAATAAATTTAATCGTAACCGTCTGACCCACAGTTTAGAAGTCGCTCAAATAGCTAGGTCAATTGCTTTTGATCTTGGATTGCAAAAAACAGTTGTTGCAGAAACAGCCTCACTTGCACATGACATCGGTAATCCACCATTTGGGCACGCTGGAGAAGTAATATTAAATCAATTAAATGCTGATTTCGGAGGATACGAAGGAAATGCTCAAGCATTTAGGATTTTACGTACATTAGAGAAGAAACATTACTCATACTCAGGTTTGAACTTAACTTTGAGAACGATGATGGGCGTAACTAAATACTTCTGTAATAAAGAATCAAATCCCAAAAAATTTCTATACAATGATGATTATGATTTTTTATCAGAACAACTAAATCAAAACGGAGTTAAAGTAACTAAAAGTATTGATGCTGAAATAATGGATTTGGCTGATGAAATTGCATATGCAGCGCATGATTTAGAAGATGCATTAAGCTTCGGTATGATTACTCTTGGTGAAATTATTTATGAGTTCAAGAATAGTGATGAATTCAAACCTGCTTTCGATTCCTTTTCAAGCATAGTTAAAGGAGTACAAAATGATGCTATGAAATCTTATATTTTAAGCACTTCTGAAGAGTATTCTATGATAGTAAAAAAAGAAATAACCTCAATAATTGTTAACACTTTATGTAAAGATATTGGCTTAGTAGATGGGGTTTTAGGTTATAAAAATCACTCTTTATTAGCTGAAGGGCTGAAAAAACTTTTATTTAAAGCTATTTTAAGAAAAAAAGATGTACAGTTATATGAAAAGAGAGGGGATAAAGTTATTAAAGGATTATTTGAAGTATATTCAGATAACTCATTTAATAAAGACAATATATTACTTCCCCCAGAGCTTAGAAGCATGAATGAACCTAAGGAAAGATTAGTTACTGATTATATTTCTGGCATGATGGATAATTTTGCCATTCAGGAATATGAAAAATATTTTGGGGTGGGCTCTGCTGAAAAAATATTTGTGTAAGTTTTCAGGCTTATAACAAGCTAATTAATAAGGACAAAAAACAGTTGACTGTTTTCAACTTTTTAGCCAACAATTTTTTGCCCATTATTAGGGCGTTGGTATTTCACAAGGTTCATTGTCATCATCAAATTACTCAAAACGGTCAGCATTATGCAGATGGCTTTGTTGATTATACTTTAGATGATCTACCTTCTATTTATATTTCAATGAGTAATCTCTATGAACTCTGTACCGGCAATAAGCTTGAGAAAGACCGAATGTGATAAAAAAGCATAAAAAGTCACTTAAAAGAACAAATAACAGTTGGTTTTTGCTCCTGCGCCGCTTATTTCAACCAACAATTATCAGCCGTTTAACATGGTGTTAGCACTCTCACATGAATCGAGGATATCGCATGAGAAAACCAAGGTTATTTATTGCGTCATCAGCAGAAAGTTTAAATATAGCTGAGGCTGTTAACATAAATCTTGATCATGAATTTGAAATTACTATTTGGAAAAATGGAACCTTCAAACTTTCCTCTACAACAATAGATGATTTAGTTGAAAAATCTTCTACTGTTGATTTTGCATTATTTATATTTGCGCCTGATGACATTGCATCGATTAGAAGTAGGCAAGAACATATTGTTCGAGATAACGTGATTTTTGAAATGGGCTTGTTTATCGGTGCAATAGGTAAGTCACGTTCATTTATCCTCAAACCTAGAGATCAAGAAATGCATTTGCCAACGGATCTCTTAGGAGTAACTCCTGCTGATTATGACTCAACTCGTTCTGATGGTGATTTAGTCTCGGCGACAAATAGGGCTTGTTCTTTAATTAAATCAGAAGTTAAAAGAATTGGTTTAATTGATCACGTAAGTCTTTCTGAAAACAGAAAAATGATTGCTAACCCTACAGACTATGAACTTTCAGATGTCGACTTTAAATTTTTAGCCGCTTGCTTGCAAAGCCATACAAGTGACCCTGTTGGTTTAGCGTACCATCGAATCTCAAATAGCTTTAGAGCAGTGAATGACGCACTACTGCAAATTGCATCCATAAAATTAGAGCGAATGGGTCTGCTAAGTAAAACTATAGAAACTGAAGAACAAGATGGGTATGACTATTACGCATACTCTATTACTGAGTTAGGAATAGACATACTATTAAAAAATGAGCATGTATTTCAACCTGAGCCACAACAACAAGCACCTCAAAAACACTTTACTGGACAGGTTGATTTCTAGAGTGCTATAAGAAATCAACAAGGACAAAAAACAGCGGGTTTTTGTCACTTCGTTCCTATTTTAGCCCACTATTTTTACCTGTTAATTGTGCGTTATCGATACAAAATCTCATCCCATTCTGTATGAACAACTACGCTCCATTATCAGGGCATCTAATAATAAGAGCTCCAGAATAATGGAAACTTTTTAATGATATTAAATAAATCACCCAACCGCCAACTTAGCCGTTTCATGCCACAAATATGCTGGCATGGGATGCTTAAGTTTCCATGTAATATTCATTGGCTGACTGCCTTCATATTTCACAAAATCTACTGGGCCAAAATTGACAAAACCCATGGTTCTGCCATTTTCATCTTTGCCTTGTTCACGGACAAATAACAGGATGACCTTTTTCGCTTCTTTCTGTTGGATGTAACCTAAACCTCGGCCTGAATTGGGTCGTGCGCTGTTCTGAGTTTGCCAGTGAAACAAGGTTGGGCTTATGGCGTAATCGTGGTACATGGTGGTGGCTGAAAACTGTTTTTCGCATTTATTCAAGGTAACAAATAACAGCTCGGTATTAGCGTTAGCAATATTTAACACACCTTCACGGCTAGATGACTTTTTAGTAAAAGTACTATCACCAAATGCGACAAGAATATGTTCTTTCGGGTAGCGAACATGCATGTTAAGTGGTGAGGCATCTACTTTCGAGTTACCCACCGTTGGCATAGCAAACTCAATGACTTCAAGCCGTTCAATCAGTATTGAAATAATCTCGCTTAACTCACCTTGAAGTGTTGGGTCTTTTAGCGCAGCTAAGCTTTCCCTTAAACCTTCAGTTACGCCATCGCTCGCACTTTGTTTACCTGCCTTATCCCAAAAATCGTAGTGACACATTAAGGCAAACTGTTGTTGATGCTGCTGGGCGTTTGTCTCTGTGTTATCACAATTGAATGCCGGTATTGAAAAATCGTTATCGCAAAGCGCTTTAATAAAACGTAAATACGAAATTGATGAACAGTTGAGTAGTCTATTATTAATGGCTCGATAATAAGCCGCATAAAGTGCTTTATTCTCTAGCGCTATTTCGTTGTTCTTGCTTGCAGCAACTAATACTGACCAACCGCCAAATGTGCCAATTTTGATCTTGTAAATATCTTCTAAGGTAATGTTAGGGTTGATGTGTAAAAAATTGTTTAGCGTTAAGGCTAAGTCTGTTACATGCTGGAAGTTATTAATTAAGCTGAATAACCTATTTTTGTTCAGCGACGCTTGGCTAATGTTTTTCAAGATCATGGCTTGCGTTCTTTCTTGCAATTCAATGCGGCAACCTAAGGGTAGGTGAGGAAAGCCTTGCTTCACTTCTTTGCCAATGGCTTGATTAGTTTTGCCTACTAAGGCTCTAAACTTACTAGAAAAGTCGTATTCTGGTCGTGAATTACCGACAAAATCTAGAATAGTGCAACATTCTTTATTGTCAGTTAAGCGCAAACCTCGACCGAGTTGCTGTAGAAAAATCGTTAAGCTTTCGGTAGGACGTAAAAACAGTAAGGTGTCTAGCTCTGGAATATCGACACCTTCATTAAATATATCAACGACAAACAGTACATTTATTTGCTTTGATTTAAGTCGCTGCTGCTGAATCTCTCGTTCACTACTGTTATCACTGGTTAATACACCACAAGCAATATTATGCAGGGTGAATTTTTGCGCCATAAATGTTGCGTGTTTTTTACTAACACAAAAGGCGAGGGCGCGCATTTGTGATATGTCGGTAACTACCTCTTGTAAGCTTTGTATAATGCGCAAAACCCTTTGGTCGTTATAGGTATAAAGATGAGTTAATTCGGCAATATCATAACGGCCTTTAGACCACGAAATTTTAGTTAAGTCGGTATCATCATCTATACCAAAGTATTGAAAGGGTGAAAGATGGCGTTGATTTATCGCTTCAGGTAAGCGTATTTCTGCGGCAATAACGTTACAAAAATCACTGAGAATATCAGTACCATCATGGCGCTCGGGGGTTGCCGTCAATCCCAAGAGTATCTGTGGGCTAAAGTGTTTTAATACCGTGCGATAACTACTCGCTGAAATATGATGAACTTCATCAATAACAATGTAATCAAAGTAATCTTCACTTAAGGCTAACTGTTCCGTTTGACTGTTAAGCTGATTATTTAACGATTGAATAGAGGCAAAGAGGTGCTGATATTTGCTTGGTGTGTTATTACCAACCCACAACTCACCAAAAGCGCTATTTTTTAATACGCCACGATAAGCACCCAATGCCTGCTTTAATATTTCTTCTCTGTGGGCAATAAACAAAAACTTTGCTTCGGGGTTTTTAATATAGAAACGGGCAAAGTCAAAAGCAGAAATAATGGTTTTACCTGTGCCTGTTGCCGCAACCACTAAGTTACGGTAGCGATTATGCAAGTTTCGCTCAACCTGTAATTTTTCTAATATGGTTTGCTGATGAGAGTGTGGTTTGATATCAAAATAAAAACTCGGCGTTGCGTTATTGAACGTGCCTTTTGCTTCTTGCAGTGCGGTATTTAGCTTTTCACGGCTTGCTGCTTTGCCATCAAAGTGTTCAAAGTCAGGTGATTCCCAGTAGGTTTCAAAAGTGCTGAGCGATTTTTCAATAATATGCGGTATTTCTTGTGAGGTAATTTTAAGGTTCCATTCTAAGCCACTGGTTAAGGCCGAATGTGATAAATTAGACGAGCCAATATAACCGGTATGAAAGCCGGTATTACGCATGAATAAATACGATTTTGCGTGCAGTCGTTCACGGTTAGTATTGTAACTAAGCTTAACTTCGGTGTTGGGTAATGAAGCTAAAAACTCTACCGCTTTTGCATCGGTAGCGCCCATGTATGAGGTGGTGATTATTTTTAATTGTTTACCGCTTTGGGCGAAAGACTCTAATTCATTTTTAAATATTCGAATACCAGTCCATTTGATAAAGGAAACCAGCCAATAAATTTTATCTGACGATTGGATCTCTCTTTTAATTTCAGTCTCTAGTGAAACACCAACATTACTGCCGCAAAATAACTCACTCTGCGTGAGTCCGGTTATCGGCATAATCGCATCTGCGTATTTGGGTAAGTCAGCAGCAATGGGGTTTGATTTATCAAATAACGCGGTAAGAATTTTGCCTTGGCTATCAAGTAAGTTATCAGTGATTAAGGCTTCATCTTTAATGTGCGTGCTAAGCCACTGAACAATAGTGTTTGCGAGATTTATTTGATCATGAATTCTAGACTCGCCATTAGGCACTGAGTCCATGGCAATTTCGATAAGCCGGGTTAAGAAGCGAGATAACCAAGTAGCCGCTTCACCAGCTTCTAATAAACGTTCGCCAACATGGAAAGTTTCTCTATCTAAGTTTTGTTCTACTAATTGCGTAATTAACTGCTCGTAGATACCGGTGGTATTCATGAAAATCCTTTTTATTTTAAACGCTTACTTGCTGTAGGGTATAGTAAATTAAGAAAGAGATAAATGAGGATTTATATTTTTGATAAAGCAGTCAGTAATCAAGAAAGTATTAAAAAACAGCAGCAAAGAAAATTTTAAGCTGTTTTTTAATACTTACCTCTTACTGCCCGCCATAAGTACAGGAAAAACCTTTGAATATAGAGAGCTGTATGACGAATTAGAGTAAAGGTTAGCGAGCTATGCTTTAGTGCGTTACCTTATATACTTATATATAAAGAAGAACGGCTAACTGTTTTAATCTGTTAGACGAATAATAAGGTTAGCCGTTAGTTTTTGTTGCTAACTTAAACATTGCAATCAAAAAAGCTAATACATTGAGAACGCCCACTGTTTTTTGCAGCATATAAAGCGGTGTCTGCTTCATGAATAAGTGTTTCGTAATTATTGTTTGATGAACGAGAGCAGGTAAAACCAATACTGGCCGATATAGAAACGGCTATTGAGTTATAATAAACAGGTGTGTCGGAAATAATATGCCTCAGCTTTTCTGCTATATAGGCTGCACCAGTTAAATCAGTACCAGGTAAAAACACACAGAATTCTTCACCGCCATAACGCCCTATAACATCACTTAAACGTAATGATTCAGTACAGCGTAGCGCCACTTGCCTCAGTACTTCATCACCACATAAATGGCCGTACTGATCGTTGATTTTTTTAAAAAAGTCCATATCAAACATAATAAGAGAAACTTGGTGTTCATATCTGTTAACTCGACTGACTTCATTTCGGAAACATTTTTCCCAATGAGATCGGTTATACAATTGTGTTAAACCATCAATACTGTTGATACGCTTTAATTCCATGACGGTATCTTTGAGTTTCATGGTGGCTATTGCGATATCGGTCACATCCTTAATGGTAACGCAAACATATTCAACATTATTATCTTGGCCAAATATGGGCGTAAAACAGCAATTTTGATACATAAAATCAACACCACCGGTTACAGAGCGGCCATGTGGAAACTTAAATAAGTAAGCTCTTTGTTCCCAGCCAGAATAAGACGGGCTCTTCAAAATGAGCACACTTTTAATTTTTCTTTCAAACCATTTTTGAGGTAAGTTAGGAAAACAATCAAAGAGATTTAAATCAACAATATCATCAGAGGTGAACTGACAACGAATAGCCATATAGTCATTCCACAGATGTACAGTGCAATGCTTATCTACCACAAAAACGCCAGTATCAACGCAGTCAATAACATTATTAGTGTAAGAAAATTTATTAGTCATAATATTTACAACTCATCAATAAGCCGGTTTAAAACATTTTGTAAGTATTCAACCGAAGAATCTGGCATCAAAAGCAATAAGTCGCACTGAAATGAATGCTGCTCAACACTGTATTGTATTTTTATAGAAAGCGCATGATCCCATATCAAGTGATCTTGATTGAGTAAATTCTCTATTATGATGGATTGCCCCATCATGGATGGCGGCGTACTAAAAAAACGTTCTGATATTTGTTCCGCAATACCTGACAAACAAGCACCATTGATAATATTTGAAATTTCAAGCAATATTTCCTGCTCAACTTCAAATGTTACTTCCTCATCTAAATCAATTAATTGTGCCAGCTGTTCGAAGTCGGTGTTGCTGAATATGGTAATGGACTCACCACAAATATTAGGATCTACTACATGAGTATAAAAACCCTGACGCACCGCCGATATTTGTTCCGCGGGTATCAATCGTTTTAATGTCGTAATTAAGTTTTTCGCTGAAAAAATTTCAATCGAAGGCACAGATAAAGTAACATATTGCTCAAATAAAACAGAAAGCGATTTGCCTGCCTGCCCCATGCCTATGTTACAAATTTCTTGCAAATAGTCTCGTTGATCTTCAGTAAAATTGAAACTATTTTTCATAGTAATTTATGCTTTTTCAAAACTTCTATTAATGTGTTTGCAGAGATAGGTTTTCTAATAAAATCTAATGCTCCGGCGGCCTCAACTATTTTTTTCGCTTCGTCTTGAATATCCGCAGAAATAACAATGGTATTAATAACCATAGCTTCAGCTTGCATTATTTTTAATACGCTAAAACCATCTAATACTGGCATGGTTAAATCTAGAAACAAAAGATCTATTTTCTCAGTACGAAGCACATCAAGTGCTTCTTGGCCGTTTTTTACGATTTGTGAGTTTGCGGCCCAACCTTCAGGAAGTATTCTTTGGAGTTGTTTTCGTGCCACATTCGAATCATCACAAATTAATATAGAAATTGTCATTTTTATCCTGTTGAATTAGTAAAGCAAAAGCGCAGAGAGTTATAATAATCCCTAGATTTAACTCAAGGTGCCTTAAGTTAGATATCAATAAAATTAATATACAGATGAAAAATCAATTACTAATTAGTTTGAAGGCATAAATGTAGGACTACCCGCTATAATACCACCCAATGTGGAAAATAGGTGACTTTATTGGCTTTGAACCCCGCCGAGGAGGCCATTTTTGCAAATCACCGGTCTAAACCGAACTAAAAAAAACAATCAGTATCACCCACACCTATTAAAAACAGCACGATCCAGCTCAAATTAGTTCATTCATCTTTTGTTTAATCCGCACTAAATAAAAGCGTGTACATGGAGGTGTACAGAATAGATTGTGGTTCTTCAAAGGCTGTTATAGCGGCTATGTTTCATCATAGTGCCACAAGATACTGGGCTGGTTCATCGTATTATACTGTGTAACTTTTAGATCTTTTTTTGTTCATATTAATAAACCGTTAAACCCAGTTTTATCTGTTGTTGTGTAACATTGGGTATCAGTTTTATACCGTTATAAATAAAAGTGTAGCCAGTTATAAAAATTTATAAGGCAGTGAAAATGGCACTAAGTGACTAAAAAAAGTGACTGAAAATTAAAGTTTTTATTAAATAAAAAACATCTTAAACATTTCAATATAATAGCTGACCGAGATAGACTCAGTATTCGTATTTCAGTCTATGTAGATTAATTGTTCAGTATCGTTATAGGTATCATAATAAAGCGACTCGCAGCACATTAGGGAGGTATCCTGATATACCTTTGAAACAAGCGTGTGAGAAGATACTAGAATTGCGGTAAATGTTGAACGATGGTCTTTCCATCGGTGCAAACAAAGTGCTCCAACCAGCGTGCCATTATTGCTTATAATTAGTATGGATGGCATAGTGAATTTACAGTTAATTTACAGTAAATTTGATAGTGAATTAGCATCGTTAATTGTTATCAACCCATTGAATAAAAATTTTACCCAGAGAGATAAATGACTATAAACCTGTCTAATAACTACCAAGCACTTGGCACTAGCTTTTCAGAGCAAACATTTCCTGCACCTGTGGCTGCGCCCTCATTATTATTGTGGAACGAAACTTTAGCAAAAACCTTAACTATCCCTTTTAGTCAAAAAGATGATGCTGAACTTATTGCACAATACTTCTCAGGTAATCAATTAATTGAAGGAAGCAAGCCGGTTTCACAAGCTTATTCTGGGCATCAGTTTGGTAATTTTAATCCGCATCTTGGTGATGGTCGTGCACATTTATTAGGCGACATTGCTGATACCGAGGGGCAACGCTGGGATATTCAGCTTAAAGGCTCAGGCGTTAGTTCTTTTTCACGTCAAGGTGATGGTCGTTGTGCGCTTGGCCCAGCGCTGCGCGAATATATGATGAGTGAAGCTATGTTTGCGCTTGGTGTGCCAACTACGCGTTGTTTAGCTGTGGTTACTACCGGTGAAAATGTATATCGCGAGCGACCTTATGACGGCGCTGTTGTTACCCGTGTTGCGACAAGCCATATCAGAGTGGGTACTTTTCAATATTTTTCGGCGCGTAACGATACTGACTCGCTTAAAAAGTTGACAAATTATGCCATTAATCGACATTTCCCAGAGTTGCTGGTTGAACAGAAGGTAGCAACAACTTCAAGCCCTGATGATGAAACAATGGCTGATGATATTAGTAGCGAACAAGTGCTTAAATTTTTCTCTGCTGTGTTGTCAAAGCAAGTACCTTTAGTACTTTCATGGTTAAGGGTGGGTTTTATTCATGGCGTGATGAATACCGATAATACGACTATTTCAGGAGAAACCATAGATTACGGCCCGTGTGCCATGATGAATGCTTATGATTTAGACACTGTTTTTAGTTCAATTGATCGTAATGGTCGTTATGCTTTTGGTAAACAAATAGGCATTATTCAGTGGAATATGACACGACTAGCCGAAACTTTATTACCCTTAGTGGCTAGCGATGAAGATGATGCAGTAGCGAAAATAGAGCCTTTATTAGCGCAATTTCATCAAGATATTCAGCAAGGTTACTTGACTATGATGGCGGCTAAAATTGGCATTGATGAACCAGAGCAAGGTGACGCTCAGTTGATTAATGATTTACTGGCCATTATGCAAAAGCAAAAGTTAGATTACACGCAAACCTTCACTGCTTTAACGAAGGCACTGAACAAAAGTGAAATTGAACAGCCCCTAGCCGATATGCTTAATGAATGGTTACCTCGTTGGCATGCTCGAATTGAGCCATTTAAGGCGGCTGCCCACAGCTTAATGGTAAGCACTAATCCTGTTGTTATTCCAAGAAATCATCATGTTGAAGCACTGTTAGCGTCTTGCCAAGAAAATGGTGATTTAACGGCGCTAGATAAATTTTTGGCGGTATTGCGACAACCTTATACAGAAATTACTGATACTAAACACTATCAAGATGCACCTGTTGATGGCGATAACTCTTATCATACCTATTGCGGAACCTGATCTGCGCTATAAGATTTGTATAATGAATAACCAAGAGTAATAACGCCGACAGCCATTGTTATGTGCTGTTGACGAGGTTAAATTTCATTTAACTTGTTGGACTGAAGTCCAACCTACAAAGGGCCTACGGGTGTCATGTGGCGTTGGGCTTTTTTTGTGGTTTTTTGTGATTTTTTATGCTTTTTGTGCTTTTTGTGCTTTTTGTGCTTTTT
>NZ_JACGVC010000025.1 GCF_014077005.1 Colwellia sp. MB3u-45 | reverse complement strand
CAAAATCCAAAATCCAAAATCCAAAATCCAAAATCCAGTTATATTCTCCTTTATTATACAAACGGAATTTTTTCAAAAGATATCGTTACTTGCCTAGCCTATAAGTTCATTTATTTGAATTTTATTCAATAGTCTTAAAGCCATTATTAAAACATAGCCATTAGGCTGTAACTGCTTATATTAAAGCCGATAATGGACTTGTAACGCCGTTTGCACCTCGCTCTATGACATGTGTGTATATCTGCGTTGTTCTAATGTCGCTATGCCCCAATTGTTCTTGCACAGTACGAATGTCTGCACCTCTTTGAAGTAGATGAGTCGCGAAAGAGTGACGTAAGGTGTGACAAGTTACATTTTTATTTATATTTGATTTCATTGACGCTACTTTTATTGCCTTTTGAATGACAGTTTCATTTATATGATGCCGTCTTAACTTATTGACTTCAGGGTCTAGCGATAATCGATTTGATGGAAATAAATAATGCCAATTAAATGTTTTAGCTGCGCTCGGATATTTTCGTGCTAAAGCAAAAGGTAAATATACACCAGAGTAGTCAGCATTCTTCATATCTAATACGTAATAAGCGCTCACCTGTGATATTTGATTTTTTAGCACCTCAGTTAACTCAGGGGCTAATGTAACTGCTCGATGCTTACCTCCTTTTCCATTCCAGACTTCAATGCAATGATAATCAAAATTGATATCTTGAACCCGCAAACGTACCGCTTCCATTAAGCGCAGGCCGCTGCCATACATTAATTGACACAGTAACAGGTTATTTGTATTCACAGCCGTTAAAAGCGCTTTGACTTCTACTGTAGTTAATACGGTTGGAAGTTTTGGCGTTACTCGAGATTTATTAAAACGTAATTCAAGGCTAAGCGGTTTTATTAAAATATGTTTATATAAGTAGTTAACCGAATTTAACGCTAATGCTTGAGATTTAGGGGCAAGATTTAAGTTATTTGAAAGGTAACTAAGAAATTTTTCAACTTCTTTATCATGGCAATCGTTTGGATGTATTTTTCCAATAAAGATAATATACGCTTTAATCCAATATAAATAAGACTCAATAGTGCGTTTGGCGTAGCGTCGTGTCCACATAGTTTCTTTGATATGCGAGAGAAATTCAGATTTCATCATTACTCCTTATTAATTTTAAAGATGTACTGTGTATAGTTACAGTTTAGCTTCATATCCCGCTTTTATGTATAAAGCGGGATTTAATCTGTCTTTCTACATCGCTATATTCAAAAAGTAAAATTAACGTGTTGAATGTTAATATTAAGTTATGTATATTAATTTGAATAAATATTCATTAGTTGGACATTCACCTTTGTTGAAAGTGGGATTCTATCCGTCTAATAAGCTGTTTTATTTATAGTTGTTTTAACTAGTTTGAATAAAGGCTAGCAAGCCATTAACTCCTTATTTTAATTGACTTCTTACCTGTTTCTTGTTTTAAATAGCCTACCTGTTTTTTATATAGCGTGACTACACTATGTCTACATGTAAAATAACCAAGTCTTTTGTAGACAAACTTGCACTTCCTGAAAAAGGGCAGGTTTTCTATCGAGATTCAGAGCTAAAAGGCTTTGCTGTTCGTGTGACTACGGGCGGTAGTAAAGCGTTTGTTTTAGAGAAACGTATCAACCGAAAACTTAAGCGAATTACGCTTGGGCGTTATCCTGAGATTACGGTCGAAATGGCACGTAAAGAAGCCCTTAAATACCTAGGTGAAATTGCAACGGGTATTGACCCAATAGCAAAACGCCAACAAGCCCAAGCAGAGCAAATGACACTTTGGCAAGTCTGGCAAGATTACAGACGTATCAAGTCCTACTTAAAAGATAAAACCTATGTTCAATATGAAATGTATCTGAACGGTGAATTAGAAGACTGGAAGAATAAGCGTCTTGTTGATATTACCAAAGACATGATATCAACTCGTCACGGCAGGCTACTAAAAAGTCATAGTCCTTCTTATGCTAATACCGCAATGCGTATATTGAGTGCTATTTATAAATTTGCAAAAGACCAATATGAAGATAGCAATGGATTAAGCCTATTTCCTCATAATCCTGTTGACCGTTTAGGTCAAATAAAAGCCTGGGCAAAAGAGCCAAGACGTCAAACGGTGATTAAACCCAAACAATTTGAACTTTGGTATAAAGAACTGCAAGCAATGAAGTTTAATACAGGGGCAGAGTCACACCATGTTGTCGCGGATTATCTTCTTTTTCTATTACTGACGGGATTAAGAAAAAACGAAGGGGCTACGCTAACATGGAGTAATGTAGACTTAGACGAAGGAACTATTTATATACCTGATACAAAAAACAAAGAGCCTTTAACATTACCTTTATCGGATGTCCTTATTGGTATATTGAATTATCGTCTTAGATTTAAAACCAATGAGTACGTCTTTTCATCGAGAAAAACAAAGTATCTAGCGCACCCAGAACAAGCGCTAAAACACCTATGTGAGACATCAGGCATTAAATTTACGTTTCATGATTTGCGCAGAACATTTATTACAGTAGCTGAGTCATTAGATATATCATCTTATGCCATTAAACGGCTCGTTAATCATAAAAACGGCTCAGACGTGACAGAAGGTTACATTATTAACAATCACGACCGTTTAAGAGCGCCTATGCAACGCATAACCGACTTTTTTAAAGAAAACTGCAAAATAAACATGGATTATTATGTATCAAGATAAAATTGAAAATGAAACTAAAGCGCTTATAGCTAAGGGAAAGGATAGATATAATCACTCCAACGTCTTTATTCGTGAAAAACTACAACCGTTAGATTTTTTGCTAGAAGAAGAAGGCAATGACGCCGCTCATATTGCACGTGATATTTTATCAAAACGCTCTAATGAAGATGTATTGTTAATGTCTAAATCTATAGATTCAATGTTACAGGTTGGTGAGAATTTATTAACAACTTTATCAATAAAGTTGCTTTCAACTTCACCAACGAGAAAGACCATTTCATTAACTCAAGGTCGATCTTTATACTTACTTTGCGATTATTTTGACTTAACATCCATTACTATTAAAAAACTAAAGTGGAGTGAAATGTTTGCCACATTAGCACTAATGCAAGTCGCTGAAATTGTTGGATCTAAGCATAGTGTCTATGGTGAAGATGATATGTCACAAGCCATGAAAATATATTCAGAGCGTTTTATTCTCGATATGTCAGAAGAAACGATTGATAGTATTGCACGCGCTGAGTGTTTGTTTGATAAAAAGAAAATTTATACCACGTCAGGTACTGCTGGAGGTGAAGCCAAAGCCAAGCACATTAAGCCATTAAAGGTTGAAGTGATTAATCGTTATTTAACAAACTACACAAGTTATTCTAATAAAAAAGCAGGAGAAATTATTGACGCAGAGCTTAGTAATGAAAAACATAAGCTTTTATTACTGTCAGAAGCAGAAGAGCAAAACCTTCAATTTGCTAAATGGATAGGTGCATTTAAGAGAGGCAAATGGAAACTACCAATCATTAATTAAAAAATTCCTTTAGCCCCCTAGCGGAATTCTTCTACCCCCTAGCGGCATTCCAACACATTCAAATATGCTCGAAACTCAACTCGTCTTTTAAAACAACGAGTAAAGAGTCATGAGAATTAAATTATTAAATACTAAAGAAACTGCTGAAATTTTGAGGGTTAGTGAAGCCTTCCTTGAGCGTGACCGATGGGCTGGTGCGCGCATCCCCTTTATCAAAGTAGGTGCGAGAGCCATTCGTTACCGCTTACAAGATATCGAAAATTATATTGAAAACAATATCTGTTATTCAACCAGTAATGGTGGGGTGGCATGATGAAATCTTCAAACTACAAGCTAATTGGGTTTTTACGTATGCAGCACTTAGGACAAAAGTCCGTTGGTGGTGAGCGTGCGTAAATTATCTAAAAACACCAAAAGCCACAAAGTTGATTTACTCTTAGCTGATTATATTTCAAAAAATCTACTTAAGCCGTTAAGGAAAAAGGTAACGTTAACGGAATTACGGGAAATGCTTAGTTATAGAGGTACGCCTCATGTCTAACAAGTTACCCGAAACAAAACCGTTAACGCAATTCAGCTCTGTTAACGTAAATACGCCTCTTTCTGTCAAGGTGGAAAATTCCGTTAACGTAACGAATAATGAAAATCTCGTTAACGAAGTTCAGGGCTCAACTCATGAAGTTGACTACTTAACGCTATCGGGGTTTGAATCAACTGCATTATCAAGTACAGCACTGAGTGCTAATTTACTCGTTGACGAATTTAATGTTGATGACAAACTTAATAAAACGTTTATCGGTAAACAATTACTGAGCATTCCTTTTAATTGTCGAGTAGTCGCTAAAAATACTTATAACCGCTTACTCAAATTACCTGTTAAGGGAGCCTTTCAAGCCAATACATATTTAAGGGCGTTATGTGATTTTTGTGAAGCTATGCCGGTTGATGTCACTTGGTCAGACTCACAGATTGAATTGGTTGGTAAAACTCAAGCAAGTCAATGTCATCAAATTTGCATTAACATGCTTAATTTAGATGATTCAAAAGAAGCTGTTGTCTTTGCCTTAGAAGCCGTATTGGTTGGTTTTTCTATTAAGGCGAGAAAGGGAAAGTATATTGATGGCGATATTGCCCGTTATGTTTATGATAAGTGGTGGAGAAAAAAGCTATCAAAATTGCACAGTGTGTCAGTTGAGCGTGTTTCTCAATATGTTCATTTGGTGTCAAAAAAAAGCCAAATATACGTAACAGACACTAACTTTAAAAAAGGGCGTGAAAACAAACGACGTAATCAATTATTCATGGCTGAATTAGAGTTAATCAATGAGCGAGGAGAGGTTGTTGATTTAACTGAAATGGCAAACAGCACCAATGCAAACCCGGTGAATCGCCGTAATGAACTGATGGCTAGGCTATATGGCTTTGAAGTATACGCCGATAAACATGGCTATGTTGCAGACTTTTTAACCATCACTTGTCCATCACGCATGCACCCCGTTCATAATAGTGGCAGACCTAACGAAAAATTTGATAGTACTAGCCCAAAACAAGCCAATCAATACTTAGGTAGCCAATTTGCAAAGTGTCGCGCACACCTTGCTCGGCTCAATGTCGATTATTTTGGCTTTCGAGTAGCAGAGCCGCATCATGATGCCACACCACATTGGCATATCCTTGTTTTTGTCAAACCAGAGCAACGTCAAGTATTAAGAGATACTTTCTCTTTTTATGCTTTACAGGTCGATGGTGATGAAACAGGGGCACAAAAATACCGATTTACTGTTGAGCCTATCCTGAAATCAAAAGGCTCTGCGGTGGGTTATATCGCGAAATACATTTCTAAAAACATTGATGGTTTTGGTGTTGATAAAGACAACTACGGCAATCCTGCTGATATTGCCGCATTACGAGTGAATGAATGGTCAAGTTTATGGGGAATTCGTCAATTTCAGCAGTTTGGTGGGCCACCTGTTAGTTTATGGCGTGAAGCAAGAAGACTGGCGTTAAAAGAAGAGGTCAACATCTCTTCAGTTTGGGTTGCCGCAGATAGTGGTAATTGGTGTGAATTCATGGAAGCGTTGGGCGGTGTAAACGTTAAACGTAAAGATTTACCTGTTCAATTAGTAAAAGAGTTTATTGAAACCGAGGGTGAATATTGGGAGCCGATAGGATATGTAATTAAAGGCTTGAGTTGTGGCGGTGAAGTTTACGTCAGTCGTGAGCACACATGGACAAAGCGTCGTAAAGAAAATGAATCTTCTTTGGCTTTAGATGAAAACGAAGTTTGAGTTAACTTGGAGTTCTGTAAATAACTGTACCGAAAAATAGAAAATTAAAGATAGATGAATAATGAATCATATGACATATGTATTAATACATAAATTGATATTCGCCTTTTACATTCTGGAAAATAGTTTTATAGTCTGTCGTCATTAGTAATTTTTTTGATTTAGGAAAACTATACTTGGTAACTAATTAGTATTTCAAGTGAAAATACTCTGAATTACAATAAGGGGCTCTCGCCTAAGATAAGGATATTTCTTAGCTTCTAGAGTTGATAACCCCTATAAATAATCATCGATAACAGGAAGAATTAAATTAGATGAGTAAGAATGAAAGAATAACTGAAAACATTGTAAGGTCACTACTTCAAGACTTAAATTATTATGATGAAAATAGCCCTGTAATTATTGAAGAACAGAAAAGTCAGATAGTTGTAATTAATAAACTATTAAAAAATGCCAGCAAGACAGGGAAAGGAGGTAAAGGATCTCCTGAGTTTATCATTACATCGCCCGATGTCCCTGACTTTCTAATTGTCTTTGAATGTAAAGCTGATACAAAGTTTCATCAATCTGATAATTTGGATAAAGCTAAAGACTACGCCGTCGATGGTGCAATTCATTATGCTAGTTTTTTGGCTAAAGAATATAATGTAGTTGCAGTAGGCGTCAGTGGGCAAACAAACTCTGAATTGAAAATCAGCAGCTACATATATCCTAAAAATTCAAGTCAGCCCAAATTACTGTCAAATAAGTCAGGAAAACCTATAGAAGATATAGTTACTTTCGATGACTTTATCGAACATGGGACCTATGATCCTGATGTAGCAAAGGAAAGGTTCCATGACTTAATGTCATTTTCTAAGGTTTTACATGAGTTTATGAGAGATCATGCAAAATTAACTGAAAGTGAAAAACCTTTACTCGTGAGTGGTACATTGATTGCTTTAAGAAATAAACCATTTGCAAAAACCTTTTCTGATTACGAGCCTTCAGCACTTCAAAAACAGTGGATGCATGTAATCAAAGAAGAAATAGAAAAAGCCGACATTCCATATTCTAAAAAGAACAACATGACTCAGCCTTATTCTAGTATTTCAGTGCATCCTGAGCTTGGTAAACCAACAAAATCATATCCTAAAGGAGTGCTAAGTGAATTGATAAAAATGCTTAACTCTAAGGTTTGGCCTTTTATTAGCATCTATCATGATTTTGATGTTGTAGGTCAATTCTATGGTGAGTTTTTGAAATATACGGGGGGCGATAAAAAAGCATTAGGTATAGTTTTAACTCCGCGCCATATAACCGAACTTTTTTCTCATATCGCAAATATAGATAAAGATAGTAAAGTTTTGGATTTCTGTTGTGGTACAGCTGGTTTTCTTGTATCGGCTATGCATCATATGATAAAGGATGCTTCAACTGACGCTGAAATTAAAAAAATAAAAAGTGAAGGGCTTATTGGTGTAGAACAACAACCAAATATGTACGCATTAGCTGCCAGTAATATGATCTTACGTGGGGACGGAAAAGCTAACCTTTATCAAGGGAGTTGCTTTGATCTCTTGAATGAATTGAAAGGACACAATTGTAATGTTGGGATGATTAATCCTCCTTATGCTCAATCTGATGAAGCGTTACACGAATTAGTATTTATTCGGGATATGCTTAATTGTTTAGAAAAAGGGGGCATAGGAGTAGCAATTGTACCCGTTTCAAAAGCGACATCCCCACATTCAGTGAAAGAAGAGTTGTTGAAACATCATACTTTAGATGCTGTGATGTCTATGCCTGATTTGTTATTTGATCCAGTTGGAACTATTCCTTGTATTATGGTATTTAAGGCACATATTCCCCATGAAAAATCTAAGCAAAAAACATGGTTTGGCTTCTGGAAAAATGATGGTTTTATAAAAACAAAACAACACGGCCGAATTGATCAAAAAGAAGTATGGTCTGATATAAGAGATGAATGGATCGATGCTTATAGAAATCGTGATGAAATTGCTGGTAAATGTGTCAGAAGGCATGTGACACACACTGATGAATGGGTTGCAGAAGCTTATATGGAAACCGATTATTCTGATATAAATAAAGAAGAATTTGAAAAAACGGTTAAAGATCACTTTGTATTTAATATACTGAATTAACATGAAAAAACTAAATGAAATTTTTGAGATAAAACATGGTAATAAATTTGATCTCAATAAAATGAAAAAAGTGACCAACAAAAATAATTCTGTGAGTTTTGTTTCGAGAACCGCAAAAAATAATGGCGTGTCGTCAAGTGTTGCTTATGTAGGTGACATATTACCGTTTGAAGCTGGAAATATAACTGTAGCTCTGGGAGGATCAGTCCTTTCTAGTTTCGTGCAAGCAGAAAATTTTTATACAGGACAGAATGTAGCCGTATTATTAAATGAAAATTTATCACTCAAAGAAAAATTATTTTATTGTATTGCGATTAAAAGAAATGCATATAGATATCAAGCGTGTGGCAGAGAGGCTAATAGAACCTTAGCTGATTTATTAGTCCCTTCAATTGAAGATATTCCAGATTGGGTTAATGAGCTTGAAGTTGAAAATCCTCAAAAATTTTTCTTACCAATTAATGAAAATCAGGACATCAATCTAGAATATGCTCATTGGAAACCGTTTAAATATAAAGAACTGTTTGATATAGGCCGAGGGAGAGGCCCTAGGAAAAAAGACCTTACTGGCGATGGGAGCGTACCATTCATTAGTGCATCAGAACAGAATAATGGATTGACAGGCTGGACTACT
Organism: Colwellia sp. MB3u-45; assembly: GCF_014077005.1. Classification (GTDB taxonomy): domain Bacteria; phylum Pseudomonadota; class Gammaproteobacteria; order Enterobacterales; family Alteromonadaceae; genus Cognaticolwellia. Next base: position 12,076 of record NZ_JACGVC010000025.1, on the reverse strand, counting down.
AATGAACCAATGCATTCAGCTGGAGTTATTTCAGTGGTTCGAAATGGAAACAGTGTTGCATCAGCTTTTTATCAAGAAATTGATTTTTGCTCAACAGAAGATGTTCATATTTTCGAACCTAAATTTAAAATAAATCAATACATTGCACTGTTTTTATGTACTTTAATAAAGAAAGAAAAATATAGATTCAATTATGGGAGAAAATGGAGTATTTCTAGGATGCGAGAATCTGAAATTAGGCTTCCGATAACAAATAATGGAGAACCTGATTATGCCTTTATGGAAAACTATATAAAAAGTCTTAGCTTTTCTAGTGGACTTCAAAAGGAGAACGAAAACTGTTAAAACAGGATTCTTCTTTATATCTACAGAAAAATATTATAATGGCAAGACTATGTGGTCATAAATTACTGATTTTAGATACTTTACCTATTCTGGTCTGATACTTTACTTGGGAATTAGACATTCTGCCATTCTAATAAATGATGTTGGCTGTATAATATAAAAATTAATGAGTACGAGAAAAATATGAGTTATGAGTTTGAAGGGAATGATTGCTTACCATCCATAAATGGTGGTTATTTGGTCATTAGATTTAATGGTGCCGAAGTAGGAATGGTTAGCGTTCCATCCCCGATTTTTGCAGATAGGCATAGGGATTCAATTAATCAAAATCATGACGAATTTGAAGATGAAAATGGCAACACATATGATGTGTTTGTTTCATCTTCAAATGTTGGGGTAGATTGGACTGTAAATGTTTCCAACTCTGATTTAGAGCAAGAAATAGAAAATTTAGTTGCTGTTGAGTACATAGCCAATGACTACTAGTTCTCCTTTAGCATCCAGTTCATTTTCCACCGATTTTTTAAACGGTATCACTACCATTCAAAGTCTATCTCCTGAAAGTGATGGATTTCATAAACAGCTATATTTTTCAAATATCATTAGTTTGATGGAAAAGTACTTATCAGATCTGTTTATTCACGAAATCACTTCAAAAGATAATATTTTCAATTTAATGACATCTGCTCATAAATTTCAATCTCAGAAGTATGTAGTTAAAGAGATATTCAACGGAGATGTCAAGACCAAAGTTATAAACTCTGTTAAGAATTTAGTTTGGCATAGAATCAACGATATTGACCCATTATTTAAACATACGTTGAATATTCGTATGAATATTAATACAGGATTAACAGATAAGTTGACACTAAGGCATGACTTAATACATCGAAATGGTTTTACTATTGATGGGCTGCCTGTTGAAATTTCAAATGATGATCTAAATGAATGTATCAATGTAGTAAGTCAATTTATTAATGACGTTGAATCTAAATATCAGAACTACTTACTTAATTATAGTTAAAAATCCAATAGAGGTTAAAAAAACATCTTGTTATTTATACCTCAAAATTTTTTCCTTATTGGGTTTGTTTGCATACATAGTGACTACACGACAACTCAAGGTTACTCTAACCTATTGAAATATTTTGGTTATTATGGAATTATTAAATAATAAGCTGTTATATTGCTAAAGAGGTTTAATTGAAGCATCATTTATTAGCTAGCTTTTATGCAAGTTTAGTTTCAGTAATTATCTTGATGCTTATTGATATGCAAGAAAGTTCTGGTACATCAATTGTAGGTGGCTTACTTTTAATACCTATTATTTTTGTTTGCTGTCTTGTTCTTGCATATCCACTAATTTATATTCGTTCTCAATTCAAATTAAAAAAATTACAAAGTGTAATCTTATTTGTTTTAACAGGCTTTATTTTAGGTGCAGGGATCCCAATATTTATATTTCCTTGGCTTACAATAGATTCTGATAGTCTTGTATTTATCTTACAGTATGGTTTTACTGGCTTTTTGGCTTCAATCACAGCGTGGTTCTACGTTCAGCGTAATATCGCAATATAACAACACGCCCTGAGGTGGACAACTAGTAAAATTTAGCTATTTATTGTAAATTTTAACAGTGGCGAACCTCTTCGTTTCAACGCCTCTAAATATCTTGACTCATCGTAAGGTGTATTAGTCTTCCAGCACCTAAATACTATTCTGATCCATTTGAAAGCTAACGATCTAATTATGCTGTTATGGGGTTTTCCTTTACTTTTTTGTTGTTCATAGTAAGCCTTTGCCCAGAATGAATAGCGTATCGAAAATCCTGCCCATTCAACGAAGGTTTGTCTTAAAAATGTAGGGCAACTATATCGCCAATGTGTCCACATTTTCTTACCGCTACGCTCAATAACAGGCGCAATCCCTGCGTATTTTTGTAATTCAGCAGCATCATCATAACGGTCTCTATTACAACCAAAGGCTACCAATAAGCGTGGTGCAAGTTGTGGTCCTGCACCTGGAAGACTGTCAAAAATCACTTTGTCATGTTGTGCTTTATAGGCCACTTTTATGGCTTTATCGAGCATATGAATACCCTTTAGTAACACTTTAAATTGTTTGATGAGCACTTCTACCAACATTTGATTTGGCTCTATCACGCCGATGTCTCCAGTTAATGGCATGGCACTTTTTATACTGGAAATACGTGCTTCATTGACATTAAAGTAATGTGAGTTATGGCTATTAAAAAAGTCCAAGAGTGTTTGTTTTTTTGCTCTTTTAGCATGAGCGAGTGAAGGCCATTTACTGATGAAGTCGCAAAAGATAAAGGTATCTTTTTCTTTAAACCATTCAAGTGCTTGAGGGTAGTAGTTTTTTAGCGCAACGGTTATTTTATTGGATAAATCCACATTGTCTTGAACTAAGCTACGACGATACACAACCAGCTGTGCTAACGAACGTACAGATGCTGATTCGGGTTCAATGACGGAGAGTTTATGCATATGCAGAGTGAGAATTTCTACTTGTACAAAGGCGTCTGAAGGGTCGTCTTTTGCTCCACTTGGGGTAAAAGCTTTTCGGTATTTAGCCACTGTTGAGGGATTGACCGTAAAGAGTGTGAGATGATCATATTTGGTTAGTGCATAAATTAGAGGTCCTTTTTTTAGTTCGCAGACCACCGCAATTTTCTGGTTAGGATAGCGCTTTTTAAGATCCATTGCCCATTCATGGAGTGCCTCGGGTTTACTCTTAATAATTGAATAGTTGTACTTTTCTGAATCAACAGGGTGCTCACAGATATCATGCTTTTTATCAGCCCAATCAATACCAATTAGCACAGCGAAATCATCAACATTATAAACTTTCATTTTGAAGCTCCTGAGCGTAAAGTTAATAGTGGAATGTGCTTAAATCTCGTTTCTCGCAGGTCTTATAGATAGTCGTGGTAGGCAATCCCTGAGTATGCGTTTTGAAATGAGTTGCTCTGTTGGTTCGAACGTCTTGTTAGAAACATTGAATGTTTGAAATTAAATATTCGTAACCAACAGAAGCATGTTCCACTTAATATAATAATAAGTTACCTTATTGAATTAAGTGGCTTGGTCGAACTATAAGCTGTTAAAGCGGGACAAATAACAGTTGGCTAGGTTCCGCTCCGCTTCACATTTTAGCCAACTACAATTTGCCCCTTAACAGGGCGATAACTACGTAATTTTCTAAATATCCCTATGAACAACAATGAACAGTGATGGCACTTACCATGTTGATATTTAATGTTAATATCTTGTTATTTTTGTTTGTTGTTGTTCTTGCTTGTTCGTTGTAGCATAATGATGTTGCTACAAATGAGCTACAAGGACGATTACCGCATGCCAATTAAAAGCAAGATAACCGTAACCAATATCAAAAATCTAGTACCAACCGATAAGCGTCTAAATGACACTGAAATTTCTGGTTTTCATGCCCGTATTACCCCATTAGGTTTGATCTCTTATTATCTCTTTTATCGCCTAAATGGAAAACAGGTTAATTACCGATTAGGTGTTGATGGTCAAATGACACCTGCTCAAGCAAGAGATTTAGCAAAAAGTAAAATTGCTGACGTTACTCAAGGTGTAGATGTTCAAGCGTTAAGAAAACAAGAACGTACTAGTACCAAGTATTCCAAATTCTCTACACTCCAATACTTCTTAGATGAAAAATACACACCTTGGCTTAAATCCCGTAATCCTAAAACAGCCGAAAAAACAGTGAAAGCGTTTAAATCGTCATTTCCTAAGTTGATGGACTTTCAATTATCCGATATTAACGCGTGGGAGATCGAGAAATGGAGAAATAAGCGTTTAGCTGATGGTGTTAAGCCTGCAACCACTAATCGTCAAATAAACACGATTAAGGGTTGTTTAAGTAGAGCGGTTGAGTGGGGTGTTATTGATAATCATGATTTACGTAAGGTTAAAACACTAACCGTTGATAATTCAAAAGTACGTTATTTGTCTAAAGATGAGGAAAGAAGGTTACGTGAAAGCCTCAGAGTATGTGATACCGCTTTTTTAGAAGTCATCGTTTTACTCGCAATAAATACAGGCATGCGCAAAGGCGAGTTATTATCTCTACAATGGCATGATATTAATTTTGATAATAAAATACTGACGGTAGATTTTCAAAACGCTAAGTCTGGTAATACTCGACATTTACCGCTTAATACAGAGGCGTTTAATGAACTTATCCAGTGGCAAAAACTATCAGGTAACGAAGGTTATGTTTTTAAAGATAGGAACAATCAACCTTTAAAAGACTTTCCATCTCTTTGGGCTGAAATATTAGATGCAGCTAACATTACTCATTTTCGTTTTCATGATTTACGTCATCACTTTGCCAGTAAGTTAGTAATGGCGAGCGTTGATTTAAATACAGTGCGTGAGTTGTTAGGTCATAGCGATTTAAAGATGACATTAAGATATGCACATTTAGCGCCTGAGCATAAAGCGGCGGCAGTTAATTTGATTTGCTAATGACTTCTTCGTGCGCAAAGAAGAAGTTAGCTACCGACAATTTCTTAGGTCAACAGATCGTTATAAGCTGACTAAATTGAAACACTACAATTTTCCACTTTAAAGATAAATCAATCAGTATTTAAATTTAAAATTATGCTGTTTTATTTAAGCAGAAAAGTGAAACTATTAAAAAGTGCTTGAACAAGTATCCAATTTTAGTTGACCGTTACACTATACAAAGCACGCGTTATCTGGTTTTATATAGCCTAAATAGCTTATTTGTATTGGGAGTTACTTTGGGCAAGATAAAAAATATATTTAACGTGGGTGATAAAGTTGGTGTATATGGCTGGGATGAACCTGGCACTATAGAAAAAATTACGCCCTCATTTATTCGTGTAGATGGTGTCGTAAAATCCAAAGAAAGTTTGTTTCATCTTGATAGGCCACATTTTTGCAAAAAATCTATTGTACCTACCTTAAATATGATGTACGAATTTTTTAGTGATTTACCAAAAGAGCTCAAGCTCGACGAACTTAGTTTAGAGTTGTCGTATGAGGAATATCTAGAAGACTTGTTTTGTGATTATAATGATTTTGATACTATAAATTTTGATTACGATGATGATGATGAAGAGGAGGAGGAAGGTACAGTTGGTTCCGGAGGTATTTTACGGCTTATACGCTACTTAGAAGATTCCAAAAAAGATGAACCTGACTCCTTATTCACATATACCGACGAAGATGGATATGAGAACTTTATTGTATTTGATTTTTTTGTAACTGAACAAACCGCAAAAGGGCGTGTTTATGGTCAATACGTTAGTAAACCTATCTTTGAAGATGAAGGGCTTGAACCGATTCAAAAAGCAATTTTAACATGGTTCGAATCAAACTCTGAACTTCATGATCACATCAAAAATGGGGCTATGTATCGTAAATCACTACTGACCTCTGATAGAGAACGTAGTATAGCGGATGAAAAAACTTATACCGAACTTGAGCTAGTGGATAAATTACTTATAAAATGCTTGGACTCATGGCCTGAAATAGGGGTCTATGTGAAAGCGTCGGATACAGTTGCCTCATTATTGCATGACTCTCCTGGAGATCGGGAGCTTGTGAGACGTTTGGATATTTTGATTGATCTGATTTTATCTGAAGGCGAGAACCAAGTGTTTCCCGAGTTAGAAGATATTGTTTTGGATTAACCCTAAAATATCAGCAATGTTTACATTACAATTAAGGGAGCTTAACGCTCCCAAACTCGCCACGTACTACTACCTTCTGTTTTCATTTCTAATATCCATAGGAAGTGTTCTTCTTAAATCAAACAGCACAGTTTTAAAAAACAATTTAACGGTAGTAATGTCAACTTTCTAAGAAAAGTAGACTTAAATTTTTGCAATAACGCTGAATGAATAACGACAACTCAGTGGCAAAGCTGTCTTTACCTGTTGTAAGTAAATCAAATTAATATATTAATGATTAATTGAACATATTTTTAAGCAGTCTTTGAAACCAATGGTTTGGTTTTTAATTGAAAATGGAAATATCAAATGATAGAAAAGGATTACTACAGGTTAAATGAATTAGAACAAAAATTTGGTTTTAGTGCATATGACTATATTTATTTGTGTGAATAATTTAACAATCCCATCCGCTTTTATATCTACAGTCGTTACTTCCTTGTCACGAAGCCCACATTTACTGAAGTAGAAGTATTAGGTGTTGCGGCTTATAAAGGTGTTATTAACTTAAAACCCAAAGATAGAAAGCGTTTGCTACAAGATAATGAAGTAGATATTACTGAATGTAGCTTGGCAAAAAAGACAAACATCACGATGTTAGAAAGACCTTCCGAAATATTCGTAAAAAATTGCTTAAGTATCCTTCATATTATTCAACCCTTAAACTTTGACAATATCTCTGATATAGATATTAACGCTCGGATAATTGAAGAAAACAATAGAGACATGGTGCATACAGAAACAGACCTTCTTACCGCTTCATTATCACTTCACTTAAAAGACATGGTCGTAACCCTTGACGATATTGATTGGGCGAAGAAGTGTTTATTCAATGAAGGGTATATTCGAGAAGCAAAAGAAAACGACAGTGAAAGAGAAAATGTTTTTCATACATACCTTAAAAAACTTATTAAAACACACCCTAGAAAAGGTGCATCTGCACTTTGGAATTATATTCTCCAACAATTCAACGAAGAGAATGATTTAATCGACCCCGATTATTTATTACGCGAAATGTCGTCAGACAAAATAATTTGGGGGCAGGGTAATGCTTCTGACCGAACAATGACTAAAGGAACATTTAAAAACTTAGTAAGTAGCTTTAAAAAATAATAAATAATAAATAATAAATAATTTTAGTCATGGCTAACGTCATATGACAAGAATGATAAATACATTAATACCTCGAAGCATTTTAATCAATCGAGGTAGACAACAATGTCACACAATATCCAACCTAGAGCACTATCAGAAATAGAGACTGCCGAGTATATCGGTATGAGTCGTTCCTTCTTACGTCAATCACGTATGGAAGGAAACCGCGAAAATAGAACCCAAGCTCCACCCTTTATTAAAATTGGTCGCGCCGTTCGTTATATAAAGGATGATTTAGACAACTGGCTAAACAGCTTTTATCGAATGGAACATTTAGGGCAAAAGCCTGTGGGAGATTCCCATGCCTAAATTAAGCAAAGAGCAGGTTAGGTTACTTCTATGGTTATCTTTACCATCCAGTTTTTTTGAAGTCACAAGCGACCATCACTTACATGATGTTCTTTATAATGGTTTGCATGATTACAAAGATGAAAAAGGTAAAAAATATAAATTTGATATCAGAACCTTACAAGCATTAGCGGGCAATAAACTTGTTGATTTTGAGACGGTTTATTATTGTGGTCTTGAGTGGACGCGATACACGATAACGGATGCAGGAAAGGTATTAACTTTAAACATAACAGCTGATTGTTATGTTTAGTAAATCTAAAGTCGTATCTTGTATTGAACGCGCTGTTGTTCATGAAGTAATAGCGCCTTATTTAACGGGGACAGATAAGCTCAATGATGACTTTTTGATTCAACGCTTATCTATGTTTTCATATTCAATACAAGCCATTATTTTGAAAAATGGTTTTGACCAAAAAACCGTTAAAGAACGCAATATTTATATACGTAAATCGACGGATGATTTGTACGCTTTACTACCGAAGAAATTGTCACACTTATTTTTTTCTCACGATAATAATATCCAGACGCTTGCAAAAGAATGTTCGACATATTGCAGAAAGGTTATTATTGACCCACAAAACGAAACCTTCTTAACGTTACAGCATGATAGAACCGTTAACGGAAAAAATAGAACAAATAAAGGCGATATAAGGACAAATCCGTTATCTAAAAATTCCGTTAACGAAAAGTTTCGCTCACTCAGTTCCGTTAACGGAATTTCTACCTTATACAAAAACTTCACTCAAGAGGAGCGCAGTTTCGTATACGAATACCTTGCTCGTTATGTAACGACATTCAACATTGAACCACCTAAGTCCACTAACATTATTAAAGTATCAGGTTGCTTAAAACGACTAGCGGATAACCGCTGGTGGTTAAGGCGTATAAGAACAATGATAAATCAAGCAAATGAAAAAGCGGCGATATTGCTTAATCTCGTAAATAGTAAAAAACAAATTTACTCAAGTGATATCACCACAAAAAATCGCCTGGCACAGATAGCGAGAAATGAACAACTATTAAGCTCACATTATATTATTAATGACGAAGGTCAGCGATTTTCATTAAAAGAAATATCCGATATGAATGTTTCTAATCCAGAAGTGAAAAAAGCGGAGTTAATCAATCGTTGTAGAGGGTTTGAAGACTTATCGATGGAGTTCGGTCATGACGGTTTATTTGTCACCATTACGTGCCCTTCAAAATTCCATCGTGCTTATTCAAAGTCAGGCACTAAAAACCCTAAATGGGATGGTTCAATGCCAGATGAAGCTCAACGTTATTTAAATAAAGTTTGGTCGAGAATACGAGCCGAGCTAAAACGGAAAAACATTTCTATTTATGGCTTTAGGGTTGTAGAGCCTCAACACGATGGAACGCCACATTGGCACTGTTTGTTTTTCACTGAGCCTAATAGCCTTAAAAATCTTGAACAAATTATTCGTTTCTATTCACTTCAAGAAGACGGAGATGAAAAAGGCGCATTAGAAAATCGTTGTGACTTTAAAAAAGTAGACCCAAAGAAAAATGCCACTGGATATATTATGAAGTACATCGTCAAGAATATTGACGGGAAAGGGCTTGTTAAAGACAAATTTGGTAATGACTCAATCACTACAGCGATACGTATTAATGCGTGGGCGTCGTGTTGGTGTATTCGTCAGTTTCAACAGATTGGCGGTGCCAGAGTATCTGTATGGCGTGAATTGAGACGATTAAAAGCCTCAATCTTCCCTGACTCAACTCTTGAGAAAGCACGTGTTGCAGCTGATACAAGTAATTGGAATGGCTATATCAAAGCGATGGGTGGAATATTCACCCAGACTAGAAATCATCCTATTAAATTGCATTATGATGTAAATATAAATTTTGATACGGGGGAATGCTCACAAAGTTATTATGACGGTGAACTTGTCACAAAAGTGAAAGGGTTAATCTTTGAAGGTAAGGCCTTCATCACGCGAACGATATCATGGAGACTACAGCGAGTTTCATAATACCTTTACCCCCCTAAAGCTATGTTTAGGGCTTTAATTATGTTTGTAATAAAATTTTATGTATAAATACCTTTCAAAAAGGGCTTTAGCTATCAAATAGGCTTTAGCTTCAATCAAAAACAATCAACGATAGAAATTTTAGGCTTTGTTAGTCGCCTGCCAGAATGGCAAAGATGCTTTTACTTGGAGTTCTGTAAATAACTGTACTAATCATTGATATTGTAAAGACAACAAGCTGCGCTTAGTTGACGTAACAAACTGAAAAGCTTAATGTCTTCTTAGAGCTATTGAGCTGACATCAGTTATAAATTACTGCTAAACATATAAATAAAGCATTAAAACGGTTAGTTGTATTGCTCGACAAGTCAATCCAAGTAAAATAAACAAGGAATGTAAAATGAAGTTGAATCAAGTTCTGTCTATAGTAAATCAAGTGGAAAAGTCTAAGTTTATTACAAGTCTAGATAAGCTCTGCCTTGATGCTGCAAAGAGCAATAAGAAGTTAGCTAAGACAATAGAGAACATTGATGGACAAATAAAGAATGCCTCTGGTAGTGAGATAACGCAGTTATATTTTGCTGTAAAAGACTTTTTTAGGCTTGCTGTAAAAGAACAGATATTAATGAACTCTGCACAGATTAATCTACTCGTTAATATTCTGAGTAGAGATGGTAATTGTGTTGCTCGGATTAGTTGGATTGAAAGCCTTTACGTTAAAGAATGGAATGCTCTGCAGATACTAGCTAAGGAGCTTCGAGCTGAAATCAAAGCTAATGAAAATAGTACAGTCAATGATAGAGCAAAATCGTTGTCTATTTATCACGCATGTATGACTGAGGCCTATGTGAATGATAAACGTGTTAATAGAGACTCAAAAGTAAGTGATCATGAACGTGGGATACTCAATGTGTTGAGCTATCACCTGGGGTTAACGACGGATGAATGTGCAGCAATTGAGCATTTAGTTGATGCGATACCTAAGGATGGTGTATTTGATGCTCTCAATATATTAAGAGACATGGGCGTTGTATTCATAAGTAAGAAAAGACAAGAGGTATTTATACCTGATGAAATAGTTGAATTACTTAATGATATCCAAGGTAAAGATTTAGCAGACAAGCACAGGTTAAGGTTGTTGCGTACCTTTTCTGATGCTGAGCTTTCTAATGTACTTAAGGCTCATGGTCGAAAGACTAGGAGCGTGTCTAGAGCCGATAAGATACAGACGATTATTCATTCTGGACTTAACGCACAGGATCTGCTTTCTGCTGATATGTACTTACCTGAAGACAACCAGAACCAGCGTAAAGAAAGGCTTAAGCAACTTATAACTGACCTCGAAATTGATACGGATAAACTTGGTACAACACTTGATGAACGTATTCAGTTAATAGTTTCGTCTCTTACTAACTCTACAGAAAAAGAATTTGATTCATTGAGTGCTAGTGGCTTCAAAGAGCTACTCAAAACATTGGAAGAACATTTCCCTACAATCATTAAAGTTATTAAGTCTCAGTTTGAATTAGAAGAGAATGAAGTGGTAGACACAGATAAGCTCAGAACACTCAGTATAACCCCTTATGACATTCTTTATCTTTTATCAAATGATGAAATCAAGACTGTACGTGACAGTATGGCGCTACCTAAAAGGGGGAATGCAAGATTCGCTATTCTTGAATGCTTTGCAAACGCCACAGACAAACTGATAGAAAACTATGATGCATTAGCTAGGCGAGACGTTAATATGCTGCGTGAGGTCGGTGCAGAGGTCGCTGAGGCTGATATAGGTGTTAAATTTGAGGAAGTTACTAAGGCTATTTTTGAACTGCTTGACTTGAGTATTGATGAAGATGTACGAAAAGAAATCAATACTAACAAGGATAAAGCTGACATTATTATTTCCCTCAGTGACGATGACATCATTATCGGCGAAGCCAAGACCTGTAAGAACGGTGATTTTGCTAAATACTCATCAACATCAAGACAAGTTAAAGCTTATGTAAATAGGGCTGAAAATATAGGTAAGCGAGTAGCGCAAGTATTAATAATTGCGCCTAGCTTTTCAGATGATTTTATTGAATCAGCTGAAATGGATACAGAAGTAAATATCTCATTGCTTGAAGCTAAAGGACTAAAGCTCATATTGGATGCATTCAAGTCCAAGAGGAATCCTAAGTTTAGCGCTAAACTACTAACAAAAGGAGGTCTGTTAAAAGCAGAGTTAATCGCTAAAACGATTTAACGATTTTCATAAATATTATTACTACTGGTATTGTATTATGTAAAACAGTCTTTTTTGGGGCTGTTTTTTAGTATCTGAATTTGACTGTGTGGCATTTTTAGCCTTAGTGTTATACCATTTTGATTAAATTTGTGATCTAATTGGTTTCATTTTTCATACATTGATATCAGTCGTTATGATCACACTTGAATCCATTGATTTTAAATCTCTTATAGCAAAAGAAACTAATGGGCG
>NZ_JACGVC010000024.1 GCF_014077005.1 Colwellia sp. MB3u-45 | reverse complement strand
ATAGGCAAAAAAAACGCCCCTCAATTGAGGAGCGTATAAAAATATAAAAACACTAATAAAAACAAAACCGAGGGGGGAAATCTCTTGTTAAGTAAGAGTACTATTATTATGGTTAGTTCAATTTATATAAAAATAAACCTAAATCCCTCAACGAAGATTTGGTGAAAATAAATGATTTACTACTCATGGAACAAAAACTAATCGCTTTGCTCCTTTATCACTTTCAATAACAAATAATTCATCCGCCAAAATATAGGCAAAAAAAACGCCCCTCAATTGAGGAGCGTATAAAAATATAAAAACACTAATAAAAACAAAACCGAGGGGGGAAATCTCTTGTTAAGTAAGAGTACTATTATTATG
>NZ_JACGVC010000023.1 GCF_014077005.1 Colwellia sp. MB3u-45 | reverse complement strand
GTTTATTGCGGACGCGTAGCTCAGCTGGATAGAGTACCTGGCTACGAACCAGGCGGTCGCAGGTTCGACTCCTGCCGCGTCCGCCACATTGAAAAAACCAGTCTAATGACTGGTTTTTTTTCGCCCCAACATTTTGTTTTTATCTTTGTGGGGTCGCATCAGAGTGCTCATTATGAGTAACATGCGTTATCTCTTAAGCTAGAGATATAAATAACAGGCTTGATTTGAGGACGCGTAGCTCAGCTGGATAGGTTATCTAACGCTAATGGCTACGAATACTTATTATGAGTAAAGTTCGTTATCTCCTAAGCATGAGATATAAAAAAACAGTTTATTGAGGACGCGTAGCTCAGCTGGATAGAGTACCTGGCTACGAACCAGGCGGTCGCAGGTTCGACTCCTGCCGTGTCCGCCACTTTTCTTTAAGTGGCTAAATAATAAAGACTAGCAAATATTAACGCTAGTTAAAAAATAAATACTGTATAAGTTGGTTATCTCCTGAACATGAGATATAAAAAAACAGTTTATTGAGGACGCGTAGCTCAGCGGGATAGGTTATCTAACGCTAATGGCTACGAATGCTTTTTATGAGTAAAGTTTGTTATCTCCTAAACATGAGATATAAAAAAACAGTTTATTGAGGACGCGTAGCTCAGCTGGATAGAGTACCTGGCTACGAACCAGGCGGTCGCAGGTTCGACTCCTGCCGCGTCCGCCACTTTTCTTTAAGTGGCTAAATAATAAAGACTAGCAAATATTAAC
>NZ_JACGVC010000022.1 GCF_014077005.1 Colwellia sp. MB3u-45 | reverse complement strand
CTATGTGTTTCATCGAGTTTAAGTAATTCATTAATACTGCTTAATGCCGCAGGGATAGTTTTTGCATAGCGTTGGGCAACGGCAATTAAATACCATAATTCAATTTGGTGCTCTTGGTCTGTGGTCTGTGGTTTGTTTTTGTAGTTGTTTACTTTGTGTAATGGCATCATTGAATTTTGTTGTTTGGATCAATTGTTGAATTGATTTTAATTGCTCTTCAATAGCAGAGTAGGATATTTTTTCCAATGACTTAGCTCCATGGCAGGTTATACCAAGTTGATTAATTATATGTTCATCGTGAATGGTTAAAATGAAAAACTACCGCGTTATAAAATTTATAAGTAGCATAACTACTGACTAAATTTTATGCCTAGTATTTATCCATTTTTCCTCATGAAAAAGGTGATCACTTAATGAGTTAAATTGGTAGTATTGTTTTTATTTAAAACTTGTGCTTTTTTTATCAATAAAAAGCCGCTTGATACAGATATCAAACGGCTTTTATTTCGATTTTAATTAGCTTTTAGTTATCATTTAAGACTTAATAAAAGTCGTACGAGAATCTAAAACCAATAGTACGAGGTCTGTTAGAAACCACTTTTGGCGTATTCTGTTGAGTATCAATATATAATATTGCGCTTTCATCAGTTACGTTGTCGATGAAAATCTCAGCTTTCCATTCGTCGTTAGTGATACCAAAGGTTAAGTTAGCCAAAACGTAACTATCTTGGATATAACGACCACCGGCTAAGGTATCCCCGTTACTATCTTGATAATTAACACCTTTATAAACGTCAGCTTCTTTTTCAATACTTAAACCTGAACCTGTGCCATAGATTAAATTAGTGGAGTCTTCTACCATATAAGCATCCATCACCATACCGGCAAGTCTTTCTCCGGTATAACTGATTGAACCGTTAACATAACCTGTCATACCTTGGCCAATTGGATAGAAATACTGGGCTTGTAAATTACCTGAAAACTCAGCTGAATACGGTAATCTACTGCCTTCTGGTGGTGCAATACCGTCAAGCTGAGTATTGACTGATGTTAGCTCAGTATCTATCAAACTAAAAGCACCAGAGATGACTAAATTATCCGTTGCTACCCAACTAAAGTCACCATCAATACCTTTAATTTCAGCATCACCAACATTATCAGTAAATACTAAGAAACTGATATTGGTTGGGTCATATCGTGAGGTTTGCAGATCAGATATTTTTGAATAATAGGCAGTCGCGTTGAAGCGTAAGTTTTGATCAAATAATGTTGATTTAAAACCTAATTCTACGTTATCTAAGCTATCAGTCGTTGAATACACTGGAATGCGGAAACTTTCAAATGCACCTTCTTGGCTTTTAGCCGAACCACCACCAACTCGGTTAGTCACCGGCGGTCTAAAACCTTCTGAGTATGATGCAAATACCATAACATCATCATTAACTTGCCAATCAACTGAAGTTTTGATAATCGTATCATCAATGGTTAACTTGCCGTCACTATCAAGTAAATCAGTTTCTAATTGACCACTGGCGATAGCCGCTTGGATTGATGCTGTTTCAGCCGCTGCTGCCTCTGGAGTCCTACCATCACTGATAAAAAATTCAGTTAATGCTGCATCACTACCGTCACCAAAGGCTTGTAACCTGCCGCTGACATCATCGCCGGTAGTAGCGCCTTTATAAATATCATCTATTTGATACCAACGCGCGCCAAAACTTGCAGTGACTGTGTCGGTAATATCGTACTCAAACTGACCAAATACGGCGATTTGATCTATGGTATGCGTAACATCATTAACAAAACTTACTTCTGAAGGGAAAGGGCCACCATCACTGTTAATGCCATCACTTCCTGCGAGAGTTCTTGCCAAATTAGGAAACTTCTCTGTATTGGCTATTTTGAACTGACCAACAGTTGATAATTCTTGAGAGTCATAAAATACACCTGCGGTGACACGCCAGCGATTTTCAGCCGCCGTGTTGAAACGAAGCTCATGAGTGATACGTGAGGTACTGGTTTCTTCTTTATTAAACTTAGTTGGGTCAAGACATTCTTGTTCTGCTTCAGGAACGCCTGAATAGTTACAAACATAATAAGCAGAAAATGAACCACCATTAGTATAGCCAGTGTAATCAATAGTTGAATTGATATCTCGGTCGAGATACCCGCCGGTATAAACAACGGTAAGTTGCTCAAGTCGGCCTTCTAATGTCCAAGTGGTTAAACCAAAATCATCATTGTTGTTTTCTGGTGTAAAACGGTTTGTTGATGTCTCACCCTTAAGGTTTGGATCATAAGAAAATACACCTTCGGTATCAAGAGACTGTTGAGTATGTTGAACTAAAAGATCCCAGTCATTATTGATTAAATAAGATAAACCAAAGCGAGCACCGGCATAGCTTGCCGTGTTAAAATTTTCTTCTACTAGAGCAGCATTTTGTGGTGCGGTAACAGAAATATCTTCAGGATTAGTTAATGCACCACCAGAAATTCGACTAATAACTTCTGCACTACCGTTATAACCACCTTCACCTGGAACATTGAGTACATTATCTATCCAACCACCTTGGTAGTCGTTGTAAGCAGTAACACGTACGGCCAACGAGTCAGATAAAGACATATTAAAATATGCTTCAACAGAGTTACTCATGTCGCCGCCTTTGGTGGTACTTGTGCTGGTATCAAAACCTGCAGCAAAACCATCATGGGTTGGCTTATTAGTAATTATGCGTACGGTACCTGATTGAGAGCTAGCTCCAAAAAGTGTGCCTTGTGGCCCTGGTAAAACTTCTATACGTTCAACATCAGTAGCATAAATATCTAAGTTACGCCCTTGCATGGAAACGGGTTGCTCGTCTAAATAAAAGGCAACAGAAGGTTGTAATGCTTGAACTGATGACAGAGAAATATTGCTTTGCGTAGTTGCCGCACCGCGAATATATATTTCATTTTGTCCAGGGCCAGTGCCCTGAAAAACCACGTTGGGTAAAAATTCTACATATTGATCAAAATTAGAAACGCCAAGTTTTTCTAAACTATCACCTGTTAATGCGGTCACAGTGACGGGCACTTCTTGGATTGATTCAGTTCGCTTGGTTGCAGTAACTTCAATAGTTTCTATTGATGCATTTTGTTTTTTTTCTGTTTCTGTTTCTTCGGCATATAAAGTGCCAGACGCCGCTAGTGCTGTTAACACAGCACAATGCAGCTTAGTGAATTTCATATAAATTTTCCCTTGGTGTTTTATCGTTCAACGGCCAAATACGGTTAGCGTTTTAACTATAAATATAGTTAGTACACTAACTATATTTGGCATTTGGCGGTATCCTAACAAAATTTCACATTTTATTCAAAATTATCAGGGCAAAATTATCAGGGCAAGATTATTAGCGTATAAAAGATAGACAGTCACATTTTGTGTGGCATAAATCTTTGCAATTTAGCCCAATAAAGCGCGAATATTCTTATACTTTTGGGGATTTGTATAGTTAGTGCACTAACTATATTTGACATTTGGCGATATCCTAACAAAATTTCACATTTTATTCAAAATTATCAGGGCAAGATTATGAGCGTATAAAAAACAGACAGTCAAATTTTGTGTGGCATAAACCTTTGCAATTTAGCCTAATAAAGTGCGAATATTCTTATACTTTTGGGTATTTGAGTTGATAATTGACTTTAAACTATTCTCATGACTTCCCCCTGTCAAAATTATATAAATGGTTCTTTATTATGAAATTGCGTTATACGGGCGATTGTTTATACAAGTGACTTTAGTCAAGCCATCAAGTTTTATAGCGATGGTTTGCAAATTGGATAACTACAAGATGGCGATTACCTTTATCCAATTATTGCCAGAAATAGCAACACGAACCCTGATCAATTAGCCGGCTTAGAAAACAGTTTGGTGTGGAGTCGTAGTCAACGAACTTATATTCCATTCAAGCAAGTGAGTGGCAAAATGAACTATGCCAGTGAAGAGCTACTGATTAATCGACGTGATCGTGTACGATCTATTACCGTTAAAGCGGAGGCCGGATACAATGAAACTACCGGTGAGGCGTTTAATCGTACACAAGCTAAAATTGCTGCTATTGCTTTACCAGAAGGTTATAAACTTGACTGGGGCGGCGAATAT
>NZ_JACGVC010000021.1 GCF_014077005.1 Colwellia sp. MB3u-45 | reverse complement strand
ATGAAGATATTGTTAATGAATGTAGTCGAGCCTGGAATATTTTTGTTTCAGATGCATCTAGGGTGATAGATCTTTGCTCTAGAGATTGGATAAAAGTGGGAAGTTAATTAATCAAATTGGTATTATGTAAGATTTCATTGGTTTTCAGGCACAAAAAAAGACGCTACAAGGCGTCTTAAATCGCTAAAATGGTGGCCCCTCCCTGACTTGAACAGGGGACCTGCCGATTATGAGTCGGACGCTCTAACCAACTGAGCTAAGGGGCCATAATTCTACTTTGCTTTGATAAGCGCGAAAGGTTCATCGAAAGCGGCGAGCAGTATAAGCATTTTTTATTTTGTTGTCACCCTTATAAAGTTAAAAATTTGATAAATAAGTCTAATAGTTCAATAGTTGAGCGATTTGCTGTTTCGGTAATCACTCGATGGAATTTATTGGTTACTTTATAGTAAACAGTTTAATTAATGAGAGCCTACAAATGCTCGACATAATAAACTTTTGCGTTTTTTGTAATCCACTTAAGCTAGTTATTACTCTAAAATATGTGATCGACAATATGATTTACATTGTTCTACTCATTAACATCTATGTAAGCATCAATAACAGGTCTTATATGTTTAAGAGATACTATTATGATGGTTTGCTAGCTACTAGCATCACTAAGGCAACAGCGCGCAAATAGCATGTAAACTAGCGTCTCGGGTTTACAGTAAATACTAGGTAAAAAAAATCCAGCTATTAGCTGGATTTTATGTTTATATATTTCGAGGAGAAATATTACTCACCGTCTAAGAAACTTTTCAATTGCTCAGAACGTGAAGGATGGCGCAATTTGCGTAATGCTTTTGCTTCAATTTGACGAATACGTTCACGTGTTACATCAAACTGCTTACCCACTTCTTCTAAAGTATGATCAGTGTTCATGTCGATACCAAAGCGCATTCTTAACACTTTTGCTTCACGAGCCGTTAGGCCCGCTAGTACTTCATGTGTCGCATGCTTTAAGTTTTCAGCCGTGGCAGAATCAACAGGTAATTCACCGCTACCGTCTTCAATAAAGTCACCTAAGTGAGAATCTTCATCATCACCAATCGGTGTTTCCATTGAAATAGGTTCTTTAGCGATTTTTAACACTTTACGAATTTTATCTTCCGGCATAATCATGCGTTCAGCTAATTCTTCAGGTGTTGGTTCGCGACCCATTTCTTGTAACATTTGACGTGAAATACGGTTAAGTTTATTAATCGTTTCAATCATGTGTACTGGAATACGAATAGTACGCGCCTGATCGGCAATTGATCGAGTAATCGCTTGGCGTATCCACCACGTAGCATAAGTTGAGAACTTATAACCACGACGATATTCAAACTTATCAACTGCTTTCATTAAACCAATGTTACCTTCTTGAATAAGATCCAAGAATTGTAAACCACGGTTAGTGTATTTTTTCGCAATTGAGATAACTAAACGTAAGTTAGCTTCGACCATTTCTTTTTTCGCACGACGAGCTTTCGCTTCGCCGATCGACATACGACGGTTAATGTCTTTAATGCCGTGAACATTGAGATAAGTCTCTTCTTCTAGCATGTTCAGTTTGTATATGCAGCGTTCAACATCTAGTTCGATGTCAGCCATTCTCTTTGAGTGAGGTAGGCCAGCTGCTTTTTGTTCTTCAAACCAATTTTTTGAGGTTTCGTTACCCGGAAATATTTTGATGAAAGTAGTTTTTGGCATACCGGCACCAACCACACAGTGTTTCATGATTAAGCGTTCTTGAACACGTAAACGGTCCACAACACTGCGCATGTTTTTCACTAGGCGGTCAAATACTTTGGGTACGATTCTAAATTCTTTAAATACTTCAGCTAATGCATCAATTGCTGCTTGTGCATCAGTATGGCCTCGGCCTTTAGTTTTAATAACTTTGTTAGCAAGCTCGTAGGCTGTGCGCAAAGCAGTAAACTTTTCACGGGCTTCTTCAGGACAAGGGCCAGTATCTTCTTCTTCCTCATCGTCCTCATCAGATTTATCTTCGTTAGCTAACTCTTCTTTAGAAAGCTCTGATCCGATATGAGTTGCCGCGGCTGGAATTTCTTCGTCTTGGGCATCAGGGTCTAAAAATCCAACGATAATATCGCTTAGGCGTACTTCTTCAGCTTCAAAATTATCCCATTGATCAAGCAAGTAATTAATTGCTGGCGGGTATTCAGAAACAGAACGTTGTACTTCTTTGATACCTTCTTCGATGCGTTTGGCGATAACAATCTCGCCTTTACGCGTCAGTAGCTCTACCGTGCCCATTTCACGCATGTACATGCGAACGGGATCTGTAGTACGACCAATTTCACTTTCAACAGTCGCAAGCGCTTGCGCAGCAGCTTCAGCAGCATCTTCATCAGTATTCGCTTCACTCATCATTAACGTGTCGTTATCAGGAGCGTTTTCAAACACCTGAATACCCATGTCGTTAATCATTCGAATGATGTCTTCAACTTGATCTGAATCGATAATATCCTGAGGTAAATGATCGTTAACTTGTGCAAAAGTTAAATAACCTTGCTCTTTACCTTTTACTATTAACTCTTTAAGTCTAGATTGAGGGGCTTGATCCATTGACGAGTGTCCACCTATTTATGGCTATCAAAATTACAACAGTTAGCCGGAAATTATAGCGAAATAATTACTAAATTACCAGCGGTAAACTGCGCTTCTGTTTATTTTAAATATAACTTAAACGATATTATTCTATGCGCTTAGTAAACCGTGCAATTCTTGCTTTTCGGTTAAGGTTAAGCCGATACTACGTTCTTTTTCTAATAATTGCTCTGTGCGTTGTTCAATAAAAACATTTAAAAAGTTTTCAATTAAATCTAAAAACATGCTTTCAGCATTTTCTGCTTCAACATGATGTTCTAAACACAGCAGCTTTGTTAGTTGTTTTCCGGCTTCCTGGCCTCTAAAATGCTCAATTAATTGTGCACTATTTACCTTTGGGTTTTGCTTACACAATGCTAGTAACGTATTTAGCAAAGGTATACCTGGCATATTTAACTCATTTAAAATTGCCGAGTCTGGTAGTATCTCTACTATATGGGGATGCTCAAGTAGTAATGCAATAGCGAGTCTTACGGGGGTAATTTTAGGCCGCTTAGCTTTGGCTTTATTTTCAGCGACGTTAGCAAAGCTCTTATGTAATTTTTTTAATTGCATTTCGTTACTTGCACCAAATTGATTTGCTAATTTAGTGACAATGGCGTCTTTAAGATTACTGTCAGGTAGTTTGGCTAAATAAGGCTGAAAAGCACTGACAGCAGCACCTTTTCCTTCGGGAGAGCTCATGTCGATTTGGTTTAGCAAATGCTCAAACAAAAATTGTGACAATGGCGTGGCATTATCTAATATGCTTTCAAAAGCCGCCTGGCCTTGCTCTCTGATCATCGAATCAGGGTCTTCGCCATCAGGCAAAAAAACAAATTTGAGACTATAACCATCTTGAATTAACGGTAGGGCATTATCCAGAGCACGCCATGCGGCATCACGGCCAGCCCGGTCTCCATCGTAACAACAAATAACTTCTTTAACGGTGCGAAATAGGGTTTGTAGTTGTTCAGGCGTTGTTGCCGTACCGAGTGAGGCAACCGCATAGTCAACACCGTGTTGAGCAAGTGCAACTACATCCATATAGCCTTCGACCACCACTAAGCGAGTTAGTTGCTTAATGGCCTGTTTCGCTTCATAAAGGCCATATAACTCATGGCCTTTATGGTAAATTCGCGTTTCTGGCGAGTTGAGGTACTTGGGCGTACCATCACTTAATACCCGTCCGCCAAAACCGATAACTCTGCCACGCTTATCGCGAATAGGAAATTGAATACGGCCTCTAAACCTGTCGTAAGGTTTGTTTTTATCGCCTTGAACGGCCATGCCTAAATCAACAAGCTGCTGATTTATTTGGCCGCTGCGGCCAAATACTTTCATCATGCCGTCCCAAGCATCACTGATATAACCTATACCAAAACGCTTAACTATTTCACCGCTTAAGCCTCGGCCTTTTAAATAATCAATCGCGACATTTTTGTCAGGGGCCACTTTTAATTGCTGTTGAAAAAAACGGCTAATTTGCGCCATTAATTCATAGTCATCTTGTTTTTGACTGTAGGTTTTTTGATCTTGTTTTTGTTGGGCAGGTGAGCGCGTGTTTTGTTCGCGTGGCACGTCCATATTGTAATGGGAAGCCAATTCTTCTACTGCATCAGGAAACTCTAAACGGTCAAATTCCATCAAAAACGAAATGGCATTGCCATGTTCACCACAACCGAAGCAGTGATAAAATTGTTTATCTTGGCTAACGCTAAAAGAGGGAGATTTTTCAGTATGAAAAGGGCAACAAGCCTGGTAATTTTTACCGGCTTTTTTTAATGGTACGCGAGAATCTATGAGTTCAACAATATCGGCTCGAGCCAATAAGTCATCAATAAATTGTCGAGGGATCATACCAGCCATAAACACTATTACATCCAGATAAAACTCTATTTTACACCAATAAGACTTGGAAAATAGTAGGTTCTTATATTCTAGTTAAAATAAAACCGCGAGGCCTAAGCTATCGCGGTTTATATTCAGCATGAACATTGAAGTTCAAAAGGAAGCTTAACTAACTGTTTAAAATTACTCTAACTTGGCCACTAACTGCGCCCATGTCAGCTTTACCTTGCATTAGCGGTTTTAATACCGCCATTACTTTACCCATATCAGCCATTGAGGCTGCACCGGTTTCGGCAATTGTTTCTGTAATCAGTTGGTTAATTTCATCTGCAGATAAGGGTTGCGGCAGAAAATATTCTATAGCGATAACTTCTTCAGCTTCTTTAGCTGCTAGTTCATCGCGACCACCTTCAGTAAACATTTTGATAGATTCTTTGCGCTGTTTAACCATTTTGGTTAACAAGGCAATGACATTTTCATCAGTTGCTTCTGTTTTGTGATCTATTTCTGCCAGCTTTATCGCAGAAAGTGCCATACGAATTACACCAAGACGAAGTTTGTCTTTGGCACGCATGGCATTTTTCATTTCATCTTGCAGTTGACTAAGTAGACTCATAATTTAATTTACGCTTAAGTTAACTCAGTTGACTTAGGATTTACTAAGGTATCTTAGTACATGCGAACGCGACGAGCGTTCTCACGAGAAACTTTTTTAGCTGCGCGTTTTACTGCGGCTGCTTTCTTACGCTTACGTTCCCAAGTCGGCTTTTCATAAGACTCGCGACGGCGAACTTCTGAAAGGATACCTGCTTTTTCACATGAACGTTTAAAACGACGTAATGCAACGTCAAATGGTTCGTTTTCTCTTACTTTAATTACTGGCATGTACTATTTTACCTTAGTTAGGAATCTATATTAAATGGTGTCTGATTTCAGCTAAACAGCCTCATCTTCACCCACTCTATTAAAAATTGGTGACGTATTCTAATGCGAAGGCCATAGTAATGTAAAGTGGAATTAATTTTTTCACTGGATTTATTAGCTCAATAGCGGCCTGAACACACTAATACTAGTCGCTGTGTAAATAGCTGCTGTCATATTAACAAAATTGCTCACTCGGTTTCTTTGTCATAAATTTTAAAGGCTAAATGGGGGGTTTAAATTTTTTGGCTATCTTTATGCGCTATAAATTGAAAGTTGCCTAGGGCATAGGTAAAATCAGCAACCAAATAACGGCTGCACCTTATATACAAGTGAATAGTCGAATTCACTATTGATGCAACATGGCTAGGTAAAGAAAAATTATGCGAATTTTAGGTATTGAAACCTCTTGTGATGAAACCGGTATTGCGATTTATGATGATGGGCAAGGCAATTTACCCGCGGGTATAGTTGCACATAAGTTATATAGTCAAATCGCCGTTCATGCTGATTATGGTGGGGTAGTGCCTGAGCTGGCATCACGTGATCATGTCCGCAAAACTATTCCCTTAATAAAAGAAGTCCTAGCTGAAGCTAATTTAACCCCTGCTGATTTAGACGGTGTTGCTTATACGGCTGGACCAGGCTTAGTGGGCGCCTTACTTGTTGGTTGTTCAATTGGTCGTAGTTTAGCTTACGGCTGGAACTTGCCTGCTGTGCCCGTGCACCATATGGAAGGACATTTACTAGCGCCAATGCTAGAAGAGAATGTACCTGACTTTCCCTTCGTCGCTTTATTAGTGTCTGGTGGCCATACCATGTTGGTGCGTGTTGATGGTATCGGTCATTATGAATTATTAGGTGAATCTGTTGATGATGCCGCAGGTGAAGCTTTTGATAAAACAGCTAAATTACTAGGGCTTGATTACCCTGGCGGACCCGTATTAGCGAAAATGGCAGAAAGTGGTCGAAAAGGTCGTTATAAATTTCCAAGACCTATGACGGATAAACCTGGGCTAAACTTTAGTTTCAGCGGTTTGAAAACCTCAGCCGCTGTGACCATTCGAAAAGAAGAAAAAGCAGAATTAACACCTGAGCAAAAAGCACAAATGCAAGCTGATATCGCTTATGCCTTTCAAGAAGCCGTTGTTGATACGCTAGCCATTAAATGTAAACGGGCATTAAAACAGTGCAATTTAAATCGTTTAGTTATTGCGGGTGGTGTTAGTGCCAATACGGCGTTAAGAGAAGAATTAGCAGAAATCACCAAAAAGTTAGGCGGGGAAGTTTTCTATCCTAGGCCTGAGTTTTGTACTGATAACGGCGCTATGATTGCCTACGCGGGTTTACAACGCCTAAAAGCTGGTGTTGATACCGACTTAACCTTTAAGGCAACGCCACGTTGGCCCTTAGATACCTTAGAGCCGATTTAAGCTTGTAGGTTTGCGATTTAAACCGGTAATAAAGGCTACTTCTTGGTAAAAGATATTTTGCTTTCTTTGCCCTGTAGTAGCCTAACTATATTGTCTTTGTGTCTAAATATGATCAGCGCTGATAACATCAATACAGGGTAGACATAAATGGGCTTTAATAACCAAGTATACAATGGCGCTATTGATAGGGTAACAATGGCGGCCAAACTCGAAAAGCGGCTAACTTTAGCGACCAATAACCAGGTTAAAATAAGTAGCCCGCCTAAGTCCAAACCAATAGGTAGTAGCACACCAAATGCAGTAGCAACCGCTTTACCGCCCTTGAAGTTAAAAAATATTGGGTACATGTGGCCTAAACAAGCGGCGAGAGCAATCATACCGAGATACAAGGGTTCTAAGCCTAGGAAATAACCACCCCAAACCGGTAGTGTGCCTTTAAGTATGTCGAAAATCAGCACAGACACCGCAACAAATTTATTACTTATACGTAAGACATTTGTCGCACCTGGATTTTTTGAACCTGCTGAGCGGGGGTCTGGTAAGTGCAGTAATTTGCAAAGTAAAATGGCACTCGAAATTGAACCTACTAAGTAAGCCATAATCACCATTAAAAACGTTACAAGTAAACTACTGATACTAAGCTCCTTCTAAAACAGGTGTTAGCAAAGTTATAAAAAAATTTATTCTTTTTAGCTTTTTGACATTGTAGCGCGATGTTTACTAGTTTTTCTAGACCTGCACAGGTAAACTCGCCATTTATTTTCAAAAGTATGTTGTGGCGATTGCGGGGTTTATCTCGATAATGCAATGGCTAAATACTGCCAAGCCATGTAAGGGTTTTAGTGTGGATAAAGTCTATATTGAAGGGTTAACCTTTCAAACAACCATCGGTTTCTTCCAGTGGGAAAAAGAAATAAAGCAAACACTTGTTATTGATTTAGTGATGGGCTGGAATACGGCGCAAGCTGCAGAAAATGACGAATTAGCTAAAACACTTGATTACGCAACAATTTCTGAAGCAATTGTTGAGTTTGCCAACGCTAATCCGGTAGATTTAATTGAAACGCTTGCCGAGCGTATTGCTGGCTTTCTAATTGCTGAATATAAAATTCCTTGGCTGCGCCTAAAGGTAATGAAACCAACAGCGGTGCATAATGCGACTACGGTAGCTGTTGAAATAGAACGTGGCGAACCGTTGTCAGGCCAAGCATTGTAATGGCTGAAATTTATATTTCGCTAGGTAGTAACATAAATCGTCAACATTATATTGAACAAGGCTTGCAGGCTTTAACCGATGTATTTGGCTCGCTGACTTTATCTTCATTATTTGAAAGTGAACCTGTCGGCTTTGCCGGTAAAGCTTTTTACAATATGGTGGCTGGAGTAAGTACTGAGCTTACTTTGGCTGAAGTGGCGGCAACACTGCGCGAAATAGAGTTTGCACACGGTAGAAACCAAGACGCTAAAAAATTTAGTCCGCGGACATTAGATTTAGATTTATTACTTTATGATGACATTATTGCTGACTCTCCAGCGCAAATACCGCGTGATGAAATTAGCAAAAATGCTTTTGTATTGTGCCCGTTAGCTGAAGTTGCAGGGCATTTGGCTCACCCGATTATTGGCCAGTGCTATGACGAATTATGGCAACAATATGATAAAAGACAACAAAAGTTAAAAACAGTGGCTTTTATTTGGCCAAAAAAATAAGAAAAATAAGGAAATATAACCCCAATGAGCACAATTGAAGTTTTTATTTTAGCGTTAATTCAAGGTTTAACTGAGTTTTTGCCTATTTCTAGTTCAGCACATTTAATCTTACCCTCAGTAGTTTTCGGCTGGAAAGATCAAGGCTTAGCGTTTGATGTTGCCGTGCATGTTGGCAGCTTACTGGCAGTCGTGCTTTATTTTCGCAAAGAAGTGGGCTGCATGGCTGTGGCTTGGTTTGCCACCTTAAAAGGTGAGCGAAATAATTTTGATGGTAAATTGGCTTGGTGGATTATATTTGCCACCATCCCCGCCGGTTTATTTGGTTTACTCGGTAAAGACTTTATTGAAGAGCATTTACGCAGTGCACTTGTTATTGCCGCCACCACACTATTATTTGGTTTTTTGCTTGGCTTTGCTGATATTAAAGCTAAACAAAATAAAAGCATTGAAAATTTAGGTTTTAAAGGTGCCATGTTAATCGGCTTGGCACAGGCTATCGCGTTAATACCGGGTACATCGCGCTCTGGTATTACCATGACTATCGGCCTGATGTTAGGGTTAAGCAGAGAAAATGCCGCGCGTTTTTCTTTTTTATTGTCGATTCCAGCCATTGCCATGGCGGGCAGTTATTTAACCTTGAAGTTGATTTTGGAAGCTGGCGCGGTAGATTGGTCAGCCATGGGCTTAGGCAGTGTGTTAGCGTTTGTTAGTGCTTATGCCTGTATTCACTACTTTCTTATTTTAGTGGGTAAGTTCGGCATGATGCCATTCGTGATTTATCGCTTAGTGCTTGGTGCTGGTCTGCTTTGGTTTGTTGCCGGATAATTGTTATAATATATTCAACTTATGAAAAATGCGCTTTAGCGCATTTTTCATATCTACATGTATTTTTTAGATACCAAAAGGGTAGTTTGCTAGCGCTTTTGGTATTACTTTATCACTATCAGTCGTACTAATGCCCATTGTACTTTTTAATGTTGCTAATAAGTTTTAGCGATTAATATAGTGATAGATATTCAGCCAATAAAAAAGTGAGAAGTTTGATGGATTTGTCTCTAACTGAAGAACAAATAATGATTCAAGATATGGCCCGAAAATTTGCCAATAGTGAATTAGCACCTGTAGCCGCACAGCTTGATGAAACAAGAGATCAAAGTTTATTTTTAAAAAATTTAGCGCAACTCAATGCCCTCGGTTTTATGGGTCTAAATATTAAAGCTGAATATGGTGGCGTCGAAGCAGGTAGTGTTGCTTTTAGTTTGGCGATTACCGAATTAGCGCGTGCTTGTGCATCAACAGCGGTGACAACTTCAGTCACTAATATGGTCGCCGAAGTTATTCAAGCGGTAGGTAACGATGAACAAAAAAGTAAATACTTGCCAAAAATTTGCAGTGGTGAGTATCGTGCCGGTGGCTTTTGTTTAAGCGAAGCGGCGGCAGGCTCAGATCCCGCAGGGATGAAAACGCAAGCCGTTAAAGACGGTGATGACTATCTTATTAGTGGTAGTAAGATTTATATTACTAGTGGTTCGTTTGCTGATGTATTTGTGGTTTGGGCCGTTACCGACCCTGCAGCAAAAAAAGGTAAGGGTATTTCGTGCTTTATTGTTGAAGCCGGTACTGCCGGTATGACTATTGGTAAGTCGGAAGAAAAAATGGGTCAAAAAGCGTCACCAACCAATGAAGTGCATTTTGACCGTTGTCGTGTGCCAGCTTCGGCCATGATGGGCGCTGAAAATAAAGGCTTTGGTGTTGCTGTGGGTGAGTTGGCTGGTGGTCGTATCGGTATCGGGTCATTAGCCTTAGGTATTGGCCTTGCTGCACTTGATTATGCTAAAGCTCATATTATTGAGCGTAAACAGTTTGGTCAATCACTGTCAAACTTTCAAGGCCTACAATGGACGTTAGCAGAACGTTATACTGAGATGGAAGCGGCACGATTACTCTTAATGCAAGCCGCTTATACTAAAGATCAAGGTCAACCCTTTGGTATGGCAGCTTCAATGGCTAAGTTGTTTGCCGCTGAAAAGGCTAATAAAGCTTGTTATGACGCCTTACAGCTTATGGGTGGTGCAGGTTATATTAGAGAATATCCACTGGAGCGTATGGCGCGCGATGTGCGTGTAACATCAATCTATGAAGGCACCAGTGAAATTCAAAAAGTGATCATTGCTCGAGAATTATTGCAAAAAATCTAAGTGCTTACATCGGTGATTTAAAACGGAGATGAGCTTTGCTGATGTCCGTTTTTTTATGCTTGTTTTTTAGGTGAATAAACAGACTAGATCAGGATGTGCAAAGCAAAGCTGAAGCTATTTAACGGTTGGTATTATAGCGGGTGCAGCAGTATAAATAATCTCATATAGAAGCCTTAAAGCTTAGCCGTTAAAGGCTTAGGGTGCTAAGGTTAGTGTTTTAAGATTTAGTGTCTAACATTTAGTCTCTAACATTTTGACCCTGTAACGCATGTTCTGAGCTAAAAGTTGTGTTATCAGGCTGTAATCCTCAATTGTCTTGTTTTTGACTTTGACTTACGCTTTGTTGAGTCGTTATAAATATTTAGCCCAGTTGCTTGTATCTTTAATGCTTTGCCCCAATTTAAAAACATATATCTTTATTATTGGAACGGCATTGATGACAAATTCTCTTGCGATCAACTTAGAAAACTTTCAACAAGTTATTATTGAAGAATCAAAAACTAAACTGGTATTGGTCAGTTTTTGGGCTCAGCAAATTCCAGAAAGTGTTGCATTACGCGACAAGTTGACGATGGCATTAGCTAATTGTAGCGACACGCTCTTGTTTACCACAGTCGATTGCGAAAGCCAGGGACAAATTGCTCAGCAGTTTGGTATTCAAAGCTTACCAACAGTAATTTTAGTACAAGATGGTCAGCCACTTGACGGGCTAACTGGACCACAAACAGATGCAACAATTAATGAGTTTTTGGATAAATATTTACCGAAACAGCAAGATGTTTTATTAGCCGAGGCGAAAACACTATTAGCAGAAAATAAAGTGTCGGAAGCATTTCCTATTATAACTCAAGCCTATCAGCTTGATAATGAACGTGCTGATATTAATTTAGTACTATCAGATGTTTATATTCAAACCGGTAAAGTTACTGAAGCAGAGGCACTACTCAAAAGTATTAAAATGATCGATCAAGACAGTGCTTATCAATCATTAATGGCAAAATTAGAATTAGCTACGCAAGCCGCAGACTCTCCTGAAATTCAAGCACTTGAACAACAGTTAGCCAATGATGCTGATAATGTTAAATTACAACAAAAATTGGCAGCGCAATATAGCCAAGTTAATCGCCATGACGATGCACTGATGATGCTGTTTTTGTTAGTGCAAAAAGATGGTGCCGACATCGCTAGTAAAGATTTACTGCTTGATGTGCTTAAATCGTTACCTGAGGGTGACGCATTGGCGAGTAAATATAGACGTAAGCTTTATACCTTGATGTATTAAGTCGTTAGCTTAATCAGGCGCGGATTCAAAACTAAGTTAGCCTAACTTATACTGGATTTTACTCAACGCATAGCAAGTAAATTGTTATGCGTTTTTTATGAGAAAATTTTTATTATTGTCCAGACAAGGCGAGTTAAATTACTTGATGTTATATCGCTACAGCGATTAAGTTTCATTTTTTAACAAGTATGAAAACTCGCTTAAAAACGTTTGAATTTTTTTTGCTACAACCAACTGACAATACTTATTTTCTGGGTTGTTGGTGACATAATCTTGATGATAGTCTTCCGCACTGTAAAAATTAGTGGCGGCTTTAACGACAGTGACTATCGTTTGCTCAGCGTATTGCTGTGCATGCAATTGAGCAATTTTTGTTTTCGCCACCACTTGCTGTGCAGAGGTGTGACATAAAATTGTTGAGCGATATTGACTACCGATATCATTACCTTGACGGTTCAGTGTTGTCGCGTCGTGAATAGCAAAAAAAACCGTTAATAGCTGCTCAACAGCTAACTGCGATGGGTTAAACGTTATTTGTACTACCTCTGCGTGATTAGTGATGCCGCTACAAACTTGCTCATAGCTTGGATTGATAATATCGCCATCTGCATAACCGCTGGTTACCGATAATACACCTTGAATTCGGTTAAAAATATTCTCAACGCACCAAAAACAGCCTGCGCCTAAAGTAATTGTTTCTATGCTCACTGTTCATTTCCTTGTTAAATTTTGCTTAGGGTGACTGAAAGTAGATTTTCAGTCAGATACAAAGACGTGTAGACGTCTATAATATTTATTTTCAGAAGATAACACTTAGACGTTTAGATGTCTATATTTCTTGTTGTTTAAATTATTTTTTAAGTTCTCGTTTAAGTTATTGTCGATATTAGCGGAGTCAGTAGTAATGTTGATATGGTTTTTAGGCAGGTAGACAGCTATAGGGGATTTAGCATGGGTTTATTCCACACAAGTTAACTATATATGTCGTTAACTATCGCCATAACCTGATCTTATGCGGCTAGTCTGCTTAATCGGGATGAAGTATGAGTATGAATATTGTGTATGGTCTGTGGTGATGTTATTAAGTTTTGATGATGGAATGTTTACAGTAATCTGATTATCAGTAAATAAGTGACCTAGAGCCAGGGTTCTAGTTAGCTCTAGGTGTTATAACTATCAGTTATTATGCGATAAGTTATAGGCAACGTGTTGATGAAAGCGTAAGGTTAATTGCTCTTTTTCAGTTGGAATTTCCAGCTCTGTGGCAAATAAATGCATGGCTTGTTCTATTTGATTGACAAATTTCGCATAGTTTTGTTCTTCGCCATTATGGCAATTAGCAACAAAGATCAGTTGCACGTTATCAACCAATTCATGCGCTTGCCATCTACTGACAATACCACAGGGGCTTTGCTTTGGGTTGTAGCCTAACATTTGCAATTCTCCAACTTTCGAGACTAAATCATGCAAACTATGCCTAACAATGGGCACTAAACCATTAGCGATAAGTGCGCCATTATTTAAGTTAAAATGTTTTGCTACCAATGAAAAAGTGTCGGTTAAATAAGTATAAAGTGGATTATAGGGATCGGTTGCTGCGGGATCTATATCAACCAACGTGGCAATCCTATGATCAAGGGTTAAGTCGACTATGGCGTAAGTGATTGATGACATATTTTCTGCTAATGTAACGTCTTGACTGGCATACCTTTGTTTTATCGGCCTAAATTTATGAGCTTGGCTAGTCCTGTAGCCTTTATTTTTAGCAAAAATATCGTAAGTAAGGTGTTGGTGGTCGCGCATGCGGATACCGTTTATGGGTAAGTCTAATAGCTTGGAAAAATGTGCTAATAGTACTTTTACCCCTTGATGGAAATTGGCCGCTCCGGCCCTGATATCCGTACCAGAGGCTAAAAATACTAAGGTAATTTTTTTTGCTTTGATATTGGCATCAAAAAATGAATTTTGCAGTACATGCTGATTTGGATCGTAATAAAAGATGATTTGTTGTTTTGTTTGCCATTGGTGCATTTCTTGGCTGTAACGGACACGGACCAACTTGTCGTTGGCAACCAATATACTGTTTTTAATGCCATAGTCGTTACTTAAGGTAAACAGTAAGTTTGCCAAGGTTTGATAACAAGCATAATAATTTATACTGCCGCTATGATTAACCTGTGTCGGTAATTGCGAAAGCAGTTGCTCTGTTAAGGCGAATTCGGCCAAGATGTACTGATTGTCACGGGCATTAGTCGGTATATAAGCTTTTACTGCCGCATTGCGTTTCCTAACCATTGACATAATAATTCCCCAAATAAAAATTTAGGCATCATCTTGATACCAGTTAAATTGTAAATATGAGTAAAACTATAAACACTCGCTGTGACATTTTTATGTCAAAGCATCAATACATAGCAATAATTAATAACATCTAGAGGCTCAATTGAGCATGGGTAACTTATGTCAATAAATAATAATGCAGATTTAATTGCGGCGGTAAATCAGGTCATGCCATTTGGAAAATATAGTGGCAGAAAGTTGCTGCAACTGCCTGAGCCTTATTTAGTTTGGTTTCACCGTAAGGGATTTCCAGAAGGAAAGTTAGGTCAACAGTTGGCACTCATTTACGAAGTTAAACTCAATGGTTTAGAAGCTATGTTAAAACCTTTATTAAGGCGGTAGAGTTATTCATAGCGTTTTGTCATTAATGCAGTTGTAGCCTTATTTACATTAATTTGTTATCTAATTTATGGTTTTAAGCACTGTTAATTATATGTGGTTTGTATAACGAATTGTTTTGTAATAAATAGTTAATTACGGTGTTTTACACTGGACTATTTTGTCGATAACCAAGGATAAAAGTTGCGTAATTCACTATGGTATCAACTTGCATTCACCCTATTGTTGTTCTTAAATTAACGTTTGATTGAAGTAATACTAAGAAGGTCTAGAGAAAGCCTAGAAAGCATAAGACATAAACTTTCAGCGGTATTTCTTTGGTATTTATACAAAGTATTAGACGGTTATAAAACAGTTAATGGTGAGGTGATATATATGAAAAGACAGAAGCGCGATAAATTAGGCCGAGCACATTCAAATGGCTATCAAGCTGGCCTTTGTGGCAGAACTAAGAAACATTGCCCGTACCAGAATACCGATGTTAAGTCAGAGTGGCTTGGTGGTTGGCGTGAGGCCTTAACCGATAGAAGTATGGGGTTGTTTAAATAGTACATTTTATGCCACTAAACTGAGTTGTATAAGCACATTTGAGCCTGTAACAAATTTTTTGACCGTGTTGTATTATTTTCATTTTTAGTGGCAAGTTATTGACTTATTTTTTGCATCTAAGCTGATATAAAGCCCTGATAGCGAAAGGTGTGTTATCGGGTAACTTATATTTATATTAGGGTGTAGTTGAATATCTTCAGAATTTTTTTCCACAAGTTTTATCCTGAGTTGTGCTACTTTTTTTTAATTTGTTTTTCTAACTCTGTTTTGTAGTAAGACAATTGCCGCTTTTTTGTTGTCAGTAATAACGTATAATCTTTTAATATTTAGCTGTCCGATAAAGTAAAAAACCTATGACCATACTTTCAATGATAGTGGCGCATGCCAATAACCGTGTGATCGGTAAAAACAATGACATGCCTTGGCACTTGCCGGCCGACTTGGCCTATTTTAAAAAAACTACTTTAGGTAAGCCCATTATTATGGGGCGAAAAACTTATCAATCTATTGGTCGGCCTTTGCCGGGGCGGAAAAATATTGTTATTTCCCGTGACAATAACTTTCAAGCCGAGGGCGTTGAGGTGGTTAATTCTGTTGATGCCGCTTTAGCTTTAGTGGTTGATAGCGCAGAAGTTATGGTAATTGGTGGTGGCGCTATTTATCAACATTGTTTAGCGGCGGCGCAACGACTTTATATTACTCATATTAATGCTGATATTGATGGTGATACTCACTTTCCTGAATATGATTTAACTGTTTGGCAAAAAGTGGCTAGTGATATTCGCCCCAGTGATGAAAAAAATCTATATCAGTTAGATTTCTCGGTGTATGAAAAAGTTTAAAGTTAAGCTGGGCATAATAGCTAAGGGATTAAATATTATACCACTTTCATTAAATTTGTGATCTTGTTGTGCGCAGAGAAAATGCATCTGGGCAAGACGCTTGATTGAGCAATAGCTGGCTATTGTGATTGAGAGCACCGTAGCCTTGGTGTATTTTAACCA
>NZ_JACGVC010000020.1 GCF_014077005.1 Colwellia sp. MB3u-45 | reverse complement strand
GAAAGCGCCATCAAACGAACCCGCATTCGCCCATTAGTTTCTTTTGCTATAAGAGATTTAAAATCAATGGATTCAAGTGTGATCATAACGACTGATATCAATGTATGAAAAATGAAACCAATTAGCTCACAAATTTAATCAAAATGGTATAAGTCCATTTTCGCGTAACCGTTGCTAGACCTGTTCTATTAGACTTAACTTTGGTGATGGGGTACTAGTTTATTAACTCATAAATTATCAATTTTTTCTGTTTTTGCACAATAGTGCAAAGTTGATTTTTTGCCGCATGCTCATTTAAATCTGTTGTGTTTCAAATCGCGTAATTAAGAGCCAAAAAATTGTTCAATATTTTTAATTTTAACTGCTAATATTTATTTAAGTACCAATTTGATGTATTAATCGCCATTTTAAAAAGCCGTTCTAGTTATCTCGATACAATGAATCTTTATTATTAGCCTATAATAATCTTTTTATAGGCTAATAAGTTTATATAAAAAACTTCATTATTAGGTAAAAAGCTCTAACAAGTGATATTTAGCATTTTAATGCTTGTTGAACGTTGCTAATTTAGATATTCTCATGAAAGGTAATTAACATCTTATTTACATTTTGGTTCTATTCGTTAACAAGTAATGTTAACAAGTGATTGTTAACATTAAAATAATAAATATACTCTTAAGGAGTGCTCGTGCTTATTAAAGATAATTTTGATGAGGTACTGAAGTTTAGTGCATCAACAAACGAATTTTTATCTCATTATCAAATCCCAGCTAGTCCAGTAAATTATTCAGTCACTTATTTGCATATTAGTAAGCGTAATGAAAAATTAACTGCAGAGTTAGAAAGGCATGTCCAAACCTTTCAGGACGTTGATTTAACTTTTATTGAAGGTTTATTTGAAAAGTATATTTCTAATTCTCATACTATTGATAAACAAATACTTGAACCGATTGAGAAGTCTTTAACTTCTACTCTCGACAAAATTAATTTACAAGTAGATAGTGCTAAAGCGGCAACTTCTAACTTAATAAAAGCGAAAAAAGCACTTTCTAAACATGAACACCATAAATCTATGCAAAATATTGTTGCCTTTTTGATGAAAAATATTACATTTTCTCAACAACAGCATACCGACTTATCTTTAGATCTGACCAGGACTTGTGGTGAAGTTAATTTTTTAAAATCTAAGCTTCAAGCCGCACGTAATGAAGTAATAGTTGATTCTTTAACTGGTTTATATAATCGTCGTGGCTGTGATATTAAGTTAAAAGAATTAGATATTGAACAAGTACATTCTTCATTAGCAATAGATATTGACCATTTCAAAAATTTTAATGATAAGTTTGGCCATGTTATTGGCGATAAAGTGATACAGCGCATTGCAAAAGTGATTTTATCATCTATATCGGATAACGATATTGCCGTTCGTTTTGGTGGTGAGGAATTTGCTGTTGTTATGGTAAATAAAACCAAAACACAGGCATATGAAGTTGCAGAAAATATCAGGCTAGCGATTTCACAATTAAAACTGATGCAAAGAGACTCAAAAGCCAATCTACCTAAAATCTCTGTTTCTATTGGTGTAGTACAACGAGAAGAGGAATTAAACTGGGCAGCGATATTTGAACAAGCTAATACCGCCTTATATCAAGCTAAAAATAGTGGCAGAAATAGAAGCGTTTGTTTATAGATGAGTATCCCACTGACACTTAACCTATGCTGTTCTTGATTTAGGCACTTTTTATATACCTAAAGACATTAATAAGCGGCAATGTTTATTGATAAATACTGCCGTTTTTTTCAAGCTCAGTAAGGTATATACGAGTCATTAGCTCTAATTGATGATAGTTTGGTAACATATGTTGGCATAGTTGATAAAAGGCTTTGTTATGCTCTTTTTCTTTCAAATGGGCCAGTTCATGCACCACGATCATACTTAATAACGCTTCGGGCGCTCGCTTAAACATGCTACCAATACGGATTTCGTTTTTACTTTTTAGTTTATTGCCCTGTACGCGAGAAACATAAGTGTGCAAACCTAGCGCGTTGTTCACAACATGAATCTTATCATCGTACTTTACTTGACTAAGTGGCGCTGATTTTTTTAAATATTGTTGTTTTAACGCGATGGAGTATTCGCGTAATGCTTTATCAGTAGTAACTTCATGTGGCGCAGGAAATTGCGCCAATAAATAGGCTTTTAAGTTGTTTTCCTTAATAAGCTGTGCGACTTGCTGCTGTATATCAATAGAATAATGAGATAAGTACTTTAACGGTGTGGCCATGTGACTAAATAGGTTCTGTATTGTTGATGGTTACGACTGTAGCAATAGTTTACGCTATTATAATTTAACTATTCATTGTTTTTTATTAAAATTTTTATCGCTATTTATTGGCATATCATTATTACTCGTCTGTTCAAGGTAAACGCGAGCACAATCCGATATATCAAGGATTAAATCTTCCATGTTTCAAACGTACAGTGGCGAAGACTTGTTTAAAACACGCTTGGTATTTGGTTCTTCAATTAACGCCTCAAATAAATATTTGAGTTTTTAAAGGCACATTGATGAAGTTAGTTACTTGAATATAAAGTTACACTAAAAATAGCGAAGCTAAAGTTCGATATTTTTATCTCTACTGAGCATTAGGCAGAATGAGTCATTTAATTAGTCAGTTTTGGCGAGATAAAAGCTAATTATAAATAGAGATCTTGAAGGGAGAACATTGCACTAAAGTGGTGATGTTGATGCTTTAAATATCGCCATTAAGTTTTCTACAAAGGTAGTATTGTTTTTATCTGATACTGATACCGTGATGCCAAATGGTGCAAAGTGAAGTGTTTCAGCTAATGCTGATGCCGACAAGCCTATTTTACTTAGTGTTAAACGATTGGCGGAAATTTCTTTTTCAATTCTTAATTGGATACTATTTTTTATTAAGCTTTCTTCTGCTTGAATAAGGTCTTTGCAAAATGCCTGACCAGCGTGTATTAAATTAGCCCTAATTAGACTGCTGGATACGTGATTGAATAAGCCTTCACATCGTTGAATAGTAAGCACTTGGGTTTCCTGCCAAAAATTTATTTCTGACTTACTGTAGACACTAATCAATATATTATGTTGCTGAAAATGTTTTTCAACAACAGCTCTAAATAATAGCTCTTTTGATTTAAATTGTTTATGTATAGTCACACGCGATATGCCAGCATAACGACTGACCATAGAAATATTTGCGGTATCGTAGCCGTGCTGAAAAAAACAATCCATAGCGACACTTAGTATTTTATCGGTAGTACTTGGCAAATCATCTGCTCTTACTCATTGAAGTATCGATATATTAACGTGAGTGGTTACATTAAACAACAAGTTTACACTAGTTGTTAATGTGTAAACCTGTGTTATGATTCGCCTACTTATTTTTATAATTTAACTTATATTTTGGGATTGATGTGAAGCGAATTTTTATGCTCGGAGCCGTTATTTTACTGCAAGCTTGTTCTGAACCAACAGAGGTCACAAAAGAGGTTGCACCTGTAGTGGTTCAACTCACCAGTGCCCGGCTAACAAATTTAGTGAATGACTATGAATTTCCAGCCACGGTGTCGGCGGTGAAGAGTGTTGACCTTAAATTTGAAGTCTCAGGACGTTTAATTTTCGAGAGCCTTGTCGAAGGTAGTGAAGTTAAAAAAGGTCAAATTTTAGCAAAAATAGATCCGAAACCTTTTCAACGTAAAGTGCAAGAAAGTCGCATTCGTCATGAAGACGCGCAACGAAATTTAAAACGCATTAAAGATGTTTTTGAAAAGAATGTTGCGTCGCAACGTGATTACGATGAAGCAAAATCTCAGTTTTCAATTACTAAAATAGCATTAACTAATGCCGAGCAAGATTTAAGTTACTGCACGATAAGAGCCCCATTTGATGCTGTTATTGGTGCTAGGTACATTGAAAATGATAGTTTAATTCGTACCGGAGATTCACTGGCTAATTTACAAGATAGATCAGCGCTTTATTTTACCTTTGAAGTGCCTGAACGCATTATGACCGCCAATGCCGGCAATCGCGATGTAAAAGCAAGTGCTCATATTATTGGCCAGGAAGATAAGATATTTGACATACGTTATGTTGAACATAAAACCACGCCTGATCCCATTACTCAAACCTATGGCGTAACCTTTGCACTTGACGGTGAAATTGCGAAATCTTTTTATCCAGGCTCGCGAGCCATTGTTAACATTAAACAAAATAATAGTCACTCACAGGCATTAATTATTCCATTAAGTGCATTAGTAGGTAATAACGACTCGGGCTTTAGTGTCTGGCGCTTTAATCAAGTACAAAATAGTCTGACTAAGGTCAAGGTCAAGGTTTCCAAGTTAAAAGGCGAATACGCCCTAATTTCTTTGGGATTAAGTCCTGATGATAAAGTGGTTTCTGCCGCAGTGGGGCAAATGCGTGAGGGGCTAATAGTCAGAGAATATAAGGCGACATATTAATGGATATTGCACGTTATTCGTTGACTAAGCCCATTAACATTTGGCTTATGGCGATATGTTTTATTATTGGTGGCATTGTTGCTATGGGCAAAATTGGCCGCTTAGAAGATCCGGCCTTTACTATAAAAAAAGCCGTTATCTTTACCTATTATCCGGGGGCAAGTGCGGAAAAAGTTGAAAAAGAAGTTACTGAGCAAGTTGAAATAGCGCTGCAGCAAATGTGGCAATTAGATACGTTGAAATCAGTCAGTAAACCCGGCGTATCCCGAGTAACCATGGAAGTACAACCACATATTGATGGGCCATTATTACCCCAAATTTGGGACGAACTACGCAAACGCCTTATTGATATTGAACACGACTTGCCACTTGGTGCTAGTGCTCCAGTGGTTATCGACGATTTTGGTGATGTTTATGGCATTTATTATGCTTTATCTGCGCCTGACTTTAGCGCTGATCAAATGCGTGAATTTTCCCGTATAATTCGTCGTGAAGTTCTAACTGTTGACGGGGTTGCTAAAGTAAAAATTGGTGGTATTTTAGAAGAAGAAATTGTTGCCACCATTGATAGCTATCAAATTGCCGGTTTAGGGCTTTCTTTTCCTGATATTCAAAAAGTACTGGCGAATAATTTAAAACCCTTTAGTGGTGGAAGATTATACGTTGGTGATAAAAAAATTAGGATCCCAGTTGCAAGCTCAACCAATAAAATAACAGAAATAGAAAACCTCTCTATTGTTATTCCGGGTAAAAATGCCTCAATAAAGATAAAAGATATTGCTCAGCTCAGTATTGAACCTGTAGCTATCCCAAGTGGCTTAAAACGCTTTAATGGTGAACGTGCCATAACCTTAGCGGTATCGGCGCAAAGTGATATTAATATCGTTGAAGTTGGTGAGGAAATTTCCACTAAACTGGCTGAAGTGCTCGCTAAATTACCTGCGGGTATTCAGTTATCTTCTATTTATAACCAAGCGAAAATCGTTGATGAATCAGTTGACGGTTTTATCTTAAATCTGGAAATATCAGTTGCTGTAGTGACCTTAGCACTTTGTCTATTTATGGGTTGGCGTTCGGGCATTGTTGTTGGAGGCACTTTATTGATCACGGTATTAGGGACTGTCTTGATCATGTGGCTTTATGATTTACAACTACAACGTATTTCTCTAGGAGCCTTGGTTATTGCCATGGGAATGCTGGTTGATAACGCTATTGTAGTAGCAGAAGGTATGATGCTACGCATGGAGAAAGGTAAGTCGGCAATGGAGTCTGCCAGCTTTATTGTTAAACGCACACAGTGGCCATTACTGGGCGCTACGGTTATTGGTATAGCGGCATTTTCGGGTATTGGTTTATCAGATGATGCCACAGGAGAATTTTTATTTTCACTGTTCGCCGTAGTACTAATATCTTTGCTGTTAAGTTGGATACTTGCGGTAACGTTAACGCCTTTATTAGGTAAATACTTTTATCAAGTGGGTGATAAAGCCGATGTAGAAGCATCGCATTCATTATTTCATCAAGCTTATTTAGTTGTTTTACGTAATGCTTTGCATTGGCGTGGTGT
Source organism: Colwellia sp. MB3u-45 (assembly GCF_014077005.1). GTDB lineage: Bacteria > Pseudomonadota > Gammaproteobacteria > Enterobacterales > Alteromonadaceae > Cognaticolwellia. The sequence continues at coordinate 967 of NZ_JACGVC010000020.1, read as the reverse complement.
AACCTTAGGGTTATTGGTAGTGATTACGATTAGCGCATACGCAAGCTTTGGTTTTATTAAACAAGGATTTTTCCCTCCTTCAAATACTCCAGTGTTTTTTGTTCATTACTGGGGGCCGCAAGACTCAGATATTAGAGCCACTGAAAAATATATGAAACAAGGTGAAAAGCTGATCCTTAGCACTGAAGGTGTTGAATCATTAGCAACTTTTATCGGTGAAAGTTCAGAGCGCTTTACCTTAGTATTTGCCCCTGAATTACCTAATGAGAGTTATGGATTATTTATGGTGCGAGCGCATGACGCAGCTGAGATCCCTCGTTTAGCGCAAGTAGTTGCTGATAAATTAAGATTAGCAAATCCTAAGGTAAACTTTTACGCAGAAATCATGCAATTTGGCCCTGGTGCGGGTGCTAAAATTCAGGCACGATTTTCTGGCGAAGATCCCGCTATTTTAAGGCAGTTAGCTGAGCAAGCAAAAGCGATTTATTCCGCAGATGGTAATATTCGTGATATTCGTGATGACTGGCGCGATAAAGGTATTGTTTTAGCACCTGAGTATGATGATATAGCGGCAGGCATTGCCGGTGTTTCAAGGAGTGACTTTAGTCAAGCGATAAAGTTTTATAGTGATGGTTTGCAAATAGGGCAATTACAAGATGGCGATTACCTTTATCCAATTATTGCCAGAAATAGTAGCACAAATCCTGATCAATTAGCCGGCTTAGAAAACAGTTTAGTGTGGAGCAGTAGTCAACGAACTTATATACCCTTTAAACAAGTAAGTGGCAAAATGAACTATGCCAGTGAAGAGCTTCTAATTAATCGACGTGATCGTGTACGAACTATTACCGTTAAAGCGGAGGCCGGATACAATGAAACTACCGGTGAGGCGTTTAATCGTACACAAGCTAAAATTGCTGCTATTGCTTTACCAGAAGGTTATAAACTTGACTGGGGCGGCGAATAT
>NZ_JACGVC010000019.1 GCF_014077005.1 Colwellia sp. MB3u-45 | reverse complement strand
TTTGACCCTTTCTTTGCTGATATGTCGGTGACCATTATGGGCGGATTAGCGTTTGCCACTATCTTGACCATGATAGCCGTACCTGTGCTTTATAGTGTTTTTTATAAAATTAAGGTAGAGAAAGTGTAGTTTTAATTATTTAGGACGGTCACGATTAACAAAAAAAGCGAACATTAATATGTTCGATTTTTTATGTTCACGCATCCCCAGACACTTGAGCTTTCAGACCTTAGTGAGTCCATTCAGCTCAGATGAAAGCAGGACGATATATGCTTTTCCTATGGCAAATTTAACACTTTTTTCAATGGCGCTAAATGTTGCTCAAAATGTCGCCATTGCTCAGTGGCACTTTTATAAATGGGTTGACGCACTTGCTCAGAGCTTGGAGTTTTAATATTGCGCTTGGTTTTATGAAAATCGACACAGGATTGTTCAAACTCTAAGCCACAAAAATCAAGTATTCTTCGTACTTGTGTTTCTAAATCATCAACCACATCTTCATGATTTACCTTTAATACATAACCCGGTAAGACACCATCCCAATGTGCCATCAATTTTAAATAAGCTTGATAGTAACGACCCATGTCTTCAAGCTTGTAACTAAAATCTTGTCCTTCGGCAAATAATTGTTTAAAACCGCTAAAACAACAAGCCATGGGTGAGCGTCTGGCGTCAATAATTTTAGCATTGGGCAGTATTAATCGGATCAGGCCAATATGAAGAAAGTTATTGGGCATTTTATCAATAAATAAGGGTGCCTTTTCTCGGTAGACTTGAGTTTCGTCAATAAATTGCTGACCAAAGCGTTTGAAATACTCGGGATTAATTTCATTTAAGTTTTTAGGATATTGGGCTTCTTTATCACTTTGACTGGTACTCCGGCCCCGTAGCCGTGATGCCAAGCCTAATATATTGTGTAGCTCCATCGTGCCGTCAACTTGACTATGTGAAGCCAATATTTGTTCAAGTAGCGTAGAGCCTGCGCGCGGTAAACCAACAATAAATATCGGATCGGGTAAATTAAGCCCTAAATTTCCACGGCTCTCAAACAGCCCGGCGGTACAGTATTTAATTTGCTCTGCAACTTGTTTTTCTACTTTGCTGATGTCAAAGCCACTATGAGCATGTTGTAATTTATTGCCTTCTTGGTAGGCTTGAAAGGCTTGGTTATAGTCTTTTCTGTCTTCAAAGGCTTTACCGGTAGCAAAATGGAGTTGAACCTTATCTGTTAGTGCTAAGGCTTTATTATTTTGCTGTGTTTGCATTTGCGCAATTTCTTCATCACTAAAGCGGTAGGTTTTAGTATTGGCTAAACTCCAAAAAGCATCACCATAACTTGGGTTTAGCTGGTAGGCTTTTTGGTAAGCCGTAATGGCTTTTTTTATGTCACCTTTAGTTTTTAGCGCATGGCCTAGCTGCAGTTGAAAGCCTGCAACTTGATCGTTTTGCTCTACCGCTTGTTCAAATAGGATGATGGCTTGCTCTATTTTACCTAAACCTGTTAAGGCACTCGCTTTAGCGACTTTGAAGCTCAGGTTGTCAGGTTGTATAGCGAGTAACTTTTCAACTTGCTGTTCTGCCACTTTGTATTTACCTAAACGAATAAGTAAATTGAGGTACTGAGAGCGCGCATTTATATGATTGGGCGCCAACTCAAGGGCACTGGCCAGTAAAAATTCAGCATCGTCATAAATTTTTAGCTCTACACCTATTTCAGCAAGCAGACACATGCCATCGATGTGGCGTTTATTATCTTGTAAAAAATGTCGACAAATTTGTTCCGCTTTTAATAATTTCCCTTCGTACATTAATTCAGTTACCGCGAGTAAGGCCGGTGGTAATTTTTTTAGTTTCTCTAACTGATTTGCGGCTTTTTGCATATTGTCTTGTTGCTTTTCATCTCGGTACAGGTGAATTAATGCTTGCCAACTAGTGACTAAACTCGGGTTAAGTTTTACCGCCTTTTCAAATGAAATTTTAGCCAGTGCTGGTTCATCTAAGGCTAAATGGATAAAGCCTTGTTCTTGATTAGCACGGCTATGTGTTTCATCGAGTTTAA
>NZ_JACGVC010000018.1 GCF_014077005.1 Colwellia sp. MB3u-45 | reverse complement strand
GCGAAAAAAAACCAGTCATTAGACTGGTTTTTTCAATGTGGCGGACGCGGCAGGAGTCGAACCTGCGACCGCCTGGTTCGTAGCCAGGTACTCTATCCAGCTGAGCTACGCGTCCGCAATAAACTATTTTTTTATATCTCATGTTTAGGAGATAACGAACTTTACTCATAAAAAGCATTCGTAGCCATTAGCGTTAGATAACCTATCCAACTGAGCTACACGTCCGCAATAAACTGTTTTTTTATATCTCATGCTTAGGAGATGACAAACTTGTACAATATTCATTTTTTAACTAGCGTTAATATTTGCTAGTCTTTATTATTTAGCCACTTAAAGAAAAGTGGC
>NZ_JACGVC010000017.1 GCF_014077005.1 Colwellia sp. MB3u-45 | reverse complement strand
GATGTTTTAGTGGATATGAAGATATTGTTAATGAATGTAGTCGAGCCTGGAATATTTTTGTTTCAGATGCATCTAGGGTGATAGATCTTTGCTCTAGAGATTGGATAAAAGTGGGAAGTTAATTAGTCAAATTGGTATTAATTTACTGTAACAGACTGAAGTTAAATGTAAAAAATAGTCTGACACTTTCTGTCTAGGTGATTTTATCCATTGCCTAAAAAGAGAACAAATGACATTTAAACCGCTGAAATTAATCAATTCATTAAATAAAAAAATACTTTTTATTATTTCGTTGAGAAGACAAGTTGCCGTTTTAAGAGGATTCGGAGCTTAAAAATAAATAACGGGCAATAATAACCGCTAGATATTTGCCTGGAGGGAGCTATGAACACAACATATTGCAAGCATAAGCTTCATTGGTCTGGCAATATGTGTGTTCACTAACGCGATAGTAGGCGCTTATAAGGTTAACATGGTAACCGTTTGGCTTGGCTAGTTATAACGTTTCAACTGCTGCCAGTGCTTGAGTAAACTCAGGCAGTTCTAACTCCAAACACTCATCATTTTCTTGCCAATTGATACCGATAATAACGCCATCTTCGAGTAAGTCTTCAATCCAGAATTCCATCCAATCAGCTAACGTAATAGCCGCAGGTATATAATCAGCCCACTCTTCAATACAATGACTTTTGGCCAGTGCTTGTGTTGACCAAAGTGGCATAACTTCAGTGTTTTCAAAGTTAATTGAATCAAGTACCACCCAATCTTCGCTGTTTTTATCTTGTAACGCCCAAATTATTTGTGTTTCTTTAACTTGATTTAAAAATGACTTCAGTGTTTTTTCAATGCTCATTGGTTTCATTACCCTAATTACGTTTTTAACATTATACCAAGTGAATTAAATCTAAAGATATGAATTTGTTGTTACAGGTAAGTATTGCTCAGAAATTGCCACACATTAGTTACTTAAAAAGCTTTATACCTATTAAATTAACCATCTGTTAAGCTGCAGAGATGAGTAACTTAAGTAACAGAATAATCATTGAAAATTGAAGTCGTAAATAATATTTCAGCTATAGCTAAACAAGACTGGCAACGGCTAAATCGACAGCCATCGGTGTTTTCAAATTATCAATTTCTCCAGTGTTTAGAAACGAGTGGCTCGGTTAGTGGTGCTCAAGGTTGGCAACCTCATCACTTACAATTGCGTGATAACGATAAAAATGAAATTAACGCTATTCTGCCCATGTACGTTAAATCTCATTCATGGGGAGAATATGTTTTTGATTGGGCATGGGCCGAAGCCTATGAAAAGCATAATATGCCCTACTACCCTAAATTAGTCGCTACCACGCCTTTTACACCGGTAACTAGCCATAAATTATTATCTCACCATCTTGGCCTTGCTGATGTTTTCGAGGTATTAACACACCATTGCCAACATAAAAACTTAAATAGCTGGCACTTATTATATTGCTTACCAACACAGCAAAAGTCTGATGATGTTTACCAACGTAACACGGTGCAATTTCATTGGCTAAACTATAACTACCGTGACTTTGACGATTTCCTCTCACGCTTCACCGCCAGAAAAAGAAAAAACACTCGCAAAGAGCGTCTTTCAATGGCGCAACAAAACATTGAGATTAGACGCGTTACCGGTAAAGATATTAGTGAAAAAGAACTTGAGTTTTTCTATTTAACTTATCAGCTAACTTATTTAAAACGTGGACATACACCACATTTATCGTTTGATTTTTTTAAGTCAATAGTAGAAAAGTTACCTGAGCATATCTTGCTGATCATCGCTAACTGTAATGGCGAAGACATCGCTTGTGCTTGGTTCTTTTTTGACGACAAGCATTTATATGGTCGCTATTGGGGTTGCACGAAGAGTTATAACAATTTACATTTTGAATTGTGTTACTACCAAGGCATAGAGTTTTGTATTGAAAATAAACTGAGCTTATTTCACCCAGGTACCCAAGGTGAACATAAAATAGCCCGAGGCTTTGAACCTAAGCTAACCACGTCATATCATTGGATCAAACATGCAGGCTTCAAACCGGCTATCAAAGCCTTTTGTTTGCAAGAACAACAACAAATGCGTACTTATCAAGCGCAGTGCCAAACACTACTACCTTATAAGTTAAACAATGAAAACGGTTAGTCACGCTAGTCATCATATGCGTAAAGAACTGAGTGTAGAACTGAGTGAAAAATTGAGTAAACAACCATGAACAAACCCTTCTCCCAAGCCTGTGAGAACAATAAAGCCGCTATTTTAGCTGCGCTAGCTGATAGCTTTAGTGCCAGTAAAACTGTGTTAGAGGTCGGTTCAGGCTCTGGCCAACATGCGGTGTTTTTTGCGCCCAACATGCCATGGTTAAGTTGGCAGACCAGCGATATATTAATAAATCATCAAGGTATTAGCCAATGGTTAAGAGAATATCCTGCAGGTAACTTACTTCACCCAATTGAACTTGATCTCAACCATCCTTGGCCAATTGAAAAAATTGACGCCATATACACAGCAAATACCTTGCACATTATTAGCTGGCCATTAGTGCAAGCATTTTTTAGTGGGGTATCACAACATTTAAATCAACAGGGTAAATGTTGTGTTTATGGGCCATTTAATTATCAAGGCCAGTACACAAGCGAGAGTAATGCTGGTTTTGATATCTGGCTCAAAGAGCGTGATAGCCAAAGTGCTATTCGCGATATTGAGGCAATAATGGCCTTAGCGCAGAGTGTAGGTTTATCGCTAGAAAATGATCATGCTATGCCAGCAAACAATCGCTTATTAGTCTTTCAAAAGCTGGCTTAATTCATTTATCTGCTGAGGGGATTAGTATTAAAACCGTTATTGTTAAAAATATTGTTGTTAAACCCGTTACGGTTAAAAATGCACTAGGTTGAGCTAGTTATGGACAAACTGACCATGGATAGGCTAAGCGCAATAAAAACTACAGCGCTTGAGCTGTAAAGACTTTTTCCTAATGGGTTTGGAGCTCAAAACAGTAGAGGAATAAAAAATGAGTCAGAGAAAAGATACTGACTAGAATATAAATTAGTGGTCAGTTTTACTTGACCACTTCGCAGGATGCTCTAAGTCTTCATCATTTTTCATAAATGCTATCTTTTAACTACAAAGCTTGGTGTCTCGTCGAAATAACTTAGCAATAGTCAGCTGAAAACAAATTAATTCAAAATCACTAGTCTGGAACTTTCACCGATATTTCAATTGATTTAGCATCACCCACAAGCCACTTTTGTAAATAGATACTGCCCATAGCTTCAGCCTTACCTGGCTCAGCTACTTCTTTAAAACGGATACTATTTTTGTTTTCTTTCTCAAAAACAAGTTTAACCTTAACTTCTGGCATGTTATCTCCCCTTCGATGACTTAGCTTTACGCTAGATTTAAACGTGCCACTAACCATGTGGCAATATCACGGATTTGTGTTGGATGAACACTATGCGCCATCGGATAAGTTTGCCATTTTACTGGGTAGTTTTTCGCATTAAGTAAGGTATTAGCCATTTTACCTGCACTTAAAGGTACAACATCGTCATTGTCGCCGTGTTGTTGCAAAATTGCTGTATCGCTATTCGCCGCACTTAATTGCTCGGGTAATGCATCAGCGTTAGGTAAATAACATGATAACGCCATAATACCTGCAAGCTTTTCAGGGTAACGCAAACCGGTAAACATGCTCATCACGCCGCCTTGGCTAAAGCCCGCTAAAATAATATTCTTTGCCGGTATACCCGCTGTAACTTGCTCGGCAATTAATGCTCGAATTTTGACTTCAGATTTAAGCACACCGTCCATATCAGCACGGTTATGTAAATCCATACTTTTTATGTCATACCATGAACGCATGACATGGCCTTGGTTAATAGTCACGGCTTGCTCTGGCGCATGTGGAAACACAAAGCGTACCGCGTGATTTTTAGGCAAACCTAATTCTGGCACAATAGGCGAAAATCCTGCACCAGAGTCTCCTAAGCCATGTAACCAGATAACACAGGCTGTGGCGGGTGAAGTAGGTTCTATGGTAATACGTTCTAATGGAACAGCTGACATGCGTCTCTCTTTATAGTCTTTACGTGAAAAATGCCAATATCATAACGCTTCTATAGCGTAATACCAATCTCACTAATTATCTGATCATTTTTACTGGTTAAAATAACCAACTACTGCGTTATTTATTTAATAATTAGAACAACTAGTTATTAAAATAAATGCCTTATATTTGGCCATTTTTCCTGCGTATAAAG
>NZ_JACGVC010000016.1 GCF_014077005.1 Colwellia sp. MB3u-45 | reverse complement strand
CCAAAAGGTACCCAAAGGACGACACGCCGTGATAGTTGTGGATGGTGCAGCTTGGCATCAAGTCCATTTAACCGAAAAATTTGATAACTTATCAATTATAAAGTTGCCCCCTTATTCACCTGAACTAAATCCTATTGAGCAAGTATGGCAATGGCTGAGGCAGAATGAATTAGCGAACAGATGTTTTAGTGGATATGAAGATATTGTTAATGAATGTAGTCGAGCCTGGAATATTTTTGTTTCAGATGCATCTAGGGTGATAGA
>NZ_JACGVC010000015.1 GCF_014077005.1 Colwellia sp. MB3u-45 | reverse complement strand
AACGTTGACATTAAAACTCAGGTGCGTAGAATGCGCATCTCGCTTCAGGCAAGGCCTGCAGCAACGAATTACTTTACGGTATAGAGCGAATGAGATTCTGTATCGGTTAGTTATCTTCTTTGAAGGAACTAACTTTCTTTAACAATTAGTTATCATGCAATTTGTGTGGACACTCACATTAACGTTGATTTTACATAGTTACCTTCGGGTAACAAAAAAACAGCTTAATATGATGTCACACAAAAATAAGTATAATTTAGAATTTCCTTTTTAAGGAATGAATAAATAATACGTTTTATGTAGTTACTTAGTTCCTAGTCGGGATTGAGTGACACGACAGAATTCATTGAGCAGATGTCTTTTCTTGGTTCACTTAGGTGAGTTAAGGTGAGCATCACAAACGATTTTTAATTGAAGAGTTTGATCATGGCTCAGATTGAACGCTGGCGGCAGGCTTAACACATGCAAGTCGAGCGGTAACAGAGATAGCTTGCTATCTGC
>NZ_JACGVC010000014.1 GCF_014077005.1 Colwellia sp. MB3u-45 | reverse complement strand
GCCACTTTTCTTTAAGTGGCTAAATAATAAAGACTAGCAAATATTAACGCTAGTTAAAAAATGAATATTGTACAAGTTTGTCATCTCCTAAGCATGAGATATAAAAAAACAGTTTATTGCGGACGCGTAGCTCAGCTGGATAGAGTACCTGGCTACGAACCAGGCGGTCGCAGGTTCGACTCCTGCCGCGTCCGCCACATTGAAAAAACCAGTCTAATGACTGGTTTTTTTTCGC
>NZ_JACGVC010000013.1 GCF_014077005.1 Colwellia sp. MB3u-45 | reverse complement strand
GAAAAACACTTAGCATTGATTGCCCAAAAGGTACCCAAAGGACGACACGCCGTGATAGTTGTGGATGGTGCAGCTTGGCATCAAGTCCATTTAACCGAAAAATTTGATAACTTATCAATTATAAAATTACCCCCTTATTTACCTGAACTAAATCCTATTGAGCAAGTATGGCAATGGCTGAGGCAAAATGAATTAGCGAACAGATGTTTTAGTGGATATGAAGATATTGTTAATGAATGTAGTCGAGCCTGGAATATTTTTATTTCAGATGCATCTAGGGTGATAGATCTTTGCTCTAGAGACTGGATAAAAGTGGGAAGTTAATTAATCAAATTGGTATAACCTTTGAGATTGCAGCAAGCTAACTCAAGCTTTATTTATCAAATCACAGAAAGCAAAAAACCCGTAGCGTCAGCTACGGGTCTCTCTAAATAGAAGCCTAGCAATGTCCTACTCTCACATGGGAACTCCCACACTACCATCGGCGCTAACACGTTTCACTTCTGAGTTCGGAATGGGATCAGGTGGGGCCATGTCGCTATTGTCGCT
>NZ_JACGVC010000012.1 GCF_014077005.1 Colwellia sp. MB3u-45 | reverse complement strand
TATTCTACGCAACTCTGTTTTAATGTCAACGCTTATTTCGTTTTATTTTAAAAGTTTTTTTAACTTTCAAACAACTCGTTTTATCACGTTAAGTTAACCAAATCAGCTTGAACTGAATAAGATAACTTATTAAAACAGCTCTTTGGGGTTACCCCTTGGAACTGGAGCGCATTCTAGAGATTTCTGGCTTCACGTCAACACCTAAT
>NZ_JACGVC010000011.1 GCF_014077005.1 Colwellia sp. MB3u-45 | reverse complement strand
GCTCTGGACGACCTTGTAATCTAAATGAACAACAGCTCTCCCAACTAAGCCAGTACATTCATGATAATAGTATTAAACCCAAAGGCGGAAGGCTCAAAGCACAAACACTTGTTGCTTATATTACTAAAGAATTTAAAGTCGACTATTCAGTTGATAATATTTATCGGCTTTTACATCAGCTAGGCTTCTCATGGATAACGAGTCTGTCAAGGCACCCGAAGCAATCAGATGAAGTACAAAAAGCTTTTAAAAAAATTCGAAATGGAAATGATCCGTACGATCCCGTGGAATGTCAACCTTAAATATGTAGATGTGTGGTTTCAAGATGAAGCACGCTTTGGAGAGCAGAATACAACGACAAGGCTCTGGGCAACAAAAGGAACAAGACCAAGAGCGGTTAAGCTATGCTTATCTTTTTGGTGTTGTTTGCCCTGCAACAGGAGATACCGAGGCATTAATAGCGCCAATCATGAATATGGATGTGATGGAAAAACACTTAGCATTGATTGCCCAAAAGGTACCCAAAGGACGACACGCCGTGATAGTTG
>NZ_JACGVC010000010.1 GCF_014077005.1 Colwellia sp. MB3u-45 | reverse complement strand
GCAGTGGAACAGACGTAATATTGAGCACTAGTGACTCAGCTAGCACTTCGTTTATAACACCGGAAGTTACCAATAACGAAGTATTTACTTTTACACTAACGGTAACCGATAATGAAGGTGCAACTAAGACCGATACCATTACGATTAATGTTAATAATGTCAATATATTGCCATCAGCAAATGCTGGTGCGAACCAAATAGTAAATGAAAATACTGAGGTATCCTTATTAGGTGCAGGCTCTGACTCAGACGGAACTATTGCTAGCTATATCTGGACACAAAGCAGTGGAACAGACGTAATATTGAGCACTAGTGACTCAGCTAGCACTTCGTTTATA
>NZ_JACGVC010000009.1 GCF_014077005.1 Colwellia sp. MB3u-45 | reverse complement strand
GTTCAGGTGAATAAGGGGGCAACTTTATAATTGATAAGTTATCAAATTTTTCGGTTAAATGGACTTGATGCCAAGCTGCACCATCCACAACTATCACGGCGTGTCGTCCTTTGGGTACCTTTTGGCCAATCAATGCTAAGTGTTTTTCCATCACATCCATATTCATGATTGGCGCTATTAATGCCTCGGTATCTCCTGTTGCAGGGCAAACAGCACCAAAAAGATAAGCATACTCAAACTGCTGTTGCTTA
>NZ_JACGVC010000008.1 GCF_014077005.1 Colwellia sp. MB3u-45 | reverse complement strand
TTGAGGACGCGTAGCTCAGCTGGATAGAGTACCTGGCTACGAACCAGGCGGTCGCAGGTTCGACTCCTGCCGCGTCCGCCACTTTTCTTTAAGTGGCTAAATAATAAAGACTAGCAAATATTAACGCTAGTTAAAAAATGAATATTGTACAAGTTTGTCATCTCCTAAGCATGAGATATAAAAAAACAGTTTATTGCGGACG
>NZ_JACGVC010000007.1 GCF_014077005.1 Colwellia sp. MB3u-45 | reverse complement strand
ATATGAAGATATTGTTAATGAATGTACTCGAGCGTGGAATATTTTTATTTCAGATGCATCTAGGGTGATAGATCTTTGCTCTAGAGATTGGATAAAAGTGGGAAGTTAATTAATCAAATTGGTATAATTCATCAAGTCACTATAAATCCAACAGAGATAAAACTAGCTTTAAAATCTTTTTGAAGGAGATTATCGCAGATAAGTGGTTGGCAATAAATTTTAGGCGAAAAAAAACCAGTCATTAGACTGGTTTTTTCAATGTGGCGGACGCGGCAGGAGTCGAACCTGCGACCGCCTGGTTCGTAGCCAGGTACTCTATCCAGCTGAGCTACGCGTCCGCAATAAAC
>NZ_JACGVC010000006.1 GCF_014077005.1 Colwellia sp. MB3u-45 | reverse complement strand
GCCGCCAGCGTTCAATCTGAGCCATGATCAAACTCTTCAATTAAAAATCGTTTGTGATGCTCACCTTAACTCACCGAAGTGAACCAAGAAAAGACATCTGCTCAATGAATTCTGTCGTGTCACTCAATCCCGACTAGGAACTAAGTAACTACATAAAACGTATTATTCATTCATTCCTTAAAAAGGAAAGTCTAAATGATACTTATTTTTGTGTGACATCATATTAAGCTGTTTTTTTGTTATCCGAGGATAACTATGTAAAATCAACGTTAATGTGAGTGTCCACACAAATTGCATGATAACTAATTGTTAAAG
>NZ_JACGVC010000005.1 GCF_014077005.1 Colwellia sp. MB3u-45 | reverse complement strand
TTATCTTATTCAGTTCAAGCTGATTTGGTTAACTTAACGTGATAAAACGAGTTGTTTGAAAGTTAAAAAAACTTTTAAAATAAAACGAAATAAGCGTTGACATTAAAACAGAGTTGCGTAGAATATGCATCTCGCTTCAGGCAAGGCCTGCAGCAACGAAACAAAGCGAATGAGATTTTGTTTCGGTTGGTTATCTTCCTCCGAAGAAACTAACTTTCTTTAACAATTAGTTATCATGCAATTTGTGTGGACACTCACATTAACGTTGATTTTACATAGTTATCCTCGGATAACAAAAAAACAGCTTAATATGATGTCACACAAAAA
>NZ_JACGVC010000004.1 GCF_014077005.1 Colwellia sp. MB3u-45 | reverse complement strand
CCGAACTCAGAAGTGAAACGTGTTAGCGCCGATGGTAGTGTGGGAGTTCCCATGTGAGAGTAGGACATTGCTAGGCTTCTATTTAGAGAAACCCGTAGCTGACGCTACGGGTTTTTTGCTTTCTGAGATTTGATAAATAAAGCTTGAGATGGCGCCGCTACTTTGCCCATTAAGCGTAAGCAGTGAAAGGTATTAGCGTCGTTGGTAAATAGCGTGCAGGTATTCTTTTTTATGTGAGAGCGTGCTTGTGCATCCTGCATCCAACGCATTAGTGCATCTATGTACGTCAAAAACCCGTAGTTAACACTACGGGTTTTTTGCTTTTTATGGTTTAAAGCTTAACTTATTGCAACTTGAAACGCCTTATACCATTTTGATTAAATTTGTGATCTAATTGGTTTCATTTTTCATACATTGATATCAGTCGTTATGATCACACTTGAATCCATTGATTTTAAATCTCTTATAGCAAAAGAAACTAATGGGCG
>NZ_JACGVC010000003.1 GCF_014077005.1 Colwellia sp. MB3u-45 | reverse complement strand
AAATCGTTTGTGATGCTCACCTTAACTCACCGAAGTGAACCAAGAAAAGACATCTGCTCAATGAATTCTGTCGTGTCACTCTATTCCGACTAAGGATAAAGTAACTACATAAAACGTATTATTTATTCATTCCTTAAAAAGGAAATTCTAAATGATACTTATTTTTGTGTGACATCATATTAAGCTGTTTTTTTGTTACCCGAGGATAACTATGTAAAATCAACGTTAATGTGAGTGTCCACACAAATTGCATGATAACTAATTGTTAAAGAAAGTTAGTTTCTTCAAAGAAGATAACTAACCGATACAGAATCTCATTCGCTC
>NZ_JACGVC010000002.1 GCF_014077005.1 Colwellia sp. MB3u-45 | reverse complement strand
ACCACAGACCAAGAGCACCAAATTGAATTATGGTATTTAATTGCCGTTGCCCAACGCTATGCAAAAACTATCCCTGCGGCATTAAGCAGTATTAATGAATTACTTAAACTCGATGAAACACATAGCCGTGCTAATCAAGAACAAGGCTTTATCCATTTAGCCTTAGATGAACCAGCACTGGCTAAAATTTCATTTGAAAAGGCGGTAAAACTTAACCCGAGTTTAGTC
>NZ_JACGVC010000001.1 GCF_014077005.1 Colwellia sp. MB3u-45 | reverse complement strand
GAAGATATTGTTAATGAATGTAGTCGAGCCTGGAATATTTTTGTTTCAGATGCATCTAGGGTGATAGATCTTTGCTCTAGAGATTGGATAAAAGTGGGAAGTTAATTAATCAAATTGGTATTAGTATAAAATATTCAAAACCAGCTATTGATTGAGGTTGATGGGTTTTCTTAACGCTTTGTCACCTTTTATATTGTATCAAGCCATCTCAAGCTTTATTTATCAAATGCCAGAAAGCAAAAAACCCGTAGCGTCAGCTACGGGTTTCTCTAAATAGAAGCCTAGCAATGTCCTACTCTCACATGGGAACTCCCACACTACCATCGGCGCTA